>NZ_JACVAF010000001.1:0-1799180 GCF_014851745.1 Achromobacter sp. ACM01
CCTTCACGATCGGGGTGTCGTCGCCCGGGAAGTCGTACTTCGACAGCAGTTCGCGGACTTCCATTTCCACCAGCTCGAGCAGCTCGGCGTCGTCAACCATGTCAGCCTTGTTCAGGAAGACGATGATATACGGCACGCCAACCTGGCGCGACAGCAGGATGTGTTCGCGGGTTTGCGGCATCGGGCCGTCAGCGGCCGACACGACCAGGATCGCGCCGTCCATCTGGGCGGCGCCCGTGATCATGTTCTTCACATAGTCAGCGTGGCCCGGGCAGTCAACGTGCGCGTAGTGACGCGCTTCCGTTTCGTACTCGACGTGAGCCGTGTTGATCGTGATGCCGCGAGCCTTTTCTTCAGGAGTCGCATCGATCTGGTCGTAGCCCTTGGCTTCGCCGCCGAACTTGTTCGACAGAACGGTCGTAATGGCCGCCGTCAACGTCGTTTTGCCGTGGTCAACGTGACCAATCGTACCCACGTTCACGTGCGGCTTGGTACGTTCAAACTTGCCTTTTGCCATGGCTGACTCCTGACCTGGATTGCGCTTCTGACTGAAGAAAAGAGGAATTAGTGGTGCCCATGGCGCGGATCGAACGCGCGACCTCTCCCTTACCAAGGGAGTGCTCTACCACTGAGCCACATGGGCAAATAAATCTTGGAGCGGGTGAAGGGAATCGAACCCTCGTCGTAAGCTTGGAAGGCTTCTGCTCTACCATTGAGCTACACCCGCGGCATACCCTTTCACCTTCTCTTTCCCAAACCTTTTCAATCCGAAGCCCTGGAAAACCTTACAACCTTCTTTGCGAAGGCTGCTCAGCTTTCTGAGCTTCACATTGTAAATCCAGGCAAACCGCGCCTGGATTTAGGAATGGGTCTCTGGTGGAGGAGGTTGGATTCGAACCAACGTAGGCGCAAGGCCAACAGATTTACAGTCTGCCCCCTTTAACCACTCGGGCACTCCTCCAGAGGAGAATTCGAGATTATGAACACTTTCAAATCCGCTGTCAAACGCTTCGGACGAAATATTCAAAATTCTTCTTCAACCACCGCAGCGTTTCCGCGCAGAGGGGGCGAAGCTTACAGGTTTCCGCGAATTGCTGCACGAAAAAGATCGGAATACTGCTCGGGCGTGTAGTTGACGGGGTTGGTGCCGGCCGAAGGATCCTCGGCCGCCATGCGCCCTATTCGTTCGGCCTGAGCCTCGTCGATGCCGATTTCGGCCAGGGTATGCGGAATGCCCACGGTCTCGCGCAGGCGCAACACCCAGTCCAGCACCGCGCCAGGGCCGGAATCCGGCAGATCCAGATAGCGCGCCAAGGCCTGCAACCGCGGCGCCACCGCGTGTTCGTTGGCTTTCAGCACATACGGCATGAGGATGGCGTTGAGCATGCCGTGATGCGCGTCGTACAGCGCGCCCAGCGGGTGCGCCAGCGCATGCATGGCGCCCAGCCCGCGCTGGAATGCCGTCGCGCCCATGCTGGACGCCACCAGCATCTGCAGGCGCGCCTGCAGGTCATCGCCATGGGCGACCGCCTGCGGCAGGTACTCCTTCACCAGGCGCATGCCTTCGATCGCGATGCCCGCCGCCATGGGATGGAAGAACGGCGAACAGTAGGCCTCCAGATTGTGCGACAGCGCGTCCATGCCCGTCGCCGCCGTGATCTTTGGCGGCAGGCCTACCGTCAGTTCGGGGTCCAGGATCACGACCGAGGGCAGCATGCGCGCATGGAAGATGATGCGCTTTACTTCAGCGGCCTCGTCGGTGATGACGGAGGCGCGCCCGACTTCGGAACCGGTGCCCGCAGTGGTCGGCACCGCCACCACCGGCGCCATGCCGGCCACGTCGACGCGCAAGTAGTTGTCGCCGATGTCCTCGAAATCCCATAGCGGCCGCGTCTGGCCCGCCATCAACGCAATGGCTTTGGCCGCGTCCAGCGCAGAACCTCCGCCGAATGCGATCACGCCGTCGTGGCCGCCCTGCTTGTAAGCACGCACGCCGTCGTCGACGTTGCGGCCCGTGGGGTTGCCTTTGATTTCGTGGAACAGGCCGCACTCCAGGCCGGCGTCACGGCAGCCCTGCACGGCGCCCACGACCATGGGCAAGGCGGCCAGCCCGGGATCCGTCACAAGCAATGGCCGCGCCATGCCCAGCCCGCGGCACAGCGCCGGCAATTCCTTGATGCGGCCAGGGCCGGCCTTGATGGCCGTGGGATAGTTCCAATTAACGCTGGGCAAGGTCATGGTTGGTTTCCTGATGGCGCCGTGTCAGACGCTGCGCAGATGAAAGGATTTGGCTTGCGTGAGCTGCTCGTAGCCAACAACCGAGAGGGACACGCCGCGGCCGGAATTCTTGACGCCGGTCCAGGCCAGCGCGGGATCCAGGTAATCGCAGCGGTTCATGAAAAAGGTTCCCGTGCGGACCTGGCGACCGATATGCAAGGCCGCTTCCTCGTCCTGCGTGAAGGCCGCCGCCGTCAGGCCATAGGGACTGTCGTTCATCAGACCGATGGCTTCCTCGTCGCTGTCTACCGCCATGATTCCGACGGCCGGCCCGAAGCATTCATCGCTCATGATGCGCATGCGGTGATCGACCTGCGTGAGCAACGCCGGCGCGACATAAGGCGAGCCTATGCTCGCTTCCTTGAAATGCGAGCTATCAATCATATTCCTGGCGCCCGCCGAAACCGCTTCGTCGATGATGGCCCGGATCTCGGCGGCGGCCTTGGCGCGCACGACCGGACCCAAGGTAGTGTCGGCGTGCAGCGGATTCCCCAGGACATAGCCGCGCGTCAACTCGACGGCGCGATCGACGAATTCATCGTATCTGGTGCGCGCCACGTAGATGCGCTGGATGCCGCAGCAGGACTGGCCCGAATTGAAGTACGCGCCGTCCACCAGGGTTTCGACCGCGTGTTCGATCTTGGCGTCGGCCCGCACATAGGCCGGATCATTGCCGCCTAGCTCCAGGCCCATGCCGATAAAGCGCCCCGCCGCGCTTTCCTCGACCGCATGCCCTCCGCGCACGGACCCGGTGAACAACACGTAGCCGACCTCCGGCGCGCGGATCAGCCGGTGCACGATGTCGTGGTTGGCATGCAGATACTGGAATACGCCTTTGGGCGCCCCGACCTCGCGGAACGCGCGTTCGATAAATTCCGCGCACAAGGGCGTCTGGTCGGAATGCTTGAGGATGACCGTATTGCCCGCCATCAGAGCGGGCACGATGCTGTTCACGGCCGTCAATAAGGGGTAGTTCCACGGCGCGATGGTCAACGCGACACCTATCGGCTCGCGGCTGATGAAGCGTGTGAAACCGGTTTGCTCCGGTACCTGGATGGGCGCCAGCGCCTCGCCCGCGATGGCGATCATGTGACGGGCGCGCGCCTCGAAGCCTGCCACTTCGCCCGGCGTGTAGCGCAATGGCCGTCCCATCTGGATGGTGATGGCGCGCGCGATCTCTTCCTTGGCGGCAACGAAGCGGTCGACGGCCGCGGACACGATGCGCCCCCGCTCCTGCACGCCCAGCGCCTGCCACGCGCCCTGCGCGGCTTGGGCGTCAGCGAGTGCCTGCGCGATCTGCGCCTCGCTGGCATAGGGTCGGCGCACGACCTCGCGCCCGTCGATGGGACTGATGGTGATGAGTTCCTGGGTCATGTCTGCCCTGCGCAAGCGATGTGGTTTGGATTCAGATGATTTCGAAGTAGCGCGCCAGTTCCCAATCGGTCACGTGGCGGCGGAACTGCCGTTCTTCCCATTCGCGCGTGGCGGCGTAGTGTTCGACGAAGGCATCGCCGAACAGATGCCGCGCGGCCTCGGATTCGCGCAGCCGCTGCGCGGATTCCCATAGCGTGGTGGGCAGGCGCAGATGCGCTGGAAACTGCTGCGTGTAGGCATTGCCCTGCACCATCGGCTCGGGTTCCAGGCCCTGTTCGATGCCATACAGGCCCGAAGCCAGGGCGGCGGACAAGGCCAGGTAAGGATTGGCGTCGGCTGATCCGATGCGCACCTCGACGCGCTGCGATTTGTCGCTGCCTGGAATCAGCCGCAGCGCGGTGGTACGGTTTTCCATGCCCCAGGTGGCATCCAGCGGCGCCCAGTACCCGGGCACCAGGCGCGAATAGCTGTTGATGGTCTGCGCATACAGGGCCATGAATTCCGGCAGATAGCGCTGTACGCCGGCCATGAAGGAGGCTTGCGTCGCGCTCATGCCATGCGGCCGGGATTCGTCGTAGAAGGCGGAGCGGTTGGTCTTGTGATCGCGCAGCGACAGATGGATGTGGCCGCTCTGGCCGGGATGATCATGCGACCATTTCGCCATGAAGGTCGCCATCAGCCCGTTCTGCTGCGCCAGCGCCTTGGTGAAGGTCTTGAAGAGAAAGGCCTTGTCGCCCGCGGCCGCGGCCAGGTCCACCGCCAGTGCCGCTTCCAGCACGCCGGGCCCCGTTTCGGTGTGCAGGCCTTCGATGGGCATGTCCATGCGTTCGCACATGTCCAGCAGCTTGCGGTAGAAGTCGCCCTCGACCGTGCTGCGCAGCACCGAGTAGCCGAAATTTCCCGGCGTCCAGTTCTCCATGTTGCGGTAGTTCTTGGCGCGCACGGAATGCGGCGTTTCGCGGAACATGAAGAACTCGTACTCCAGCGCCGCATAGACGTCATAGCCCATGCCGGCGGCCCGGTCCAGCGTCCGGTGCAACAGGCGCCGCGGACAGATGGCGCCCGCGTCGCCTTCGAATTCCGCCAGGAACAGCAGCATGTCTTCGCCGCCCGGTCCCTGCTCCAGCGGCAGCCTGCGGCCGCTTTGGGGGATGATCCTGAGCTTGGCATCGGGATAGGCCGTGTGCCAACCCGTGTACTTGGTGTTGTCGTACAGCTGGTCGTCCAGATCCCAGCCGAACACCACGTCGCAAAACGCCAGCCCCGAGCGCAGCGCGCCCAGGAACTTGTCGCGCCGCAAGTATTTGCCCAGCATGACGCCATCGACGTCGGACAAGCCTACCTTGATGTGCGAGAGCTGGCTGGCTTGCACCAGCCGCTCCGCGTCTTCCACCGTTGCTACCCCTAGTGCATGCATGCTCTTTCACCTTGTGACTGAAGCGTTGCGTTGGACTGCGGGCGGGCGGCGCGGCGTTCAGGTCATGGCCGCCCCCAGCACCCGCATCGCCTGGCGATGCAGCTGCGGCGTGGCGGCCGCGACGACGCGGCCCTGCGATTCGAGACTGAGCGGCTGCCCCGACCAATCGGTAATGACGCCGCCCGCCCCTTCGATCACGGGCATCAGCGCCAGATAGTCATACGGCTGCAGGCCGGACTCGACCACCAGGTCGACGTGTCCGCTGGCCAGGAGGCCGTAGCTGTAGCAATCGCCGCCGTAGCGGCGCATGCGCGCGGCCTGCGTCAGCGCCTCGAAGGCGGCCAGTTCCGCGCCGGCAAAGATGTCGGGCGAGGTGGCGTACAGAATGGCCTGGCGCAGTTCGGCGCAAGCGCTGGCGCGACAGGCGGCGCCATTCAACTGCGCGGCCGCGCCTGCCGCACCGACCCAGCGCTCATCCAGCATGGGTATGTCGATCACCCCGAGCACGGGCTTGCCCCGATGCAGCAGCGCCAGCAGCGTGCCCCACAGCGGGTTGCCGGAAATGAAGGCGCGCGTGCCGTCGATGGGATCCAGCGACCACACGAATTCGGCTTCGGCATGCGAAGCGCCGAACTCCTCACCAAAAATGCCGTGCTCGGGATAGTGCTGGGCGATGGCCTCGCGCAGGGCAGCCTCGACTTCGCGGTCAGCCTGCGTGACCGGGCTTTCGTCCGCCTTGGTGTCCACGTCCAGCGGATGCCGGAACCACTTGCGCGACAAGGGACGCACGCGGTCCGCCAGCGTTTGGGCGAACGAGGAGTACGCGGCCAGCTGCTGCGCGGATAACGGCGGTGAAGTTTGCATCGATGAGCTCCAGGCGTGGCGCGGGAGGATGCGCCTACGCCAAAAAAACCCTTAAATACTGGTTTTTCCAGTCTAGACACGTTGCCACAAATTTGCAAACATACATAAAACTGCAACTTGCCGGATTTGTTGCAGAAGGCTGTCCAACTACGTAGCTCGCCACCGTTGCCGTGTATTCCAACCGGAGTCCCATCATGCAATGTATGAAGAAGCTTAGCCTTGTGGTTGCAGTAATTTCCCTAGGTTGGACGCAGGCTCACGCCGGCGCCATCACCGTCTACACCGCCCTCGAAGAAGACGAAATCGCGGCCTACCTGAAAGCCGCCAACGCCGCCATGCCGGACGTGAAGGTCAACGTGCTGCGGCTGTCCACCGGCGATCTGGGCGCGCGCCTGATCGCCGAGGCTTCCAACCCGCAGCAGGACGTGATCTGGGGGTTCGCCGTCAGCAACATGCTGGATCCGCGCCTGCAGAACCTGCTGGAGCCGTACGCGGCCAAAGGCATGGACGCCCTGCCCGCGCAGTACAAGGGCGCCGACCAGAAGTGGTTCGCAGCCACTGGCTACGTGGCCGCATTCTGTGTAAACACGGACAGGCTCAAGTCCAAGAACCTGCCCATGCCGACCTCCTGGGAAGACCTGACCAAGCCCGTCTACAAGGGCGAAATAGTTATCCCCAGCCCCGCGGCCTCGGGCACCGGCTATCTGCAGATCGTCGCGCTGCTGCAGGGCATGGGCAAGGAGAAAGGCTGGGCGCTGCTCAAGGACCTGGACAAGAACGTGGCGCAGTACACGCCGTCGGGCTCGCGCCCCTGCAAGATGGCGCGCGCCGGCGAGTACGCCATCGGCGTGTCCTTCGCCTTTCCCGCCATGCAATCCATCGAGGAAGGATTTCCCATCAAGATGGTGATTCCGTCCAAATGGGTGGGTTACGAGCTGGAAGCTTCGGGCCTGATGAAAACGGCCAAGAATCCCACCGACGCCAAACGTTTCCTCGATTGGACGCTATCGGCGCAAGCGGGCGGCCTGTACAGCAAGTACAAGGAACTGGTGACCATCCCCGGCGCCACGCCCAACAAGGCCGCGGAAGCCGCCGGCCTGCCCAAGGACCTGACCGCCGTGCTGTACCCCGTGGACTTCCCCAAGTCCGCCGCGGAACGGGACGCCACCATCAAGACCTGGCAGGAAACCATCAAGCGTTGACGGTGCCGCGGCCGGCGCACAGCCGGCTGCCGCCTGTCCTGGAGACGCCATGTATCTGGAATTGCGCGGAATCCGCAAGACGTTCGATGCGTCGGTAGCGCTGCAAGACATCGACCTGTCCGTGGGCGAACATGAATTCGTCTGCCTGCTTGGCCCCAGCGGCTGCGGCAAGACCACCTTGCTGCGCATCGTGGCGGGCCTGCTGCCCTTTGACCGCGGCACCATCACGCTGGGCGGGCGCGACCTGAGCGCGCTGCCGGCGCGCAAGCGCGGCTTCGGCATCGTGTTCCAGTCGTATTCTCTGTTCCCCAACATGACGGTGGCGCAGAACGTGGGTTACGGCCTGCGCATCCGCGGCGAATCGCGCGAACGCATCGGCGCGCGCGTGAAGGAACTGCTGGCGCTGATCAAGCTGCCCGAGCATGCCGAACGCTATCCGCACCAGCTGTCCGGCGGCCAGCAGCAGCGCGTTGCGCTGGCGCGCGCGCTGGCGGTGGATCCCGCACTGATCCTGCTGGACGAACCGCTGTCCGCGCTGGACGCGCGCGTACGCACCGACATGCGCGCCGAAATCCACGACGTGCAGCGGCGCCTGAAGATCCCCACGGTAATGGTGACGCACGATCAGGAGGAAGCGCTGACGCTGGCCGACAAGATCGTGTGCATGAACGACGGCCGCATCGAACAAGTGGGCTCGCCGTCAGATCTGTACCTGCGCCCGCGCACCCGTTTCGTGGCGAACTTCGTGGGCCTGAGCAATCTGCTGCCCACCGACTGGGTACGCGAGGCCATGCCCCAGCTGATGGCGACGCGGCCCGAGGGCGCCAGCGAGCGCTACGAGGCCTGCCTGCGGCCCGAGAACCTGCGCATCGCCGCGGACGATCGCGGGCCTGGCCGTGTGCAGGACATGACGTTCATGGGCAACCTCACCCGCCTGCGCATCGCCTGGCAGGGACGCGAACTGCTGGTGGAGCAACATGGCGCCGCCGGCCTGTCGCGCGGCGCCCCCGTACGGCTGGACATGGAGCCGGGCCAGTGCGCCTGGGTCAGCGTATGACGGATCGCGCCACGCAAACCGGAGCCGCCGCTTGAGCGCCGCCCACGCCAGCCCGGCCATCGCGGCGCCAACCGGCCGCGCCCCCTGGTCCGCCGACCGCGTGTTGCTGTGGAGCTGCGTCGGCATCCCACTTGCCGGCCTGGCGCTGTTCTTCCTCTATCCGCTGGCGACCGTGGCGTGGCGCAGCCTGGTCGAGAAAGACGGCTCGGTCGGCCTGGGCAACTATGCCGAGGTCTTCGCCACGCGCGGCGTGCTCACCGCCACGCTCAACAGCCTGGTCATGAGCACCGCCACCACGGTGGTGAGCGTCGGGCTGGGCTTTGCCATCGCCTATGGCCTGGATCGCAGCTGCATGCGCGGCAAGGCCGCCGTGCGGCTGGCGCTGGTGCTGCCGCTGCTGGCGCCTTCGCTGGTTCAGGGCCTGGGACTCATTTTCCTGCTGGGCCGCAACGGGCTGGTACACCGCTGGACGGGCTGGGAGATCGATATCTACGGCTTCTGGGGCCTGTTGATCTCCAACGTGTTCTACGCCCTGCCCCAGGCCGTGCTGATCCTGCAGGCGGCCCTGCGCAACATGGACGCGCGCTACTACGACGCGGCCGAAGTCATGGGCGCGTCCGGCTCGCGCCAGTTCTTCGACATCACCCTGCCCAACTGCAAGTTCGGCCTCCTGAGCGCAGCTTTCGTGGTGTTCGTCATCACGATTACCGACTTCGGCAACGCGGCCGTGATCGGCGGCAATTACCGGGTGCTGGCCACGGAGATCTACAGCCAGGTGTCCGGGCAGATGAACTTCGGCATGGGCTCGGTGGTCGGCATCCTGCTGTTGCTGCCCTCGCTGATTTCGGTGCAGATCGAACGCGTCGCCTCGCAGCGCCAGTTCGGCTCGGCCTCGCCCAGCGGATTGCGGGTCACGCCGCAGCCGGCTCGCGGACGCGATGCGGCGTTCACCGCCGGCGTGCTGCTGGCCAGCGGCACCATCATCCTGACCGTGGCTACGGTGATCTTCGCCAGCTTCATGCGGCTATGGCCCTATCGCATGGAATGGACGCTGAAGCATTACGACATCACGGTCAGCGGCGGCTATACGCCGCTCTGGACGTCCTTGTACCTTTCCCTGGCGGCGGCAGGCGGCGGCGTACTGCTGCTGTTCTTCCTGAGCTTCGGGGTGTGCCGCATTCCACGCGCGTGGGCCAAGCTGGTGTACCTGGTCTCGGTGCTGCCGGTGGGAGTTCCTGGCTTGGTGCTGGGCTTGTCGTACATCTTCGCCTTCAACGCCCCCGGCACGCCGCTGTATGCGCTGTATGGCAGTGCCGCGCTGATCGCCTTGTGCAACTTCTACCACTACCACACGCAGGGTTTCCTGACGATGATGACCGGCATGCGCGCCGTGCCGCAGGCGCTGGAGGAGGCGGTCAGCTGCCTGGGCGGCGGCACGCTGCGGGTACTGCGCGACGCGGTGCTGCCGCTGATCGGTCCGACCGTGCTGGGCGTGTTCTTCTTCCTGTTCATGCGGTCCATGGTGACGCTGTCAGCGGTGATCTTCCTGGTCACGCCATCCGTGAGCGTGGCGCCCGTTTCCGTCCTGCGCCTGGACGAAGCGGGGTTCGTCTCGCAGGCTGCCGCCTATTCAACCCTTATCATGCTGGTCGTGGGGGGCTCCCTGCTGGCATTGCGCGCGCTGATCGCCGCAGCCGCGCGGCGCCGGACATAGATTAGGAAACATCGGACATGTGGCAAGAAGAGCGGTATCAGAGAATCCGCGCCCTGCTGTCTTCATTGCAGCAGGTATCGACCGACCGTATCGTCGGCGAACTAGGGGTGTCGAGGGAAACAGTCAGGCGTGACCTGCTGGAACTGGAGGCCATGGGCGAATTACGCCGGGTGCACGGCGGCGCCGTGCCGGTACACAGCGAACCGCCCATCGCGGAACGCGTGCATACGCGCGTCAAATACAAGCGCGCCATCGCGCGCGCGGCCGCGGGGCTGGTATCCAGCGGACAGACTCTGTTCCTGGACGCCGGCAGCACCACCAGCGTGCTGGCCGACGAACTGGCCAAGCTGTCGGGCCTGACCGTCATCACCAACTCGTTCGACGTTGCCTTGAAGGTGGGCGCGGCCGGCAACGGCGCGAACCAGCTCATCATGCTGGGCGGCTCCGTGGGCGGCCCGGTATGCGCCACGGCCGGCGACATCACGATCGCCGAGATCCACCGGTATCGCGCGGACTTGGCGCTGCTGTCTCCGGTAGGCGTGGACGCCGAATTCGGCGCCACCAATTATGACCTGCGCGAAGCCGAAGTCGCGCGCGCCATGGCGGCAAGCGCCAAGCAGCTGGTGCTGCTGGCCGACTTCAGCAAGATCGGCTTGTGCAGCCGCGTGTCGTACTGCAGCGCGGACCGCATCGACCATCTGGTCACCAACACCAGCGCGCAGAAGTCGCCCGCCTACGCCGCCTTGAAATCCGCCGTCGGCAAAATCCTGGCGGTGTAGTGCAAGCTTCGGCCACGCGTCAGTCCAGCGACACGCCCGCAGTTTTCACCATGTCGGCCCAGTACACGGTGTCTTCCTGCAGCCGCGTCTTGAATGCGGCGGGCTGGCTGCCCACCGCCCAGCTGCCGCCGCTGTTGATCTTGGCGATCACGGCGGGCGATTTCATCGCCTGCCCCACTGCTTGCGCCAGGTAGGCGACGCGCTCGGGCGGGGTGCCGGCGGGCGCGAACAGTCCGTACCAGTCATCGGCGGTAATGCCCTCCATGCCTGCCTGCTTGAGTGTGGGCGCCCCCTTGAAGATGCCGATGCTGTTCTCGTGGCTGAGCGCCAGGATGCGCAGCTTGCCGGCGGCGACCATGGGTTCGGCCGAGGCCGGTGAAGTTATCAACATGTCCACCGTGCCTCCCATGAGATCGGTGATGGCGGGCGCTGCACCGCGATACGGCACATGCACCAGTTTCACATCGGCCTTCTGCGACAGCAGCGCGCCCATCAGATGGCTCATGGTGCCGTTGCCGGGCGTCGCATAGGTGACCACGCCGGGCTGCTTGCGCGCGGCGTCCAGATAGTCGTTCAGCGTGCGGTACGGGCCCTCGCTGCGCGCCACCAGCACCAGCGGCGCGGAAGTGATCTGCGAGATGGGCGTGAAGTCCTTGACGGGATCAAAGCCCACGTTCTTGTACAGGCGCGGATTGACGGCCATGACGCTGGTCTGCGACATCACCAGGGTATAGCCATCGGGCTTGGCACGCGCCACCTGCGCCGTGCCGACGTTGCCGCCCGCGCCCGAGCGGTTTTCCACCACCACACTCTGGCCCGTGATGGCGCCCAGTTCCTGCGCGATCAGGCGTGCGACGCCGTCATTACCGCCCCCCGGAGGAAACGGCGACACGACCGTGATGGCCTGCCTGGGATAGTCGGGTAGAGGCGCGGGCGCCTCGGCGTGGACGACGGTCCCCCACAGCAAACCGGCCAGCGCCGCGGCAGCGGCCTTGCGTACGTGCGATGCATGGTGCTTCATCTGAGTTCCCCTTGTGATTGGCGGCCGGATACTCGGCCGTCCTTTGCATTCCGGTTCGGCATGAACCGTCCGCACCCCGGCCGTGCAGGCCGGGGCGTACTTTTCGGATTGATGCGTCTGCTGTGCCGCGAGGCCGGATCAGGCGAGCGCGGCGGCTCCGGTGTCAGCGGGCCGGAAAGCGGTAGCCCGCCAGTTCGCGTTCGTCGATCTGCTTGACCAGATTGGTCTCCCAGGCCAGGTACTGGCGCGCGGCGGCCTTGTTGCCGTCGTGGCGGTCATGCACAAAAAACAGATAGTCGATGCAGTCGGCGTCGGCGGGCTCGGCCGGCGTGGACGCCAGTGCGATGCCCTGCGCGGCCCAGCCAGAGGGATCTCCGGTGTTGGCATGGATGTCGTTCACTCCCAGCGCCCGCAAGTCCTGCGCGGCCCAGGCGGCCAGGGCCGCATCCTCAGCCAGCAACACTACCGGACGCGTGGCGTCCAGGGGCAGGCTGGCGAGACGCGGGCGAATGGACCAGCGCGCGCCTGCAATATGGCTGGCGCGATAGCGCATGCTGGGACGAAGATCGATCAGCTGCGCGCCCTGCGCGCGCGCGGCTGCAAGCTGCGCATCATCCAGCAAGGGCAATTGCGGCGCCAGCGCCTTTTCCACAGGGTTGTCCAAATGCGCCTGCACGCCTTCTCGCAGCACGCTGGCGTCCCAGCCCATCTGCCGCAGCCAGCTGGCGACCACCGGCGCGCGCACGCCTTCGGCATCGAACACGACGATGCGCGCGCCGCGCACGGCCAGGTACTGGTCGGTGGCCTGGATCAACTGGCCGCCAGGCGTGTGCTGCGCACCGGGCAGCGAACCTTGGGCGTGCTCTTCGGCGCTGCGCACATCGCACAGGAAGGTGCTGCGATTCTTGTCGCGCAACCATGCTTGCACCGCTTGCGCACTCACCGTAGGCACGCCATGGCTTTCGGCCAGTCGCGCGGAACGCTGTGCCAGCGCGGGCAGGTCTTGTGGTGCAACGCCATCGTCGTAGCGGCGGCGCGCGCCGTGTTCAAGCTGCAGATCCTCGAGGTACCAGCCTTGCGTGCCGTTCTCCAGCGCGTAGACAGGATTGGGCACGCCCAGGTTGATCAGCGTCTGCGCCCCGATGATGCTGCGTGTGCGGCCGGCGCAGTTCACCACAATGGTGGTCTGCGGATTGCTCGCCAGCGCGTGGGCGCGCAGCGCCAGTTCCCCGTTGGGGCAGCAGATGCCGCCCGGGATGCTCATCTTCTGGTATTCCGCATAAGGCCTGCCGTCCAGCACGATCAGGTCGTCGCCGCGGCGCTGGCGTTCGGCCAGGTCGCGCGCGCCGATACGCGGGGTGTGGAAAACTTCTTCGGCCAGTTCGCCGAAGGTTTTGCTGGGCACGTTCACGCCCGCGAAGACGGCATAGCCGTCGCGCTGCCATTGCGCGATGCCGCCGCTCAGGCGATGGACATTGCAGTACCCAAGCGCTGTCAGGGCCTGCGCGGCGCGCGCCGCCGTGTCATCGGCGCCGCCGTCGTCGTAGAGCGCGATGCGCACATCGCGCCGCGGCGCCAGGCGCACGATATCCACTTCCAGCCGGCTGTAGGGCACGGGCGCGGCGTAGAACAGATGGCCCTCGCCATACTGGCCATGCTCGCGCACGTCCAGCAGCGCGATTTCCGCGCCATCATGCAGCCATTGCTTGAGCGTGTGCGGATCGATGTCGATGGCGGACGGGTCTTGAGTGGGGTGCATCATGGTGTTCAGCGAAGACGGAGAAAGTCGGGATAGCGCTTGTTTCAGGTCGGCGATGAGGTCGTCGGGGTCCTCCAGGCCTACATGCAGGCGCAGCATGGCGCCGCGCGGCTCGGGATCCGGCAAAGACCGCGCCGCGGCAAGATTCACCGGTATCACGAGGCTTTCGAAACCGCCCCACGATGCGCCGATGCCGAATAGCTGCAGGCTGTTGATAAGTCGCTCGACGGCGTCGACGCCGACCGCGCCGGCGAACTCCACCGTCAGGAGGCCATTCGCGCCGGTGCAATCGCGCTGCCACAACGCGTGGGAAGGATCGCCGGGCAAGGCCGGACACAGGACACGCGCCACTTCCGGACGGCTCAACAGAAAGTCCGCCACACGCAAGGCGCTGCGGGCGTGCTGCGCCATGCGCAAAGGCAGCGTGCGCATGCCGCGCAACACCAGATAGGCGTCATCGGCGCCAACGGTCTGCCCCAGATCCACGGTGGCGCGCTCCAGCGCATTCCAGGCCCGTGCATTGGAGATCACCGCGCCCATCATCACATCGGCATGTCCGCCCAGATACTTGGTGGCCGCCAGGATCGAAATGTCGGCGCCCAATGTCAGGGGTTGATGCAGCAATCCGGAGGCCCAGGTGTTATCCACAGCCAGCCAGCAATCATGCGCGCGGGCCAAAGCGGCCAACGCCGGCAGATCTGGCATCTCATAAGTCAGCGAGCCCGGCGACTCCGCGTAGATCATGCGGGTTTGAGGACGGATGAGCGCTTCGATGCCCGTGCCGTCAGGCTGGTAGTACGTATACGCGATGCCCAGCCGCGCCAGATGTTCCGCGCAGAAGCGGCGCACGGGCTCGTACACCGCATCCGTGATCAGTACGTGGTCCCCGGCGCGCAAGTAAGCCAGCAGCACGGTGACGATGGCGGCCTGGCCGGTGGGATACAGCTTGGCGCGATAGCCTTCTTCCAGCTCGACCAACGCGTCTTCGAGCGCGTGCGTGCTATCGGTGCCGCGCGCGCCGTAGGACGGCAGGCGTTCCTGGTCGCGGCGGCTGCGCGTGTCGCGCCAGGCCTGCACGCTTTCGAAGACGTAGGTGCTGGCACGCGTGACGGGCGTATTGACCCAGCCGCGATGAGGGCGGCCGGCGCGCAGGAGGCGCGTGGCGGACCGATAGGGCTTGTCCATGATCAGCGGCGCGTCTGCACGCCGATCGGCATGACTTTGCAGGTGCCGGCTTGCAGATCGAACGCCAGGCGTTCGGTCAGCGTTTCCAGTGCGCGACCGTACATGTGCAGATGGCGGATGACGCTGTCACCCTGGATTTCCACGGCGTGGATATCGTCCGGCATCAGCGCGATGCCGGTGCCGGGGCCAACCACCACGGTGCCGGTCTTTTCGAGCCGGCCCACGCCGGGCACGGAGCCGTCGTCGCTGCGGTCATAGACGTAGTTGTATTCCACGCCTTCCACGGCCGCGATACAGGCCCAGGTCGTGTGGTTGTGTGGAACGATCTGCTTGCCGGGACGCATGACGTTCAGATAAAGCGCGTAGCTCTTGTCGGCGTCCTCGGCGATCAGGTAGCGGGCCTGGCGTTCGCCGTCTTCCGGCGCGGGATAGCGGTCGGCTGCCCACCAGTCGGTGTGGCCGGCCAAGCCGATCAACTCGTCCAGTACGGTCTGGAGACTGTCTCGGTTCAGCCCCTTATTTCCTACAGTTTTTTTAATATTTCCGATGGCGTTAGCGATGCCGGCTTGGTGAGGATGTGCGTTGCTCACTTTACGTTTTCCCTATTTTCATGAGTTATGCCATTGAATGTATCCCCCCTGCTGGCGTGGAACAATTTAAATTGCCTTAAGATTCCATTAGCGTCGCTAATACTTTCTACACACCCATGCGCAACCTGGATCTGGACCTGCTCCGCACGCTGACGGCCATCGCCCGGCACGACACCTTTTCGGAAGCCGCCAACCGCCTGCACAAGACACAGTCCGCCGTGACGCAACAGATGCAGCGGCTGGAATCCCTTATCGGCCAGCCCTTGTTCGAGAAGCAGGGCCGCAACAAGGTGCTTTCATCGCATGGGCGGCGTCTGGTGGAATACGCCCGCCACATGCTGGCCATCAACGATGAGGCGCTACGCGCCCTGCAGGACGGGCCGTTGGAAGGCGACCTGAAGCTGGGCGCGCCGCTGGACGTGGCGGACTCGATCCTGCCCACGCTGCTGACGCACATCGCGCGCTCGGCGCCGCGCGTGAAACTGGAAATCCGCACGGACCGCAGTCCCTTCCTGATGGACGCTCTGCGCGCCGGGGAGCTCGACCTGACGATATCCACGCGCTTCGACCAGGACTTCGAGGGCGTGGCGCTGCGCACTTCGCCCACGGTGTGGCTGGCTTCGGCCGACTACGTGCACGACATGCATGCGCCAGTGCCGCTGGTGCTTGCCGACGAACCCAGCATCTTCCGCCGGCTGGCGCTCACGGCCCTGGAACAGGCGCGCGTGCGCTGGCACACCAACTATGTGGCGCCGACGCTGGTGGGGATAAAGGCCGCGCTGCGCGCCGGCTTGGGCGTCACTGCGCGCAGCGTGGAGCTGCTGGGGCCGGAAATGCGCGTGTTGGGTGAAAAGGAAGGATTGCCGCCCTTGCCCGACGTGACGTACTTCCTGTGGATAAGGCCTGACCTGATAAATCCGCTGACACGACAGGTCTACGACATGCTCAAGACCAGCCTGGGGCTGGCGCAGCAAGGCGATGCGGCGGCCCAGCCGCCGCGCATCAATAGCGGTCGAACAGATCCTGCAGGGCTGCCGGATCGCGCGTGACGGATAGGCCCAGCATCAGCAGGATGCGGGCTTTCTGGGGGTTCAGGTCGCGCGCGGCAACAAACCCCAGACGGGCGTCATCGAGTTCGACGTCGCGCGCCACGAACCCGCTGCCCGTGCGGCTGGACCGCACGACCGCCACGCCGTTGGCCGCGGCGCGGCTCAGGCTTTCAATGGCCAGATCCGTAGCGTTGCCGTCGCCGACGCCGGCCAGCACGATGCCATCGGCGGCATCGGCCAGGAAATCGATCAGATCGCCCTGCAGGTTGGCATGGGCATAGACAACATCCACGCGGGGCCAGCGGGCCTTTTCCAGCAATGCGAGTGAAAACTCGCTTTCAGTGGTATGCGTCGTGGTGTTGCGCGAATAGAAGCATGGAACACCGCCGTGCATGACTCCGGCGCGGCCGCGATTGGGCGACGCGAACGCGCAGAGGCCGGCGCTGGCGATCTTCTGGATCTCGCGGGCGTAGTGCACATCTTCGTTCATGACGACAAGCGGCCCGCGGCCACGCGCCTCGGGATGGCGCGCCAGCGCCACCGCGTTGTACAGATTGGCCGGGCCTTCGGCGCCCAGCGCGGTGGCCGGACGCATGGCGCCCACCATCACTACGGGCTTGTCGTGGCGTATCACCAGGCTCAGGAAGTACGCCGTTTCTTCCAGCGTATCCGTGCCATGCGTGATGACGATGCCCGCCACCGAGGCGTCGCGGCTCAGCGCATCCACGCGCTCCGCCAGCGCGCGCCACACGGCGTGCGTCATGTTCTGGCTGCCAACGTTGGCGACCTGCTCGGCGCGGATCTCGGCGATGTTCGCCAGTTGCGGCACGGCGGCCAGCAAGTCATCGACGGAAAACGAGCCTGC
The DNA here is from genome assembly GCF_014851745.1 of Achromobacter sp. ACM01. NCBI lineage: Bacteria > Pseudomonadati > Pseudomonadota > Betaproteobacteria > Burkholderiales > Alcaligenaceae > Achromobacter > Achromobacter sp. ACM01. The sequence continues at coordinate 17,154 of NZ_JACVAF010000001.1, forward strand.
CTTATAGCCGGCGGAGGTCGCGTCAGCCTGGGCGCCGGCGATCGTGCCGCCCGTCGCCAGTACCGCGATGACAGGCAGCGCGCGCTCAGGCATCCACTACCCCGGACAGGCCCTGGCGCTCGAGCAGGGAATTCAGGTGTTCCCAGCCATGGAAGTCGATGACGATCTGGCCCTTTTCCTTGGCGCCCACTTTCAGCGCGACGCGCGTACCCAGATGGTCGGACAGCGCCTCTTCCAGGCGGGTCAGGTCGCGCGACACGCCGTTGGCCTTCTTCTTGGGCGCGGCGGACGACTCGGTTTCCTTGGCGGTCTTGGCGACCAGCTTTTCGGCTTCACGCACCGACAGGCGACGCGCGATGATTTGATTGGCCAGCTGGATCTGCGTGGCCGCATCAACGGCGAGCAGCGCGCGGGCATGGCCCATGTCCACGTCGCCCGCCAGCAGCATGGTCTGCACGGCCGCCGCCAGGTTCAAGAGGCGCAACAGGTTGCTGGTGGCCGAACGCGAACGGCCGATTGCTTGCGCGGCCTGCTCATGCGTCAGGCCGAATTCATCCAGCAGCCGGCGCACGCCCTGCGCTTCTTCCAGCGGATTCAGGTCTTCGCGCTGGATGTTTTCAATCAACGCCATGACGGCCGCGTTCTCGTCGGCCACTTCACGCACCAGCACCGGCACTTCCTTCAGGCCCGCAATCTGCGCAGCGCGGAAGCGCCGTTCGCCGGCGATGATCTCATAGTGGCCGGGCGCGGCTTCGCCCAGTGCGCGCACAAGAATGGGTTGCATGATGCCTTGTGTGCGGATCGATTCGGCCAGTTCGCCCAAAGCGCCCTCGTCCATGCGCGTGCGCGGCTGATACTTGCCGGCGCGCATCTTCGAGACGGGCAAGGTGGACGGCGGACCCTCGGGCTTGGCGGCGGCAGCAGCCTTGCCGATGTTCTCGATGGCTGGCGCGTCGGCGCCGAGCAAGGCGTCCAGTCCGCGGCCCAATCCCTTGGGTTTCTTGGTGGCCATAATTAAATCCTCTTTCCTTCTGTTTTTGTATCCCGAGCCTGGCTCAGGCGTCCGTCTGCTCGGCGGGCAGGCGGTACCAATACGCGTAACAGTCTTTGAAACCGTAGCGGCCATACAAGGCGCGCGCGGCGGTATTCTCCGGCTCAACCTGCAAATAGGCTGTCGTGGCGCCGCCGGTGGCGCCTGTTGCCAACAAGTGTTCAATCAGGGCGGCTGCGTAGCCTTTGCGCCGCTGCCCCGGGTCCGTGACGATATCGAACAGGCCCAGCAAGTCCCCGTCGCGGACAGCCAGGCCCGCGGCAACGCACTGCCCCGCCGTGTCCGTTGCCAGCACCGGCGAGATATCCACAGCCAGTCCTTGCAAGCGCGTCCGATGTTCGGCGATGTGTGCGGATTCCGAGTTGCGCATTGCCCCGACCGCCGCCGCGAAGCGCCCGGTATCGACAATATTGAAAAGCAGATCGCCCCGGACGCTGGGCCTGGGAGCGAGCGGCATGCACATGACTCGGGTCTCGTCGGTAAAGGTATAACCGCGGGACTCCAGTTCGGCGTCGAGGGAAAAATCGGGACCGATGGAGGTAATGCGCAGCACCATGGGCAAGCCATGGCGCGCATACAACGATGAACAATACGCCAGCCGCTCGTCCAACGGACGTGTGGATAACCCCAGCACATTGATACTGCGCGCGCGCTTGGCCGACGAGGGCGCGAACCGCACCAGCCAGCCATCGAAAAGCACCTGCGCGCCGACCGCGGTCGCGTTCAACGCTGCCTCTTCCAGACGCGTGCGCAGGCTGTCGCGCGCATCGATGCGCGACGTACCGGGGACTGGCATTTCGGTCTGGGAAAAGAGCGGGACGGCGGACATGGTTGTGGCCTACTTCAGATCCTTCTTCACGCGCTCAATCATTTCAGCGCCAAACGAGATGTAGGCCTGCGCACCGCGCGAGCCGCGGTCGTACACCACGCCAGGCATGCCGTAGCTGGGGGCTTCGGCCAGACGCACGTTGCGCGGCACCACGGTCTTGAAAACCTTGTCGCCGAAATGCGCCTCTAGTTGCGCGGAGACCTGCTGTTGCAGGGTCATGCGCGGATCGAACATGACGCGCAACAATCCAATGACGCGCAGATCGTCGTTGATGTTCCGGTGCACGCGCTTGATGGTATTGACCAGGTCGGACAGGCCTTCCAGCGCGAAGTACTCGCACTGCATCGGAATGATGACGCCATGGGCGGCGGCCAGGCCGTTCAAGGTCAGCAGCGACAGCGTGGGCGGACAATCGATCAGCACGAAGTCGTACTGCGTGGCGACCGTGTCGATCGCGGCCTTCAATTGGCGCTCGCGTTGTTCCATCTGCACCAAGTCGATCTCGGCGCCGGACAGTTCGCGGTTGGCGGGCAGCACGTCGTAGCCGCCAGACTCGGACTTCACGCGGGCCTGCTCGATGTTGGATTCACCGATCAGCACCTGGTACAGGTTCGACTCGAGCGAGTTCTTGTCGATGCCGCTGCCCATCGTGGCATTGCCTTGCGGGTCCAGGTCCACCAGCAGCACACGTTGGTTGTGCGTGGCAAGGCCCGCCGCCAGATTGATGGCGGTCGTCGTCTTGCCCACACCGCCCTTCTGGTTGGCAATGCAGAAAACGCGGGCGGAGGTGCTGGGGGGTATGTTCTTCATAGGGTTCCTTGACTACGGCGCATCCAGATCAGGCAGCGTTCGGCCTGCAATTCAGGCACGCGCAACGGCTGGATGTGATCGACTTGCCATTCTCCGCGCGCATGCAGCGCCTGTATTTCGTCCTCGGGGACCTTGCCCTTCATGGCGACGAGGGTACCATCGTTGCGTACATGGCGACCTGCGAGTTGCGCAAAATCGTCCAAGGAAGCGAAGGCGCGCGACGTCACGATGTTGCACTCGGCCGAAGTCAGCGTTTCAATGCGCGCGTGGCTGGCCTGCAGATTGGGCAAGGCCAGCACGCCACTCATCTGCCGCACGAAGGCCGTCTTCTTTTCAACTGCGTCCACGCAGGTCACCGACCAGTGGGGCCGCAGGATCGCCAGAACGACGCCTGGCAGGCCGCCGCCCGATCCGACGTCGTAGACCTTGGCCGGCGTGCCTGAAGCGCCCAGCGCCTCGCTGAACGGCCCCACGGCGGCCAGGCTGTCGAACAGGTGCTGGATCAGCATCTGCTGCGGATCGCGGATGGCGGTGAGGTTATAGGTCCGGTTCCAGCGCTGCATCTGCGACAGATAGTTCAGCAGCTTGGCCATCGTGGCGGCATCGGCTTCCAGGCCCAGTTGCTCGCAGGCGCGAGACAGGCGGCCGGCCATGTCCGCGCCGGCCGTATCGGCGTGCGCGCTCATGCCGCTTGCTTGCGCGAGCCGTAATGCAGGCGCTTCAGATGGATCAGCAGCAATGAGATTGCAGCGGGAGTGACGCCGGAAATGCGCGCGGCCTGGCCGATGGTTTCCGGGCGATGCGCCTTGAGCTTCTGGCGCACTTCAAACGACAGGCTGGTCACCGCGTCGTAGTCGACATCGGCAGGTATGGCCTGCTGTTCATGCGCGATCTGCTTCTGGACTTCAACCTGCTGGCGGTCGATGTAGCCGGCGTACTTCACCTGGATCTCGACCTGCTCGGCCAGCACTTCGTCTTCCATCACCCCGGGGCCGGCCAGGAGCGAGCCGTCGGCATTGCGGGCAGCCATCAAGGCTTCATAGGAAACATTGGGTCGTTTCAGCAGATCTGAAAGTGAGTACTCACGTTCAATTGCCTTGCCCAGCAGCGGTTCCGCAACTTCGGCGGGCAGTATACGCGGATTCACCCAGGAGGATTTCAAACGTTCGACTTCCGCGGACACCGCGTCGCGCTTGCGATTGAAGGCATCCCAGCGGGCGTCATCCACAATTCCCAGGCGGCGACCGATTTCGGTCAGACGTAGGTCGGCATTGTCTTCGCGCAGGCTAAGCCGGTATTCGGCCCGGGACGTAAACATGCGGTACGGCTCAGTCACGCCACGCGTGACCAGATCGTCCACCAACACGCCCAGATAAGCCTCGTCGCGGCGCGGAGTCCATTGCTCGCGCTCCAGCGAGAACAGCGCGGCGTTGACGCCAGCCAGTAGCCCTTGGGCGGCCGCTTCTTCGTAGCCGGTGGTGCCGTTGATCTGTCCGGCAAAGTACAGGCCCGTAATCGCCTTGGTTTCCAGGGTGCTCTTCAATCCACGTGGATCGAAGTAGTCGTACTCGATGGCGTAGCCGGGGCGCAAGATGTGCGCGTTTTCCAGGCCGGGCAGGGAATGGATCAACGCCAGCTGCACGTCGAACGGCAAGCTCGTCGACACGCCGTTCGGATAAACCTCGTGGGTATCCAACCCTTCCGGTTCCAGGAAGACCTGATGCGACTCTTTGTCGGCAAAGCGATGGATCTTGTCTTCGATGGACGGGCAGTAACGCGGCCCCACCCCCTCGATCACGCCGCTGTACATCGGCGAGCGGTCCAGGCCGCCGCGGATGATGTCATGGGTACGGGCGTTGGTATGCGTGATCCAGCAAGGCAGCTGGCGCGGGTGCATGGCGACATTGCCCATGTAGGAAAACACGGGAATCGGATCCAGATCGCCAGGCTGCTCTTCCAGGATGCTGTAGTTGATCGAGCGGCCGTCGATGCGCGGCGGCGTGCCGGTCTTCAAACGTCCTTGCGGCAAGGCCAGTTCCTTCAGGCGTTGCCCCAGGGAGATCGCAGGAGGGTCGCCGGCACGGCCGCCCGAATAGTTCTGCAGGCCCACGTGAATCAGGCCGTTCAGGAACGTGCCTGCGGTCAACACCACGGACTTGGCGCGAAACTTCAAACCGATCTGGGTAACGGCGCCGACCACACGGTCGCCCTCCACCATCAGATCCTCGACCGCTTGTTGGAAGAGCCAGAGGTTTGGCTGGTTTTCCAAGCGGCCACGGATGGCCTTGCGATAGAGGACGCGGTCAGCCTGGGCGCGCGTAGCGCGGACTGCTGGTCCCTTCGATCCATTAAGGATGCGGAATTGAATCCCCGACTCATCCGTTGCCAAGGCCATCGCGCCGCCCAGGGCGTCGACTTCTTTGACAAGGTGGCCCTTGCCGATCCCGCCAATGGAGGGATTGCAAGACATTTGACCTAGGGTTTCGATGTTGTGCGTCAGCAGCAGCGTCTGGGCGCCGGTGCGGGCAGCAGCCAGCGCAGCTTCGGTGCCGGCGTGGCCGCCACCGACGACGATGACATCGAATTCGCGGGGATAGTCCATGATGGGGGGAGGTAAGAGAGAGCGTTCGGTGCTCATTATAGAGGCAGGGATTGCATGTTTCACGTGAAACATGCTTCGGTGCAGCAAGAACCTGATAAAGCCGAAAGCGCCGTCGGCAAAAAACAGCTTCACAGACTTCTAAGGCATGAATATGTCGGCAAGTGCCACTGCTTTGCCGCGCCATGTTTCACGTGAAACGTCGTACTTATCTGGCCCAGTCACGTCCTTACTGCTGCATTACCGTTCCTCAAAGTACCCCTTTGCCTTGCGCTTACCCGCCCGTTGCCCTCAATTCGCCATATGCGAGTACGGGTGAGTGAGGTATGTTCCACGTGAAACATGTCGGATCTCCGTGGCATCGCCCGCGCATATGAACACCCTATTCCCTGCCTAGAGTGATTCGTCCTTTCGCCCCATACGCTGAATCCCGGTATGTTCCACGTGAAACATCCCCCGTCCCGTGCCATGGAGAGCCCCTTCGGCTGGTGAAGTGGCCACGCTCAATGCCAATCACGTCTGCATACTCCAACTCGCAGTCCAACCACGACCAAGCGTCGCATGTCATATCGTCATGAGCCTTTGCGCCATTTGAGCACGCCAGGATGTCCATTCTGACCATCCGCGCTATCGATGTTTCACGTGAAACATCGTTGCCGATACGCAGCAGGTGATCAACGTTTCACGTGAAACGTTAATCATGCATAAGGCGAGCAAAGGAAAAAGAGGCCTGTTTCACACCCAAGAATGTTCCACGTGAAACACGAACCCAGCACTCCAAAGGCCGGCAGAGATAGGAATACCGGCGTCCGCTTGAGCGTCGTCGCTCAAGATCCGTATCAAGTCATCTCGTCTCATGAAACCTTCTGATTTCAATCCCATGAAGGTTCATCCAAAAAAAAGGCGATTTTCCAACCCCTACCCTACCCCTTACCCGAAACAGAGCATTTTTTTGCGTTTCACGTGAAACTTGAGTGTTGATAAGTGCGGCGAAACAGCTGTAGTCGTGGAGAGTCAAATCCCCACGTACGGAACTCGAACTATCTCGTCAGCCCTAACGCAGCGCAACCAACATGAGATTTCTTCTTATCCGCCCTGCGCCAAACTGGCTAGGACCTGAAATGTTCAAACCCGCCAATTTGGAAAGTTCCTCTGGTCCAAGCCCGCACCTCACGCCGAGGCGATACCTGCCGCTCAAGGCGAGTCTATGCCGCAGAAATTTGGGATAACTCAGAAGCGGAAAATCAGACGGACAAAGAACTCTCGCAGCAGAGCTATTAAGTCCTGCAAGTGTTATCAACAACTAGCAGATCCGATAGCTACCGACATTCGCGGTTTCACGTGGAACAACTCTGGGGATAAGTCATTGAAGGCCAATGCCTGGCGTGCCATAAAACGGCGCAGTGTGACCGACTTCGCAAAGTGCCAAGAAGCGTGAAAAAGCACAAATGCCCAACTGTCTTCCCTATGGCAGCAATCGATTATTTCTATTTTGGATGCTTACCAAACTGAGGAAACTCGGCTTTCAAACCAACTTGATAACGACGCAAAAAACCGTGGAAAACTATGTGGATAAGATCGTCGTCACTGCCACAATGAATTCTCGAAAACCCACCATGACAACCCTCGCCTCTGAATATAGCGAGGAACTCTGCCGTCGCATCCTGGTCTTAACACCGCAAAAAACGTGGAGACGGATTATTCACAGACCTATCCACACATTGAATCCTGCGGTCCGCCACTACGCGGACACCGTTGGTCAGGTCGCACGGATTCATTGACCAGACAATTATCTTGCCCGTCTGCCGCAACTCGCGCCATCATCCTTATGGGTGAGATCCGGCCTTTCATGTGAAACCCTGTGGAAAACTCGCCGAGCGCGATTCGGGCTTACCTATGATTGACCGCGGAGTCCACGATTCGGTTCCGTCCACGTGGTCCAAAGTCGCGTGCACCACTTTGGATATTTTCACTCAGGCCCCCTACTTCCGGACCCTATCCCCATTTCTATCCACAGGCGTTTGAGCCATCTCAGGGCGCCAAAGGGTGTAATTCTGTGCATAACCGGGATGGGGATATCTTTGTGAACAACCGGCCGCCGTGCAAGCAAAAACGGGCCAGATCGGCCTCAGGACATTACGGCCGCGTCGCCCTTATTCCGGCTGAGATCTGCTCAATATTGCGTTAAATGCCTGTATTCCCTAGGGAAAGGCCATATAGAAACGCGAACATCACAGCAAAGCCGAATAAACCCAAGCAGCCTAGCTGGCCCCCGATGCCGTTCCAAGAAGGACGGGATAACTGTGCAAAACCTGGCTACGGATAAGCAATTGCTTCATTGCTGAGCATCAAAATGCTCATGCCCAAAAATAATTATCCACAAACTTATCCACGGCCGGAGAATATGTTAGTGAATACTAACTATTCACGCAGAACAAGCTGATCAGGCGTCGGCCGCCCAAATGAAACAACGCCCCAGACCTTCCGGTCTTGGGGCGTTGTAGCCAGGCCGAGCCTGGCGGACGGGAAATTGGGATTTCCCGATTTAGAGCGGGCGAATTTCGGCCGCTTGAGGTCCTTTCGGACCATCCTTGACTTCGAATTCGACTTCCTGGCCTTCGTTCAGGCTGCGATAGCCGCGGCCCTGGATGGCGGAAAAGTGTGCGAAAACATCGGTACCACCAACGTCCGGCGTGATGAAACCGTAACCCTTGTCAGCGTTGAACCACTTAACTTTGCCCTTCTGAGCCATTTTTTCTAGCGTCCTGTAATTAACTCGAAATGCAATGAATCAAGGACGCCGTGAGAACTGAACGACCGGTAGAAGTACCTGCGTTGCTGCTGCGTTCCCGCTTGCCGCCTAGCTGCAGAACGAGTCCGCGCGCTGCTTGAATCAACTGCGTAATCAGCATACTCAGCACACATTACAGACTCATATAGTTGTTTACCCCAATGTCGTATTTTTAATACTGGGTCTCGTTCCACTAGGGCTTGAGGCCCTGCCGACGCGCCATAAATGCGTAGATCGGGCCAGTCACTATCACCACAAAAACCATGCGTGTGACATGGAAGGCGGTGACCACGGGGACCCCTAGCTGCAGCACTTTGGCGGTGATTGCCATCTCTGCAATGCCACCCGGCGTAGTGCCAAGAATCAAGGTGGGTATGGGCGCGGCGGACCATAGCGACAGCAAGGCGCCCAGGCCGAACGCCAGCGCCAATGCAGCCACCGTGAAGCTCGCCACGGCGGCAATAAAACGCGGCGCGGCTCGAAAGAAATCCGGCCGATAGCGGTCGCCCAGCGACCAGCCGATCAGCAATTGGCCTATCTTCGGAACGTAGTCCGGCAGGGCCGACAGCTCGATGCCGTTGGCCGTAAGGATCATGGCGACCGACATCGGGCCCAGCACCCAGGGATTCGGCAGCCGCAGCTTCATGAAGGCGGCGCCGCCGACGCAGGTCAGCGCAACCAGCGCCGCCAGCCCCCAAGCATGGACCACCTTGGGTCCAGGAACCGTGGGATCCAGTCCCGCCACGCCCCACCACTGGAAGATGAAGGGCACGGCGACCACCACCATCAGCACACGCACGCTATGCGCCGTCGCCACCCGGTCTATGCGCGCCCCATGACGCTCTGCCAGGTTCGCCATTTCGCTGGCTCCGCCGATGGCGGACGAAAACCAGGCCGTCTTGAAATCCACATCGGTGTAGCGGCGCAGGATCGCCGTGCCCATGAAGGCCAGGCCCAATGCGAACAACATGCCGACGATGATGGGTCCCGCATTGCTGCCAATGTGACCGATCACCTGCGGCGTGAAGTAAAGCCCCAACGAAGTACCGATCACCCACTGGCCAGCATTGCGCGCCGGCCTGGGGCACGCGGTGCCCAAGCCCGCAATGCGCGTCGCCGCGGTCACCAGCAACGCGCCCAGCATCCACGGCAACGGGATGTGCGCCCACACCGCCAACAACGCGCCCGCCAATGCAAGCGCCAAACCGCCCAACACCCTCCACAACATGTTCTGACCCACGATACCGCCGCGCCTTAAGCTCATGTGAAAACCGAATTATGAGTTAGTGGGATACTTACGAAAACTCTCTCTGCTAGCAACGTTCACTCTCGCGTCCACCATGATCCGATCCAAACTTCCCGACGTTGGCACCACCATCTTTACCGTGATGAGCCGCCTGGCCATCGAACACAAAGCCATCAACCTGGGCCAGGGCTTTCCCGACTTCGATCCCGATCCCGCCTTGTGCGCCCTCGTATCCAAGGCCATGGCCGACGGCCACAACCAGTATCCCTACATGCCGGGCGTGGCCCCCCTGCGCGAAGCCATCGCCGCCAAGACACGCGAACTCTATGGCCATGCCTACGATCCAGAAACCGAGATCACCGTCACCAGCGGCGCAACCGAAGCGCTGATGGCAACCGTGCTGGCCGCCGTTGGCAGCGGCGACGAAGTCGTCGTCATCGAACCTTGCTACGACTCCTACCTGCCGGCGATCCGCCTGGCAGGCGGTACCGCCGTGCCGGTGCCGCTGCGCGCTCCCACAGAAGCCGATCCCTACTACCGCATTGACTGGCAGCGTGTGCGCGATGCCATCACGTCCAAGACCCGTCTCTTGATGCTGAACTTTCCGCACAACCCCACCGGCGCCGTGTTGGATGACAGCGACCTGGACGCGCTGGAGGCGATCGTGCGCGACACTGGCGTGCTGCTGGTGTCCGACGAGGTGTATGAACATATCGTGTTCGATGGCAAGCCACATGCCAGCGTGGCGCGTCGCCCGTTGCTGGCACAGCATGCCTTCGTGATCTCGTCCTTCGGCAAGACTTATCACACCACCGGCTGGAAGATCGGCTACTGCTGCGCACCGCGCCAGCTCAGCGCTGAACTGCGCAAGGTGCATCAGTTCATGGTGTTCACCGTGCCCTCGCCCATGCAGTTCGCGTTGGCCGAATTCATGCGCGATCCCAAGCCTTACCTCGATCTGCCGGCGTTCTATCAGGCCAAGCGCGACCGCCTCGCGCAGGGGCTGGCCAAGACCCGCTTCCGCCCCCTGCCCAGCCCGGGCACATTTTTCCTGCTGGCGGACTACAGCCAGATTTCCAAGCAGAACGAGGCCGACTTCGCACGTGACCTGACGGTGAATCATGGCGTCACGGTGATACCGGTATCGGCGTTCTATCGACAGCCCGACGCAGCGGAATCCAACCATCGCATCGTGCGCTTCTGCTTCGCAAAAAAAGACGCGACACTCGATGCGGCCTTGGAGCGCCTGGCGCAGGTCTGACGCCCTCTACTGACTGCCACATAGTGACTTCACTTTTCCTTTGTCTCTCTATACAAGCGCTTTTATTGAAAAATATGAATAAAAGCTCGCAATAAAAATAGAGACCATCCAAAGCGAATTCACAAACAAAAAAAGGGCGCCCATAAAAAAGGCGCCCTTTGCAATTCCCGGCCCAGGGTCTGCAGCGGGGCTGCTGCCCTTTACAACAGCCGCGCTGCCGAGGAATCAGGCCGGACCAGCGGCAAGCTTTTTCGCTTTGCGCATGCGGCGCATGATCTGCGGCACGATTACGACCGCAGCCGCCCCCACCCACATCGAGATCGACACCGGGCTGGCGAACAGCACGCCGACGTCACCATCGGTCATCGACAAGGCGCGGCGCAGGTTCTGCTCCATCATGTTGCCCAACACCACGCCCAGCACCAGCGGCGCCATCGGCACGCCGAACTTGCGCAGGAAGTAGCCCAGCGCGCCTATGCCCGCCACCAGCAGCAGATCGAAAGTTCCCGCGTTGATGGCGTAGACGCCGATGTAGCTGATGCACAAGATGCCCGGCACCATCAACCAGCCCGGCACCGACAGCACCTTGGCGAAGAAGCGCACCAGCGGCACGTTCATGACGAACAGCAGCACGTTGGCCACGAACAGTGAGGCGATCAAGCCCCACACCAGTTCGGGCTTGGAGTCGAATAGCACCGGACCCGGTGTGATGTTGTAGAGCGTCAGCGCGCCCATCATCACGGCAGTGGTACCCGAACCGGGCACGCCCAGCGTCAGCATGGGCACGAACGAGCCGATGGCCGACGCCGTGGCGGCGGCTTCCGGCGCGACCAGGCCGCGCATGTCGCCCTTGCCAAACTTTGCGTCCGGATCCTTGGCTTCGATGATGCGCTTTTCCTGCGAGTACGCCACGGCCGCGGCCACGCTGGCGCCGGCGCCAGGCAACACGCCCACGCCAAAACCCACCAGCGAGCTGCGCACCACGCTCCACCAGGTGAGCGCCATTTCCTTCAAGTTGAAAAGTTTGCGGCCGCTGGGCTTGACCTCGACGCTATGACCGGACATCACCTTTTCCAGCATTTCCAGCATCTCGCTGACCGCGAACAGTGCAATCACCACCACCACGAACTCGATGCCATCGGCCAGATGCACCGATTCGAAGGTGTAGCGATAGACGCCGGAGTTCGCGTCCACGCCCACCACCGAAATCGACAGGCCGATCATCGCTGCCAGCACGCCTTTGACGGGCTGCTTGCCCAGCAAGCTGGTCAGGCAGCAGAACGCGAAAATCATCAGCACGAAGTACTCGGCAGGGCCGAAGGCCAACGCCCACTTGGCCAGCAACGGCGCGAGCAGGATGATGCCCACCACCGACACGATGGCGCCGAAGAACGCGGACCAGGCGGAGAGCGACAGCGCCACGCTGGCCATGCCCTGGCGCGCCAGCGGATAACCGTCCAGCGTCGTCATGATGGCGCTGGCCTCGCCCGGCACGTTCAGCAGAATGGCGGTGATGCGGCCGCCGTATTCGGCGCCCACGTACACGGCAGCCAGCAGGATCAGCGCGGTCTCGGGCGGCAGGTTCATCGCGAACGCGATCGGAATCAGCATCGCCACGCCGTTGACCGGTCCCAGGCCGGGCAGCACGCCTACCATGGTGCCGATGAACGAACCGATCATGGCCACCAGCAGGTTGGTCAGCGAAAAGGCGACGCCAAAGCCTATCGCCAAGTGATCAAGAATGCCGCTCATATCAGGGTCTCCAACAAACCGGTGGGCAGGACCACGTCCAGCACCTTGTCGAACAGCAAGAAAAACAGAATGCTCATGACGGCGCCGCCGATGGCGCACTTGACCCAACCGCCCCCGAACAGGCGGCCGACGAATATCGTCATCAGGGTTGTCGCAATCACGAAACCCAGCCACTGGAACAGGAAGGCATAGGCCACCACAAACGCCATCATCAGCGCGATGCGCGCATTGGCGCCGGGCGGATTGGCCTCGACCTGATGACCGCCCTTGTAGACCAGCCACAGGCCGCACAGGCCAATGATCAAGGCCAGCAGCAAGGGAAAGGCGCGCGGGCCCACAGGCTCATAGGCGAACGGGGCTTCGATTCCCCAACCCGCCGCGGTCATGAAGGCGGCCAGCGCTAGCGCCGCCACGCCCAATATTCGATCGTTCATGATCACTTTTCCGTTGTAGTCGCATCGCGCGGCGCAGCGCTCCCCTGCCGCCGCGGCAATGCCGGCGGCGGGGAATCCTGAAAAACGCGATAAGGGGGAGCCTTGCGGCTTACTTCTTGACCAGGCCGAACGAATCGGCCAGTTCGCCGTAGACCTTGACCTGGTTCTTCACGTAGGCGTCCAGCTCGGGACCCGTCTTGTTGAAGGGGAACAGGCCCTGCTGCTGGCGCAGCTTGTCGAACTCGGGCGAGGCCGCGGTCTTGTTGAAGGCGTCGACCCAAAACTGGTAGTCGCTGTCCGACACCTTCGGGCCGACGTAGAAGCCGCGGATGATCGGCCAGACGATGTCATAGCCCTGCTCCTTGGCGGTAGGTACGGTGCCCAGCTTGCCCGGCAGGCGCTGATCGTTGAACACGGCCAGCACACGGATGGGTGCGCCGCCTTCGAGCATGGTGAAGGCTTCTGCCGCATCGCCCATGTAGGCCTGGATGTGGCCGCCGCGCAGGGCCGTGACGGCTTCGCCGCCACCTTCAAATGCCACGAAGCGCATCTTCTTGAAATCCACGCCAGCCGCCTTGGCGGTCAGCGCGGCCTTCATCCAGTCCTGGCTACCCACGGTGCCGCCAGCCCCCAGCACGATCTTGGTCGGATCCTGCTTGAAGGCGTCCATCAGGCTCTTCAGGTCGGTGTACGGGGAATCGTTGCGGACCACGGCCACGCCGTAGTCGGTGCCGATGGCAGCCAGCCAGCGCACGTCGTTGACGTTGTACTTGCCGAACTTGCCCTGGGCCAGGTTCAAGAGCGAACCGCCCGAGAACGCCACGATGGTGCCCGGTTCGTTCGGGTGCTGGGCCACGATGTTGTTGTAGGCCACTGCGCCGATGCCGCCAGGCATGTAGACGATGCGCATGGCGCTTTTGAGCGCGCCGCTTTGCTTCAAGCCTTCGGTGGCCAGGCGGCAGGTCAGGTCGAAACCGCCGCCAGGCTGGGCGGGCGCGATGCATTCCGGGCGGCGCGGCTCGTCGGCCGCGTGGGCGGCGCCCAGGGACAAGGTAATCGTGCCCAGCGCCGCGACGGCGGCCAGGCGCAGTTTCAGACTAGTCTGCATTTTTTGCGTCTCCGAGATTTATAGGTCTAGGTATGGCTGGAAGCTCTGCTCAGACGGTTCTTTCCGCAATAACGGCCCCAGTGGACGCAACCGTACAAAAACGAAGCTTTCCAAAAGCTTTCAAATTCCGCCGTTTTTCTGGTGCGGTGCAGCATCTTCCGGACGTTCCAGGGTAAACACCAATGCCGCTCTCAGGCCCGGCAAGGGCACCCGGTTCTCCAGGAGCAGCCGCGCCCCCAGGATTTCGGCAATCGTCCCGACAATGGCAAGCCCCAACCCGGCCCCGGGCTTGTTCTTGCCGGCGGCGCCCCGGCGAAAGCGGATGCAGGCGCGGGCAATGTCCTCCGCCGACATACCCGGGCCGCTGTCCTCGACCACCAGTCTGGCCTGGCCAGTGTCGATCTGGACCCTTACCGTGACTTCTCCCGCAGACGAGGTGTAACGGATGGCGTTGTCCACCAGGTTGCTGACCGCCTCCCTCAGCAGCCAGTCCGCCCCCTGGACCACCACCGGGCGGATCTCGGCTTCCAGGCCTATGTCGAGCTGGCGGGCTCGGGCGGTCGGCAGCAGGCTGCGGATGACCCCATCAGCCAGCTCCACCAGATCCACTGGCTCGGGGCTGAAACCGCCCTCGGCCAGGGAGGCGTCTTTAGCGCGCGCCAGCGCGAGCATTTGGTTGGTGGTGCGTACCGCCCTGTCCAACCCCTCCTGCATCGCCAGAAGGGCTGTACGGACCTCCTGGGGGTCTGTTTCACGCAAGGCATAGGCCGTCTGGGTCCGCAAAACCGACAAAGGGGTGCGCAACTGGTGCGAGGCGTCGTCCAGGAACTGGCTCTGGACCCTCGCCTGAGCCGCAAAACGGGCCATGTGGAGGTTTACGGCCGCGACTAGGGGTAGGACCTCCCCTGGCATGTCCGACGCGCTCACGGGGCTTAAATCGTCCGCAGAACGTCCTTCCACCTCCTGACGCAGCCTGGCCAGGGGACGCAGGGCCATGAAAACGCCCAGGACGATCACCAGGACGCTGATCAGGATCACGGCCAGGTCCCGTTCCACCGAGCGTACCAGCACTTGGTGCAGGAAGGCTTGCCGGGTATCCAGGCCTTCGGCCACCTGCACGATAACCCGTCCCCCTTTGTTGGCGTATAGCGGAGGATCCATGGGGCGCGCCAGCGCCGCAACGCGCACGGGCGTGCCCTGGTAGTCGGCATAGAAAAACCGCGGTTCCCCCGAAACCAGCGGCTCGGCAGGCATCGGCAGGCCAGGACTGCCGATTTCGGCCAGTCCGTCCTCCGTGGCAACCCGGTAGAACACGCTGCCATTGGCCGTCAGCTCGAAAAATTCCAGCATCAGGTATGGCTGCTCCATGGCTAATCCACCGCTGGCTGTGGATATGTTGTGGTCGATCGCGCGCAGCGCTCCAGAGAGCGAACGGTCGTAGGCAATGTCGACCTGGTTGCGCAGCTGGTGGTTCGACAGCCACAAGGCGCCCATCATCACGAAGACCAGGGTGGGGATCAGCCACCAGAGGAGCTGGCTTTTCAGGGTGCGATTACGTTTTTTTGCCGCGAAAAATCCCTTTTTTTCCGCACTTCTAGTTGTCAACAAGGTTCTCCAGGCAGTAGCCCATGCCTCGCATGGTCACGATCTGCACACCGGTATCCGCCAATTTTTTGCGCAAACGGTGCACCAGGACCTCGATGGCCTCCAGGTTGATGTCTGCATCGTCCGTCAGGATGCGATCCAGGATCTGCTGCTTGTTGATGGGTTCGCCGCTTTTTTGAATCAGTACCCGCAGGACCGAGTGTTCACGTGGGGATAACTGCAAGGGCTGCCCGTTGACCGAGAATTTTTGAGCGGAAGTTTCGAAGGCCAGGTTTCCCAGCGTGAGCCGCGGGTGCTCTCTCCCGCGGCTGCGACGGATGAGCGCGATCAGCCGCGCTTCCAACTCTTCCACAACAAACGGTTTCGGCAGGAAATCGTCCGCTCCCTGGTGGAGCGTCCCGATTTTTTCGGCCAGCGAATCGCGCGCGGTCAAGACCAGCACCGGCGTACGGTCGTCCCGCGCGCGAATCTTCGCGAGCAAAGCATGGCCATCCATGCCCGGCAGTCCCAGATCGAGGATGACGGCATCGAATTCTTCCATCGCCAGCCTTCTTTCGGCGACCAGCCCGTCATCAGCCCATTCAACGACGAAACCAGCGTGCCTGGCCAGGCTTCTTGAAAGCCAGCGTGCAAGTTCGGCTTCGTCTTCTATCAGAAGGATGCGCATGGACGGAGTCCGGGGGGGGATGGCTGGGCGGAATGGGAGAGCATGTTTGGCTTTTCCTTTATTTCTCTTTATATAAAGATTAATGATTAATAAGGCCTGTGGATAACTACCTTAACCTTGAAAACCTCTTTTTTTTCATCAGCTTGCGACCGTTTTTGGCTGTGCAAGAACTCTGTGTGGGAAAAAAGCTGAAGTTGGACAAGATTTTGGACCCTGTCCGAAACCCCTGCTTGTTCAACTTGCCTCCACAAAATGTGCACAAGGCGTCTACTTAGGAGTTATCCACAGGGCATTTCTGCCGGACGGGTTCCAAAAACGGCACTTTTACCCCGAAAAACGTCCGGTTGCCACCCTGCTTTTTTGCCCTTCCAGGGGCCTTTAGAGGCCCTCCAGGACGTTCGCGGAAAGGGGCATTCGAGGGGAGGCGCGCAGCCATTCTTGACTGGGAACTGAACAAAAAGTGAGCAGGTTCCGCCGTAGAATTCCGCCATGGCGACAGAAATCAGAATCAAGAAATCAGGTTGGGCAATCTGGCTGAGAAGCCGTTTGTTGGCGGACAATTTGCCGGCCACGCTTTGCGCGGCGGCGCTGATGGGCCTCTTGGGGGCGCTGGCCACCGTGGTCTTTCGCGAAATGCTGGCCTGGACACAAATCGTGCTGGGCGGCGAGGACACTCCCCACGGCATGGTGTCTTTGGCGCGCGGGCTGAGTCCCTGGCAACGCTTCCTGATGCCGGCCATAGGCGGCGCCATCGCGGGCGCGGTCCTGCAAATGGCGGCCAGGTGGTTGCCCAAGCGCGGCGCGGCGGACTACATGGAGGCGATTTCCATCGGCCGCGGGGTCATCGGCTTTCGCCAGACCGTCGCGCGCAGCCTGTCATCGATTTTTTCCATCGGCTCCGGCGCCTCGATTGGCCGGGAAGGTCCCATGGTGCAGTTGGCAGCGATGTTGTCATCCCTGACCGGCCGCTATCTGGTGCTGCCTCCCAGGCATCTGCGTCTGCTGGTCGCCTGTGGCGCCACGGCGGGGATTACTTCCGCCTACAACGCGCCCATCGCCGGAGCCCTGTTCATTTCCGAGATCGTTTATGGCGCGATAGCTTCAGCCACGCTGGTGCCGCTGGTCGTATCGTCGGTCGTGGCGAACATTGTGACGCGCCAGATCCTGCATTACGACGCGGTTTTTCATATGCCGCCCTTCACTTTCGTGTCCGGGTGGGAAGTCATCAACTATCTGGGATTGGGGGTGATCGCCGGCCTGGCGGCGCCGCAATTCCTGCGCTTCCTGGACACTGCACGCGCCGCGTTCGGCCGCGTACCCGCGCCGTTGTGGGTACGCATGGCCTTGGGCGGCCTGATTGTCGGCGCCTTGTCAGTCGTGAATCCCGAGGTCTGGGGCAATGGCTACAGCGTGGTCAACAGCATGTTGCATACGCAGTGGGCCTGGCAGGCGGTGGCCGCCATTCTGCTGTTGAAAACGCTGGCCACCGCCGCCAGCGTGGGATCGGGCGCGGTAGGCGGCGTTTTCACGCCGACGTTATTCGTGGGGGCGGCGCTGGGCGCCTTGTACGGGACCGGCCTGCAGGCTCTGTTCCCCGCTGGGGATCTGTCGGCGGTATCGAGCTATGCGGTGGTGGGCATGGGGGCGTTGCTGGCCGCCACCACCTATGCGCCATTGATGTCCATCCTGATGATTTTCGAGATGACACTCAGCTACGAAGTCATGCTGCCGCTCATGCTGGCCTGCATCACAGGCTATGTGATTGCGCATCGGATAAGGCCGGATTCGGTCTATGCGAAATCGTTGGCCAGCAATCGGCGCGCGCAGCGCGTCGTTGTCAAGGAACGTGATGAATGACGGTATTTCACTAATACGAGTAAATAATCGTATTAGTGAAATAAGGAAAATAACCCCTTAAATAAGGGGCTTTTTCATGAAAACTCGCTTCAGACCGATTTCCTCGGCGCGATGGGTTTCCACATAACCGTATCGCGTGTAGATCGCGATGTTCTCGGTCATTTTCTCCTGCGCGTACAACCGGATGCTGGCATAGCCGGCCTGGCGCGCCGCGGTTTCCGCGAACTGCATCAGGTCGCGGCCATAGCCTTTTCCTTGCGCTTGCGGATCCACCGCGATGTTGTCCAGCAGCAGGCAATCGGCTTCCGGAATCAGGACCAGCACAGCTTGCACGGTATCGCGCACCCGCAGCACATGGACCACGCCCTGCGTGACGCGGGCACGGTAATCATCAAGCATCGGTCCGGGCGTCGCGCCGATGCGCGCAACATAGTGGCCATAGGCTTGCGCGACGATTCGTTCGATGTCAGGCAGATCGTCGAGGCTGGCGAGGCGTATGTCAGGGTGCATGCGAGGTCCGGATGAAGCGCTGCCCGGCGTGGGCGGATTTCCCGGAAATATAGGACGTCCGGACCGTCGCAGGATTATTTTTATAATTAGTTATAAAATTTATAACTAATAGTTCGCTTGTATACCCCGAAGATGAAGTGCGATCACCGCAGAAAGTCGCAGAGTGATTCCGCAAAGGAGTGTCGATGGCACCTAATACGTCTTTCCCGGGGAACAGCGTGTCCGACAACCTGTGGAACGACTATGCAAAGTTCTTCGAGGCTTGTTCAGGCGTGCTGGACCGGGTCGAGCAGCACAGGGATAGCGGCATCGCCTTGTCGGAGAGTGAGTTGTCGGAGTTGAGAACCATGGCGCTCAACCTCAATACATTCGGCCGGGTGCTGCATGGAAAAAGAGCGCGGGAAATGCGCCTGCTGGCTGAGCGTGCCGAACGGGCATTGGGCAAGGCCGAAGCAGCCTCGGCGCTTGCGCCGATACAGGAAGACAGCGAGTCCGAAGATGACCCGGCCGCAGTGACGGGCTAAGCCCGAGGCAGGTTCCTTCAGGCAGTCAGGCAGCGCGCCGGCGCAGGACCGCGCGTCCCAAGGCGCTGATTACCTTGAGCGTATACAACACGAACAAGGATCCCGTAATGTCTCCGGTCAGCATCGCGATGAAGCCGTCGGCGAGCGCGGCTCTCTCTCCCTGGAGAAAGAACCAGAGATGGTGAATGGTCGTATTCACTACCGCATAGACTACGGCGCAGATCAGCAGACGCCAGGCCGTAAGGTTGGCCAGGTCGGGCTGCAATCGCAGTGCCGAACGGGCCCAGCGATAGGCCAGGTAGGGAGCGGCAGCGGCCATGATGCCCCCCGCCACGGAGCGGAGCATGTCGTCAGGAAAGTAGTAGCAGAAGCAGGCGATCCACGATCCGGCCAGCAGCCCGAGCGCCGCAGGCAGGCCAAACAGCAAGGTGCATATCAGGCGCACGCCCGCCGGCAGATAGATCCAATTGATGCCCCGCACAAACTCAAGATTGGTGAACACCCATTCATTGACCGCCAGACTGCCCAGGAACAGCGCCATCGTCACCAGAGCCCACTTACCCTGATCTAGAATGTTCCCCATACCTCGAATTCCGCCGCTTGTCAGTCGCCGCGTCCATTATCCATGAAAGAAAAAAAGAGACCCGCCGACATCTACATGCGTTTTTTGCGCCTGACCGATGCGCTGCGCGGCCTGCCCGCGCTGCCGTCGCTCGATCCCCTGGAAGAACGCATACTCACGCTGATCGCGCGCGCGTCGCAGGAACAACGCCGCTTGTCGGTGCGCGATGTGATGGCGGTGGATAGCATAGGGTCACCCGCGACCTTGCACGCGCGCTTGAAATCGATGCGCGAGAAAGGCTGGGTGCTGCTCGTCGATACCGAGGACGCGCGCCGCAAGCAGGTCGAACTCAGCCACGCGGCGTTGTCGCATTTCGACCGCTTGTCGGAATGCCTGGTGGAAGCGGCGCGCAAGCCCTGAGCTGCAGCGCTGCTCCATGCCGCCGCGCAGGCTTATTTCCCGATACAGAAACTCGAGAAGATCTCGCCCAGCAGATCGTCGCTGGTGAACTTGCCCGTGATGCTGGACAGGCTGTCATGTGCCAGCCGCAGTTCTTCCGCAAACAAGTCCAGTACGCGGTCGTCCTGTTCCGCATGCGCGCCGGCCAACTCCAGATGTTCCGCCGCATCTTGCAAGGCATGCAGGTGGCGCTCGCGCGCGAGCCACGGGGATTCGCCGCCGGGATTCCAGCCTGCGATGCGCAGCAACTCTGCACGCAGTTCGTCCAGGCCCGCACCGCGCTTGGCCGAGATTCCAAGTTCCTGAGGACCGGCGGCAAAAGGCGTGGACAACAGATCCACCTTGTTGAAGACCTTCAGCACAGGCGTGCGCGGCGGCAGGCGCGCGGTGATCTGGGCGTCCAGCTCGTCGCCGGGCTGGGTGGCATCCTGCAGATGCAGGATGACGTCGGCGCGCTCGATTTCCTGCCAGGTGCGCGCAATGCCTATGCTTTCCACCGTGTCCTCGGTTTCCCTGAGGCCGGCGGTGTCGACGATATGCAGCGGCACGCCGTCGATGTGGATCTCCTGCACTACCTTGTCGCGGGTGGTGCCCGCGATCGGGGTGACGATGGCGATGTCGTCGCCGGCCAGCGCATTGAGCAGGCTGGACTTGCCGACGTTGGGCTGGCCGGCCAGCACCACGTGCAGGCCTTCGCGCAGAATCACGCCCTGGCGCGCTTGCGCGATCAGTTTGGCGAGGTCCGCGGTCAGCGCTTCCAGGGTCGGGCGGGCTTGATACTTCTCGAGGAAGTCGATTTCCTCTTCGGGGAAATCCAGCGTCGCTTCGACCAGCATGCGCAAATGGATGATGCGGTCCGACAGGTCGTTCACGCGCGCGGAAAAATCGCCCGAGAGCGACGCCATGGCGCCGCGCGCGGCCGCTACCGACGAGGCCTCGATCAAATCGGCTACGGCTTCGGCCTGAGCCAGGTCCATGCGGTCGTTGAGGAAGGCGCGGCGCGTGAATTCGCCCGGCTCGGCCAGCCGGATGCCAAGATCGCGGCCGGTGGCCAGACAGCTTTCCAGCACGCGGCGCAGCACGGCGGGGCCGCCATGCCCTTGCAGTTCCAGCACGTCTTCGCCGGTATAGGAATGCGGCGCGCGGAAATAGATGGCGATGCCTTCGTCCAGCAATTCGCCCGTGCCGGATTTGAACGGCAGGTAGTGCGCATGTCGCGGCGTGAGTTCGCGCTGGAACAGGCGCCGCACGAGTTCGGACAGGTCCGTGCCGGAGACGCGGACGACGCCGATACCGCCTCTTCCGGGGGCGGTTGCGATGGCGGCGATGGGGGCGTAGGCGGACATATTTCGGGCAAGGCAAGGCGAGAACAATAAGGGAATATAACTGTTGCGCCGTCCCTTGTTTGCTGGTTAATGTGGCCCGGAGGTTCAAAACCCGAAACAATCCAGGGAGATCACAATGGCATCTCGGTTTTCGCGTGTCTTGGCCTGCGGCTCAGCCGCGGTGATATTGGCCTTCGGCACCTTCAGTTCGGCTATGGCCCGCGATCTGGTGATCGCCTTGAAGACCGAACCTTCGTCGATGGATCCGCAGTATCACGCGCTCACGCCCAATACGCAGATCTCCCAGACCATATTCGATACCCTGGTTGCCACCGACGCGCAGCTCAAGCCGCAGCCCGCGCTGGCCGAGTCCTGGACCGTGGACGGCAAGGTGTGGACTTTCAAGCTGCGTCCCAACGTGAAGTTCTCCGACGGCACGCCGTTCACCGCGGAAGACGTAGTCTTTACGTATGCGCGCGTCCCCAAGGTGCCCAACAGTCCGTCGCCGTTCACGCTGTATCTGGGTTCGGTCGAGAAGACCGAAGCGGTCGATCCCAGCACCGTGCGCATCACCACCAAGGACGTGGCGCCGAACCTGCTGGTCAACCTGGCGCAGTTGCCCATCATGTCCAAGAAAGCGGCGTCGGGCCCCGCGGCCGAGGGCAAGACGACGACGGAACTCAATAGCGGCGACGGCCTGATAGGCACTGGTCCCTACAAGTTCGTGTCCTGGAAGCGCGGAGCCGAATTCGTGCTGGCGCGCAACGACAACTATTGGGGCAAGAAGCCCGAATGGGATCGCGTGGTCTACCGTCCCATCAGCAACGCGGCCGCGCGCGTGGCCGCGTTGCTTGCCGGCGACGTCGACATGATCGAGGATCCCCCAACCGATGACCTGCCCAAGCTCAAGGGCGACAAGAAACTCTATGTAGAGGAAACGCCGTCGGTGCGTGTCGTCTACGTGGCGCTGGACCAGTTCGCTGAACCCTCGCCGGGCGTGCAAGGCACCGAAAAGAACCCCATGAAGGACAAGCGCGTGCGCGAAGCGCTGTCGCTCGCCATCAACCGCGATGCGCTGGTCGAGCGCGTGATGGGCGGGGTGGCGTTGCCCGCGGGAAATCTGTTGCCCTACCCCATGTTCGGTTCCAGCAAGGAGCATTCGAAGGCTCCCAAGGCCGACGTGGAAAAGGCCAAGGCCTTGTTGAAGGAAGCTGGTTATCCCAACGGCTTTTCCATCACGCTGGGCTCGCCGTCGGGCCGCTATGTCAACGATTCGAAGGTGGCGCAGGCGATCGCGTCGATGTGGACCCGCATCGGCGTGAAGACCAGCGTGGATGCGATGGCGCCCCCGGTGTTCTTCAAGAACCGCGACAGCTATGCGTTCTCGGCCTATCTGGCGGGCTGGTCCGTGACCAGCGGCGAAATGTCCAACGCGCTGACCTCGCTGCTGGTGACGCGCAATCCCGAAGCAGGTTTGGGCACCACCAACCGCAGCCGCTACTCCAACCTCAAGATGGATGCGCTGGTGAAGGAAGCCTCGTCGACCATGGACGATGCCAAGCGTGCGGACCTCTTGTCCAAGGCCAGCAACATCGCCATGGATGACTACGCCATGCTCCCTGTGCATTTCGAGTTGTCGGTATGGGCAATGAAGAGCGACATCCGCTATCAAGGCCGCCCAGACCAAGTCACGCTCGCACAGTTTGCAACGCTGAAGAAGTAAGGCGCTAGTGCTTGCAACGATCGTAAGAAGGCTGCTGCAGACCGTCGTCGTCATGCTCGTCATGTCGGCGCTGGTCTTTGCCGGCATCTACATGGTGGGCGACCCGGTCTCGATGCTGGCCAGCCCGGAAGCGACCGAAGCGCAACGCGCGGCGGTGCGCGCATCGCTGGGCCTGGATCTGCCGCTGTGGCGGCAGTACCTGATCTTCATGGGCCAGGCGGTGCGCGGTGATTTCGGCAACAGCTTCCTGACGGGCGAACCGGCCATGAGGCTGATCCTGGAGCGCATGCCGGCCACGGTGGAACTGGCTTGTGTGGCCATGCTGCTGTCGGTGCTGATCGGCGTGCCGTTGGGCATCCTGGCCGGCCTCAAGCCCAAGGCAGTGGGCTCGCGCGCGATCATGACGGGCTCGGTGCTCGGTTTCTCGCTGCCTAACTTCTGGGTTGGCCTGATGCTCATCATGGTGTTCGCCGTGATACTCGGCTGGGTGCCGGCGGGTGGGCGCGGCCAGACCGTCAGCATCGGATCGCTGCAGTTGAGCGTGCTGACTTTCGACGGCTGGCTGAGCCTGGCGCTGCCTGCGGCCACGATCGCCTTCGCCAAATGCGCAATGATCATCCGCGTGACGCGTGCCGCCACGCGCGAAGCCCTGCCCATGGACTACATCAAGTTCGCGCGCGCCAAGGGCCTGTCTGAAAAGCGCGTACTGGGCGTGCATCTGCTCAAGAACATCCTGATTCCCGTGGTGACGGTGGCGGGCCTGGAGTTCGGCCAGGTGATGGCCTTCGCCGTCGTGACGGAAACCGTGTTTTCCTGGCCGGGCATGGGCAAGCTGCTGATCGATTCCATCATCAACCTGGACCGTCCGGTGGTGGTGGCGTATCTGCTCTTGATCGTGTTCTTCCTGGTCATGCTGAATCTGGTGGTGGACATCATCTACACGGTGCTGGACCCCCGCGTACGCTTGGATAGCCGCCGATGAACACACCCGCCACCGCCGCCGCGCCCCCGGTTCAGGCCAAGGAGCAGACGCCCTGGCGCCGATTCCTGTCGGACTTCTTCGCCAGCAAGCTGGCCACGCTGGGTTTGATCATGCTGGTCGTGATCGTGGGCGCCGCGCTGCTTGCGCCCTGGATCGCGCCGCAGAATCCCTATGATCTGGCGACGCTGGACATCATGGATTCCAAGCTCAAGCCGGGCAGCGAAAGCGGCGACGGCAGCATGCGTTATTGGTTGGGCACAGACGGCCTGGCGCGCGACCTGTTCTCGGCCATCCTTTACGGCATGCGCACCAGCCTGTTGGTGGCCAGCGTTTCGGTACTGGCGGCCTTCGGCATCGGCGCCACGGTGGGCCTGATCGCAGCCTATTTCGGCGGCCGCATCGACGCCTTGCTGATGCGGGTTGTGGATATCCAGTTGTCGTTCCCCGCCATCCTGGTTGCGCTGATGTTGCTGGCGATTCTGGGCAAGGGTGTGGATAAGGTGATCATCGCGCTGATCGTGGTGCAGTGGGCGTATTTCGCGCGCGCCGCGCGCGGCGCGGCGCTGGTCGAGCGCGGCAAGGAATACGTGGAAGCGGCGCGCTGCATGTCGCTGTCGTGGGGGCGCGTGCTGTTTCGTCACGTGCTGCCCAACTGTATGCCGCCGCTGATCGTGATCGCCACCATCGACCTGGCGCATGCGATTGCGCTGGAGGCCACGCTGTCGTTTCTGGGCGTGGGCGTGCCGGTGACGGAGCCGTCGCTGGGCATGCTGATCTACAACGGCTTCGAATATCTGCTGTCCGGTCAGTACTGGATTTCGTTCTTCCCCGGCATTGCGCTGGCGCTGGCCATCATCGCCATCAATCTGGTGGGCGACCACCTGCGCGATGTGCTCAACCCGCGCCACGCGAATTGAGGGCGGGCGCCATGCAGACACCTGTGGAAAAGTCCCCGGCGACGCCCATACTCGAGGTGCATGGCCTGAAGACGCACTTCTACACGCGCAATGGCGTGGTGAAGGCGGTGGATGGTGTGGACCTGACGCTGGCCGAAGGCGAGATCCTGGGACTGGTGGGCGAATCGGGGTCGGGCAAGAGCATCACCGGCTTTTCGCTGATGGGACTGCTGGATGAGCCGGGCCGCATCGTCGACGGCACCTTGCGCTTGAACGGCGAGGACTTGCGCAACGCGACACCCGCGCGCTGGCGCGAGCTCAGGGGCCAGGAGATCGCCATGATCTTCCAGGATCCCATGATGACCCTGAACCCGGTACTGCGCGTCGATACGCAGATGATCGAGGCGGTGCAGGCGCACAGCAAGGTATCGCGCGAGCAAGCCCGCCAGCGCGCCTTGCAGACGCTCGCCATGGTGGGCATCCCTTCGCCCGAGGAGCGTCTGCGCACCTATCCGCACCAATTATCAGGCGGCATGCGGCAGCGCGTGGCGATCGCGATTGCGCTCTTGAATTCGCCGCGCCTGATCATCGCCGACGAGCCCACCACGGCGCTGGATGTGACCATACAAGGACAGATCCTGTTCGAAGTGCAGAAGCTGTGCCGCGAAACCGGCACCGCGCTGATCTGGATCACGCACGACCTTGCCGTGGTCGCGGGCCTGGCGGACCGCGTGTCGGTCATGTATGCGGGGCGCGTAGTCGAAACCGGCACCACGCAGGCGGTCATCAGCCATCCCATGCATCCCTACACGCATGGCCTGATCGCTTCCATACCCACGCCCGAATCCCGCGGCAGGCCGCTGGTTCCGATTCCCGGCATGACGCCGTCGCTGCTCAACCTGCCGCAAGGCTGTGCGTTCCGTGGGCGCTGCCCGCGCGCCACTGACGCCTGTCTGGTCGAACCGCAGCCCGTGGAGGTGCGCCCGGCGCAATGGGTGCGTTGCTGGCATGCCGGAGGGCCAGATACCAAATGAACGCCGCAGAACGAGATCCCGCGGTCCCTATCCTGTCGTTGCGCGAGGTCGAGCTGCGCTTCGTGCAGCCCGTGGACCTGGCCGGCCGAATCGCCAACCTGCTGGGCGCCGGTTTGAAGACGCAGGTCGTGCATGCAGTGGCGGGTGTGGACCTGGATGTGCGGCCGGGCGAAGTGATAGGCATCGTGGGCGAATCCGGCTGTGGAAAATCCACGCTGGGCCGTATCGTGTCAGGCATCCTGCCGCCGACGGCGGGCGAAGTCAGCTACAAGGGCCGCGCCGTGAAGGCCATGGCGGGCCCGCAACGGCGTGCCTATGAGCTGGGCGTGCAGATGATCTTCCAGGATCCCTATGCCTCGCTGAACCCGCGTATGCGCGTGCGCGAGATCATCGGCGAGGCGCCCGTGGCGCACGGCCTGGTCCGCGCGCGCGACAAAGCCGAGTACGTCGCCGGGCTGATGCGCCAGGTGGGGCTGGATCCGGCTTTTGCACAGCGTTATCCCCATCAATTCTCTGGCGGCCAGAGGCAGCGCGTAGGAATTGCGCGGGCGCTCGCGCTCAAGCCTTCGGTCATAGTTTGCGACGAGGCGGTCGCCGCGCTGGACGTGTCGATCCAGGCCCAGGTGCTTAATCTGTTCGAACGGTTGCGTGCGGACTTGGACCTGACCTATCTTTTCATCAGCCACAACCTCAGCGTAGTCAGCCACATCTCGGACCGCGTGGCCATCATGTATCTGGGCCGCGTGGTGGAGCTGGCGCCTACCGACACGGTCTTTCAGCGGGCCAACCATCCGTACACGCAGGCCTTGCTGAAGGAACTGCCGACGCTGCAGCCGGGGCGGCGCACCTACCAGCCCATCAAGGGCGAACTGCCGTCGCCGCTGGACCCGCCGACGGGCTGCGCCTTCCACCCGCGTTGCCCGCATGCGATGCCGCGCTGCAAGGCAGAACGGCCGTTGCTGCGTGAAGTCGCCCCGGGTCAGTTCAGCGCCTGCCATCTGAACGATACGTGAATTCAACTCTTACGCCTTATCCACAGCCATGAAAACCATAGACGAAATCGAACGCGCCCACGGCGACCTCACCGCGCTGCGACGGGATATCCACGCCCATCCGGAACTTGCTTTCCAGGAAACGCGCACGTCCGCGCTGGTCGCGGAGCGTTTGCGCGGCTGGGGCCTGGAAGTCCACACGGGGCTGGGGAAAACCGGCGTGGTGGGTATTTTGCGTGGCGGCAACGGCAAGAAAACCATAGGTTTGCGCGCCGACATGGACGCGCTGCCCATGCCCGAGCACAACCGCTTTGCGCACAAGTCCACCATCAGCGGACGCATGCACGGCTGCGGCCACGACGGACACACGACCATGCTGCTGGGGGCGGCGCAATACTTGTCCACACACCGCGATTTCGATGGCACGGTGGTGTTCATCTTCCAGCCGGCCGAGGAAGGCGGCAACGCCGGCGCGCGCGCCATGATGCAGGACGGCCTGTTCGACAAATTCCCTTGCGACGCGGTGTTCGGCATTCACAACATGCCCGGCATGCCGGTCAACCAGTTCGGTTTTCGGGCGGGCCCGACCATGGCCTCCAGCAACCGCTGGGACATCGTCATCAAGGGCGTGGGCGGCCACGCGGCGCAGCCGCATGCATCGGTGGACCCCATCATTGTCGCGGCCGACATGGTGCATGCCCTGCAGACGGTGATCTCGCGCAGCAAGAATCCGCTGGAGCAGGCCGTGCTTTCGATCACGCAGATCCACGCGGGCGACGCCTACAACGTGATTCCCGGCGAAGCCGTGCTGCGCGGCACCGTGCGCACCTATTCGGTGGAGACCCTGGACAAGATCGAGGCGGACATGCGCCGCATCGCGACCACCTTGCCGCAGGTCTACGGCGGCACGGGCGAACTGGATTTCGTGCGCGCATATCCCCCGCTGGTGAATTGGGAAAAGGAAACCGCCTTTGCCGCCCAAGTCGCCGAAGACGCGTTCGGCGCTGAAAACGTGCAGCGCGAGATGCCGCCCTTCATGGGGGCGGAGGACTTTTCCTTCTTCCTGGAAGCGGTGCCTGGGACCTACCTGTTCCTCGGCAACGGCGACGGCGACCATCGCATGGAGACCTATCACGGCATGGGTCCGTGCCAGTTGCACAACCCGAATTACGACTTCAACGACGCCTTGCTGCCGGTGGGCGCAACATATTGGGTAAAACTGGTTCAGGCTTTTCTGCCGAAGTCCTGATCCACGCAAGTCTTTGATTTAAAAGGCGCGGACTCCCTACGGACCGCGCCTTTTTTCATGGCCGGGCAAGGTTGTACACAGGCTGTCCACCTGCTATTCACCGCCTATCCACCGGGATATCCCCCGACAATCCACCGCTTTTCCCTGGCTTGCCACCAGGCTTATCCCAAGACTTATCCACAGGCTTGGCAGCGCGATTGGTCAGTGAAATTCGCTCGTTCCCAGGGTAAATGCGTATGCCTGCGAGGCCGGCACGGCCTTGACTGACGCCGGCATGCCAGCCTAGCATTGATATAACTGTGAAATATCACTGTTATTTTTAACCGGCAATTCCAACCCAACTTCGAACAGGAAATCCCATGGTCCAGAAAGTCCGCATTACCAGCCCCCACGTCGCCGAAGCCGAGCCCGGCCTGTGGTCCAACTGCCTGCGCGTGAAAGACTCGGTCTACCTGTCGGGACTGACCGCCCGCGCCAACGACGGGAGCACCATCCAGGGCGCGAATGCCTACGAACAAGCCCAGGTCATCTTTGCGAAGATGAAGCATCTCCTGGAAGCGGCGGGCGGCCAGATCGACGACATGGTCACGCTGACGATCTTCCTGACCAACATGGCCGACAACCAGCAAGTGTGGAAGGCGCGTCGCGAATTCTTCAGCGGCGATTTCCCCGCCTGCGCGCTGGTGCAGGTATCCGCCCTGGCCAAGCCTGAGATCCTGGTGGAAATCCAGGGCCAGGCCCGTCTTGCGGACTGACACCATGAAAATCGTTCGCTATGCCAGCGAATCCGGCCCGGTATTGGGCCGGCTGGACGGCCAAGCTATCACGCCCTTTCAGGGCGTGGCCGACGTACAGACGCTGTTGAGCCAGGTCGCGCACGCCAGCGGCGCGGCTGTGGCACTGGATTCGGTACGCCTGCTCGCACCCATCGTCCCGCAACGCAATGTGTTCTGCGTCGGCTGGAATTACCTGAAACACTACGACGAAAGCAAAGGCAAGCGCGAAGGCCAAGAGGTCGAGCTGCCTGAACGCCCCACTTTCTTCAGCAAGCTGCCGACTACCGTCGCCGGACCGCAAGACAGCGTGCCGTTGCATGAAGCCTATACGTCCAAGCTGGATTGGGAGGTCGAGCTGGCCGTGGTGATCGGCAAGGAAGGACGCGATATCGCTGAGGAGGATGCCCTGGAACATGTGTTCGGCTACACGGTGGCCAATGACCTCAGTGCACGCGATCTGCAGCGTGCGCACGGCGCGCAATGGTTCAAGGGCAAGAGCCTGGACGCGACCTGCCCGATGGGGCCGGTCCTGGTCACCGCCGATGAGATCGACGATCCGCAGAATCTCGCCCTGAGCTGCGAGGTCAATGGTGTGCGCATGCAGGCTGGCCATACCCGCAATCAGATCTTCAGCGTGGCGCGCGTGATCGCGGAGCTGTCGCAGGGACTGACCTTGCTGCCCGGCGACGTCATCCTCACCGGCACGCCTGAAGGGATAGGAGCGGCCCGCCAGCCTCCCTTGTTCCTGCGTGATGGCGACGTCGTGGAGTGTTGGGTGGACGGCATAGGTTCACTGCGCAACGTCGTGCGCGCAGGCCTGCGCTACGCGGAATAAGCCGCCTGCCGTGCGGCACCAATGACAAATCAAGGGGTAAACATTATGAAGAAAACCGTATTGGCCGCCGCGCTGGCGCTGGCGAGCATGAGCGCCGCCGCCGACACGTTCCCGTCGCAGCCCATGACGCTGATCGTGCCGTATACCGCAGGCGGCTCCTCCGACGCGCTGGCGCGGGCGCTGACCAAGGCCATTGCGAAGAACACCGGAGCCAACATCATCGTCGAAAACCGTCCCGGCGGCAGTACCGTGATCGGCGCACAGACCTTGCTGGGCAAGCCGGCTGACGGCAACACGGTCCTGCTGATCGCAGCAAGCTTCGTCATCAATCCCTATCTGTTGAACCAGCTGCCCTATGACAGCGTGAAGGACTTCCAGCCGGTCACGCAGCTGGCGTCCAACCCGCATGTGTTGGTGGTCGGACCCAAGGTGCCGGCCGGCGATCTCAAGGCGTTCCTGGCCTGGGCCAAGGACCAGGGCGACAAGGCGACCTTCTCTTCGTTCGGCAATGGCTCATCAGGCCATCTGGGATTCGAGATGCTGAAAAAACAGGCCGGCGTGGGCATGATGCACGTGCCGTACAAGGGCGCGGCGCCAGCGACCATGGCGGTACTGAGCGGCGAAGTGGATGCGACGCTCGGGGACGTGGGCGTGGTTGCGCCGCATATCCAGGCGGGCAAGCTGCGCGCCCTGGCAGTGGCTGGAAGCGCGCGCACGCCAGCGCTGCCCGATGTGCCGACCTTTGCCGAGGCCGGCCTGCCGGGCTTCGAATCGCAAACCTGGATGGGGCTGCTCACGCGCACGGGCGTGCCCGCCGATCGCGTGCAGCGTCTGAACCAGATGTACTCCGAAGCGCTGCAGGATGCCGACGTGCGCCAGATCCTGGCGCAGCAGGGCATGGTGGCTGCAGCCTCCACGCCAGATGCGTTCGCGGCATACATGAAAGCCGAATCCGCCAAGTACGGACAGGCCATCAAGGACGGCAACGTGCGCATCGACTGAGGAAACGCTGGCCCGCCCGCACCGGTCGCTATAATCGCAGCGGTCTGCGCCGGTTGCGGCGCGTGGTCAGCAACCATCACCGCATGCCCAAAACCCCTACCCCCAAGCGACAGCAGGAAGACACCGCGCCGGCGGCTTCGCTCGGCGAACAGGCGTATCTCGCGATCAAGCGCATGATCCTCACGCAGGAGCTGCGCGCCGGGGACCAGATCAATGTCGCACAACTGAGCGAACAGCTGTCGCTGGGCCGCAGCCCCATCCATCTGGCCATACACCGGCTGGACCGCGAGGGGCTGGTGGACATCCTGCCGCGCAAGGGCATCCTCGTCAAAGCGGAAACCATAGACAGCTTCCTGGAGCTGATCGCCGCGCGCCTGCTGGTCGAACCGCATCTGACAGGCCTGGCGGTGGACAATGCCACCCCGGCGCTGCTGGAACGCCTGCAAGCGTTGGTGGCGGCTGGCTGGGAATGCCATGAACGCCAGGACCGGTTGGGCAGCATGGAGATCGACCGCAGGTTCCACCAGACGCTGTACGAAGCCGCCCGCAATGACATCCTTGCGGAGTTTGCCGGCAGCCTGCTGGACCGTTCCATGCGCCTGTGGTTCCGCCCGCCTGCGGGCAAGGCGGAAAAGCCCAACGTGGCCGAACTGGAAGACCTGTACAAGATGGTCGAGCGTGGCGATAAAAAGGCCGCGGTGCGCAAGATGGAGCAGCACATCGGCTCCGTGCGCGGCAAGTTCCTCTCGCGCGAATAAGCTTATAGCCACAACGCGATGGCGCGCCATATGACGCGCAGGCTTGAACAAAGGCCGAATAATTCGTTTGCGTAGGGGTTGCGCGTTTTCATAATGGACCGTTCCTGAGCCGGCCTGGCCGGCATTCGCGCAAGGAGCGATCCATGTCCCAGAGCAACGCGCTGCGCCGGTCCGAGGTGTATGCCGAACCCGCTGCGCAAGCCTTTTCGATCCGCCCGCTGGCAGCCGTGACCGGCGCGGAAATCATCGGTATCGACCTGTCGCGCGAGCTGACCCCGGCCGATTTCGCGCAGGTGCATCGCGCCCATCTGGACCATCACCTGCTGGTGTTCCGCGATCAGCGCATCACGCCGCAGCAGCACATCGATTTCAGCCGCCGCTTTGGCCGTCTGATGATCCACGTGCTGCATCAGTTCCATCTGGCCGGGCATCCCGAGATCCTCATCGTTTCCAACATCGTTGAAGACGGCAAGCCGATAGGGCTGGGTGATGCCGGCAAGTATTGGCATTCGGATATCTCGTACAAGGAATTGCCCAGCCTGGGGTCGCTGCTGCACGCGCAGGAGCTGCCCACGCAAGGCGGCGACACGCTATTCGCCGACATGCACGTGGCGTACGACACTCTGCCCGCCGCATTGCGAGACGCCATCGAAGGCAAGCGCGCCGTGCATTCCTACCTGGCCAAGTACGGCCAGCTGCAGAAGGAAGGCTCGTGGCGTCCCAATCTCAGCGCGCAACAGGTGGCGCAGGTGCAGGAAGTGGTGCATCCGGTCGTGCGCACGCATCCGGAGACGGGCCGCCGCGCGCTGTTCGTGAGCGAAGGCTTCACCACCCGCATCGAGGGTCTGCCCGAAGACGAGAGCCGCCAGATCCTGGACGAACTGTTTGCCCACAGCATCCGGCCCGAACACATCTACCGCCACCAATGGCAGCCGCATGATCTGGTGTTCTGGGACAACCGCTCGTTGATCCATCTGGCCGGCGGTACGCCGGATCACCTGCGCCGCAAGCTGTACCGCACGACGATCGAAGGCGACGTGCCGTTCTGACGTCTCGCGCCCCTTAATTTCGCGCAAAACCATTTATCCACAGGGTCCGCCATGGGTTTTTCCTCCGCTGTACGTGATCGTTTGGTCCAGGCCGCCACCGGCGCGGGCCTGGCGTTGATACTTGCCGTGCTGGCGTTGGCTTCGCCGACGCCGGCCATGGCGGAGGGCCGCATCCGCATCGCCGAGCAGTACGGCATCGTGTATCTGCTGTTGAACGTGGCGCGCGATCAGCAACTGATCGAAAAGCACGGCAAGGCCGATGGTGTGGATATCTCGGTCGAGTGGGCCAAGCTGTCGGGCGGTTCGGCCGTGAACGATGCGCTGTTGTCCGGGGCTGTGGATATCGCGGGGGCAGGCGTGGGGCCGCTGTTGACGATCTGGGACCGCACGCGCGGCAAGCAGAACGTGAAGGGCGTGGCTTCGCTGGGCAATTTTCCCTATTACCTGGTCAGCAACAATCCCAACGTGAAGACGATTGCGGACTTCACCGACAAGGACCGCATCGCGGTGCCGGCGGTGGGCGTGTCGGTGCAGTCTCGCGTGTTGCAGCTGGCGTCGGCCAAACTGTGGGGCGACGCGCAGTTCAACAAGCTGGACAAGATTTCCGTCGCCCTGCCGCATCCGGACGCGGCCGCCGCCATCATCGCGGGCGGCACGGAAATCACGGGGCATTTCGGCAACCCGCCCTTCCAGGAGCAGGAGCTGGCCGAGAATCCCAAGGCGCGCATCGTGCTCAATTCCTATGACGTGCTGGGCGGGCCCAGTTCGTCCACGGTGTTGTTTGCGACCGAGAAATTCCGCAAGGAAAATCCCAAGACCTACAAGGCATTCCAGGCCGCGCTGAAGGAAGCGGCGCAGTTCGCCAGCGCCAATCCGGAAAAGGCCGCGGATACTTATCTGCGCGTTACCGGAGCAAAGCTGGACCGCGATTTCCTGATCAAAGTGATCAAGAACCCCGACGTGCAGTTCAAGCTGGAACCGCAGAATACCTATGCGCTGGCCGAGTTCATGCACAAGGTGGGCGCGATCAAGAATGCGCCGGCCAGTTGGCGAGATTATTTCTTTGACGACCCCGTCACAGCCCAAGGCAGTTGAGATGGGATTGAGCGCTGCCTCCCCTGTGGATAACACCGAAAAGGCCACGCCTTTGCTGGCTGTGGATAAGGTGTCGATCGAATACAAGACGCGCGAAAGGCGCGTGCGCGCCACGCATCAGGTCAGTTTCGACGTGCACGAAGCAGAGCGTTTCATCCTGCTGGGCGCGTCCGGTTGCGGCAAATCCACGCTGCTTAAGGCAATTGCGGGCTTCATCGAACCGACCGAAGGCCGCATTGCCATCGATGGCAATGCCGTGCGCGGCCCGGGGCCGGACCGCATCGTGGTGTTCCAGGAATTCGACCAGCTGCCGCCATGGAAGACGTTGCGGCAGAACGTGGCGTTTCCGCTGGTGGCTTCACGCAAGCTCAACCGGCGCGAGGCCGACGAGCGCGCCATGCACTACCTGGACAAGGTGGGGTTGTCCGCGTTCGCCGATGCCTATCCGCATACGTTGTCCGGCGGCATGAAGCAGCGCGTGGCCATTGCGCGCGCCCTGGCGATGCAGCCGCGTGTGCTTTTGATGGACGAGCCCTTCGCGGCACTGGACGCGTTGACGCGGCGGCGCATGCAGGAAGAATTGCTGGCGCTGTGGGAAGACGTGCGTTTCACGCTGTTGTTCGTCACCCATTCCATCGAAGAGGCATTGGTGCTGGGCAGCCGCGTGCTGCTGCTGTCGCCGCATCCGGGCCGCGTGCGCGCGGAACTGAACGCCCATGCCTACGGGCTGCATAGCCAGGGCTCGGCTGCGTTCCAGTCTGCGGCCAGGCGCGTCCATGATCTGCTGTTCGATGTGGCGCCTGCGGAAAAGTCCGCTGAACTTGCCGCTGAACGGGCCGCGGCCTGAAGGACTTCCGCATGAACAACGCATACGCAGGCGCCGTGCCCATCCGTCCCGAAGTGGAGTACGAGCTGCCGCCCTTGCCCGCGCAAGCGGGCGAAGCGCCCCTGCCCTGGCATGAACGCCTGTGGCAGCACGCCAGCCTGCGCAAGCTGGCGATCCTGGCGCTATTGGCCGGCATCTGGGAGCTGGCGGCGCGCTACACCGACAATGATCTGCTGCTGCCCAGCGCATCGCAGACGGCGGTCGCCTTCGTGCAGGGCATCGCAGGCGGCGAACTGCTGGCACGCGCCGGGCAATCGTTGCGCGTGCTGGCGCAGGGATATGCGGCGGGCGTGCTGCTGGCCTTTGTGCTGACCACGCTGGCGGTGTCGACGCGTTTCGGTCGCGATCTGCTGTCCACCTTGACGGCCATGTTCAATCCCCTGCCGGCGATTGCGCTGCTACCGCTGGCGCTGCTGTGGTTCGGCCTGGGCGAAGGCAGCCTGGTGTTCGTTCTGATCCATTCGGTGTTGTGGGCGCTGGCGCTGAACATGTACGCGGGTTTTCTGGGGGTATCGGATACCTTGCGCATGGCGGGCCGCAACTATGGATTGAGCGGTCTGCGCTACGTGTTGCAGATTCTGGTGCCTGCCGCCCTGCCCGCCATCCTGGCCGGGCTGAGGATAGGCTGGGCCTTTGCGTGGCGCACATTGATCGCCGCGGAACTGGTGTTCGGCGCGTCCAGCGGCAAGGGCGGCCTGGGCTGGTACATCTTTCAGAACCGCAACGAGTTATACACAGACCGCGTGTTCGCGGGGTTGGCGGCGGTGGTGATCATCGGCCTGCTTGTGGAAAACCTGGTGTTCGACACCGTGGAGCGTTTCACGGTCAGGCGCTGGGGCATGCAGCGCTGATTGTCTCGGCGCAGAGCCGCGCAGCAGCCAAAAAAAGGCGGCCCCTCGGGGCCGCCTTGCGCATGGGCGCGTCGCGGATTACAGCTTCAGTCCCAGCGCCTTGGCCACGCCTGCGGCGTAGGCGGGATCGGCTTTGCGGAAGTGTTCCAGCTGGCGGCGCTGGATTTCTTCCGGGACGCCGGCCATGTGGCGGCCGATGTTGCCGAACAGCAGCTCCTGCTGTGCAGGCGTCATCAGGCGGAACAAGGCGCCCGGCTGCGAGTAGTAGTCATCGTCCACGCGGTGATTCCAGCGCGCTGCCGCCTGGCCGTCCAGCGCCAGCGGCGGCTCGCCTGCCGACGGGGTTTCCTTCCACTCGCCCGCGCTGTTGGGCTCGTAGTTCAGCGTCGCCCCGACGTTGCCGTCGACACGGCCGGCGCCGTCGCGGTGGAAGCTGTGAAACGGGCAGCGCGGCGCGTTCACCGGGATCTGGTGGTGGTTGATGCCCAGGCGATAGCGGTGCGTGTCGCCGTAGGAGAACAGCCGGCCTTGCAGCATCTTGTCCGGCGAGAATCCGATACCGGGGACCACGTTGGCCGGGGTGAAGGCGGCCTGCTCGACCTCGGCAAAGTAGTTCTCGGGGTTCTTGTTCAGCTCCAGCACGCCGACTTCGATCAGCGGATAGTCGCCATGCGGCCAGACCTTGGTCAGGTCGAAGGGGTTGATATGGTAAGTCGCGGCTTCGGCCTCGGGCATGATCTGCACCTTCAGCGTCCACTTCGGGAAGTTGCCCTTTTCGATGTTCTCGAACAGGTCGCGCTGCGAGCTTTCGCGGTCATGGGCGACCACTTGCGCCGCTTCCTCGTCGCTCAGACAGGCGATGCCTTGCTGCGACTTGAAGTGGAATTTCACATAGAAGCGCTCGCCGTCCTTGTTGATGAAACTGAACGTGTGCGAACCGAAGCCGTGCTGCTGGCGCAGGTTGGCGGGAATGCCGCGATCGCTCATCAGGGTGGTGACCTGGTGTAGCGATTCGGGATTGAGCGACCAGAAGTCCCAGGCGGCGGTGGCGCTGCGCAGGTTGGTCTTGGGGTCGCGCTTCTGGGTGTGGATGA
Source organism: Achromobacter sp. ACM01 (assembly GCF_014851745.1). Taxonomy (NCBI): domain Bacteria; kingdom Pseudomonadati; phylum Pseudomonadota; class Betaproteobacteria; order Burkholderiales; family Alcaligenaceae; genus Achromobacter; species Achromobacter sp. ACM01. Next base: position 53,766 of record NZ_JACVAF010000001.1, read on the forward strand.
AGTCCGGGAATTTCAGCGGATCACGGATGAAGAAGACCGGCGTGTTGTTGCCGACCAGGTCCCAGTTGCCTTCCTCGGTGTAGAACTTGATGGCGAAACCGCGCACGTCGCGTTCGGCGTCAGCCGCGCCGCGCTCGCCGGCCACGGTCGAGAAACGCAGGAACAGCGGGGTCTGCTTGCCGACCTGGGAAAAGAGGTTGGCGCGGGTGTAGCGCGAGATGTCGTGGGTGACAGTGAGGGTGCCATAGGCGCCCGAACCTTTGGCGTGCACCACGCGTTCGGGGATGCGTTCGCGGTCGAAGTGGGCGAGCTTTTCAATCAGCCAGAAGTCTTCCAACAGCGCCGGGCCGCGCGGGCCGGCAGTCAGCGTGTTGTTGTTGTCGGCCACCGGCGCGCCAGCGGCGGTGGTCAGATGCGTCTTCTTGTCGGTCATAGCACACTCCCTATGAAATGCCTGGAATGCGGGGGCCGCAGAGGGGCCCGCGCCGTGTCTGGGATAGCCCGGCATTGCCGGCCTGGGGCTATCTCCGACACATCATAGGGGTCTTGCCTTACCGTGTGAAGTTGATTGATCTATAAAACTTGATAAAGAATAACTATCAAGAAAATCAGGAATCGGCATCGGTGGCGGCCGTCAGGCGAAAAAAAACCGGTCCGCATGGGACCGGCTTCTTGCGCGGGAGCAGATATCAGCGGTTGGCTGCGGCTTCCGTCTTGCGCTGCATGGCGCGGGTGATGGACCACTGCTGGGCGATCGACAGGGTGTTGTTGACGCACCAGTAGAGCACCAGGCCAGCCGGGAAGAAGAACATCATCCCGCCGAACACCAGCGGCATGATCATCATGACCTTGGCCTGGACGGGGTCCGGGGGCGTCGGGTTCAGTTTGATCTGCAGGAACATGGTGGCCATCATGATGGCGGGCAGAATGAAGTACGGGTCGCGGATCGACAGGTCGTGCACCCACAGGATCCACGGCGCGCCGCGCATTTCCACGCTGGCCAGCAGCACCCAGTACAGCGAGATGAACACCGGGATCTGCACCAGCATGGGCAGGCAGCCGCCCAGCGGGTTGATCTTCTCGGTGCGGTACATTTCCATCATGGCCGCGTTGAGTTTCTGCTTGTCGTCGCCGTACTTTTCCTTCAGGGCCTGCAGGCGCGGAGCCACCTGCTTCATGCGGGCCATGGAGCGGTAGCTGGCGGCGGCCAGGGGGTAGAACACGGCCTTGATCAGCACGGTCAGCGCCACGATCGTCCAGCCCCAGTTGCCCAGGATGGAATGCAGCCAGGTCATCAGCTTGAACAGCGGCTTGGCGATGATGGTCAGCCAGCCATAGTCGACCACCAGTTCCAGGCCGGGGGCCAGGGCGGCCATGGCCTTCTGGTCTTGCGGACCGACCCACAGGTGCGAATCGACGCGCGTGGCGGCGCCAGGGGCGATCTCGCCCACTGCCTCGATGCTGCGGGCGGCGTACAGGTTTTTCTGCACTTCCAGCAGTTCGTTGGTGCGCGGCTTGCCCTGCGGGGGCACCCAGGCGGTGGCGAAGTAGTGCTGGACCACGGCGATCCAGCCGTTGTCCGATTGCTTGATGTAGCTGGCCTTCTTCTTTTCGATGTCGCTGAAGGTGATCTTCTGGAACTTGTCCTGTTCCGAGTAGACGGCGAAACCGGTGAAGGTGTGATAGAAGCTGGACGTGTCGGCGGGGTCGTTGCCGTCGCGTTCGAGCTGCAGGTACAGGGCGGGCGACACGGGGCCGGCGCTGACGTTGGCCAGGTCGTGGCGCACGTCGATGTCATAGCGGCCGCGGTGCAGGGTGAACGTCTTGGTGACCTTCACGCCGCCGGATTCGCCCTCGAAGGCGACCACCAGGTTGTCGCCGGTCAGCTGGCGTTCCGAGGACACGACGCGGAAAGGCGTCTGGTGCGTGGGGAAGCTTTGGCCGTTGGGGGCGCCGACCACGCCGGTCTGCACCACGTAGTTCAGGCCGGCGGCGCGGTCCAGCAGCACCGTGGGCTTGTCGGGCTGGCCGGTGGCCGGGTACTTCAGCAGTTCGGCGCGCACCAACTGGGCGCCCATGGTGTCGAACGTCAGGCGCAGCACGTCGGTCGTGATGACGACTTCTTCCGAGCGCGCGGCAGCAGGCGCGGCGGCGCCGGGCACGGCGGACGCAGCGGCAGCCGCGGGGGCGGGCGTGCTGGGCACCGAAGGCGTTGCGTTGTTCGCGGCGGCCTGCGGCTCGCTCGTGGTGGCGGCAGGCGTGGGGCCGAACAGCGACGGCTTGCCGTTATGGATCTGCCAGTTGTTCCATAGGAGCAACAGCGAGAAGGAAAAAATCATCCAGAGGACGGTTCGTCGGATATCCATGGTGCCTACTGAGGTGAATACGGGCCAGCAAAGCCCGCCAGTTTAGCGTCAATCATGCTCGGTGCGGTGGCTGTGGGAACAGCACGAGGGGCCATTGGTTCCCTTGGAGGGCGGAACCGGGTCCAATCCGCCCGGCGACCAAGGGTGGCAGCGGCCGATGCGCCGGACTGCCAGCCAGAAGCCGCGCCAGGCGCCGTGGCGCTCGATCGCTTCGATCGCATACGCCGAGCAGGTCGGGGTAAAGCGGCACTGCCTGCCGATCCAGGGGCTCAGGAAAAACCTGTAGAACCGGATCGGGGCAACGAGTAAAGCCTTGATCATCGCGCTATCCGCTCAAAGTGAGCGTCCACTTCGGCTCTTGCCGCGCGTTTCAGCGCGGTAAGCGTGGCGGGCGCAACCTTGCTATGCAGGCGCACGACGTAATCTTTGGCCGGCAGTCCCAGGCGCCGATGGCGGAACGCCTCGCGGATGACCCGCTTGATGGCGTTGCGCGTACTGGCGTGGGCGGCGAACCGCTTGGCGATCACCAGGCCGAGACGCGCACAGGCGTCCTGGCCGGGAGGCAGATCATTGGGAGCCGCGCTCACAATGAAGAACGCCCCTCGGGCAAGACGCCGGCCTTTGAGGGCGGCGGCGAACTCGGAGGGGCGATGCAGCCGCGCCTCCGGCGGAAGCGTGGAGCGCGGCATGGACTGCAAAATCAGGCGTCAGGTTTTTCCGGACAAGCCGGAAAAACACGACTTAGACGGCCAGACGCTTGCGGCCCTTGGCGCGGCGGGCATTCAGGATGGCGCGGCCAGCGCGGGTTTTCATGCGCACGCGGAAACCATGGGTGCGCTTGCGACGGGTAACGGAAGGTTGGTAGGTACGTTTCATGGACGATCCACAAAAAGAACAAAAGTCAGAAGGGACCTGCCCGGAAGGGTTCCTGGTCGCGCATTCAGGAAGCGGGTATCTAATGAGCATTTTTGCAACAGGTGCAAAAAAACAGCTCGTAGACGGGGCTCTGACCGGGAAACCCCGGGCGACCTATTAGAAGCAAAACCAGGCAGTTGCGTGGGCGGTAGGCATCGTTAGACACCACTGCCAACAAAGCGCGGCTAAGCTCTCTGTGGAACCTTCTGACAGACAGAATTCGGAAAAGCCCACCATTTCAGCAAGTTTTCCCTGTCTTGTCAAACAGTTAAGACTGCGCCGCACGGACGCTTATGCCCTACCCTGTGGATAACCCCAGCCCAGGCAAGGTAGAATCGAGGTTTGAATAAGAGCGACATGAAAGAATTCTGGCAGACCTGCGTCAGTCGTCTTGAGCAGGAACTCCCCCCCCAACAAATCAGCGCGTGGATACGACCGCTGGTCCCGCTTGCGTACGACGAAACGCAGGCGGTGCTGCGCGTTGCCGCTCCCAACCGGTTCAAACTGGATTGGGTACGGAAGAACTTTTCCCACCAGATCGAAGCGTTGGCCGCGGAGTGGTTCGAGCGTCCGGTGCAGGTGCTGTTCGAGTTGCCGACGCAAGGCGCCACGCCGCGCATGCCGGTCGCGCCCGTACGCGCCGCACCCGCGGCGCCCGCGTATCCGTCCGCTGCTTCCCCTTCAGGCGGCGCGCCGCCACCGATGGCCCCGGTAACGCCTGCACCCGCAGCCCCGGCGACCACGGCGGCCGCGCAGGCCGCGCAAGCGGTGAACGCGGACGCGGCAAGCATCGTGTACGAGCGTTCGCGCCTGAACACCGATCTGACGTTCGAGAACTTTGTGACGGGTAAGGCGAACCAGCTCGCGCGCGCCGCTGCGTTGCAGGTCGCCGAGAACCCTGGCACGTCCTACAACCCGCTGTTCCTGTACGGCGGCGTGGGCCTGGGCAAGACCCACCTGATCCACGCCATCGGCAATGCGATGGTGGCGGCGGGGACCGGTGTGCGCGTGCGCTATGTGCATGCCGACCAATACGTGTCGGACGTGGTGAAGGCCTACCAGCGCAAGGCGTTCGACGACTTCAAGCGTTATTACCATTCGCTCGACCTGCTGCTGATCGACGATATCCAGTTCTTCTCCGGCAAGAACCGCACGCAGGAAGAATTCTTCTACGCGTTCGAAGCGATGGTGGCTCAGCGCAAGCAGATCATCATCACCAGCGATACCTATCCGAAGGAACTGTCGGGCATCGACAGCCGCCTGATCTCGCGCTTCGACTCCGGCCTGACGGTGGCCATCGAGCCGCCGGAACTGGAAATGCGCGTGGCGATCCTGTTGCGCAAGGCGGAATCCGAAGGCGTGCCCATGCCTGAGGAAGTGGCGTTCTTCATCGCCAAGCATCTGCGCAGCAACGTGCGCGAACTGGAAGGCGCGCTGCGCAAGGTGCTGGCCTATGCGCGCTTCCACGGCCGCGACGTGCTGACGGTGGATGTCTGCAAGGAAGCCCTGAAGGACCTGCTGTCCGTGTCCAACGGCCAGATCACCGTGGAGAACATCCAGAAGACGGTGGCGGATTTCTACAAGATCAAAGTGGCCGACATGTACTCGAAACGCCGGCCCGCCAATATCGCTTTGCCGCGCCAGGTCGCGATGTACCTGGCGAAGGAGCTGACCCAGAAAAGCCTGCCGGAAATCGGCGATCTGTTCGGTGGCCGTGATCACACCACCGTACTGCATGCCGTACGCAAGATTTCCGACGCCCGCGCCAAGCAAGCGGAGCTCAACCATACCCTGCACGTGTTGGAACAAACTCTAAAAGGATGAACATGCAACTCGTACAAACCACACGCGATGCATTGCTGAAACCGCTGTCGACTGTGGCGGGCATCGTCGAAAGACGCCATACCCTGCCCATTCTGGCGAACATCCTGATGCGCAAGGAAGGCAACAAGGTTGCCTTCATTGCGACCGACCTGGAAGTACAGATCACCACCCATGCCGACTTCGGCGTGGGTCAAGACAACGAATCCACCACGGTCGCGGCGCGCAAGCTGCTGGATATCCTGAAGGCCCTGCCGGACACCGGCGACGTGCGCCTGGCGCTGGCCAGCAACAAGCTGTCGGTGCAGTCGGCCAAGAGCCGCTTCGCCCTGCAGACGCTGGCCGCCAGCGAATTCCCCACCGTGGCTCAGCCCGAGCAGTGGGACGTGTCGCTGACCATGCCGCAGCGCACGCTGCGCCACCTGTTCAACATGGTGCACTTCGCCATGGCGCAACAGGACATCCGCTACTACCTGAACGGGATGCTGCTGGTGTTTGAACCGGGCCGCGTGCGTGCGGTCGCCACCGATGGCCACCGCCTGGCGCACTGCTCGACGGAAGCCGACGGCATCAGCGAACGCCACGAAGTGATCGTGCCGCGCAAGACCGTGCTGGAAATGCAGCGCCTGCTGGAAGACTCCGACGAGCCGGTTTCGATCGACGTGGCGCCGGGCCAGATCCGCTTCCGCTTCGGCGACGTGGAGCTCGTCTCCAAGCTGGTGGAAGGCAAGTTCCCGGACTTCACGCGCGTGATCCCGACGAACTACACGCGCCATTTCCTGGTCGGCCGCGAAGCCCTCCAGGGCAGCCTGCAGCGCGCCGCCATCCTGACCACCGACAAGTTCAAGGGCGTGCGCCTGCAACTGGCGCAGAACCAGATGAAGATCTCGTCCTCCAACGCCGAGCAGGAAGAGGCGCAGGAAGAAATCGACATCGACTACGGCCATGAAGCCCTCGATGTGGGCTTCAACGTCGGCTACCTGCTCGACGTGCTGTCCAACGTCAAGGTGGACAACATCCAGTGGTCGGTCATGCCCGATGCCAACGCGTCGGCGCTCATCACCCTGCCCGAAGACGACCAGTTCAAGTACGTCGTCATGCCCATGCGGATTTGATCCGCACCCATCGTGGGTTTGTGCCGCTTGCGGGCCCGAGGGCCCGTGGGCGGTCCGGCCGCCAGGCCGTTCTTTAAAGCGTTATCGATACAGACATGTCAGATCAGCAGAACACCACTCCCGAGAACAGCGGCTACGGCGCTGACTCGATCAAGATGCTCAAGGGGCTGGAGGCCGTGCGCAAGCGCCCCGGCATGTACATCGGCGACACATCCGACGGCACCGGCTTGCACCACATGGTGTTCGAAGTCGTCGACAACGCCATCGACGAAGCCCTGGCCGGCTACTGCGACGACATCGTCGTCACGATCCACACCGACAACTCGATCTCGGTCACCGACAACGGCCGCGGCATCCCCACCGACATCCACAAGGATGACGAATTCCACCGCAGCGCGGCCGAAATCGTCATGACCGAACTGCACGCTGGCGGCAAGTTCGACCAGAACTCCTACAAGGTGTCCGGCGGCCTGCACGGCGTGGGCGTGTCTTGCGTGAACGCGCTGTCCGAATGGCTGCGGCTGACCATCCGCCGCAACGGCGAAGTGCACCAGATGGAGTTCCGCCAGGGCGAGCGCGTCGCGCCCCTGGCCGTGACCGGCACGACCGACAAGCGCGGCACCGAAGTGCGCTTTTTGGCCGACCCGATCATCTTCAACAACATCGAGTACCACTACGAGATCCTCTCGAAGCGCCTGCGCGAACTGTCGTTCCTGAACAATGGCGTGAAGATCCGCCTGATCGACCAGCGCCAGGGCAAGGAAGAGAACTTCGCCTTCTCCGGCGGCGTGAAAGGCTTCGTCGAATACATCAATCGCAGCAAGACCGTGCTGCACCCGAACGTGTTCTCGGTCACCACCGAGTCCTCGGCGGGCGGCGTGCCGGTCGGCGTCGAAGTGGCGATGCAGTGGAACGACAGCTACAGCGAAAGCGTGCTGTGCTTCACCAACAACATTCCGCAGCGCGACGGCGGCTCGCACCTGACCGGCCTGCGCGCGGCGATGACCCGCATCATCAACAAGTACATCACCGACAACGAACTGGCCAAGAAGGCCAAGGTCGAGACGTCCGGCGACGACATGCGCGAAGGCCTGGCCTGCGTGCTGTCGGTGAAGGTGCCCGAGCCCAAGTTCAGCAGCCAGACCAAGGACAAGCTGGTCTCCAGCGAAGTGCGGCCGGCGGTTGAGGAAGCCGTGGCGCGCACGCTGGAAACCTGGCTGCTGGAACACCCGAACGACGCCAAGGCGCTGTGCGCCAAGATCGTCGAAGCCGCCCGCGCCCGCGAAGCCGCGCGCAAGGCGCGCGAAATGACGCGCCGCAAGAGCGTGCTGGAAGGCGCAGGCCTGCCCGGCAAGCTGGCCGACTGCCAGGAAAAGGACCCCGCGCTGTGCGAGCTGTACATCGTCGAGGGTGACTCCGCAGGCGGCTCGGCCAAGCAAGGCCGCGATCGCAAGTTCCAGGCCATCCTGCCGTTGCGCGGCAAGGTGCTGAACGTCGAGAAGGCGCGTTTCGACCGCCTGATCGCCAGCGAGCAGATCGCCACGCTGATCACCGCGCTGGGCACCAGCATTGGTCCTGACTTCAACGTCGACAAGCTGCGCTACCACCGCCTCATCATCATGACCGACGCGGACGTGGACGGCGCGCACATCCGCACCCTGCTGCTGACGCTGCTGTACCGTCAGATGCCTGAACTGGTACAGCGCGGCTACGTGTATATCGCCCAGCCGCCGCTGTACAAGGTCAAGGTCGGCCGCGAAGAACGCTATCTGAAAGACGACCAGGAAGAAGCGCAGTTCATGCTGCAACTGGCGCTTAAGGATGCCGAGATCATCTCGGGCGGCAACATCATCCGCGGCGACGAACTCAACGACCTGGCCCGCCAGTACGTCGCGGCCGATGCCGTGATCGCGCGCCTGTCGCGCGTATTCGACGTAGGCGCGCTGTCGGCCATGGCCGAAGGCGTGGAGATCAACCTGGAATCGGCCGAGTCCACCGCCGATTCCGCCCGCCGCCTGGCCGACGCCATGCGCGACCCGGTCAGCGGCAACGGCGTGGAAGTCGTGCCGGAGTTCGACGAATCCACCGAGCGCCATCGTCTGTCGGTGCAGCGCATGCACCACGGCAACGTGCGCGTGAGCATCATCGATGCGGACTTCGTCAACGGTTCGGACTACGCGGTCCTGTCCAAGGCCGCCAAGAGCTTCTCCGGCAAGGTCGGCGCGCGTTCGCTGGCCGCCCGCGGCGAAGGCGACAAGCGCAAGGAACAGACCGTGTCCGATTTCCGCGAGGCCATGCAGTGGCTGCGCAGCGAAGCCGACCGCAGCATCTCCAAGCAACGCTACAAGGGTCTGGGCGAAATGAACCCGGAACAGCTGTGGGAAACCACCATGGACCCGAAGGTGCGCCGTTTGTTGCGCGTGCAGATCGAGGACGCCATCGCGGCCGACGAGGTCTTCACCACGCTGATGGGCGACGACGTCGAACCGCGCCGCAACTTCATCGAGACGCATGCGTTGTCGGCGGGGAATATCGACGCCTGATCGCGTCGGATCTCGGCAGAGATCCTGGACGCCATAGAAAAGGGGCTGCCTTGCGCAGCCCCTTTTTCATGCGCCAGTCCGGCGCGGCCCGGAAAACGCAATCCTTCTACACCTGCACATCATTGGCCCAAGGCTCGGCCGTCAAGCGCTCGGCCAGATATTCAATGAACGCCTGCACCCGGGCCGGCCGGCGGCGGCCAGGCGGGGTGACGATGTGCAGGGCGATGGGATCCACCTGCCAGTCGTCCATCACGGTCTCCAGCGCGCCCGATTGCAAATCCTTCCACGCCAGAAACTCGGGCTGCAGGGCCAGACCCATGCCCGCCTGCAGCGCCGGCGTCAGGGCTTCGGCGTTGTTCACGTTCAGGTGCACCGGCAGTGACTGCGAAAACTCGCCGTGCTTTTCATGGCGGAAGCGCCAGCTCGCGCCGTTGCGCGCATACATGTATTGCAACGCGGTGTGCTGTGCCAGGTCCTTTGGATGCTTGGGGCGTCCCGCGCGCTTGAAGTAGCTGGGCGCGCCCACCAGCAGGATGCGCACCGAGCAGAGCCGCCGCGCCAGCAGCGTCGAGTCCACCAGGTTGGAGATGCGCAGCGCCAGGTCGAAGCGTTCCGAGACCAGGTCGGCCTGCTTGTCGCTGAATTCGATTTCCAGGGCCACGTCGGGATTGGCCTGCATGAATGGCGGCAGCATCGGCGCCAGATGCGTGACCCCAAAGGACATGGGCGCGGACAGCCTGATCTTGCCGCGCAGGCTGCTCGACTTTTCCGTCACCTCGGATTCGACGGCCTCGCCTTCCTCCAATATGCGCGCTGCGCGTTCCAGCGCCGCGTAGCCGGATTCGGTCAAGGTCATGCTGCGGGAGGTGCGATGAAACAGCGTGGTCTTCATGCGCGCTTCCAGACGGCTGATGGTCTTGGAAACCGTGGCCTGCGCCAAGCCGAACTCGGCCGCCGCCTTGGCGAACGACCCTGTATCGGCGACCTTGGCGAAGATCGCCCAACCCTCTAAATCCGGCAGCTTGCTCATCTTGTGTTCTCGGGAAATGCCCGCGCCGATGATAGCCCCTGCCTATGGCATGGACAAGAATGGTGTTGAACGCAGTGCAGCAGAGACTGTCACGCCATGGTCATCATGCAAAAAATGGAAAGGATGGAATTCCATGCTGCGGGTTCTCAGGAAAGCGGCCTCTCCCTACTATGCATACACCGACAGACGAGATGCACGGGACCTTCCAGCGGCACCCCGCCATCGTCGCAACGGGGCAGACCGGAATGGTTTGCCAGCTACACCGAATTCTTTGCTGCCGCCCTATTTGATAGTTTTCCTTAAAGAGAGATCCGCCATGTCCGCCAACAAATACCTCGAAGTCCTGACCCCGCAGAACAGCCAGATCATCTTCATCGACCAGCAGCCGCAGATGGCCTTCGGCGTGCAATCCATCGACCGCCAGACCCTGAAGAACAACGTGGTGGGCCTGGCCAAGGCCGCACGCGCCTTCAATATCCCCACCACCATCACCACCGTCGAAACCGACAGCTTCTCCGGCAATACCTACCCCGAACTGCTGGCTGTGTTCCCCGAGAACAAGATCCTGGAGCGCACCTCCATGAATTCCTGGGACGACCAGAACGTGCGCGACGCGCTGGCCGCCAATGGCCGCAAGAAGGTCATCGTCGCCGGCCTGTGGACCGAGGTCTGCAACACCACCTTCGCGCTATGCGCCATGCTGGAAGGCGAGTACGAAATATATATGGTGGCTGATGCTTCAGGCGGCACCTCGGTGGACGCGCACAAGTACGCCATGGACCGCATGGTGCAGGCCGGCGCCGTGCCGATGACCTGGTTGCAGGTGATGCTGGAATGGCAGCGCGACTGGGCCCGCAAGGAAACCTATGACGCCGTCACTGGCATCGTCAAGGAACACTCCGGCGCCTACGGCATGGGCATCGACTACGCCGTCACCCACGTGCACAAGCTGGCAGAGCGCGTGCAGCACGGCGAACGCATCGGCCCCAACCCCGCCAAGTAAACCGCAAGCCGGATCGTCCAGACAGCGTCTGGCCGGTCCGGCGCCTTGTCTTTGAACACGGCGTTTTGAACACGGCGGGCGGCGGGACTTGCGGGTCCGAATGCCGCCTGGCGCGATCCAGGAGAGTCCCATGCCAGACCAGAAGAATCCCGCCGCGCGCGGCACTTTCGCGCCCTTGCGCCAGTCCGTATTCGCCGTGCTGTGGGCCGCGACCGTGCTGGGCAACGTGGGCAGCTTCATGCGGGACGTGGCCAGTTCCTGGCTGGTGACCGATCTGTCGGCCAGCCCGGCCGCGGTGGCGCTGATCCAGACCGCTGCGACCCTGCCCATCTTCCTGCTGGCGATTCCCGCCGGCGTGCTGTCCGACATCCTGGACCGGCGCCGCTTCCTGATCTTCGTGCAGCTGCTGCTGGCCTCTGTCAGCGGCACGCTGCTGCTCCTGTCGCATTTCGGCGCGCTGACGGTCGATTACCTGATTGCCCTGACCTTCGTCGGCGGCATCGGCGCGGCCTTGATGGGGCCGACCTGGCAATCCATCGTCCCGGAACTCGTGCCGCGCGAAGAGCTCAAGGGCGCGGTGGCGCTGAACTCGCTGGGCATCAATATCGCGCGCGCCATCGGTCCGGCGGCGGGCGGCCTGATCCTCGCCAGCTTCGGCGCGGCGGTCACCTACGGGCTGGACGTGCTGAGCTACGTGTTCGTCATTGCCGCACTGCTGTGGTGGAAGCGTCCCGCGGCCGTCGATAGCGCGCTGTCGGAGAACTTCTTCGGCGCGTTCCGCGCCGGCCTGCGCTACACGCGGGCCAGCAAGGAGCTGCACCGCGTGCTGCTGCGCGCCGCCGTCTTCTTCCTGTTCGCCAGCGCGGTGTGGGCCTTGCTGCCGCTGGTGGCGCGGCAGATGCTGGGCGGCTCCTCGGGCTTTTACGGCGTGTTGCTGGGCGCGGTGGGCGCAGGAGCCATCATCGGCGCTCTGGTGCTGCCCAGGCTGGGCGCCCGCCTGAATGCCGACGGGCTGGTGCTGCTGGCGTCGGTGGCCAGCGCGGCGGTCATGGCCGTGCTGGTGTTCGCGCCGCCGCAATGGCTGGCCGTGCTGATGCTGGTAGTGCTGGGCATGGGCTGGATCACCGCGCTCACCACGTTCAATGGCGTGGCCCAGGCCGTGCTGCCCAATTGGGTGCGCGGCCGCGGGCTGGCGGTGTACCTGATGGTCTTCAACGGCGCGATGGCCGCTGGCAGCCTGGGCTGGGGCCTGGTGGCGCGCGAGATCGGCGTGCCCTATGCACTGGCAGTCAGCGCTGCCGGGCTGGTCGCGGTTGCGCTGTTGTTTCACCGCGCCAGCCTGCCGGTCGGCGAGGCGGATCTGCAGGCGTCGAATCACTGGCCGGAGCCGCTGCTTGCTGAACCTGTGGCCCACGATCGCGGTCCGGTGCTGGTGCAGGTGGAGTACCGCATCCGCCAGGAAGACCGCCCTGCCTTTCTGGATGCGATGCAACGCCTGTCGCAAGAGCGACTGCGCGACGGCGCCTATGCCTGGGGCGTGGTCGAGCACACCAATGACCCGCAGCGGGTGGTCGAATGGTTCTTCGTCGAATCCTGGGCCGAACATCTGCGCCAGCATCACCGGGTGTCGCATGCCGATGCCGATCTGCAAGCGGAAGCGCTGCGCTTTCACATGGGGCCGGACAAGCCCGAAGTGCATCACTTCCTGGCCTTGAAGCGCTGACGGGCAGCATCGGGAACACGTCCATGAACCACATGAAGCATGCCGCCATGATCGGCGATAACCCGGCGACGGAGGCGCACCATGATTGAGCGCCGTCCGCTTGCGAGCCTGGGCCACGAACGCCGCGGCTGGCTCGATGCCAAGCACCACTTTTCCTTCGCGGCCTACCAGGACCCCGCACGCATGAACTGGGGCGCGCTGCGCGCTTGGAACGACGAAACCATCGCACCGGGCGCGGGCTTTCCGCCTTCGCTGCATGCTGACGTGGAAATCATCACCTGCGTGCGGGAAGGCGCGCTCACCCATGAAGACGATCTGGGCAATCGCGGCCGCACCAGCGCTGGCGAGGTGCAGGTCGTGAGCGCAGGCAGTGGCGTGACGCATGCCGAATTCAATATGGAAGGCGGTCCGGCGCATGTGTTCCAGATCTGGATCGAACCCGACCGCCGCGGCGCGCCGCCCAGCTGGGGCCGGAAGTCCTTTACCCGCGAAGCCTGCAAGGGCCAGTTCATCACGCTTGCCAGCGGTATCGACGGCGATGAAGACGCGCTGCCCATCCGCAGCGACGCGCGCGTGCTTGCGGTGGCGCTCAAAGCAGGCGAAGCCGCCACCTACCGCTTCGCGCGCGGCCGCCGCCGCGGCTATCTGGTCGCCTCCAAGGGCAGATTGCAAGTCAACGGGGTGGAGATCGGCTCAGGCGACGGCGCCGCCATCCGGGACGAAACCGATGTGCGCCTTATGGCCCTGGACGACGCCGAAGTGCTCCTGGCCGATACGCACGCATGAGCGCCGTGCTCATAACCCCTACACAACGCGAGGACGCACATGAAGATCTATCTGCTTTCCCTGGGCGCCGGACTGCTGGTCGGCGTGGTCTACAGCCTTTTGCAGGTCCGCTCGCCCGCCCCGCCGCTGGTGGCGCTGATCGGCCTGCTGGGCATATTGGTCGGTGAACAGGTCATTCCGGTGGGCAGGCAACTGCTGAACGGTACCGCCTTTGTCGCCGCCTGCGACAAGGAAAAAGCCGTCAGCCACGTGCTCGGGCAATTGCCCGGCCGCCATCAGGCCCAAGACAAGGAACACGGCTGAGCCGGTTCCCGCATCCAGGAGATATTGCATGCCTACCCGCCGCGACCTTATCGGTGTAGCTTCCGCCCTGGCGCTCAACGGTATGTTGGGACGCCCCGCCATCGCCAGTTCCAAAGGAGACCCCAACATGTCCAACGCCACGCCGGACGTCATTTTCCACAATGGCCGCATCACCACGCTGGACCGCAGCAAGCCACAGGCCAGCGCCGTCGCGATCAAGAACGGCCGTTTCCTGGCTGTTGGTTCCGATGCCGAAGTCATGGCGCTGGCAGGCGCCGGCACGCGGGTCGTCGACCTGAAGCGCCGCGCGGCCTTGCCTGGCCTGTTCGACAATCACACCCACGTGGTGCGTGGCGGCCTGAACTACAACATGGAGCTGCGCTGGGACGGCGTGCGCTCGCTGGCCGACGCCATGGCCATGTTGAAGCGCCAGGTCGCGATCACGCCCGCGCCGCAATGGGTGCGCGTGGTGGGCGGCTTCACCGAGCATCAGTTCGCCGAGAAGCGCCTGCCCACGATCGAAGAGATCAACGCCATCGCGCCCGACACTCCGGTGTTCATCCTGCACCTGTATGACCGCGCGCTGCTCAACGGCGCTGCGCTGCGCGCGGTGGGCTATGCCAAGACCACGCCCAATCCGCCGGGTGGCGAGATCATGCGCGATGGCCAGGGCAATCCCACGGGGCTGCTGCTGGCCAAACCCAACGCGACCATCCTGTACGCCACGCTGGCCAAGGGTCCCAAGCTGCCCTTCGACTACCAGGTCAACTCCACGCGCCACTTCATGCGCGAGCTGAACCGGTTGGGCGTGACCGGCGTGATCGATGCGGGCGGCGGCTTCCAGAACTATCCGGACGACTACGCCGTGATCCAGAAGCTGGCCGACGAGAATCAGATGACGGTGCGTTTGGCCTATAACCTCTTCACGCAAAAGCCCAAGCAGGAAAAGGAGGACTTTCTTAACTGGACGTCGAGCGTGAAGTACAAGCAGGGCAGCGACTACTTCCGCCACAACGGCGCGGGCGAAATGCTGGTGTTCTCGGCAGCCGACTTCGAGGACTTTCGCGTCGAGCGTCCGGACATGCCGCCCGAGATGGAAGGCGAACTGGAAGAGGTCGTGCGCGTGCTGGTGCAGAACAAGTGGCCATGGCGCTTGCACGCCACCTACGACGAGACCATCTCGCGCGCGCTGGACGTGTTCGAGAAAGTGCATCGCGATACGCCGCTGACCGGGCTGAACTGGTTCTTCGACCACGCCGAAACCATCTCCGACAAATCGATCGACCGCATCGCGGCGCTGGGCGGCGGCATTGCCGTGCAGCACCGCATGGCCTACCAGGGCGAGTACTTCATCGAACGCTACGGCGCAAAGGCCGCCGAAGCCACGCCGCCTGTCGCCAAGATCCTGCAGCGTGGCGTGAAGGTGTCGGCCGGCACCGATGCGACCCGCGTCGCGTCCTATAACCCCTGGGTGTCCTTGTCCTGGATGGTCACCGGCAAGACCGTGGGCGGCACCCGCCTCTACCCTGCGCGCAACTGCCTGGACCGCGAGACCGCGCTGCGCATGTGGACCGAGAACGTGGCCTGGTTCTCCAACGAGGAAGGCAAGCGCGGCCGCATCGAACCCGGCCAGCTGGCCGACTTCATCGTGCCGGACAAGGACTACTTCAGCTGCACCGAGGACGAGATCTCCTTCCTGACCTCGGACCTGACCGTGGTGGGCGGGCGCGTGGTCTACGGCGCGGGAGAGTTCGCGCCGCTGGACGACAACCCGCTGCCGCCCGCCATGCCCGACTGGTCGCCTACCCGGCTGTTCGGCGGCTATGGCGCCTGGGGCGATCCTGACGGCGCCGGCCGTAATTCGCTGGGCTACCGCAACATGGCGGCCTGCGCGTGCGCCAGCTCTTGCGGCCTGCATGGACACGACCATGCCCGCGCATGGGCATCCAATGCGCCCAGCTCCGATCTGCAGGGCTTCTTCGGCGCGCTGGGCTGCTCCTGCTGGGCTGTCTGAGGAGGTTGGCCATGAACGCTGCTTTCCAATGGGAACGTCGGCTGGCCGGCTTGGCCCGCCCGCTGTTCGGCGCCTCGGCGCTGCGGTTCCTGGCCTATCTGGGGCTATGCGCCGCCTACCTGCAGGGCGGGCTGGTGAAGCTCTTCGATTTTCCGGGGGCGCTGCGCGAAATGGCGCATTTCGGGCTGTCGCCTGAGCCCTTGTTCGCGGTGCTGGTGATTGCGTTGGAACTGGTCGCTTCGCTCATGATCCTGACGGGCCGGTTGCGATGGCTGGGTGCGTTGGCACTGGCCGCCTTCACGCTGGTGGCGACCGGGATCGCGCTGAGATTCTGGGAGATGCCGGTGGGGCAGGAACGCTTCATGGCGGCCAACTCGTTCTTTGAACACCTGGGGTTGGCCGGCGGGTTGTTGCTGGTGGCGTGGCTGGATTTGCGGGAATCGAAGCCCGCCAGCGCCCGGAGCCTGAGCGGCTGCTAAGCGGCGGCCGCCGCATCCGGCGGCGTGCCGCAAACCTGCTTGATCGTCTGCCTTAGCCAGCGGTGGGCGGGGTCGCTGTCCAGCCGCGGCGGCCAGGCCTGCACCACGGTGACCGGGCGCATGGGCACCGGCACCTCGAAGGCGCTCAGCTTCAGGCCCAGGCGTTCGACGCCGGGCATCAGGTTCTGGGGCATGGACGGCAGCACCAGGTCGGAATCGGCCAGCGCGAAGATCGCGGCGTGGAAGGTGGGCGTGATCAGCGTGACGTGGCGCGCCAGTCCCAGTTCTTCCAGGGTGTCGTCTATTGGTCCGTGCGCACGTCCCCGGCGCGAGACGCTGACGTGGTCGTAGGCGCAGAAGCGCTGCGGGGTGATGGGCGCCTTGAAGATCGGGTGTTCCTTGCGCGCCAGTCCGCAGAAGGCGGTGGTGAACAGGGTCTGCACCTTGATGTCGGCGCCGAACTTCTGGGAAGAACCGATATAGAGGTCGGCATCGCCGCTGAGCGCGTCGGCGTCGTGATTGCCTTCGGAGACGAAGCGCAGCACCGCGCGGGGCGCGTAGCGGCGCAGGTGCTCGCGCAGCCGGCCGCCGTAGCCGCCCACGAACACGTCGTTGGCGCGCAAGGTAAAGACGCGCGTCAGGGTCGCCAGATTGACGTCCTCGCCGAAGGCCGTGAAGACGGCCTGCGCCTGTTCGATCACATGGCGCACCTGCGCGTGCAGGGCCAGCGCCCGAGGCGTGGGCGCGAGGCCGCGGCCGGAGCGTACCAGCACGGGGTCGCCGACGGCTTCGCGGATGCGCGCCAGGCTGCGGCTCATGGCGGGAGTGCTCAGGTTCAGCCGGCGCGCCGCGCCGACGACGCTGCCTTCCTGGATCAGTACGTCCAGGGTCAATAGCAGATTCAGGTCTAGCGGTTTCATGTGACCAAGCATAGCGCGGCGGGCAAACCGGGCGGGCGTTTCAGGGTTGCGTCTGCTGCACTTCTGGATTGCGCCAGACGGCATTCCCCGGCATCCCGTCCGGGACCAACATTCGAGCCGTGGCCGCGCGTGGGCGCAGGCCGTATGAGAAACGAGGAGAGACAAATGGCGCTGGAAGTTCTGGAACTGCATCATCACGCCGTGCGCATGTCGCTGGACAAGGTCGCGGCCATGGGCGCGTTCTACGGAGACGTGCTGGGACTGGACACGGACCGTGGCCGCTGGGAGATTCCGGGCATCGCCGGGTACTTCCTGGACATGGGCAACGACTGCCAGATCCACCTGCTGGGCAGCGACGGCCCCTCGCCCTATTCCCAAGGTCCGGGCTGTGATCCTGTGGAAAACCACGTGGCGCTGGCCGTGCGCGATATCGCGGCGGCCGAGACGGAATTGCAGCGTCTGGCGGTGGATTATTGGAAGCTGGACAACGTGGCCGCGCCCGAGCTCATGCAGCTGTTCCTGCGCGACCCGGTGGGCAACCTGATCGAGCTGCATCAGATCGGCCGCTGCCGCTGCAAGCGCAGCGACCGCGCTTTCGCCGACGCGAAGGCCGCGCAAGGCGCTGCGCCGTCGCAGGGCCGGGACTGAGGGGCTGGGGATAAGCCATGTTCATCGATCTGAATGACCTGGCGGGCCCAGCGCGCTACAAGCTGCTGACCGCGGCGATCGTGCCGCGGCCCATCGCCTGGATCGTGTCGCGCGACGCCGCAGGGACGACGAACGTGGCGCCGTTCTCGTTTTTTAACCTGATGTCGGGCGATCCGCCGCTGATCTGCGTCGGCATCGGCGTGCGCGGCGACACGCCCAAGGACACCGCGCGCAACATCGCCGAACGCGGCGAGTTCACCGTGAGTCTGGTATCCGCCCCGCAGGCTGGCCGGATGAACGTGACGGCGGTGGATTTTCCGGCGGACGTGGACGAGTCCCGGGAGGCTGGCCTGGAGCTGTCGCCGTCGCGGCGCATCGAAGTGCCCTGGGTGGCGCAGTCGCCCGTGGCGTTCGAGTGCCGCGTGCATGAACTGATACGCATCGACCGCCGCAGCCTGATCGTGGCGCAAGTCGCGGCCATGCACGTGCGCGACGACGTGGTGGCGGACCGGGAGCATCTCTATCTGGATGGCCCCGCGATGGACCTGCTGGCGCGGCTGCATAACCCCGGCTGGTATTGCCGGCCGCAGGCGGCTTTCCAGATGCCGCAGTTGACGCTGGCGCAGTGGGAGGCGCTGAAGCAGTCGGGCGAGGCCCAACGCTATCTGGAGCAAGGGGCCGCAGAGCGCTGATGGCACCAGCGCGCGGCGTCACCGCCCCGGCCGCGCCTTCAGATCCCCCATCTCTTCCTGCATGAGCTGGTGCGCATAACGTGAAAACACGCTGACCAGCCGTGTGCGCGTATGGTACGGCGGGTACAGCAGCGCCACCGTCACCGGCACGGCGGGGCTGAAGGGGCGGATTTCGACGTTGTGGGCGGCGTATTCCTCGCGCGCGGCCAGCGGGTTGATGAGCGCCACGCCCAATCCTGCGCCGACCAGGGCGCAGATCGACGAACCCAGGCCGGCCTCGGCCACGGTCTGGCGTTCGACCTTGGCTGTCCTGAACACGGCGTCGATTTTCTCGCGCAGCGGCGTGCCGCTGGTGAAGGCCACGAAAGGCTCGCCGGCGAAGTCCGCGGGCTTGAGCTTTTTCAGCTTGGTCAGGCGATGGCCCTTGGGTACCACCGCGACGCAGCTCATGGTCAATACCGGTTCGACCTGGATGCCGGGGGAATCTCCCGACAGCATGGCCAGGCCCGTGTCGCAGAACCCCGAACTGATCCAGTTGTGCACCGTGCTGGCGTTGCCGGAATGGATGGACACCATCACGTCCGGGTACTCCGTCTTGAAGGCCGCGACGATGCGCGCCAGCAGCCCGCCTGCCAGCCGCGGCATGGCGGCTACGCTCAGGCGGCTGGCGCTGAACGAGCGGATGCTGGCCGCCGCCGATTCCAGGCCGGCCAGGCCGATGAAGGTCTTTTCCACTTCCTGGAAGAAGCGCGACCCGTCCTGCGTCGGGGTCAGGCGGCTGCCATTGCGGTCGAACAAGGCGAACTGGGTAATGGCTTCCAATTGCGCAATTAAGCGGCTAACGTGCGGCTGCGAGGTGTGCACGCGCCGTGCGGCGGCGGTCATGGAGCCGGTCATCATCACGGCGCGGAACGCCTCGATGTGTCTCAAGCCCATCCGTGGAATGGCCATGTCAAATCCGTATAGAGGAATACTCGATTGGAACTGGATAAAACCATACCGCTAGTTGATACTTTTCGCCAGCCGCGGGGCTCATCGCGGGACGAGGCGGCTGTCAGCCTGGCTGGCGCCGTCGATCGTGAACATAAACATGCGCCGCTCGAACGGCGCCAAGGGAATCAGATGAAAGCACTTGCTGCGATCTCCGTCGCCGCGGCCTTCCTGGGCAGCGCCGCAACCGCCCACGCCGAAGGCCCCAGCCGCCTGGACAAGATCAAGGAAACCGGCGTGATCACGCTGGGCCATCCGGAGACCTCGGTCCCATTCGCCTATCTGGACGGCAACCAAAAGCCGATCGGTTACACAGTGGAGATCTGCCAGGAAGTCGCCCAGTACGTGAAGGCCGCCCTGAAGCTGCCCAAGCTGGAAGTGCGCTACAACCCAACGACTTCCGCCACGCGCATTCCGTTGCTGGCCAACGGCACCATCGACCTGGAATGCGGCAACACCACCAATAACCTCGAACGCCACAAGCTGGTGTCGTTCGCGCCTACGACCTTCGTGGCGCAGGTGGTGCTGGTGGCGCGCAAGGACGGCGGCGTGGATCCCAACAACCTTGAGTCCTTCCGCGGCAAATCCATTGCTGCGCAGGCCGGCGGCCAGACCTTCCGGCTGATCTCGCAGCTGAACGCCAAGGGCAACCTGGGTATCACCATGGCGCCGACCAAGGACACCGCCGAAACCATCCTGATGGTGGAATCCGGCCGCGCCGCAGGCTCGGCCAACGACGACGGCATCGCTTATGGCGCGGTGGCTTCGTCGAAGAATCCCGACGCCTTCGTGATCGGCACCAAGGGCCTGGAAATGGCGCCCTACGGCATCATGGAACCCAAGGACGACCCGGCCTTCAAGAAGGTGGTGGACGATGCCGTGCGCGACCTGATCAAGACGGGCAAGGTGGCCGCGATCTACGACAAGTACTTCAATGCGCCGATCCCGCCCAAGCAGATCAACCTGAAATACCCGATGAGCGACGCGCTCAAGCGCGCGCTGGCCAATCCGACCGATTCCGGCGATCCCAAGGCGTACGAGTAAGCAGGCTGTGCGCGGGACGCCTGGCGTCCCGCGGCTTGCTAGCAAGGACGCCGGCCGCCAGGCGCGGCGGGCATCGCCATCAAGGGACGGGGCATGAATTACAACTGGAGCTGGAGCGTCTTCCTGGATATGTCGCCGGACGGCGTGCATACCTTTCTGGAGACGATCTTCATCGGCGTGGGCTGGACCTTGGCGCTGGCCCTGACGGCGTGGGTGTTCTCGCTATTGCTGGGATCAGTGCTGGGCGTGATGCGCACCGCCAGCTCCCGCCTGATGAATGCGCTGGGCGCGACCTATGTGGAGGTGTTTCGCAACATCCCGCTGCTGGTGCAGATGTTCCTGTGGTACTTCGTGTTGCCCGAATTGCTGCCGCATGCCTGGGGCCTGGCCATGAAGCAGATGCCGCAACCCTGGGGCCAGTTCGTTCCCGCGGTGCTGTGCCTGGGGTTCTATGGATCGGCGCGCGTGGCCGAGCAGCTGCGCGCGGGCATACAGTCGCTGCCGCGCGGCCAGTTCCAGGCGGGCACGGCGCTGGGCCTGACCGAGGCGCAGGTGTATCGCTACATCATCCTGCCGGAAGCCTTCCGCATCGTGCTGCCGCCCCTGACCTCCGAGTTCATGGGCACCATCAAGTATTCGTCGGTGGCGCTGACGATAGGGCTCTTGGAGCTGACCGGCCAGGCGCGCTCGATGGCGGAATTCAGCTTTCACATCTTCGAGGCGTTTTCCGCCGCCACGGTGATCTACCTGATCATCAACGGCGTGGTGGTGCTGGGCATGCGCCTGCTCGAACGCCATGTTGCGGTGCCCGGACTGATCGGTTCGGCGAAAAGGCCCTAGGACGACACCATGGGCAAATTCGATTTCGACGTGATCTGGGCGGCGCTGCCCTATCTGTTCAAGACGGGCATGACCTTCACGCTGACGCTGACCGCGCTGGCGGGCGTGATGGGCCTGGCGCTGGGCACGCTGCTGGCCATGATGCGGCTGTCGCGCTTCAAGATCCTGTCGGTGCCGGCGGGCATCTACGTGAACGTGATGCGCTCGATCCCGCTTCTGCTGGTGATCTTCTGGTTCTACTTCCTGATGCCCTACATCGCCGCCTGGGTGGTGGGGTCGCCCACACCGTTGCGCGTGGGGGCGTTCAATTCGGCGGTGATCACCTTCACCTTGTTCGAGGCCGCGTACTTCTGCGAAATCATGCGCGCGGGCATCCAGTCCATCGCGCGCGGCCAGGTGTCGGCCAGCATGGCGCTGGGGCTGAACCACTGGCAGGGCATGCGCTACGTGGTTTTGCCGCAGGCGTTCCGCAACATGCTGCCCGCGCTGTTGACCCGCATCATCATCCTGTTCCAGGACACCTCGCTGGTGTATGTGCTGTCTCTCACCGACTTCCTCGGCGCGGCGGCCAAGATCGGTCAGCGCGACGGCCGTCTGGTGGAGCTCTATCTATTCGTGGCGGTGGTGTATTTCGTGATCTGCTTCACGGCGTCCCGCCTGGTCAAGTTGCTGGAAAAGCGCACGCGGGTGCTGCGCTAGCGCAGCGCTTCCAGTTATCCACAGGTTTCAACAATGCAACTCTCTTCCAAGCCCCCGATGATAGCGATCAAGCAGGTCAGCAAGTGGTATGGCGACTTCCAGGTGCTGGACGATTGCTCGACCACCGTGGGCCGCGGCGAAGTCGTGGTGGTGTGCGGGCCGTCGGGTTCGGGCAAGTCCACGCTGATCAAGACCGTGAACGCGCTGGAGCCCTTCCAGAAGGGCGAGATCCAGGTCAACGGCATTTCGGTGGGCGATCCGCGTACCAACCTGCCCAAGCTGCGCGCGGTGGCCGGCATGGTGTTCCAGCATTTCGAGCTGTTCCCGCACCTGTCGGTGACGGAGAACCTGTGCCTGGGCCAGCTCAAGGTGCTCAAGCGCGGCAAGGACGAAGCCCGCCAGCGCGCGCTGGCCCTGCTGGAGCGCGTGGGCCTGTCGGCGCACAAGGACAAGCACCCCGGCGAGCTGTCGGGCGGCCAGCAGCAGCGCGTGGCGATCGCGCGCGCGCTGTCGATGGACCCGGTGGTGATGCTGTTCGACGAGCCGACTTCGGCGCTGGATCCGGAGATGGTCAACGAAGTGCTGGACGTGATGACCGACCTGGCCGCCGAAGGCATGACGATGATGGTGGTGACCCACGAAATGGGATTCGCCCGCCGCGTCGCCGACCGTGTGATCTTCATGGACGGCGGCAAGATCGTGGAAGACTGCGACAAGGAGCAGTTCTTCGGCGATGTAGAGGAGCGTGCGCCGCGCACGCGCCAGTTTCTTTCCAAAATCCTGCAGCACTGACCGCCATGACCCAGACCTCCTCCGCCGCCGCCCGCGCACCCGTCGACCTGCGCAGCGACACGGTCACCCATCCCACCGCGGCCATGTATGAACGCATGC
This sequence comes from Achromobacter sp. ACM01, assembly GCF_014851745.1. Lineage (NCBI taxonomy): Bacteria > Pseudomonadati > Pseudomonadota > Betaproteobacteria > Burkholderiales > Alcaligenaceae > Achromobacter > Achromobacter sp. ACM01. The sequence continues at coordinate 76,588 of NZ_JACVAF010000001.1, forward strand.
GCACCGCACCCATCGGCGATGACGGCCTGGATGGCGACCCTACCGTGCGCGAGCTCGAGGCGTATGTGGCCGCGCAGTTGGGCAAAGAAGGCGGGCTGTTCGTGCCCAGCTGCACCATGGCCAACCTGCTGGCGGTGCTGGCGCAGACGCAGCGCAATGAGCAGGTGGTGCTGGAGTCGGCCGCCCACATGTACACGTCCGAACGCGGCGCGGCCACGTTCACCGGCTCGTTCTACCTGGGTCTGCCCGGTTCTGATGGCGCCATGGACCTGAACCGCCTGGAGGACGCTTTGCTGGCTGGCGGCCACCGGTTGAAGACGGCGCTGGTGACGATGGAGACCTCGCACAACAATGCGGCCGGCGCGGTGCTGCCGCTTGATCACATGCAGGCGGTCCATGGCCTGGCGCATGCCGCAGGCGTGCCGGTGCACCTGGATGGCGCGCGGCTATACAACGCGGCCGTGGCCCTGGGCGTGGCGGCGGGCGAGATCGCCTGCCATGCCGATACCGTGTCCCTGTGCCTGTCCAAGGGCCTGAGCGCGCCGGTGGGCGCTGTGTTGGCCGGCAGCCAGTCGGTCATGGCCCGCGCGCGCGTGCTGCGCCGCATGCTGGGCGGCACGCAGCGCCAGTCGGGCATCATGGCCGCGGCTGGCCTGGAAGGCGTTCAGACCATGACCGGGCGGCTGGCGGAGGACCACGTCCGCGCCCGCCGCCTGAGCGCGGGCGTGAACCGCCTGGGACCGGCTCTTTCGGCCACCGAACCGCAGACCAACATCGTGCAGGTGGAAACCGCCGACACGGGCAGGAGCAACACGGAGTGGGTGGCTGCCCTGCAGGCGGCGGGCTTGCTGGTGCGTCCCTGGGGCCGCACGCGGCTGCGCTGCGTGACTCATCGCCACATCGGCGACGCCGACATCGACGCGGCTGTGCAGGCCTTCGAAACGGTGCTGAACGCAGGCTGATCTGCTCCGTTCAGCAGCGGTGTCGCGATGCGATAATGCCGCATGACCACGACCCATCTTTCCCGAAAAGACTATTTCTGCGCACTGGCGGTCGTGGTCATCTGGGGCACCAACTTCGTCGCCATGAAAGTCGGCATGCGGGGCCTCTCCCCCATGCTGCTGGGCGCCCTGAGATTCGCGCTGGCGGCCTTTCCCCTGATTCTCTTCGTGCGTGCGCCCAGGCTGCCGTGGCGCTGGGTCGCGGCGTATGGATTGGTCCAGGGCCTGGGCCAGTTCGGACTGCTGTTCACCGCCTTGAAGTTCGGCATGCCGGCCGGCATGGCTTCGCTGGTGATCCAGACGCAGGCCTTCTTCACGCTGCTGCTGGCCGCGCCCATCCTGCATGAGCGCGCGCAGCGCCACCACTGGATCGGGCTGGGCGTGGCGGCGCTGGGGCTGGCGGTCATCGCCGGCGGCCGCGGCGAAGGGCCGGGCCAGATGACCATGGCGGGCTTCGTGCTCACGCTGGGCGGCGCGTTCATGTGGGCCGTGTCGAACATAATCGTGCGCCTGGCCAGCCGCAAGTCGCCCGGCTACGACCCGTTTGCCTTCATCGCCTGGAGCAGCGCCGCGCCGGTGCTGCCTTTCCTGCTGCTGGCGGTGCTGATCGACGGCTGGCAGCCGGTGGTCGGCATGATCGTGAACATAGGCTGGGGAGAGATCCTGTCGGTGTTGTACCTGGCGGTGCTGGCCACTTTGGTGGCCTACACGTTGTGGACGCAGTTGCTCACGCGCCACGCCGCCGCCAAGATCGCACCGTTCTCGTTGCTGGTGCCCGTGGTGGGGCTATGGGCCGCTTCCGTGGCCTTCGGCGAACGCCTGGAGACGCTGCAATGGGTAGGCGTGGCCTGCGTGCTGGCCGGCCTGCTCTTCAACCAGCTGGGCGGGCGCTGGCTGCGCACGCGCTGAGCCTTCCGGCAGGCGCTTTTTTCCCTTTCGCGTCCGTATCGGCCGACCAGACTAGCCCATAACGGCGAGCAGAGGCGACGGCCTCACAGCTGTTCGAAACGGATGTAACGCTTATCGGTGTACTCCCGGCGGGTGGTGATTTCCTGCACGCTGGCGCCCGGGGGGCCGCGCCGCAGCCATTCCAGCATGTGGTCGACCTGGTCGGCGGTGCCCTGCACCATGGCTTCGACCGTGCCGTTCGGCAGGTTCTGCACCCAGCCCTTGGCGCCCAGCATGTGGGCGCGCCGGACCGTGGCGTGGCGGTAGCCCACGCCCTGCACGGTGCCGGTGATCGTGACGTGCACGGTCTCGATATGGGTATCGGCTTTAGGGTCTTGCATCGATTCTCTCTTGGATGAGGCGCCGCGCTCGGCGATGTACGTAGACGTTAGTGACTACGGCGGATGATCTATAGGCCGGGGGGACGCCTGGCGATACGTTAGAGCTCATGTCAAAACGTGCCAGCGGGAACACCCGTTACCAGAGCTTGGAGAAGCCATTATGGAAGAGACCAGTTTGTTGTCGGAAGCTGAGACAGCGCGCTACAGGGAACAGGGTTACCTGGCCCTGAAGGACATGTGCCCGCAGGACGAGGTGGGTTACATCCGCAGGACGCTGCTCGACCTGTTCGCGAACAAGACCGGCTACAACGAGGGTGCGCAGTATGACTTTGTGAGCCGTGACGACCCGTCCAAACCCGCCAAGTTTCCCAGCCTGCACGATCCACGCCATTATGCCCCGGGCCTCTTGAAGACCGAGTACCACGAGCGCACCCTGGAGCTGGCGCGCCAGCTGCTGGGCCCCGAGGCCGCCCTGTATGGCGAGCACGCCCTGCTCAAGCCTGGGCCGCACGGACCGGAAACGCCGTGGCACCAGGACGAGGCTTTCCGCTCGCCGGACTTCATCTACAACGAACTCAGCATCTGGCTGGCGCTGCAGCCGGCCACCACGGAAAACGGCTGCATGCAGTTCATTCCGGGTTCCAACAAATGGGATGTGCTGGAGCACCGTTCGCCGGGCGGCGACAAGACCCTGCATCCGCTGGAATGCTGCGGCGATTTTCCGCGCGACCAGGCGGTGCCGGAGCCCCTGGACCCGGGCGGCATCACGGTGCACGACGCCCGCACGCTGCACTTCACCGGGCCGAATACCTCGCAGGCGCCGCGGCTGGCTTACATCCTGATCTACAACACGCCGCCGGTCTACAAGCCGGGCCGCCGCGAATTCCCGTGGCTGGAGGGCCGCTGGACCGACAGCCAGACCCGCAAGAAGCAGTGGCACAAGCGCGGCGGGCTGGCCGTGGACGTGATGCGCCGTCTGCCCGGCGCGCGGCTGACCAGCCCACGCTGGGTGGCCTGGGCCACGATCCGGGCCGTGTCCAAAGTCTGGCCGCGATAACGGGGGCGCAGGGGCCGCAAGAGTCCCTGCGATAAGGGGGGCGAACGAGGCCGGCAAGCAACGCTTGCCGGCCTCGGCGCGTATACTGGGCGGCGTTGCGAGGCCTGGGAGGCCCGCGCAATCGCTGGAGCTGCCCGCAGCTGGCGGCCCGGCGTCCAAGAATAACTAGCCGCAGCTGGCGCCCCAACACTCCATAGACCACTCCATGACCGCTAACCTTTCTACGATCACCTGCATCGAAGATCTGCGCGCCATTGCGCAGAAGCGCGTGCCGCGCATGTTCTACGACTACGCGGATTCCGGCGCCTGGACCGAAGGCACCTACCGTGCCAACGAAAGCGATTTCCAGAAGATCAAGCTGCGCCAGCGCGTGGCGGTGAACATGGAAGGCCGGTCGCTGCGCACCACCATGGTGGGCCACGACGTGACCATGCCGCTTGCGATCTCGCCCACGGGCCTGACCGGCATGCAGCATGCGGACGGCGAAATCCTGGCGGCCAAGGCGGCGGCGGACTTCGGCGTGCCCTTTACGCTGTCCACCATGAGCATCTGTTCGCTGGAAGACGTGGCCGCGGCCACCAAGAAACCCTTCTGGTTCCAGCTCTATGTGATGCGCGACCGCGAGTTCGTCGCCAACCTGATCGACCGCGCCAAGGCCGCCGGCTGCTCGGCGCTGGTGCTGACGCTGGACCTGCAGATCCTGGGCCAGCGCCACAAGGACATCAAGAACGGCCTGTCCACTCCGCCCAAGCCCACCCTGCGCAATCTCATCAACCTGGCCACCAAGCCGCGCTGGTGCATGGGCATGCTGGGCACCAAGCGCCGCACCTTCGGCAACATCGTCGGCCACGCCAAGGGCGTGAGCGACCTGTCCTCGCTGTCGGCATGGACGGCCGAACAATTCGACCCGCGCCTGAGCTGGGACGACGTCGAATGGATCAAGCAGCGTTGGGGCGGCAAGCTCATCATCAAGGGCATCCTGGATGTCGAGGACGCGCAGCTGGCCGCCAATAGCGGCGCCGACGCGCTCATCGTCAGCAACCACGGCGGGCGCCAGCTTGACGGCGCCATGTCGTCCATCGCCGCCCTGCCTTCGATCGCCGACGCCGTGGGTTCGAAGATCGAAGTGTGGATGGACGGCGGCGTGCGTTCCGGCCAGGACATCCTGAAGGCCGTGGCGCTGGGCGCGCGCGGCGCCATGATCGGCCGCGCCTTCCTTTACGGCCTGGGGGCCTATGGCCAGGCCGGCGTGACCCGCGTGCTGGAGATCCTGTACAAGGAAATGGATACGACGATGGCGCTGTGCGGCCGTCGCTCGATCGAGCCCGGCGACCGCAGCATCCTGCTGCCCGGAACCTACCCGAACTGAACGGTTCGGCGGCCCATGAGAAAAAGCCTGGATACGGTAGCGTGCCAGGCTTTTTTCGTTGGCGCGCCGGTTGGCGAGGTCGCATGAGCCCATGCAGGAGACTCTATGACGCGTAACAAACAAGATGGGCAGCGCCGCCTGGGCGCAGGCAGGCGGCTGCTGGGCGCGGCTCTGGCGGTGCTGTTGTCGGCCGGGGCCGCGGCGCAGCAGACCACGCTGTACGTGGGCATGAACGGCGGCGACATGGCGCGCGCGTTCTCGCAGTACGTATTTCCGGATTTCGAGCGCGCCCACAACGTCAGGATCGTGGTGGTGCCGGGCATGTCGACCGAGGTGCTGGCGCGCGCCCAGGCCGACAAGGGCAAGCCGCGGCTGCATCTCATGTTCCTGGACGACGGCGTCATGGCGCGCGCGATTTCCATGGGATTGTGCACGCAGCTCAACGAAGATCCGGTGCTGAAGGAGCTGTACCCCACCGCCCTGAAGAAGGACCGCATGGCCGCGGGCATCGACATCGGCATGACTGGCCTGGGCTACAACACCAAGGTGTTCGCCGAGCGGGGCTGGGCGCCGCCGACGTCGTGGATGGACCTCGCCGATCCGAAGTACCGGGGCCAGGTCGTGGTCCAGTCGGCTTCGAGCAGCACCTTCGGTCTGCACGCGTTCCTGATGATCAACCGCATCCTGGGCGGCGACGATCAGAACTATGGACCGGGCTTCGCGCACTGGCCGGCTGTGGTCGGCCCGAACGTGCGTGCATACCTGCCGGATTCAGCGCGCCTGGCCGACATGGTGCAGGCCGACGAGGCGGTGCTATTTCCCTGGACACCCACGGCCATCACCCGCCTGAAGAAGCGCGGCGTGCACGTGGAATATGCGCAGCCCAGGGAGGGCTCGATGATCCTGATGGTGGGCGAGTGCGTGGTCGCCGGCAATAGCGAACCGGAGCTGTCGCAGAAGCTGGCGCTGTACCTGCTGTCCGAGCAGGCGCAAGCGAAGGCGCTGGAGATGGGCGGGCATTTCCCGTCCAATCGCAATGTGCTGGCGCCAGCGGGCCACGCGGACGCGCTGCAGCGATTCCAGGGTTATATGTCGAACGCCAAGATACCGAACTGGGATCAGATCAACGAGACCCGGCCCGCGTTCAACGCGCGCTGGAACCGGGAGATCGGGCGCTGACGGCCTCCTGCCCCGGGGGCGGGCAAAAAGCGCAAAATCTGCAAAGGCCGGCCCGCTACATTGCTCTCCAAGGAGACCGCATGAAGCCTGCAACCCTGAACCACTATGGCCAGCGCCTGGAACCCGTCCTGCGCTGGCTGGCGAGCCACCCCGACGCCGATCCGGACCTGTACCGGCTGGCCGAGCTGGCCTGCCTGTCGCCGTACCACTTCCATCGCGTCTACCGCGCCATGATGGGAGAGACGGTGAACGCCACCGTGCAGCGCATCCGCATGCACCGCGCGGCGGTGGCGTTGGGGAATTCCGAGGCTTCCTTGCGCGAGGTGGCGCAGCGCGCCGGCTATGAGTCGGACGCAGCGTTCAACCGGGCATTCGGCGCGACCTTCGGCATATCGCCGGGGCGCTACCGGGCTGTCCGCTCCCGTCCCTTCGACCCACAGGAGCTAGGCATGTATCCCATCAAGATCGAAACCTTTCCGGGCGCGACGCTGGCGGTCCTGTCGCATCGCGGCAGCTATCAGGAAATCGGCCCGCTGTTCGCGCGCGCCTTCATGCTGGCCGTCAGCCGCGGCATCGCGCAGCCGGAGTCCATCGGCTACGGCGTGTATTTCGACGACCCCGAGCAGGTACCTGCGAGTCAGCTGCGGTCCATGGCCGGCATGTCGGTGGCGCCGGACGCCGACCTGGGCGGCGAGCTGGAGCGCTTCGAGATTCCGGAAGGCCGTTGCGCCATCCTGACGTACACCGGGCCCTATAACGAGATGGACAAGGCCTACAACTGGATGTTCTCGCAATGGCTGCCGGCCAGCGGCGAGGTGCCGGCGGACTTTCCCATGTTCGAGCAGTACCTGAACGATCCGCGCACCACGCCGCCGGCGCAATTGCAGACGCGTATCTGCATGCCGCTGAAGTAAGGCGCGGCGGTGTGAGCGCCGCGCCCGACGCGCTCAGCGGGCCGGCGTCTGGAAGCTGACCTGGCTCGGACGGCCTGGCAGGTTCAGGGTGGCGGTGGCGGGCGGCGTGGTCGCCACTACCTGCCCCGCGCGCAGCACCATCAGGCGGGTGGCGCGCAGGCGCAGCGCCTCGACGGCGTCGCGCGCCTGCAGCAGCACCAGATCGGCGCGCTTGCCGACGGCCAGGCCGGTCTCGTCCAGGCCCAGGATCCTGGCCGGCGTGGTGGTGACGGCTTCGAAACAGGCGCGCATGGCGTCCTGGCCCGTCATCTGGGCCACGTGCAGGCCCATGTGCGCCACTTCCAGCATGTCGCCCGAACCCAGGCTGTACCAGGGGTCCATCACGCAGTCATGGCCGAAAGCCACGGGCACGCCAGCGGCCAGCAGCTCGGGCACGCGCGTCATGCCGCGGCGCTTCGGATAGGTGTCGTGGCGGCCTTGCAGCGTGATGTTGATCAGCGGGTTGGCGATGGCGGACACGCCGGCTTCGCGCATCAGCGGAATCAGCTTGGAGACGTAGTAGTTGTCCATGGAGTGCATGGACGTCAGGTGCGAGCCTGTCACGCGGCCTTGCAGGCCCAGGCGCTGCGTATGGTACGCCAGCGTCTCGATGTGGCGCGAGAGCGGGTCGTCGCTTTCATCGCAGTGCATGTCCACGCGCAGGCCGCGTTCGGCCGCCAGTTCGCACAGGATGCGCACCGATTCCGCGCCGTCCTGCATGGTGCGTTCGAAGTGCGGAATGCCGCCCACCACATCCACGCCCATGTCCAGCGCGCGCTTGAGGTTGTCCAGGGCGCCGGGGGCGCGCAAGACGCCGTCCTGCGGGAAGGCGACCAGTTGCAGGTCCAGGTAGGGTTTGACCTTCTCGCGCACGTGCAGCAACGCTTCCGTGGCCAGGAGGCGCGGATCGCACACGTCCACATGCGAGCGGATGGCCAGCAGGCCGCGCGCCACGGCCCAGTCGCAATAGGCCAGCGCGCGCTCGACCAGCGCTTCCTGCGTCAACAGCGGCTTGAGCTCGCCCCACAGCGCGATGCCTTCCAGCAGCGTGCCGGACTGATTCACGCGCGGCAGTCCGAAGGACAGCGTGGAGTCCATATGGAAGTGCGCGTCGACGAAAGGCGGCGCCACCAGCTGGCCCGCCGCGTCCACGGTCTGCGCGGCCTCGGCCTTCAGCGCCGGTTCCAGCGCCACGATACGGCCATTGGCGATGCCAATGTCGATGTTCTGGCGGCCATCGGGCAGCGTGCAGTGTCTAAGAATCAGATCGAGCATGGAATTCCTTGCGGAAGGTTTCTGTTGTTCATGGTACTGCGCGCAGCCTTCAGCGCTCACCTTTACGGTAGGGCTTCATCAGGGCTTGCGGGTAGGCGGCGCGGCGCGCCATCACCACCAGGGCGAGGATGGACAGGACGTAGGGCAGCATCAAATAGACCTGGTACGGCAACTCCGGCAGGCCGGGCAGCGCTGCGCCGCCTTGCTGCATGCGCAATTGCAGCGCGTCGAAGAAGGCGAAGATCAGCGCGCCCAGCAGCGCCTTGCCGGGCCGCCACGACGCGAACACCACCAGCGCCACGCAAACCCAGCCGCGGCCGTTGACCATGTTGAAGAAGAAGGCGTTGAACGCCGCCAGCGTCAGGAAGCTGCCGGCCACGCCCATCAGTGCGGAGCCTGCCACGATGGCGCCCATGCGCAGGCGCGTCACCGACAGGCCCTGCCCTTCGGCCGCGGCCGGGTTTTCGCCCACCATGCGGATCGCCAGGCCGACGGGCGTGCGGTTCAGCACCCAGGCCAGTATCGGCACCGCGGCCAGGGCCAGCAAGGTCATGGGCGTCTGCCCCGCCAGCACCGGCCCGATGAGCGGAATGCCGTCCAGGAACTTCATTTCCGCAAACGGCGTGATCGTGGGCGGCGTGTTCACGCTGGGAAACGTGACGCGGTACGCGAAGTAGCTCAGGCTGGTGGCCAGCAGCGTCACGCCCAGGCCGGACACGTGCTGCGACAGGCCCAGCGGCACGGTCAGCACGGCGTGCAGCAGGCCGAACACGGCGCCCGCAAACGCGGCTGCAAGCACGCCCACGTAGAGCGGCGCGCCCAGGTACACCACCAGCCAGCCGGTGAAGGCGCCGGCGGCCATGATGCCTTCGATGCCCAGGTTCAGCACGCCCGCGCGCTCGCACAGCAGCACGCCCAGCGTGCCCAGTATCAGCGGCGTCGCCAGGCGCAGTACCGCCACCCAGAACGCCGACGAGCTCATCAGATCCATCCATTCCATGGCGCGCTCCTCAGGCCCGGTTGCGGCGCAGACGGTACTGCGCAAATAGCGTCGCGACCAGCATGGCGAGCAACGAAGTGGCGACGATGACGTCGGCGATGTAGTTCGGCACCGCGATGGCGCGGCTCATGCTGTCCGCGCCCACCAGCATGCCGGCCACGAACAGGCTGGCCAGGATCACGCCCAGAGGATGCAGGCCGGCCAGCATGGCGACCACCACGCCGGTGTAGCCATAGCCCGGCGACATGTCGAGCGTGACGTAGCCGGTGCGGCCGGCCACTTCGATCGCGCCGGCCAGGCCGGCCAGCGCGCCCGACAGCATGGCGGTGCCCAGCATCACACGGTTCACCGGCAAGCCCAGGAAGCGCGAGGCGTGCGCGTTGGCGCCGACCGCGCGCATCTGGAAGCCGAACACGGTGTAGCGATTCAGCAGCCACAGCCCCAGCGCCAGGCCGGCCGCCCACAAGAGGCCGGTATGGGCGCGGGTGCGCTCGATCAGCTTGCCGAGCTCCAGGTCGCCGTTGAGCGCCACGGACTGCGGCCAGCCCATGGCCATGGGATCCTTCATGGGGCCGTCCAGCATCATCGACACGAACAGCAGCACGATGAAGTTGCCCAGCAGCGTGGTCACCACTTCATCCACGCCCAGCCGGGTCTTGAGAATGGCGGGGATCAGCAGCAGCAAGGCGCCGGCCAGGGCTGCCGCCAGCATCATGCCGGCAAACAGCGCGGGCACGGGCAGGTCGAAGCCGGTGCCGTCATGCAGGCCGCCCACCGCCACCGCGGCCAGTGCGCCCAGATATAGCTGGCCCTCGGCGCCGATGTTGTAGAAGCGCGCGCGGAATGCCACTGCACAGGCCAGGCCGGTCAGCATCAGCGGAGTGGCGCGGGTCAGCGTTTCGGACAGCGCAAAGCGCGAGCCGAACGCGCCTTCGAACAGCAAGGCATAGGTGCGGCCCACGGGGGCGCCAGCCCAGGCCACCAGCAGGGTGCAGACCGCCAGCGTGAAGGCGATGGCCGCGAAGGGCGCCAGGGCCAGCGCCAGGCGGCTGGGCTCCGGGCGGCGTTCCAGGATCAGTTTCATGCGAGTAATGCTCGATAGGTAGTGGAGACGCGCGGGACGCAGCGGGTTTTCATCCCTGCGTGCCCGTCATGGCCAGGCCCACCGTGGCGGGCGTCCATTCGGACACCGGCTTCACGGCGATCAGCTTGCCGCCGCACAGCACGGCGATGCGGTCGGCCAGCGCGAAGATCTCTTCCAGGTCCTCGGATACCAGCAGGACGCCTGCGCCACGGGTGCGCGCCGCCAGGAGCTGCTCGCGCACGTAGGCGACGGCGCCGATGTCCAGGCCCCAGGTGGGCTGGTCGGCCACGATGAAGCGCGGTTCGCGCGCCAGCGTGCGGCCCAGGATCAGCTTCTGCATGTTGCCCCCGGACAGGCTGCGGGTGCGTACGTCCAGCGACGCGGCCCGCACGTCGAACTGCTTGGCCAGGGCCTGGGCATAGGCTTTGCCGGCACGCGCCCGGATCAGGCCCCAACGCGCGAAGCGCGGGTCCTTCAGGTCTTCGACAATGGCGTTTTCCCACAAGGGGCTGTCGCCGATCACGCCTTCGCCGTGGCGGTCTTCAGGGATGCGGCCGACGTGGGCCGCGGTCCAGCCGGCCGGCGTCGTGGGCGCCGCCGCATGCTCGGGGCCCAGGCGGATGGTGCCGTCGGTGGGCTGGCGCAGGCCGGTCAGCACCGACACCAGCGCCTGCTGGCCGTTGCCGGCCACGCCTGCGATCGCCACGATTTCGTGCTTGTGGACAACCAGGTCCAGGCTGTCCAGGCGCGTCGCCCCGTCGCGACCGTCGCGCACGGTCACTTGAGACAAGGTCACTACGGGCGCGGCCTGCTCGGCCGCGGCCACGGCTTCGGCGTGCGGCATGACGACCTTGCGGCCCACCATCAGCTCGGCCAATTCGGCCGGGCTGGTGCTGGCGGTTTCCCGCTCGGCCACCAGCTTGCCCTGGCGAAGCACCGCCACGCGGCCCGACACCGCCATGACTTCGTCGAGCTTGTGCGAGATGAAGATCACGGCCAGGCCTTCATCGACGAAGCCGCGCAGGGTGGCAAAGAGGTCCTGCACTTCCTGCGGCGTGAGCACCGCGGTCGGCTCGTCCAGGATCAGGACGCGCGCGCCGCGGTACAGCGCCTTCAGGATCTCGACTCGCTGCTTCTCGCCGACCGACAGCGTGCCGACGCGCGCGTCCGGGTCCACGCCCAGGCCGAAGCGTTGGCCGAGTTCAACCAGGCGCTGGCGCGCCTTGCCGCGGCCGGACGCCAGCTTCCACAGCGATTCCGTGCCGACCATGATGTTGTCCAGCACGGTCAGGTTGTCGGCCAGCGTGAAGTGCTGATGCACCATGCCGACCCCGGCCGCCAGCGCGGCGTCGGGCCGGCCGGCCGGCAAGGCCTGGCCGAAGACTTCGATGTTGCCGGCGTCGGCCACGTAATGGCCGAACAGGATCGACACCAGAGTCGATTTGCCGGCGCCGTTCTCGCCCAGCAAGGCCAACACTTCGCCCTGGCGCAGCGTGAGCGATATGTCGTCGTTGGCCGTGAGGCTGCCAAAGCGTTTGGTGATCCCCGTCAGTTGCAGGGCGAGAGGCGCGTGGTTCATCGTGCCGAGGACTTGGGTTCTTTGTCGTTGACCTTGACGCTGAAGCTGCCGTCCAGGATGGCCTTCTGCTTGGCCTGGACCTTGGCCATCAGGTCGGCGGGAATCTTGCTTTCGAAGGTGCCCAGCGGCGCCAGCGAGGAACCCTTGTGCTTCATCAGCGAGTACTGGCCGTAGTCGTCGGCCTTGAACGTGCCGGCGCGCACCTGCTTGAGCGCTTCCTCGATGGTGGGTTCCATGCTCCACAGCGCCGAGGCGACCACGGTGTCCGGATACTGCTGCTGCGTGTCGATGACGTTGCCGATGGCCAGCTTGCCGCGTTCCTTGGCCGCGTCCGAGACGCCGAAGCGCTCGGCGTAGAGCACGTCCGCGCCCTTGTCGATCATGGCGAAGGCGGCTTCCTTGGCCTTCGGGGGATCGAACCAGGAACCGATGAAGGTCACGGTGAATTCGGCCTGCGGATTCACTTCCTTGGCGCCTTCGATGAAGGCGTGCATCAGGCGGTTCACTTCAGGAATGGGGTAGCCGCCCACCAGGCCGATCTTGCCCGTCTTGCTCATGCCGCCGGCGATCATGCCGGTCAGGTAGGCGGGTTCCTGGATGTAGTTGTCGAACACCGAGAAGTTGGGCTGCTGCGGCTTGCCCGAGGAGCCCATCAGGAAAGCGGTCTGCGGATAGTCCTTGGCCACCTTGCGGGCGGCGGCTTCCACGGCGAAGGCCTCGCCCACCACCAGCTTGTTGCCTTGTTCCGCGTACTGGCGCATCACGCGCTCGTAGTCGGCGTTGGTGACGTTTTCCGAGAACGTGTATTCGATCTCGCCGCGATCGCGGGCCGCGACCAGCGCCTTGTGGATGCGCGACACCCATTGCTGTTCGACCGGCACCGTGTAGATGGCGGCGACCTTGGTCTTGGCGGGCGCCTGGGCCAGGGCGGCGCCCGAGAACATCAGCGCGCCGGCGGCGGCCGCGGCCAGCTTGAGCAGGCCGCGGCGGGCGATGCCGGCGACGGACGGGGTGGAAGAGGCTTTCATGCGGGTGACTCCTGCGAAGGGAGGGAAAGGGATGGGAATTGGAGGCGATGCGCGCTGGCCCGCGCGCGGCTGGCGCGCGCGCGGCCGCGGCCCCGTTCCATATGGCCGCCGCCGGCAGGCGTGCCGGGACTAGCGTACGGAAACGAGGGCGTGGGATCGGTCATCGGATGGGGAGCGCCAGGCGACGCGCCCCATCCGAATGGTCGGGTTCGCAGCCAGCCCTGGCGAAGCAAGTTGTATGCCATGGGGCATTCCCGCGACAAGTCGGGGAAACCTGATGGCCGGGCAGGATTATAGGCACCCTGGCGGGGATTGGTGGCACCAGAGCGGTGCGTGTCTGCCAAGGGGTGGACAGAGTGCGTAACCAGGTCAAAGTTCAGGGAGTCTGAAATTTCATCTGGGCAGGGGGCAAGAATCCTGGCGACGCTTCATTATTGGGCCTTGAACTCTGTTTGCACACTGGCGAAGGAAACAGAGCGGGCAGGTACACGCCAGTCTGAGAGAGTGGCGGCGGTGCGGGCCGACTTGACGTATCGGTCGCACAAATAGGGAGGCCCCACCGAAGTGGGGCCATCGTTCGGACCTAGTTGCATCACCAGCATTCACATCTGGGAGTGGCTTTTCTAGGGCAGCGCGTTGACTGTACCGTTTTTGAGCATGACTTTCAACCAAGCTTTCGGCGATGTGTGCAGGAGCGCCCTGCTTGGAAGGGGAGAATAGGACTAATGGAATGGAAACTGCGGGAAACGGTGTTCTCCGCCCCGCGAATGGGGCGCTATCTGAACAGCTATGGCGGAGACGCGTTGCGGGCGGCCGTTGCCTACGATCACAATGTCCGGTTGGCGCAGGCGCTGATGCCCGCCTTGTAGACAATGGAGATCGTTCTTCGCAACGCCGTCCATCGAAGCCTGAGCAGGTCGATGGGAAGCGCCGACTGGTGGAATGGTCTGCCCTCCCCTGAGTTCGAGTGGCTGCACGTGGCGGTGGGAGACGCGGGGATCAAGATCCAGCGACGCCGGGAACGCGTCACTACTGACAAGACCGTTGCCGAATTGACTTTTGGATCGTGGACGCGGCTGTTCAATGCCCAGCATGGGCGCACGTTATGGGGGCGCCTCCTCCTGGCCTTTCCCACCTGTCCGAAAGCCAAGCGCCGACGTGGCCCGATCAGTTCGTCCCTGAACCGCATTCGGGATTTGCGCAACCGGGTCATGCACCATGAACCGCTGCTGTGGGTAGAGCCTTCGGTGAAGGATATCCATGGCGATATCCAGGAGGTCCTGGATTGGATCGATCCGGGCATCAACCGCTGGCTCGTCCATCACGACTCCTTGCCAGCGAGATGGGCTGAATGCGCGGCGATTTGAACCGTCCAGCCCAGACTGAACGAAATTCGATGCATGGAACGGGCCGTTGCGGCTGCCCACACCCCGATCCAGGGCCCGCGCGCCTAAAATCCCAGGCATGAGCCGCGCGCGTGGCGTGGCAAGCTGGAAGACCCCATGCAAGATATACAACTGCTGCTGGAACAGTACGGCGGGTGGCTGGTGTTCGCCAACGTGCTGGTCGAGCAGGCCGGCCTGCCGGTGCCCGCCTATCCCATGCTGATTGCCGCCGGCGCTCTGGCCGGCGCGGGTGGGTGGCTCGTGCCCTGGATGGCGGCTACGGTCGCCTGCCTGCTGGCCGACAGCCTTTGGTACGTGGCCGGCCAGCGCTACGGCTCGCGCCTGTTGGGCGTGATCTGCAAGATGTCGCTGTCGCAGGACTCCTGCATCCGGCAGACGCAGCGCCTGTACCTGCGCATCGGCGTGCGCGCGCTGCTGGTGTGCAAGTTCCTGCCTGGCGCGGGGGCGTTGTCCACCGTGATGGCGGGCCTGACGGGTACGCCCTACCGCCGTTTCCTGGGCTACGACATCGTGGGCTCCCTGATCTGGTCGGGTTCGGCCCTGCTGCTGGGCGGCCTGTTCCACAACGTCGTGAACGACGTGTTGGAAATCCTCGGCACCTACGGTGCGATGGGGCTGGGCGTGCTGGCGGCGGTGCTGGCGCTGTACATCCTGGCGCGCTTCCTGCGGCGCCGGATCCTGCTGCGCAGCCTGCGCGTGATTCCGCGCCTCTCGGTGGACGAGCTGATGCAGTGGCGCCAGGACGGCCGCAATGCGCTGGTGTTCGATGTGCGCCCCGAGGCGGTGCGCGAAGAGCAGCGCATCCCCGGCGCCATCGCCGTGGACCTGAAAGCGCCCTTGCCCCGGTTGGATGCCCAGGCGCTGGAATCCGACATCGTCGTGTACTGCGCCTGCCCCAACGAGGTGTCGGCCGCGCTGCTGGCGTCGCGGCTGCGCGCCGCGGGCTACCCCAAGACCTGGGCCTTGCGCGGCGGTTACCAAGCCTGGCAGGAGCACGAACACCCGCTCCCCCCGCAAGGCGCATAATTCCGCCATGAGCCCGCGCAGACGGCGGGCGGCCTACAAGGAGAGACAGGCATGCGGATTTTGTTCTTGGGCGCCGGCGGCACCGGCGGCTACTTTGGCGGACGGGCGGCCCAGGCGGGCGCGGACGTGACCTTCCTGGTGCGCGAGCCGCGCGCCGCGCGGATCCGCGAACAGGGCCTGCGCATCAAGAGCCCGCTGGGCGATGCCACGCTGCAGCCGCAGCTGGTCACGCAACAGACCCTGCAAGGCAGCTACGACGTGGTGGTGCTGAGCTGCAAGGCCTATGACCTGGCCAGCGCCATCGAGGCCATCCGTCCCGCGGTCGGGCCCGATACCGCCGTGCTGCCCATCATGAACGGCGTGCTGCAGTACGACGTGCTGGACCGCGAATTCGAACCGCATCGTGTGCTGGGCGGACTGTGCCAGATCAACGCCACCCTGGGCCCCGAGGGCGAAGTGGTGCATCTGGGCAAGTACGCCAACATCGTCTTCGGCGAGCGCGCCGGCCCCGCCCGCAGCGAACGCTGCGTCGCGCTGGAACAGGCCCTGGCCGGCGGCGAATACGTCAGCCGCCTGAGCACCGACATCTACCAGGACATCTGGGAAAAATACGTGTTCCTGACCACGCTGGCCGCAGCCACCTGCCTGATGCGCGGCTCGGTCGGGCAGATTGCCTCTACCGACGACGGCATCGACATCATGAGCGGGCTGCTGCAGGAATCGCAGGCCGTTGCCGCCGCGTCGGGCCACGCCGTGCGGCCGGAGGCTGACGCCTCGGCGCGCAAGCTGATTACCGACCGTACCCAGCCCGTCACCGCGTCGATGTTCCGCGACCTGAGCCAGGGACTGCCGGTGGAGGCCGACCACATCGTCGGCGACATGGTGCGGCGTGCCCGCACCCTGGGCGTGGACGCGACCTACCTGCGCACGGCTTACGCGCATCTGCAGGTCTATCAGGCGCAGCGCGCCGCGGCCTGAACGCCGCCCTGTCTGGCGGCCCCCTGTTCAAGCGGGCCCGCCGGGAGCACACTGGCCTGACGGCGGCGAAGACGCCGGCAGGGCTGCCTCTTCGGTTCGTTCCGGGCGGGTTTGCCAGGTATTGGTGCATAAATTGCAAAAAACTCATCCGGTTTTACGGGTTTTTTGATCGGATTTGTACGAATAGTATGGCTTTGCCTGAGCCGGAGCGTTGCGCCGCAAGTTGCGGCGGCTCTGGCTCCCCTACCCAAGGAGCAAGACCATGAAAGTTGCATTGATCGGAATCACCGGCCGCGTGGGTTCGCGCGTGGCGGACGAATTGCTCAAGCGCGGCCACCAGGTCACGGGCATCGCCCGCAACCTGTCCGACGTGAATCCGCAGCTCGGCCTGACCATCAAGCAGGGCGACGCCACCGATCCCGAAGCGCTGACCTCGTTGCTGAAGGGGCACGACGCCGTGATCAGCGCGTCGCGCTTCGTATCGTCGGACGCCAAGCCGCTCCTGAGCGCCGTGAAGGACGCGGGCGTGCCGCGCCTGCTCGTGGTCGGCGGCGCGGGCAGCCTGCTGGTTGCCCCCGGCAAGATGCTGATCGACACCCCCGAATTCCCCGATGCCTACAAGCCCGAGGCGCGCGCCGGCGTGGTGTTCCTGGACACGCTGCGCCATGAAAAAGTGCTGAACTGGACCTTCCTGTCGCCTTCGGCGCTGTTCGAGCCGGGCGAGCGCACCGGCCAGTTCCGTTTGGGCGATGACACCCTGCTGGCCGATGACGAAGGCAAGAGCTGGATCTCGATGGAAGACTATGCCATTGCGCTGGTCGATGAACTCGAGACGCCCAAGCATTCGCGTCGCCGCTATACCGTCGGCTACTGACCCCGGCCCTCGGCGGATCACGAAGGGCCTCGGCAAGAGGCCCTTTTCCATTGGGGGCCTAGGCCCGGAATCCATGTTTTTGTTTGTAAACTGGCGCACCGCCAGCCGGCGTTCCGACACCTGAGTTTGCCCCGTATGCGTATGAAGTTGAAATCGTTGGCCCTATGTCTGCTGGTTGCCGCCACCTGTCTGGCAGCCGCGCCGGCTAGCGCGGCCGCACCCCAGTCCAACAAGGACCTCGTGGTGGCGTTCTTTCGCATGATGTTCCAGGACCGCGACGTCGACGAGGCGGTGCGCCTGTACGTCAGCCCGAACTACGTCCAGCACAACCCCTATATGCAGGATGGCGTTGGTCCGCTGGTGGATTTCTTTCCCGCCTATTTCGAGCAGCATCCGCAGTCCATCGTTGAAATCAAGCGCGTGATCGCCGAGGGCGACCTGGTGCTGATCCACAACCTGTGGCGCGATTCGCCGGAAGACCGGGGTCAGGCCGTAATGGACATCTTCCGCGTGGAAGACGGCAAGATCGTGGAACACTGGGACGTGAGCCAGGAAATCCCCGAGAACCCCGCCAACAAGAACGGCATGTTCTAGGAAGCGCCGCATGTCCAGCATCGAACCCGTAGACCTGTCCCGCGCCTATCTGCTGCTGAACCACGGCCCCACGGTGCTGGTGACCAGCGCCCATGGCGATGCGCGCAACGTCATGGCGGCCGCCTGGGCCATGCCCCTGGACTTCAGTCCGCCCAAGATGCTGGTGGTGGTGGACAAGAACACCTACACGCGCGGTCTGATCGAGGCGTCGGGCGAATTCGCGCTGTGCATCCCGTCGCGCGCGCAGGCCCGCGCCACGCTGCGGGTGGGCACCGATTCCGGGCGCGACGAAGACAAATTCCAGGCCAGCGGCCTGACGACCTTCCCCGCCAGCAAGATCGGCGCGCCGCTCATCAGCGGTTGCCTGGGCTGGCTGGAATGCCGCGTCGTGCCCGAACCGCACAACCAGCAGGCCTACGACCTCTTCATCGGCGAAGTCGTGGCCGCGTGGGCCGCGCCTGAAGTGTTTTCCGGCAATCGCTGGCATTTCCCCGACGACGAGCGCCGTTCGGTCCATTACGTGGCGGGCGGCTCCTTCTTCGCCACCGGCGAAGCCTTCAACGTTTCCGATCCGGAGTAACCATGATGCGCAGCGTATATCTGGCGGGTTTCGACGTGTTCCTGCCTGATGCGGCGGCGCACGGCAAACGCTTGAAGGCGCTGTGCGCCACCTACGGTTTCGACGGCCTGTTTCCGCTGGACAATGAAGCGCCGCAGGGCTTGTCCGGCCAGGCGCTGGCCCAATGGATCTATCGCGAGAACGTCGCGCTCATCCGGCGCGCGGACATGGTGATGGCGAACCTCAATCCGTTTCGCGGCGCCGAACCCGATTCGGGCACGGCATTTGAAGTCGGCTACGCCATCGCCTGCGGCAAGCCGGTATGGGCTTACACCGGCCAGGCAGGCTCGTTGATCGATCAGGTGGCGGTGGGGGCTGCGGCAGACGACGGCGCATCGCGCATGGTCGATGCCGAGGGCTACACCGTGGAAGACTTCGGCCTGAACCTGAATCTGATGCTGGCGTGCAGCGCCCGCATCGTCACGGGCAGCGCCGCCGACTGCCTGGCGCAGATGGCCCGCGAACCGGGACGCTGACCGTCCCGAACCATGGCGCGGCTAGCTGCGCGCCGTTTTCGCTGCCTTTGCTGCCTTCGCTGCCTTCGGCGGCGCGCGGCGCGCGGCGGGTTCGCCCAGGTATCCCATCACCGCGTTGACCACGGCCTGTTCCAACTGCTGCGTCGAGAATCCCGCGGGCGGTTCCAGCGCCGCGGCATGCACCAGTGACTCCATGATGCGCAACACCACATAGGTCGCCAGATCCCGGTCCTGCTGCGCGATTTCGGCGCGATGCAGTTCCAGAAGGTGGCGCATGCGCCTGTGGATATCCTGGTCCGCGCGGCTGTGTTCGTGCGGCTGGTCGAACAGCGGAAACTCCCTTTCCAGCACGCGGTGCAGCGCGGGTTCCAGCAGGTGGGCGTGCAGCATCGCCTCGACGATGGCCGCGACGCGCTCGCGCAGCGTGGCCGCGGGATTGCTGTCCAGGACCGAGTCGATGACGTCCAGCATCTGGTTGTCGTGGCGGTTGTGCAGCGCCGCGATCAGGGCGTTCTTGTTGGGGAAGTACTGATACAGCGAGCCGACGCTGACGCCGGCCGTTTCCGCGATCAGATTGGTATTGGTGCCCGCATAGCCGTGGGTGGCCAGAACGCGAGCCGTGGCTTGCAAAATCGTCTCTACGGTGTGCTGGGATCTGAGCTGGCGCGGCGATTTCCGGGGCTGTGGGATGGCGGTCATGGGTACTGTGAAAGGCGAGTATCGAATATGAGCAATGGCTCATAAAATTTCCAGCAGGCAATCCGGTTCATCGCCCGCACACGGGGATTATGCCATCGGCGGTTTTCAAACTGGTTCCGGTTTGCGCATCTCTCACTTAAGGAAATTCAATGTCGCATTCATCGACGGCCGGGGCCATGCCCGCGGCCCAGGGGCCCGTGCGCTCTGTCTTCGCGCAAGTGCTGCCGCTCGCGCTGGCGGTATTCGTCGGGTTCTTCATGATTGGCCTGCCCATGCCGGTGCTGCCTCTGTATGTGGACGGCACGCTGGCGCTGGGCGCGCTGGTGGTCGGGGTGGTGGCCGGCCTGCAGTTCGCCGCCGCCCTGTTGTCGCGCGCCTATGCGGGCTCGCTTGCCGACCGCCGCGGCGCCAAGCGCGCGGTGGTGGGCGGTTTTGTGCTGGGCTCCATCGCGGGCCTGTTCTATCTGCTGGCCGATGACCTGTCGGCGCGGCCGCAGGCGGCGCTGGCCGCGCTCTTGGCCGGACGCGCGCTGATGGGCTGCGCCGAAAGCCTGATCGTCACCGGCGCCCTGAGTTGGGGCGTGGGCCGCGTGGGGCCGCAGAACGCGGGCCGCGTGATGGCCTGGGTCGGCGTGGCGATCTACGCCGCCTATGCGCTGGGCGCGCCCGCCGGCATGCGGCTCTACGGCGTCACGGGCTTTGCGGGCATCGCCTGGGCCACGGCGCTGATTCCCCTGGCGGCCCTGGCGCTGGTGCTGCCTTTGCGCGGGGTGCGTGCGGCAGGCGGCGTGCGTACGCCTTTCTACAAAGTGCTGGGTCTGGTGCTGCTGCCCGGCGCGGGCCTGGCGCTGGCCAGCGTCGGCTTTGGCGTGATCACTGCGTTCGTCAGCCTGCTGTTTTCGCAGCGTGGTTGGGATGGCGCAGCGTGGATGTTCACTGCGTTCGGCGTGGGCTTCATCCTGGCGCGGGTGTTCTTTGCCGGCCTGCCGGACAAGCTGGGCGGCGCACGCGTGGCGCTGGTGTGCGTGCTGATTGAAGCGGCGGGGCAGTGGCTGATCTGGGCCGGAACCACGCCGGCATGGGCCTATGCCGGCGCGCTGCTGACGGGCGCGGGCTATTCGCTGGCATTCCCCGCTTTTGGCGTGGAAGCCGTGCGCCGCGTGCCGGCGGCCAGCCGGGGCGCTGCCATGGGGGCGTATGTGGCCTTCCTGGACGTGGCTTTGGGACTGAGCAGCCCGGCGGCGGGCTGGCTGGCCGGCGAGCAAGGCTATGGCGCGGTGTATGCGATGGGCGGCGCGTGCGCGCTGGCGGCGATGGTCGTCGCCATGGCGCTCAGGACGCGTAGGTAAAAAAGGCGGCCGCCGGTTCCGGCGCCGCCTGCTCAAGATCAGACCGTCGCGGCCATCTCCAGCACTTCGTCGTCGATCGCCTCGGCCTGGCCGTCCTTCAGCTGTTGCAGATGGTCGGCCAGTTCCGCGATGGTCAGCGCCACCAGTCCGTGCTGCGCGGCATAGCGCTCAAGCGCGGCGCCGCGCATCATCGTGCCGTCGGCATTCATCAGTTCGCACAGTACGCCGGCCGGGCGCAGGCCGGCCAGCATGGCCAGGTCCACCGAGCCTTCGGTGTGGCCGCGGCGGGTCAGCACGCCGCCCGGCTGGGCGCGCAGCGGGAACACATGGCCCGGGCTGACGATGTCATCGCTTTGCGCCGACGGCGAAATGGCGGCGCGGATGGTGGTGACGCGGTCCACGGCCGACACGCCGGTGCTGACTCCTTCGCGCGCTTCGATGGAAACGGTGAAGGCGGTGGCAAAGCGGCTCTGGTTGCGCTGGACCATGGGGGGCAATTCAAGCCGGTCCAGGGTTTCGCCGGGCAGGCACAGGCAGACGATGCCGCTGCCGTCGCGAATCAGCTGCGCCATCACAGGCACGGTCAGCTTGTCGGCGGCCACGATCAGGTCGGCTTCGTTCTCGCGGTCGAAATCGTCCATGAGAATGACGGGACGGCCCAGGCGCAGATGATGCAGGGCGCGCTGCAAGCGGGCGGCAAAAGGCTGCGAAGCCAGGCTGGGGATGGGGGACTGCGGGGTAAGGGTAACGTTGGACATTTGAAACGCTCTCGCAAGTTGAAAGGGGCGAAAAACGTTTCAGGGCTACTCGACAGCCGAACGCAATACGGCAGTCCGGGCGCGGGTGCGCCCGGTGCTACCGTTGTGCCGGCACATCTTCTCTCATCCGGACTATGACCGTCGGCCCTGGCATCTCACCAGATCTGCTGACCCCGGTGTCCGTGAAGGACGCCGGGCGCTCGCGGGCTCGCCATATTGCATGGCATACCGCCGGTGGGGAATTACACCCCGCCCTGAAGACGTACTGCATGTCGTGTTAACGACCTTGGGGATTGTACGCCTGTCCGGGGCTGGGGCCGGAATACGCTTGCTGCGCCTGGGGTCTTCGGCGGGGCGGGGTCGGACCCCGCTGATGCTCAGGCGCCGGCTTCGACGGCCTCGGGCTCGTCGGCTTTCTTTTTCTTCTTGGCCGGCAGCGCCAGCATGGTGCCGCGGCACGGCGGCGTGCCGCAGAGGCAGCGGTAGCCTTCCTTCAGTTTCTTGGTGATGCGGCCGTCCAGCACCAGGCCGTAGTCATACGACAGCTCGGTGCCGCGCGGAATGTCCTGCAGCGCGACGATGTAGACGCGCTTGCCGTGCTTGCCTTCCTGGGCTTCGCAGTTGGGCTGGCAGGAATGGTTGATCCAGCGCGCATCATTGCCCTGGTCGCCGCCGTCGATCACGCGGCCGGAGCTCAGCGCGAAGAAGAAAGTGTGGAAGGGATCGTCCGGATTGGTCGGATGACGGCGGTCGGCTTCCTTGGCGCTGATGCGTTCGCCGCCGTACTCGATGATGCGCGTGCCCGCGGGAATCTTGCGCGCGGCGAAGACGCCGTTGCCGTGCAGCTTGGAGCGGCGGACGGCATACCAGGGCTTGATCGGGGTGTCTTCGTTGGTCATTGCTCGATGGAAGTGGCGGTGAGACGAAACAGAATTATATCGGCGCGTTTTTGACAGCTTGATGGGCGTATAGTGTGCGCCGCCTTGTTCCTCCGGTTAGCACCATGATTGTCCGTCCGCGTCCTTCCGCGCTGGCTTTGTTCTTTGTCTTGCGCGGGTCCATCATCCCGCGGATCCTCAGCCGCATCCTCGTCATCACGGCGCTGTCCTGCTTCGTGGTGTGGATGTACCACCAGGCATGGTTCTCGCCCGCCCATCTGTCGGCGGTGCCGTTCTCGCTGTTCGGCCTGGCCCTGTCCGTGTTCATGGGCTTTCGCAACAACGTCTGCTACGACCGCTGGTGGGAAGCGCGCAAGCAATGGGGCGAACTGATCGTGCAGGCGCGCAGCCTGGCGCGCGAAAGCGCGGTGCTGCTGGCGGCCAGCACCGCCAACCCGGTGCAGGAACGCATCGTGCGCCGTTGCATCGGCTTCGGCTACGCGCTGGCGGCGCGGCTGCGTCAGGAAGACATGGCTTCTGCCGCGCGCCCCTGGGTGCAGCAGGACGAGGCCGAGACCCTCAACGGCTGCCGCAACGTGCCCGACGCCCTGCTCATGGCCATCAACCGCGACCTGGCGGCCTGTCTGCGGCGCGGGGAGCTGAGCGACATCCTGTACCAGGCCCTGACCCAGCGCGTGGCCGCCTGCGCCGCCATCCAGGCGGCTTGCGAGCGCATCAAGTTCACGCCCTCGCCCTTCGCCTATTCGCTGCTGCTGCATCGCACGGCCTGGCTGTTCTGCCTGTTGCTGCCCTTCGGCCTGGTGGGCACGCTGGAATACATGATGCCGGCGGCCGTCACCATCGTGGCCTACACCTTCTTCGGCCTGGACGCGGTGGGTGATGAACTGGAAGACCCCTTCGGCTCCGACGAGAACGACCTGCCGCTGTCGGCGCTGGCCCGGGTGATCGAGATCGACCTCCTGGAAGGCCTGGGCGTGCGGCCTCTGCCCGAGCCCGCCGTGCCGGTGGATTTCGTGCTGCGCTAGGGCGGAGCCTATTCCGCCAATCCCGTCAAAGGCAGCTTGGTTTCCTTCAACCGGCGCAGCACGAAGCAGGATTTGCTGTGCCGGATGCCCGGGATGCGGTAGAGCTGTTCGCGCAGCAGCCGTTCGTAGTCGCGGGTGTCGCGCACGGCGATGCGGATGTAATAGTCGTAGTCGCCCGAGACCAGGAAGGCTTCGAGGACCTCGGGTATCTGCGCCAGCGCCCGGCCGAACTCGTACAGCGTTTCCTCGCTGTGGCTCTCCAGGGTGACGTGGACGATCACTGTGTCCATGAAGCCCAGACTGGCCGGATCGATGTCCACCGTATAGCCGCGGATGACGCCTGCGCTTTCCATGCGCTTGATGCGGTTCCAGCACGGCGTGGACGACAGGCCCACCGCCGCGCCGATGTCGTTCAGGCTGGCGCGCGCGTTGTCCTGCAGCACCTTGAGTATGGCGAGATCAAATTTGTCCAGGTTCATTTTCTTTGATTCCTTAAAATCAAAGATAAATTTACTCCGTTCAGCGGTTATCCGTGGAAAAGAAGATAAATATTCTTCCGATCTACGAATAAGATAGATAGCATGAACGATCGCCTGCACCCCACCGCCGCCGCCGCGCTTGCCGCCACTGAACGCCCCGCTGACAACGGGGCGAAAATTCTGCTCGATACGCTGATCGCGTGTGGCGTGGATACCATTTTCGGGTACCCCGGCGGCGCGGTGCTGCCGCTGTACGACGCCCTGTACGCCGAGCCGCGCCTGCGCCACGTGCTGGTACGCCACGAACAGGCCGCCGTGCATGCTGCCGAAGGCTATGCCCGCAGCACCGGCCGCACCGGCGTGGTCTTCGTCACTTCCGGTCCGGGCATGGCCAACACCACGTCCGGCCTGCTGGATGCCATGTGCGATTCGATCCCGGTGCTCTGTATCAGCGGCCAGGTTGCCACGGCCGCCATCGGCACGGACGCCTTCCAGGAGTGCGACGCCATCGGCATCTCGCGCTCCGTGACCAAATGGAATACGCAGGTCCGTTCGGTGGACGACGTGGCAGCGGTGACGGCCCGCGCTTTTGAGCTGACCCGCCAGGGCCGCCCCGGCCCGGTGCTGCTGGATTTCCCCAAGGACGTGCAGCTGGCCGTGCCTCGCGACGCGGACGATGATGCCGTGCCCTCGCAACAGAAGCTGGCCGCGCTGCGCGCACGCCGCCAGGCGGGCAAGCTGGCGCCCAAGCTGCCGCAGTCGGCCGTGCGTCGCGCCGCCGCCTTGATCGCGCAGGCCAAGCGCCCCATCTTCTACGGCGGCGGTGGGCTGGTGAACGCCGGCCCCGAGGCCTGCGAGGCCTTTACCGACCTGGTGCGCCACACCGGCGCGCCCTGCACCCTGACCCTGATGGGCCTGGGCGCATTCCCCGCATCCGACGCGCAGTTCGTCGGCATGCTGGGCATGCACGGCACGGTCGAGGCCAACCTGGCCATGCATAACGCCGACCTGGTGGTCTGCATCGGCGCCCGCTTCGATGACCGCATCACAGGCAAGCTGTCGGAGTTCTGCCCGCATGCGCGCAAGATCCACATCGACATCGACCCGGCTTCCATCAACAAGGTGGTGCGCGTGGACGTGGCGCTGGTGGGCGACTGCCTGCCGCTGGTGCGCGCGCTGCGCGCCGAACTCGGCGAGGAACCCATGGACGCGGCGCGGCTGGCGCCCTGGTACAAGCGTATCGACGCCTGGCGCGCCCAGGACTGCCTGGGCTATACCCCGGCGGCCGACGCGATCCTGCCGCAGCATCTGATGGCGCGCCTGAACGACGCGCTGTCCGACCGCGATGCCATCGTTTCCACCGACGTGGGCCAGCACCAGATGTGGGCCGCGCAGTACCTGCGCTTCGACAAGCCCAACCGCTGGCTGACCTCCGGCGGCGCCGGCACCATGGGCTATGGCGTGCCCGCCGCCATCGGCGCGCAGGTCGCCCATCCGGACAAGACCGTGGTCTGCGTCAGCGGTGACGCGTCGGTGCTGATGAACATCCAGGAACTGTCCACCGCCATGCAGCACCAGACGCCCGTCAAGGTCGTGTTGTGCAACAACGGCTACATGGGCATGGTGCGGCAATGGCAGGAGCTGATCCACGGGGGGCGCTACAGCCACAGCTACAACGCCTCGCTGCCCGACTTCGTGGCGTTGGCCCGCGCCTTCGGCTGGGGCGCGGCCCGCGTGGACGATCCGGCAAAGCTGGATGCCGCGCTCGCCGAATGCCTGGCGCATGACGGCCCCTACTTCCTGGACGTGGCGGTCGCGGCGCAGGAGAACTGCTTCCCGATGATGCCTGCCGGGCACGGGCATCAGAAGATGATGCTGGCCGAAGGCGTCTGGTATCAGGACGAGACGACCTGATCGCCGCTGGGCTGCATGCGCAGCCCAGCGCCCTGCTTCAGAACTGAATCGACAAGCCGCCGTCCACCACCAGCACGTGCCCGTTGACATATGACGCCGCGGGCGACGCCAGGAATACGGCGGCGCCCGCGATTTCCTCCGGTTCGCCCCAGCGTCCCATGGGATTGCGCGTGGCGATGCGCGGGCCCACATCGGGGTCCGCCACCATGGCGGCATTGGTCTCGGTGGCGAAGGTGCCGGGCGCGATGGCGTTGCTGGTGATGCCGTGGCCGCCGAACTCTGCCGCCAGCGCGCGCACCATGCCCGTCAACCCCTGCTTGGCCGCGGGATAGACCGCATCGCCCGAGCGCGCCAGCTCGCCCACCACCGAGGTGATGGCGATCAGGCGGCCGCTGCCCTGGCGCACCATGCGCTCGGCGGCAAACTTGGCCAGCAGCATGCCAGCGACCATGTCGGTGTCGATAAGCTCGCGGATCTCGGCGGGACTGGTGTCGCGCAGCGTCTTGCGGTTGCGCGCGCCGACGTTGTTCACCAGGATGTCCAGGCGGCGGTGGTCGCGGTCTATGTCCTGGAAAGCGCGTTCCATGGCGGCGTCGTCGCTGATGTCAAAAGGCAGCGCATGCGCATCCAGGCCGGCGGCGGTCAATTCAGCCGCCGCGGCAGCGACGGCTTCTGCGTTGCGGCCGTTGATCAGCACGCGCGCGCCGCAGCCGGCCAATGCGCGTGCGATACAGAAGCCCAGCCCGCGGGCGGAGCCGGTCACCAGGGCGACTTGTCCCGTCAGGTCGAAGTTGCGCAGATACGGCAGCGTGTTCATGTCAGTCGTCCAAAGTGCTCTATCTCAATCAGGGCCGCGCGGATCCGGCTCCGCCGGTCCGCAGCGGCGCCCCCTGGGGGGAAGCGCGCAGCGCTGCGGGGGGGGATTTATCTATTCTCGGAATTCCGGCGCCCAGTGCAGCAGCCGGCGTTCCAGCCAGGTCACACAATAAACCAGCGCGATGCCGACGATGGACAGCAGCGTCACCGCCGCGAACATGTCGGTGGCGTTCAGCGTCGCCAGCGCGGTGATCATCAGATAGCCCATGCCCGTGGTGGAGCCGACGAACTCCGCCAGCACCACGCCGATCAGCGCAAAGCTGATGGCATTCGGCAAGGCCGCGAAGGTCCACGCGGCCGCGGTCGGGATGCGCACGCGCCACAGGATCTGGCGCGGCGAGCCGCCCAGCGTGCGGCAGAAATCCACCAGTTCGCGTTCTACTGCGCGTCCGCCCTTGTAGGTGTTGAAGAACACCAGGAAGAACACCACGAACCATGACGTCACCACCTTGGAGGCAAGGCCCAGGCCGAAGAACATGGTGATGAGCGGCACGAAGGCGATGCGCGGCATCGAGTTGAAGGCCACGATGAAGGGATTGAACACGTCGGCCAGGAAGCGGCTGCGGCTGAGCGTCATGCCCACCACGAAGCCGCTGCCCACGCCCACCAGCAGTCCCACCATGGTGGCCTGCAAGGTCAGCCACAGGTGCGGCCAGACCGAACGCGGGCCGGGCTGCAGCCATTCCCACAGGCGCACGGCCACGCGCGAGGGCTGGCTGATGAAGAAGGGATCGAACAGTGTGTTCTGGGCGAACCAGGGGATGCGCGTGAGTATCTCCCAGGAGCCCAGGATGACGGCAAGTATCAGCACCTGCCACAGGGTGATGCGCAGCCGGCGCGCGATGCTGGCGCGGCGGTCCAGCCGCAGCTGGTCCTGCAGGGAATCGGCGGAGTAAGTGGTGGTCATGACGCGTAGGGATTCAGGCGGCGGCGCGGAACTGCTGTCCCAGCACACTCCAGAGGCTTTGCACATGGGTCACGAACTGTGGTGTTTCGCGCAGCGTGAAGACATCGCGCGGATGCGGGATCTCGATGCGCTCGTCCAGCAGCACGCGGCTGGGCGGGCCGGACAGCACCACCACGCGATCGGACAGCAGGATAGCTTCGTCGAGGTCGTGCGTGACCATGACGATGGTCTGGCCCAGCTTGCGCCAGATCTCGATCAATTCGCGATGCAGGTGGGTCTTGGTGTGCGTGTCCAGCGCGCCGAAGGGCTCGTCCAGCAGCAGGATGCGCGGTTCGACCGCCAGGCTCATCAAGAGCGCCACGCGCCGCCGCATGCCGCCAGACAACTGGTGCGGAAAGGCGTCGGCGAACTGGCTCAGGTGGCCCATTTCCAGTAGTTCCGCCACGCGGCGCTCGATCTTGTCGGCGGCCACGCCCTGGAACTTCAGGCCCAGCGCCACGTTCTTCCTCACGCTGAACCAGGGCAGCAGCGTGTCCTTCTGGAAGATGTAGCCCAGGGCCGGCGGCACCTGCCCGTCCACGATCCGCCCGTCCACGTGGATCGTGCCGGTGGTGGGGCGCAGGAAACCCGCGATCATGTTCAGCAAGGTGCTCTTGCCGCAGCCGGACGGCCCGACGATGGAGACGAACTCGCCTTCCGGGATCGTCAGGCTGACCTCGCCCACTGCATGCGTGGTGGCCTGGCGCGTCTGGTAGGCCTTGCCCACCTTGTCCAGCGTGATCATCAGAGGCCCCGGGCGCGGCGCACGAAGCTCATGTTCACGCAACGGTCGTAGGGCACGGTCTTGATCTCGTCATTGGAGAACTGGCGGCCGTCGCCCATGATGGCCGTCATGCGGTCATAGGCGTCCTGGGTGATGATGTTGTCCTTCAGGAACACCGTTTCCTTGTAGACGCCCAGCGTCTTCTCGATGGCGGCGCGCGGAAAGGCGTTCAGGTAATCGTCGTAGATCGCGTCGGTGACGGCGGCGGCGCTGTTGGCGCTGATGAAGTCCTGCGCACGGACCAGGGCGGTCACGAAGGCCTGCACCACTTCCGGGCGCTTCTGGATGGTGTCCTGCAGGGTCAGGGCCGCGATGCCGGGCACGTCGCCGCCCATGAATTCGTTCCACGAACTCTCGGTCGTGGCGTCGAAGATGGGCACGCCCCAGCCTTCCTGTTGCGCCTGTTCCATCATCGACATGGTGGCCATGCTGGCGGACACGGAGCCGGTCTTGAGCGCGCCCAGCATGGTGGCCAGGTCGCCCAGCGGGCGGATGTCAACCTTGTCGGCCACGCCGGCCTTCTGCATCAGGTACAGCGCCATCAGCCAGGTGCTGGACTGCGGCTGGGTCGCGCCCACGCGCTTGCCGGCCAGGTCCTTCAGCGATTTGATCTTGCCGCTTTCAAAGTCCTCGCGGCGCACGATGACGTTGGCGTAGGTGAGCTTGCGGTCAAAGCCGAACACCAGCGTGGCGGGCTTGCCGGCCAAGGTGAGCGCGGGGGCGGCCGTGGCGGCGGTGGCGCCGAACGCGATCTGGCCCGCGGCCAGCAGCTGGTTGGTGCGCGGGCCGCTTTGCGAATTCAGGTATTCGACTTCCAGCCCGCCTTCGCCGAAGTAGCCCTTTTTCAGCGCCACATAACCCGCGGCAAAGAACGGGTCGATGCTGCCCTGGCCGTAGACGACGCGGCCCAGCTTGGGCTGGGCGAACGCGACGCGGCCATTGACCAGGCTGATGCTGGCCAACGCGCCTGCGGCGGCCAGCACGCGGCGGCGGGTGGTGAAGTCGGGGCTGTTGCTCATGTCGTCCTCGGAATAGGTCTGGTTGCAGCGGTTTGGCGTAGACAATACCCCAGCAACTGGCGTCCAACAATGGAAAACGCCCGGTTGCCCGGGCGTCGTGCGCGATGGTCGGGAGGCGGCGGCGCCAGGCGCCGCGCCCGTTTTACGCGGCGGTTTTTTTCGGCGCAGCCTTCTTCACCGCTTTCTTGGCGGCCGTTTTCGTGGCCGTCTTGGTGGCGGTCTTCTTTACCGCGGCCTTCTTGGCCGGCGCTTTCTTTGCGGCGGTCTTGGTCGCGGTCTTGGCGGCCGTCTTGGCCGGTGCGCGGCCGGGCTTTTCAGGACGCGGCTCGAACTCGAAGCCGATCTTGCCGTCCGGCTGGCGGACGAGGAAGGCCTTGAACTTGCGGTTGGTGCGGCTGGAGACGAAGCCGTCGAGCAGGTCGGTGCGGCCATTGGTCAGCAGCTTTTCCATCTGCTCGCGCGAGATCTCCTGCTGCAGGATGACCTTGCCCGAACGGAAATCGCAGCTCTTTTCGGGGCCGACGGATTTCTCGCAGACGTAGCTCATGCCGTGCTCGAACACGCGCGACTGGCACTTGGGGCAGGAGCCCACCGGTGTGTGGCCGGAGAAGTCCACGGCCTCGGAGTCGTCCTCGTCGTTCTGGCCGAAGTCGAATTCCAGCTTGTACTCGTCGCTGATGCGCAGGATGGCGGCGAACGGACGGCCCATCTTGCTGATGAAGCCTTGCAGCGGACCGATTTCGCGCTTGGCCAGCAGTTCTTCCACTTCGGGCAGTTCGAAGGTGCGGCCGCCCGGATGCTTGCCGATGGAAAAGTCGCAGGCGGTGCAGGCAAAGCGGCGATAGTTTTCCTTCACTACGGCGCCGCACTTGGGGCACGGCGTCTGCAGCGTGGCGTAGTCGCCCGGCACCGTGTCGCGCTCGTATTCCTTGGCGCGCTTGACGATGACCTGCGTCATCTGCGCGATCTCGCGCATGAAGGCCTCGCGGCCCAGTCCGCCCTGCTCGATCTGCTTGAGCTTGTGCTCCCATTCGCCGGTGAGTTCCGGCGAGGTCAGTTCGGTCACGTCCAGGCCGGACAAGAGCGTCATCAGCTGGCGCGCCTTGGCGGTGGGCACCAGGTCGCGGCCTTCGCGGCGCAGGTAGCTTTCGTTGAGCAGGCCTTCGATGATGGCGGCGCGCGTGGCCGGCGTGCCCAGGCCGCGCTCGGACATCGCTTCGCGCAGTTCCTCGTCGTCCACCAGCTTGCCCGCGCCTTCCATGGCCGACAGCAGCGTGCCTTCGTTAAAGCGCGCCGGCGGTTTGGTGGTCAGGCCGACGGCTTCCACGTCCTCGGTGCGCACGGTCTCGCCGTCCGCCACGGGCACCAGGTTGGCGTCTTCGCCTTGCGCTTCCTTGCCGTAGACGGCCAGCCATCCCGGGCTGACCAGCACCTTGCCGTCGGTGCGGAAGCGATGCCCCTGCACTTCGGTCATGCGGGTGGTGACGCGGTATTCCGCGGCGGGGAAGAACACCGCCAGGAAGCGCTTGAGCACCAGGTCGTACAGCTTGGCCTCGGCCTCGCTCAGGTCGTGCGGGATCTGCAGCGTGGGGATGATGGCAAAGTGATCCGACACCTTCTTGTTGTCGAAGATGCGGCGGTTGGGCTTGACCCAGTTCTCGCTGACCACCGTGCCGGCGTGGCGGGCCAGGCCGCCCACCGCGTTGGAGCCGCCCTGCGCCAATGCGCGCATCGTCTCCTTGACGGTGTTGATGTAGTCCTCGGGCAGGTAGCGCGAGTCGGTACGCGGGTAGGTCAGCGCCTTGTGGCGTTCGTACAGGGTCTGCGCCAGCGCCAGCGTGGTCTTGGCCGAAAAGCCGAAACGGCCGTTGGCCTCGCGCTGCAGCGAAGTCAGGTCATACAGGGCCGGCGACATCTGGGTCGACGGCTTGGACTCTTCCGTGACGCTGCCGGGCTGTTCGCGGCAGGCGGCCACCACGCTCTGGGCGGCGGCCTGCGACCACAGGCGCGATTCGCGCTTTTCGGGGTCGCGGTCGTCTTTCTTGAATTCCGGGTCGATCCAGCGGCCTTCGTACAGGCCGGCGGCCGCCACGAAGGTGGCGCGCACCTCCCAGTAGTCGCGCGGCACGAAGCGGCGGATACGCTCCTCGCGTTCGGCCACGATGGCCAGCGTGGGCGTCTGCACCCGGCCGACCGGGGTCTTGAAGAAGCCGCCGTCCTTGCTGTTGAAGGCGGTCATGGCGCGGGTGCCGTTGATGCCCACCAGCCAGTCGGCTTCGGCGCGCGAGCGCGCGGCCGCTTCCAGCGGCTTGAGCTGGACGTCGTCGCGCAGGTTGGCGAAGGCTTCGCGGATGGCGGCCTGGGTCATCGACTGCAGCCAGAGGCGCTGGATCGGCTTCTTCACGCCCGCGTACTGAATGATGTAGCGGAAGATCAGTTCGCCTTCGCGCCCGGCGTCACAGGCGTTGATGATGGCATCGACGTCCTTGCGCTTGGCCAGGCGGACCAGCAGCTTGAGCCGTTCGGCCGATTTCTTGTCGGTGGGGCCCAGTTCGAATTCGGGCGGAATCACGGGCAGGTGCGTAAAGCTCCACTTTCCCTTGACCGGATCGTTGGGCGCGACCAAGCTGAGCAAGTGGCCGATGCTCGACGCGAGTACGTAACGTTCGCTTTCAAAATAGTCGCCCTCGCGCGCAAAGCCTCCCAAGGCGCGTGATATATCGAGGGCTACCGAGGGCTTCTCGGCAATAATCAGCGTTTTATTCATGTGTATCCAGTGGCGGCAGTCCCGCCGTAGTAGCGCGGATAATAAGATCGGAGATTCGCCAGATGCAAGTCGGCACTGAAAGACAAGCGGGATCCGAACTACACGCCTGGCGTCAATTTCTGGCGCGCAGCACCCTCTGGCTAGGTGTTTTGCTGCTGGGCAGCGCCGCGGTTTGCTGGGTCGCCGCCAATTGGCAGGACATGACAAAAGTGCAGCGCTTCGCCGGCGTTCAGGGCCTTCTGGCGGTTTGCGCGCTGGCCGCTGCCTGGACCGGATTGCGCCTGCGGGCCAGTCCAGGGGTGCGGCGCACCATACCGGGCGCCCTGCTCGCCCTGGCTGGCATCCTCTTGGGAGCGCTGCTCGCATTACTAGGCCAAACTTACCAGACTGGCGCCGATACCTGGGAACTGTTCGCCTGGTGGGCGTTGCTGCTGCTGCCCTGGGCGCTGGCCGCCGGCAGCCAGGCCGTCTGGCTGCTGTGGGCGCTGGTGCTGAACGTGGCCGTGGCCTTGTGGCTGGGCGAGCGCGTGTTTTCCTGGATGCTGATATTGGGCGGCCCGGGCGTGCCCGGCCTGATGATGGCCGGCCTGAACCTGCTGCTGCTGCTGGGCTGGGAGCTGGCTGCCCGCCGCTGGCGCGCCAGCACCCTGGTCGGTCCGCGGGTCCTGGCTGCCCTGGCGATCAGCGTGCTGGTGCTGACCCAGATGCTTGGCGACTTCCTGGGCCGCGGCCTGGGCCTCTATAACGGCATCGCCTGGGTCGCGGTGACCCTGGGCCTGGGCTTCTATTATCAGAAGGGCCGGCGCGACCTGATCATCCTGGCCATGTTGGCTGCCGGTGTCATTTGCGTGTCGTTGCGGGTGGCGGGCGAATGGCTGCTGCGCCTGGAGCCCGGTGTCTGGGCCGCGCTGCCGCTGGCGGCGCTGCTCATGGCCGAGGCCGTCTGGGCCGCGCGCTGGCTGCGGCGCCTGGCGGGCGATCCGCAGGCGGCCGTCGCGGCGAGCGCGGACGCGGAGCCGGCCGCCGCCTCGGCCGGCAACTCGGTGGACCCGGCGGACAGCGGGGCGCCCGTGGCGCAGCTGGCGGCGGCTCCGGCGCCTCAGTCGGATCCGCCCTGGTACGTGCAGTGCCTGCTGGGCCTGAGCGCCTGGTTGGCGACCTTGCTGCTACTGGTGTTCATTGCCTTCTCGGGCTTTATCACCACGGAAGGCGGCGCACTGGTGGCCGGGCTGGTGCTGTGCGCGGCCGGCGTGGCGGTGCTGCGCAGCGACGCCGGTCCGTTCTGGCGCCAGTGCGGCACGGCCATGGCTTTCGCCGGGCAGATCCTGATCATCTTCGGGCTGTCCAGTTCGACCTCGTTCGCCAGCGCCTGCGTCTTCGTGCTGCTGATGGCGGCCACGGTCTACGCGGTGGGGCCCGACGTCATCCTGCGTTTTCTCAGCGGCCTGCTGATCGCGGCGGCGGGCGCGGGCCTGATCTGGCGCGTGTTGTCGCCCGACCTGGGGCAAGAGGACCTGCTGGACGCCTGGATGGCGTTCGACGCCCTGCGCGCCACTTTCCTGTGGCTGCCCATTGCCGTGACCGGGGCCTGGGCCACGGCCGTCATCTTTACCGTCAGCCACCGCCTGGGCGGCAAGCGCGCCCATGCCCTGCAGCCGCTGGGCTGGGCCTTCCTGCTGTCGGTGCAAGGCATGGTGTGGCTGGCCAGCGGCATCTCCATCAAGCAGTTGCCCGCCATGTGGCAGTTGAATCCGCATACGGCCGTGCTGGTCGCGGCCGGCGCGCTGCTGCCCGTGGCGGCGGCCTTCGCGGTGCTCTGGCCGCGCCGCCACATGCTGACGGCGGGCGTCACCTGGGGCGTGCCCATCGGCCTGCTGATCCTGGCGCTGTTCTGGCTGCCCAGCCCCGGCGTGGGCTTCGCGCTGGCCTGGCTGCTGCTGGGCTTCGGCTTGAACCAGTCCCGCGTGGTGGTGTTCGGCGTGATCAGCCTGTTGGCGTATCTGGGCGTCTATTACTACCAATTGGACGTGCCGCTGCTGCAAAAAGCCTTGTGGCTGGGCGGCGCCGCGCTGCTGCTGTTCGTGCTGCGCGCCCTGGTCTGGCTGGTACCGCGCCTGATGCGCACCATTGCGCCCAGCCAGCGCGGCGCACTGCCGCCGGTATCGGCGCCCTTGCGCTGGCGCACGCTGGCCATCCTGGGCGGCCTGGTGCTGGTGCTGGCGGTCACCAACGGCGGCATCTGGCAGCGTGAAAAACTGCTGGCGTCGGGCAAGGTGGTCATCCTGGAACTGGCGCCGGTGGATCCCCGTTCGCTCATGCAGGGCGACTACATGGCGCTGAACTTCGCGGCCAGCCGGGAAGTCACGCGCCTGCGGCTGGGCGGCGAGCGTCCCGAAGCCGAGGACTCCGTCATGGGTTACGAGCCGGACGGCTATGTAATGCTGCAGACCGACGCGCGCGGCGTCGGGCAGCCGCTACGCATCCAGCCCGACACGCACCCGCATACCGATGCCGAAGTGCCGCTGCGCTACCGCATCCGCGACAACAGCGTGCGCATCGTGACCAACGCCTATTTCTTCCCGGAAGGCCAGGCCGAGCGCTATCAGGTCGCCAAGTACGGCGAGCTGCGCGTGGCGGAAAACGGCGAGGCCCTGCTCGTCCGGATGCTGGACCAGGACCTCAAGCCGCTGTAGCGGCGGGCAGCGGGAAACGCCGCGCCCATTGCGCGGTGGCTTCCCGCAGGAAATGGCCGCGGTCCGCGGCATCGACGGGGTCGAAGCCCAAGGCGCGCCAGGCGGCCATCAGCGCCGCCAGGGGCGCGCCGGTATCGATGGGCGGGGCGCCGTTCTGCTTGGACAGTTTCAGGCCGCTGGAAGCGTCCAGGATCAGCGGTACGTGCAGGTAGCGCACGGGCGGCAGCCCAAGCAGCCGGCCCAGCACGCGCTGGCGCGCGGTGGAACTGAGCAGGTCCGCGCCACGCACCACATCAGTCACGCCTTGCGCGGCGTCGTCCACCACCACCGCCAATTGGTAGGCCCACAGGCCGTCGGCCCGCCGCAGGGCGATGTCGCCCACGGCTTGCGCCACGTTCTGTTCCTGCGGCCCCAGCCAACGGTCAACGAAATGTTCCACGCCTTCCGGCATGACCACGCGCCAGGCGCGGGCCTCGCGGCCTGGTGGCAAGCCGTGGCGGCAGGTGCCGGGATACGGCCGTTCGCCGTCGGCCCCGGGCGCGGTCTGGCCGCGCAGCGCCGAATCGGCGATTTCGCGTCGCGTGCAGCCGCAGCCGTAGATCAGCCCGCGCGCGGCCAGCGAGTCGAAGGCGGCTTGATAGGCGTCGCCGCGGCGCGACTGCCACATGATGTCGCCGTCCCAATCCAGGCCCAGCGCGCTCAATTGGCCCATGATGACCTCGGCAGCGCCGGGCACCGTGCGCGGCGTGTCCACGTCTTCGATGCGCAGCAGCCAGCGCCCGCCATGGGCACGCGCGTCCAGCCAGCTGGCCAGCGCGGCAACCAGCGAGCCCGCATGCAGCGGGCCGCTGGGACTGGGGGCGAAGC
Source organism: Achromobacter sp. ACM01 (assembly GCF_014851745.1). NCBI lineage: Bacteria > Pseudomonadati > Pseudomonadota > Betaproteobacteria > Burkholderiales > Alcaligenaceae > Achromobacter > Achromobacter sp. ACM01. The sequence goes on from NZ_JACVAF010000001.1 coordinate 112,450, forward strand.
GGCCGACGTAATTCACGATGGGACGCCCGCGCGGCCATGCGCGCGGGTAAGGAGTAACGGCATCAAGCGACGCGGATGCCGTTCAATGCAGCAAGCGCGTGCCGTCTTCGTCCAGCAGCTCTTCCAGGACCAGGTTGTCGATCTCGGCTTCCTGGCTCCAGAGAACCATGAGGGCGATGATCTTGATCTTGGACAGCGGCACGGGCGTTTCCGGCGACGCCAGGCCCCGGTCGATGACGATTTCGCGCAGCGGCGCGGGCAGCACGCCAGCCGATTCCAGGAAGGCGATGAAGCCGATGGATTCGGTACCGAGCTGCTGGTATTCGTTGTCGGTGTAGATCCGGGTGCCGGTGGCGGGGGCCTGGGCGAGATCGACGCAGCGTTCGGTGGTTTCGGCCAGGCCGTACAGCCAGCCCAGGGCGTCGTCGATGTCTTCGTGCTCGAAACCGGCGGCGGCAAGCCGCTTTGCGAGCACGTCCGCCGCAGGACAGGCTTGCGGCGTGTAGTAATTCTCGTACAGATAAACCAGGATATCGAACATATGGCGCAGTTTTGTGCCTGTTTGCACAGTCGGCCCGCATATCGGCAGACCAGCAAACATGAATTTTACTTTACGCTGATTTATAGGGGTGGGCAACCGGCCGGAGGGTGGAATGTTGTATGAAGTCACCTTGCCTCAAAACGCGCACATTTTTACCCTAAATGCTGCCAATATTCATGATTCGAGGCAAAAAGGGGCAGACCGATAAGGTCCGCCCCTTTTTGTTTTCGGGTGGCTGATCAGGCCGCTTTGGGCGCGTTTTCCAGCTTGAGCTGAGCGATCTGGCGCATGAACACCGGGATGCAGATTGCCAGCCCGATCAGGCCGCTGGTCAGGCCCGGCAGGATGGTCAGCAAGGCGCCGATGGTGCACAGCCAGCGCTCCCAGCTCTTCATGCCCACCAGCATGTAACGCGAGAACGCCGCCGACAGCAGTACCAGGCCGACCATGCAGCCGAACAGCGTCACGAAGAAGTCATACCAGGTGAAGCCCTGCACCGAGATCAGCAGCGACGGCGAGAACACGAACACGAAGGGCACGATGAGCTTGGTGATGCCCAGCCTGAAGGCGGTGTTGCCGGTCTTGAATGGATCGCTGCCCGCCATGCCCGCCGCCGCATAGGCCGCCAGCGCCACGGGCGGTGTAATGTCCGCCAGGATGCCGAAATAGAACACGAAGAAGTGCGCCGCGATGGGCTGCACGCCCAGCTGCACCAGCGTGGGGGCGGCCACCGCCACCATGATCAGGTAGTTCGCCGTGGTGGGGATGCCGCAGCCCATCAGGATGCAAACCAGGCCGGTCATGATGAGCGCCGCGATCAGCGTGAGCGTCTGGGTATTGGCGATGGCATCGGGGATGACCGTTGCCGCGCCGCCGGCGATCGCCTGGGCCGCCGAGATGACGATGTACGAGATCTTGAAGCCCACGCCTGTCAGCGTGACCACGCCGATCACGATACCCACGGTACCCGCCGCGGCGCCCACTGCAAGCGCGTACTTGGCGCCGGTCTCGAAGGCTTCGTACAGGTCGCGCAGGCGCAGCCGCTGGAACGGATTAAGCAGGCCCACAATGATGCAGCCGGTAATGCCCGCGAACGCCGCCAGGTAAGGCGTGCGGCCGCTGGCCAGCACGCCGATCAGCAGGATCAGCGGGATCAGGGTGGGCCAGCGCATCTTGAACGACTGCTTGAGCTTGGGCATTTCTGCTTCGGTCAGCCCGCGCAGCCCTTCGCGCTTGGCCTCGAAGTGCACCTGCATGAACATGCCGAAGAAATACAGGAAGGCCGGGAAAATGCCCGCGATCGCGATCTGCTGGTACGGAATGCCCAGGAATTCGATCATCAGGAAGGCCGCCGCGCCCATGATGGGCGGCGTGATCTGTCCGCCCGTGCTGCTGGCGGCTTCCACACCGGCCGCGAAGTGCCGCGGGTAGCCGATGCGGATCATGGCCGGGATGGTCAGCGAACCCACCGTCACCGCATTGGCGACCGAGGAACCCGACAGCATGCCGAACATGGCAGAGCCGAACACCGACACCTTGGCCGGCCCGCCGGCATAGCGGCCGGCAATGGTGGAAGCGACGTCCAGGAACAGCTGGCCCAGGCCGATACGGGTGGCCAGCACGCCGAACAGCACGAAGTGGAACACGTAGGTCGCCACCACGCCCACCGCCACGCCGTACACGCCCTGGCTGGTCAGGTACATGTGGTTGACGATCTGGGGCCAGGTGTTGCCCGCGTGTTGCAGCAGTCCGGGGAAATACGGACCGAACATGGCGTAGGCCATGAACACCAGCGCGATGATGGGCAGCGGCCAGCCCATGGCGCGCCGGGTGGCTTCCAACAGGCCGATCAGCAGGATCGAGCCCATGAACACGTCTATGGGCAGCGGATTGCCCACGCGGAAGGCCAGGTCCTCGAAGATATAGGGGATGTACAGCACCGACAGGGCCAGTGCGATCGCGATGATCCAGTCGTACAGCGGAATGCCGCCGGGCGCGTACCAGGTGGACTTGGGCTCGCGCGTGTAGTGCGACTTGGAAAAGCCGAACACCAGGAAGATCAGGCTGAGCACGAAAGCCAGATGCACCCCGCGGTGCGTGGCTTCGCGCAGCAGGCCGAAGCCGGCCGTGTAGTAGTGGAAGATGGAGAGCGTTACCAGCAGGCCGGAGACGATCCAGGTCGCCGTCTTGTCCAGCGGCCGGAAGCGGATTTCCGAATCGTACTTCTCCGCCAGCTGCTGGGTTTTTTCGTGATCAATTTCCATCGCAGTAATTCTCTGGGTGATTCAGCAAGCAGGGCCGCTCGTGGCGGCCCTACTCAAGCGCGGCGCGTTGCGCCGCGGACATGCACTGCCATCCCTGCGCCCCCTGGCCGCGCGGCACGCTAGTCGCATGACCTCGTCGCCACTGATCGGGGCCGCGTGGATCCGGCTCCGCCGGTCCACTGCGGCGCCCCTGGGGGAAGCGCCGAAGGCGCTCGGGGGGGCCTACTTCAGCAGCCCGATTTCCTTGTAGAACTTTTCAGCGCCCGGGTGGAACGGAATGCCGGCGCCCTTGACCGCGTTGTCGCGGGTGATGAGCTTGCCCTTGGCGTGGCCGTTGTCCAGGGTCTTGCGGGTGGCGTCGCTGTACAGCGCCTTGGTGACGTCGTACACCACCTGCTCCGGCAGCTTGGCCGAGGTGACCATCTGGGCGTTGACCGAAATGGTCTTCACTTCACCCACGTTCTGGTAGGTGTTGGCGGCAATGGTGTCCGGCGTGAAGAATTCCTGCTTGGCGCGCAGCGCGTCGATCTCCGGGCCAACCAAGGGCACGATCTCGATGCCGGCGCCGCTGGACGCCAGTTCCGCGATGGCGCCTGCGGGGGCGCCGCCCACGAAGAAGAAGGCATCCAGCCCGCCATCCTTGAGCTTGTCGCCGGCTTGGTTGGGCTTCAGGTATTCGGCCTTGATGTCCTTGTCGGTCATGCCGTAGGCGCCCAGGATCAGACGCACGTCCACCAGGGTGCCGGAACCCGGCTCATCCATCGACACGCGCTTGCCCTTGAGGTCGGCCACGCTCTTGATGCCTGCGCCCTTGCGGGCCACCAGGTGGATGCTCTCCGGGTACAGCGTGGCGATCAGGCGCAGGTCTTGCGCCTTGGGCTTGCCTTCGAAGGTGCCGGTGCCGCTATAGGCCCAGAAAGCGACGTCGGACTGCGTGAAGCCCGCTTCGAAGGAACCGCCCAGAATGCCGTTGATGTTGGCCACCGACCCGTTGGAGGCGACCGCCGTGGCGACCAGCTTGCCGGGTTGGGACACCGCGTTGGCGATGATGCCGCCGATGGGGTAGTAGGTGCCGGCCGTGCCGCCCGTGCCGATGCGGAAGAATTGTTGCGCTTGCGCGGTGCCGGCGGCGCCGACGGCGGCGGCCGCGATGGTCAGGGCGGTGATCCAGGTCTTGAGTTTCATGCGAGCTTCTCCGAATTCTTGCTGACGGGTATCAGTAATGTGATTTCTGCCGATGGGCGAATTCCCCCGGCAAAATCTGCCTCCCCTCGGGGGCTTTCTTTATGATGAAATTCTGTCATGCCCGTCCCCTGTAGCCAATGATTACAGGGCTATGGTTTTCCAGGGGGTCGCATCGCCCAAGGTTATGGGCGGTCCCGCTTTGGTTATGGTGTGCGCTTACATCCCAGCAGTGCTGATAACGGAGTTTCCAAGATGTCCCAGGAAGTCATACGCGGCATTGCGCTGCCCCCCGCCGCCCAGCCGGACGATCCCCTCGCCCGCGTCGATACCCCCAGCCTGGCGCTGGACCTGACCGCCTTCGAAGCCAACCTGCGCGCCATGCAGGCCTGGGCCGACCGCCACGAAGTCGCCCTGCGGCCGCACGCCAAGGCCCACAAGTGCCCGCAGATCGCGCTGCGGCAGGTGGCATTGGGCGCGCGCGGCATCTGCTGCCAGAAGGTCAGCGAAGCCCTGCCCTTCGTGGCCGCCGGCATCCGCGACGTCCACATCAGCAACGAAGTCGTCGGCCCGGCCAAGATGGCGTTGCTGGGCCAGCTGGCGCGCGCGGCCAAGATCAGCGTCTGCGTGGACAACGCCCAGAACCTGGCGCAGCTGTCCGCCGCCATGGTGCAGGCCGGCGCCCAGATCGACGTGCTGGTGGAAGTGGACGTGGGCCAGGGCCGCTGCGGCGTGTCCGACGACGCCACCGTCCTGGCGCTGGCGCAGCAGGCGCGCGCGCTGCCAGGCCTGAATTTCGCGGGCCTGCAGGCCTATCACGGGTCGGTGCAGCACTACCGCACCCGCGAAGAACGCGCCACCGTCTCCCGCCAGGCCGCGCGCATCGCCGCGTCCTACGCGCAGCTGCTGCGCGAAAGCGGCATCGCCTGCGACACCATCACCGGCGGCGGCACCGGCAGCGCGGAGTTCGACGCCGCCAGCGGCGTCTATACAGAATTGCAGGCCGGCTCCTATGCCTTCATGGACGGCGACTACGGCGCCAACGAATGGGGTGGCCCGCTTAATTTCCAGAACAGCCTGTTCCTGCTGTCCACCGTGATGAGCACGCCCACGCCCGACCGCGTGGTGCTGGACGCCGGCCTCAAATCGGCCTCCGCCGAATGCGGCCCGCCCGCCGTCTATGGCGAATCCGGCCTGACCTGCACCGCCATCAACGACGAGCACAGCGTGGTGCGCGTCGAACCCGGCGCCACGGCGCCCGCGCTGGGCAGCGTGCTGCGCCTGGTGCCCGCGCATGTGGACCCCACCTTCAACCTGCACGACGGCCTGGTGGTATTCAAGGATGGCGTGGTGCAGGACATCTGGGAAATCTCCGCGCGCGGTTTCTCGCGCTGAATCGTGATGCAGCAGCCGGTCTCCTTCGATTGGAAGATTCCCCTGTCCGACGTGCTGGACACGCTCAGGCAAATCTATTCGACCCGCCACCCGGCGCTTGCATCCGCGCGCCTGGACCTGCTCCGGTCCGTCATGAGCGACGACCGGGCCGACGACTTCCTGCCGGCGCTGGGCCAGGAGCTGGAGTCGTTGGGGCTGGCGCTCATCGAGCAGCGCGAAGAGGATGACGCGATTCGTCTGCTGATCGTGCCGCAGGCCGAGGCAGACAATCTCAAGACGCACATACAGGCGCGGGGTTGGGAGGCCGTTGCACATCGCCAGGAAGGGGCCGCGGCTGGCGCCCAGGCGGCCCTGCCCAAGCCGGCTTCGGGTCCGTTGTGCGGCCCCGAGGACTATCTGGACATTCCCTACGCCGTAGCGGTGGCTCCGGGATGGGCCTGCGCCGCAATGGAGGACTGGGAAGGCCCGATGCTCACCGACCTGCGTGCATGGCCGGCATTGCGCGCGATCGCTGGCAAGTTTCCGGCGCGGCGCGGGCTGCTCGCTTCCTGCGTAAGCCTCAGCGGGGTACATGCCTGGATCGAACAGGGGCCGGACGGACTGTCCAGCACGCCTTATGCGCGTCTGCTGCATTCCGGCCAGGTCGAGCTGCCTTCTTCAAACCGGCCCGGCATGCCCCTGCCGCCGCGCGCCGCGCAAGTGCAACGCCGGACGCCGGAATTCAGCCTGGGGTTTGCGGGCGACGATCTGCTGCTGGTGGACCGTGGCATGGTCTTTCTTTATCCCGCCTACGGGCGCCAGGAAGGGGACTGCGCCGCGGAGCCGACGCTGCTGCACACGGCGCCCGCGCAACGCCGTCCCGTCAGTGACAGGTCCGCCGTCATTCTTACGCCCGACGGCCGTACCTGCGTGCTGTGCCGCGGCCAACTGCTGGAGTTTCGCGAAGGGCGGCTGCATCCCTTGCCGCTGTCTTATGCCGTGCCATTGTCGGGCGACATCTCGCATCCCGTGGCCTTGGGCGACAGTGCCATTGCGTGGCTGGAGGACGACATGCTTTGCCATGCTGGCCTGGATGCCGGCGCTGTTCATCAGCGCGAAGTGGCGCATCTGCCTGCCGGCGGCATGACGCTGCAAGCGCTGCAGGGCGGCTGGCTATTGCTGGGCCACTGGCATGCGCCGCATCGAAGCATGGACCTGGGCCAGCTCTGGCATCCGGCGTCGGGCCAGTTGCTTCGAATCCGCCATGGTGCGCTGGACCTGGATAGCGGGATACAACAGTGGGTCGGCCTGCCAGGCGGCGAGGTCGTGGCGGGCGGTCAGACGCGCTACGCGCGGCTAGGCCGTTTCGACGCCCTGCTGGGCCGCCTGGACGCAAAAGCGCCATAGGACGCAACGCGTAAGCGCAAAAAGGCCGGCGCGCCTTCAGCGCGCCAGCCGTCCAGGCAGGCTACCGGTTCAGGACTTACTGGGCTTTCTGCTGGATCTTCTCCCCGCCACGTTCGATGTCCTTGCCGGCGCCTTCCATCGTGTTGCAACCGGCCGTGATGGCGGTGATTGCCAGCAGCAGCGCAAGCCAGATTCGATGCGTCATTTTTTTCTCCTTTCGGCGTTCATGGGCGTAGCGGGTCATGCCGACAGGCAGCCGCGCTATTTCTTGTTCAGCAAGTCCCGTGCCTGATCCTTGGCTTCGCCCACGTTGCGCTGCACCTTGCCCACGGTTTTCTCCGCTTTCCCTTCGGCTTCGGTCTCGCGGTTGCCGGTCAGCTTGCCTGCCGTTTCCTTGATCGAGCCTTTGACTTCCTTGGCTGCGCCCTTGATGCGGTCGTTATCCATGTTGTCGCTCCTAATTCCAGGTTGCGTGAAACCGCGCTGGAGAGGCCTGCGAAACCTGACTCCGGCTGCGGACGAACCCACTATAGGAAGCGCATGGCACGCGCGTAAGAAGCGCGCGCATCAGATCGACTGGTACTTTTCTACCGAATCTTGTGGACCCGTTTTTGAGCCTGCTTGCCAGGCGGCTTCTGCGCCTGCTTGCGCGCCGGCTTTTCATATCCCACGATGCCGCGCTGCCGCGCCCAGATGATGGCGGCGCTGCGCCGGTGCACGTCCAGCTTGCTGTACAGCGCCGCCACATGATTGCGCACCGTGTTGCGCGACAAGTGCAGGCTGGCCGCGATCTCCGGATCCGTGTGGCCCTGGCACATCAGGCCCAGGATCTCGCGTTCGCGCGGCGTCAGGTCGGCCAGTTCGCCTTGCCCCTGCGGCGCGCCCTGGGGCGTGCGGATCTGCGCCAGTTTCTCGATGACGGTGCGGCTGAACCACGAGGTGTCCTGCATCACCGTCTCGATCGCCTCCATCAGCTCGACCTCGTTGCGCTTGCGCTCGGTGATGTCCTGGATCGCGGCCAGCACGCAGGGCTGGTCCTGGATCGACACCGGCGCGGCCGACACCAGGCAGTCCAGCAATGCGCCGTCGCGCGTGCGCAGCGCCATTTCCTGGCTGCGCACGCTGGCGCCCTGCTCCAGCGAGGCCATGGCGCGGTCATAGGCTTGCGGGTCCGTCCATAGCTGTGCCAGCGCATCCTCGTCGCGCGCCAAGGTCTTGGCGTCATAGCCGGTGGTCGCGACGAAGGCATCGTTGACCTCCAGTAGCTTGCCTTCCGTGGTGCTCAGCGTCATGGGCACGGGCGCCAGACGGAACGCCGTGGCAAAGCGCTGTTCGCTATCGCGCAGCGCCGTCTCGGCCTTGCGGCGCGGCTCCAGGTCGTTGAAGGTGAACAGCATGCAGGGCTGCTCCGCGACCTCGATGGGCTGGCCCGCCACGATCACCAGCTTGCTGCCGCCGCCCTGCACCGCGATGATGGTTTCCGTCTGCGGAATGGTCGTGCCTTCCGCCAGCCGGTGCAGCGCATCCTCGCGTTGCGGCGTATCGCCCAGCACGTCCAGCTGGCGCAGCGTCTTGCCCAGCACCTGTTCGCGCGTGTAGCCCGTCATCGCCAGAAAACCGTCATTGACCTTGATGTGCCGCAGATCCGCCAGCGAGCAGATCACGGCCGGCGCGGGGTTGGCGTTGAAGGTGCGTTCGAAACGCTCTTCCGCGCTATAGCGTTCGGTCACGTCCAGCAGCACCAGCACCATGCCTTCGGCAGCGCCCTGCGCATCGCGCAGCTCCAGATTTCGTACCTGATGCATGCGGCTGAAGTCCGGATCGCGGCGGCTGGTCACTTCCACCACCACGTCCTTGTAGGTCTCGCCCGCCAGCGCGCGGTCCAGCGGATACTGCGCCGCGCGCAGCGCGCGGTGATTGCGGTAGCGCAGCGAAAACGCCTTGCGGTAGCCGGCAGCGGTGCCGCCCAGCGCGGCCAGATCCGTCACCCCATGCATGGCCAACGCAGTGTCGTTGGCCCAGACGATGCGCCGGTCCTGGTCCAGCAGGATGATGCCTTCGATCAGGCCGTCGATGATTTCCAGCAGATGGCGGCGCTCCGTGGTGAACGCCGTGGCAGTCTTCTTCATTCCGGCTCCTGGTTGAGCAAGAGATAAGAAGAAAGTACTAGATAAAGTCGTCCTGCGTGATCTGGGCGAGCGCGAACCTGGCTTCTATCGTGGACTTGCACGATACGCGTGCCGCTGCGCGTGAGCGCTACACGTGAATCTTCAGGAGACATCCATGAACACGAACCAGAAGCCCGGCGATCCCGCCAACCAGACCGGCATCGATCCGTCCCAGCGTCCCGGACAGGAGCCGGGCGATGCGCCCGAAAAGCAGGCTCCCGGCCAGGTGCCGGGCCAGCCCGGCCCCGATGATACTGATCCGGGCCGCATGCCGCCGGAAGTGCCCGGCAACCCCGGACAGCCCGCAGAAAAGCCCAGGCAGCCTGGCGAGCCCGGACGGCCGGGCCAGCCGGGTGATCCGGCCTAAGCCGCCATAGCTTTACCTCAGCCCCTCATGCAAACCGCCCCGGCGATGCGGGGCGGTTTGCTGGGGGCATGACGTCTTGCGCGTCCGTCAGTCGACCTGAGCGCCCGACTGCTTCACCGCCTCGCCCCACTTCTTCACTTCGCCGGCAATGAAAGTGCCGGTCGCCTCAGGCGTCAGTGGCATCGGCTCTGCACCGCGGTCGCGGAAGAACTTCTGCATGTCCGGCGAATTCAGCACCTGGCCGATCTGCTTGCTCAGATAGCCCGTCACCTCGGCCGGCGTATCGCGCGGCGCCAGCACCGCCGCCCAGCCGATGGCCTCGAAACCCGGATAACCCGATTCCGCCACCGTCGGCACGTCCGGCAGCTGCGGCAGGCGCTTGGCCGTCGTCACCGCCAGCGCCACCGCCTTCTTGCTCTGCACATGCGGCAGGCCGGCAGTCACCGAGTCCACCATCAACGGCACCTGATGCCCCAGGAAATCCGCCTGCGCCGGGCCGCTGCCCTTGTACGGAATGTGGCGGATGTCGATGTTCGCCGCCGCCTTGAACATCTCGGCCGACAAATGCTGCGTGCCGCCGATGCCCGCGCTGGCATAGGCCAGCTCGCCCGGATTGGCGCGCGCCTGCGTCACCAGCTGCTTGAGCGAGGTAATGCCCGAAGCCGGCGTCGCCAGGAACATCAGCGGCACCGAGAACACGCCCGACACCGGGGCGAAATCCTTGGTCAGGCTGTAATTGATGGTCTTGTACAGCGTCTGGTTCACCGCCGCGGCAGAGCCCGCGATCACCAGCGTATAGCCGTCCGGCGTCGCGCGCGCCGCCTGCTCCATCCCGATATTGCTGCCCGCGCCCGCGCGGTTCTCCACCACGATGGGCTGCTTCACGGCCGCGCCCAGCTTTTCGGCCAGCGCGCGCGCAAAGATATCGGTCGCCTGCCCGGGCGGGAACGGCACGATCAGGCGGATGGGGCGCTCGGGATAATCGGCATGCGCGGTCGCCGCGGCCGTCGCCAGCGCCAGGCCGGCGGCAAGACTGGAAAGAATACGTTTCATGATTGGTCAGTAAAAAGCGACAAAGGGCTGCGCGCGGGGTCGCGCCTGTTGCATAAAATAGAGCGCCCGCGTTGTCTGCCCTTTTGAGGCGGCCCGGGGCGGATCGGCTGGGGGTACGTCACAATAGCATCCCCCCCGTCGGTGCTAAATTCGCCTATTGGCATCGTCCAATCACTTTTAATCCCTGTTCTCTCATTCCGCAGGAACCGCCATGGAATTCAGCCAGTTCAAGACCAACGCCCTCATGGAGATCACCTCCCGCCCGGACCTCGTGTTCGTGCGCGGCCAGGGATCCTGGCTGGAGGATCACGCGGGCAAGCGATACCTGGACTTCGTCCAGGGCTGGGCCGTCAACACCCTGGGCCACTGCGCCCCGGAAATGCAGAAGGCCCTGCTGGACCAGTCCAAGCTGCTGATGAACCCCTCGCCGGCGTTCTACAACCTGCCCTCCATCGAACTGGCTGAGCGCCTGACCGGCGCCTCGGTCTTCGACCGCGTCTTCTTCGCCAATAGCGGCGGCGAAGCCAACGAAGGCGCCATCAAGCTGGCGCGCAAATGGGGCCAGGTGAACAAGAACGGCGCCTACAAGATCATCACCATGAACCACGGCTTCCACGGCCGCACGCTGGCCACCATGTCCGCGTCCGGCAAGCCGGGCTGGGACAAGATGTTCGCCCCGCAGGTCGAAGGCTTCCCCAAGGCCGAAATCAACGACCTGGAATCCGTGCGCAAGCTGATCGACGACCAGACCGTCGCCATCATGCTCGAACCCGTGCAAGGCGAAGCCGGCGTCATCCCCGCCACCAAGGAATTCATGCAAGGCCTGCGCAAGCTGGCCGACGAGCACAAGCTGCTGTTCATCGTTGATGAAGTGCAGACCGGCATGGGGCGTACGGGCACCATGTTTGCGTACCAGCAATCGGATGTCGTGCCGGACATCATGACGCTGGCTAAGGGCATCGGCGGCGGCGTGCCGCTGGCTGCGCTGCTGGCTCGTCAGGAAGTTTGCGTGTTCTCGCATGGCGACCAGGGCGGCACGTACAACGGCAATCCGTTGATGGCTGCTGTTGGCGTTGCTGTGTTTGATGCTCTGGCTGCGCCGGGGTTCATGGAATCGGTCAATGCTCGCGCCAAGCAGCTGTCCGAAGGCCTGCTGGCCCTGTCGGCCAAGTGGGGTATGAAGGGTGAGCGTGGGATGGGCCTGCTGCGCGCACTGGTCATGGACCGCGACGACGGCCCCGCCATTGTCGAAGCCGCGCGCAATCTGGCGCCCAATGGCCTGCTGCTGAATGCGCCGCGTGGGAATCTGCTGCGGTTTATGCCGGCGTTGAATGTGACGGCGGAAGAGATCGATACGATGCTGGCGCAGCTGGATGGGTTGATTGCGCAGGTGCGCAAGGCATAATCGAAGCGATACGTTAAGCAATAACGATGAGGGCCGCGATTAGCGGCCCTTTTCTTTGGTATGTCCATAAGCGCAAGGCATGGACTATCATCAACCGGCATTCATGTGTGTGCATCGCAGTATCGACCCATTGTTGAACTTGCCAGATATTGGAGGTTTCCATGAGCGGTTACTACGAGTTGAAGCGCAGCGGCGATCAGTACATGTTCAATCTGAAAGCCGGGAATCATGAAGTTATTTTGACGAGCGAGCGGTACACCACCAAAGCTAGCGCTCAGGATGGCATTGCGTCCGTTCGGCAGAATTCGCCGATCGATGAGCGCTATCAGCGCAAGACGGCAACCAACGGTTCACCTTATTTCTCGTTGAGCGCTGCGAATGGGCAGTCTATTGGACGCAGTGAAATGTATTCGAGCACTGCGGCTCGAGATGCCGGGATCGCGTCTGTGAAGACCAATGGGCCAAGCACTGTGGTGAAAGACAATACCTGAGTGGTTGGGGTGTAAGCCCTGATTCACATCTATCGGTGTCGGGACTAGAGAGCCGCAATGTTTGCGGCTCTTGTTCCGCTGGTTCACTTCAGTGCGGCCGCCCAGCCTCGACCCATTGTTGAACTAGGTCCATCGACAAGCGATAGCGAGCGCAGTTGTACACGTCCAGTATGCGCAGTTCTTGCGCCAGTATCGGGCGGAACAATTGAACATCGTCTTCGGATAGGCCCAGCGCCGCTGTTGCGGTGTCGGCGGTTTGCTGCTCGCGTAGTACCCGGCCAACCGCTTCGTTCAGTTTTTCCCGGAATCGGAATCGCACCGGATCCGGCACGCCCGCGGCGTTCAGTTGCACGGCGTACTTGCGGATCGAGCGCCGATAGGCCCAGGCGAACAGCTCTGTCGCCAGCGTCACATCGCCGTATTCATAGACTCCCAACATGGCGTAGACGTAGTCCTGTACCTCTACGTCCAGGAAGGACAGCGGCGCGCAGTTGTAAAGCATCAGCGGAATGTTGGCCGACAGGCGGCTGGTGCGCTTGTTGCCATCTTCGAAAGGCTGAAGATATGCAAGGTTCACCCACAGAAAGAATGCCGCTTCCACCGGGTTCTTGATAAGCCGAGCTTTCTCCACAATCTGGTCGAACATTTCCTGCAGCAACAAGGGCGCCTGGAGCGGCACGTAAGTCGTGTCCCCGATATTGACCACGATCTGGCGGATGCGGCCCAGGCCGTCGGTATTGGCCAATAGTTCCTCCAGCAGGATCGCGTGAAGGTTGCCGATCACGGCGGACGTCAGGCCATGTGCGGGCACCGCATCGACCAGGAACTCGATGGCCCTCTTATGGTTGAGCAGCATCACTGCATCCAGATCTTCCCCGGCCATTCCGTGCTTGAAGAGTTCCTGCGTGGCCAATAAGGAATACCGGTTGCCTTCCAGTCGAGAGGATGACCAGGACAGGTCGAGCAGCAACGGCTCCAGTACGCGACGCGCGTAAGTCCCGGCTGGCGATTGACCTGGCATGCGGCCTCCGTCGGCCAAGTCTTGAGCCAGCGAAGGCGGCAACAGGGAGCTCTGGTTTGGCACATAGCTTTCCACGAAGGCGCGTTCGTATCCCACAGGTGCACGCGCCGACAACGGCTGCCGAAGCCGGGCCAGCAGGGCTTGACCACGCTCAGACCAGATCATCCCGACGGCCTCGGAGGTCGGCTCCGACAGCCGCGTGGCAATGGTCGTTGGGAGTGTCGATGCGGGTGTTTCGTCCGCAATCCGATAGCGAGTTGCCCGGCCCTGCCCCTCGCGCAGTATCGCGCCGGCTTTGCGCAGATTTTCCAATTGGCGCTTCACCGTGGACCAACTGACGCCGGTTCGGTAGGCCAGTTCGCTGGAACTCACCCAGGGCAGGTTCTCGCGCTGCTGGGCGCGCAGAAACTGAAGAATGTCTTCGCGGACGGTCATGGCAAGAGCCGAAGATGTTGAATCAGCTCAATTTAGCAGTAATCAGCTCAAGAAATGAGCTGATTTGGTCTGATTTTGAGCTGATTTCCAATGCGTCCGTCCGAGGAAATTGATTGCCGCGATTTCGTCACTAACGCATCAACGCCAAAACGAGTACTTTGCCGCCAACAGAGATGATTGCGGCATTCCGAAGTGGTTATTATCCGAGGTGAGGCTGGTCCGATAGCCACCACGGCGTCCCAACGGCTGTAGCCGGGGCGGAGCACGTTGTATGCGGGAAAGCGAGTGCTATGCGCGCATCGCTCCGCCGATGGGCCAAGCATTCAGCGAGCCGGCGGAAAATTGTAGTCTGACACCATTATTTCGAGTCACCCTGGCCGGATTTTCGCCCACCAGCGTGTTCGCTGGCACATCCTTGGTGACAACCGAACCCGCCGGGATTCAGACATCCCTCTCGATCACGATGTGAAAAATCGAAATTGCAGTCTGAGATCACTATTAACGGCCTGTCTGCCTTAATGGCGCTCGCTAGGAGATCTCCACGAATTCAGTAAGTTTTTGGCCGGAGCCTACGAGACACGTCAGCGATCGCTAATGACAGCTTTCGGCCAACAGCTGACATTCGGCTATCACCAAGGCGACCTACGGGAAAAGGCAAAAACTGGGCTGGAACCACACTAGCTGCTTCTGAGCCGCAAATCGTGCTGAATGGACATTCGTTCAGGCTGGCCCTTTCGAGGCCGCCGATCATTCTCGAGGAAATAGCATAGGCAGCACCACCGGCGGCGCCGATGCCGACGTCACCGTCAATCGGTTCAAGAAGTTCTTCGGCGACGTGAAAGGCAAACGCTTTTTCTTCACGAACGGACTAGATAGCGCGGCGCTAAAGCATCTCGAGACGATTCAGGTGCTCCGCACCTAGAAGAAATCGCGCAGATGGCGACCCAACAGCCTCTCCGCCGGATCGCGCGAGTTCGCGCTCGTGCCGTGGCCACCGGCGCTGGAGCGCCAGCTCAGCAAGCCAGTCGCAGGCATCATGCGTGGCGATGGCACAACTGGCAGTTCGTCGTGGCCGTGGCGGACCAACTATCGCTTGACCGCTCTTTGTTCTCCCGCATGCTCTCCTATACTTGATGAAAAGGGGGGGGAGAACGATGTTCGAAATTACTGGCGCACAAGTCGCCGACCTCAATGACGCCGATCTGCGGACACTCGTCGCACGTCTCGCTTTGGCAGAATTGCGGGCGCAGGGTTGCCCCAGTTCGTCGGTGACCGCTGGCGGCAATCAGGATGCGGCCGATGGCGGGCTTGATGTCCGGGTCGAGTGCCCGTCCGCACTGCTGATGCCGGATTTCGTGCCGAGCCAGCACACAGGATTTCAGGTAAAGAAGCCCGACATGCCGGCGAGCGCAATCCGCGATGAGATGCGTCCTGGCGGCGTACTACGGCCGGTCATCGCCGAACTCGCCGCTCGCTCGGGCGCCTACATCATCGTCAGCGCGCAAGGGTCGGTCGCAGACAAGCCGCTGAGCGATCGTCGCGATGCGATCCGGGCGCAGCTCGACGATCTGCCTGAGGCCGGGCAGTTGCATAGCGACTTCTACGATCGCGACCGGCTGGCTACATGGGTCAATCACTATCCCGGGATTGCCGCCTGGGTCCGCATGCGGCTCGGCATCGGTATGTCGGGCTGGAGCAGCATCGGCGATTGGTGCGGCGTCGGCGTGAGCGAGGAGACGCCCTATCTCTTCAATGACAAGGCTTGCCTAACTGATGAGCGAACGAGCGACCGCGAGCAACTCACCATCGGCGAGGGTATCGCCCGGCTTCGCGTCTCTCTGAACAAAGCTCGCCAATGTATCCGGTTGATCGGCTTGTCCGGTCTCGGAAAGACTCGTCTCGTGCAGGCACTGTTCGAGGATGGTGTCGGCGAGGCGCCGCTGGACCCGGGGCTTGCCGTTTATACCGACTATTCGGTCGAGACTGACCCGACCGCCCGGGACATGGCGCGCCAGCTAGTGATCGCACGGCAACGTGCGATCCTGATCGTCGATAACTGCAATCCGGCGACGCACAGCGAACTTGCCCGCATCTGTTCGGAAGCGGGGAGCCAGGTCAGCCTCCTCACGGTCGAATATGATGTTCGCGACGATGAGCCCGAGCGTACCGAGGTCTTTCGCCTGCAATCAGCATCGCCCGAAATGGTGGAACTGTGGCTGGAAAAGACCTTCCCCAATGTGACGCAGGTGGACCGGCGCACGATATCGGAGTTCAGCGACGGCAATTTCCGCGCGGCGCGCGCCCTCGCCGAAACCCTCGGGAAAGGCGAGACCCTGGGAAAGCTCAAGAGCCGTGACCTCTTCGAGCGGATTTTTCACCAGCGCAACGAGCCCGACCGGGATCTCCTTTCCGCCGCCGAAGACCTTGCACTGCTCTATTCGATCGATGGCGAAGACACGTCGGAAAGCGGCGAACTTGCGCGGGTTGCTGCTATTCGCGGCGCTTCCGTGGCGACGATATATGCGGCGCTGAACACGCTTCGTCAGCGCGGGATCGCGCAGTTGCGCGGACGGTGGCGCGCGATCCTGCCGCACGCGGTCGCCAACCCGCTCGCCGGGTTCGCCCTCGAACGCATGCCCCCGGCCGATTTCGATCGCTTCTGCGCGTCGCTCACGGCGCGGATGCAGAAGTCCCTTTCGCGCCGCCTCGGCTATCTGCACGACAGCGCCGAGGCACGGGCCGCGGTCGAGCGCTGGCTCGGTGCCGACGGTCTTCTTGGCGATCTCACGGCGTTGGGCGAAGACGGTCTCCAGATCATCACGAATATCGCTCCGGTCGCGCCCGATGCCGTGCTCGCAAGGATCGAGCGAGACGTGGCCGGGCCGCGCGGCGCCGAGATACTCGATCCGCAGTCGAGCGACCGATGGCAGTGGATACGGTTGATCAAGCGCCTCGCTTACGATCCACCGCTATTCGACCGCGCGGCGACATTGCTTGCCCGGTTCCTTTCCGCCGAACCGCCCAATCACAACAACAACTCGGCATCGGACATGTTCGCCGAGCTGTTTCACCTGCACCTGTCCGGCACCAAGGCTTTGCCGGACCAGCGGCGATCGCTTGTGCGCCGGTTCGCGCAATCTGGTGATCCGGCTTTGATGCGCTGCGCCGGCGTCGCCCTCGATGCGCTGCTGAAGGCGCACTATTTCAGTTCATCCAGCGACTTCGACTTCGGCGCCCGGTCACGCGACTATGGCTGGCACCCGCCGACCTATGGCGACATCTGGGCCTGGTACAACGGCGCGGTCGACTTGGCGGTCGAGCTTTCGCCAATCATCGAAAACGCCCGGGACCACCTTGCCCATAGCGTAAGGGAGCTGTGGCATTTCGGCGCCTGTCACGATGCGCTCGAACGGGCAGCGACCCACTTCTCTTCCGAGCGGCCCTGGATCGAGGGGTGGATCGGCTTCCGCACAGCGCAGCGTTTCGAGGGCGACGCTATGCCTGATGAGGTGCGCGCGCGTCTCACCGCGCTCATCGACCGCCTGAAACCCACCGACCTTCTCCATCAGGCCCGTGCGGTGGTACTGGGGCGCAGAAGTTTCGGTTGGGATGTCGCTGACGGTGATGCCGACGACGGCGATGTCATGAAGCCGTATGAGCGCGCCTCCCAGCTCGCGAAGGAGATCGGAACCGCGCTCGCGCACGACCCGGAGACGCGCGCTGCCTTCATCGCCGAACTGCTCGTCGAACAACATCCGCAGCGCGCCTACGAGTGCGGCATCGGCCTGTCGGATGGCGCCGCCGATCTTGATGCGATGTGGCGGGAACTGCTGGGCCTCTTTTCTGCCGCCGATGTGGACAGCCGGAATGCGACGGTGCTGGGCGGGTTCATCCATGGCGCACACGCCAGAGATTCGGCCTTCGCCGACACCGCGCTGGAGGATGTGATCGAGAATCCCGATCTCGCCGCGAGCTTGCCCTATCTTCAGGCGCGTGTTGCTATCGATACCCAGGGCATTGCGCGGCTTCGGCGTGCGATTGAACGTGGCGTCCTGTCGGCGCGGACTTTTCACAGCATCGCCAATGGCAGCGTCGGCGAGTCTCCACCCGACGCGCTTGGTCCGCTGCTCACCGACATCGCCAGTCTCGCCGACGGCGTGGAGATCGCGCTCGATATCCTTCACATGCACTTCTACCGCGATCGGGAGGAGGGCCGACAACGCGCTCCATCCTTGATTGCCGTCGGCCGTGAGCTGCTGCTGCGCGCCGACTTCGGGAAGAAGCAGTCGCTTCGCGATTTCGGGCTGCATACCGTCATTCGGGTCTGCTGCGCCGGACCTGATGGTGCGGCGACGCTGCGCGAGATCTGCGCGCGGGTCCGGGCCGGGCTGGAGACCGTCTATCTCTCGTCCTACGATCTTGGTTATGTCTTGAAGGCGCTCTTCGAAACGCATCCCCTCATCGCTCTCGACGAATTCCTGCTTCCTGAGCTCCGGCCGAGGAATCGGGGACTGTTTGAGGGGGACTTCGGGTCTGGCACGCCGGTGGAAGATGTCGGCGCCGAGACCCTTGTTCAGTGGGCGAATATCGATCCGGATCGGCGCTATCCGCTGCTTGGCAAAAGCATCTCCATGTTCAAGCGGCGGCCGGGCGAAGAGGAGAATGGTGTCTCCACGCTTTTCCTGGAAATATTGGGCCACGCGCGAGACAAGCGGGCGTTTCTCGGTGATATCTGGTCGCGGCTGCATCCGCGCAGCTGGAGTGGCTCGCTCGCCGATATCATGGTTCGGCGTCGCGCAGCTATCACAACGCTGGGTGACAATGTCGGAGGCGAGGTTCGGCAATGGGTCACCGACATGCTGCCCGAACTGGAACGCTGGATCGAACATGAGAGCAAGCGCGATCGGGAAGGCGAGCAGAGTTTCGAATAGCTGCTGATCCGAGCATCCCCAGCGGGGCTCTGACGCCGATCGCGGCTCTCGCGTAGTCTTAGGCCGGACCCGCCGCCCTTTGCATTTCTGCCCGACGGCTTCGCGCTGGGCGAATGGCCGGTTTTGGCACACCGCTGCCGAACGGCTGCTTAGGGTCGAAAGCGGACGTGTGAGTAGTCGGTGGCGAAATTGTCATTCACCCTGCGGATAGCATCAGACCTCCTCCCGTATACTCCTCCCTCTACCGCCACCAACGGTAGCCCGGAATGGAAGCCGGTAAATTCGTCGGTGCGGATTTCACGTCCGCACGCCTTCGCACGTCCCAATGGGCGGGCCTTGGCAGGGGTGCGCTAGCCGCACGCCGGTTCCGACGATCCGGTCTTCCAACCTTGTCCTGTGCCCGCCCGCCTCATTTGGAAGTGGGGCAGCGGGATTTCCCATATCGTCGGAGGAAGTCCATGCAATCCCACCCCCTCACCCAAAACCCCTGGTCCGTCGAATCCGACCCCGAACTCGGCCCAGTCCCCCTCTCCCATCTCCACCACATAGACCGAGCCCGCCACGCCATCGAGGCCATCGCCCGTATGGTCGGCAACAGCGCATCCGAACCCGATGCAACCGGCGGGCAACCATTGGACGCCTGGACGGTGGCGGCGTTGATGGGCGGAGTGGAAGGCTTGTGCGATCACCTGGGCACCTTGACCGATACCATGCTGGCGCAGGCACGCTTTTGCGAGGTGGAAGCGGATCTCGGCGACATCACGCACGGCGCACCGTCGTCGATCCAGTAGCCAAACTAAGCAACCAGAGGCGCGGCGCTCGAGCGCGCGCCCTATTCAGCAATCGACCGAATCACCCTGGCCGGATTCCCGCCGACCAGCGTGTTCGCGGGCACGTCCTTGGTGACCACCGAACCCGCCGCGACCACCGCGTTCTGGCCCACAGTCACGCCACCAATAACGGTCGCACCGGCCGCGATCCAGACATTCCTCTCGATCACAATGGGCTTCGCAGTGACGAAATCACGACGCCGCGAAGGTTCGATCGGATGGCCAGACGTGATGAGGCTGACGTTCGGCCCGATCATCACATCATCGGCAATGCTCAACCCGCCCAGGTCATAAAAGGTGCAGTTCTGATTGACGAAGACGTTGCGCCCGACGCTGATGTCGGGGCCTCCGGTCGTATAGAACGGCGGGATCAACAGGAAGCCGTCATCGACCGCCTTGCCTATCAATTCACTGAACAAAACGCGGACTTCCGCAGCGTCGTTGAAGGTCAGGCGGTTGAGGGCGGCGGTGATCGTCATCGCGCGTTTGATGTTGGCCGCCATGGCCGCTGATTCGGGCGTTCTTCTGGGAATGATCAGGCTGCGGTCGTCATTTGCCATCTGCGGCTTTCCTTTGGGGGTTCGGCGTAGCGGGCGGTTGGCTGGCCAACCGCATGTTGCGAAATCGTAGCCTGACGTCTTTATTCCCGACGATTTTTCCAAATTCCGGAAGGCCAAAAGCAGGCAGAGGTGCTTACGGCGTCACGCGCGGCGCCGCATGCGATTGCATCGGGACATTCCCCCTGGGGCGAGCCATGTCCAGGCACTGTGATTGCTGACGACTGACGACCATCTACACCCACCCGTCGTCCGCAACCCAAGGAGCCTCCCATGACCGCCCCTGTCGAGCACCGCCGCCTCCCCGTCGACAACATCGACACCTTCTACCGCATCGCGGGCCCTTCCGATGCGCCTGCCCTCCTGCTGCCTCACGGCTACCCCTGTTCTTCCTACGAGTTTCGTAACCTGATGCCTCGCCTGGCCGATAGCTGGCGCCTGATCGCGCCCGACTATCCCGGCGCCGGCTACAGCGCCACGCCCGAGGACTTCGATTACAGCTTCGACGGCTATGCGGCCTTTCTGGATCGCTTTGTCCTGGCGCTGGGCCTGGACCGCTATGCGCTCTACCTGCACGACTTCGGCTCGCCCATCGGGGCGCGGCTGGCGATCCGTGCACCTCATCGGGTGACGGCGCTGATCATCCAGAATGGCGACGTTCCCTACGAGGATGCCTTAGGGCCCAAATATGCGGACATCGAAGCCACCTGGGCGTTGTCGCCCGCGGAGATGCGCCACGCCATAGGCGACAGCATTACTGAGGCAAGCTTCCAGGAGGAATTCCTGAACCATGTCGGGCCGGATGTTGTCGACCGCATTTCCCCGGATCTATGGAAGCTGCATTGGTCGCTGATGACGCCGCGCCGCAAGGAGGTCGCTATCGATTTGATTGCCGGGCTGAAGCCGAACCGTGCATGGTTTGCGGAGCACCGGCAGTATCTGAGGGATCACCAGCCGCCTACGCTGATCGTATGGGGGCCGCAGGATCACTACATGCCGGAAGCCTCAGCCCGCGCCTATCTGCGGGATTTGCCGGATGCTGAACTGCACCTATTGGAGGGTGGCGGTCATTGGTTGTTGGAGACGCATCTGGACGAGGTGGCTGCGCTGATGCGGGGATTTCTGCAAAGGGTGCTGGCGGCCTGATATCGCTGCGCTCAGCGCGGCTTCCAATTCACCCCATCCCTGGACCGATACTCCGGCGTCCCCGTGCAACACCCGCCCGCCCCAAACGCCTGCCGCCCGATGAACGCGGTCACCACGCCCTTGCTCTCGGTCAGCGATTGACGGATGCAGCTGGTCGGCAGCGGATACAGGTCGCCTTCCAGCACCAGCGTCCACTTCAGGTTTTCACCTTCGGCCGGCTCGACCATGTACACCTTGCATTTATGCATCAGCAGATGCACGGGCTTCCCGGCCAGCACGCCCTTGAACTGATGCTCCGGAGGCGTGTCGCGCGTGGCGATGGCTTCAGCGTTGAGTTTCGACCCGGGCGGCGCGGGCTCCAGCGCGGCATCACAGCCGGCCAGCGCGCTCGCGGTGGCCAAGGCGATGAGGAACAGGCGAGCCAGGCGCATCATGCCCATGAACCCCTGTCAGGCCACGTTGGCGAAGCGTTGTTCAAGGTAGGCGATGATGTCGCTGGACTCGTACATCCAGCGCGTGCCCGCGGCGTCGTCGATGCGCAGGCACGGCACCTTCACTTTGCCGCCGCCTGCCTGCAGTTGCGCGCGCGCTTCGGGATCGCCCTTGGCGTCGCGCAGCGCGATGGGCGCGTTGAGCTTGTGGATGGCGCGCCGCGTCTTCACGCAGAACGGGCAGGCGTGGAATTGGTAGAGCGACAGCTTGGCCGCTTCGGTGTTGACCGTGGCCTGGCCTTGCACGGAGCGCTGTTGCGGGCGTGGGCGTGTGAGCGCGTCGCCCAGCACGATGATTTGACCCAGGCCGACACGTAGGGCTTTGACTAGCATGGAGTAGGACTCGATACAAATGGACAGGCGGCCAGTCTACTCTGTGCGGCGTGTTTCAGTATCGCGAGTGCCGTCAGCTGCGCAGGCCCGTGGTCATCCCGTGTCACGTCATGGGTCGGTAGTTGAAGCCCGCGCGTTATTGAAACCGCACCGGGTAGCTGCAGCCCGTATAGAAGGTCTTGCAGGAGGTCTGCGTGGCTTTATTGCAGGTTTCCATGCCCAATGCTTCTGCCTGTTCCTTGGTCTCGGCGCTGGCGGAATTCATCAAGACGCCCTCGCCTTTGGGGGAAGGGCCGTACACCACCGCCACGCATTGGTTGTAGTAGGTGATGTTGGTCTTGCAACCCTTGCCGCCCTTGGACGCGCAATGCTCCAGCGCGGCCTGTTCGGCCTTGACCTTGCTGGTCTTGTCGGCGGCGATGCCGACGGAGCCCGAGGGCGGGTCGTATGCGATTGCGCCCCAGCGGGTGGTCCAGCGCGGTTGGTCAGGCGCGGTTTGCGCGCCGGTGCCGCCTTGTGGCCGCGACAGGCCTGGGATCGGCACGCACTGCTGGCCCGGCGTGCCGGCGGCGTTGGGCATAAAGCCGTCCGGGCAACCTTGTTCGGCCTGCGCCGAGACAGCGACGCCGAGGTACAGTATCGCCAGCAGGAAAGCCGCTTTTAAAGCACGCATGTGTCGTCTCGCAGTTGTCGTGTTCTTCAAGCCGGATGCCGTGGGTCAAGGCCGGGCAGGCAGAGAGTCCGAGGCAAGGTGTCAGGCTGTGAAATTGCCCCGGAAAGTGTAGTCCGAAATTCTTTCTACGAACGATTCTCCCAGCCACGCCCCAAGCTTAAAACGTGTACTTCGCCGTCAACAAAAACGACCGCGGCGCGCCGAAGTGGTTGTTGTCCTGGTTGCTGCCAATCGCTTGGTAGTAGTACTTGTCGAACAGGTTGTAGACGTTCAGCCGCAGATCCAGATTCGGGCTGGCCCGATAAGCCACCACGGCATCCCATATGCTGTAGCCGGGTTGGCGCACGTTGTAGGCGGGCAAGCTGATCGCGCTTTGCACGCGCATCGCCCCGCCCACGCGCCAGGCATTCAAGGAGCCAGGCAAGGTGTACATGGTCGAGAGCTTGAACAGATGGCGCGGGGTTTGCGTGTCATACGCTGCGCCAGCCCGGAGGTTGCCCGAATCCTCCAGATACTTGGATTGGTTGTAGGTATAGCCGGCGGACACCTGCCAGCCCGGCGTGATTGCGCCTGCCACTTCGAATTCGACGCCTCGGCTTTCCACCTTGCCGGATGGCGCATAGCATTCGATCACCCCTGGGCCGCACGCGGACGTGGTCAGGGCGACCGGACGGTTGCGTTGGCGGATCTGGAATACCGCCGCGCTGGCGTTGAGGCGGCCGTCGAAGTACTCGCCCTTGATCCCTGCTTCCAGATTGGTGCCGATGACCGGATCCAGCGGTGCGCCGCTGGCTGATTGGTAGTTTTGCGGCTGGAATACGCTGGTCCAGCTGGTGTAGACGGAATGATGGCGGTCCAGGTCGTAGATCAGGCCCGCGTAGGGTGTCAGTTCGTGGTTGACCTTGTAGGCCGCGGGCGGGCTGACGTAGTCGCCGGACTTCAGCGTCATGTCGTATTCATACCAGTCCAGCCTGGCGCCCAGCATCAGCGTCAGCGGGTCCGCGAGGCTCAGGCGGGTGGTGGCGTAGCCGCTCATCTGGCGCTGGAATCCCTTGCGCGACCAGGGGTAGACGAACGTGGGCTTTTCGACGGCGCTGGAGTCCCAGTGTTCGGGATCGACCGTCATGTCATAGCCCAACGGCCATCCGCCAGGACCGTCGTCGTCCTTGTTCTTCAGGAAGCTGCCGCCCAGCACCAGCTCATGCGTGCGCCCCAGCAGCGTGAACGGGCCGCTCAGGTAGCCGTCGACGCTGTATTGGGTCTTGTCGTAGTTGTACTGGCCCAAGCCTTGTCCGAAGAACGTCGAGTTCTCCAGGGGATAGAGGTAGCTGCCCAGCATGTTCATTTTGGCGCGCAGCGTGCGGGCGGTCAGCTTGCCGGACCAGCCGTTGGCGAAGCGATGATCGAGTTCGGCGAAGAAGCTGGTGTTTTCCTTGTTCCAATAGGCCCAATCCGGCGACAGGCGGGTCGACCGCTTGAAGTCGTAGAAGCTGCCATCGCGGCGGGTCGGCAGGCCGTTCCAATCCGCGCCGGGATTGTCTTCGCGGTTGTAGTAGCCGCCGATGCTGAGCGTGGTGTTTGCCGTGAGGTCGGCTTCGATGGTGCCGTAATAGAGCTGGCGCTGATGCTCGTAGGCTTTCTTGAAGGTATCCGAGTCCTGATAGGCCACGACGCCGCGTGCGCGCAGGGTGCCGCTTTCGTTCAATGCGCCCGACCCGTCGACTTCGCCGCGATAGTTGTCCCAGCTGCCGGCGCTGGCGGTCACCGAAAACTGCGGCACCGCCGTCGCGCGCTTGCGCACCAGATTGATGGTGCCCGAGGGATTGCCTGCGCCGGTCATCATGCCGGCCGCGCCGCGTAGCACTTCGATGTGATCGTACATGGCCAGCGTCGCCACGCCCTGGGTGTCGTAGTCGTAGGCCAGCGGCACGCCGTCGGCCAGGAACGAACTGATCTCGAATCCGCGTGAGAAGAACTGCGTGCGCTCGCCGCCGCCAATCTGGCGCGTGGTCAGGCCGGTGGTGTCGCGGGCTACATCGTCCAGGGACTGGAAGCCGCGGTCCTCGATCTGCTGACGGGTCACCACGCTGACCGATTGCGGCGTTTCGCGTGGCGAAAGCGCGAACTTGGTGGCCGTGGCCATCACCGGCGTGGTGTATGAATGCGTGCCCTCGGTCACGCCCAGCGTGGCCGCCTCGACCGTCACCGGCGAGAGCGTCGTGGTGCCTGATGGCGCCACGGTCAGGCTGCCGTCCGGTGTGCGCCGTAGCTCCAGCCCACTTCCGGTCAGCGCGCGCGCGGTGGCTTCGTCGACGGTCAACCGGCCGGAGATGGCCGGCGCGGATTTTCCCGCCACCAGTTCGGCGCGAAACGAGATGACCGCGCCCGCGATGCGCGCGATCTGTGTCAGCGCGACATCCAGCTGGCCCGCGGGCAAATCATACTGGCGCAGCGCCTGGGCATGGGCGGTGCTGGCGGCGGCTGCGATGACGCAGGCAGCCGGAAACCTGAGGGAAAGCATGGAACACTCCGTGGATGCGTGAGCACGCGTTCCATGTATGTGCATCGGCGCCGGCAAAAAAACACCTGGCGCAGAAAAAATTTTCAGGCGAGATCGATCATGACGTACCAACTGCCCAGCCGTTGCAGCCGGATGGGCAGGGTATGCGTGAGCGCCGCCAGGGCGCGGTCGCTGTCGTCCAGCGGGAACAGGCCGGTGACGCGCAGGCGGGACGCCTGGGGTGAGGCTCGCAGCCAACCTGGCCGATATCGGGCCAGGGCATCGATCACGGTCTGCAGGGGTTCGTCATGGACTTCAAGCTCGCCGTTGCTCCAGGCGGCGGCGTACTCCTGGTTGTCCTGCACCGCATCGATCTGCTGCGCGTCGAACCAGACGCTTTGGCCAGGCGCCAAGTGCCGGCGGATACCGGCAAGTGTGGAGACCTCGGCGGCTCCGCTCAGGGCCAGACAGAAGCTGCGTTCGGACGCGCAGCGCACCATGGCGCGGCCTTGGGCGAGGCGGACTTCGCCATGGGGCAGACGTACTTGCAGCCCCTGGCCTGCCGCCACCTCAAAGATGGCGGCACCAGAAGACACGTGTATGCCGTGTTGCCCGTCCAGCGTTGCGGCGCTGCGCGCGTCCAACTCCATCATGTTGCCGTCAGGCAAGGCCACGCGCCGGCGTTCACCGGTGCGGGTCACATAGCCCGCCGTCAGATGCCGCAGCGGCACATAGCGGTCCGCGACACCGGCGCCGAGCAGCACGGTCCCGCCCGCCAGGACGAGCTTGCCCAGCCTGCGGCGCTGCGCGAGTTGCGGCCCGACCAGCGAACGCCGCAGCGGGTTGCCGTCGGCAAGCAGTCCGGGCCGCAGGCGATGCAGCGTGCCGTCCAATGCCGAGTTCAGCCGCTGCCAGGCCGCGCCGTGGCTCGGGCTTTCCGCCAACCACCGATCGAAAGCCTTGCGGTCGGCATCGCTGGCCTGGCCGCTGGACAGACAGACCTGCCATTCGATGGCCGCCTCGCGGCTGCGCATGTCCAAGGGCGTCATACGCCAAACACCTCGCAGCAACGGCGCAGGGCCTGGACGATGTATTTGCGGACCATGGTGGGAGAAACCTTCAGCCGCGCGGCGATTTCCACATGCGTCATGCCGTCGAGCTGGCTGTAGAGAAAAGCCATCCTGGCCTTGGAAGAAAGACCGTCCAGCGCCGTGTCGAGCGCCTGCAAGGACTGCAGGGTCTGTACCCGCTCTTCGGCCGAGGGCTCCAGGGGTTCCGGCTGCAGGCGCAGCATCTCCAGCCACGCTTGCTCGAGTTCACGCCGGCGCCACAGCCGCCATGTGATGCGCCGCGCGATGGTGATGAGCATCGCGCGGGGTTCATTCAATTGCTCCAGCGCAGGAAGGCAGAGCAACTGGGTGAAGGTTTCGCCTGCGACATCCTCGGCATCCTCGCGATTGCGCAGGCCGTTCTGGAGGCGGCGCTCCAGCCAGGGATGGTCGCTCTTGTAGATGGTGGAAAAGCAGGTGTCACGCGTTGAGTCCACGGCTTGTGCTGTGAATAAATGGGAATCGTTATCAATTATGGCATGATGGGTTCGGGAAAGCCAAAGGGGATGGAGACTTCATCGTCACCCGCTCCACCGGCAGAGCCCATTTTGGATCTCTCCTGATGGATTAATCCTCGTTCAGACCGCGCGGGATCGTTATTAAATGTGCGGCAAGCTTCACTATCCCGTTCAGGTGGTTGAATAAAGCGAGGTGTACCCATGCCACACTCTCGATTCATCCAGCATGCTCTGGCTGCCATTGGAGCTTCGTTCATCGCGCTGGGCGCCACAGCCCAAGCGCAAGGCACCGGCCAGAACGTTCCAACCACCGCGCCGCTTGCGCCGGCGAAATACTGCGAATGCCGCTTCTCATCCGGGCAATACGAGGCCTATAGCGTCAACGGGACCTGCACCGTCCAGCGCTATGCCGGCGGACGCAAGTGCGAATACGGCTTCTCGGGTATCGGGGCCAATCCGGCGGTTCTTACTTCCATCCTTGGACAGGACGCGTACCAAGCGCAGTTGCAATCCGCGGCGCAGATCTTCCCCCGCTATCTGGCGTTTGCGCAGTCGGGAGACACGTCTGCCTTGAGCGAGAGCAGTTTCATAGAGAGCACCCTGCCGGTCCTGGCGCGAGGCAGCTTGTTTCGACAGGCCGTCGTCATCGCGGAGCTGCCCGTCAAACAGATCGACAACGAGATCGTTGTTTTCTCCAGGAAATACAGCAACGTCATAGCGGAAGTATTCCAAGGAAAAAGGCCGCCGCTTTCGGTGACGTGGACGGAAGGCTTTCAGTTTGAGATCGGGCGAGGCTATGTGCTGATGGACTACAAGCAAGCGTCGCAATTGCTGGTGCTTTTCTTCTCTGATGCGAAGAGGTGATCGGCCATGGATCTCACCTGCATGCGAGAACTTCCCGGATTGGATTGGGCCGTGCTGCTTGTTGCCGTCGTGGTGGCCCTGATCTTGTTCGTGCTGGGGATCTACTTGTTGCTTCGACCCAGATCCTCCCCTACGCCAAACACCAAGCATGAGGTGGAAACGACCATCGACAAATATGGTTTGAAAGGGCCTGCCGGCGTGTTCTTGATACTTCTCTCCATCGCCTTGGTGGGAGGGCTTTACTGGCAGTTGAACAACAGGTTCCCCGCCAACGCGGAAGAATTCTCAGGGGCGCCTCGCACACTCGGTTCCATCGCCGAAGGGTTACGCCGGAACTCCAGCGCCGATATCCTGTTGAAGGGAGGAGCCGAGACCGTGGTGATCTCTCAACCGGTCAGCGGCGCCTGCTGGTCCGCGCTGGTGGACAAGCTGTGCACGGCGTATCGGGATACGTTGACGTGCAGCCGGGATGGCAATCGGATTGTCATCGACCGCAAGCCCTGAAGCAGCGCACCGTATGAGCGGAAAAGGTGTGTCAGACTACGGCCATTCACGGCTATTGGGTGCGAGCACCCGCTTTCCGCATGACCCTCAGCGACCGCCTGAAAGCCTGGGCCAAGCGCATCAAGCGCGATGGCCTGACGCTATGGTTTGCCGGCAAGCACGCCCGCACGCCCTGGTACGCCAAGGCGCTCGGTGTATTCGTTGTGGCATACGCGCTCAGCCCCATCGACCTGATCCCCGACTTCATCCCCGTGCTGGGTTACATCGACGACGTGCTGTTGTTGCCCGGCCTGATCTGGCTGGCCATCAAGCTGTTGCCGGCCGACGTGCTGCAGGAATGCAGGGTTCAGGCGGACGCCTGGACGCAATCGCAGGGCAAGAAGCCGCGTAGTGTGGCGGGCGCGGTGATGATCGTGGCGCTATGGCTGGGGATAAGTCTTGCGGCGTGGTTCTGGCTTGCACCGTATTTTTGCTAGCGCCCTGACCGGCGGGCTTGCGCGCCGAACTACGCCGAACCTTCTTCCACAAACCCCAAGGTCCTGAGTTCCGCGATTGCGCCCCTTTCCTCGTCCCGTCGCGCCTTGGGCGCGGCCAGCGAGGCGGTCAGCAGCATGGACTGGGTGGGCGAGCTATCAAAGCCATGCAGCGTGCTGGTGATGCCCGGAAACGCTTGGACGAAATCCGCTCCCAGCGCCTCATACCCCGGATACCGCCCCTGCTTGTCCACGATGACCTGCGTCTGCGGATCGCGCCGGATCAGGTGCAGCGGCACGCCTTCGCAGCGCAGGCCCAACAGCTTGGCTTCGCTGATATCCAAGGCCCAATCCGTCTCGGCGTAGAAGGCGGCGCGCGCGGTTGCGAACTGATCGAGGATGCGCTCGTCCTTGCAGAACGCGGTGGGCGTCAGGTTTAGATTTAGCTTGCCGATCTTGCCCGCCAGTTTGACCCGGCGAAAGAACGAGGCCCACACCAGCAGGATGGGGTTGGTGGACAAGTCCTCGATCAGCACGTCTTCAAACATGCAGGGGTGGATCATCGAGTTGACGGCGCGGCATTTGGAAACGCGCACGTTCTGCACGCGCGACATGCGCTGTGGGGTCTTGACCATGGAAAGGGCGCCGTTGTCGAAGGTGCAGTCGTGGAAGTGCAGATCGCTGAAGTGCGAGTTGCCCTTGTCATACGCCATCAGGAAGGTAGCGCCTTCGGTTTTGTTCATGGACGAGGAGATGTCTGGCTGCGATGTCGCCGGGGAGTCGTAGTCTGCCATTTCTAATCCCGGAACAGCAGTATTTCCTACTGTCAGATAGCTTATTTGGTATTCATGTGACATTATTAGAATCTCTTGGATACATTTACCCGTTCCCCTGCGGAGGGCAGGAAGCGGCAGATAACTAAGCTGAAGAAGATGAATCACATGAATAAAAAGATGTTGAAGTTGGCGGCCACTGCCGCTTGCGTAATGACGATCGCGGGTTGCGCCAATGTGCCGATGGCGCCAGCGGAACAAAATAAGCAGGCCAAATCGTTCCCGGCGCCGGACGAAGGAAAGTCCGGCCTGTATGTCTACCGGGATAGCTTCGTGGGCAAGGCGCTGAAGAAGGACGTGTACGTCAACGGCAAGTGCCTGGGTGAAACCGCCGACCGCGTGTTCTTCTACACGCAGGTGGCCGGCAACGAGCAGCACAAAGTCTCCACCGAATCGGAGTTTTCGCCGAACGACCTGATGGTGATGATGGAAGCGGGCAAGAATTACTTCGTGCGCCAATTCATCAAAATGGGCGTATTTGTGGGTGGCGCCGGCGTGGAGCAGGTAACGGAAGAGGAAGGTCAGCGGGTGATCTCCAAGTCCGAAGTGAACCTGGCGGCCGAAGGCCGTTGCACGGGCTGATCGCAGTCCGCTCCCGCCGCTGTTCTTGCCTACTTGCAATGGAAATGACGATGCGTCTTGGTCTGTTGTTGGCGGCCTTGCTGTTTGCCGCGATGGCCCATGCGGCGAACTATCCCTGCTCAGGAAAGAAGGGTGGCGTGGAGCGTTGCGTCGGAGAACAGTTTTTGTGCCGCGACGGTTCGATCAGCGCATCCAAGCGCGTGTGCTCAAGTCCGGATTCCAGCGCACAGCCACTTGTTTCCAAGCCCTCGGCTTCCGGCTCGAATGGCGCATGCAGCTGCCGTGATGGCCAATACTGCACCGGGCCGCGGGGCGGAACGTTCTGCTATACCGATAGCGGAAAGAAGTCCTATCTCAGGAAGTAAGCGCCGCGCTGCTTGAGGCAGTCTCAATAGCTGCCCGCAGGCAGCACGTCCGCCAAATACGCGTTGATATCCGGCGTCTCTCGCAGCGCATGCCGCATCCACGCGCCGCGCTCATGCGCGGTCACTTCCAGCTCCCACACGCAGGCAATGAACGGTCCCTGCACGGGTTGAAACTGTTCGGGCCGATCCAGCGGCGCGGAGTACATCTGTTGGCACAGGATGCCGCCGGATATCCACCAGTCAGCCAGCAGCCAGACCGCTTCTTCGCCCACGTGCACGATGCAGAAGCCCAAGCCCGTGGCGCGCGGATCGCTGGCGGCGTCTCGCAACGCGGCCATTGCGGTCTTGCGCGCGGCTGCGGCCACTTCAGCGGACAGCAGCGCAACGGCTGGATCGGGATTGCGTTGTATCGCGTAGGCCTTGATGGCCAGGCCGTCTTCGCGCCATTGTTCGATGAACGCCATGCGGCGCGGTGCGTAAGGTTCTGCAGGAATCGTTTGGAAAGACATGATGGGCAGCGAGGGTGAACCCGTCGGGGTCATGGAGGCAGGTATTCTTCCAGCAGTCCGCTAGCCCAGCAAGGACAAGGCATCGTCCAGCGATAGCACGGTGGTGCGCGATTCAAACGCCGTCGCAAACAAATGCTCATGCACGATCGGGTCCGGGTCGTAGCAGCAGTCCTTGACCGTCAGCAGGCGGTAGTCCGCGTCGCTGGCATGCGCAATCGATGACAGCATCACGCCGGTGGACGCGACGCCGGCCATGATCAGCGTGTCTATGCTCTGCGCGGAAAGCCGCACTTGCAGGTCGGTGCCGAAGAACACGCTGGCGCGGTGGGCGATGATGATGGGCTCGTCTTCGCGGCGGTCGAGTTCCGGCGAGATGCGGTCGTGGACGAAGCGGCCCAGCTGTTTGATGCCCTGCCCGTTCTTGTTCAAGGGGCTGACTTCCGGATACCCGGGGCTGAAATGGATCTTGGCGAAATAGACGCTGACGCCGGCGCGCCGCGCGGCGTCGCAGAGTTGCCGCGTGTTGCCGAGCAAGGCGGGGGCGACCGACGGGAACAGTTCCATGATGTCGGTCTGGTAGTGCATGACCAGCAAGGCGGTACGCGCCGGGACGATGGCTGGGGTCTGGGTGTTCATGCTCCGCTCCGCAAGGGGTTTGCCACGTTCGCCTTGCGAGGCTTGGCCTGCCGGCCGAGGACCGATGCGTGGCGACGTGATGGGTGCGACAGGAATGACGGCTGACTGTATCACGGCAGTCATGACCCCAAGTCCTCCTGCCTCCATCGCGTCGTGAACGGATTCTGGCCGGTGCGGACCGCGCTACAAAGGCGGAATCCCCGCCGCCTTGACGACTTGCTTCCACCGCACGATCTCGCTGGCGACCATGTCGCGCATGGCGGCCGGGCTGCTGGGCGCGGGCTGGCTTCCCAGGGTGGCGAGCGTTTGCTTCACTTCGCCCTCTTCCAGGGCTTTGCCGATGGCGGAATTCAAGGTTGCCGCGATGTTTTCGGGCAGGCCCGGGGGGCCTGCAATGCCCAACCATGACAGCACTTCGAAGCCCGGCAGGGTTTGCGCGACTGGAGCGATATCCGGAGCCTGCGGCCAGGGTATGGCGCTGGTGACGGCCAGGGCTCTGAGCTTGCCCGCCTTCAGCTGCGGCGTTGCCACGGTCAAGGTATCCACCAGGATGTCGACATCGCCGGACAGCACAGCCTCGACGGGGGCGCCGCCGCCTCGATACGGTATGTGCAGCAACTCCACCTTGCCCTCGGTGGCCAGCAGTTCGCCGGTCATGTGCTGGGTGGATCCCACGCCTACGGACGTGAACGTGATCTTGGCGGGAGCCTTGGCGGCCATGGCGAGCAGATCGGCCAGCGTCCTGGCGGGATGATCCGCCCTTACCGCGATCACGAACGGAAACTTGGACACGGTGGACAGGAAGCTGAAGTCCTTGACCGGATCGTAGGACAGCTCCCTGGAGACCGCCGCGGAGACCGTATGCGCGCCGGTCAGCATGATCAGGGTGTAGCCATCCGGCTTGGCCTTGGCGACCGCATCGCTGGCGATGCGCCCGCCAGCGCCGCTCTTGATTTCCACGACGACTGGCTGGCCCAGGGACTGTGTCAATTGCTTGCCGACCAGGCGGGCGACGACGTCGGCGTTACCGCCCGCGCCAAAGCCGTGGATCAGCCGGACCGGCCGGGCCGGATAAGCGTCTTCGGCAAATCCCTGGGGCAGCCAGGCCAGCGCGGGCGCGCAGAGGCCGATCTGTATCAACTGGCGGCGTTTTGTGTTGGTCATGGCGTTGTCTCCATCTGTGGTTTAGCGCCGCTCGAAATGGCGGCTGAAGCCTTTCCAAACATCGTCGTAGTCCGGCTGCAGGTTGGGCGCCGCCAGCGCCTGCGCGGTGGGGCGAAATGCGTGACGGCTCTCGAACATGAAGGCCAGGGTGTCTTTCAGCGCATGCGGCGCGAGATCGGCCTGGCTGGCCTTTTCGAATGTGGCCGCGTCGGGGCCGTGCGGCAGCATGCAGTTGTGCAGGCTGATGCCGCCCGGCACGAAGCCTTCGGCCTTGGCGTCGTAGACGCCTCGCACCAGCCCCATAAGTTCGCTCATGACGTTGCGGTGAAACCAGGGCGGACGGAACGTATCCTCGGCCACCAGCCAGCGCGGCGGGAAGATGACGAAGTCGCAGTTGGCCACGCCGGGCGTGTCGGTGTTGGAGGTGAGGACGGTGTAGATGGACGGATCGGGATGATCGAAGCTGATCGAGCCGATGGCCATGAAGTGCGCCAGATCGTACTTGTAGGGCACGAGATTGCCGTGCCACGCGACCACGTCCAGCGGCGTATGGTCTTGCTGGCATTGCCAGAAGCGGCCGAGGAACTTGTTGACCAATTGGACGGGGCCGCCGTCTTCCTCATAGGCCGCGACCGGAGCCAGGAAATCACGCGCGTTCGCCAGGCCGTTGGAGCCTATCGGCCCCAGTTCGGGCAGGCGGAAGGGACTGCCGTAGTTTTCGCACAGATAGCCGCGTGCCAACACGTCCAGTAGCTCTACGCGAAAGCGCATGCCGCGCGGAACCAGGGCGATCTCGCCGGGGGCGATATCGAGCCTGCCCAGTTCGGTATGCAAGCGCAGCCGTCCGGACTGGGGCACCAACAGCATTTCGCCGTCGGAGTTCATGAGGTAGCGCCTGCGCATGGATTGATTGGCCACGTACACATGCGCGGCGACGCCCACCTGTGCATGCGCGTCGCCGTTGCCGGCCGCCGTTACCACGCCATCGATGAAGTCCGTGGGCGCATCCGGTTCTGCCCAGGGATTCCAGCGCAGCCGGTTGGCGGGCGTGGGCGCGTCGGTGAAAGGACCCGTCTGCCAGCGCGGCACGGGCGTTTCCGCGAATCGGCCATGCATGGCCGCCGGGCGTATGCGGTACATCCAGGTACGCAGATTGAGGTCGCGCGGCATGGTGAAGGCCGAGCCGGACAACAGCTCCGCATACAGTCCATGCGCGACCCGCTGCGGTGAGTTTCGGCCAACCGGCAGCGCGCCCGCGACGGCTTCCGATTCGAAGCGGTTGCCAAAGCCGCTCTGGTACTGCAAGGCTTCAATCTTCGTTGCATTCATGATTGACTCGCATCGTCGTGCCAGGAATGGGTGAAAAAGGGCGCCGGCTTGAGCAGCTTGGACTCCTGGTGCTGCAGCAGCGGAAGCATGCGCTGTACGTAGGCCTGCCATTGCGGATCGGCCGCAAGCCGGGCTCGTCTTGTTTCGCGCTCTTGCAGGTCTTGATAGGCCCACAGGTGCACGATCTGGTTCAAGGCGCCTGCTTCGCTGTAGTAATAGCCGACCATGCGTCCGAGTATGCGGCGCTGCACGGCCAGCCCTTCGGCCTCGTACAAGGCCAGGTAGTCCCGCCATTTGCCAGGGTGGGTGGTGTAGGTGCGTTGTTCAACGATCATGTTCGCACCTCCCGTGCCGGCAGAATGCGGGCCGTGCACTCGCCAAAGCCTATGCGGGCACATCCTGGTTGTTCGCAGTAGCCGCGCAGGATGACCTCGTCCCCGTCCGCCAGAAAGCTCCTGGTCTCGCCATTGGGCAGTCTGATGGGCTCCTTGCCGCCGTGGGTCAGTTCCAGCAGACTGCCCCAGCTGCTGGCCAGCGAACCCGAGACGGTGCCGGAACCCAGCAGGTCGCCCGCGTCCAGGGTGCTGCCATTGCTGGTGTGGTGCGCCACCATCTGTGCATAGGTCCAGTAAAGGTCTGCGGTATTGCCGCGCGAAAGCGTGACCGGCGCGATGTCTTGCCGTGCCATTGCCTCGCTTCGCAGCTGCAGTTCCATGGTGATGTCCAGCGCGCCTAGCGCCTGGTCTGCCGCGCTGTGCAGATGGGGCAGCGGCGCTGGCTCATCCGCGCTGCGAACGCGGGCGGGAATGCGGAAAGGCGCCAACGCTTCCGGTGTAACGATCCAGGGCGCGACACTGGTGGCGAAGCTCTTGGCCAGGAAGGGGCCGAGCGGCTGATATTCCCAGGATTGCATGTCGCGCGCGGACCAGTCGTTCAGCAGCGAGAAGCCGAAGATATATTCCCAGGCCTGCTCCACCGGCACCGGTTGCCAGCGCGCCGATGGCTGGCCGATGTATGCGCCCAGCTCCACTTCGTAGTCCAGCCGTTGGCAGGCTTCATAGGCGGGCGCTTCCTGTCCCGGCGGGCGGAGCTGTCCGCGCGGACGTTCGATGTCGGCACCGCACAAGATGCTGTTGGCGCGGCCGTTGTAGGCGACCGGGACGTAGCGGTAGTTTGGCAGCAAGGGCTGCTCCGGCCGGAACAGCCGGCCTGCGTTGCTGGCGTGATCGATCGAAGCGAAAAAGTCCGTGAATCCCCTGATCTGCACCGGCGTATGCAGGCGGACATCGCGTTGGGGAAAA
Organism: Achromobacter sp. ACM01; assembly: GCF_014851745.1. Classification (NCBI taxonomy): domain Bacteria; kingdom Pseudomonadati; phylum Pseudomonadota; class Betaproteobacteria; order Burkholderiales; family Alcaligenaceae; genus Achromobacter; species Achromobacter sp. ACM01. Next base: position 147,746 of record NZ_JACVAF010000001.1, read on the forward strand.
AGCGGCAGCGTCTGCCTTGTCCTGCGCGCGTCGAGCAAGTGGGATAGCGCCGCCCTCAGCGCCCGGCGCGCCTCGCCGCCCAGCGCCATCAAGGGGTTGAGCACGGGTTCGGCGCAGGCTTGCGCAGCTTGAGCCGCCAGACCCTGCAGCAATGGCGCCGCGGCAGCGACATCAATGATGGCATCGCCTATGCCCACGCCGATGCGCGGGGTGGCGCCGTGGCAGCTGAACGCGGCGAAAGGCAAATTTTGGATCGGAAAATCCGTTCCGGCGGCATTCGCGCTTTCCACCCAGCTGTGCAGGGCCGGGTCGTGGGTATGGTCGCGTTGCGTCATAGCGTATGGCCGCCATCGATGACGATCCGCACACCGGTGCTGGTATTCAGCAGTGTTGCGGCCGCCAGAATTGCCTGGGCTACGTCCTGCGGCGAAACGACGCGTCCCAGGGCCGTGCCTGCGGCATGTTTCTCCAGGTCCGCACGGTTGCGGCCTTCGACGAATCCTGTATCCACTGCGGCAGGCGAAACGCTAAGGAACCGGATGGGGCCGAGCGCGCGGGCCAACGAACGGATCGTCGTGTCCAGGGCGGCTTTGGCGGCGCAGTAGGCGATGTTGCTGCCGGAGCCGGTATATGCGGATACGGAAGAAACGGCCACGACGACTGCCTCGTCGGCGCGCTGCAGCCAGGGTAGAAAGCTGCGCGTGATCGCATACGGTCCGCCCGCATTCGCGGTGAGGATCTCGTTGTAGAGTTCCGGCGTGAGGGTGTGCAGGTCGCGGTGCGGAATGCGGCGTGTGTAGCCAGCCGAATGCACCAGTATGTTCAAGCTTCCGAACGCCGTACCCAGTTCCTCGGCCGCGCGCGTCTGGGCATTGGCGTCGTCCAGCGGCACCCGCAACACGAGATGGCCGGCTCCAGGCAGCGATGCGCAAAGCTCCCGGGCGCGGTCCTCGCCGTTCAGGTAGCCGATCGCCACGCGCGCGCCTGCATTGGCCAGCACACGTACCGTCGCTGCTCCTATGCCGCTGCTGCCGCCGGTCACCAATGCAGTTTTTCCGGTCAGCGAGGCCGGCTGGCCTTGCTCGGTGAAGCACTGATCCATGAAAGTCTCCGTTGTGCCTTCTGTCCGTTGTACAGAAAGGCATGCCTCTTTTCTTGTGGCGACTATATGATTTGGAGGAAAATTCCCTGATCGAATTTCCGTTGAGTGGACACGACTTATGCCTGCTAGACCTGCCGAGCCAGGCGTGCTTGAACGTTCCGTGCAATTGCTCAAGCTGCTTGCGACGGCGGGCCGGCGCGGCCTGGCACTCACCCAGTTATCCAAGTCCACCGATATGGCGCACTCCACGGTGCACCGTCTGCTGCGGCAGTTGATGCAGGAGCGGTTAGTTGTGCAGCGTGAAACAGGCAAGGGTTATGCGTTGGGCCCGCTGGCGTTCGAGCTGGGTCTGGCCGCGGCGCCCTCTTACGACTTGCGCGAGCATTGCCAGCCGGGCATGCGGCAATTGGCGGAGGAGCTGGGCGACACGGTCTATCTCAGTGTGCGCAGCGGCATCGAATCCGTATGTCAGGCGCGCGAGGAAGGGCCCTCGCCGATCCGCGTGAACACGCTGTCCATCGGCAGCCGCAGACCGTTAGGTCTGGGCGCCGGCGGGCTGGCCATCCTGTCGCACCTGCCGGCGGCGGAGTACGAGGAAGTGATGTCGCACATCTTGCCGCGCGTACAGACGGAGGCGGGCCTGGACGAGCGCACGTTGCGTGCGGCCGTGGCGCAAACGCGCCGCAACGGCTATTCATTCATACGCAATCGGGTAACGCTGGGCGTCACTGCCGTGGGCGTGCCGATTTTCGATTCGTTGGACCGGCCGATCGCGGCCATCAGCATTGCGGCAATAGACGAGCGGATGCGCGCCGACAGGATTGCGTTGCTGGCCGCGAATTTGCAGCAGCAGGCCCGGTTGATGGGGCGTCTGGCGCCTGTTTGACGGCCGCGTGAGGCGCGGCTTTCCGTCTGGCCTAGACCACCGGCAACTGATTCGTCACGCAATGAATTCCGCCGCCGCCTGACGCGATGGCGTCGATATCCAGCTGCACCACCTTGCGCCCCGGATACAAACGCGTCAGCAGGTCGAGCGCCTTCGCGTCCGCTTCCGCATCGCCGAATTCCGGTGCAATGACGGCGCCGTTGATGACGAAGTAGTTGATGTAGCCCGCCGCGAAGTCCGGGTTGTCGCGCAGGAACTTGCTGCGCCGGGGCTTGAGCGGCGGGCTCATGGTGTGGATTTCCAGCGGCTTGCCGTCGGCATCCGTCGTGCGCCGGAGGATCTCCAGGTGCTTGCGGGTCAGCGCGTAGTCGTAGGAGTCGGGATCCATGTCGAGGTTGGCGACGACGACGCCGGGCCGGGCGAAGCGGGCGTAGAAGTCGACGTGGGCGTCGGTGATGTCCTTGCCCTTGATGCCGGGCAGCCAGATGATCTTGCGCAGGCCCAGGCAGCGCTTTAGTTCCTCTTCGACTTCGGCCTTGCTCCAGCCGGGGTTGCGGTTGGAATTGATCCAGCTGCTTTCGGTCATGATGCCGGTGCCGCGGCCGTCGACTTCGATGCCGCCGCCTTCGCCGACCAGTTCGCTTTGCAGGTATTCGGTGTCCGTGACCTCGGTGGTTTCAGCGGCGATCTTGGCGTCGGCGGTGTGGCGCTGCTTGTTGCCCCAGCCGTTGAAGTTGAAGTCCACGCCGGTGGCCGCGCCCCGCCCGTCGAGCACGAAGTTGGCGCCGATGTCGCGCATCCAGATGTCGTCCAGGCGGGTTTCGACGAAGCTGACGTTGTCGGCGCCGCAATGGCGTTCGGCCAGGCTGCGTTCGCGGGCGCGGCAGAACACGGTGACGGGCTGGTGGGCGGCGATGGCGCGGGCGATGCGGCCGAGCGCGGCCTGGACGTCGGCGGTGAAGTCTTCCCAGATAGCGTCCTGGGCGCCGAAGGCGATGAAGGCGCGGGCCTGGGGCGCGCCTTCGTCGGGCATGTGCCACCGGGGCGCTGGCGCCGCCCGTGCGCCGGGGGCGAGCAGACCCAGGCCCAGCGAGGCGGCGGCCTGGACGCCCATGAGCGTGGCGGTGTGTTGGATGAGTTGGCGGCGGGTGGGCACGTCGGGCTCCTGGGATTCTGGAAGATCGATAAAAAATGGTTATGTTTGAGTCAAAGGTGCGCACCTCTTGAATTGCAGTGTATTTCCCGCCTGGCCGCGCGGACTAGCGATATATTTAGTGGAATTCTGATTAGCAGGGCTTATTGATATGCTCAAGCAATGGCCTCCCCTGAACGTGCTGCGCGGCTTCGAGGCGGCCGCCCGCCTGGGCAGTTTCCATAAGGCGGCCGACGAGCTGCACCTGACGCAGTCGGCGATCAGCCAGCAGGTGCGCAGCCTGGAGGACTATCTGGGCCAGCCGCTGTTTTTCCGCCAGGGGCGCGCGGTGTCGTTGACCGATGCGGGCTGGGATCTGCTGGGCACGACGCAGGCCATGCTGCAGCAGTTGGCAGCCGGCATCCGCAGGCTGGACCAGTACCGCAAGCCGAACCAGCTGATCGTGAACACCAGTCCGGCGTTTTCGCGGCACTGGCTGCTGCCCAGGCTGGAAGCCTTCCGCACCCTGCATCCCGAGGCGGACCTGTGGCTGTACACCAGCGATGCCGCGCCAGACATGGCCAAACAGACCATAGACATCGCGCTGCGCGACGACCTGGGTCCACAGGCCGATTGCGCGTTCCGCGTGCTGGTCGAGGACCGCATGTATCCAGCCTGCCACCCTCGCCTGTTGGCGGCCGAGACGCGCGCCACGCTGCATGGCGAACGCGAGATGGATTGGAGCCATTGGGAAACGCAGGGTGGAACCGACGTGGGTCAGCGCGGGCAGGGCATGAATTTTTCTGACCCTGGCCTGTTGCTGGATGCGGCGCGCGAAGGCCTGGGCATGGCGCTGGTCAGCAGCTTGCTGGCCGAACGCTCGCGCCGCGATGGCTCGCTGGCGGCGTTGACGGAGCAAACCGTGCGCGGTCCGAAATGGGCGTTGCTGGTACATCGGGACAGCGAGGACGATCCGCTGACGCGCGCGTTCTGCGAGTGGGTGTCCGAAGAACTGGACGCGTCGCGCGAGGACGGCGGCGCGGCAGCCTAGGCCTTGTCTCTCAGGTTGCGATTTTCATCACGGTGTTAAGTTGTAGACCCATCGCCACATGCGGCGCATTCCTGAGCAAGAGATTCCTCGATGTCCCATTTGCAATCTACGCGTCCCGTCGCGCTGGTCACGGGCTCTACCTCCGGCATAGGCGAGGCCATTGCCCGCCGCCTGTCGCGGGACGGTTATGCGGTGGTCGTGCATTCACGCCGTTCGGCTGAAGCCGGCCATGCCTTGGCGCGCGAGCTGGGCGATGCTGTCTACGTGCAGGCGGATCTGGCGAACGATGCCGACCGGGTCCGGCTGGTCCGGGAAGCCGTCGGGGCATGGGGGCGGTTGGACTTGCTGGTCAACAACGCTGGAATCAGCCAAGTCATTCCCCATGCGGACCTGGCCGCGGCCACGCCGGACATCTGGCATGCATTGCATGAGGTCAACGTGGTGGCGCCGTTTCGCCTGGTGGCCGAAGCGCAGGCCGCGTTGCAAGCGGCGGCGGCGCATGGCCGGCCGGCTTGCGTGATCAACGTGAGTTCGCACGCGGGTATCCGGCCCAAAGGCGCTTCCATTCCCTATGCGGCGACCAAGGCGGCGCTCAACCATGTGACGCGCTTGCTCGCGCTTTCGCTGGCGCCGCATATCCGCGTGAATGCGGTTGCGCCGGGCCTGGTGGACACGCCGATGACGGCCGATTGGACGCAGGCGCAAGCCTTGTGGCGCGACAAGGCGCCGATGCGCCGGGCGGCCAGTCCGGAGGATATCGCGCAGGCGGTCTCCATGCTTGCCGCGTCGGATTATCTGACCGGCGAGATCCTGCTTTCCGATGGCGGATTGAATCTCACATAGCAGCACAAGCCGCGCGGGCAGCGCAGCCGTTGGGAAGCCGGCTTGCGCGCCCGGCTGGCAGCAATGCCGGCCTTACTTCTCCGCGTACTTCTTGCTGGCTGTGTCGTAGGCGTAGACGACGGCATCGCCCGCGCCCAGCTGGCGGGTCTTGTCCGGGCCGGCGATTTCCGTGCCGCTGCGCTTGACGGTCACGCGCGGCATGTCGCTGCCGCCATGCGCGGAGAAGACCAGTTCGCCCGAGCTGGCTACGCAAGGCATGACGTCGCCTTCGGCGCAGGCCGCGCTATTGTCTTCGCCGGTATTGATGCTGCCTACATAGGTCCAGCCCGCGCCTTCGTCCGGACCCGCCGGATTGAAGACCAGCAGCGCGTAGCCGCTGAAGCTGATGCCGTTGTCGAAGCCTTCGGTGGGCACGGCCAGCAGCAGCTTGCCAGCGGGAGTGCGGTATTCCACCGACTTGCGGCGGGTGTCCACGTCTTCCGGCTTTTCGTAGGCGCCGAACTCGCCGACCGAGTGCTTCATGCCGCGGAACTTCCAGGGACGTTCGGGCGTGGCGCCGGTCAACGTGTACGTGGCTTCGGCCAAGTTGACCTGAGTGCCGGGCCCGACCTCGTCTTCGCCCGGCTTGCCGTAGCGTTCGCGGGTGTCCCAGGTGAAGCCGGTGTAGTAGCGCGTGCCGCCCAGTTCGAAGGCATGGCCGAACCAGAAGGTGGCGATGCTGCCGTTGGCGACTTCGTAGGAATCGGCGCCCTTGCCGTCGATCTGGTAGATGGAATACATCACCGTGGGCACATCGGGCGGTGCAATGGCGGCGGCCTGGGCGGTGGGCGGGAGCGCCGCGGCGCCGGCGGATTCAGCGGCGGTTGCGGCGGGGCCGGACATGGCGGCCAGGGCGGATGCTAGCAGGCCGGCCATGGCGGTGCGGAGCAAACGGCTAGGGGGGCGGGTTTTCTGAATGGTTTTCATGTGTCGGACATCTTCTTGTCGGCCTCAGGCGGGAAAGCCTTGTGATCGCCTGTCTCTGTCTGTGCGGCGCCATCCTAATCGCCCGTTGCAATCCGCGTCGGACAACAATTTGCCAATTGTGTCGGACTGCAATGCATGGAGCGCCCCTGGCTAGTCTGCCACGGAATCGGCGTTTTGCTCGGGGATCGTAGGATGGGTGTGGCGCAAGAAAGACGTGGCGGACAGAACTGTCCTGCAAGGCGTGAAACCCATCGCCCGTTACGGGACGGGGATGGGTTTCGCGCGGCGTTTTCCCTCAGTACGTCGCCCGCAGGTTCAGCATCACGCTGCGCGGCTCGCCGTAGTAGTTCGAACCGTAGGCGGCCCACACGCGCTGGTAATAGACCTTGTCGAACAGGTTGTTCACCGTCAGCGTGCCTTCCAGGTGCTTGTTGAAGCGGTAGCCGGCTTGCGCGGACACGGTGGTGTACGGACGCTGCTCGAACTTCACCGGGCCGTTCAGGCGGTACATGCTGCTGACGCTGCGCACACCCGCGCCCAGCGACAGGCCTTCCAGCGTGCCGGTGGCGAAGGTGTACTTGGTCCACAGGTTGAAGGTGTGGCGCGGCGTGATGAAGGCGTACTGCTGCGACTTCTGTTCTTCCGTTCCCTTCAGGGTCTTGGTGGTGGTGTAGGCGTAGCCGGCGGTGATGTCCCAGCCTGGCGCGGGGCTGCCGCTGATTTCGGCCTCGAAGCCCTGGCTGCGCATCTTGCCTGCGGCCATGGAGAACAGCGGATTGTTCGGGTCCGTCATCGAGCGGTTCTCGTCTTCCATGCGGAACAGCGCGGCGTGGCCGTTCAGGCGCTTGTCCAGGAATTCGCCCTTCAGGCCGATCTCGAACTGCTTGCCGGTGCGCGGGTCCAGCAGCTGGCCGTTGACGTCGGTGACGGTCTGCGGCGTGAAGATGCTGGTGTAGCTGGCGTAGGCCGACAACTGCTCGTTCAGGTCCACCACCAGGCCCAGATAGGGCGTGAACTTGCCGTTGATCTTGTCGCTGGTGTTGGTGAACTGGTTGAAGTAGGCGTTGCGGTTCTGCGTGCGGTTTTCCCACCAGGTGAAGCGGCCGCCAGCGATGATGGTGGCCGCGTCGGTCACGCGCAGATTGGTGCGCGCATACAGGCCGTACTGGTCGGTCTTGCTGTCGTTGCCGTTGGTGAACTGGTAGTCCGGCTTGGGGATGTTGTTGTTGGGGTGGTAGAGGTTGGTGTCGGCGTTGTCGCCGCCGCCGTAGCGGAAGTTCTTGTGGACGTTGCGGTAGTCGGCGCCCACGGTCAGCTCGTGCTGGCGGCCGAAGGCTTCAAAGGGCGTGGCGACGAAGGCGTCCAGGCCATAGGTCTTCCAGTTGCTGCGGTACTTCCAGCTGACGAGGCAGGTGTCGCCGGTGATCGGGTCCACTGCGCAGTCGGACCAGCCGAACTCGCGGCTGGGCTCGTCCTGTTCGCGGTAGATGCCGCTGACCTTGATGCGTCCGCCATTGGCCAGGCGGTGGTCCACGTCGGCGAAGTACTCGGTGACTTCCTCGGTGATGTGGTTCCAGCTGGGGTCCAGGTTGGTGGAACGGCGCACGTCCAGCAAGCGGCCGTCGGTGTAGCCGGGCAGGCCGAAGAAGGGGCGGCCCTTGTATTGCTGGTAGGTGGCGCCGGCGGTCAGGACGGTGTCGGGCGTCAGGTCGAAGCTCAGGGTGCCGTAGAACAGCGGCTTCTCGGTGTACACGCCGTCGACGAAGGATTTGCGGTCGTCATAGGACGCCACCAGGCGGCCGCGCAGGCGCCCATCGCTGTCCAAAGGGCCGGTAATGTCGGCCTCGGTGTAATAGCGGTCCCAGGAGCCCGTCATGACCTGGCCGCTGAAGGCGAATTCCTTCTGCGCGCGCTTGCGCACCAGGTTCACGGTACCGCCGGGATCACCCGCGCCCTGGTACAGGCCCGAAGGTCCGCGCAGCACTTCGATGTGGTCGTAGATGGCCAGTCCGAAGCCCGAGGACAGGTCGTTGCCGGTGCTGGCCGGCGTGTTCACGCCGTCGACCTGGATCGTGTCCAGCGCATAGCCGCGTGAGTAGAAGTTGCCATGGTTGCCGCCGATGCTGCCCGCTTCCACCGTGATGCCGGTGACGGTGCGCATGGCGTCGTCCAGCGTGGTCAGGTTCTGGTCGTCCAGCAGCTGGCGCGTCACCACCGAGACCGATTGCGGGATCTCGCGCAGGCTTTGCGCGTTCTTGCCGATGGTGACGGCGGGGGCGGTGTAGGACCCCGTGCCTTCGGTGACGGTGAGGTCGCGGCCGGTGACCGTCACGGGCGCCAGGGTGGTGGCATCGCCGGTGGATGCGTCGGCCGGCCGCCGCACCACGAAGCCCGAGCCGCTCTGCACGGCCACCAGGCCGCTGCGCGCCAGCAGGCGGTTCAACGCGACCTGCGGCGTCATGGAGCCGGATACGGCGGGGGCGCTCAGGCCGGCCACGACGTCGGGGCTGAACAGCACCTGCAGCTGCGCCTGCCGGCCCAACGCCACCAGCGCGTCGGCCAGGCTGCCGGCGGGCAGGTCGAAGCTTTGCGCGACGGCGCTTTGCGCATGGGCCGCGGATGGCGCCAGCGCCTGGACCGCCAGCGCGGCGCTCATGGACAGCGCGCACAGCAGCGCGTAACGGCCGGCGCTCAGCCGACGATGAAAATGGCGTTGCGCCATGGACTTTCCCCAGTCTGGAAGTGGATCTTCAACTGGGGAAGACGCGCCAGCCGCCAAAACCCGAACCTGTCTAATTAAAAATAATTCTTAATTCTTGTCTTCAGCGGCTGCCGATCACCGCGGCGCCGTCCGAACGCCGGTTTACCGTCACCGGCAACAGGCCGGGCAGCATGTCCAGGACGGCGTCCGGCTGGCGCAGATCCAGCGTGCCGGACAGGCGCAAGCCCCGGGCGCGCTCGTCGGCGAAGCGCAGCGGCGTGTCGCGGTACAGGGCCAGATAGCCGGCCAGCTGCTGCAAGGTGGCGTCGTGCATCACCGCCACGCCGCCCTGCCAGGCGCCGATCTCGCTGGCGGGCACCTGCTGGCGGCGCAACAGCCGCGCGTCGGCGCGCGACAGCAGCACCGTGTCGCCGGCCTGAAGCGTCTGCGCGGCGGGCGCGTTGGCGCCTTTGGCGTTCAGTCTGACTTCGCCGCTGCGCACGCCGACCTGCAGCACGTCGGGCAGCAGCAGCACGTTGAACTCGGTGCCGATGTCGCGCAGTTCCGCGTCGCCCGCGGCCACGATCAGCGGCCGGCGGTCGGGGGCGGCATCGATGTAGACCTCGCCGCCCTCGACGCGGATATGGCGTTCGGCCATCGTGTAGCGCACGGTCACGCGGGTGCCGACGTTGGCATGCAGCCGGGTGCCGTCGGGCAGGTCCAGGTTGCGGGTCTGGGTGGACGCGTTGGCCACGGATTCGTAGCTGATGGGCACGTACTGGTAGGCGGCGGCCGCGATCAGCAGCATTGCGGCCAGCGCACCGCCCCAGCGCTGGAAGGCGGGGCGCCGCGCCGGCGCTGACCACGCGCGGGGCGGGGACTGCGGCCGTCTGCGCGACGGATTCTGCATGTGGCTGGCCGGCTGCGAGTGCACCCGCGCGGAGTCCGGGCGCGGCAGCGCCGCCATGTCCTCCCACACCAGCTCGAGCCGTTCATACTCTCGCCGATGCTCGGCCGAAGCTTGCAGCCAGGACTGGAAGGCTTGTTCGGCGTCGGCGTCGGACGCGCGCTCCCGACGGCGCATGAACCATGCGCTCGCGGCCTCTTCGACAGCGGACAAAGGTAGGGATCGGGTCATGGCGTTTCGCCGTGGACACGGCGCTTGCAGTGCGCCAGCGCCAGTTGCAGGTGCTTCTCGACCGCTCGCACGCTGATGCCCATGTGGTCGGCGATGTCCTCGCAACGCAGCTCATCATACCGATAAAGCAGGAAGGCCTCGCGCTGGCGCAGCGGCATCTCGTCGATGGCGGCCTGCAGCAGGCGCAGGCGCTGGCTGGCGTCGGCGCGCGCCTCGGGCTGCAGGCCGGCGGGGGCGGCCAGGCCGACTGCCGTGGGCTCGAAACCCTGGTCGTCCAGGCTGGCCACCACATGTTCATCGCGCACGCTCTCGCGGCGCCAATGGTCGCGCAGCAGGTTGCGGGCGATCTCGTACAGATAGGCGCGCGGCTTCTCCGGCGGCGTGGCGCCGTCATGCGCCGCCAGCCATTTGGCGAAGGTCTCCTGCGCCAGGTCCTGGGCGGCCTCGGGCGAACGCTTGAGCTGGCGGTTCAGGAAACCGACCAGCTCCGCGTTCCACGCCTTGTACGCCTCGGCGATCACGCCGAAGAACCGCTCCCCCATGATGCCCCTAGGCTATGTCCGCTGCGCGCTCTGTGAAGCTGGCGCTTAGGCATGGCTTCAATTAAATGATAATGATTCTTATTGTATCAACAATATCGGACGGTGTGCCGAGGTGCCATGGACACCTATCCTGCAAGAGATAGCTCGGGTAATTCAGGAAAAGTTGCAAGCATGACGGGGCGGGGGGACACCTCCAGAATAGAGCGATTTGCCTTAGGCGAGCGGCCCACGGCGAACGTTGAACTTCGGGCCGGATAGTCCAGTAACCTGCGCTGCTTCTATACGTTAATTGCGTATAATTTGGTGCACATGCCATGAAGGCCCTATTCATTGAGTTGCCGGCATTTCTTCGCTACCGGTCCGACTATCTGGACGACGACGGATTTCGCGGCTTGCAGGAAACCATGATGCAGAACCCGGACGCTGGAGACGTGCTCGAAGGCGCGGGCGGCCTGCGCAAGCTGCGCTACGGCGATCCACGCAGAGGAAAAGGCAAGCGCGGCGGCCTGCGGGTGATCTACTACTGGTGGGATGGAGGCCTGCAGTTCTGGCTGTTTACTTTGTACGACAAGAACGAGGCAGTTGATTTGAGCGCCAAGGAAAAGCTGGCACTCAGGGCCATGCTGAAAGCGGAACTGGAGGCGAGACGATGAAGAAGCGCAATCTATACGGAGAGATCGCCGAGGGTTTCGATGCGATGTCGAATGCGCGCGCGGGCAAGCACACCTTGCGCACCCACGAAGTAGAGTTCAAGCCTGCACCGGATGTGACCGCCGAAGAGCTGCTGGCGCTGCGCGAGCGCCTGCATCTGTCTCGCCAGGTGTTCGCTCGTTACTTGCGGACCAATCCCCGAACGCTCGAAAACTGGGAGCAAGGCCGAGCCAAGCCGAACGCGCAGGCCGCGCTATTGATTCGCCTGGTCGAGAAGTATCCAGACACCGTGGAGCGGCTTGCGGCTGTGTGAGCGTCCTTTGTCTTGCCCTGCATGAAAGCGGATCTGCCGGCGCTCTGATGTAGCAATCCGCGCGTGGCGGTTTAAGGACACGTCCGTCCGCACCCGGCGGCCTGCGGCCCCGGGATCTTCCCTCGCATTGAAAGCGCCCTGTCTCCGGGTGCAGCGTCGCCGCGCCATCTGCGTCGGCCGTGCACCCATCTTCCCGATGGGCGTCCGCGTTTCCACAACCATCGTTGTTTCACGCTTCCTAATGTCGACTATTAGATTTGCTTAAGTTGCCCGTATTTTTTGACCCCTCATTCCGGCATTCTTAGCATCACTGATAGGAGACACCATGGGCGCACTAAAAAACGATTCCAGCCTGGACATCCGCATGCTGCGCATCTTCGCGGCGGTGGCGGCGGCCGATAGTTTGTCGGCGGCGGCGCAAGCCTTGAACATCACGCAGTCGGCCGTGTCGCAGACGATCTCTCAGATCGAGAGCACGCTGGGCATGCGCGTGCTGGATCGGTCGCGCAGGCCATACCGGCTGACGCCGGCGGGGGTGACCTTGCACCGCCAGTCGCGGCAGATCGTGGATGACGTGGATCGGCTGATTTCGCAGGTGCGCGAGGCGGACCTGATGAACCGGCCGGCCATCCGGATCGGCATGATTGATTCCTTCGCCGCGACCACCGGTCCAGCCATCGTCAAGCGGCTGACGCAGAGCGCCAGCCAGGTGCTGGTGTGGTCCGGGCTGGCCTACGGCCACGCGCAGGCGCTGCTGAACCGGCAGGTCGACATCATCGTCACCACCGACGCCTTGGACGACGTGGACGGGTTGGCGCGGCGCGCCATCCTGACCGAGCCCTTTGCGCTGGTGGTGCCGGCGGCGCGCGCCGACGAGTTTGCGCGCATGGACCTGCGCCAAGTGGCCCAGGCCGCGCCCTTCATACGCTTCAGCGGCCGCTCGCACTTCGGCGCCATGATCGAACGTCATCTGCGCCGCTGCAGCGTGACCGCGCCGCCGTTCCTGGAGATCGACACCAGCGACGTGGTCATGGCGATGATCGCGGCCAATCTGGGCTGGGCGCTGATGACGCCGCTGTGCTTGTTGCAGGGACGTTCGTGGCTGGATCAGGTGGCGGTGTTGCCGCTGCCGGGACCGGGCCTGGCGCGCACGCTGCACCAGGTGTCGCGGCAGGACGAATTCGAGGAGATGGCCGACATGTTCTGGCAGATCAGCCGCAAGGCGCTGGAGACGGAAATCTTCCCGCAGGTAAGCGCGCATTTGCCCTGGCTCGGGCGGCAGATGCGGCTTTGTTGACCCGGCGGGAAACGCCTGGGCAAGACGCCACGCTTTCGCGAGGTGCCGCGCGCAGCCGGTTTTTCGCCGCAGGATAGCCCGACGACAAAAAAGGAGAAGGACATGCAGGAGACTAGACGCAGATTCATCCAAGGCGCCGCCCTGAGCGCCGCAGCCTTGGCGCTGCCGATGGCAGGACGGGCCTGGGCCGCGCAAGCGCAGGCCGTGCGCTATGGCGGCTCGGCGTGGCTGGGCCACTACCCAGCCTGGCTGGCCATCCAGGCCGGCTACTTCAAGAATGAAGGGCTGGACGTAGGCTGGGAGTCTTTCGGCACGACCTCGGCACGCGTCAGCGCCCTGCTGTCGGGCAATATCGACATGGCGGTCACCGCCGCACCCGCTGCGCTGGCGGTGATGGCGCGGGGTTCGCGCCATTTCGCCATCATCGGCGTGCCTGAGAACTTCGGCCGGGTCGAAGGGTTGATCGTGCGCGACGGCGTGCAAAGCATGCAAGACCTGAAGGGCAAGAAGGTCGGCGTCACGTTCGCCTCCAGCGCGCACCTGCTGGTGCTCAATCTGCTGGACCAGGCGGGCCTGAAGGCGGACAAGGACGTCACCGTGCTGAATGTGCCCGCGCCGGAAATGCCGGCGGCCTTCAAGGCAGGCCAGATCGACGCGGCAGCGGCATGGACGCCGCAGTTCAACGCCATTCGCGCCATGCCGGGCGCGCGCATGCTTGCCGACGATACGCAGTTCTCGCTCTACAAGGACTACGGCGTCACGCCGGGGCCGGACGTGCTGGTTGCGCGCCGCGCATTCCTGGACAAGTACCCCGAAGCCGTCAAGCGCTTCCTCAAGGCGTATTTCCGCGCCAACGAGCAGTTGCGCGCGCAGCCGGACAGCACGGTGGCCGCCTTGACGGAACTGACCAAACTTACCGCTGCCGACCAGCTGGAAATGGTCAAGGGCGCCGATTGGTATGCCGCGTCGGAACAAGGGCCACTGCTGGCGCCGGGCAGCAAGTACATCGATGGCTTGCAGAAGCTGGCGGAAATGATGGTGCGCTACGGACAGATCGACAAGGCACCAGCTGTACGCGATTGGGTTGATCCCGCCTACCTGTAACTGCGAAGGCGTCCACACCGATACGCCTGCGGGCGCGTGCCGCCCGCCCTTCTTTCTGTCAGGAATTGAACGATGAATGCATCAAACCGTCAGCGTCGTCCGGACCTGCTGCTGATCAGCAGCGTGTCCGTGATCGTGCTGCTGCTGTTCTGGGAAGGCGTCTGCCGCCTGCAATGGGTGGATCCGCTATTCCTGCCGCCGCCCTCGTCCGTCTTCGCCCGCCTGGCCGGCATGTGGGAGCAAGGCGCGCTAATGGGCCACATCCTGGCGTCCGCGCGCCGGGTCATGGTGGGCTTTGCCGCCGCCACGGCGCTGGCGATTCCGCTGGGAATTTTCCTGGGCACCTCGCTGCGCGCCCGTGCCGCCTTCGACCCCATCCTGTCCTTCCTGCGGCCGCTGCCCTCGATGAGCTGGATTCCGCTGTCGCTGCTGTGGTTCGGTATTACCGAAACGCAGAAGTACAGCATCGTGTTCATGGGCACCTTCGCGCCGGCGCTGTTGTACGTGATCGAAGCCACGCGCAACATCGACCCACTGCTGATCCGCGCCGCTCGCAACCTGGGCGCCAGCGGTCCGCAAGTGATGCGCATGGTGATCCTGCCGGCCAGCCTGCCGCAGATCTTCAGCGGCTTCAAGGTGATCCTGGGCCTGTCGTGGACCTGCGTCATTTCCGCCGAACTGGTTGCCGCGAAGGAAGGCCTGGGCTTTCTCATCATGAACGGCAAGGAGTTCTTCCAGACCGACACCGTGGTGCTGGGCATGGCGCTCATCAGCGTCACCGTGCTGGTGACCGACGTGGTCTTCCGAGTCATTGAAAACAGGGTGTTGGCATGGTCGCGATAAACCACGAAGCAAACAATACGATGATATCGATCGAAGGCATTTCCAAGTCGTTCGGTTCCTTTCACGCCTTGCAGGGCGTGGACCTGCAGGTCAAGCGCGGCGAGTTCCTGGTGGTGTTGGGCGCGTCGGGTTGCGGCAAGTCCACGCTGCTCAACCTGATCACCGGATTCGAAAAACCCAGCGCCGGACGCATCGTGGTCAATGGCCGCGAAGTGCGCGACGTGGATCCGCACTGCGGCATGGTGTTCCAGCAGTACGCCTTGTTCCCATGGCTGACCGTGGCCGAGAACGTGGCCTTTGGCCTGAAGCTCAAGGGCGTTCCCGCTTCGGAACGTCGCGCGACGGCGCAGAAGTTCATCGAGATGGTGGGGCTGAAGGGCTTCGAGGACGCCTATCCCAAGGCCCTGTCCGGCGGCATGCGCCAGCGCGTGTCCATCGCCCGGGTGCTGGCCAACGATCCCGACGTCATCTTGCTGGACGAACCCTTTGCCGCGCTGGACGCCATGACCCGCCAGGTGCTGCAGGAAGAGTTGACCCGCATTTACGAACGCAGCGGCAAGACCATCATCTTCATCACCCACTCCATCGACGAGGCTCTGCTGCTGTCCAACCGCATGGTCATCATGAGCGCGCGGCCGGGCCGCGTCGCCTGCGACATCTCCAACGATCTTCCCTATCCGCGCAACGCCGACGCGCAGCTTTCGCCGCGCTACATCGAGCTCAAGTCGCAGATCTGGGGCATCGTGCAGAACGAAGTCATGCGCAGCCTGCAGGCGCGCGCAGACCAATGATCCGCCAACCGCAACACTGAACCCATCATGTCTCACCCATCAGGGCAACCGCAGACTTATCCTCAATACCAGAGCGGCTCGGGCTGGAACGCCATGCTGCCCAAGCGCGCGCCACGCGCCGCTGCGCCGCCGCATGCGCGCTTCAAGCACGTGATCATCGGCGCCGGCTACACCGGCCTGGCGGCTGCGCGCCGGCTGGCCGAATTGCAGCCCCAGGAGCGCATCCTGGTGCTGGACGCCACCGCAGCCGGCGAAGGCTCCGCAGGGCGCAATTCCGGCTTTCTGATCAACCTGCCGCACAACACCCGCATGAGCGGCCACCACAGTCCGCTGCAGGTCGCGCGCAAGCAGATCGCGATGTACCAGTCCGGACTGGACTGGCTGGCGGAATTGGCGGAACGGGGCGGATTCGACTGCGGCTGGGATGTCGCGGGCAAGTACCACGCTGCGGCCACGCAACTAGGGCGCAGCACGCTGAACGCGTCGCTGGCGCAGTACCGCGATTGGGGCGTTGCGTACACCGAATTGGATCGGGATGCCTTGCGAGAACAACTGGGCACCAGCTATTACGAGTTCGGATACCACTCGATGAACAACGTCTTCGTGCAGCCAGCCGCGCTGATACGAGGTCTGGCCGACACGCTCCCTGAAAACGTCTGGCTCATGGAGAACAATCCTGTGCTGGCGGTCGGCGGCGCAGGCCCCTACACGGTGCGCACGCGCGGCGGCGAATTCACTGCCGACAACGTGGTCCTGGCCAACAATGCCTTCGCGCGCAAGCTGGGTTTCCTGCGCAGCCGCCTCGTCACCATCTTTACCTACGCTGGCGTCACGCCCGTGCTGAGTCCGACGCAGCAGGCGCTGCTGGGCCAGCGCGACCAGTGGGGTGTCATCCCGGCCAATCGCCTGGGCACCACGCTGCGTCGCATCCGCGGCGGCCGTTTCATGGTGCGCAGCGCCTATTCCTATGAAGCCGAGCAGCCCCTGGATCGCATGGCGCAGTTGCTGCGCGATTCGTTCCAGCGCCGCTATCCCGAACTGGCATCGCATGACTTTGAGTACGTCTGGAGCGGATCCACGGCGCTGACGGGCAATGGCGCGTCCTTCGTGGGCCAGGTGCGGCCGGGCCTGTACGCCTCGGTCGGTTGCAACGGCGCGGGCGTGATCAAGGGCACCATCTACGGCAAACTGCTGGCCGAGCAGATCGCGGGCAGGCGCAGCCCGATGCTCGACGACCTGGAAGCGTTCGAGCGGCCGAACTGGCTGCCGCCCGATCCGCTGCGGCGGATCGGCGTGATGATCGCGATCGCCAGCCAGGCGAAGAAGGCAGGGCTGGAGCGCTGAGCTGGCCGATGCACGGCGCGGACGCGCCGCGTCAGGACGCATGGATGGTTTTCAACTTGCGCAGTTCGGGGAACCACCGCATCCACAATCCTGCCACCGCCATGGTGCCTACCCCGCCGATCACCACCGCGGGTACAGCGCCGAACGCCGCGGCCATGACGCCGGATTCGAATTCGCCCAGCTGGTTCGAGGCGCCGATGAATAGCGTGTTCACCGCGCTCACGCGGCCCAGCATATGGTCGGGCGTATTCAGCTGCACCAGGGACGAACGCACCACCACGCTGACCGCGTCCGCCGCGCCCAGCACCACCAGCGCGCCGATGGACAACGGGATCGAGGTCGACAGGCCGAACACCGTGGTAGCCAGTCCGAACAGGATCAACGCGCCGAACAGCAGCCGGCCCACGTGCTCGCCCAGGCTCAGGCGCGCCAGCGTCAATGACATCAGTGCGGCGCCGCAGGCGGGGGCGGCGCGCAGCGCGCCCAGCGCCCAGGGACCGGCGTTGAGGATGTCCTTGGCGAAGATGGGTAGCAAGGCCGTGGCCCCGCCCAGCAGCACGGCGAACAGGTCCAGCGACAAGGTGCCCAGCAGCAGGCGCCGCTGGAAGATGAAGGTGATGCCGGCGAACAGCGTGCGCCAGGTGGTCGGTTCCTTGCGCGGCGGCGCGCGTTCGATGACGAGCGTGGCGATGGACGCGAAGGCCGACAGGTACAGGGCCGCCGCCACGCAATAGATCCACCCTGCCCCCAGCCCGTAGCCGACGCCGCCCAGCGCAGGACCCGCGATCTGCGCGATCTGGCCGCCGGAGGACGCCAGCGCGGTCGCGCGCGGCAACCACTCGCGCGGCACCACGGCTGGGATCAACGTGGCCAGGGTCGGCGCTTCAAAGGCGCGGGCCGAACTCATGATGATGATGGTGGCGTAGATCAGCGTCTTGCCGCCCACGCCATGCAGGGCCGCGATCGCCAGCACCAGCGTGGCCAGCGCTTCCAGCGCCATGCACACCGCCACGATCTTGCGGCGGTCATAGCGGTCGGCCACATGGCCCACCACCAGGGTCAGGACCGCCATGGGCAGGAACTGCGCCAGGCCGATCAGCCCCAGGTCCAGCGCGCTGCCGCTCAGCGCATAGATCTGCCAACCCACCGCGACCGAAACGATCTGAAAGGCCAGCGACGCGCCGATGCGCGCGAACAGGTAATGCAGGAAGGCGGGGCGTTGAAGCGGACTGGGAGAGTCGGGGGCAGGCATGGAGGATGGCGCGATGGGCGCGCGACGGGCGCCGGACCCCGCATTCTAGGGACAAGTCGCTGACGGGAAACTAAGAGCGGCTCATGTGTCCCCGGCCGGGCCCGCCGTCACGCCTTGGGCCAATACGTCCCAAAGCTCCACAAATTGCCTTCCGGATCGCGGCAGGCGAACTCGCGGCTGCCGTAGGCCGTGTCGTACGGTGGGGTTTCGATGGTGGCGCCCGAGGCCTGGACCTGCGTATGCAAGGCGTCCGGATCGTCCACGGCCAGATACAGCGCGTCGGTGCGGCGTCCTTGCAGGTCGCCCACCAGCTTGCCGTGGGCGTCGTCGCGGTCCGGGCCCAGCATCAGCATGGAACTGCCATAGGCCAATTCCGCATGTTGCACGGCGCCGTCGTCGCGGTAGACGGCGTGCTCGGTGAACCCCAGCACGCCGGTCAGCCAGCGGATCATCGCATCTGCGTCGCGGCAGCGCAGGGTCGGAAACAGGCGGGGCGCCGCCGATTCGGGTGACTTGGCACTCATCATGGGTACTCCCGTGGATAAGCAGGAGCGCCCATGATGCACCCGCGGGCGGCGCGGAGGATGACGATTTTGTTACTGCGCGCCTGGCTACTCGCCGATGGCGACCAGCTCGGCTCCTTCCGCCACCTGATCGCCCACGCCGTAGAACACTTCCGAGACCTTGCCGTCGGCGGGCGCGGAAATGGTGTGCTCCATCTTCATGGCTTCCATCACCAGCAGCGGCTGGCCTTTTTCCACGGTGTCGCCAGCCTTGACCGAGATCGAGATGATCTTGCCGGGCATGGGAGCCGTAAGGCCGCCGCCGTGTTCGCCCTGGGTGTCCTGCGAATGCGCCAGGGGATCGTACAGGTCCAGCACGTGCACGCCGCCTTCGCCGAAGACGTGGGCTTTTTCGGCGTGCAGCACGACGGTGCCGGCGCTTTCATGGCCGTCCAGCGTGATGCGCAGGCCATAGGCCAGGTTGGGGTTGGCGCTGGCGTGGGCGCGCCACAGGAAGGCTTGCGGGCCCGTGCCGCTGTCCAGGGTCCAGGCGCCGCCTTGGCGGGCGACGGTGACGTGGCGGGTCTCGCCGTTGTCCACCCATTGCAGGTGGCGCTGGTAGCGGCCGCCCAGGCGCCAGCCATCGCGCGAGTCCCAGGGATCAGCAGGCTGCTTGCCGCCGGCGGCGCCCGGCTGCGCCAGGCCCTGGCGCACCAGCACGGCGGCGCAGGCCAGCGCCAGCGTGGCGGGACTGGCGGCTTGGGGTTCGGGCAGCAGCGTGGCGCGCTGGCGTTCGATCAGGCCGGTGTCCAGGTCCGCGGCGGCGAAGGCGCTGTCCTGCATCAAGCGCGACAGGAAGGCCACGTTGGTCTGCACGCCCACGGCCTGCGTCTGGGCCAGGGCCTGCAGCATGCGGGCGCGGGCCTGGTCGCGGTCGGCGCCGTGCACGATCAGCTTGGCGATCATGGGGTCGTAGAACGGCGTGATGGTGTCGCCCATGCGCACGCCGCCGTCGACCCGGATGTCGCCGTTGGCGAACGCGGTGTGCGCCGGCAGCCCCAGGTAGGCCAGCGTGCCGATGGATGGCAGGAAGCCCTTTTCCGGATTCTCGGCGTAGATGCGGGCCTCGATGGCGTGGCCCTGGATGCGCAGGTCTTCCTGGCGCGCGGGCAGCGGCTGGCCGGCGGCCACGCGCAGTTGCCATTCGACCAGGTCGTGGCCCGTGATCATTTCGGTGACCGGGTGCTCGACCTGCAGGCGCGTGTTCATTTCCATGAAGTAGAACCGGCCGTCGGGTTCGGCGATGAACTCCACCGTGCCCGCACCCACGTAGCCCACGGCGCGCGCGGCGGCCACGGCGGCTTCGCCCATGGCGCGGCGGCGCTCTTCGGTCATGCCGGGCGCGGGCGCTTCCTCGATCACCTTCTGGTGGCGGCGCTGAACCGAGCAATCGCGCTCGAACAGGTAGACGCAGTTGCCATGCGTGTCGGCGAACACCTGGATTTCGATGTGGCGCGGCTTCTGCAGATAGCGTTCGATCAGCACGCGGTCGTCGCCGAAGCTGGAGGCGGCCTCGCGCTGGCAGGAGGCCAGGGCGTCGAGGAACGCGCCCGACGATTCGACCACGCGCATGCCCTTGCCGCCGCCGCCGGCGCTGGCCTTGATCAGCACGGGGTAGCCGATGGCGTCGGCCTGGGTCTTGAGGAATTGCGGGTCCTGGTTGTCGCCGTGGTAGCCAGGCACCAGCGGCACGCCGGCCTTTTCCATCAACGACTTGGCGGCGGACTTGCTGCCCATGGCGGCGATGGCGGAGGCCGGCGGGCCGACAAAGGCGATGCCGGCTTTTTCGGCGGCTTCGGCAAAGGCTTCGTTCTCGGAGAGGAAGCCGTAGCCGGGGTGGATGGCGCCCGCGCCGGTATCGCGCGCGGCTTGCAGGATGGCGTCGGCGCGCAGGTAGCTGGCGCGCGGCTCGGAGCCGCCGATGTACACGGCCTGGTCGCAGGCGGCGACGTGGCGGGCGTTGGCGTCGGCGTCGGAATACACCGCGACGGTGCGGATGCCCATGCGGCGGGCGGTGGCGGCCACGCGGCAGGCGATTTCACCGCGGTTGGCAATCAGCAAAGTGTCGAACATGGATGTCATCCAGGCTGAAATTATTCTTGGGCTGCAATGGGGGCGGCCATGCCGTCCTACATGCGGAACACGCCGAACTTGGTGTCCTCGATGGGCGCGTTCAAGGCCGCCGACAAGGCCAGGCCCAGCACGCGGCGCGTGTCGGCCGGGGCGATGATGCCGTCGTCCCACAGCCGCGCGGTGGCGTAGTAGGGATGGCCTTCGCGTTCGTACTGTTCGCGGATCGGCGCCTTGAAGGCGGTTTCCTCATCTGCCGACCACTGACCGCCGCGGGCCTCGATGCCGTCGCGCTTGACCGTGGCCAGGACGCTCGCGGCCTGTTCGCCGCCCATGACCGAGATGCGGGCGTTGGGCCACATGAACAGCATGCGCGGCGAATAGGCGCGGCCGCACATGCCGTAGTTGCCGGCGCCGAACGAGCCGCCGATCAGCACGGTGAACTTGGGCACGTTGGCGGTGGCCACCGCCGTCACCATCTTGGCGCCGTGGCGGGCGATGCCTTCGTTTTCGTACTTGCGGCCGACCATGAAGCCGGTGATGTTCTGCAGGAACACCAGCGGGATCTTGCGCTGCGCGCACAATTCGATGAAGTGCGCGCCCTTCTGCGCGGACTCCGAGAACAGGATGCCGTTGTTGGCCACGATGCCGACAGGCATGCCGTGGATGTGCGCAAAGCCGGTGACCAGCGTGGGGCCGAAGCGCGCCTTGAACTCGTCGAATTCGGAGCCGTCCACGATGCGCGCGATGACCTCGCGCACGTCATAGGGCTTGCGCGTGTCGGCGGGAATGATGCCGTTGAGTTCGCTGGGGTCGTAACGCGGCTCGCGCACGGGGATGGTCGCCAGCGGCTGCGGCTTCTTGCGGTTCAGGCGCGCGACGGCGTTGCGCGCCAGTTGCAACGCATGCATGTCGTTGGCGGCCAGGTGGTCGACCACGCCGGACAGGCGCGTGTGCACGTCGCCGCCGCCCAGGTCCTCGGCGCTGACTTCTTCGCCGGTGGCGGCCTTCACCAGCGGCGGGCCGCCCAGGAAGATGGTGCCCTGGTTTTTGACGATGATGGACTCGTCGCTCATGGCGGGCACGTAGGCGCCGCCGGCGGTGCAGGAGCCCATCACCACGGCGATCTGCGAAATGCCCTGCGCGGACATCTGCGCCTGGTTGTAGAAGATGCGGCCGAAGTGTTCGCGGTCGGGGAAGACCTCGTCCTGCTGCGGCAGGTTGGCGCCGCCCGAATCCACCAGGTAGACGCAGGGCAGATGGTTCTGCGCGGCGATTTCCTGCGCGCGCAGATGCTTCTTGACCGTCATCGGGTAGTAGGTGCCGCCCTTGACCGTGGCGTCGTTGCAGACGATCACGCATTCCGTGCCGGCCACGCGGCCGATGCCGGTGATGACGCCGGCGCCGGGGGCTTCACCGCCGTACATGCCGTGCGCCGCCATCGGCGACAGTTCCAGGAACGGCGTGCCCGGATCGATCAGGTGCTCGACGCGGTCGCGCGGCAGCAGCTTGCCGCGCGCCACGTGCTTGGCGCGCGCGGCTTCGCTGCCGCCCAGCGCGGTATGGGCCAGTTGCTGATTCAGATCGTCCAGCTGCGCCTGCATGGCCTGCGCATTGTCGGTGTAGTCCTGCGACCGCGGATTGATGCGGGATTCGATGATGGGCATGGGGTTCCACCCGTCCTGCTTGTTGGAAATTTGAAGGCGCTCGTGGAGCGGTTTGTCTCGCTGCCCGGTGGGCCGGGCATTCTTGTCGGTTAGGGATACCGAAGAGGGATTTCGTTGCGCCTTTCCTGCACGGCGCGCGACCGACCCGTCGCGCTACGACGCCATGCAAGAAAGGCGCAGCGGAATCCGTCGTAAAGCCGGGAGGCCGAGGCCTCCCGGCGTTGCGTCAGATCATCTCGATCGCCATGGCGACGGCTTCGCCGCCGCCGATGCACAGCGTGGCCACGCCGCGCTTGCCGCCGGTCTTGCGCAGCGCGCCGACCAGGGTGGCCATCAGGCGGGCGCCGGACGCGCCGATCGGGTGGCCCAGGGCGGTGGCGCCGCCGTGGACGTTGACCTTCTCGTGCGGCAGCTTGAAGTCGGCCATGGCGGCCATGGTGACCACCGCGAAGGCTTCGTTGATTTCGTAGAGGTCCACGTCCTCGGCCTTCCAGCCGGTCTTGGCGAACAGGTTCTTCAGCGCGCCCACGGGAGCGGTGGTGAACCAGTTCGGCTCTTGCGAGTGCTGGCTGTGGGCGACGATGCGGGCCAGGGGCTTCACGCCCAGCTTTTCGGCGGTGGAGGCGCGCATCAGCACCATGGCGGCGGCGCCGTCGGAGATCGACGAGGAGTTGGCGGCCGTGACGGTGCCGTCCTTCTTGAAGGCGGGCTTGAGGGTGGGGATCTTTTCCGGCATGGCCTTGGTGGGGGCTTCGTCGGTGTCGATCACGGTGTCGCCCTTGCGGCCGGCGACGGTCACGGGGGCGATTTCCCACTTGAAGCTGCCGTCTTCCGACGCGGCGCGGGCGCGGCGCAGAGATTCCAGCGAGAACGCGTCCTGCTGTTCGCGGGTGAAGGAATACTTGGCGGCGCAGTCCTCGGCGAACACGCCCATGGCCTTGCCCTTGTCGTAGGCGTCTTCCAGGCCGTCCAGCGCCATGTGGTCATACACGGTGTTGTGGCCGTAGCGGTAGCCCTGGCGGCCCTTGAGCAGCAGGTAGGGCGCGTTGCTCATGCTTTCCTGGCCGCCGGCGACCACGATGTTGGCGCTGCCCGCGGCCAGCAGGTCATGGCCGAACATGGCGGCCTTCAGGCCCGAACCGCAGACCTTGTGGATGGTGGTGCAAGCCACGCCCAGCGGCAGGCCGGCGCCCAGCGCTGCCTGGCGCGCCGGGGCCTGGCCCTGGCCGGCCTGCAGCACGTTGCCCATGATGACTTCTTCGACTTGCTCGGGCTTGATGCCGGCGCGTTCGACGGCGGCCTTGATGGCGATCGAGCCCAGCTCGTGCGCGGCCAGGCCGGACAAGGCGCCCAGCATGCCGCCCATGGGCGTGCGGGCGACGGAAACGATGACGATGGGATCTGACATGGCTAGCTCCTGTGAGGGTCGGGACAGCTCTGGGGTTACGAGGCCGCGGGTTCGCCCGTAGGGCGTTCCGGACGCAGGCGTCTGTCCGTATCGTAAGGGAAAAATTCTTCAATCCGGCCCTGCGCCACATGGGCGCGGCAGGCCTGCCACCACTCCGGTTCCAGCAGGTCGGAATGGTGACGCATGAAGGCGCCGCGCACGCGCGGGTCGCCTAGCAGAAAGCGTCCGAATTCTTCGGGAAAGACATCATTCGGACCGATGGCATACCAGGGTTCGGACGCCAGCTCCGCCTCTTCGTTGGGGGCGGGCGGAATGCGCCGGAAATTCATTTCTGTCATGCGCTGGATTTCGTCGTAATCGTAGAAAACGACCCGGCCCAGGCGCGTGACGCCGAAGTTCTTGTAGAGCATGTCCCCGGGGAAAATATTGGCCGCCGCCAGTTGGCGGATGGCGTCCCCGTATTCGCGCACGGCCGGGTCCAGCAGCGCATCCGACGCCTGGCGCAGGTAGATGTTCAGCGGGGTCATGCGCCGTTCGATGTAGACATGGCGGATGACCACCGTGTCGCCGGTTTCCTCTATCAGGCTGGGCACCAGCCGGCGCAATTCTTCCAGCAGCGCGGGTGCAAAGCGCGCGCGCGGCAGCGCCACCTGTGAGTATTCCCAGGTGTCGGCCATGCGGCCGACGCGATCGTGCAGCTTCACCATCTGGTACTTGCGGCGCACGGTGGCATGGTCCATGCCGTCCTTGTCGATGCGGTCCTTGATGAGCTTGAACACGTAGGGATAGGACGGCAGCGTGAACACGCACATCACCATGCCCTTGATGCCGGGGGCGATGTCGAAGGCGTCGCGCGAATGGGCCAGGTGGTGCAGGAAGTCGCGGTAGAACAGCGTCTTGCCCTGCTTCTGCAGGCCGATCATGGTGTAGAGCTCGGCCTTGGGCTTGCGTGGCAGCAGGCTGGACAGGAAATTCACCACCGCGGCCGGCGTTTCCATGTCCACCAGGAAATAGGCGCGAGTGAAGCTGAACAGCGTGCTCAGGTCGTCGGCGCCCAGCAGCAGCGCGTCCAGCACGACCTGGCCTGCCGGGTTGCGCATCAGCGCCACCGCAAAGGGATACACCGTGCCCTGGTTGATCAGGCGGCCGACGATGTAGGCGCCCTTGTTGCGGAAGAACAGCGAGCCCAGCGCGTGGATCTGGCAGTCGCTGGCGATGCGGCGGCCGACGTGGCGCGGCAGTATCGCGCGCAACTGCTTGACCGCGGCGCGCGCCAGCAACCGGGTGTCGCGGGGCAAGTCTTCGAAGGGCAGCGCCAGCCCGAAGTCCGCCACCATGCGGATCAGGCTTTTTTCCAGCCCGTCGGTGGCGGGGTAATACACCCGGTACGAGGGGATGCTGCTGTCCAGGTAGTCGGTGGCGATGGCCGGGCGGACGAACAGGAAGGCGTTGTGGAAATAATCGCGGTGCAGGATGCGGCAGGACACCGAGTTGAAAAACGTCTCGGCGCATTCGGGCTGGCGGTGGTCGCCCAGCAGGCCCACGAATTCCTGTTTGATCTGCTGCCAGAACGCGGTCTGCTCGTCGCTCAGGTTGGGTGCTGCGCTACCGTTGGCGCCCACCGCGCCTTCGGGGCGGCCGCGCAGCACGCCTTCCAGTTGGGTGGCGCATTCGCGCACCCGCATGTCGTAGTACTCGATGCGCTCGCGCGACAGGCGCTGGATGCCGTGCCAGTCGCCGGATTCGAACAGCGCCTTGGCGCGCTGGGCGCTGTAGCGGAACAGCGCGTAATGGCGGTCGAAGCCCGCCAGGATCAGCCGTGCGACGTCCAGCGGCGAGGGGCCCGGAGCGGGCGCCTGCTCGATGTGCTGGACGTCGGACATGCGGATCATGGCGGCGTCGCTCAGGCGGTTTCGTTGAACAGTTCGCGGCCGATCAGCATGCGGCGGATTTCGCTGGTGCCGGCGCCGATTTCGTACAGCTTGGCGTCGCGCCACAGGCGGCCCACCGGGTATTCGTTGATGTAGCCGTTGCCGCCCAGGATCTGCACGCCCTCGCCCGCCATCCAGGTGGCTTTCTCGGCGGTGTACAGGATCAGCGCGGCGCAGTCCTTGCGCACCTGGCGCACGTGCTCGGCGCCCAGGCGGTCCAGATTCTTGCCGACCTGGTAGCAGAAGGCGCGGCTGGCCTGCAGCGTGGTGTACAGGTCCGCGACCTTGCCCTGGATCAGCTGGAATTCGCCGATGGCCTGGCCGAACTGCTTGCGGTCATGGATATAGGGGACGACCACGTCCATCACGGCCTGCATGATGCCCACCGGGCCGCCGGACAGCACCGCGCGTTCATAGTCCAGGCCGCTCATCAGCACCTTGACGCCGCCGTTGACCTGGCCCAGCACGTTCTCTTCCGGGATTTCGCAGTCCTGGAACACCAGTTCGCCGGTATGGCTGCCGCGCATGCCCAGCTTGTCCAGCTTCTGCGCCACGGAAAAGCCCTTGAAGCCCTTTTCCACCAGAAAGGCGGTGATGCCGCGCTGGTGCGCTTCGGGATCGGTCTTGGCGTAGACCACCAGGGTGTCGGCGTCCGGGCCGTTGGTGATCCACATCTTGGTGCCGTTCAGCACGTAGCGGTCGCCCTTCTTGTCGGCGCGCAGCTTCATGCTGACCACGTCGGAACCGGCGCCCGGCTCGCTCATGGCCAGGGCGCCCACGTGTTCGCCAGAAATCAGCTTGGGCAGGTACCTGGCTTTCTGGGCGGCTGTGCCGTTGCGGTTGATCTGGTTGACGCACAGATTGGAGTGCGCGCCGTAGGACAGGCCGATGGAGGCGCTGGCGCGGGAGATTTCCTCCATCACGACCATATGGGCCAGATAGCCCATGTTGGCGCCGCCATATTCCTCGTCGGCCGTCATGCCCAGCACGCCGAGTTCGCCGAATTTGCGCCAGAGGTCCATGGGGAACTGGTCGCTGCGGTCGACTTCTGCGGCGCGCGGCGCGATCTCGGCCAGTGCGAAATTACGCACCGCGTCGCGCAGCATGTCCAGATCTTCGCCCAGGTCGAAGTTCAGGCCGGGAAGGTTCATCGCTGTCTCCGTGATAGTAGGTACTTACTATTTTGTGGGCGCCCGTGTCCGGCGCCAGCTTGCCGCGCGTGGCTCATGATGCGCCGATCGGCCATCGCCGCGCAATGATGCACTGCAAATATTACGTTTACGTAAACGTAAATTGGAGTCGGGTTATCCCTAGGTAATTCAGCCCTGCCCAGGGAGTTGCGCTGAGTAAGATGCCAGCCGATCCTTGAATCCTGAATCATTGCGATGGAGTCTGCCGTGCTCGAACTATCCAACCTGGACGAAATTGTGGCGCTGCGGCGCGACATCCACATGCATCCGGAGCTTTGCTACGAAGAGCATCGCACGGCCAAAGTGGTGGCGGACACGCTGCGCGGCTGGGGCATCGAGACCCACACCGGCATCGCCAAGACCGGGGTGGTCGGCGTGATCAAGCGCGGCACGTCGGATCGCGCCATCATGCTGCGCGCCGACATGGACGCCCTGCCCATGCAGGAAGAGAACCAGTTCGAACACCGCTCGCGCCACGACGGCAAGATGCACGGCTGCGGCCACGACGGCCACACCGCCATGCTGCTGGCCGCCGCGCGCCATCTGCAGGCCGAAGGCGGCTTCGACGGCACCGTGTACCTGTGCTTCCAGCCGGCCGAGGAAGGCGGCGCGGGCGGCCGGGCCATGATCCAGGACGGCCTGTTCGAGCGCTTCCCCTGCGAAGCCGTGTTCGGCCTGCACAACTGGCCGGGGCTGCCCGCCGGATCCATCGGCGTCTGTTCCGGTCCGATGATGGCGGCCGCCAACGGTTTCAAGATCACCGTGCGCGGCAAGGGCGGCCATGCGGCCGCGCCGCAGGACTGCAGCGATCCGGTGCCGGCGCTGTTCGCCATCGGCCAGTCGTTGCAGACCATCCTCACGCGCAGCAAGCGTCCGCTGGACGCCGCCGTGCTGTCGATCACCCAGGTGCAGGCCGGCGGCAGCGTGATCAACGTCATCCCCAACAGCGCCTGGCTGGGTGGCTCGGTACGCGCTTACAGCACGGCGGTGGTCGACCTGATTGAACGCCGCATGAACGAGATCGCCGGCAACATCGCCGCCGCGCACGGCTGCGAGGCCGACGTGTTCTTCGAGCGCCGCTATCCGGCGCTGGTGAACACCGTGGCTGAAACCGAGTTCTGCATGGAAGTCATCCGCGAGGTCGTGGGCGAGGACAAGGCAATGGTGATCGAGCCGGCCATGGCCTCGGAAGATTTCGCCTTCCTGCTGCAGGAAAAGCCCGGCTGCTACGTGTTCCTGGGCAACGGCGACGGCGAGCACCGCATGGCCGGCCACGGCCTGGGTCCCTGCATGCTGCACAACGCCAGCTACGACTTCAATGACTCCCTGATTCCGGCTGGCGCGTCGTACTGGGTACGCCTGGCGCAACGCTATCTGGCCTGATGTGCTTCACGCCTTTCGTTTTATCTGACGCAGTGCCACGCAACATTACCAGGACGATATGAAAAAGAAGACATTGCTGATCAAGGCCGCGGGGGCGGCCTTGGCAATCATGGCCAGCGGCGCCATGGCGCAGAACTGGCCGGCCAAGCCCGTGACGCTGGTCGTGCCCTACACCGCCGGCGGCAGCGCCGATGCGATCGGACGCCGCCTGGGCGACGTCCTGCGCAAGGAAAGCAACATAACCGTCATCGTCGAGAACAAGCCGGGTGCGGGCGCTTCCGTCGGCACCGACTTCGTGGCGCGCGCACAGCCGGACGGCACCACGCTGCTGCTGGCTTCCACCAGCCCGCTGACGATCTTCCCGCATCTGGCCAAGACCAACTATGACCCGATGAAGGACCTGACGCCCGTGGCCAGCGTGGCGGTAGCGCCCGTTGCCATCGTCGCCACCAAGGCGCTGCCGGTGAAGGACTTCGCCGGCTTGATCGACTACGCCAAGTCGCATCCCGACGGCGTGCGCTACGGCACGCCGGGCCAGGGCACCGTGGCCCACATCGGCATGTCGGCCGTCACGGCGCAGACCGGCACCAAGATGCTGCACGTGCCTTACCGCGGCAACAGCCAGGCGCTGACCGACGGCCTGGGCGGCGTGGTCGAGCTGCTGGTGGTCAATAGCGACGTGGTGCTGCCGCACGTCGCCAGCGGTGCGCTCAAGCCGCTGGCCGTGATGGCGCCCGAGCGCCTGGCCGCATGGCCGGACGTGCCCACCATGGCGGAACTGAAGATGCCGCAGGCGCAGTACTACTCGAACTTCGGCGTGTTCGCGCCGGCCAATCTGCCGCCGGCCGTCGCGCAGCCGCTGCAGGCCGCCTTGGCCAAGGCGGTGGCCAGCGCCGAATTCCAGGACCTGTTGGCCAAGTCCTACCTGCAACCGGGCACCGCCACGGGCGAGGCCTTCGCCAAGCAGGTGCAGGCGGAATTCGCGAACAACGCGCGAGTCATCAAGGAAGGCAACATCAAGGCCGAATAAGCTCTGCCTGGCAAAAAAGCGCGCGACCCCTGGGGGTTAGGCGCGCTTTTTTTTGAGCCGGCCCAAGACCGCGGACGCTTCGAGAGGCTTGCCGCAGCCTACGCGCTGCGCGGCCCGAACATGATCACCATCATTCCGGCCAGGCACAGCCCCACGCCCAGCCAGTCGCTCATGCTGGGCCGCACGCCGTCCACGGCCCACAGCCACAGCAGCGCCATGCCGATATAGACGCCGCCATATGCCGCGTAGACGCGGCCCGAAGCCGTGGGGTGCAGCGTCAGCAGCCAGGCGAACAGCGCCAGGCTGGCGGCCGCCGGCGCGAGCAGCCAGATGGAATGGCCTTTGCGCAGCCAAAGATAAGGCAGATAGCAGCCGACGATCTCGGCCAGCGCCGTCAGGATGAACAGCGCGAGGGTTTGCAGGGCGCCCATGCGCGTCCCGCTAGGGCTTTTGCGCGAGCAGCTCGCGGCATTGCTGTTCCTGCTGCGCGATCTCGCGCAGGGTATCCTCGATGTCGCGGCGCTGTTGTTCCAGCGTGGAGCGGTGCTGTTCCAGCACGCTCAGGTACTGGCGCAGCTGAACCGCGGTGTCGCCCGGCCCGTCGTACATGTCGATCAAGGTCAGGATCTCGGACAATTGCAGGCCCAGGCGCTTGCCGCGCAGGGCCAGCTTCAGGCGTGTGCGGTCGCGCGGCCCGAAGATGCGGTTGCGTCCTTCGCGCGCCGGGCTGACGATCCCCTGGTCTTCATAGAAGCGGATCGTGCGGGGCGTGACGTCGAACTCGCGCGAGAGTTCAGAGATGGTCCAGGTTGACGGGGACATGCGGCGTGTGGCAGTTTACGTAAACGTAAATTATGATGACTTGACCCAATCGTCAAGCGTGGAGGAGAGGCAATGAATCCGAACGAACAGAAACTGCAGTACCCCTGGGCCGATTTCCAGCCCGAAGCCGGCCGTTCGCACGTGGTGGCGGATGGGGTCAAGTGGATCAGGATGCCTCTGCCGTTCGCGCTGGATCATATCAACCTCTGGCTGCTGCGCGACAACATCGACGGCCGCGACGGCTGGACCATCGTCGACTGCGGCATCACCCGCGATGAAGTGAAGACGCTGTGGGAACGGGTATTCGAGACCGAACTCGAAGGCCTGCCGGTGCTGCGCGTGATCGTCACCCACATGCATCCCGACCACATCGGCCTGGCGCACTGGTTGTGCGAACGCTGGAATGCGCCCCTGTGGATGACGATGACGGACTTCATGGTGGCCTCGCTGTGGTCGTCGCGCCGCGGCGAAGCCGGCGGCGGCCCGGGCGGCCAATCGGCGGTGGACCACTTCGCGCGCCATGGCCTGACTGACCTCGACGCGCAGGAGCAGATCCGCCAGCGCGCCAATTACTACCCCAACCTGGTGCCGGCCGTGCCCGCGCGCTACACCCGCATCCTGCATGGCGACGCGGTGCGCATCGGCGGGCGCGACTGGCGCGTCATCGTGGGCTATGGCCACGCGCCTGAACACGCGTCGCTGTATTCCGCCGACCTGCGCGTGCTGATCTCCGGCGACATGGTGCTGCCGCGCATATCCACCAACGTCAGCGTGTTCGACTACGAGCCCGACGCCAATCCCCTGCCTCTGTACCTGCGTTCGCTGGACGGCTACGCCGATCTGCCCGACGACACGCTGGTGCTGCCTTCGCACGGCCGGCCTTTCAAGGGTCTGCACGAGCGCATCGCGCAACAGCACGAACACCATCGCGACCGCTTGGCGGAAGTGCTGGAAGCCTGTGCGGTCCAGCCGCAATCGACCACCGACATCGTGCCGGTGCTGTTCAAGCGCAAGCTCGACCTGCACCAGCTGACCTTCGCCATGGGCGAAGCGCTGGCGCACCTGCATGCACTGTATTTCGAAGGGAAGCTCAAGCGCGCGCTGGGCGCGGACGGCATCATGCGGTTTTCGGCTGCCTGAGCGCCGTCTCAGTCCAGCGTCACACCTGTGTCGGCGGTCAGCTTGAGGACGATCGGAAGATAAGTCTGATACTCGGCCTCGGCTTCGTGGGGCAGGTTGCCGATCGGTTCCAGGTCCATCGCGAGCAGCCGCTCGCGGACCTCGGGGCTCTGCACCGTGGTGCTGATCTCGCGACCCAGGCGTTCGACGATGTACGCAGGCGTTTGGGCGGGGGCCAGCAGCGTCGTCGGCGTAATGGCTCGATAAGCCTCATCGTCGTAGCCTGACTCGGCCATGCTTGGGACGTCCGGCAGACTGTTGACGCGCTTTCTGCCAAGTACTGCGAGGGCTCGTATCTTGCCGGCGGCGAGGGGCTGCTTGAGCGTGAACACGGAACCCAGGGCAATGTCGATCTGACCGCCAAGCAAGGCCGTCATGATCGGCAGTTCGCCCTTGTACGGCACGTTCAGGATGTCGATGCCGTAGGTCTTGTTCATGTAGTGCTGAATGAGGTGCGGCGTGGAGCCCGGTCCCCACGATCCCATTCGAAGCGCGCCAGGCTCCTTTCTTGCATACCCTATCAGCTCATCGATGTTCTTGATGGGGAGCGCACTGTTTATCACGATCACTCCCGTACTCTTGACGATATCTGAGATGGGCCGCAACTCGGTACGCGGATCGTACGGCAGCTTCTTGAAGAGCGCCAGGTTGGCGGTGATCGGCGAGGCTAGCGTCAATAGCAAGGTGTAGCCGTCCGGGGCTGATTTGGCGACGTAATTGGTCGCGATGATGCCGCTCGCGCCAGGCTTGTTCTCCACGAGCACAGGTTGGCCGAGCCGCTTGCCCAAGCCTTCGGCAAGCGCGCGCGCGATGGTGTCGACCTGCCCGCCGACCTGGTAAGGCACGACCAGATGCAAGGGCTTTGACGGATAGTCGGTCTGAGCGCGCGCGGACAAGGGCAGGATGGCCAGCGCGGCGGCAAGCAATCCGATCCGTCTGGCAACCGCCGCCAGCGCTTGGCTGGCGTATTTCCAGTACAAATGTTTGTCTTGATGCATGACCACTCTCCTTGCGCCGCAAGAGGTGGCTATCGGCGTCCATGCCTAGGCCTGTGTTGGGGCGGTGCGGCAATCTTGGACTGTGGGCGCCGGTCCGCAAACTGCAAATTCCGCATGTACATATGGGAAATACACAGGGCGCGCGCAGCGCAGGTGGGTCGGGAAGGGTTTTCGCCGCCTCTTCAACGCGAGGCGGTCGCCAGCCGCACGGCCAACCCGACAAACACCAGCGCGGCGATCCGGTTCAACCAGCGCTTGGCCGTCACCGAACGCTGCAGCAGTTCCCCGAACGCGCCCGAGAAGAACGCGATGGCGCCGAACACCAGCAGCGTGGACACCATGAACACCGCGCCCAGCTGCATGGTCTGCAAGCCCACGCGGCCCAGCGCCGGTGAGGTGAACTGCGGCAGGAAGGCGAAGAAGAACAGCAGGACCTTGGGATTGGTCAGGTTCATCACGATGCCGCGGCGATACAGCGCACCGGGCTTCATGGGTTCGGGGCGCTTGCCGTCCTCGGGTTCGACCGGCGCGCGCAGGATCTGCCATGCCAGATAGGCCAGGTAGGCGGCGCCCGCAAGCTTCAGCACGGTGAAGGCCATGGGCGAGGCCGCGAACACGGCCGCCAGCCCAACGGCCACGGCGGCCGTATGCCCCAGCAGCCCCGTGCACAGCCCCAGCACCACGAACATGCCGGCCTTGCGTCCCCAGATGGCGGATTGCATCAGCACGAACAGGTTGTCCGGCCCTGGAGTCAGGGCCAGCAGGACGGCAATGCCGAAGAATGCGATCAGGGTGTCGATGGGCAGCATGGGGTTCGCCTGGAACGGTTCGACCGGCTTCGGAAGGCCGGAAGTGGCATCATAAAGGGAAAGACGTGCCCATCATGCATGCCGCATGCGTCCCTGGCGGGGCGTGTGCGACCCGATCAGGAGAGACAACCGCCATGCCACCATCCGCCATGCCGCATTCCCCGCAGCCCTTGCAGGCCGCCGACGCACGCCCCGATGCCGCGCTCGAGGCGTGGCTGCATGCGCGCCACAGCTGCCGCGCCTTCCTGCCCGAACCGGTCGGGCGCGGCACCATCGAGCGCATCCTGGATCTGGCGCAGCGCGCCGCGTCCTGGTGCAACTGCCAGCCCTGGCAGGTGACGATCACGGAAGGCGCGGGTACGGAACGCTTGCGCGACGCGCTGCAACGCCGCGCGGAACAGTCTGGCTTTACGCCGGATTTTCCGTTTCCGCGCGAGTATCAGGGCGAGTACCTGGCCCGTCGGCGCGAATCAGGCTTCCAGCTGTATGGCGCGGTCGGCGTGGCGCGCGGCGACCGCGAGGCATACCGCCGCCAGGAAATGCGCAATTTCCAGCTGTTCGACGCGCCGCACGTGGCCATCATCACCACCGACGAGGCGCTGGGCGAATACGGCGCGATGGATTGCGGCGGCTATGTGGCCAATTTCCTGCTGGCGGCCCAGGCCAATGGCGTGGCGACCGTCGCCCAGGCATCCCTGGCCATGTACCCGGAAGTGCTGCGCGAGGAACTCGGCATCGCCGCGGACCGCCGCGTGGTCTGCGGCATTTCCTTCGGTTATGCCGACACGGCGCACCCCGCCAACAGCTATCGCACCAGCCGCGCCCCGCAATCCGAAACCGTTACCTGGATCGGCGAATAGGGACAGGCTGCGCCTGGCCTGATATGGTTCATCCTGATCGCTTTTATTCCGCCCCTGTCCATACGCAAGCAGTCCACTGAAGATGCCCACCAAACACATCGATACGCTTCTGCAGCACGCAGGCACCGCCCCGTTCAACCCTGAAACCGGCACGGCGCCGGTGCCCCTGCCGCCGATGCGGGCCAGCACGGTGCGCTTCGAGAACCTCGCCGCGCTTGAAAAGGCCCAGCGCGACAAGGCGGCAGGCGGCCGCGCCTCCACCTACGGGCGCATGGGCATGGACACGCATGCGGCGCTGGAAGAAGTCTTCACCCAGCTCGAAGGCGGTACGCATTGCTACCTGGCGTCCTCGGGCCTGTCGGCGATGACCATGGTCATGATGGCTCTGTGCTCGGCCGGCGACCACGCACTGATCTCGGACTGCGTCTATGGTCCGATGCGCGAACTCGACGACGCGGTGCTCAAGCGCATGAACATCGAGATCACCTACTTCGCGGCTGGCGAGGATCTCGAAGCGCTGGTGCGTCCCAACACCAAGCTGCTGTACGTGGAGTCGCCGGGATCGCTGTTGTTCGAGATGCTGGACATGGGCGCCATGGCCGCTTTCGCGCAGAGCCACGGGCTGGTGCTGGCCACCGACAACACCTGGGGTTCGGGCTACATCTACCGTCCGCTGACGCTGGGCGCGCAGGTGTCTGTCATCGCCGGCACCAAGTACGTGGGCGGGCATTCGGACCTGATGCTGGGCGCCGTCGTCACCAATGACGAACAGATAGCCCGCAAGCTCAACCGCACGCAGTACGCCATGGGCTATTCGATCAGCGCTGACGACGCCTGGCTGGCCTTGCGCGGCGTGCGCACCATGCCCATCCGCATGGCCCAGCATGCGCGCCATGCCATGCAGGTGTGCGAGTTCTTCAAGAGCCGTCCCGAGACCGTGCGCCTGTTCCACCCGGCCTGGCCGCAGGATCCCGGCCACGCCCTGTGGCAGCGCGATTGCACCGGCTCCAATGGCATGCTGTCCGTCGAGCTGCGCCTGTCGCCGGCGGCGGCGCGCGTGTTCGTGGATTCACTGACGCTTTTCGGCATCGGTTTTTCCTGGGGAGGCTACGAAAGCCTGGTGCAGCTGGTGTCGGGCAAGGACCTGGCCAAGCACCGCTACTGGGGCGAAGGCGACAACGCCCTGGTGCGGCTGCATATCGGCCTGGAATCGCCGGACGACATCATTGCCGACCTGACCCAGGCGCTGGAAAAAGCCGCGGCCGTCCAGGGCTGAACGACGCAAGGCGCGGCGGCCTCAGGCGGCCGCGCTACGTATCCACGCGCCGATGCGCGCGGCGATGTCGTCGCTGTTGTCGTCCATCATGGGCATGTGCGAATTGCCGGCAATGCCCATGTCGGCCAGGCGCCAGGTTTGTACGCGGGCGCCTTGGCGCGCCAGCTCATCGGCATAGGCCTGGCCGGTGGCGCACAGCTTTTCCCATAGCGGCGTCGCGTCCAGGTAGTCGCCATAGACGAACAGAAAGGGCTTGTCCGCCACGGCTTGGGCCGTCACCTCGGACGAGTAGCCCGAGGGTTCGATGCCGATGACGCCGCGCACCAGGTCCGGCCGCGCATGCAACGCGCGGTAGGCGACTTCGCCGCCCTGGCTGTGCGCCATCACCAGGCACGGTCCGACGCGGTCGAGCACCGCGCAGAATCCCCGTAGGGCCGCATCGTTATTGCCCAGCCAGCGCGGTACCGCGTGGCGGATGAATTCGTCGAACGCGGCGACCGGAAAGCGCTGCCCTTCGAACGCGCGTCGCGCCGCGTAGTCTTCGGCGCGGCCAAAGCGGAACAGCGTCCAGCTTTCCTCGGCATTGCGGATGATGGGCGGCTCGGGCCAAACCTGTGTGAACGGGGCCCAGCCTGCGCGGCCACGCTCGACGTTGTCCACGACGTACACCGCATGTCCCTGCCGCAGAAAGTGCTGCATCCAGCCGGGCCTGCCGTCGGGCGTCTGCTCCCACATCGCGCCCGTCATGCCACCGCCATGCAGCAGCACGATGGGCAGCGGATGCGCCAGGCGCGCCGGGATGAAGTACTGCACGTAGGCCTGCTCGAAGTGATACAGGCCGTTGGGGTCATACGCCAGCGATGCGCTCTGCGTGAAGGCGATCTCGCGCTGCGGCAGGCCGTCGATACGCACCTGCCGCCCGCCCGCGTAGAAGCTGCCGAAGTCGGCCAGGGCCACTGCCTCGGGCGGCGCTTGCGTCATGGCTTGACCAGAGGACATTGGCTTTCCGACAAGGGCCAGGCCAGCGCCGCGCCAGGAATGTTGCGCACGATGTTGTAGTAGTCCCAGGGCGCCTTGGACTGCGCCGGCGTCTTGACCTGTGCCAGCATCATGTCGCGCACCACCAGGCCGTCTTCGCGGATGCGCGCGTTCAGGCTGAACGGGTCGTCGATGGGCAGCGATTTCATCTTTGCCATGACGGCATCGGCGTCCACCGTGCCTGCCGCCTTCACGGCTTGCAGGTAATGGCGCACCGAGCCGTAGACGCCTGCCTGCAGGAAGGTGGGCGGACGCCCCACGCGGGCCTCGAACTTCTTGGCGAAGGCGCGCGTGCCGTCGTTCATGTCCCAGTAGGACGGCACGGTCAGGTAGGTTTTCTGCGCGGCTTGCAGGCCCAGGCTGTGCACGTCGGTGATCAGCAGCAGCATGGCCGCCAGCTGCTGCGCGCCGCCGATGCCGAATTCCGCGGCCTGCTTGATGGCCGAGATGGTGTCGCCGCCCGCGTTGGCGATGGCGATGATCTGCGCCTTGGAGGCCTGCGCCTGCAACAGGAAGGATGCGAAGTCCGACGCGTTCAGCGGGTGGTAGACGGTGCCGACGACCTCGCCGCCGTTGGCCTTGACCACGGCCTCGGTGTCGGCCGCCAGCTGCTTGCCAAAGGCGTAGTCGGACGCCAGGATGAACCAGCGCTTGTTGCCCTCGTTGACCACGGCGGTCGCGGTGCCGCGCGACAACGCGTAGGTGGTGTAGGTCCATTGCACGCCGTAGGGCGAGCACTGCGCCTGGGTCAGCGCGGTGGTGCCAGGACTGGAGAACAGCACCAGTTTCTTCTTGTCGCGCGCGATGCCCTGCACCGCCAGCGCGACCGACGAGTTGGGCACGTCCACGATCACGTCCACGCCGTCGGTGTCGTACCACTTGCGCGCCATGCCGCTGCCGATGTCGGGCCGGT
The DNA here is from genome assembly GCF_014851745.1 of Achromobacter sp. ACM01. Lineage (NCBI taxonomy): Bacteria > Pseudomonadati > Pseudomonadota > Betaproteobacteria > Burkholderiales > Alcaligenaceae > Achromobacter > Achromobacter sp. ACM01. The sequence continues at coordinate 184,839 of NZ_JACVAF010000001.1, forward strand.
GCTGGTGGTCGCCCGAGACCAGCGAAATCGGCTTGCCCAGCAGGGTGCCGCCCATTTCCTCGATGGCCAGGCGGGCGGCTTCGACCGAGCCGCGGCCGGTGGCGTCGGCGGTGACGCCCGCCATGTCCGTGAGTACGCCGATCTTCACGCCGTCGGTTTCGTTGGCTTGCGCCAGGCCGGCGGCCAGCGCCAGGCACAGGCCCAGCATCGCGCGTTTGCGCGGGAATCGCTGCTTCATTTGTCTTCCACCCATTGTGTGCCGCTGTTGCGGCGATTTGTTGTGCGGAAAGTGTAGCGCGGGCTCGGGCGGGAACCGCAAAGAAAAACGCCCCGGCCGGCAGGCTCGGGGCGTTCGGGATTCCGGCTGGAAAGTATCAGTTGCGCGCCAGCGGGATCAAGCGGGTCACTTCCTTCAGCGCGCCTTCGTAGCTGTTGCCCGCCATTACCGGCGAGGTCATGAACTTGCCGCCGACGGCGAACGACGGAGTGCCGTCGATGCGGTAGGCGTCGGCCAGCTGGGTGGCGCGCTGCACCTGCGTCTGCACGCTGAACGAATCGAAGACCGAGTCGAACTTCTCGCGGTCCACGCCCTGCGTGGCGATCCATTCGCCCATCGCCTTCTTGTCGAACAGGCGCTTGTGCTCGCCGTGGATGGCGGCAAAGACCTTGGGGTGCAGATCCGGGCGGTCCAGGGCGAGCAGCGTGTAATAGAGCTGCTGCAACGGCTTCATGCCGGCGTTGAACGCGATCGGAACCTGCTTGAGCACCACGTCCGGCGGCGCGGTCTTGGCCCAGTCTTCAACCATGGGCTCCATGGCGGCGCAGTGCGGGCAGGTGTAGGCGAAGAATTCCAGGACCTCGATCTTGCCCGGGGTGTCCGACGGCAGCGGCGGATTGATGGCGATGGACTGCTGCGTACCTTGCGCGTGGCTTGCCGGGCTGAAGAATGCCGTGGCGGTCAGCGCGGCCGCGGCCAGGATGCGGATTATCTTGGGGGACAGCATGGATGAGAGGTTCCTGAGTAAAAAGTTACAGACAGGCCCGGGGCCGGATAAGTTCAATGCTTGCGTGCGCGGCGGCCCACATTACTGGCGCACCACCGCGGTTTCGATCTTGTTCTCGCCCAGGCGGCCGCGCGCCCGGTTCATGTCGTCCAGGCGGGCAAAGGGCCCCACCCTGACCCGATTGATGGGCTTGCCGTTCACTTCGGCCTTTTGCACCGCCACCGGCAGGCCCAGCAGGATGATGCGGGCCTTGAGGGACTCCGCGTCGTTCTCGCCCCGGAAGGCGCCAGCCTGCAGGTAATACGTGCCGTTGGCCGCGGAGGCGGTGGCGGCCGGCTTGGGAGCCGGCGCGGGCGCAGCGGCGGGGGCGGCCTTGGAGATAGGCGTGGGCGCCTGGCTGGGGGCGGCGGACGGCGCGGCCGAAGCCGCGGCGGGCGCCTTGGACGTAGGCAGGGTGGCGATCAGCGCGCCCAGGTCGTCCAGCTTGGCGGGGGTGTCATCGCCCTTGGAGGCGGCGGGTCCGCTGGCCTGACCCGTGCCGGCCCCAGGCAGCGGCGCGGGCGCCGTGGCCGTCGGGCCGGTGGAAGGGGTGCCGGCGCCGCCGTCGCGGCCGTACAGGCCGGCGTTGGGGTCCGGCGCCTGGCGCGGGTCCGGCAGCTTGCCGTTGTCGCCCTGGCGGCTGGCCCGGTCGACGAAGGGCACTGGCGCCTTGGTGACGTAGAAGGCGACGACGGCGGCTACGATCAGGCCGATGAGCAAGCCGGCCAGCGCGCCGTACAGGGTGCTGCCGCTTTCGCCGGAGGAACGGCGGGTGGTTTTGCGCTTGGTTGCCATGAACCGATGTTACATCCGCTCGGGCGCCGATACGCCCATCAGCTCCAGCCCGTTGGCCAGCACCTGGCGCGTGGTCGAGGCCAGGCGCAGGCGGGCCAGCTTCAGGGCCGTGTCGTCGACCAGCACGCGCTCGGCGTTGTACCAGGCGTGGAAATCCGAGGCGCAGTCGCGCAGCCAGAAGGCGATGTGGTGCGGCGACAGTTCCTGCGCCGCCAGCGCCACCACGTTGGGGAATTCGGCCAGGCGCTGCATCAGCGCGAATTCGGTCGGCGCGGTCAGCAGCGCCGCGTCGGCCTGGGCCACGTCGGCGGCCGGCATGGCGGCGTTGTTGATGACCGAGCAGATGCGGGCGTGCGCGTACTGGATGTAATAAACGGGGTTCTCGTCGCTCTTGGACAGCGCCAGGTCCACGTCGAACACGAATTCCGTGTCGGCGCGGCGCTGGATCAGGAAGTAGCGCACCGCGTCGCGGCCCACCCAGTCGATCAGGTCGCGCATGGTCACGTAGCTGCCGGCGCGCTTGGAGATCTTGACCTCTTCGCCGCCGCGCATGACCTTGACCATCTTGTGCAGCACGTAGGCCGGGTACTCCTTGGGAATGCCCTCTTCCAGCGCCTGCAGGCCGGCGCGCACGCGCGCCACGGTGCCGTGGTGGTCGCTGCCTTGGATGTTTACGGCGCGATGGAAGCCCCGCTCCCATTTGGCCTTGTGGTAGGCCACGTCCGGCACGAAGTAGGTGTAGCCGCCTTCGCTTTTGCGCATGACGCGGTCTTTGTCGTCACCCGTGCCCAGTTCGGTGGTGCGCAGCCAAAGCGCGCCACCTTCCTCGTAGGTGTGGCCGCCGGCGATCAGCGCCTTGACGGTCGCTTCGACGCGGCCGGAGGTGTAGAGCGAGCTTTCCAGGTAGTAATTGTCGAATGCCAGGCCGAAGGCCTGCAGGTCCAGGTCCTGTTCGCGGCGCAGATAGGCCACGGCGAAGACGCGGATGTCGTCCAGGTTGTCGACGTTGCCCGTGGCGGTGACGTCCACGCCATCGGAGTGGACGGTCGCGCCGGCCTGGAAGTCGCGCGCGATGTCGGCGATGTAGTCGCCCTTGTAGCCGTCGGCGGGCCACTCGGGGGAATCGGTCGTCAGACCGCGGGCGCGGGCCTGCACGCTGATGGCCAGGTTCTGGATCTGGTTGCCGGCATCGTTGTAATAGAACTCGCGGGTGACGTCCCAGCCGATGGCGTCATACAGGCGGCAGATGGCATCGCCCAGTGCGGCCTGGCGGGCATGGCCCACGTGCAGCGGGCCGGTGGGGTTGGCCGACACGAATTCGACCAGGATCTTCTCGCCGTTGCGCGGCGCGCGGCCGAAGGCGGCGCCCTGCTCGGCCACGGCGGCGATGACGGCCTGGCGTGCGGCGGCGGTGATGCGCAGGTTGATGAAGCCGGGGCCGGCGATTTCAGCGGACTCGATCAGGCTGGCGGCGCCGGGTTGCGCCATCAGGGCGTCGACGATGGCCTGGGCCAGTTCGCGCGGGTTGCGGCGGGCCGGCTTGGCCAGCTGCATGGCCACGTTGGTGGCGACGTCGCCGTGGGCGGCGACCTTGGGGCGCTCCAGCAGCACATTTGCCACGGCGTCGGGCAGGCTTTGCGCGACGGCGGCCTGGATCAGGGAGATAAGCTGTTTTTGTTGCTCGAGGAGCATGGGCGTCTGGAGAAGTTCTGAGTTAGTGACGGACGCGCCCGCACAGGCCGGACCTGTCGGGCGGAGCGGACAGGGGCGGCGTAGCCGGGCGGACCGCGCGCGCCGGATTCATGGCCGCGTCAGGTCCCGCTGTCACGGGAATCTCCTGAATCATAGCTTGATTTGGCCATCGGACCGGCCTGCGCCAGGGGCGCGGACGCGGCGGCGGCAGGTCCGGGGGGACGGATGGGGCCGGTCCATCGGGCCTGCTGCCCCGGGCCAGTTGGCAGCCCCCTGGTGTTGCGGTAGTGTATGTAAGTAATCAATGTGGGAGACTGGAATATGCTGATCACCTTTCATTCCAAGGTCGTGGCCGAGGTTCTGATGCTGACCGACCATGCCGGCGCGCTGCTGCTGGCGGCCGGCAAGTCCTTCAAGGACAAGATCCCGGAGCGCGGCGTTTTCACCGTCGAGCAGCTGGGGCCGGCCATCAGCGGCATCGAACGCGCGATCGACGAATACCAGAGCGCCCATGACGGCTCCGAGGAAGAAGACGAGGACAAGGCCCCGGCCTCGCCCATGGCCCGCATGGTGGGCCTGAAGGAACGCGCCTTTCCCCTGCTGGACATGATGCGCCAGTCCTTGGCGGCAAACGCCGAAGTCACCTGGGAGGTGTCGCGCGGCTGGTAAGCCGGCGAGCCCAATGTCGCCGGGCGGACAATCTGCCCGGCGTTTTTTGCCTACCCTACTCGCCTGACGCCACCCCAAGGAACCCTGACATGCGCAGCGACATCACCATCGTTTTCGACTCCCGCCGTTCGCTTGACCTCTCGGCCAGCGTCGAGCCCTCGCCGCAGCGCCAGAGCGATGCGCGCGACTGGTTCGACAGCGCCTGGGAAACGCTGGGTTGCGAACCGCTGCGTCCCAGCGGCAAGGTCCTGCTGCTGGACAAGGTGCTGGGCGTGGCCGACGCGCTGGGCTACGACACCCTGTCCACCGACGAAAAAGAGGCTCGCGAGTTCGCGGAGCACCTGGCGCTGGCGCTGGAACGCCCGCGCATCACGGTGGATTTGCCGGGGCTGACGGTAGGTTACTGAGCGACCCGGCCTCATCCTCAAGCAAAACTGCCCCCGTAGGGGCAGTTTTCATTTGAGCCGGTCCCGCAGGCGGGACTAGCGGATGCCAGCCCGCATGAAAGATTGCACGAACTGCCGTTGGAACAGCAGGAAGGCGATCAGGAGCGGCGCCGCCGACATCAGCGTGGCGGCCGTGATGACCGACCAGTCGATGCCCTGGTCGGTGGACGAGAACACCTGCAGACCCACCGTTAGCGGCCGCGATTCGACCGAGTTGGTGATGATCAGCGGCCACAGGAAGTTGTTCCAGTGGTGGCTGACCGATACCAGCCCGTAGGCCACGTAGATCGGCTTGGCCAGCGGCACATAAACCTTCCAAAGCACCTGAAGCGCGTTGGCGCCTTCCATGCGCGCGGCTTCTTCCAGTTCCCGAGGCACCGTCTTGAAGGTCTGGCGCAGCAGGAAGATGCCGAAGGCGGATGCAAAGTAAGGCAGGCCGATGGCGAACACCGTGTCGCGGATGCCCAGCTGGCTCATGGAGCGGTAGTTTTCCACCAGCAGCACGTCCGGCATGATCATCAGCTGCAGCAGCACCAGCATGAAGACGAAATCACGGCCGCGGAACTCGAAGCGCGCGAAGGCGTAGCCGGCCAGCGTCGACAGCACCAGTTGCGCCGCCAGCACCATGGTGACCAGCAGGAAGGTGTTGAGGAAGTAACGCGGGAACGGCGCCGCGTGCCAGGCGCGCACGAAGTTGTCCAGCGTCAGCGGGGCGAACAGGTCGAAGCGGGTTGCGTAGGCGGGCGGATGGAACGCCGCCCACATGGCATAGGCCAGGGGCAGGATCCACAGCAGGCCGAGCGCCCAGGCGCCCAGGGTATCGAGCTTGTCTTTCATTGATAGTGCGTCCTGCGGTCCAGCCAGCGGAACTTGACCAGCGCAGTCAGCGCCAGCACCACCAGCAACACGACGGTCAGCGTGGCGGCGTAAGCCGTGTCCCAGAAACTGAAACCCACCTGGTAGATGTAGTACAGCAGCAGCGTGCTGGCGTTATCCGGTCCACCGCGCGTCATGACCACCACGTGGTCCACCAGCCGGAACGCGTTGATCAGGGCATTGATCAGCACGAAGAGGGTGGTGGGCATCAGCAGCGGCCACAGGATGCGGCGGAAGTACTGCCAGCGCGACGCGCCTTCCAGCATCGCGGCCTCGCGCAGCGACGGCGATACTGTCTGCAGGGCGGCCAGGTAGAAGATCATGAAGAAGCCGGACTCCTTCCAGACCGTCACCAGCATCAGCGCGGGCAGCGCGGTCTCGCGGTTGCCCAGCCAGTTGGGGCCTGGCGAGCCGAACAGCTGCATCACCTGGGCGATCAGCCCGTACTGCGGCGTGTAGAAGAACAGCCAGATGTTGGCCACCGCGACCATGGGCAGCACCGTGGGCGTGAAGTAGGCCATGCGCAGGAAACCGCGACCGCTCAGGTTGCGGTTGACCCATAGCGCCATGATCAGCGCGATGCCGATGGACGTGGGGATGGTGCCCAGCGCGAACCACAGGTTGTTCCACAGCGACTGCCAGAACACCGGGTCGTCGAGCATGACGGCGTAATTGTCCAGCCCCACGAAGCGCGCGGGGCGCGCGCCCTTGGGGGTGGAGAAAAAGCTGTGCCATAGCGTCGCCACCGCCGGGTAGTGCGTGAAGGCGGCGAGCAGCACGATGGCTGGCAGCAACAGCAGCCAGCCATAAAGCGCGTTTAAAGAGCGGCTCATCGTGCTTGTCGGCTTTACTTGTAGGGACGCAGTATGCGGTCGGCCTCGCGTTGCGCGTCGGTCAGGGCCTGTTGCGGCGTCTTGGAACCGGTCAGGGCCGCCTGCAGGGCGTCGTTCAGGGTCTTGGTGACGCGCTGGTTTTCATGCGTGGAGAACTCCGCCACGCTGACTTCCAGCTGGTCGCGCGCGACCGCGGCGGCCGGCACTTCCTGCGCGTACTTCTTCATCTTTTCGGTCTGCCAGGCGGCCGGGGTTACGGCCACGTAGCCCGTGGCGATGCTCCAGTCGGCGGCGCGCTCGGGCGTGGTGACCCATTGCGCGAACTTCAGCGCGGCCTGCTGCTGCGCCGGCGTGCCGCTCTTGAAGATATAGAAGTTGCCGCCGCCGGTCGGGCTGCCGCCGCGCTTTTGCTGCGGCATCATGGCCACGCCGAACGGGAAGTCCGCGTTCTTGCGGATGTTGGTCAGGTTGCCTGTCGTGGTCCAGACCATGGCGGCCTTCTTTTCCAGGAAGTCCTTGGGCGTGGTGCCCCAGTCGATGGTGCCGGTCGGCATGATCTTGTGCTTGGCCGACAGGTCGCGCCAGAACTGCGCGGCTTCCACCACCGCGGGCTTGTCCAGGTAGACCTCGTTGCCGGCCTCGTTCATCAGGATCGCGCCGTTGGGCGTGGTCAGCGCCTGGAACAGCCAGTAGGCGAAGGCGCCGCCCGAGGGGATCTCGATGCCCCACTGCGTGGTATTGCCGGAGGCGTCCTGCTTGGTCAGCTTCTTGCCGTATTCGACCAGTTCGGCCCAGGTCGCCGGCGCGCGCTCGGGATCCAGCCCCGCGGCCTTGAACAGGTCCTTGTTGTAGTACATGACGATGGTCGAACGCTGGAACGGCACGCCCCAGGTGTGGCCACCAGTGCGGCTGTTCTGCATGAAGGCGTCATAGAAGCCGCCCAGCCATTTCTTGTCGGCGTCGCTCTTGGCCAGGCTGTCGATCGGGACGATGGCGTCCTCGTCGATCAGCGTGAACATGTCGGTGGACAGCAGCACCGCCAGCTGCGGCGGCGTGCCGCCCTTGAGCGCGGTCAGCGCCTTGGCGATGGAGTCCTGGTAGGAGCCCGCGTAGATCGGCTTGATCTTGATGTCGGGATTTTCCTTCTGGAAATCCGCCACCATGTCGTCGACGATCTTGGTGATCGGGCCGCCGACCGCGACGGGGTAATAGAACTCCACCTCGACGGGCTTGTTCTGCGCCTGCGCAGGCAGCGACAGGCAGGCGGCGGCCAGGCTGGCGGCCAGGGTTTTCAGTACGATGCGACGCATGTTGGTTTCCTTTCCTGTGTACGGGCCCTAGCGGCCAGCGGAGTTGATGACCGCCGAATCGGCGGCAAAGAAGTGCTGCTGGCCGTCCTGCCAGGACAGGCCCAGTGTTTCGCCCGTGCCGGCGCGCAAGTGACCGCCCACGCGCACGGCCACGCCGCTGGTGTCGCCCACGCGGCAGACCACGATGGAGTCCGCGCCGAAGTACTCCACGCTTTCCACGGTGGCGGGAACGCCGTTGGCGTCGATGCGGATGTGTTCGGGACGCACGCCCAGCTTCACGGCGCCCGCGGGGGCGCCGGCGATGGCGCGGCTCTGCGTGCCGGCGATGATGGTGGCGCCCTGCGCGGAGCTCAGGCCGATCAGGTTCATGGGCGGCGTGCCGATGAAGCGCGCGGCGAATTCGGTGGCGGGCCGCGCGTACAGGCCGTCGGGCGTGTCGTGCTGTTCAATCTTGCCGCCGCGCAGCAGCACTACCTGATCGGCCATGCTCATGGCTTCGGTCTGGTCGTGCGTCACGTAGACCATGGTGATGCCCAGGTCCTGCTGCAAGGCGCGGATCTCGCGGCGCATTTCATGGCGCAGCTGCGCGTCCAGGTTGGACAGCGGTTCGTCCATCAGGCACACCGGCGCTTCGGAGATCACGGCGCGGCCCAGCGCCACGCGCTGCTGCTGGCCGCCCGACAATTGCGAGGGCTTGCGGTCCAGCAGATGGTTCAGGCCCAAGAGGCCAGCCACGCGTTGCAGGCGGCGGTCGTAGTCGCGCGCGGGCTCCTTGCGCACCTTGAGACCGAACAGGATGTTCTCGCGCACCGACAGGTGCGGAAACAGGGCGTACGACTGGAACACCATCGAGATGCGGCGCTTGGCAGGCGGCAGCTGGGTGACGTCGCGGTCGCCGATGTGGATGGTGCCAGAGGTCGGCGTGTCCAGCCCGGCAATCATGCGCAAGGTGGTGGATTTGCCGCAGCCGGACGGGCCAAGCAGGACCGTGAAGCTGCCGGCGGGAACCGTGAAGCTCACCCCATGGATCGCGGCGGCGTTGCCATATTGTTTGGTGAGGTTATCCAGAACGATGGATGACATGCTGTCTCGAAGATCTAATAGTTAGATCCGCATTGTTGCCTGTTATGAAAACCTTTTCATTGTGCAGCGCAAACATGACGGATGTATGGCAGGACAAACTTTCGTAGTCTAGGGCCTCAGGCAAAGGGGTACGGGCCGGGGTATTCCCCAATGACCGCGTGGTGCGTGACCAGGTTCTTGCCTTGCCACCAATGCAACTGATAACCCGGCGGTTCCATGATGTATTGCAGCGTCGGCCGCGGCCCCAGTTCCAGCGCAAGCTGATGCGCGGTGCCTGGACAGGTGGACGCGATGGTGCCGCCGAAGCGCTGGAAGATCGTGCGGTGCAGGTGGCCGCAAAGCACGCGCTCCACGCTGGGAAAGCGCGCCACGATGCGTTCGAGTTCGGGCGCGCCAGCCAGCAGGCCAATGGCGTCCATATGTTCGATGCCCGTCAGGAAAGGCGGATGGTGCATCAGAACCAACGTGGGCCGGTCGGGCTGTTCGGCCAGGCGCGCGGCCAGCCAGTCCAGGCGGTCCTGGCAGAGTTCGCCATGGCTCTTCATGGGCACCACCGTGTCCAGCGCCAGCATGCGCAACGGATAGGTCTCGATGGCGTATTGGATGAACGGGCTTTCGCCTTGCAGATAGCCGTGGTCGGGGAAGGCCGCGCGCAGCTGGGCGCGGTCGTCGTGGTTGCCGGGCAGCAGGAAATACGGAATCTCCAGCGCCTGCAAGTGGTCGCGCAGAACTTGGTATTCGTGCGGGCGGCCCAGGTCAGTCAGATCGCCCGTGATAAGGACGCAGTCGGGGCGCGGGGTCAGGGCATTGAGCGCGCGCACCGCGGGCGCCAGGAACGCCGCCGGATCGATGATGCCGTAGGCCTTGTCGCCCGGGGTGCGCATGTGCAGGTCGGTGATTTGTGCGATGAGCATGACGCATGTACCGAAGAATAGTGTTGTAGGAAAAGACCTCAGCGGCGCACCGGCGCGGCGGTGCCGCCTACGACGATGCAGTGCGGCAGGCGGTCCGAATGCGGCGGTTGGCCCTGGATCTGCGCCAGCAGGTTCGAGCAGGCCGTCTCGCCAATGCCGTCGCTGGGCTGGGCTACGGTGGTCAGGGGCGGCGTCAGCAAGGCGCCAAAGCGCATGCCGTCGAAGCCGCACACCGAGATATCGGCGGGCACGGACAGCCCCAGGCCCACCAGGTCCGCGATGACGGCCGTGGCCAGCAGGTCGTTGGAACAGAACAAGGCGGTGGGCGCCTGCTTGCCGCGCAGCGCAGCCTTCAGGGCATCCAGGTCGCTGCCTGTGTGCGAACTCATGGAGATGTGCTGGATGTCGTCCAGGCCCAGGCGCTTGGCGCAGGCGCGCGCGCCCGTCAGCCGGCGGCGGGCGCGGTCCGATGCAGTCAGCGGACCCGTGACCAGCGCGATGCGGCGATGGCCCAGCGCTGCCAGGTGGGCCACCATGTCGCTGGCGGCGGCGCGATTGTCGACCGACGCGAAGGGATGGGCACCGGACTCGTTGTAGACCAGCACGTAGGGTATGCCGGCATGGTCCAGGTCATCCAGCGTGGCGCTTTTGGCGGCGTCGGCGACCGTCAGGATCAGGCCGTCGACCTGATGGTCCATCAGGCCCTGGACCGCGGCGGATTCCACCGCAGGATCGTAGCCTGTGGCGGTCAGCATGACGCTGTAGCCCGATTCCCGCGCGCGCCGTTCCGCGCCTTCGAAGCACTCGGCGAACACGGGATTGGATAGCGTGGGCAGTATCAGGCCGATGGTGCGCGTGCTGCCTGAACGCAGGCTGCGGCCCACGCGATTGGGCCGGAAGCCCGCGCGCTTGGCGACGTTGCGGATATGTGCGAGCGTGTCGGGATGAACGATCTCGGGCTGGTTGAACGCGCGCGAAACCGTTGCCGGGGAGACCCCGGCCTTGCGGGCCACTTCAATGATGGAAAAGCGGGGCGACGAGCGCGAGGCCATGGCGGGAGTGCTGCCGAGATTCGTGAAAACGATTTCATATTACTCGACAAATATGACCTTTGTATTGCACGGGTTTGCGCTATGCTGATGCCGACGCAACAATAAATTGCCATGGCGCGGCATGCGATTTCCCCGGGAAAAAGCGGCTTTTTCGGTGTTTATCCCAATTGACGCAGCGCGCACAATGGCTGGAGTCGGTCCATCCGAACTGCGCGGCAATATGCCGCGCATAAAGGCGGATCCTCGGTCAAAGGGGACCGGGTGCGTATTTAGCTGCCGTGCGACACGCGCGGTACCGGTAAAGAGGAAAGGACCATGTCTACTGCCTTGAACAGACTTGGCGCGCTGGAAGCCGCGCGCAAGCTGCAACGGCGCGAATTGACCGCAGAGCAATTGGTGCGCGCATGCTTTGCGCGCATCGAGCAACGCGAAAGCACCATCCACGCCTGGACCGCGCTGCAAAAGCAGGCCGCGCTGGATCGCGCGCAGGAATTGGACCGCGGCGCGCTGCGCGGGGTGCTGCATGGCCTGCCCATGGGCGTGAAGGACCTGTTCGACACCGTCGACCTGCCCACGCGCTATGGCTCGCCCATCTATGAACGCCACCATCCGGGCCTGGACGCGGCCTCGGTGGCGCTGTGCCGGGGCGCGGGCGCGATCGTCGTCGGCAAGACCGTGACGACTGAATTCGCCACCTATTTGGCAGGCCCCACGCGCAATCCTCGCAACGAAGCCTACTCGCCCGGCGGTTCGTCCAGCGGTTCGGCCGCGGCGGTGGCCGACGACATGGTGCCCTTCGCATTGGGTACGCAGACCGCGGCTTCCATCATCCGCCCTGCTTCCTATTGCGGCATCGTGGGCTTCAAACCCACCTTTGGCAGCATTTCCCGCGCGGGCGTCAAAAGCCTGGCGGAGTCCCTGGACACCATCGGCGGTTTCGCGCGTTCGGTGCCGGACGTGGCATTGTTTGCTTCCGTCCTGATGCGCGATCCGCGCATGCTTGATCTGGCCTATGACGGCAAGCCGCGTATCGGCATGTACCGCAGCCTGCAATGGCGGCATGCGCTGCCCGAAACCAAGGAAGCCTACGCGCAGGCCGCGGCCATCCTGTCGCGCGCCGGCGCCGTGGTCGAAGAATTGCCGCTGCCGCCCGAGCATTGCGTTCTGGTGCAGCTGCATGCGGACATCATGGCGTTTGAAGCTTCGCAGGCGCTGGCCTACGAGCGCCTGGAGCATGCGGCGCAGCTCAGTCCCAAGATCCAGGCCATCCTGGAAGCGGGCTCGCGCATCACCGCTGAAGAACACCAGAAGAACCTGATGCGCGTCGCCGAGTCGCGCGCGCGCGTGGACACCTGGTTCGACAAATACGACGTGCTGCTTGCGCCCAGCGCCAGCGGCGAGGCGCCGTTCGCGGACCTGGGTACGGGCGATCCGCAGTTCTCGCGCGCGTGGACGGTATTCGGCCATCCTTCCCTCAGCCTGCCCTTCGCCACCGGCCCGCAGGGCTTGCCCGTCGGGTTGCAGCTGGTCGGCGCGCGCTATAGCGACCACCGCACGCTGGCAATCGCCGCTTGGGTCCATCAGCGGCTCCTTGCGGCCACCGCGCCAGATATCGGCGCGGCCGACATCTGGCCACGCGGATAAGCGCGGCGCGCGTCCAAAGAAAAAGCCAGCCCGATAAGGCTGGCTTTTTTTACGCCGGATTGCGGATCACGCGGTTTCGGCGGTTTCTTGCTCGGTTGCGGTCACGGCGCCGGCATTGATGTGGCGGTTGACGGCGCTCAGCACGGCCTGGAAGGAAGCCGTCACGATGTCGCGGTCGATGCCCACGCCAAAGCCCGTGCTGGATTCGCCGACGCGCAGTTCGACATAGGACGCGGCGCGCGTGTCGGTGCCGGTGCCAATGGCGTGCTCGTGGTAGTCCATGATGCGCACGGGCACGTCCAGCGCGGCTACGAAGGCCGAGATGGCGCCGTCGCCCTTGCCCGTCACGATGCGGCGTTCGCCGTTGTATTCCAATTCAGCTTCGATGCTGAAGTGCTGGCCTTCGCCTGCCGACGGATTGCCGTCGATGCGGTGGCGCACCAGCTTCCACGGCGACTTCTGCTCGAGGTATTCGCGGTTGAAGATGGTGTGCACGTCGTCGGCCGTGACTTCGCGGCCGGTTTCGTCGGTGACGCGCTGGATGGCGCGGCTGAATTCGATCTGCAGGCGGCGCGGCAACACCAGGCCGTGTTCCTGTTCCAGCAGGTACGACACGCCGCCCTTGCCCGACTGGCTGTTCACGCGGATGACGGCGTCGTAGCTGCGGCCGAGGTCGGCCGGGTCGATCGGCAAGTAAGGCACTTCCCAGACGGCGTCGGCCTGTTGCTGGGCAAAGCCCTTCTTGATGGCATCCTGGTGTGAGCCCGAGAACGCGGTGAAGACCAGGTCGCCCGCGTACGGGTGGCGCGGGTGAACGGGCAACTGGTTGCAGTACTCGGCGCAGCGGCGCACTTCGTCGATGTCCGAGAAGTCCAGCCCCGGATGCACGCCCTGCGTGTAGAGGTTCAAGGCCAGGGTGACGAGGTCGACGTTGCCGGTGCGCTCGCCGCTGCCGAAGAGGCAGCCTTCGATGCGGTCGGCGCCGGCCATCACGGCGAATTCGGCGGCGGCCACGGCGGTGCCGCGGTCATTGTGCGGGTGCACGCTGAGCACGATGCTGTCGCGGCGCGCCAGGTTCTTGTGCATCCATTCGATCTGGTCGGCGTACAGATTGGGGCTGGTGGCCTCGATGGTGGCGGGCAGGTTCAGCACCATCTTGCACTCGGGAGTGGGCTGCCATACGTCGGCCACGGCGTTGGAGACTTCCAGCGCGAACTCGGGTTCGGTGGTGCTGAAGACTTCGGGCGAGTACTGGTAGCGCCATTGCGTTTCCGGGTGCTGCGCCATGTACTGCTTCACCAGGCGCGTGCCGGTGGTGGCGATGTTCTTGATTTCGTCCTTGCTCATGTTGAACACGACCTTGCGGAACGCCGGGGCGCAGGCGTTGTACAGGTGGACGATGGCTTGCTTGGCGCCGGCGGCGGATTCCACCGTGCGGCTGATCAGGTCTTCGCGCGACTGGGTCAGCACGATGATGGTGACGTCGTCAGGAATGCGCTTTTCGTTGATGAGCTTGCGCACGAAATCGAAGTCGGTCTGCGAAGCGGACGGGAAGCCCACTTCGATTTCCTTGAAGCCGATCTTCACCAGCTGTTCGAAGAAGCGGAGCTTGCGCTCGACGCTCATCGGCTCGATCAGGGCCTGGTTGCCGTCACGCAGGTCCGTGCTCATCCAGATCGGCGCCTTGGTGATGCGGCGGCTGGGCCAGGTGCGTTCGGAAAAGTCGCGGGTAAAGGGCGCGAAGGGGACGTATTTGGTGGCGGGGTTGGCAAGCATCATTACTACACCTCGATCGGTTTCTTTTGAATCCCGGGAATGCTTCCCTAGGCGGCTGCGCGACCGGATTGCGGTCTTGCGCCAGGATTTGCCGTGATTGACCGGCAGGATTCAGAGATAAAAGGGGGAAATCGCGTGTGGCAAGCGTGGTTGCCGAGCTACCACGGGGACACTAGGCCCGGCAACCGATCGGTAGGTATAGCGATAGCGCGTAGGAGGAGAAACGAGCGCGCAGGCCGGCAACCGGAGCGTCGTAGCGTCCGGTGGCAATCGCGAAGGGGGTGCGGTGAGCGGCCATAGGTTGCTAGTCAAACACATTTTTGCCGAATGCGCAACTGAACACTCTTTTGTGTTGAGGTGAAATATATGCCGGTGGCAACGCATTTTGCTGAAGAATATTCGGCAAAACGAGGTTGGACGGGGGCGGGAGGCACGCTATGGGGTTGCCAGGCCAGGCGTACGGCTGAAGCAAAAAAACAGGCCGCCTGTCGGCGGCCTGCTATGGCAATGGAGGGAGGACGGACGGGCTTACCGGGCCGGGCCGATGCGCGGTTCCACGTAGCGTTCGCTGCGTGCTTCGCGGCGGACCTCGTCGCGCGGATCGCGCGGCTGGCGGTCGGACGGCTCCAGGATGCGGGCCTGTTCCGCGACCATGGCGATCTTGCCGGCGCGGTTGTGGCGGATTTCAGACAGGGAGCGGCGCAGATCGCCCACCGTGAAGGGCTCCTGGCGATCGCCCCAGGTCCAGCGCAGCACGCCCAGCGTTTCTTCGGTCAGGTTGGGCGCCAGGTCGGCCAGCACGCTGGTTTCGACCGGGGTGGCGCTGCCGGAAGCCAGGCTGGCGGACAGCCAGGCGCGCAGCGTGAAGAACACGATCAGGGTCCAGATGCCGGCCACCACCCACCAGATGTAGGGGTTGACCTTCTGCACCATGTCCACGGTCGGCTGCCCCAGGGAATGCAGGAACTCGTAGTTCACGGTGCGGCCGAAATTCAGTATCCAGTTGGCGGCGAGATACCAGATGACCACAGCGACGGCGATGACGATCGCACGCATTACGAGTCGGGGAAGCGCCAGTTTGAGCAGGGTCTGGCCAATGAGGCGGCAGTCCTGGCGGACGCTTGCGGGCGAAGTCAGATTCATCATGCAAAATATTGTACCTATGACCCGTCCAATTTTAGAACTGCGACCAGGTCAGCATTTGACGCTGACGCCACAACTGCAGCAATCGATCCGATTGTTGCAGCTGTCCACGCTCGACCTCGAAGCCGAGATTTCGCAAGTGCTGGCGGAGAACCCGCTCTTGGAGCGGCAGGACGAAGCGCCGTCGGCCGAGGCGCCGGCCGAGTCCGACCGCGAGTCCTCGGTGCAGGATGACGAGCCCGCCGCCGAACGCGACTCGCCGGTGGATGAAATGCCGGGTTCGGGCGGGGTCTACCCCGACGAAGACTCCAGCCGGCCCGAGGCCGCTCGGCCGGATACGCTGCGCGAGCACCTGCTGGGCCAACTGATGTTGACGCGCGCCGCGCCGCGCGACGCCGCGCTCGCCGGTCTTCTGATCGACGAGCTGGACGAAAACGGCTACCTGGGATCACCGCTGGAGGAAATCCTGGACTGGTTGCCGCCCGAACTGGAACCGGACATCGACGAGCTGAAGGCGGCCTTGTCGCTTTTGCAGTCTTTCGATCCGCCCGGCATAGGCGCGCGCGACATGGCGGAATGCCTGCTGTTGCAGCTACGCAACCCGGATCTGGATCGACTGCCTGAAGCCGCGAATGCCGCGGTCCTGGCTTGCGCGCGCCAGATCTGCGCGCAGCACCTGGCCTTGCTGGCGACGGGAAACGCCGCGCGCCTGTGCGCGGCCGTGGGCTGCGACGAAGCCACGTTCCGCTCCGCCCATGCCCTGATCCTGCGCCTGGAGCCCCGCCCGGGGCGTGCCTGGACCGTGCCCGCGGCCGATTACGCGGTGCCGGACGTCATCGTACGCAAGACGCGCGGCGGCTGGCAGGTCACCCTCAACAGCGCCGCCGTGCCCAAGCTGCAGATCAACGGGCTGTACGCCCAGATGCTGGGCAACCAGAAGGAATCCGCGCATGCGGGCCTGCAATCGCAGCTGCAGCAGGCCCGTTGGATGATCCGCAACGTGGAACAGCGCTTCGACACCATCCTGCGGGTGGCCCAGGCCATCGTGCAGCACCAGACGGCCTTCTTCAGCCAGGGGCCGGCCGCCATGCGGCCGCTCATCCTGAAGGACATCGCTGGCGAGCTCGGTTTGCATGAATCCACCATTTCACGGGCCACAACACAGAAGTACATGCTCACTCCGTTTGGCACGCTGGAACTCAAGCGCTTCTTCGGCACGGGGGTTTCGACGGACGGCGGGGATGCCACCTCGGCCACGGCAGTGCAGACTTTCATCCGCCAGATGGTGGCCGAAGAGAACCGGGCCAAGCCTTTGTCTGACAGCCAGATCATGCAAAAGCTGGCCGATCAGGGGATAGTCATCGCCCGAAGGACGGTGGCAAAGTACCGTGAAGCGCTGCGGATAGCCCCGGCGGCGTTGCGCAAGGCCCAGGCGGCAGCCCGCTGAGCGGGGTCATGAAATGAGGGACGGGGTTGTGAAAATTCGTCCCTAATTTCAAAGACTTGCGTGACACTTTGGTTGCAAATTTATTTGCATGCGGGGCTTGTCAGTAGCGGAATAATTTTCGATAATTATTCTCATGTACATTTGCGTATGTAATGCCATCACCGAACGCCAAGTCCGCGCCAGCGTGGACGCGGGTGCGACGACGCTTTCCGACCTGCAATTCGAGCTGGGCGTGGCCACGTGCTGCGGCTGCTGCGCGGCTACCGCGACCGAATACCTGCCGGGCGGACGCTGTTCCAGCGTATGCGACGTGCGTTCCATAGCCGTTCCGGTCAATCCTCCGGCCGCTCTGGTCGAGTCGGGCGCGCCTGCTGCCAACAGCAGCTTCCCGATTCCCCTGGTCGCCATCGCCTGAGGATGGTCGTCTCTTACCGGCTCGCTGCCGTCACGCAGCGGGCCGCGTTGCTTCTTTCTCGCAAAATTCCCGGATAGTCATCGCCAGTTGGCGCGCAGGTTCGCGCAGCGTATCGGCCAGGCATAACGCCAATTCGGTCGACGGCACGGACGGCAGCCCTGCGTCGATGATCCGATGGTCCGGCAAGAGGCAACGCCGCTCCAGCAGCGCCACGCCCAAGCCTCCCGTCAATGCCGCTTGCAGGCCCATCAGATTCGGGCTTTCGTAGGCGATGCGCCAGTGCCGGCCCGAAGCTTCCAGGGCATGGATGGCGCGATTGCGGTAGATGCAGCCTTGCGGAAACGCGACCAGCGGCACCGGCTCGGCGGACGCGAGTTCCATTCCGGGTGCGCCGATCCAATGCAAATGTTCGGGCCAGGCGGCCAACGCGGCACCCGCGCCGGGCTCGCGTTTGAGCAGCGCCACGTCCAGGTCGCCCCGCTCCAGTGCGCGCGTGAGCGCGGAAGTCAGGTCGCAGCGGACCGATAGCCGCACGCCTGGGCGGGTCCGCGCAAATTCCGATACCAGAATGGTCAGCGCGTCAGCCGCGAAGTCGTCCGGGATGCCCAGACGGATCACGTCCACGCGCTTGCGCCCGCTGACGGCTTCACGGACCTCGGTCGACAAGGCCAGCATCCGCCGGGCATAGCCCAGGAGACGCTCGCCGTCCTCGGTCAGCAAGACTTGGCGGCCTTCGCGGATGAAGAGCGCGCATTCCAGGGATTCCTCCAGCTTGCGGATCTGCTGGCTGACCGTGGATTGGCTGCGGTGTACGCGTTCGCCCGCCGCCGTGAAGCCGCCGGCATCCACGACGGACACGAAGCTGTGCAAAAGATCGAGGTCAGGCATCGCCGGCTCCATGCATTCATTTTTTAAATACTTTCGATCCGAATAAAGAGTTTGTCAATGGATGGGCGGCCGCGCAGAATTCGTCCATCCGCCGCCACTGCGGCTTAGCGCCACCTTCCGGACTCATCATGAAGGCCACCTCGACCCTTTCCGCCGCCGCCATTCCAGCTCAAGCCTCGCCGGGCATCAGCTGGGCGCCCATCGCAGCTTTTTGCTTTCTGTGGAGCTCGGCGTTCGCTGCGGCCAAGATCGCCGTGCGGGACTGTCCGCCGCTGACCTTGCTGACCATCCGTTTCGTGATCGCGGGAGCCTTGATGCTGGGCCTGGCGGCGGCGAGCGGCCGCTGGAAGATGCCAAGCGCGCGCGATCTGGCCGCGCTGATCCTGTTGGGGGTGCTGAACAACGCGCTGTACCTCGGCCTGAGCTGGTCGGGCATGACGACGGTGTCGTCGGCGTTTACCGCGGTGCTGATCAGCACCAACCCGCTGCTCATCGGCGTGCTGGCCGGCCCGGTGCTGGGCGAACGGCTGGGATGGCGCAAACTGCTGGGCCTGTGCCTGGGATTGGCGGGCGTGGCCCTGGTGCTGCGTTCACGCTTGTCGGGCATGCAGGAGGACCTGCATGGCACGCTGTTGGTGACGGGCGGCCTGGTGGCGCTGGTGGCCGGCACGCTGCTCTACAAGCGTTTGAAGCCGTCCTCCGGCCTGTGGACGTCCACGGGCATACAGTCCCTGGCCGGCGCCGTAGCCTTGCTGCCCTTCGCGTTGATGCACGAGAACATCGGCGATGCGCGCATGACGGCCAGCCTGTTCTGGAGCATGGCCTACATGATTGTCGCGGTGTCGATGGGCGGCTACTACCTGTGGTTCATGATTCTCGGCCGCGCCAGCGCTACTGCGGCAAGCGCGCTGCACTTCCTGATGCCGCCGCTGGGCCTGCTGTTCGGGTGGCTGGTGCTGGGCGAGCACGTATCGTGGCTGGATCTGCTGGGCATCGTCCCGATCGCGTTGGGCATCTGGCTGGCCACGCGGCGCGCCGAGTGACGCGCAGCTCCAGCCGAGGTTGCCGATCCGCAACGAAATGCCGCCGGCCACGAGCCGGCGCGTTTCACGCGGTCGCGGGACGCATCGTTGCCAGCGATCGCGTGGATCGCGCGGCGGATTCGGCGGCATCGCGCGCCGTCAGGCCGCATCGTTGCTGATGCCGGCATGCAAGGCATCACGCACGCATACTCATTCTCATTGGCGTGTCGCTTTCTTGTAGCGCTCCTAAAGCGGTTTACCAAATGCAGCGCAAGGCTAGGCGCGGCCCCGCGCCAGGTGGTAGTCTGCCGGGGTTGCGTACGCGCGGCATCGTGCGCTCCTTTGTCGCGATGCATCTGCGTCGCGCCTGACTGCAAGGAGTCCATCATGAAAGGCGACAAAACCGTCATCCAGTTTCTGAACAAGCAACTGACCAACGAACTGACGGCCATCAACCAATATTTCCTGCATGCCCGCATGCTGAACCATTGGGGCTTCGACAAGCTGGGCAAGCACGAGTACGAAGAGTCCATCGGCGAAATGAAGCATGCGGATCGCCTGATCGCGCGCATCTTCATGCTGGACGGCCTGCCCAACCTGCAGGACCTGCATAAGCTGCTGATCGGCGAAGACGTGCCGGAATTGCTGGCCTGTGACCTGAAGCTGGAGCAAGGCGCGCAGGCGACCGTGAAGGAAGCGATCGCGCATTGCGAATCGGTGCGCGACTATGTCTCGCGCGATCTGTTCCAGGACATCCTGGACGACACCGAAGAGCACATCGACTACCTGGAAACGCAGATCGACCTGATCGACAAGGTCGGCATCCAGAATTATCTGCAAAGCCAGATGTCCGTGCCGGAGTAATGTTCCGGTCATAAAAATGGCGCCCTGCGGGGCGCCATTTTTTTGTCGGTGTCATGCGGCGCATGCCGCGCGCCGATATTTCAGTTCGGGCGAGCCGGGCACTCGGCCATGGTGCCCCAGGCGCGGTTGGGTCCGCAGTACTTGTTGCGCGCGGCCCAGGAACACGAGGGGCGTTCGAAGAAGCCTTGCGTGGCGCAATGCGCGAGTTCGCGCTTGAGCGCGTCCTGCCAGCCCAGGGCGCCGGGCGCCTGCGCGGTGTTCGGGGGCGGCGGGGGCGCCTGCACCATCTGCGGAGTGCCGTAGCCGCCTGCCTGGACCTGGCCGCCGTTGATGGCGGTGGACGTGCCGGGAGCCTGCAGATCCAGGGTGCTGACGTCCGAAGTGCCCGAAGGCAGCGGCACTTGCGAAGCTGCCGCGATTTCGCGGGCCTGGTCCGGGCTGATGCGTTCGCGCGAGATCTTCACCGCAGGGTCGCTGACGCTGTCGAACAGCGAAACGGTGTTGACCTGCCATTCGCGGTCGGCGGGCTTGTCGGGCACGCCCAAGGTACCGTCGATGCGCGGCTGCGGAGGCTGGGCCACGTAAGGACGGCCGTTGGCATCCAGTACGGGCTGCTGGGATGCCGCGGCATCCTGGCCAGGAGCGGGCGCGGCCACCGGCGCATGCGCCACCAGCCAATCACCCAGTTGAATACCGCCCCAGGCCGACGCGCCAAGCGCGATCAGGAGCGTTGCGAATAAGAAACGCCAAGACATTGCTACCCTCATCTGCCGTGCGGAACCCGAACGGGTCTACGCTTTGTCTCCGAAAACCTTGCCGCCGTGCTCGCGCATGGCATGGAATTTCACATCGGGATACAGTTCCTCGGCCACGCGCAATTGCGCGGGAGAACCGATCAAAAACGCCGCCGCATCCACAACATCATAGGCGATATGGGCGGCATTGGCATCCATGAACTTGCGCAGCGCCTTGGGGTTTTCAGACGTAATCCAACGTGCCATTGTGTAGCGGGAAGGCAGCATCCGCGCGTCCACGCCGTACTCGGTCTTCAGGCGATGGGCGACCACTTCGAACTGCAGTTGTCCGACCGCGCCCAGCAGCAGCGAGCCACCGGCAGCCTCGGGACGGAACACCTGGATGGCCCCTTCCTCGCCCAATTGGGTGAGACCGGTGCGCAACTGCTTGGTGCGCAGCGGATCCTTCACTTCCACGGCCTGGAACAGCTCGGGGGCGAAGAACGGCAGCCCCGTGAACTGCAGCGTCTCTCCTTCGGTCAGCACGTCGCCCAACTGCAGCACGCCGTGGTTGGGAATGCCGATCACGTCGCCGGCATAGGCCTCGTCCAGCAGTTCGCGGCGCTGCGACAGGAAGGACACCACGTTGTTGGGGCGCATTTCCTTGTTGGTGCGCGCGACCTTCAGGCGCATGCCGCGTTCGAAGCGGCCGGAGCTTACGCGCACGAACGCGACGCGGTCGCGGTGGGCCGGATCCATGTTGGCCTGCACCTTGAACACCACGCCGGTGAACTTGGGTTCCACGGGCTGCACCAGGCGCTGCATGGACTCGCGCGGGCCCGGGGGCGGCGCCTGTTCGACCAGCGCGTCCAGCACTTCCTGCACGCCGAAGTTGTTGATGGCGGAGCCGAAGAACACAGGCGTCTGCTTGCCGGCCAGGAATTGTTCGCGATCGAAGGCGGGCGCGGCTTCGTTGATGAGTTCGATCTCGCCGCTGGCCTGCTCGAACGCCGAGCCGAAGCGCCGGGCGATTTCGGGATTGCTCAGGCCTTCGATGAAGTCGTCCTTGTCCGAGCGGCGCTCCTGGCCGGGGCGGAACACGCGCATGCGGTCCTGGCGGATGTCGAATACGCCGCCGAAGGCCTTGCCCATGCCGACCGGCCAGGAGAACGGCACCGCGTCCATGCCCAGGTGGCCTTCGATTTCGGACAGCAGTTCCAAAGGTTCGCGCACTTCGCGGTCCATCTTGTTGATGAACGTAATGATGGGCGTGTTGCGCGCGCGGCAGACCTGCAAGAGGCGGATGGTTTGCGGCTCTACGCCGTTGGCGGCGTCGATCACCATGAGTGCGGCGTCCACGGCCGTCAGCACCCGGTACGTGTCTTCGGAGAAGTCCGCGTGGCCCGGGGTGTCGAGCAGGTTGATGACGCAATCGCGGTATTCCATCTGCATCACCGAGGACGCCACGGAAATGCCGCGCTGCTTTTCGATTTCCATCCAGTCGGACGATGCATGGCGCGAAGCCTTGCGCGCCTTGACGCTGCCGGCGATCTGGATCGCGCCTGCGAACAGCAACAGCTTTTCGGTCAGTGTCGTCTTGCCCGCGTCGGGGTGGGAAATGATGGCGAACGTACGGCGCCGCGCTACTTCGTGAGGGATGTTCATGATCGGAAGGATTTTACTTGGCGCCGCTTTTTTGGGCCCGGCGTGGTCCGGTATCGGGCATGAAAAACGCGCGGGGCATGCGCCGTCGCCAGCGCATGCCCCGCACATGGGGTTCAGGAATGGCGGCGGAACGAAGCCAGGAACACGCCGGCCAGGATGAAGAGCGAACCGAAGGTCCGGTTCATCCAGCGGATATGCTTGGCGCTGCGCAGCAGGCGCAGCACGCGCGCCGCCAGCAGCGTGTACACGCCCATGGCCACCAGGTCGGTGAACGCCAGCGTGGCGGCGATCGCCGCATACTGCTGCGTCAGCGGCAGCGCGGTATCCACGAACTGCGGCACCACGGCCAGCAGGAACACCGTGCCCTTGGGGTTCATGGTGTTGATCAGGAAGCCGCGCAGCACCAGTTCCCGGATCGTGGCGCGCTTGGGATCGCCGGAATCCACCGTGACGGGCGCCGCATCCGTGCGGATCTGGCGCACGCCCAGGTAGATCAGGTAGGCCACGCCCAGATACTTGACCACGTTGAAGGCCACCTCGGAGGTGGCCAGCACCGCGCCCAGCCCCACGGCCACCACCACGAACTGGAACAGGATGCCCATGATCAGGCCTGCCGTGTTCCAGTAGCCGCGCGCAAAGCCGTACTTCAGGCCGGAGGACATCGCCGAGATCGCGCCCGCGCCAGGCGAGAACGAAATGGCCCAGGAGGCCAGGAAGAACGTCAACCAGGTAGATAAGGGCATGGCGCGGGTCCGTGGGTAGCGGTTGCGGTGATATTACTTGCTCAGCAACGCGGCGCGCGGCGCGCCCGAGGGGCGTCCGGAACCGCCATTGCCTGCCGGGCGGCCGGAGCCCTCCGGACGGCGATGGTTCTGCTGCGGACGGCCTTCGTTGCGGCCGGCGTGGGCCGGACGGTCGGCGGGCTTGCCGTCGCGCGGGCCATGGTTGGCGCGGCCTTCGCCGCCGGCACGGGCCGGCGCGGGGGCGCGGTTGCCGGTCGCGGCGCGGGGCTGGCCCTGGCCTTGTCCCTGGCGCGAACGGCCGCCATTGCCATTGCCATTGCCGCTGCGGCCGCCATTACGGCCGCCGCCGCCGCGCGGGCTGCGGTTGTCTTCGTCGCGCTCCTGGCGGTCGTAGGCTGCCGCGGTCGTGGCCGGCGGCGTCCAGCCTTCCACGGGCTTGCGCTCGATGGTCTTCTTGATCAGGCGCTCGATGTCCTTCAACAGCTTGATTTCGCTGTTGTCGACCAGCGAGACCGCGGCGCCGGTGGCGCCGGCGCGGCCGGTGCGGCCAATGCGGTGCACGTAGTCTTCGGGCACGTTGGGCAGTTCGAAGTTCACTACCTGGGGCAGTTGGTCGATGTCCAGGCCGCGGGCGGCGATGTCGGTCGCCACCAGCACCGTCACGGTGCTGTCCTTGAAGCCGGCCAGCGCGCGGGTGCGGGCCGACTGGCTCTTGTTGCCGTGGATGGCGGCGGCGGTCAGGCCGTCCTTGACCAGCTTTTCGGCCAGGCGGTTGGCGCCGTGCTTGGTGCGGGTGAACACCAGCACCTGGTGCCAGCCGCTTTCGCGGATGATGTGGCTGATGAGGTCGCGCTTGTGGTGCTGTTCCACCATGTGCACCGTCTGGGTGACCAGTTCGGTGGCGGTGTTGCGCGGGGTGACCGAGACTTCGCCCGGGTTGTTCAGCACGCCGCGCGCCAGGGTGCGGATCTCGTCGGAGAAGGTGGCCGAGAACAGCAGGTTCTGGCGCTGCTTGGGCAGCAGCGCGAGGACCTTGCGGATATCGCGGATGAAGCCCATGTCCAGCATGCGGTCGGCTTCGTCCAGCACCAGGATCTCGACGCCGGACAGGTCCACGGTCTTCTGGCCGCAGTGGTCCAGCAGGCGGCCGGGGGTGGCGACCAGGATGTCCAGCGGCTTTCTCAGCGCGGAGATCTGGGGGTTGATGTTGACGCCGCCGAACATCACCATGGAGGACAGCGGCGTGTACTTGCCATAGGTCTGCACCGATTCCTCGACCTGCGCGGTCAACTCACGCGTCGGGGTCAGGATCAGGCAGCGCGGGCGGCCGGGCTTGCGCTGCTCGGGCTTTTTCTGCATCAGCAGGTGCAGGATGGGCAGCGTGAAGCCGGCGGTCTTGCCGGTGCCGGTCTGTGCGGCGGCGAGCAGGTCGCCACCCTTGAGGACCTGGGGAATTGCCTGGGCCTGAATGGGAGTGGGCGCGGTGTAGCCGGTTTCGGCAATGGCGCGCAACAGGGAATCAGCCAGCCCGAGGTCGGCAAAAGGGGAAGAGGTAGTCAAAACAACTCCAGCGGCAGCCCGTCGCTCAAGTTGAGAGACTCCAATCCAGGCGGACGAATAAAGGAGAAAAGGGAAGCGCCCTGACGGGCGAAGCTTGGCAGCGAAGGGCCTAGCGGACGTGCGCAGATTGGCAAAACGCACCGAAGGATTGTAGCTGATGTGGCGCTGCAGCACCGCCCGGGAAGGCTGGTTCTGTATCAATAAGCAACACATTGCAGCGCCTTTGCACGAAATAAGTGTTTTCCCTAGGCTGCAATCCCTATAATCCGTCCGCTTTCATCCATTTGAAGAATAAAGGATCGCAATGAAAAAATCGGCAATTGTGGGCGTAGTCGTCGCGCTGGGCGCAGTATGGACCGGCACGGCTTGGTATACGGGCCAGAAGGCCGAGGCTTTCGTCAAGCAATCGATCGAGCAGGCCAACCTTGAACTGAAGAAGGTCGGCGAAAAATGGGGTGTGACCCCTGTGGTTGAGCTGGT
Source organism: Achromobacter sp. ACM01 (assembly GCF_014851745.1). Taxonomy (NCBI): domain Bacteria; kingdom Pseudomonadati; phylum Pseudomonadota; class Betaproteobacteria; order Burkholderiales; family Alcaligenaceae; genus Achromobacter; species Achromobacter sp. ACM01. The sequence goes on from NZ_JACVAF010000001.1 coordinate 209,933, forward strand.
CTCCTTCGACCGCGGCGTGTTTTCGTCCACCGAGCGCTACCGCGTCAAGTTCACCGAGCCGGCCGCCGACGGCAAGCCGGCCGTCGACCACGAACTCGTGTTCCTCGAGCACCTGGACCACGGCCCCTTCCCGCTGTCCAACCTGAAGTCGGGCTCGTTTGCGCCCGCCATGGTGGCCAGCCGCTTCCAGCTGGAAGAGACGCCCCTGGTCAAGGAATGGTTCGCCGCCGCCAAGGGCGCGGTGCCCCTGTCCGGCGCCTATAGCGTCAGCTACGCCAAGAACATCAGCGGCAACTTCGACATGGCTCCCGTCGAGTTCGCCAAGGACGCCAACAGCCTGAAGTTCTCGGGCATGAAGGGCGACGTGACCTACGCCACCGGCAGCAAGCACGGCACGGTCGCGCTGAAGGCCGACAGCCTGACGCTGGCGGGCGAGTCCGAAGAAAGCGACATCGTCAGCATGGCCATGACCGGCCTGACCCTGACCAGCGACATGACGCCGGCTTCGAACGACATGTACGTGGGCAGCCAGAAGGTCGCGCTCAAGAACTGGACCATCACGTCCAAGGAAAAGCCGCCGGTCCAGCTCAAGGACACCGCGATTACCGTCGACATGACCGAAGCCAACTCGCTCATGGGCGTGAAGATGGCCATGGATTTCGGCATGATCAACGTGCAGGAAAAGGACATGGCCGGCTTGAAGCTGGTGCTGGACGCGCAGAAGCTGGATTCGAAGGCGTTCAAGGCGCTGAACGACGTCTATGAAGCCGCTTCGCGCCGCATGATGCAGAGCAAGGGCGAAGAGCAGTCGCCCCAGTTCACGGATGAAGAAAAGCAGGTCCTCAAGACCAACGTCGAGCTGCTGCTGGCTGGCAACCCGACGCTGGCAGTGTCGCCGCTGGAAGTGCGTACCGCCAACGGCACGTCGACCTTCAACCTGGACCTGGACATGGCCAAGCCGGCATCGCTAGACGGCGAGTTCGCCGATACGCTGAAGCAGACGATCCGCAAGCTCAATGCCAAGCTGGTGCTGTCCAAGGGCAACCTGAGCGACCTGATGGCCATCGAGCCCCAGGTGCGCGGCGTGCCGGCCGAGCAGGCTCAGCAGACCGCCAAGGGCCAGGCTGAAATGGTAGGCACCATGGCTACCGCCATGGGCATGGCCAAGGTCGAAAACAACAACATCGTGACGTACCTGAACTACGCCGATGGCCAGGTCGATTTCAACGGCAAGAAGATGCCGGTCGAGCAGTTCCTGATGATGGTCATGAGCGGCGCGATGGGCGGCGCCCGCTAAGCCGGCGCACCACTCGACTCGAGCTGTACAAAGGCCGCCGCGCCCGGGGCGCGGCGGCCTTTTTCATTGCGGGCTGGGAACCGTCGCGTTTCAGAGGGGCAAGGCGCCGGCGGCCACTTCGCCGTTGCGCAGCACCGCAACGTGGAAGCGCTTGTCGGCCGCCTTCATGATGTCTTCGGTGGGATCGCCCTGCACCAGCAGCAGATCGGCCACGTTGCCCTCGGCGATGGCGCCGTGCTGGTCCATGCCCATCAGGTCGTGTCCGCGCGAGGTGCCGGCGATGAGCGCGTCCACGGGCGTCATGCCGAACTCGACCATGTAGGCCAATTCCATGGCGTTCTCGCCGTGCAGGTTGAACGGGGTGCCGGCGTCGGTGCCCAGCGCAATGCGCCCGCCCGCCTTGTAATACATCTGGAACGATTCGCGGTGGCGTTGCTCCACCGCGCGCGCCTTCTCGACCGCGTAGGCGGGGATGCCGTTGTCGGCGTTGGCGATGATGTTGCGCACCGCGGCGATGGTGGGCACCAGATAGGTCTGGGCGTCCAGCATCTCGCGCAGGCATTCGTCGTCCATGAAGATGCCGTGCTCGATGGAATCGATGCCGGCGCGCACTGCGTTCAGGATGCCCAGCGTGCCTTGCGCATGACTGGCGGTGCTTTTACGAAAGCGCTTGGCCTCGTGCACGCCGGCCTTCATTTCGTCGAAGCTGTAGTGCGCGTCCATGGGGCTGACGCCGGGCGTCATGACGCCGCCCGTGGCCATGATCTTCACCAGGTCGCAGCCGGCGTGAACCTGTTCGCGCACGGCCTTGATCACGTCCTCGCAGCCGTCGGCCACGCGGCCGATGCGGTTGCCGTGGCCGCCCGTCATGCAGATGATGCGGCCCGAGGCCCTGATCGTGGGGCCGGGGAACACGCCGCGCGCGATGGCGTCGCGCACGCCGAATTCCAGGTAGTCCTTGCCGCCGCAATCGCGCAGCGCGGTGACGCCGCCGCGCAGGCTGGCCTGCGCGTTCTCCAGCGCCGTCAACGTGATCTGCGCAGGGCCTTGCTTGCTCAGTTGCGCGTTGGGATCGGCGCCGCCGGTGTAGACCAAATGGACGTGACAGTCGGCCAGGCTGGGCATCAGCGTCATGCCGTCCGTGCGCACGGTCGCGCCGGCGTAGCCGGAAAACTCCCCGGCCGGCGCCACGCGCACCACGTGCCGGCCTTCGACCAGCACGCCGTGGCTGGGCAGCAGTTTGCCCTTGCCGTCGAAAACCTGGCCGCCTGTAAACAGGGTCTGTCGTGTCGCCGTCATGTCTCGCTCCGGGTTGCGCCTGGCGTTACTCCGCCACTTCCAGGCCCTCGCGGGACATGGATTGCAGGCGGGGCATGAGGCCAAGCAAGTGTTGGCTGTAGGGATGCTGCGGACGTTCGAAGAGGTCTTCGGTGTTGGCCACTTCCAGCAGTTCGCCATAGCGCATCACGCCCACGCGGTCGCACATCTGGCGGATCACCGGCAGGTCGTGGCTGATGAACAGCATGGTCAGCCCGAGTTCCTCTTGCAGGTCTTTCAGCAGGTTCAGGATCTGCGCCTGGATGGACACGTCCAGCGCCGAGGTCGGTTCGTCGCAGATAAGGAAGCGGGGGCGCGTGGCCAGCGCCCGCGCGATGCAGATGCGCTGGCGTTGGCCGCCCGAGAATTCGTGCGGAAAGCGTTCGGCGGCGCGATCGCCCAGGCCCACCACGTCCAGCAGGTCGGCCACGATGCGGCGCGTCTCTGCTTCGCTGGCCGCCAGCTTGTGGAAGCGGATCGGCTCGGCCACGATGTCCAGCACCCGCATGCGCGGATTGAGCGAGGAGAACGGATCCTGGAAGATCATCTGGATCTGCCGCCGGAACGGGTTCAACTGCTTCTCGCCCTTGAGCGCGGTCAGGTCCGTGCCGCCGAAATTGACCGAGCCTTCGCTCGGCGTGTAGAGGCCGGAGATCAGCCGCGCCACGGTGGACTTGCCGGAACCGGATTCGCCCACCAGGCCGAAGACCTCGCCTTCGCCGATGGAGAAATTGACGCGCTTGACGGCGTCCAGCGTGCGCTGGTTGCGCTTGAGCAGCGCGCTCTTCAACACGAAGCGCATGCTCAGGTCGTTGACTTGCACCAGCGGACCGCCGGTGCGTGCGCCGAAGTCGCGGCGCTGGCCCAGCCAGTGGGTGGCCAGGTCCAGCGGCTGCGCCGGCTTTTTCACGTCCTCGATGTAGGTCACCAGCGGGAAGCGCCGCAGCTTGATGTCGGGACGCGGCACGGCCGAGATCAGGCTGCGCGTGTAGGGGTGGTCGGGGTCGCCCAGAATCTTGGAGGTGGGGCCTTGTTCGACCAGCTTGCCGTGGTAAAGAACCGCCACGCGATCCGTCACGTCCGCGATCACGCCCATGTCGTGCGTGATGATGATCATGCCCACCTGCTCTTCGCGGCACAGCTTCTTGAGCAGTTCCAGGATCTGCGCCTGGATCGACACGTCGAGCGCGGTGGTGGGTTCGTCGGCGATGATGACTTCGGGCTCGCAGCACAGCGCCAGCGCGATCACCACGCGTTGCCGCATGCCGCCCGAGAACTGGTGCGGGTATTGTTTGACACGGAGTTCCGGCTTGTCGATGCCGACCTGCGTCAGTAGCTGCACGGCGCGTTTCTGGGCCTCGGCCTGGGACAGGTTCAGGTGCACCTGCATGGTTTCGACCAGCTGGCTTTCCACCGTCTGCAGCGGATCCAGCGAGGTCAGCGGATCCTGGAAGATCATGCCGATGCGGCGGCCGCGCACTTTGCGCTGCTGCGCCGGAGTCAGCGTGTCGATGCGTTCGCCGTTCAGCAGCACGGCGCCGCCCGCCAGGCGGCCAGGCGCCTCCAGCAGGCCGATCACGGCATTGCCGATGGTGGACTTGCCGGCGCCTGATTCGCCCACCACGCCCAGGATTTCGCCTTTTTCCAGGGACAGCGAGACGCCGTCCACGGCCACCAGCGTGCCGCGGCGGCTGGGAAATTCGATGCGGATATCTTCGATGTTCAACAGGGCCATGGCGTCCTCAGCGCAGCTTGGGGTTGAGCGCGTCGCGCAGCCAGTCGCCCAGCAGGTTGACCGACAGCACCAGCGCCACCAGCGCGATGCCGGGGAAGATGGAGATCCACCACATGCCCGAGAACAGGTAGCTGTTGCCGATACGTATCAACGTGCCCAGCGACGGCGCCGTGGGCGGTACGCCCACGCCCAGGAACGAGAGCGTGGCTTCGGTGATGATGGCGATGGCCAGGTGGATGGTGGCGATGACCAGTACCGGTCCCATCACGTTGGGCAGGATGTGCCGGCGCAGGATGGTGATGGGTCCGATGCCGATGAGGCGGGCCGCCTGCACGTATTCCTTGTTGCGTTCCACCAGTGTGGAGCCGCGCACGGTGCGGGCGTACTGCACCCAGCCGGAGATGCCGATGGCGAAGATCAGCACATACAGCGCGAGCTGGTCGTGCATGTCGCGCGGCAGCAGGCCGCGCGCCACGCCGTCGATCAGCAGCGCCACCAGAATGGCTGGAAACGACAGCTGCACGTCGGCGATGCGCATGATGAAGCTGTCCACGCGTCCGCCTGCATAGCCGCTGATGAGGCCCAGGCTCACGCCCAGCACCATCGAGAACAGCACGGACGCGAAACCCACCAGCAGCGACACGCGCGAGCCATACAGAACCGCCGACAGGATGTCGCGGCCCTGGTCGTCGGTGCCCAGCAGGAAGTCTGGGCTGCCGCCCTCTTCCCAGGCCGGCGGCGTGTTGGCGTCCATGATGCTCAAGGATGCCAGGTCAAAGGGGTTGTGCGGCGCGACGACGGGTGCGAATAGCGCGCCCAGCAGGATGGCCAGCGTAACGATAGCGGCGATGATGGCGCCGGGCGAACGCTTGAAGCTATGCCAGAGGTCGCTGTCGGCCGCACGGGCGAAGAAGGGAGCGATGCGAGCAATCATGATGAGTCCTTTACTTGCTCTGCACACGCAGACGCGGGTCCACGGCGAAGTACAGCAGGTCCACGACCAGGTTGATGAGCACGAACATGAAGGCGATCAGCACCAGATAGGCCGCCATGACGGGGATGTCCACCATGCTGATGGCCTGGATGAACAGCAGGCCCATGCCGGGCCACTGGAACACGGTTTCCGTGATGATGGCGAAGGCGATGATGGAACCCAGTTGCAGCCCGGTGATCGTGATGACGGGCACCATGGTGTTCTTCAACGCATGGCGGAAATTGATCAGCCGTTCCGGCAGGCCGCGGGCGCGCGCGAATTTGATGAAGTCGGCGCGCAGCACTTCCAGCATTTCGGCGCGCACCAGCCGCATGATCAGCGTCATCTGGAACAGCGCCAGCGTGATGGCCGGCATGATCAGCGCCAGCCAGCCTGATTTGGTCAGAAAGCCCGTGGTCCACCATCCCAGGCTGACCACGTCGCCGCGCCCGAAGCTGGGCAGCCATCGCAGCTGCACGCCGAAGAACAGGATGAGCAGAATGCCGATGAGGAAGGTGGGCAGCGAGATGCCGGCCAGCGAGATCGCCATGAAGGCCTTGGACAGCACGCCGTGGCGCTTGAGCGCGGTATAGATGCCCATGGGTATGCCCAGGGCCAGCGCCATCACGGCAGACACGAAGGACAGTTCCAGCGTGGCCGGCATGCGCTCTTCGAGCAGTTCGCTGACGGGTCGGCGGTGCCGGTACGATATGCCGAAGTCGCCGCGCACGGCGTTGGCCACGAAGTGCGCGTACTGCACCACGAAGGGATCGTCCAGGCCCAGCTGTTTGCGCAGTTCCGCGCGTTGTTCAGGGGTGGTGTCCTGGCCCACCATGCTGGCTATCGGATCGCCCACATAGCGGAACATGGAGAACGCGATCAGCGCCACCGTCAACATCACCAGCACCGACTGGATAAGCCGTTGCGCAACAAAGGAAAGCATTATCGGGAGCCCTCGGATTCAGATGACGCCGGGCCGCGTTTCCCTCGGGTAGCGGGAACCGGGGCTGGGCCGGGCGCGCCCGGGCGGCAGGTGCCGCCCGGGGCTCGCGTCGCCGGATTACGGCAGGACGACGTCGCGCAGGTCGAGCACGTCGTCGGCGCGCTGGATGACCTGGATGTTGTCCTTCACGCCCCAGGACATGGGCTGCTGGTGCAGCGGCAGGTAGCCATAGTCGTTGCGCACGATCTCGAAGGCTTCCTTGATCATGGCGTTGCGCTTGGCCTGGTCGGTTTCGACGCCGATCTTGTCGGTGAGCTCGTCGACCTTCTTGTTGCAGTACCCGCCCAGGTTGAACTGGCCCGCCGCCGTCTTGGCATTGCGGCACGAGGCCAGGTTCAGCAGCGTGTTGTGCGCGTCGGTGGAGCTGGGCGTCCAGCCCAGCATGTACATGCTGGTCTGGTTGCCGGCCTGCAGCAGGATCTTGCCGAAGTACTTCGACTTGGTCTGCGCCAGCAGGTTGATCTTGATGCCCACGCGCGCCAGCATGCCGGCCACGGCCTGGCAGACCTTTTCGTCGTTGACGTAGCGGTCGTTCGGGCAGTCCATGGTGACCGTGAAGCCCTTGGGATAGCCGGCTTCGGCCAGCAGCTTCTTGGCGCGCTCGGGATCCGGCTTGTACGGCGCGCCGAAGGAATCGTCATAGCCATTGATGGCGGTGGCGATGAGCGAGCCCAGCGGCTTGGCAGCGCCGCGCATGATCTTCTCGTTGATGGCCTTGGTGTCCACGGCCAGCACCACGGCTTCGCGCACCTTGGGATCCTTGAAGGGATTCTTGCCCTTCACGTCCGAGAACAGCAGTTCGTCGCGGTCCTGGTCCATGCCGATGAAGATGGCGCGCGCTTCCGGCGCGGTCAGCGGCTTGACGCCCTTGGCGTCTTCGAGGCGCTTCCAGTCCTGCACCGGTACAGGCTGCACCAGGTCCATTTCGCCGGAGATCAGCGCGGCCACGCGCGTCGCTTCCTGCGTGATGGGCTGGAAGATGACTTCGTCGACGTTGGTCTTGATGTTCTTGTTCCAGTAGCCGTCGTAGCGCTTGAGCACGGTCTTCACGTCGGGCTGGCGCGAGGCCAGCATGAAGGGGCCGGTGCCGTTGGCATTCAGGTTGGCATAGTTGCCCTGGTTGTCGCCCTTGACGTTGGTGGCTTCGGTGGTCTTGTTCTTTTCCGACCACGACTTGCTCATGATGTACAGGAACACCCATTCGCGCGGCAGGATGGGGTTGGGCGTGGGCGTGGTGACTTCGATGGTGTAGTCGTCAATCTTCTTGATGTCGGAGGCCTTGGCGCCGTAGCCCTTCATGTCGGAGCCCGGGGTCAGGCTGCGCTTCCAGGAGAAGATGACGTCGTCCGCCGTGAACGGCGAACCATCGTGGAATTTCACGCCCTTGCGCAGCTTGAACACCCATTTCGTGGGTTCGGGGTTCTCCCAGCTTTCCGCCAGCAGCGGAGTCAGTTTCAGGTTGCCGTCGTAGCCGGCAAGCGTTTCGTAGATGTTGCCCTGGAAGCCCAGCGTGAACGTTTCGTTCAGGGCCATCGGATCCATGGACGTCGCATCGCCTTGATAGGACCAGTGAAAGGTCTTGGCGGCCGCGCCGGCGCTGAAAGCCAGCGATGCGGCGATGGCAGCGGCGAGCGCAGCTTGCTTCAGGTGGGGAAAAGTACGCATAGCCCTCATGCTCCGTGTGGTGCGCGGATAGCGCGACAGAAGTGACAGGGCCCCGGCCCCATGGGGATCCGGGGCATGGCGTTGCTGCTTACGACGAAAGACGGATTGGGGTCTGGCGGGACGCAGCGCGAGCTGCGCGTGCGCCGGTGATGGCGCTGCCGGGAATCACTGCGTAGGACTTCGACTTCACGATAGACCCAACCCCTTGTGATTATCATGACGGGGACGGACCCGCATCGATGTAGGACGAATCTTATCGACGCATTCGTTTAAGCGTCAATCGGTTTGGATTGGGGTTAGTACTTGCTTGCCGGCGGCGTGGAATGGTGCGTGCGGCAAGGCTGGCGGCTCTGCGCTCAGGCGCCGGGCGGGGGCGCGTCGGCAAGGGTTTTCGCCAATTCGCGCACCACGCGCTTGCGGCGGTCGCTGTCTTCGTAGTGCTCGCCCAGGGCCGACCATTCGGGCCGGCTGCGGGCCTCTTTCAACGCTTCGGGCAGGGGCCCTTTGCGCCAGGCATCGTCGTCCGGATGGTCTAGTCTCAATGGCTCGCGCGCGGCATGGCCGCGGCGCTCCAGCGCTTCGATCAGTTGGCGCTGGCGCAGGGCCAAAAGACGCAGCACCGCGTCGTCGACGCTGATTTCGCGCCAGCCGCGCAGCTTGCCCGCCACGCGCTTGCCCAGCTTTTCCACGCCTTGCCACAGGCCGCCGGCGGCCGCGCCGATCAGCATGCCGGTGCCCAGGCTCAAACCGGCGCTGAACAGGTCTACCGCCGCGCCGGCCATGGCGCCCGCGGCGGCGCCCATGCCCACCTGCACACCCATGTCCTTCAGGGCCTGGGGATGGAACAGGTCCATGCCCCAGCGCTCGCCCTGCAGGGGCAGCGCATCATCGGTGAAGTCCGTCGCGCGGAAGTTGTAGAGCGCCAGCAATGCGTTGACGCAGGTCTGCTCGCGCTGGCGCACCTGGTCGCGCAGCGCGCCCGAGGCGGCCGCGAGCGCCGCGTCGTCGCTGGCGCTGGAGACGTGCAAGGCCGCCACGTCGACCAGCAAGTCGGCCAGCAGTTCGTAGGCGGCGCCACGGCGCGCGCGGCGCTGCTCGGCAAGATTGGCGGACAGCCGGGCCAGCGCGGCGGCGTGGCGGTCCAGCAGCACGCCGAGCTTGGCATAGAGCTGTTGTTCGCCATCCAGCGGCGGCGCGACGGTGTCGAACTCGACGACCGCGTGCAGGCCCAACCGGGCCATGGCGGCGCGCCATTCGTCGGCGCGATGCGCGGGCGCGTTGACGAAGTTCAGCACAGGCAGCAGAGGCCGGCCGCAGGCGGCCAGGATGGCGAGTTCGTCGCGGTGCTTGCCCAGCACCGGATCGCGCGCGTCGATGACGTACAGCGCCGCGTCGCAATCCAGCATCTTGGCCAGCACGCGGGCCTCCTGCTCGTAGCGGCCATGCGCCTCGGGCGTGTCGAGGAAGCGGCGGATGCGCGCCGGCCCGTCCAGGCGTTCTTGCGGGCTGTCGAGTTTTTCCAGGTACTCCAGCAGCGAGATGCTGTCTTCCATGCCCGGTGTGTCGAACCATTCCAGCACGGCCCGCCCTTCCAGCCGCAGGCGCGCGCCTTCGACGTGGCGCGTGGTGCCCGGGCTGTCGGCGACTTCACCGAAGGTGGTGTCGCGCGTCAGCGTGCGCAGCAACGAGGTCTTGCCGGTGTTGGTATGGCCGACCAGCGCAATCTTGATGAGGTCTTCAGCCATGGCCGGACTCCAGCCACGCGAGCGGGGCCAGCGGCGCTTGCAGCACGGCATCGGCGGGCAGGCCCAGCGCCAGCAGGCGTTCGCGCCATAGCGGGGCGCGGGTGGCGGGAGCCTCGGCGTCCGCGCGCGGCGTGACCAGCCATACACGCGTCTGTTCCGCGTGCGCGGCCAGTTCGGCGATCAGCGACAGCGTTCCGCGGTCCGGCGTCTGGCGCGCATCGCAGGCGATCAGCATGCGAGTGGCGGCCTGGCCGGCGAGCGCGTCCAGCACGCGGTTGCGCTCTTCGCGGGTATCCAGATTGCCGGCCTGCTGGACGCCCGCGGGCATGTCGGCGGGCGGCCAGGCCAGGTCCGGCGGCAGTTCGAGCCCCAGCAGCACCGGCTGGCCGCCCAGGCCCGCGAGCGGCGGCGCGCCGACGCGTGGTTCGTGCAGGGGATCGACGGGGCGGTCTATGCCAGTGGACTGGGCGGGCGGCTCCAGGCGATCGCGCAAGGCGGAGAATCCGGGCAGCGAGGGATCGATGCGCAGGCGGCGCAAGGCGCGCAGCGATCCCGCCACGCACAGGGCGCCGGCCAACAGACGGGGCAGGATGCCGTAGACCACCAGCACGCCGATCAGCCACAGCGACCACTGCGCCTGCGCCTCGGCGGGCAGGGCCTGGGCGCCGTCGCTGGCGCGGATCATGGATGCGTCCGGCAGCGGAAAGCCCAGCAGGGACGGCAGCCAGCCCAAAGCCTGTGTCAGCCCGACGAATGTGTCGGGCGCCAGCAAGGTGGTGGCCCAGATGAAGCGGTAGCTGGCGGTGGAAAGCACGGCCAGCAGCACCGCCAGCGCTGCGCACAGGGCCGTCAGCCACAGCAGGTGGCTGACACTGCCGAAGAGCCAGCGCAAGGCGCCCGCGCGGGCCAGCAGGTTGAGGAAAGCCTGCGGTACCAGGGCGCTGTCGGGGCCGCGGGCCAGCTTGCGCGTGGCCCAGAGCCAGAGACGCCCCAGTCCCGTGACGGAGGACGCCCGCAGCAGGAAGCTGCCCAGCCACAGCAGGAAGGTGAGCGCATGCAGGCCCAGCAAGGCGCCCAGCGCCCACAGCACGTTGACTGGCCGCGAGCCGTCACCCAGCGCGCCCAGCGCGGCGCCTGCGCCGGAAATGGCGGCCAGCAGGAACAACGCGGCCAACATGGCGAGCGCGCTGCGGCGCCATGTGTCGATCAGGGGGATGAGATTCTCGCGCTGCGCCAGCAACGCGGCGCGAGCCAGGATGCGCGCGGGCAGATCGGCGTCCTGCTGGCGTACGCGGCGCACTGCGGCTGCGTCTTCCAGCGGCCCCCAATGCGCTTCGCGCAGACGTATCAGCTCCGCCAGCCAGTGCGCGCGCACGGGGCCGGCGCCGAGGGGTTCAGCCGGGGGGATGGAATCGCGAGAGGTCGTAGACGGCATCGCGTCGGGCGGCGGTACGGTCAGGCCCTGGGGGCGGTGGACCATTGTAGACCGGGCGGGACGGGAAACGGGGCCACAGCCCCACGCGTCAGTGCCTGGCGCGGGCGCTGCGGTACTGTCCGGGCGTGACGCCGACGGCGTCGCGGAAGACCCGCGCCAGATGGCTGGCGTTGCCGAAGCCGCTGGCCTGGGCGATGCCGGCCAGATCGCCCTTGCCGGCTGCGAGCAGCTTGCGCGCATGCGCCAGCCTCCGCGCCCGTACCCAGGCATGCGGCGGCTCGCCGAAAGAGGTGTGGAACATGCGGGCGAAGTGGTAGGTGGATAGCGCCGCCACGCCTGCGAGTTCGTCCAGCGTCAGCGGCTCGGCCAGGTGCGCGTCAACATAGTCCATGATGCGCCGACGCACGGCGGGCGCGAGACCGCCGCGCAGCGTTGCCGCGGGCTTGCGCGCCACGCCCTGGTTCAGCAGATGGTGCAGGACTGTTTCGGCCGCGCTGCTGGCCGCCAGCCGGTCGGCGGGCTGGTTCCAGTCGGTGTCCAGCAGCTGCCGGCAGACGTCGATCAGCGAGTCGTCGTGGATGTAGGTGCGGTCGCGCAGTTCCAGCGTGCGGGGCTCGCAGTCCAACCGCATGACGGCTTCGCGGGCCAGGCGTTCCGGAGCGATGTACAGATGCAGGAATTGCACGCTGTCGTTCATGCTCCAGCGCGAGTAGTGCTCCGAGGGCAGCACGCAGAACTTGCCGGCGCCGCCATGTAGCCTGTCCTGGCCCAGGCGGAACGACTTGTCGCCGCCGCGCAGATAGAGTGACAGGGTGTGATGGCCCGGACTGTCGTAGCCCATGGTTTCGTGGGCGCTGCGTGACCATTGCGAGATGGCGATGCCCTCGCCCAGCGCGGCGGCGCGTCCCAACGTCGCGGTGGAGCCCGCCAGGGTGCGGAAGACGGAGAAATCGGCCGGGGCCGAGGCGACGGTAGCCATATGAGTGGAATGCTACTGCGATCTCGCGCGCGGCGCGTGCGCGCGGGGAAGAAAACCGCAAGAACCGGCAATTCTTGCGGGCCAGGGAGGCGCAAACTGGATTCCCCGGCGGTCTTGCGGACCGCCTTACCGCGTCCCTGTTTCAGCATCGCATCGTGAACCTCTTCCTGTATTTCCTCACAGTCGTCATCTGGGGCACAACCTGGATCGCCATCAAGCTGCAATTGGGCGTGGTGGCGATTCCCGTCTCGATCTTCTACCGCTTCGCGCTGGCGGGCCTGGTTCTGTTCGCGGTCCTGGCGCTGACCCGCAAGCTGCAGAAAATAGACCGGCGCGGCCACTGGCTGTGCGTGGGCCAGGGGCTGTGCTTGTTCTGCCTGAACTTCCTGTGCTTCTACACGGCAACCCAGTGGATTCCCAGCGGCCTGGTGTCGGTGGTGTTTTCGGCGGCGACGCTATGGAATGCGCTGAATGCCCGCCTGTGGTTCGGCACCCGCGTCGCGCCGCGCGTGATGGTGGCCGGCGCGCTGGGCTTTTCCGGCCTGGTGCTGCTGTTCTGGCCCGAACTGGCGGGGCAGGAGGCCAGCCATGAAACCCTGCTGGGCCTGGGCTTTGCACTGCTGGGTACGTTCTGCTTTTCGACGGGCAACATGCTGTCGTCGCTGCAACAGCGCGCCGGCATCCGGCCCTTGACCGGCAACGCCTACAGCATGCTTTATGGCGCAGCCATCCTGCTGGCGGGTTGTCTGGCGGCGGGCCTGCCGTTCGAATTCGATACCTCGGCTTCCTACGTCGGCGCCCTGCTCTATCTGGCCATCCCGGGCTCCGTGATCGGTTTTACCGCCTATCTGACGTTGGTGGGCCGCATGGGTCCGGCGCGGGCCGCCTACTGCACGGTGCTGTTTCCGGTGGTGGCCTTGAGCGTGTCTACTTTCGCCGAAGGCTATCAGTGGACGGCGCCGGCCCTGCTGGGCCTGGCGCTGGTAATGCTGGGCAACCTGCTGGTCTTCACCAAGTGGACGCCCTTCGCGCGGCGCGCGGCGGCTTGAACTTGGCCCAGGGCCGGGCAAGCCCTAGCGGGCCAGGGCACGCAGCCCTTCCAGCAGGCGGTCGATTTCCGCGTCGCTGGTCAGATAGCTGACCGAGGCCCGCGCGATCTGGGTCAGGCCACGCGCCTGCATGTCCAGCGGGGTATAGGGCACGCCGTTGCTGCCGATGGTGATGCCCTGTGCCGCCATGGCGCGTTGCACGGATACGGCGTCCTGATCGGCGAAGTTGAAGGACACCAGGCCCGAGCGTTCGCGGCCCTGGTCCAGCACCGTGATGCCGGGGATGGCCGCCAGTTCGGTCCGCAGGGCCTGGGCCGTGGCGGCGATGCGCGCGCGGATGGCTGGCAGGCCGATGTCCAGGGCTTCCTGCAAGGCGTTGGCCAGGCCGCAGCGCAGCGCCAGCGAGGCTTCCGCCGATTCCAGGCGCGCGGCGTCCTGGCGCAGCACCGGCTCGCCGTCGGCGCCCAGGGGGGCGGAATGGGTGTCGACGAAGGCGGGCGTGAGCTGGTCCAGGAAGTCGCGCCGCACGTACAGCAGGCCTGTGCCGCGCGGGCCGCGCAACGCCTTGCGTCCGGCCCCGCTCAACACATCGCAGCCGATCTGCGCGACGTCCACGGGCAACTGGCCGACCGCCTGTGCCGCATCCACGAAATACGGGATGCCGTGGCGGCGCGCGACGCTGCCGATGGCGGCGGCGGGATTGATCAGGCCGCCGTTGGCGGGCAGCCAGGTCAGTGCGATCAGGCGCACCCGCTCATCCAGCATGGCCTCCAGTGCCTGCGGATCGACGCAGCCGCTGTCGTCCGAGGGAATAGTCTCCAGCGTGGCGCCAGCACGCTGCGCCTTGAGCCGCATGGCGGCCAGGTTGCCGCCCCATTCGTGGCGACCCACCAGGATGCGGTCGCCGGCGCGCCACGGCGCCATCGCCGCGAAAGCCGCGCCCCAGCCGGGCGAGTTGCCGCCGGTGAGCGCGATCTCGGTCGGGTCCGCGTTGAACAGCCGGGCCGCCAGTGTGCGAGCCTGCTCGATCAGCTCCCGCGACCGCACGCCCGCCTCCATGGGCCCTTGCGTCGCTTCGCGTTGCAGGTGCGCGTGGATGGCATGCAGCGTGGCGGCCGAGGGCAGCGACGCGCCGGCGTGATTGAAATGGACGGTGGTGTGCGCGCCAGGGGTCTGGGCGCGCAACGCTTCCACGGCGCTGGGAGTCAAGGGGGCGGACATGGCGGCTCCGGCAGGGATCAGGCTTGCGTGAGCGCGATAATGGCTTCGATCTCGACCGCCACGCCCTGCGGCAGGGATGCCACGCCGACGGCGCTGCGAGCATGGCGGCCGGCGTCGCCGAACACCTCGACCATCAGGTCGGAGGCGCCGTTGGCAATGGCGCTCTGGCGGTTGAAGTCCGGCGTGCTGGCCACGAACACGCCCAGGCGCACGATGCGCGCCACGCGATCCAGCTTGTCGCCGGTGGCGGCGGCGATCTGCGATAGCAGGCCCAGCGCCGACAGGCGCGCCGCTGCCACGCCATCGGCGTCAGAAACCTGGTCTCCCAGGCGGCCCAGATAGGCGGCCTTGCCGTCCTTGCGGGAGATCTGGCCCGAGATATACAGCAGGTTGCCTTCCTGTACGAAGGGCACGTAGTTGGCGGCGGGAGCGGCGGCGGCTTCGAGGGTCAGGCCAAGTTCGGCCACGCGGCCGGAGATCGAGCGGGTCATGAGGGACTCCTGAACAGGGAAAGTATGGGCAAGCCTCATGCTATCGGCCGCTGCCGGCCCTGACCAATCAATTTTCGCGCAGTACACATGAGTAAAACTAATGTGTGTCGCCCCGCTCCGCGGCCGCCTGCGCCAGCCATGCGTGGAAGCGCTGTGCCGCTTCGCCAAGCGCGCCGCGCGGCGTCACGAACCACCAGCCGATGCGAGGAGCTTCGAGCGCGGCGTTTGGCAGGGCCTCCACCAGCGCGCCGCTGGCGAGCTGGGCGGCGATAAGGCGGTGACGGCCCATCGCCATGCCTTGCCCCGCCAGCGCCGCTTCCACGACGATGTTGTAGTCATGCAGGCGTACGGGCCGCACGCCGCCCAGGTCCACGCCGTGATGTCGCGCCCAGGCGTCCCATTCGAAGGGATGGCGGGCATGCGAGGCCAGCAGCGGGAATCGCAGCAGATCCTGCGGCGTGCGCGGCCGTTTCCTGCCCGCGATCAGCTCGGGCGAGCAGACTACCGACAGCCGCTCCGCCATGATCAGCCGAGCCCGCACGCCTGGCCACACGCCGCGCCCGTAGCGGATGGCGACGTCGACCTCGCCGCCCGCAACGTCCGCCAGGCCGATGTCGGGCTGCAATTGGAGATCGATGTCGGGATGGGCGGCGGCAAACGCCGCCAGGCGCGGCGCCAGCCAGCGCGTGGCGAACGAGGCCAGCAGCCCGACGCGCAGCGTCTGCCGCACAGTCTCGTGCGCACGGACCTCGTCGGTACCCAGGCGCAGCAGTTCGAAGGCCGCGTGTACGCGCTCGTAATAGGCCTGACCCGCCGCGGTCAGCGCCACGGCGCGGGTGAGCCGCTCGAACAGGGCCACGCCCAGTTCGGCTTCCAGTCGCTGGATATGGTGGCTGATGGCGCTTTGCGTTACGAAGAGCTCCTGCGCAGCCAGGGAAAAACTCATGCGCCGCGCGGCAGCTTCAAAGGCGCGCAGGGAAACCAGGGCAGGCAGGGATCGCGCGGAACGCATGGAGGCAGGCGATGTGGTGATGAGGGAATGCGCATCATCGTACGCCGCGCGCGGCCCGGCAAACAGCGCGCGCGCACCGCGTCCCAATGCAAAAGGCCCGCAACAAGTTGCGGGCCCTTCAGTACTGCATTCTTTGGCTCCCCGAGCTGGGCTCGAACCAGCGACCTGCGGATTAACAGTCCGTCGCTCTACCGACTGAGCTATCGGGGAACAGGTAGAGGGGGCGAATTATGCACAAAAAAACGGAAGAATGCAAAACGGGGCAGGCGTAACGGGTCGACGCGCTGAATATTTGCCTTTCTCACCAGGACACGAGTGCATGCGGCGACCATCTGCGGTATCGAAAAGCAGCCAAACCGGGCGCAGTACAAATGGGGTCAGGCAGGAGCCATTCCTCTCAGCGGCGACGGTGGGCCAGCTTCTTCAATGGCCCCTTGCCGGATACCCGTGCTTGCACTGGTAATGGCACGCAACCCGTATTCGGTGAGCATCAGTTCCCGAACCTGGATTACCGCGCCCGGCCTGGAAATTAGCCGGGATCCCTTGAAGAATGCGTCAGGTTTCTTGTTGGTGGCAGCGTTCATATCAATACCTTTTGCTGACGAAGTCGCTGATCGCTTTGGCGCCGGCGCCTACGATTTCCGCAACGTCGTTGCGTTCGAAAAGCGCATGGTCGCTCGAGTCCAGGTAGATCACGCCTATGGGATGCTGGCCTGAACGGTCCAGGACGGGCACCGCCATAGCCAAATAGCGGCCGGGTCCAAGACGGCGGGCCTGGGCCGCGGTATACCCCCATTCAAGCACTAGTGCCGAGCGGAGTTGATCTTCCGTTCTGTGTTGGCTGGACATCACCAGCGGTGTCTTGCTGCGGACAGCTCTGCCCGCGATGCCGGTGTGCACGGGAAAGGTTCGTCCTGCACCCTCGTCGCCAGCGCCCGCGTAGTTGATGATCTGCTCGATTTCCTGCGGTTCATGAACGGGAGGCACGACCCGGTAGGTGGTGCGCAGGTCGGTTCCACGATTGCGCTTGTCGCACCATTCGGCAAGCATGGTGTGCATGGTGGAGACCGCTGCATCGAGACCTTCGTGGACGGCGGCCGGTCCATCCATCTCGTCGTCGGCGCGTGCAGCAGCCACGCGAACCAGGGCTGCCAGAATCAGCCAGACGCTCGTGGCGGCCGTCAGACCGAACATCCAGGGTTCAAACAGCGGTTCGCGCCAGCTCTTCACCGCGGCGCTACCGGCGACGAGGAGTGGCGGGCCATTGAACAGGACTTCTCTAGGCCACCTCTTTTGCCAGAGGCGTTTTTGCCGCACGCCGGGGAGATGATTTGTCTGCATGGGGAACCGCGCCTCCTGAGGCCAGAACTTGGCGCGATTGTAGGCAGCGATTTCGCGGAAAGGCCGGTTTTCGGGGCTCGGGACAGCGTAAATAGGACAAAGCGCAATGGGCTGGCTTGGCCTCACGCTTTCCGTTCATGACGCAGGCAATAAAAAACCCGCACCGTCATAGCCGGAGCGGGTTTTTGAGATCGTCTCAGGACGGATCTGCATCTGGAATCTGGTGCCGGTGAAAGGAATCGAACCCTCGACCTTCTCATTACAAGTGAGCTGCTCTACCAACTGAGCTACACCGGCGCTGCGTGCCTGGGGCACGCGAAGGGCTGCATTGTAATGAAAAAAATGCAGACCTTGCGGGGATGCCTTATTTGACGATGGTCAGGCGCGGACGCTTGGGTTCGTCGTCGTCTCCGCCGTCGTCGCCGGGGGCGGCGTCGGCGTCGGAGCCCTCGGGCGCGGCGGTGGCCGTCGCGCCCTGGGCGCCAGCTTCCGGCGGTTCGTAGGGCTGCACTTCGAAGCCCATGCCGGCGCCGGTTTCGCGCGCATAGATGGCGCTGACGGCGCCCACGGGGACGTAGACGTTTTCGGTCACGCCGCTGAAGCGGGCCTGGAATTCGATGAATTCGTTGCCCAGCACCAGGCGGTTGGTGGCCAGCGTGCCCACGTTCAGCGTGATCTGGCCGTCGCGCACATGGGCGACGGGCACCATGGTGTGCTCGTCGACCTGCACGGTGATGTAGGGCGTATAGCCGTTATCGGTGCACCATTCGTGCAGCGCGCGGATCAGGTACGGTTTGGTCGAAGTTTCACCCATCACGCAACAGCCTTAGCGACGCATCACTTTTTCCGAAGGCGTCAGCGCTTCGATGTAGGCCGGACGCGAGAAGATGCGTTCGGCGTACTTTTGCAGCGGAGCCGCGTTCTTGGGCAGTTCGATGCCGTAGTGGTCCAGGCGCCACAGCAGCGGAGCCACGGCCACGTCGAGCATGGAGAATTCCTCGCCCAGCATGTACTTGTTCTTCAGCAGCATGGGGGCCAGCTGGGCCAGGCGGTCGCGGATGTTCTGGCGGGCGTTGGCCAGCTTCTTTTCGTCGGGCTTGGCGCTGCGGTCTTCCAGCGTCGAGACGTGGACGAACAGTTCCTTCTCGAAGTTGTAGAGGAACAGGCGGGTGCGGGCGCGCATGACCGGGTCGGCGGGCATCAGCTGGGGATGCGGGAAGCGCTCGTCGATGTACTCGTTGATGATGTTCGACTCGTACAGGACCAGGTCGCGTTCGACCAGAATGGGCACTTGACCGTACGGGTTCATCACCGAGATGTCTTCGGGCTTGTTGTACAGGTCGATGTCGCGGATCTCGAAATCCATGCCTTTTTCGAACAACACGAAGCGGCAGCGTTGCGAAAACGGACACGTGGTTCCGGAATAGAGCACCATCATGGCGGTAAGTCCTTTATTGAAAAACGAAAGGCCAGCGCCTTAATCTAGCAGGCGCTGGCCCCAATTGCCAGGCGGGATAGGCGTACAGCCCTATCCGCCGATGCCGTCCCTATTTGCAATCAGGGACGGATAAAAACCTGGCGGGGCGTTGCGGTTAGCGCACGTGTTTCCAGTACGAGGCGTTGAGGCGCCAGGTAACCAGGAAGAACAGCAGCAGGAACAACATGACACCGACGCCGAGACGGACGCGGAATGTCTGGACGGGTTCGGCCATCCAGGACATGAACGCAGTCAGGTCGGCGACGTCGTTGTCGTATGTTGCGACTTGGGCCGGGTTAGCGGCCTTGAATTTGGCATCGAAGGTGGCATGGCCGTGGTAGTTGGCTACCGGTTCGGCCTTGACCGTGGAAAAACCCTGTGCATCGTACACCGTGGTGACGCGTTCCCAGGTTTTGGGGGCGCCCGCCTTGCCTTCGACCTCGTGCATGGCGACGGTCGTGAGTTCGCGCGGACCCTGCACTTCCCAGAGCGCGTGGGGCATGCCCACCGACGGGAAGACCAGATTGTTCCAGCCCGTGGGACGCGCCGTGTCGCGGTAGAAGGTGCGCAGGTAGGTGTAGATGTAGTCGGCGCCCGAGGGGCCGGCGTTCACGGATTTGGCGCGCGCGATCACGGACAAGTCCGGGGGCGTCGTGCCGAACCACTGCTTGGCGTCCTTCGGGGTCATGGCGACGTTCATCATGTCGCCGACCTTTTCGCCGGTGAACAGCAGGCTTTCCTTGATCTGCTGGTCGGTCAGCCCGATGTCCTTGAGCTTGTTGTAGCGCATCGAGGACGCGCTATGGCAGTTCAGGCAGTAGTTGACGAACAGCTTGGCTCCGTTCTGCAGCGACGACATGTCGTTGACGCGGTACGGGGCCTTGTCCAGGGGGTAGCCGCCTCCGGCGGCAAGGGTGGCGGTACACGTGAGCATCAAGGCCACGGCACCAATCAGCTTCTTGATCATGGTTAATCCGTTATCTGGTGGGCTCAGTGGGCGTGGAACGTGACGCGGTCGGGCACCTTCTTGAAAGTGCCCAGGCGGCTCCATACCGGCATCAGGAAGAAGAATGCCAGGTACAGCAGCGTGCCGATTTGCGACGTGATGTTCAACGGCGGACTGGGCGGCTGCGTACCGATGTAGCCGAGCACCAGGAAGTTGACCATGAAGATGCCGTAGATCCACTTGTGCCAGGTCGGGCGGTAGCGGATCGACTTGACCGGGGAATGGTCCAGCCACGGCAGGAAGAACAGGATGACGACCGTGCCGCCCATGGCGACCACGCCCCAGAACTTGGCGTCGATCACGCGCAGCAGCACGGCCACGACGATCAGGATGCCGGGGACGGCGATGCGCATGAAGCCCTTCAGGTTGCTCTTGACGAGCAGCGCGATGGCGCCCAGCACGGAAGCGCCCGCCAGCACCCAGGTGAACTCGTCGGTGGTGGCGCGCAGCATCGAGTAGAACGGCGTGAAGTACCAGACCGGCGCGATGTGCGGAGGCGTCTTCAGCGAGTCAGCAGGGATGAAGTTGTTGAACTCGAGGAAGTAGCCGCCCATTTCCGGCGCGAAGAACACGATGAACGCGAACACGAGCAGGAAGCCGGCCACGCCCATCAGGTCGTGGACCGAGTAGAACGGGTGGAACGGGATGCCGTCCTTCGGGCGGCCGTACTTGTCCTTCGGGCCTTGCTTGATCTCGATGCCGTCCGGGTTGTTCGAGCCGACTTCGTGCAGCGCCACCAGGTGGGCCGCGACCAGGCCCACCAGCACCAGCGGGATGGCGATGACGTGGAAGGCGAAGAAGCGGTTCAGCGTGGCATCCGACACGACGTAGTCGCCGCGGATCCAGATGGACAGCTCAGGGCCGATGAAGGGAATGGCCGCGAACAGGTTCACGATCACCTGCGCGCCCCAGTAGGACATCTGGCCCCAGGGCAGCAGATAGCCGAAGAAGGCTTCCGCCATCAGACAGAGGAAGATCGCGACGCCGAAGATCCACACGAGTTCGCGCGGCTTGCGGTAGGAACCGTAAAGCAGCCCGCGCAGCATGTGCAGGTACACGACGACGAAGAACATCGACGCGCCGGTGGAGTGCATGTAGCGCACCAGCCAGCCCCACGGGACTTCGCGCATGATGTATTCGACGGACTGGAACGCGCGTTCGGCGTCCGGCTTGTAGTGCATGACCAGGAAGATGCCGGTCACGATCTGCAGCACCAGCACCAGCAGGGCCAGTGAGCCAAAGAAGTACCAGAAGTTGAAGTTCTTCGGTGCGTAGTACTCGGACAGATGGGCTTTCCAGGTGGAGGTCACCGGGAAGCGCCGGTCCAGCCAGCCCAACAGGCCTGTCGTCTCGACGGTTTTCTCGCCAGCCATGTAACGGCTCCTTCTCTAATACGTGGCGTATTTGTTTTACTTACGTAATTCGGGAAAAAAGCGCGACGCGCGCGTCAGGCCTTGTTGTCTTCATCGACGCCCACGATGATGCGGGTGTCGGTGAGATATTGGTACGGCGGGACTTCGAGGTTGTCGGGAGCGGGCTTGTTCTTGTAGACACGGCCGGCCAGATCGAACGTGGAGCCGTGGCAAGGACAGAGGAATCCGCCCTGCCAGTCGGCGCCCAGACTGCCGCCTTTCTCGAAGTGGGACGTGGGCGAGCAGCCGAGGTGGGTACAGATGCCGACGCAGACGAAGAGCTCGGGCTTGCGCGAGCGGCCTTCGTTTTCGGCGTATTTGGGCGTGAAGCCGGGGCGCTTGGAATCAGGATCGGCCAGCAAGGCGTCCTGGGTCTTGAGACCAGCGAGTTGTTCAGGCGACCGGTGGATGATCCAGACCGGTTTTCCGCGCCATTCAACCGTCTTCATGGTGCCGACGGGAATGTCGCCGACGTCCACTTCAACGGGAGCCCCGGCAGCGCGGGCCTTTTCGGAGGGAGAAAACGTGCTCACAAGCGGCACTGCCGTTGCGACACCTGCTACGCCACCCACAGCACAGGCGGTGGTAACCCAGAAACGTCGCGAAGGATCAGGTGGCAGGTTGGGATCAACCGCACCGTCATCATCGTGCACCAGCGTATCCTGACTCATCTTCCTATCCTTGTTGATGCGCCCGCTCTACGAGTAGCATCACTTCTGCGGCATCGGGTTCGCGGGAATTTGTAACAACATAGCAACCGCGTATTATAGCGCCAGCCCACTCACGGGCGTATCACGAAGGGAGTGCTTTTATGAGCAAAGCGACTGGTTTCGTCAAAGAATTCCGAGATTTCGCTGTCAAAGGCAACGCAGTGGACCTGGCGGTCGGTGTCATCATCGGCGCGGCGTTCGGCAAGATCGTCGATTCGCTGGTCAAGGACATCGTCATGCCGTTGGTCAACTTCATCCTCGGAGGCTCGGTCGATTTTTCGAACAAGTTCCTGGTTCTGTCGATGCCGGCCGGCTACAACGGCCCCATGACCTACGCCGACCTGACCAAGGCTGGCGCCAACGTTTTTGCGTGGGGTAATTTCGTCACGATCATCATCAACTTCGTGTTGCTGGCGTTCGTGATCTTCTGGATGGTCAAGGCCATCTACAAGGCCCGCACCAAGGCCGAGGAAGCGCCGGCGCCCGCTGCGACGCCCGAAGACGTGGCGCTACTGCGCGAAATCCGCGATCTGCTCAAAAAGCCCTGATCCGATGCTGCCGCAGGCCCGGAATCCACGCAGACGCGGATCCGGGCGGCGGCTGGCGGACGTTCCCGCCGGCGCACGCCGGCCCCCGCTGAACGATCCGCTGCCTGTTTTCTTCCCCTAGTCCCGTTCCGCAGCCATTTGCCGTTCGACGCGCCGAGCGAACATGGCGAAGCTTGCGCGCACGATGCTGGGCTTGAGCAGGAAGTCGTGCGATTCGGCGGCCAGCGCATCGTTCACCGGTTTCACCTCGCCATAGGCGGCGGCCGCCTGCAGCTGATTGCGGGCGGCGCGTTCGATCAGCACCGACAGGTACAGCGCTTCCTCGATGCATGAGCCGGCCGCCAGAAAGCCATGGTTGGCCAGCAGAATGCTGCGCTTGGCGCCCAGCGCCGCCGAGATGATCTCGCCTTCCTGGTCGGCGATGGGCAGGCCGGGCCATTCCTTCAGATGAGCACAGTCGTTGTGGAACGGCGTCGCGTCCATGTGCGCGACGACCAGCGGCTGGCCCGTCATGGACAGCGTCGATACATGGGGCGGGTGCGTGTGGATGATGCATTGCACGTCGGGACGCTGGCGATAGACCCAGAAGTGAAAGCGCACGGCAGGGTTCGGCGTGCCGGGGCCGTCGAGCACTTCCATGTTGTCGTTGATGCGGATGACCGAGGCCGGGACGATCTCGTCGAAGGCCTGGGCCAAGGGCGTCGTCAGGAACGTGCCGTCTTCCTTGCGTACGGTGATCTGGCCCGCCAGCGTTTCCGAATGGCCTTCGCTGGCGAGAATGCGACAGCTCAGGGCCACCTTCTCTTCTTCGCTCCAGTTCCCGAAGTCGAGCTTGTTCGCGGAGCGCGCAAAGAAGGCGTCGGCATGGGCTTGTTTTTCCAGCATGGGGTCTCCTTGGGATAATGGCTCCATTACACGCCCGCCTCCGCCGCCAGCGATTGACCGATCACGAACGAGGGTTGACTCAATGCGACAGGAAGGCCGGCGCCTTTCGGCCAGTGTTGGCCGACCCGACTGAGTGTTCCGAGCATGCCACGCGCCCGCCAGACAGTGAATCCCTCCGCCCGGCCCGCCTGTTCCGAGGCGGATCTGAACTTTGCGCCCCAGTTCCGCCCTTTCTATGCGCAGGAGATCGCTGGCTACGAGCGCGAGCTGGACAAGCTGGTGCTGCCGGGCGAATTCAGGGCCCTGACCGAACCGCCCAGGCTGCTATTGCAGGCCTGCAGGCTGCGCGCGGGCGGGCTGGTGGTGAGTCTGGAGTCCACGCCGATCAGCGTGCAGCACCGCGCGGAACATGCGGCCGATCTGGAGCATGCGGAGTTCCTGGCGAGCTTTGTGATTGCCGGACACGGCGTCATCGTGCAGAACGATGCGACGCTGCCGCTGGAACCCGGCGACATCATCTTCCGCACGACCGCGCTGCCATCGGAAATCCGGATGTACACCGATTCGCGCATTGTGGTGGTCAAGGGGCCGCTGTCGCGCCTGTTGGGCGCGCACAGCCTGGCGATGTCGCAGTTCACCGCGCAGCGCGGCGTGGCCGTCCTGCCCATGGTGCAGACCGCCCATCGCTGCCTGCATCATGTGTTCTTCGACAAGGCGGAATCGAACCCGACGTCGTCGCTGTTTGCCGAACAGGCGCTGTTGGCGCTGCTGGCTTCGATCTACACCAGCCAGGCGCTGGAGAAGATACCGGGCGATGCGCGCGGGCCCGCCGATAACTGGCAGGTGCTGGCCAGCTACATCGATGCCCACATCACCGATCCGGAACTGTCGGTGCAGGCGGTGGCGGATGTGCTGCGCGTGACCACGCGCTGGGTGCACCGCTTGTTCAAGATGCGCTCGCTGCAATACACCAGCTACGTGCGTGAACGCCGTCTGCAGCTGGCCAGGGAAGCGCTGGAGGATCCGCGGCGTGCGCATGTCGAGGTCAAGGAGATCGCGGCCTCTTGCGGCTTTCAGCACGCGAGCCATTTCATCCGCCGCTTCCATGAACGCTTCGGCATGTCGCCGGCCTTGTACCGCAAGACTGCCAGAAGCGGCAACGGCGGCGCGTAGCGTCGCGCCGCCTGCTCTTGCCGTGCCTGCGCGTCAGGCGCGGCGCAGGTCCTGCGGCGTGGGCTTCATGAGAAACGCCGAGGTGCCGGCCACGATGCCGAGGAAGGCCAGATAGACGCCGACGGGAAGAATGCTGTCGAATTTCTGCACCAGCGTGGCCGAGATCAGCGGCGCCAGCCCGCCGCCGATGGCGGCCGAGAACTGGACCCCGATGGACAATCCGGAATAGCGCAGCTCTGCGGGAAACTGCGCGCTGTAGAGGCTGGATTGCGGCGCGATCATGATCGCGTAGTTGAAGGCCATGGCGACGAAGACGGCGAGACTGTATGCCATCAACGAACCGCTGCCCACCGCGAGAAAGATCGGAATGGCCATGAGTCCCAGCAGCATGCCGCCCCAGCCACAGACGCGGCGCGCGCCGATGCGGTCGGCCAGCACGCCGAACAGCGGAATGGTGAACATCAGCACGCCGGCGCCGTAGAGCAAGGCATGCAGCGCGTCGGCGCGGCTGAAGCCGAGCTTGGACACCGCGTAGGAAACCGAGAACACCAGGAATGTGTAGATCAGCGTGACCTCGGCGATCTTGCAGCCTATGCACAGCAGCAGCGATTTGCCGTGCGCGCGCAGCAGTTCACCCAGGGGCATCTTGTCTTGCACGGACTGTCTGTTGCGCGCCTTCTCGCGCTTGACCTCTTCGAATTCAGGCGATTCGTCGATGCCGTGGCGGATGAACAGGCCGACGACGATGAGCACGGCGCTGGCCAGGAACGGCAGGCGCCAGCCCCAGGGCAGGAAGTCCTCTTCCGGCAGCCGCGTCACCAGCGCGAAGGAACCGACCGACAGCAGGATGCCCAGAGGCGCGCCCACCAGCGGCAGGCTGCCGAAGAATGCCTTCCATTTGGGCGGCGCGTGTTCGACCGCCATCAGCATGGCGCCGCCCATTTCGCCACCGAACGACAGCCCCTGGCCGATGCGCAGCGCCACCAGCAGCACCGCCGCCGAGATGCCGATCTGTTCATAGGTCGGCAGCAGTCCGATGAGCACCGTGCATATGCCCATCAGCAGCAGGCTGAGAGTCAGCATGGACTTGCGGCCGATGCGGTCGCCGAAATGGCCGAAGAGGATGCCGCCGATGGGCCGCGCCAGCATGCCGCTGGCGAAGGCTCCGAAGGCGGCCAGCGTGCCGGTCACGGGATCGAACTGCGGGAAGAAAATCTTGTTGAACACCAGCGCCGCGGCGGTACCGTAGGCGAGGAAGTCGAAGGCTTCCACGGCGGTGCCGATGACCGTGGCAACGGCGACCCGGAACAGATTCGGTTTCTTGTGTGATTGGGCTATAGGCTGCGCGGCCTGGATGGCGTCCATGTCGTTCCCTCTTGTCTTGTAATAGTGGTTTTTGTCGTTGTGCGCGGGCCTCAGGGACCCGGTGGCACATACCCCGGCAACTGCTGTATGCGCTTGCGCCACGCCGCGATGGCGGGATAGGCGTCGATGTCGACGGCGGCTTCCTCGGCCAGCGCCAGGTAGCCGTAGCAGGCAATGTCGGCCACGGTCGGCGCATCGCCGCCCGCCAGCCAGGCGTGGCTCGCAAGACGCTGGTCCAGGCGTTGCAGCACGCGGTCGGTGCGGGCCTGCATGCCAGGCACGTCGAGCAGGGCCTCGCTTACGCCCAGGTGGTGCGCGGCTTCGGCGTTGCTGACGACGTGTGTCAGGCGCAGCGGCTGGAGGCTGTTGGCGATCTCGTTGGCGGATACCGACATCCAGGCATGCATGGCGCCGATGCGCGGCAGCGGCGCCAGCCATTCGGGGGCGTAGTGATGCGCCAGATGCAGCAGGATGGCGTGGCTGTCCCAGATGGCGGTGTCGCCATCGGTCAGCGCGGGGATCTGCTGGAAGGCGCTGACGCGCTCGAATTCCGCGGTCTGGTTCTTGCGGGCCAGCACGTCGACGAACCGGCTTTGGTAGTCCCGGCCGATGAGCGCAAGAAAGAGGCGCACCTTGTAGCAGTTGCCGGAGCGCGGGTGGTCGTAGAGGGTCAGCATTCAATGGCTCCGTGTGTAGGAGGCCCGGCCGGAAGGGGCCGGCAGCGGGCGGCTGCATGGAATGCTAGGGCTGTGGACTGCGTGCGGAATTGACAGGGAGAGAACCGCGATTGACCAGATGCGACGCACAGGCGCCGCCTTGATCGCGCCCTCTGGTTTTCCCCTAGCCGAGTCCTGCCGATTCGGGCGCGAGCGGCGCGCACGGCCATAGCGCGCCGTGCAATGAAAACGCCCCCTTGCGGGGGCGTGTCTTTGGGGGCGCTGCCGGTTATGCCGGGTTGTCGATGTCGACGAATTCGACCTTGATACCGAAATGTTCCGCGACCGCCTGGCCCAGCGCCTGCGCGCCGTAGCGTTCGGTGGCATGGTGGCCTGCGGCGATGAAGCCCACGCCGGTTTCGCGCGCCAGGTGCACCGTGGATTCGGAGACCTCACCCGTGATGTAGGCGCTGGCGCCTGCGTCCGCCGCATCGCCCAGCATGCCTTGCGCGCCGCCCGTGCACCAGGCCACGCGCGCCAGCGGCATGTCCGGGTCGCCCACCACCAGCGGCTGGCGGCCCAGGCGCTCGGCCACGCGCTCGCCCAACTGGCCCAGCGTCGCCACGCCTTGCGCGGCGCCCAGCCAGACCAGGTTGTCGGGGCCACAGGTCTGCGGCGCGCCATCGTCGCGCAGCGCGGGCGTCAGGCCCAGCACGCGCGCCAGCTGAGCGTTGTTGCCCAGCGTAGGATGCGCGTCCAGCGGCAGATGGTAGGCGTACAGGTTCAGGTCGTTTTTCAGGGCCAGGGCCATGCGCGCGCGGCGCGTACCGATGACGCGGCGGTCCTCGTTGCGCCAGAGCCAGCCGTGGTGCACCAGCACCGCATCCGCGCCGCGTTCGACCGCCACGCGCAGCAGGGCTTCGCTGGCCGTGACTCCGGCGATAATGTGTGCGATTTCGGATCGGCCTTCCACCTGCAGCCCGTTGGGGCAATAGTCCTTGAAGCGCGCCGCTTGCAGGGTGTCGTCCAGCCAGTTGGCCAGGACGTGGGAGTCCACTTTACTCATAGCTAGTCCTATCAGAATCATGCGCCGATATTGGCTGATCTTTGCTCAGGCCGTCACGGTCTGCCTGGGTATTCTATTCGTCGTGACGACCTTGCGGCCCGACCTGCTGCGGCTGGCCGGACCCGCGGCGGGGCCGCAGTCCGCAGCGGCCGCCGCAAGACCGCCCGCTGCGCGCATCCAGGCCACGGCGTCCTATGCCGAGGGCGTGGCCCGCGCGGCTCCTTCCGTGGTCAACGTATACACCACCAAGCACGTTAACGTGCCGCTGATTCCGCTACCCGACGATCCGGTGCTGCGCCAGTTCTTTGGCCAGGTGCCCGGCGTGACCCGGCGGCAGGCCTCGACCAGCCTGGGGTCCGGCGTGATCGTGAACCAGGACGGCTACGTGCTGACCAACTACCACGTGGTGCAGGCCGCGGAAGCGATCGAGGTTGCGCTGTCCGACGGCCGCCGCGATACCGCGAAAGTGGTGGGCGCGGATCCGGACACCGATCTGGCCGTGCTGAAGCTGGCCACCTTGCGCGCCCTGCCCGCTGCCACGCTGGCGCCGGACCGGGGCTTGCGCGTGGGCGACGTGGTGCTGGCCATCGGCAATCCGTTCGGCGTGGGGCAGACCACCACGCTGGGCATCGTGTCGGCGCTGGGCCGCAACGGACTGGGCCTGAACACCTACGAGAACTTCATTCAGACCGACGCGGCGATCAACCCCGGCAATTCCGGCGGCGCGCTGGTCGACGCCGCCGGCAATCTGGTGGGCATCAACACCGCCATTTATTCCGAATCAGGCGGGTCGATGGGCATAGGCTTCGCCACCCCCATCGAGATCGCGCGCAAGGTCATGGACGAGATCGTCAAGACCGGCGCGGTCAAGCGCGGCTGGCTGGGCGTGGAGCCGCAGGACGTCACCCCGGAGCTGGCACGCGCCTTTGGGCTGGACCGCGACACCACCGGCGTGATCATCGCTGGCGTGATGCGCGACGGGCCGGCGGCGCGCGGCGGCCTGCGGGTGGGCGACATCGTGCAGTCGGTCAACGGCAAGCGGATGATGGATACCGCCAGCCTGCTGTCGGAGATCGCGCAGCTGCCGCCGGGCCAGAGCGCCAAGCTGGGAATATTGCGCAGCGGCAAGCCGGCCGAGCTGGCCGTGGTGGTGGGTACGCGCCCGGGCAAGCCGCGCTAGGACGGGGCCGGGTCCGCGGGCGGGGGCTCAGGTCGCGGCGGGGTCTTTGGCCATCAGGCGCACCGCCGACAGGATGGCTTTCTTGGTGCTTTCGGATTGGGTGCGCAGCAGCGCCCATATTTCCGTGCAATAGCCGTCCGGGGCATGGTCCGGCGGGAATGCGCTGTCTTGCGGTGTATCCCCACCCGGCCCCACGCCGTCGGTCAGCCACGGCACGCTGGTGTCCAGCGCCCGCGCCAGCCGCAGCAAGGTGGCGCGAGACGGCGAGTAGCAGTCTTCGCGCATGAGGATCCGATGGATGCACGATTGCGGCACGCCGGAAATGCGCGCCAGCTGGTTCTGGCTTTTGATGCCGCGCCAGCGCATCAGGGTATGCAGTCTTTGGGCGAGTGACATAAGGGCAATGTAGAGTTGCCGCAGGCCGCCCACAAGGTGAAACGGTCCTGCTTTGTGGGCAGGACCGTCCGAAGGGATCAGTGGCGTTCTGTCAGCGAGTCCGAACCGGCCTCGCTCTCTGCTTCTGGTTTGGGCGTGACCAGCCGGGCGCAGATCAGCCCGACCTCATACAGCAGGCACAAAGGCACTGCCAGCATGAACTGGCTGACCACGTCGGGCGGCGTGACCACGGCGGCGATGATGAAGGCCCCCACCACCACGTAGCCGCGCGCTGCCTTCAGCTTGGACAGTTCGACCACGCCCATCTTCACCAGCAGCACCACGGCCACGGGCACTTCGAAGGTGATGCCGAAGGCCATGAACATCGTCATGACGAAGCTCAGGTAGGCCTCGATGTCCGGCGCCGGCGTAATGGACTGCGGCGCGAACGTGGCGATGAAGTGGAACACCGTGCGGAACACCACGAAATAGCAGAACGCCATGCCCGCGATGAACAGAAAAGTGCTGGAAACGATAAGCGGCAGCGCCAGGCGCTTTTCATGCCGGTACAGGCCGGGCGCCACGAAGGCCCAGGCCTGGTACAGCACCACAGGCAGCGCCAGGATGAACGCAGCCATCATCGTGACCTTGACGGGCACCATGAACGGCGTGATGACGCCGGTGGCGATCATGCGCGTGCCTTCGGGCAGCGAAGCCAGCATCGGCTGGGCCAGCACGTCGTAGATGGCCGACGCGCCGGGGTAGATGAACAGCACGATGAATATGCCGATCACGGCGGCGGCGGCGCGCAGCAGGCGGGTGCGCAGCTCGACCAGGTGGGAGATGAAGGTCTCCTGCTGGCCTTCTTCTTGGGAGGCGTCCTGGGTCACGTCGGGGTTCCGGAGGGCGCGACGGGCTTGGCGGCGGGCGCGGCGTCGTCGGCCTTGGGCGCGCTGGGCGCGGGTTGTTGGGTTGCGGCAGGCGCAGGCGCAGCCACCGGTGGCAGATCCAGGTCCAGGCTGTGGTTCTGGCCGGGCGGCGGCGCGATGCTGCGCTCGGGTTCGGCAGGCGTTTCGCTGGCCACGGCCGGTTCGGCCTTGATGTTGGCTTCGCGCGCGACTTCGTCGAGTTCCGCGCGGAACTGCTGGACGGGTTCCTGCAGCGAGGCCTGGGTTTCGTTCAGCGACTTCTGCACGCCCTGGGCGGCATCTTCCATTTCGCTCTTGAACTTGCGCAGTTCGTCGAGCTCGATTTCGCGCTGGATATCGGATTTCACGTCATTGACGTAACGCTGCGCGCGCCCGAGCAGGTGGCCGACGGTGCGGGCAACCTTGGGCAGGCGTTCGGGGCCGATGACGATCAGGGCGATGACGCCGATCACCATCAGTTCAGTGAAGCTGACATCAAACATTCGACGGCCGCTCGGGAGTGGATGCAATAAGGGCCGGCCTGTTCAGGACGGCCCGGGAGCCGAGCAGGCGCTCAGGAGTTGGATTTTTCCTTGGCCTGCACGTCGATGGTGTCGCCGGAGACGCGTTGTTGCGCGATCGGTTCGGCCGGCTTGTCGCCGCCGTTGGCGTCCTTCATGCCTTCCTTGAAGCCCTTGACCGCGCCGCCGAGGTCCGAGCCGATGTTGCGCAGCTTCTTGGTGCCGAAAATCAGCGCCACGATGACCAGGACAACCAACCAATGCCAGATGCTGAAACTACCCATGATGTTTCTCCGAATTACGCGTTGGGGGCCACGCGCCCTTTCCAGGGTCGCGAGCCGCCGATGATGTGGAAATGCAGATGCGGGACTTCCTGGCCGCCTTCGACGCCAGAATTGATCATGATGCGAAATCCGCCATCAGGGCCCGGATTGCAACCGTTTTCAGCGGCTAACCGCGGCGCTAACGACATCATTCTACCCAACCATTCTGCGTCCTCCCCCTTAATATCCTGCATGGATGTGACATGACGTCGAGGGATCAGCAATAAATGTACCGGCGCGGCCGGATTAATGTCGTGGAACGCAACAAAGTCCTCGTCCTCGTAGATTTTCTTGGACGGGATGTCGCCAGCGGCGATCTTGCAGAAAATACAGTTGTCGCTCATTTTTCCGGGTTCCGTGTTCAATCTTGCGGGCGGCTTGCCTTTTCCACCAGGCCGGACAGGCCCTCGCGGCGAGCCAGTTCGGCCAGTACGTCTTCGGGCCGAAGCTTGAAATGGGTCAAGGCCACCAGGCAATGGAACCACAGGTCGGCGGTTTCGCTGACGATGCGGTCGGGCACGCCGTCCTTGGCGGCCATGACCAGTTCGGTGGCTTCTTCGCCGATCTTCTTGAGGAAGGCGTCCGGGCCTTTGGCCAGCAGCTTGGCGGAATAGGAGGCTTGGGGATCGCCGCCGTTTTCGGGACGGCGGGTTTCCAGGGTATCGGCGATGCGCGCGAGGATTTCGGCGGCGCTTGCGGCTTGAGCGGTCATTTGTAGATCAGTTCGGGGTCTTTCAGCACGGGGTCCACCGTGATCCAGGATGCCTGGTCGGTCTGGCCTTCCAGGCGGCGGTAGAAGCAGCTGGCGCGCCCGGTATGGCAGGCGATGCCGCCTTGCTGGTGGATCTTGAGCAGGATCACGTCGCCGTCGCAGTCCAGGCGCAGTTCATGGACTTCCTGGGCATGGCCGGACTCTTCGCCCTTGCGCCAGAGGCGCTGGCGGGAACGCGACCAGTAAACGGCGCGCCCGGTGGCGGCCGTTTCGGCGAGCGATTCGCGGTTCATCCAGGCCACCATCAGGATCTGGCCGTTTTCGGCGTCCTGCGCGATGGCGGGTATCAGGCCGTTTTCGTCGAAGACGACATCGGCCATCCAGGCGGGTTCGTTGCTCATCTCATTCATCCGTTGTCCTCGCGCGGCGCCTTGCAGGCCGCCACTGGCGCGTGGGGACTCATAATCTTACGGCAATACCTTGTTGCACGCCTGAGAGGGGCCTCCCAAACTGATCCAGACTATCCCCAATCCAGGCCAGCCGAGCTGGGTTTTTCAATGCGTGCCAAGCAATCCGGCCTATGCAATTCGAGGCGCCACACAAGCGGGGCCGCGCGGAGCCGGGCTCTGCCGGTCCGCTGCGGCACCCCCCTGGGGGGGAAGCGCCGCAGGCGCTTCGGGGGGGCTACATCCGGACCGGGATGCCCTGCTCAGCCATGAAGTGCTTGCACTCGCCCACAGTGTGCTGGCCGAAGTGGAAGATGCTGGCGGCCAGCACCGCGCTGGCGCGGCCGGTGGTGACGCCGTCGGCCAGATGCTGCAGGTTGCCCACGCCGCCGGAGGCGATGACGGGCACGGGCACGGCGTCCGAGACGGCGCGGGTGAGTTCCAGGTCGAAGCCGGACTTGGTGCCGTCACGGTCCATGCTGGTCAGCAGGATTTCGCCGGCGCCGTAGGCGGCCATGCGGCGCGCCCAGGCCACGGCGTCCAGCCCGGTGGCCTTGCGGCCGCCGTGGGTGAAGACTTCCCAGCGGGCGGGTTCGCCCGCGGCCGAGACGCGGCGCGCGTCGATCGCCACCACCACGCATTGCGAGCCGTGGTAGTCCGAAGCGGCCCGGACCAGTTCCGGATTGGCCACGGCGGCGCTGTTGATGCTGATCTTGTCGGCGCCGGCATTCAGCAGGCGCTGGATGTCGGACACCTGGCGCACGCCGCCGCCCACCGTCAGCGGAATGAAAACCTGCGAGGCCACCTGCTCGATGATGGGCAGGATCAGGTCGCGGCCGTCGCTGGTGGCGGTGATGTCGAGGAAGGTGAGTTCGTCGGCGCCCTGTTCGTTGTAGCGGCGGGCGATCTCGACGGGGTCGCCCGCGTCGAGCAGGTTGACGAAGTTCACGCCCTTGACGACGCGGCCCGCGGTGACGTCAAGGCAGGGAATGATGCGGCGGGTCAGCGCGCTTTGCACGGGCGCGCCGGCCGCGGGGGTGCTGCTGGAGGTGGTCATTTTGCCAGTTCGTCGGCGCGTGCCTGCGCCGCTTGGAAGTCGAGCGTGCCTTCGTAGATGCTGCGGCCCAGGATGGCGCCTTCGACGCCGTCTTCCTCGACGGCGCAGAGAGCTTCGATGTCCTGGATGCCGGCGATGCCGCCCGATGCGTAGACCGGGATGCGCACGTGCTGGGCCAGGCGGACCGTGGCTTCGACGTTGACGCCGGACAGCATGCCGTCGCGGCCGATGTCCGTGTAGATGATGGCTTCGCAGCCGTAGTCCTCGAACTTCTTGGCCAGGTCGAGCACGTCGTGGCGGGTCAGCTTGCTCCAGCCGTCGGTGGCGATCTTGCCGTCGCGGGCGTCCAGGCCGACGATGATCTGGCCCGGGAAGGCGCCGCAGGCGTCCTGCAGGAAGCCGGGATTCTTGACCGCGGCCGTGCCGATGATCACGTAGGAGATGCCGGCGTCGAGGTAGCGTTCGATGGTGTCGAGGTCGCGGATGCCGCCGCCGATCTGCACGGGGATGTCGTCGCCGACAGCGTCCAGGATCGCCTTGATGGGGGCTTCGTTCTTGGGTTTGCCGGCGACGGCGCCGTTCAGGTCGACCAGATGCAGGCGGCGAGCGCCTTGGTCGAGCCAGCGTGTGGCCATGGCGGCGGGGTCTTCAGAGAACACCGTTGCATCGTCCAGGTCACCCTGGCGCAGGCGCACGCAGCGCCCGTCTTTGAGATCGATGGCGGGGATCAGCAGCATGGTGGGCAGCGAAAAAATATATGGGTTGAAAGGGCTGGCGGGCGTGGGCTCGGAGCCTACGGCTGCCAGTCTACAAAATTGCGATACAGGCGCAAACCGTGCTCGGCGCTCTTTTCGGGATGAAACTGCACCGCGAAAATGTTAGCTGCCGCCACCGCGCAGGTAAAGGCAAGGCCATACTCGGTTTCACCAACAGTCAGGTCCGGATCTTCCGGGTCGGCGTAGTAGCTATGGACGAAATAGAAGTGCGTTTCGTCCGGAATGCCGGCCCAGATAGGATGAGAGCGCGTCTGGCGCACTTTGTTCCATCCCATGTGCGGGACCTTGAGGCGCTCGGGGCGGGTGTCGGCCAGTCCGGCGCCGCCGGCGTCGGTCAGGCAGGCCGCGTCATCGCTGACGGGATCGGCAAAGCCGGGGCCCGAGAAGCGGCGCACCACGCCGGGGAACAGCCCCAGGCAGGAGGTGCCGCCTTCCTCGCTGGAATCGAACAGCATCTGTTCGCCCACGCAGACGCCCAGCAGAGGCTTCTCGCGCGCGGCGCGCACCACGGCCTCGCGCAGGCCGGATTCGTTCAGGGTGCGCATGCAGTCCGCCATGGCGCCCTGGCCGGGAAACACGACGCGGTCGGCCGCGGCGATTTCCTGGGGCTGGCTGCAGATGCGGATGTCGGCATCGGGGGCGGCGTATTTCAGGGCGCGGGCGACGGAATGGAAATTGCCCATTCCGTAGTCGACGATGGCGATAGTGGTCACTTCTTTCTGCCTGCTGCGGGTGGATGGCGGAGGTGTTACAGCACGCCCTTGGTGGAGGGCACGACGTCGCCCATGCGGGGATCGACTTCCATGGCCATGCGCAGGGCGCGGCCACAGGCCTTGAAGACCGTTTCCGCCTGGTGGTGGGCGTTGACGCCGCGCAGGTTGTCGATGTGCAGCGTGATCAGGGCGTGGTTGACCAGGCCCTGGAAGAATTCGCGCGTCAGGTCCACGTCGAAGTCGCCGATGCGGGCGCGGGTGAAGGGGATGTGGTATTCCAGGCCCGGGCGGCCGGAGAAGTCCACCACCACGCGCGACAGCGCTTCGTCCAGCGGCACGTAGGCGTGACCGTAGCGGCGCAGGCCGGCCTTGGTGCCGACCGCCTTGGCGATGGCCATGCCCAGCGTGATGCCCACGTCTTCCACCGTATGGTGCGCGTCGATGTGCAGATCGCCTTCCGCCTTGATGTCGAGGTCGATCAGGCCGTGGCGGGCGATCTGGTCCAGCATGTGGTCCAGGAACGGCACGCCGGTGTCGATCGTCTGCTTGCCGGTGCCGTCGATATTGACGGCCACGCGGATGCGGGTTTCGTTGGTGTTGCGGGTGATCTCAGCGGTACGCATGTTAAGCACTCAAAATCTCTTGCAGGGCGGATAGCAAGGCGGCGTTTTCGGCCGGGGCGCCCACCGAGATGCGCAGGCAGTTGGCCAGCAGCGGATGGGCGTTGGAGAAGTTGCGAATCAATATTTTGCGCGTTTTCAGGGCAAGATGCACGGCGTTGCCGTCCAGCTTGCCGGAAAAGCGGGCAAGAACGAAGTTGCCGGCGGAAGGGAATACCCGCACCCCGGGCAGTTGGGCCAGGGCGGCGGCCAGCGGTTCGCGGTCTGCACGCAGGCGGGCGGCCTGTTCGTCCAGCACCGGCTTGTGGCGCAGCACGGCCGACAGCGTGGCCTGGGTCAGCACGTCCAGGTTGTAGGGCGGGCGGACCTTGTTCAGTTCCGCGATCCAGGCTGGGTGGCCGGCCAGGTAGCCGAAGCGCAGGCCGGCCAGGCCGATCTTGGACACCGTGCGCATGACGACCACGTTCGGCGCGTCCAGCACCTGCGGCATCCAGGTGTGGCCGGCGAAGGGCTGGTAGGCCTCGTCCAGCACCACCAGGCCGGGGGCGGAGGCGATGATGGCCGCTACATCCTCATCGGACCAGAGGCCGCCGGTGGGGTTATTGGGCACGGCCAGGAACACCACCTTGGGCTGGTGTTCCTGGACGGCGGCCAGCATGGCCGGCAAGTCCAGGGTCAGGTCGGCCGTCAGCGGCACGCCGACGAAGCGGGCGTGGTCGAAGCGCGCGGCCATGTCGAAGTAGACGAACGACGGCCAGGGCGACAGCACCGTGTCACCCGGATTGCAGCAGGCCTGCACCACGATGTGGATGAGCTCGTCCGAGCCGTTGCCGAACAGCACGTCTGCCCCATCCGGCACGCCGAAGGCCGCTTTCACGGCCGCTTGCAGCGCCGACAGGTCAGCCGCGGGGTAACGGTTCAGCGGCGTGTCGCGCACGGCGCGGGCGATGTCGTCGCGAACCGCCTCGGGCAGTTCGTAGGGGCATTCCATGGCGTCGAGCTTGATGCAGCCCTCGGCATGGGCCACGGGATAGGCGGCCAGCTCGCGGATGTCCGCCCGGACGGTGCCGGCGATGCGGCCCGGCACGGTCATGGCTGGTCGATCCGGTATTGGGCGCTGGCGGCATGCGCCTGCAGGCCCTCGCCCAGCGCCAGTTCGGCGGCGATGCGGCCCAGCTTCTGGGCGCCCTGGTGCGAAACCTGGATCAGGCTGGAGCGCTTCTGGAAGTCATAGACGCCCAGCGGCGAGGAAAAGCGCGCAGTGCGCGAGGTCGGCAGCACGTGGTTGGGACCGGCGCAGTAGTCGCCCAGCGATTCGGAGCTGAAGCGGCCCATGAAGATGGCGCCTGCGTGGCGGATCTGCGCGGTCCATTTTTCGGGGTTCTCGGTGGAGATCTCGAGGTGCTCGGGCGCGATGTCGTTGGCGATCCGGCAGGCTTCTTCGAGATCCTGGACCAGGATCAGCGCGCCGCGGTTGGCCAGGCTGACGCGCAGGATGTCGGCGCGCGGCATGGTGGGCAACAGGCGTTCGATCGAGGCCTGCACTTCTTCGATGAAGGCGGCGTCCGGGCACAGCAGGATGGATTGCGCCAGTTCATCGTGCTCGGCCTGGGAGAACAGGTCCATGGCGATCCAGTCGGCCGGCGTCTTGCCGTCGCAGATGACCAGGATTTCGCTGGGGCCGGCGATCATGTCGATGCCGACGACGCCGAACACGCGGCGCTTGGCGGCGGCGACGTAGGCGTTGCCCGGGCCGACGATCTTGTCCACGGCCGGCACGGTGGCGGTGCCGTAGGCCAGCGCGCCCACGGCCTGCGCGCCGCCGATGGCGAAGACGCGGTCCACGCCGGCGATGGCCGCGGCGGCCAGCACGATGGGATTGCGCACGCCGTCCGGCGTGGGCGTGACCATGACCAGTTCCTGCACGCCCGCGACCTTGGCCGGAATGGCGTTCATCAGCACCGAGGACGGATAGGCGGCCTTGCCGCCGGGCACATACAGGCCCACGCGGTCCAGCGGAGTCACCTGCTGGCCCAGCATGGTGCCGTCGGCATCCGTGTAGGTCCAGGTCTCGGCGCGCTGGCGTTCGTGGTAGCTGCGCACGCGGTCGGCGGCGGCTTCCAGCGCGTTGCGCTGAGCGGCGGGCAGCGCGGCCAGGGCCGCCTGCCAGTCCGCCTTGGGGATCTCCAGCGTCTGGGCCGATGCGCCGGGCATGCGGTCAAAGCGCTGCGTGTATTCCACCAGCGCGGCGTCGCCGCGGGCGCGCACGTCGGCCAGGATGCCGGCCGCGGCGCGGTCGATGGATTCGTCCTCGGTGGCTTCGAAGGCCAGCAGCGTGGACAGGGCGGATTTGAATCCGGGATCGCGGGAGTCGAGACGATTGATCAGGGCCATGGCGTCATGGAGCAAGCAGGTAACGGCCGCCGCGGCGTCGCGGCGGGCGAGGGTCAGGCGTTGCGGGCAGCGGCTCTTTCGAAGGCGTCCAGCAGCGGTTGCAGGCGGGCGCCGCGGGTCTTCAGCGCGGCCTGGTTGACGATCAGGCGCGAGGAGATCGGCATGATGTCTTCCACCGCGACCAGGTCGTTGGCGCGCAGGGTGCCGCCGGTGGACACCAGGTCCACGATGCAGTCGGCCAGTCCCACCAGCGGCGCCAGTTCCATCGAACCATACAGCTTGATGATGTCCACGTACACACCCTTGGCCGCGAAGTGTTCACGGGCTGACTGCACGTATTTGGTGGCCACGCGCAAACGCGCGCCCTGGTGGACGGCGCCTTCATAGTCGAAGCCCTTGCGCACGGCCACAGCCAGGCGGCACTTGGCGATGTTCAGGTCGATCGGCTGATACAGGCCGCCGGGCTGCTCCTTGGCGTGCTCGATGAGCACGTCCTTGCCCGCGATGCCGAGGTCGGCCGCGCCGTACTGCACATAGGTGGGCACGTCCGAGGCGCGCACGATGATCAGGCGCAGGCCGGGGTCGCTGGTGGGCAGGATCAGCTTGCGCGAGCTTTCGGGATTCTCGGGGACTTCGATGCCGGCCTCGGCCAAGAGCGGCATGGTTTCTTCGAAGATGCGCCCTTTGGACAGGGCCAGGGTCAAGGGGGGGATGACGGTGGCATCGTTCATGCCTGTTCCTTGGTGACGCGTTGGATGTTCGCGCCCAGGGCGCGCAGTTTGACTTCCATCTGGTCGTAGCCGCGATCCAGGTGGTAGATGCGGTCGACGAGGGTTTCGCCTTCGGCCGCGAGGCCGGCGATGACCAGGCTGGCCGAGGCGCGCAGGTCGGTGGCCATGACGGTGGCGCCCGACAGCTTC
Organism: Achromobacter sp. ACM01; assembly: GCF_014851745.1. Lineage (NCBI taxonomy): Bacteria > Pseudomonadati > Pseudomonadota > Betaproteobacteria > Burkholderiales > Alcaligenaceae > Achromobacter > Achromobacter sp. ACM01. Next base: position 248,439 of record NZ_JACVAF010000001.1, read on the forward strand.
GGCACGCCGCGCACGATGGCGGTGTGGCCGTCGATGTCGATGTCCGCGCCCATGCGGCGCAGTTCCTGCACGTGCATGTAGCGGTTTTCGAAGATGGTCTCGACGACGACCGAGGTGCCTTCGGCCACGGCGTTCAGCGCCATGACCTGGGCCTGCATGTCGGTGGCGAAGCCGGGGTACTCCAGCGTGCGAAAGCCCACGGCGCGAGGGCGCGAGGACATGGCGCAGCGGATCCAGTCGGGGCCGGTCTCGATGGTGAGGCCGGCCTCGGTCAGCTTGCCCAGCGTGGCGCCGAGGATGTCCGCGTCGGTATTGCGCAGGACGATGTCGCCGCCCGCCGCGCCGACGGCGCACAGGAAGGTGCCGGCTTCGATGCGGTCGGAGATGACGCGGTGTTCGGCGCCATGCAGGCGCTCGACGCCGTCGATCACGATGCGGCTGGTGCCGTGGCCCTGGATGCGAGCGCCCATCTTGATGAGCAGTTCGGCCAGGTCCACCACTTCCGGTTCGCAGGCGGCGTTTTCCAGCACGGTCCGGCCTTCGGCCAGCACGGCGGCCATCAGCAGGTTCTCGGTGCCGGTGACGGTGACCATGTCGGTGCGCACGGAGGCGCCCTTCAGGCGCTTGGCGCGCGCCACCACGAAGCCGTGTTCGATGCTGATTTCCGCGCCGAGCGCGGCCAGGCCCTTGATGTGCTGGTCCACGGGGCGCTGGCCAATGCTGCAGCCGCCGGGCAGGCTGACGCGGGCTTCGCCGAAGCGCGCCAGCAGAGGGCCCAGCACCAGGATGGAGGCCCGCATGGTCTTGACTAGATCGTAGGGAGCTTCCAGCTTGTCGACCTGGTTGGCCTGCAGCGTGACCGTGCCGTCCGCGTCACGCTCGGCGCGCATGCCCATGCGGCCTAGCAGGCGCAGCATGGTGGCCGTGTCGTTCAGGTGCGGCACGTTGCTGAGGGTCAGCGCGTCGGCGGTCAGCAGGCCTGCGCACAGGATGGGCAGGGCCGAGTTCTTGGCGCCGGAGATGGAGATTTCGCCTTGCAGGCGCGAACCTCCGGTGATGCGTAGCTTGTCCATTACTTGCCTGCTTGCTGGTATTCGGCGGGAGTCAGGGTGCGCATGGACAGCGCATGGATCTCGGCCTTCATGCGGTCGCCGAGCGCGGCATAGACCAGCTGGTGGCGCTGGATCAGGCGCTTGCCTTCGAAGGCGGTGCTGACGATGACCGCGTCGAAATGCGAGCCGTCGCCTTGCACGTCTAGGTGTTCACAGGGCAGGCCGTCCGCGATGTATTGGCGGACTTGCGCGGGAGTGGGAAGCATGGACGTCAGTTCCTGAGTTTGTAGCCGCTGGCCAGTAGCCGCAGCGCATAGAGCGATAGCGCGAGGAACACCCCCGTCACCACCGCCAGGCTGCGCCAGGGGGAGACGTCCGACACCGAGAAGAATCCGTAGCGGAAGCCGTCGATGGTGTAGAAGATGGGGTTCCAATGGGACACGCCCTGCCAGAAGGCGGGGAGCGTGTGGATGGAATAGAACACGCCGGACAGGAAGGTGGCCGGCATGATGAGGAAGTTCTGGAAGGCCGCGAGCTGGTCGAATTTTTCGGACCAGAGGCCCGCGATCAGGCCCAGCACGCCCATGATGCCGCAGGCCAGCACGGCGAAGACGGCCAGCCACAGCGGGTGGGTGGGAATCAGCGACACGAAGAACAGCGCCACCACCCACACGCACAGCCCGACCGCGAGGCCGCGCACGATCGCCGCCAGCACATAGGCGGCGAAGATGTCGCGGTGCGACAGCGGCGGCAGCAGCATGAAGACCAGGTTGCCCGTGATGCGGCTCTGGATCAGCGACGACGAGGGATTGGCGAAGGCGTTCTGCAGCATGCTCATCATCATGAGCCCGGGAATCAGGAACGCCGTGTAGGGCACGCTGCCATACACCATGACGCGCCCTTCCAGCACGTGGGCGAAGACCAGCAGGTACAGCAGCGCGGTGATGACGGGCGCGGCGATGGTCTGGAAGCTGACTTTCCAGAAGCGCAGCAATTCCTTGCGCAGCAAGGTCGGGAAGCCGGAGCCCGCATCCAGGCGGGGCTGCACCAGCGGCTGGCTGGCGGTCGCGGCGGGCTGGGTCATGACGAGATCTCTTCGGGTTGCAGGGCGGGCGCGGGTTGCTCGTCGCCTTCGTGCATGATGCGCACGAAGGCGTCTTCCAGGTCGACGCCGCCGACGCGGGCCATCAAGGCCTGGGTGGTGTCCAGCGCCACGATGCGGCCGCGCTTGAGCATGGCGATGCGGCCGCACAGGGCTTCCGCTTCTTCCAGGTAGTGGGTGGTCAGCATGATGGTGTGGCCGGCCTTGTTCAGGCGCGAAATGAATTCCCACAGCGTGCGCCGGAGGTCCACGTCGACGCCGGCGGTGGGTTCGTCCAGCACGATCACGGGCGGGCGGTGCACCAGCGCCTGGGCCACCAGCACGCGGCGCTTCATGCCGCCGGACAGCGCCCGCATATTGGAGTTGGCCTTGTCGGCCAGCCCCAGGTTGAACAGGATTTCGTCGATCCAGTCGTCGTTCTTGCGCAGGCCGAAATAGCCGGACTGGATGCGCAGGGTCTCGCGCACCGTGAAGAACGGGTCGTAGACCAGCTCTTGCGGCACCACGCCCAAAGCCCGCCGCGCCGACTTGTAGTCGGCCACGACGTCGTATCCACAGACCGTGGCGCGGCCCGAACTGGCGTGCGCCAAGCCGGCCAGGATCGAGATCAGCGTGGTCTTGCCGGCGCCATTGGGGCCGAGCAGGCCGAAGAACTCGCCGTGCTCGATATTCAGGCTGACATTGTCCAGCGCCTGGAAGCCGGCGGCGGGCGCGCGCCCGAGCAGCTTCTGCCAGCCGCGCTGGCGCGGGGAGTAGACCTTGGAGACGTTTTCTAGACTGACGGCGGACATGACGGCGGGAGATGGCCCGAAAAGAGCGAATTGATCATTATATAAGCGCGTCGCTGCCGTTCCGGCCGGTAGCCCTGGCATTCCCCCGGGTATCCGGCTGGTCTGTCCCTAAAAGAATCGGCCCGGCGGGCCACTGGGGCGCGCCGGGCCGCGACAGCCGCAAGGCCGATCATTGGTTGCGTTGGTTCAACGCCTTGATCAGGCCGTCGATGCCGTCGCGGTTGATCTGCTGCGCGAACTGGTTGCGGTAGTTCTCGATGAGCCAGATGCCTTCGACGTTCATGTCATAGATCTTCCAGCCTTGGCCCGTCTTTTCCAGGCGGTAGTCGACGCCCACCGGCTGGTCGTTGCCCTGGGAGATCAGGGTGCGCACGACCACGTCGTCGGCTTTGGGGTCGCCGCGGAACGGCAGTGCGCGCACCGTGGTGCTGGACGTGACGCGGGTCAGCGCGCCGCTGTAGGTGCGCACCAGCGTGCCGCGGAAGGCCTCGGCCAGTTCCTTTTTCTGCACATCGTTGGCCTGGCGCCAGTAGCGGCCGGCGGCCAGGCGCGTGGTCTTCTGGAAGTTGACGTAGGGCAGGATGTGCTCGTTGACGACCTGGTTGATGCGGGCGGTGTTGCCCGCCTTGACGGCGCCATCGGCCTTCAGCACGTCCAGGGCCTCGTTGGCCGCGGCGAGCACGAACTGGTCGGGAGAACCGTTGGGGTCGGGTTTGGCCTGCGCGCCGGCGCTCAGGCCCAGGGCCACGAGGCCCGTGAAAACCAGACGCTGCAGCAGGGAAACAAAGGAAACTCGCATCAAAACTCCTTACTTGTACTGGGGCGCACCCCGCGGCTTACTTGGCCGCAGGTTGCGCCGCGGGTTGAGCCGCCGGCTGCGCGGCGGGGGCGGCGTCGTCCTCGTCGTCTTCGTAGTTGGGCAGCGAGGACTCGTCGTCCACCTTCTGGCCCAGCACCATGGCGGCGCGGCGCTGCAGATAGGCGTCGCGCACGAAGCTGTAGGGATCGAGCGCGACGCGGTCGATGGTGTCGGTGGCGCTCAGCAGGCTGGCGCGCGTGTCCACCACGCGCAGGCCCCACAGCGAGTTGCGCAGGCGCACGTTGTCGATGGAATCGACGCCCATGTAGCCGTAGGTGGTGCCCGCGTAGTCGCCGATCAGGCCAGCGCCGTCGCGTACCGACGACGAGCCGAAGAACGGCAGCACCAGGTACGGACCCTGGCTGAAGCCCCACACGCCCAGCGTGGTGCCGAAGTCGTTCGGGATGCGGCGCGCGCCGTTGGCCGAGGCGACGTCGAAGCAGCCGCCCACGCCCATGGTGGTGTTGAACAGGAAGCGGCCCAGCGTGTTGACGAAGTCGTGGCCGCGGCCCTGCAGGAAGCTGTTGGCGCCGGACCAGAGGTCACCGACGTTGCTGAAGATGTTGTGCACGCAGCTGCGCACCGGCTGCGGCGTGACGAAGGTGTAGGCCTGCGCCACCGGCTTGAAGACGGCACGGTCGACGGTGTCGTTGAATTTGTAGACGCCCCGGTTGAAGCCTTCCCAGGGATCGCGGGGATCCGGGTTCTGCGGCGCGGCGCAGCCTGCCATCAGCGCGCCCGCGGCGGCAACGGTGGCAATCCTGCAAATGGTTTTCTTATTCATGATCAGGGCATCCCTATCAACGATTCTTATGATATTGCGTACCTTGGACGCGCTGCTGTTACCGCGTCTGTCGCATTGTCTTTAATTTGGCGTTTTCGCGGCGGGTTCCGGCGCGCTCGAGCCTTGCTTCTCGGCCGACCCGTACAGGAACTGGCTGATCAGTTGTTCAAGCACCACGGCGCTTTGCGTGTAGCGGATCTTGCCGCCGTCGACAAAGTTTTCCTCTTCGCTGCCCGCGGTCAGGCCCAGGTATTGTTCACCCAGCAGGCCCGACGTCAGGATGGACGCCGAAGTGTCCTTGGGGAACTGATAGGCCGTTTCCAGGTTGACCGAGACGATCGCCTGGAAGGTCTTGTCATCGAACGAGATGCCGGCAACCCGGCCCACGACGACCCCCGCGCTCTTGACGGGCGCGCGCACCTTGAGGCCGCCTACGTTATCGAAGTTGGCCGTCAGCGTATAGGTCGGGGCGAAAGAAAAGGTGCTCAAGTTGCCGGCGCGCAACGCCAGGAACGCCAGCGCGACCGCGCCCAGCAATACAAACAGGCCTACCCAGAAGTCGGTTTTTTCGCGAGACATGATCGATCCGTATCAATTTCCAAACATCAAGGCGGTGAGCAGGAAGTCCAGCCCAAGTACCGCCAGGGAGCCCACCACCACGGTGCGCGTGGTCGCGCGGGCAACGCCTTCGGGGGTGGGCTTGGCTTGCCAGCCCTCATAGAGCGCGACCAGCGTCACGGTGACGCCGAAGACCAGGCTCTTGATGACGCCATTGGCCACGTCTTTCCAGACGTCGACGCCGTTTTGCATCTGCGACCAGAACGCGCCGGCGTCCACGCCGATCAGCAGCACGCCCACGACCCAGCCGCCCAGGATGCCCACCATGGAGAACACCGCCGCCAGGATGGGCATGGCGATGATGCCGCCCCACAGACGCGGCACCAGCACGCGGCGGATGGGGTCGACGGCCATGACTTCCATGGCTGCGAGTTGCTCGCCGGCCTTCATCAGGCCGATTTCGGCCGTGAGAGAGGTGCCCGCACGGCCCGCGAACAGCAGCGCCGTGACCACGGGCCCGAGTTCCCGCACCAGCGACAGGGCCACCAGCAAGCCCAGCGCTTCTTCAGAGCCGTAGCGGTTCAGCGTGTAATAGCCTTGCAGCCCCAGCACAAAGCCCACGAACATGCCGGAAACGGCAATGATGAGCAGCGAGTAGTTGCCGATGAAATGGACCTGCTGCGACACCAGCCGCGGACGCGACAGCGCAATGCCGCTGCGAGCGAGCATGGCGCCGAAGAACCGGGTGAAGTAGCCGATGCCGGAAACGCGGTTGCGCACCCAGCCGCCCAGCGCGCCGATGGCGTTGTTGGATCCGCTCATGCGCGGCGGCCCTCCTGTTGCGAAAGCCACTTCTTGAAAGCGGGCGTCTCGGGATATTGGAACGCGACGGGGCCGTCGGGCTCCCCTTTGAGGAACTGTTGCACGTAGGGGTCTTGCGAGGCCGACAGCATTTCGGGGGTGCCGGCCGCGGCAAGCTTGCCCTGGCCGACCAGGTACACCTGGTCCGCGATGGCAAACGATTCATGCACGTCGTGCGTGATCAGCACCGAGGCGCAGCCGAGGCGGTCGGCCAGGTTGCGGATCAGGCGGGCGGTAATGCCCAGCGAGATCGGGTCCAGCCCCGCAAACGGCTCGTCATACAGAATGAGTTCGGGTTCCAGCACGACGGCGCGGGCCAGCGCCACGCGCCGGGCCATGCCGCCGGAGATTTCCGCCACTTTCAGGTGCGCGGCTGCGCGCAGGCCGACGGCGTCGAGCTTGTCCAGCACGCGCTCGGTGACTTCGGGCTCCGCCAGCTTGGTGTGTTCGCGCAGCGGGAAGGCCACGTTCTCGAAAACGTTCAGGTCAGTGAAAAGCGCGCCCTGCTGAAATAGGACGCCCATGCGCGTGCGCAGCGATTGCAGTTCGGTGCGGCTGACGTGGGCCATGTCCTGGCCGAAGGCCAGCACCCGGCCCCGCTGCGCGGTGAGCTGGCCGGTGGCCGCGCGCAACAGCGTGGTCTTGCCCGAACCCGAGCCGCCCATGATGGCGACCACCTGGCCGGCGCGCACGTCCATGGAAATGTCGCGCAAGACGGTGAAATCACCATAGCCTAGCGCTACACCTTCCAGGCGCAGGGCGAATTCCGGGGTCTTGCTGGTTTGAGCGGGCATGGGCAACGAAAGGGTGTTTCGGCGGCGGAGCTTGCCCTGCTGTCCGGTCGATGCGACCGGCAAAATTCATGGCCGGCGCGGCGAAGACAGGCGGCGTCGGGAAGCGCCCTGTTACTCATATGCCGGGGGCGAGGTCGGGCCTGGGCTCCCGGCGGCGAGGCGCCATTGTAGCCCGACGCTTTGTAATAACAACGCGAGAGCCCGCGCGTGGAACAGTGTTTTCGGTTCAGGGAACAATATGCTCAGCGGCGCGCCTGCGCCGCCGCGGTCTCCCGGGCCAGCCGCGCGACCAGGTCGGCGGTGGTCTCGCGCCGCGCGAGCGGCGCGCCCTGGCCGGCCCACAGGGACAGCATGTCGGTGTTGCCGGCCTTGCCGCCCGCCGTGCGCATGGGGCGCGTCAACGCGTTCTGCAGGGGGTAAGGCAGGATGTCGGCCGCAATCGCGTCGGCCTCGCGCATGAAGGCGTTTTCGATGCCGCGGGCGGGCCGGCCCGAAAACGCACGGGTCACCCGCGACTGTTCCGCCCGGGAGGCGGGCAGCAGCGCCTTGTAGGCTTCATTGATGCCGGATTCCTCGGTCGTCAAGAAGGCCGTCCCCATTTGTGCCAGATCGGCGCCCAGGGCCAAGGCGGCGGCGATACCGCGGCCGTCCATGATGCCGCCAGATGCAATAACAGGGACAGAGACTGCGTCGACCACCTGGGGCACCAGCGCCATGGTGCCGATCAGCGATTCCTCGAAACCGTCCAGGAAGGTGCCGCGGTGGCCGCCGGCCTCGGCGCCTTGCGCCACGATGGCGTCCACGCCGTCCGCTTCAAGGGTCACCGCTTCGCGCACGGTGGTCGCGGTGCCCACGGTCAGAATGCCCAGTTCGCGGCAGCGCGCGATGGCCGCGGCCGGCATGCGGCCGAACGTGAAGCTGAAGACGGCCGGACGCACCCGCAGGATGGCTTCGATCTGCTGCGGCAGCGGATCGGCTTGCGGGCCGGGCGCGGCGGGCGCCGGCAGGCCCAGCTGCTGGTGGTAGCGCGCCATCAGCGCCAGCATGCGACTGGCGTCGCCGCGCATGGGTTCTTCCGGCACCGATGCGAACAGATTGATGGCGAACGGCAGCGGCGTGCGCGCACGGATGTCGCGCGCCGCCGCCTCGATCTGCTCGGGACTCATATAGGCCGCCCCGAGCGAACCCAGGACTCCCGCCTTCGATGCTTCGGAAACCAGCTCCACCGTCGTGGCGCCGCCGGCCATGGGGGCCTGGACGATGGGATGGTGCAGCTTGAGCAGATCAATCAGACGGGTAGCCATGGAATTACTCCTGGAAGGTTACTGAAGCTGGATGTTCCCAGCCTTGATGACGTGGGCCCACTTCTCGGTTTCGCTCTTGATGAAGGCGCCGAATTCCTCGGGCGTGCCGCCGCCCGCCTGGCTGCCGGTGTCGGCGATGGCCTTCTGCACGTCCGGTTCCTTCAGGATGCGGTTGAACTCGGCGTTGAGCTTGGCGATGATGGGCGCGGGCGTGCCGGCGGGGGCGACGATGCCCTGCCAGTTGTAGGACTCGAAGCCCGGCAGGCCGGATTCGGCCATGGTGGGCACGTCGGGCAGCACGGCCAGGCGCTTGGCGGACGTGACCGCGATGGGGTGGATCTTGGCGCCCTGGATCGCGGGCAGCGCGGAATAGCCCATTTCGAACATCATCGAGATATGGCCGCCCATGAGGTCCGTCGCGGCCAGGCTGCCGCCCTTGTACGGGACGTGAACGATGTCGATCTTGGCCTGTTCGCGGAACATTTCGCCGGACAGGTGGTGTGCGCCGCCTACGCCGGACGAGCCGAAGGACAGCTTGCCGGGCTGCTTCTTGGCCAGCGCGATCAGGTCCGCCAGCGTCTTCACCGGCAGTTCGTTGTTCACGCTCAGCACCAGCGGGCTGTTTTCGATCAGGATGATCGGGGCCAGATCCTTTTGCGGATCGTAGGGCATGTCCTTCATCAGCGTCGGGTTGACCGCCATGGGCGCCAGATTGCCGGTGCCGATGGTGTAGCCGTCCGGCGCCGCGCGCGCGATCAGGTTGGTGCCGACCACGCCGCCGGCGCCTGCCTTGTTCTCGACCACGATGGGCTGGCCCAGCGTGTCGCCCAGCTTGCGCGCCAAAAGGCGTACGCGGGTGTCGGCGAAGCCGCCCGGCGCGTAGGGCACGATCATGGTGATGGGCTTGGACGGCCAGTCGGTGGTCTGGGCCTGGGCGGCGCCGCTGAAGGCGGCGGTGGCTGCCAGGGCGGCAATAAGGGGACGCAATGCTTTCATACAGATGACTCCTGGTTTTGTTTTTTTAATGTGAACGGGCCCGCGGGCCGATCGCATTATGCCCAGCGGCCACGTCATCTGTCGTGATCTTTCCCAAACGCCATGCGGACAACGCCAACAGTGCCGCGCTGGCCGCCAGCACTTGCGGCAGCCCGGCGCCCCAATGCGCCGCCCAGGACGCCAACAGCGGTCCCAGGATCTGGCCGGCGGCGAAAGCCGCGGTCATGAGGGCCGCCGCGCGCGGCGCGGCGGCGCCGGCCGAACGCCTGGCGGCCAGCATTCCCGCCTGCGTAATCACCATGAAGGTGCCGCCCACCAGCACCGCGGCCACGATCACGGCGGCGATGTGGTGCCATAGCGCCACGGCCAGCATGCCCAGCGCCATGAGCGCCTGGGCGGCGCGCCAGACTTGCACGCTGTCGCGGCCCCGTGCCAGGCGGGGCACCAGCAGGCAGGACACCGCTGCGGCCATGCCGAACAGGGGCCAGGCCCAGCCGAAGATGGCCGGGTCGGGAATGATTTCCTTCGCCATCGCTGGCAGGAAAGTGGCCGGAATGATGTAGCCCACGCCGAACGCGCCATAGTGCAGCGCCAGCGCGGGGATGTCGCGTGGCAGCCGGGCGGCGGGTGCGGCGGCGCTGGCCGATTGCGCTGGCATTGGCGCCGCCTGGCGGCGCAACCCTGGCCAGGCGATCGCGGACAGGGCCAGCGCCAGCCCCCCCAGCGCGAACCAGACCGTGTCGGCGCGCGCGTCCCAGGCTGCCAGCGCCAGGCAGGCCAGCCCCGTCAGCGCAATGCCCGCGCCCACGCCGGCGTAGGTCACTGCGGACGCGCCCGCCTCGCGCGGATCGCCCGCGGGCACCGCCCGCCACGCCGCCACGCAGATGAAGGCGCTGGCGCTGGCGTAGCCGGCGGCCAGTCGCAGCGCGCACCAGACCGCCATGCCATGCCAGACAGGCATGGCCAGCGTCAGCAGGGCCACTGCCAGCAGGCTGGCCGCCAGCGTGCCCCGCAGCCGGCGGATGGGCCAGGCGACCGCAGCCAGCGCGCCCAGCAGATACCCCGCGTAGTTGGCCGAAGCCAGCCAGCTGCCCTGGGATAGCGACAGGCCGGCTTCCTGGGCCATCAGGGGCCAGACCGGCGTGAAGGCGAACCGGCCTATCCCCATGGCGGCGGCCAGGGCCAGCGCGGCCGGCCATGCCAGGGCGGCAGCGCTGCGTGACGAGGAAGGGTAATTGGGCGTTGACATGGCCCTTACTCTACGGCTGTACTAATATCATTAATAGTGAATTATTAAGATAGTGAGTTCTCAAAATGAGAAACTTGGACCTGGATGCGCTGCAGATCTTCAAGGCGGTTGCCGACCAGGGCGGCGTGGCGCGCGCCGCTGCCCATCTGAACCGCGTGCAGTCCAACGTGTCGACGCGCCTGAAGCAGCTGGAGGCCTCGCTGGAGGCGCCGCTGTTCCGCCGCCAGAATCGCCGGCTGGTGTTGTCTGACCAGGGGCGGGTGCTGCTGTCCTACGCCGACCGGCTGCTGCGCCTGGCGGACGAAGCCCAGGCCGCGGTACGCGACGGCTCGCCGCAGGGTGTGCTGCGCATCGGCACCATGGAAAGCACGGCGGCCGCGCGCCTGCCGCCGATCCTGGCGGCCTATCACGCGGCCTGGCCGCAGGTGCGGATCGAACTGGTGACCGGCACGTCGGCCGCGCTGGCGGCCAAGGTGCGCAACTACGAAATCGAGGCCGCGTTCGTGGCGCAGCCGTTTCCGGCCGAAGGGCTGGCGGCCATGGATGCCTTCAAGGAAGAACTGGCGCTGATCTCGCCGCTGGCCTGGGATCCGATCGACAGTCCCAAGGACCTGGGCGACCGCAGCGTGATTGCCTTCGCGTCGGGATGCTCATACCGGCGCATCCTGGAATCCTGGCTCAACCAGGAAGGCATCGCGCCCGGCAAGGTGATGGAGTTCGCCTCGTACCACGCCATCGTCGCCTGCGTGGCGGCGGGCTCGGGCGTGGCGATTGTGCCGCGTTCGGTGCTGGCGGTGCTGGGGGCGGAGCGCACGGTGCGCATCGGCGCCCTGTCCGGCTCGCATGGCCGGGCCCTGACCCAGCTGGTCTGGCGCGCCGACGACGACACGCCGGCGTTGCAGGCCCTGCGGCACAAGCTGGAGGCGCCGCAAGGCTGAGGAAGGCCGCGCCTGGCGCGCGGCCCTTTTGCCTTTAGAAGCGGTAGCCGACGCCGATCGTCGCGACCCACGGATCGATGCGCGCGGTGCCGATGTGCTGGCCGTCCAGCTTCACCTTGGAACGGATGTCGATGTAGCGGATGTCTGCGTTCATGAACCAGCGCTCGTTGATCTTGAAGTCAGCGCCCAGTTGAGCGGCCACGCCCCAGGAATCGCCCAGCTTCAGGTCCGAACCCTTCAGCGCGCCTTCCGCCTTGGTGTCGAAGAAGTGGGTGTAGTTGATGCCCACGCCGATGTACGGCTGGATCATGCTGTCGGGCAGGATGTGCCATTGCAGGCTGAGCGTCGGCGGCAATTGCTTGGTCGAGCCGATCTTGCCCAGGCCGCTGCCGCTGACGTCATGCTGGAAGGGCCAGGCGCCCAGCAGTTCGATACCGATGTTGCGCGTGGCCATGTAGGTCAGCGTGAAGCTCGGGCGTACGTTGTTGTTGACGTCGAGTCCGACGCTGCCGTTGAGCACGGTGCCGTTGTTGGACGAGGGGCGGACCTGCGTCACGCCGACCTTGAACAGCACGTCGCCCGCTTCGTGGGCATGCGCGGGGGCGGCGAGCGTGCCAGCGGCGATCAGGCCGGCGATGGCGGTGGCGCGGATACGGCCGTTCAGCGAAAACATTCTCTTCTCCGATCTTTCCATTGGGTGAGACGACAGGTTCTCAAACCTAGCGTCCGGCCCGCTTGATGTGTGTCAAATCGTGAAAAGACCGCAATCGAAAAGTGGTTATGTTGCAACAGGCGGGGGCGCGGGAAAAAAAATCGCCGCCGGCGCAATGCGCTCGGCGGCGATCCGGGCCGGCCTGATCGTGGCGATCAGCGCGGCAGTTCGCTGCTGCCCATGAGGTAGGCGTCCACAGAGCGCGCGCACTGGCGGCCTTCGCGGATGGCCCAGACCACCAGGGACTGGCCGCGGCGCATGTCGCCGGCCGTGAAGACCTTCTCGACGTTGGTGCGGTAGTCGTCGGTATTGGCGCGCACGTTGCCGCGGGCATCGCGGTCCACGCCGAAGGCGTCCAGCACCGTCTGCACGGGCGACACGAAGCCCATGGCCAGCAGCACCAGGTCGGCCTTGATCTCGAATTCAGAGCCTTCGACTTCGCGCATCTTCATCTGGCCGGTGGCTTCGTCCTTGAACCATTCGACGCGTGCGCCGATCAGCTTTTCGACCTTGCCATTGCTGCCCTGGAGCAGCTTGGTGGTCACGGACCAGTCGCGCTCGCAGCCTTCTTCGTGCGAGGACGAGGTGCGCATCTTCAGCGGCCAGTACGGCCACGTCATGGTCTTGTTCTCGCTTTCCGGCGGCTGGGGCATCAGCTCGAACTGCGTGACCGAGGCCGCGCCATGGCGGTTGCTGGTGCCGACGCAGTCGGAACCCGTGTCGCCGCCGCCGATCACCACCACGTGCTTGCCCTTGGCCAGCGTCTGGTTGGTGAGCCGGTCGCCCGCCACCGCCTTGTTCTGCTGGCGCAGGAAGTCCATGGCGAAGTACACGCCCGACAGCTCGCGGCCAGGCACCGGCAGGTCGCGCGGGGTTTCCGAACCGCCGCTCATCACCACTGCGTCGAACTCGGCCAGCAGCGATTCCGGCGTGCGCACCGTCAGGCCGTCGGCCACGGGGTCGCTGGGATTGCCGATGTAGGTCGACGGCGCGAATTCCACGCCCTCGGCTTCCATCTGCGAGATGCGGCGGTCGATCTGGTGCTTTTCCAGCTTGAAGTCGGGGATGCCGTAGCGCAGCAGGCCGCCGATGCGGTCGCTCTTTTCGAACAGCGTCACCGAGTGGCCGGCGCGGGCCAGTTGCTGCGCGCATGCCATGCCCGCGGGGCCGGAGCCCACCACGGCAACCTTCTTGCCGGTCTTGCGCGCCGGCACCTGCGGCGACACCCAGCCTTCGGCCCAGCCCTTGTCGATGATGGCGTGTTCGATGGACTTGATGCCGACAGCGTCGCTGTTGATGTTCAAGGTACAGGCAGCTTCGCACGGCGCCGGGCAGATGCGGCCGGTGAACTCGGGGAAGTTGTTGGTGGAGTGCAGGACGTCCAGCGCGCGCTTCCAGTCCTGCCGGTACACCAGGTCATTCCAGTCCGGGATGATGTTGTTGACCGGGCAGCCGTTGTTGCAGAACGGGATGCCGCAGTCCATGCAGCGCGCCGCCTGCTGCTTGGCCTGATCGTCGCTCAGGTGCAGCACGAATTCGCGCCAGTTCTTCAGCCGCTTCTGCGGGGCCTCGGAGGCCTCCTGCAGACGCTGAAATTCCATAAAGCCGGTAATCTTTCCCATGGTATCCCTCACGCAGCCAGTTGTTGCGGGTTGGCTGCACGCCACATTTCACCCAATGCGCGGCGGTAGTCCGTCGGCATGATTTTCACGAATTTGCCGCGCGAGGCTTCCCAGTCGCCCAGGATCTCGCGGGCGCGGAAGCTGCCGGTGTAGCGGAAGTGATCTTCCACCAGGCGGCGCAGGATGGTTTCGTCCGTTTCGCGTTCACCGCCGCGCTGCGCGCTGTGCCAGACGTCGATGTTGTTCTGGGCGAGCTGTTCTGCGTGCGGCACGATGCTTTCCAGTTCGACCATGGACAGGTTGGCGCGCTGCTTGAGCGTGCGTTCCGGATCCCACACGTAGGCCACGCCGCCCGACATGCCTGCCGCGAAGTTGCGGCCGGTCGTGCCCAGCACCACGACGGTGCCGCCGGTCATGTATTCGCAGCCGTGGTCGCCGGTGCCTTCCACGACGGTGGCCGCGCCCGAGTTGCGCACCGCGAAGCGTTCGCCGGCCACGCCGTTGAAGAACGCCTCGCCCGCCAGCGCGCCGTACAGCACGGTGTTGCCGGCGATGATGTGGTCCGGGCCGAAGCCGCGGAAGTCGTTGGGCGAGCGCACGATGATGCGGCCGCCCGACAGGCCCTTGCCGACATAGTCGTTGCCTTCGCCCACCAGGTCCATCGTGATGCCATGGGCCAGGAACGCGCCGAAGCTTTGGCCGGCCGTGCCGTTGCACTGGATGTGGATGGTGTCGTCCGGCAGGCCCTCATGGCCGTAGCGCGCGGCCACCGCGCCCGACAGCATGGCGCCGATGGTGCGGTTGCGGTTGCGCACGGGGACGATGAAGGACACTTTCTCGCCGCGTTCCAGCGCGGGCTTGCTGCGCTCGATCAGCTGGTGGTCCAGCGCGCCGGCCAGGCCGTGGTCCTGCTCTTCGGTCTGGCGCACGTCGGCGTCGGATTGCGTTTGGTGGAACACGCGGGCGAAGTCCAGGCCCTGGGCCTTCCAGTGCTCCACGCCCGAGCGCATGTCCAGCAGGTCGGCGCGGCCGATCAGGTCGTCGAACTTGCGGATGCCCAGCTGGGCCATGATTTCGCGGACTTCCTCGGCGATGAAGAAGAAGAAGTTCACGACGTGTTCGGGCTTGCCCTGGAATTTCTTGCGCAGGACCGGGTCTTGCGTGGCCACGCCCACCGGGCAGGTGTTCAGGTGGCACTTGCGCATCATGATGCAGCCTTCCACGACCAGCGGCGCGGTCGCGAAGCCGAATTCGTCGGCGCCCAGCAGCGCGCCGATGACGACGTCGCGGCCGGTCTTCATCTGGCCGTCGGCCTGCACGCGGATGCGGCTGCGCAGGCGGTTGAGCACCAGCGTCTGCTGCGTTTCGGCCAGGCCCAGTTCCCAGGGCGTGCCCACGTGCTTGATGGACGACACCGGGGATGCGCCCGTGCCGCCGTCATGGCCGGCGATCACGACGTGATCCGCCTTGGCCTTGGCGACGCCCGCGGCCACCGTGCCCACGCCGACTTCGGACACCAGCTTGACCGACACCGAAGCCTTGGAATTCACGTTCTTCAGGTCGTGGATCAGCTGGGCCAGGTCTTCGATCGAGTAGATGTCGTGGTGCGGCGGGGGCGAGATCAGGCCCACGCCCGGCACCGAGTAGCGCAGCTTGGCGATGTATTCCGACACCTTGTGGCCGGGCAGCTGGCCGCCTTCGCCGGGCTTGGCGCCTTGGGCCATCTTGATCTGGATCTGGTCGGCCGACGACAGGTATTCGGCGGTCACGCCGAAACGGCCCGAGGCCACCTGCTTGATCTTGGAGCGCAGCGAGTCGCCCTTCTTCAGTTCGACGTCCGCTTCGATGCGGTCCGAGCCCAGCACCGAGGCCAGCGTATCGCCGTCCTTGATGGTGCTCTTGCCTTCGCGCATTTCGGCGCGGTAGCGCAGTTCGTCCTCGCCGCCTTCGCCGGTGTTGGACTTGCCGCCGATGCGGTTCATGGCCACGGCCAGCACCGAGTGCGCCTCGGTGGAGATCGAGCCCAGCGACATGGCGCCGGTGGCGAAGCGCTTGACGATTTCCTTGGCGGATTCGACGTCGTCCAGCGGAATCGCGCGCGACGGATCGAAGCGGAACTCGAACAGCCCGCGCAGCGTCATGTGGCGGCGGCTCTGGTCGTTGATGATCTGCGCGTACTCCTTGTACGTGCGGTAGTTGTTGGCGCGCGAAGCGTGCTGCAGCTTGGCGATGGAATCCGGCGTCCACATGTGCTCTTCGCCGCGCACGCGATAGGCGTATTCGCCGCCCGCGTCCAGGTCGTTGGCCAGCACCGGATCGGTGCTGAAGGCGGCGCGGTGCTGGCGCAGCGCTTCCTCGGCCACCTGGAAGATGCCGATGCCTTCGATGTTGGAGGCGGTGCCGGTGAAGTACTTGTTCACCAGCGCGGTCTGCAGGCCCACGGCTTCGAAGATCTGCGCGCCGGTGTAGGACATGTACGTGGAAATGCCCATCTTGGACATGACCTTGTTCAGGCCCTTGCCGATCGCCTTGATGAAGTTCTTGACCGCCTTTTCGGGGTCGTTCATCTTGCCCAGCGATTCCAGCGCCAGGTAGGGGTGGATGGCTTCGGCGCCGTAGCCGCCCAGCAGCGCGAAGTGGTGCACTTCGCGCGCCGAGCCGGTTTCCACGACCAGGCCGGTGTTGGTGCGCAGGCCGGCGCGGATCAGGTGCTGGTGGACCGCGGAGGTCGCCAGCAGCGCGGGGATGGCCACGCGCTCGCTGTCGACCAGGCGGTCGGACACGATCAGGATGTTGTAGCCGCTGCGCACCGCGTCCACGGCGCGCGCACACAGCGCGGCCACGCGGGCTTCGATGCCTTCGGGACCCCAGGCGGCGGGATAGGTGATGTCCAGCTCAAAGCTGCGGAACTTCTTGCCCGTGACCTGCTCGATGTCGCGGATCTGCGCCATGGCGGCGAAATCCAGCACCGGCTGCGAGACTTCCAGGCGCAGCGGCGGGTTGACGTTGTTGATGTCCAGCAGGTTCGGCTTGGGGCCGATGAAGGACACCAGCGACATCACCAGCTGTTCGCGGATGGGGTCGATCGGCGGGTTCGTGACCTGCGCGAACAATTGGCGGAAGTAGTTGTAGAACGGCTTGGCGCGGTCGGACAGCACGGCCAGCGGGGCGTCGTTGCCCATCGAGCCGATGACTTCTTCGCCGGTCGTGGCCATGGGTTCCAGGATGAACTTGTAGTCTTCCTGGGTCCAGCCGAAAGCCTGCTGGCGATCCAGCAGCGACACGGACGACTGCGTGGCGACGGCGGCCTGGCGCGGCGCCGGCAGCGATTCCAGCTTGATCTGCAGGCGTTCGATCCACTGGCGGTACGGCCGGCTGTTGGCCAGCTGCAGCTTGATCTCGGCGTCGTCGATGATGCGGCCCTGTTCCAGGTCGATCAGGAACATCTTGCCCGGTTGCAGGCGCCACTTCTTGACGATGCGGTTTTCGGGGATGGACAGCGTGCCGGCTTCCGAAGCCAGGATGACCATGTCGTCATCGGTGACCAGGTAGCGGGCCGGGCGCAGGCCGTTGCGGTCCAGCGTGGCGCCGATCTGGCGGCCATCGGTGAACGCGACCGCGGCGGGGCCGTCCCACGGTTCCATCATGGCCGCGTGGTACTCGTAGAAAGCGCGGCGGCTTTCGTCCATCTGCGTGTGCTGTTCCCAGGCCTCCGGGATCATCATCATCATGGCGTGGGCCAGCGAGTAGCCCGAGTTCACCAGCAGTTCCAGGCAGTTGTCGAACGTGGCGGTGTCCGACTGGCCTTCGTAGACGATGGGGTACAGCTTCTTCAGGTCCTCGCCCAGCACGGCCGACTGCATCATGCCTTCGCGGGCGCGCAGCCAGTTGAAGTTGCCCTTGACCGTGTTGATTTCGCCGTTGTGGGCAATCATGCGGTACGGGTGGGCCAGCGGCCAGGCGGGGAACGTGTTGGTCGAGAAGCGTTGGTGCACCAGCGCCAGGGCCGACACCGTGCGCGGATCGGCCAGGTCGCGGTAGTAGCGGCCGACCTGGTCGGCCAGCAGCAGGCCCTTGTAGACCACGGTGCGCACCGAGGCCGAGGGCACGAAGTATTCCTTGCCGTGCGCCAGATGCATGTTCTGGATGGCGTGGCTGGCGGTCTTGCGGATCACGTACAGCTTGCGCTCCAGCGCGTCCGGCACCATCACGTCGGCGCCGCGGCCGATGAACAGCTGGCGGATCACGGGTTCGCAGGCGCGCACGGCAGGCGACATGGGCATGTCGACGTCCACCGGCACGTCGCGCCAGCCCAGGACCACCTGGCCTTCGGCGCGCACGGAACGTTCCAGTTCCTGTTCGCAGGCCAGACGCGAGGCCGTTTCCTTCGGCAGGAACACCATGGCTACGCCGTACTCGCCGGGAGGCGGCAGCGTGATGCCTTGATGGCCGAGCTCGTCGCGGTAGAGCGTGTCGGGGATCTGGATCAGGATGCCGGCGCCGTCGCCCATCAGCTTGTCCGCGCCGACCGCGCCGCGGTGGTCCAGGTTTTCCAGGATCTTCAGACCCTGCTGGATGATGGCGTGGCTTTTCTTGCCCTTGATGTGGGCGACGAAACCGACGCCGCAGGCGTCATGCTCGTTCTTCGGGTTGTACAGGCCCTGGGCAGACGGCAGTCCGATGCGGCTGGCATCGATGGGGGTCGCCTTGGGCGGGGGACAGGAGTCGATCGGGGTAATTTGGGGCATGGCGCGCTCCGCAGTGGGCCTGCGTCGTAATGTTGCAGTGCAGGAGACGGACAATACCCCCGACATGAGTAGGGTGCAATAGGAATAAATAGGGTGTGTCCCTTATTTTTGATATTACCCGTCATCGGCATTTAATTCGGTGACGCATCAAGAGCCGCGCTGATTGGGCCTCCCCAGGGGGGTATGCACCAGCAGGGTGCGTTCGTGCCCGATAAAATGCGGTTTTTCTTATTATATGTCCCTATTTATTTGGCGATTTCGAACACCCTGAGCCTGAGTCGACGTTGCGGAAACGCAAATGCGCAGGCCGGCCCGAACGGCGTGGCCCGCAAAAGTGAAGAACCCGCCGTTCAGGCGGGTTCGTAATCAGGAAGAGGTCGACGTGGGCGTCGTGGTGGGCGGCGCAGAACTCGGTTCGGCATCGGACGACGCCGCGGCTGGCTTCTTGCGCGGACGTCCGCGCTGGCCGGGAGCAACCCGGCGGCTGGCGGTATGGGCCAAGCTGGCAATGAAAGCGGGACCGCCCAGCGCCCATTGTCCGGAGACCGCCTGGTCGATGCGCTGGGTTTCCTCGCGCGAAAGACCGTCCTGCAAGCGCTTGCGGTAATTGGCCTGGCGGTCGAACGGGGTATTGCCACAGGCCCAGTAGTCCGCGTGGTCCGACTGCCACTGCGCTGGCGCGGCGGTGGTGTTGCCGGTATGGCTGGAAGCGGAGGACCACGGCCAGGAATCGGGATCCTGCGAGGCGCCGCTGCGCACCGGATAGGTTTCGAGCCAGACCAGCGACGGCAGCACCCAGGCGCCCGGTTCCAGCAAGGCGGATCGGTAGCGGCCGGCGAAGACCCGGCCGCCGCGCAAGCGCGCCGCCAGGTTGCGGCCCAGCGTCTGCATCAGGCGCGGCAGGCCTTCCTCGTCGGCGGGCGTGGCCAGCAGCAGGATGCGGTCGTTGGCAAGCAGCCAGCCGTGAACCGAGACTCGGTGGCGTTGGGCGGATTCGCCCAGCCACGTGGCCAGTTGATTCAGTATGTCGGCCGGCGCGGGTTGCGACGGCGCCGCCAGCGGCTGGATGAAGTTGGCCTGCACCAGTTGGGGCAGCCCAGGGGCGTACAGACGGGGCAGACGGGCCATAGTGTCAGGACTTGCGTATTTGGAAGAACGGGTTGTCTTCGCTCACGGTATATAAATAGTGCCACGGTGGGCGCTGGTCAAGTCCCGTGATCATGGTCAGGGCAGGAAATCGCTTTTTTTCTGTCGTTCGTACCCTGTAAAGCCCAGGTTAACATTCGGCGACGGAACGTCGTACCGTGGATATCCCCTAATCCGCGAGACGTTTTTTTCGCATCATTCCGATCGGAGGAAAGCAATGGCAGTCGCCCTGGAACTCATTTCGCAGCATCGCTGCTTCGGCGGCTGGCAGCGCTATTACCGCCACGAGTCTGCGGAGATCGGCCTGCCCATGCGCTTCTCCGTCTACATTCCGCCGCAGGCCGAAGACGGTCCGGTCCCGGTGCTGTTTTATCTGGCCGGCCTGACCTGCACGGAAGAGACCTTCATGATCAAGGCGGGCGCCCAGCGGCTGGCTGCGGAACTCGGTGTCATGCTGGTCGCCCCGGATACCAGTCCGCGCGGCGCCAACGTGGCTGGCGAGGACGAAAGCTGGGACCTGGGCACGGGCGCGGGCTTCTACCTGGACGCCACCACCCCCGCCTGGCGGGACCACTATCGCATGTACAGCTACGTGACGCAGGAACTGCACGGCATCGTCACGGGCGAGGCCCTGCCCGGCGACGCGTCGCGCACCGGCATCTTCGGCCATTCCATGGGCGGCCATGGCGCGCTGGTGCTCGCGCTGCGCAACCCCGGCAAGTTCCGCTCGGTGTCGGCATTTGCGCCCATCGCCGCGCCCAGCCAATGCCCCTGGGGCAAGAAGGCGTTCGGCGCCTATCTGGGCGACAAGACAGAGGACTGGGCCGCTTACGACGCGTCCGCGCTGATGCGCGGCGCCACCAACCCGTTTCCCGCCGGCATCCTGATCGACCAGGGCGAGTCGGACCAATTCCTGGCCGAACAGTTGTATCCCGAGGTATTCGAGGCCGCCTGCGCCGCTGCGGGCCAGCCGCTGGACCTGCGGCGCCACCCGGGCTATGACCACGGCTACTACTTCATCTCGACGTTCATCGAGGATCACATCCGGTTTCACGTCGAGCGGCTTGGAAAACCGGCGCCCTGAGGGCGCGCTTCTATACTGGCGGGCCTGCCGCGGCAGGCTGCTTGCGCGCCCCGGCGCGCCGCCTGCGGTCTGTGCTCAATAGGAACGCCTGATTTGATCAACGGAATCGCTCCCTTCGTCTGGATACTGCTGGGCGCCGTCGTCGTCCTGCTGCCGGGCATCGTTATGCTGCTGGGCCGCGGCGGCCCGCGCGACGAGCGCGGCCGCAGGGTGTTCCAGTTCCGGCCGGTGCGCCGCCTGTTCGGCCTGATGCTGGTGCTGCTGGGATGCGTGTCGGGCCTGCTGGCCCTTTCGCTGGTGCAATTCTTCCGCCTGACGACCGACGAGCCGGTGGCGCATGTTGAAGTGCGCCAGGTGGCCGACGGCCAGTTCCAGGTCAGCGCCAGCGCGCCTGGCACGGGCACCAGGCAGTATGTCCTCTATGGGGACCAGTGGCAGATCGATGCCCGGGTCGTGCGCTGGCGGCTGCCGGCGCTGATGGCCGGCGTGCCGCCGCTATACCGGCTGGAGCGCCTGTCGGGCCGTTATAGCGATGCCGCGCGCGAGGCCTCCGCCACGCGCTCGGTCCACGCGCTGGATGACTGGCCGGCGCCGGACTTGGCATCGTTGAAGAAAAATTTTCCGAACTGGTTCCCGTTCGTCGATGTCCAATTTGGCAGCGCTGCGTACATGCCGCTGTTCGACGGCGCCCGTTACCAGGTGCTGATGGATCCGCGCGGGGCGCTGTTCGTGCGGCCCGACGGCGAGGCTACGGCCGAAGGCTTGAAGCGCCTGGGTTGGTAGGACAAGCCGCGGCCGCGCCCGGATTCAGGGGCTGGCCATCTGCCGCCAGCGCTCGGTTGCCCACGGCGGCGCCCCACTCTAAAAAAATAAACGGGGACATAATGCGACGAATGAAACTTTGACGCGCCGCAATAGTCGAATTAGCACTCCCAATACTAGAGTGCTAACATCGAATCCATGTCGTTATCCCTTCGCCATCCGGAGACCCCCGCTATGAAGCAACCCAGTACCTCGTTGGCCGCTTCCGGCAACGCCCTGGCGTTGGCCATTGCCAATCCGGGCGCACTTGGCACGATCGACGCTTATATCTCCTCGGTCAACCGCCTGCCGGTCCTGTCCGCGGAACGTGAAACCGAGCTTGGCCGCCGCCTGCGCGACCAGGAAGACCTGGGCGCCGCGCGCGAACTGATTCTGTCGCACCTGCGCCTGGTGGTGTCGGTGGCGCGCCAGTACCTGGGCTATGGATTGCCGCATGCCGACCTCATCCAGGAAGGCAACGTCGGTTTGATGAAGGCCGTCAAGCGTTTCGACCCCGAGCGCGGCGTGCGCCTGGTGTCATTCGCCGTGCACTGGATCAAGGCTGAAATCCACGAATACATCATCCGCAATTGGCGCCTGGTGAAGGTCGCGACCACCAAGGCCCAGCGCAAGCTGTTCTTCAACCTGCGCAGCATGCGCCCCGACGGCCAGACGCTGGATCCGGAACAGGTCGACCACATCGCGCGCGAACTGAACGTGCGCCGCGAAGACGTGAGCGAAATGGAAGTGCGCCTGTCCGGCCGCGACATGTCGCTTGAAAACCAGGACGATGACGACGACAGCTACGCGCCCATCGCCTACCTGTCCGACGAGGGCCGCCAGGAACCCACCCGGGTGCTGGAACGCGCCGCCCGCGACCAGTTGCAAAGCGCTGGCCTGACCGACGCGCTGCAAGCGCTGGATCCGCGTTCGCGCCGCATCGTCGAAGCCCGCTGGCTGCAGGACGACGGCGGCGCCACGCTGCACGAACTGGCCCAGGAGTTCGGCGTGTCGGCCGAACGCATCCGCCAGATCGAAGCGGCCGCCCTGAAGAAGATGCGCGGCAATCTTGCCTCTTGAGGCGGTTGCCGAACCATGCGAAGGGCCGCGATCAGCGGCCCTTTTGCTTTTCTGGTGGGCCGCGGCCGCACATGAATAAATTGATACAAATTTGGGCTGAAATTTTGCGCGGCGCGAGAAACTTAATGAGGATCGCACCGCCTAACTTCATGTAGACCGCGAACTTCGGTTAGCAGTCTTGTCATCCGTCTCGGCTTCTCCTCTTTCCCCTCCCCTATGAGACGGATGCTTGCGGGGCACCATGCATATCTGGTGCCCCGTTTTTTATGCGCGTCCGGTTCGCGCTTGCAGTCGACTCAAGCGGCAAACGCCGTGCGCTGACGAAGCAAGAGGCGCGGCCTGGCTAGGCCGCCTGGGCGTTGTCCGCGGCCGTCCTGGCGCCATGCCACAGCGCGTCCTGCACGCGCCGCACCCCCGTTGCCATCGAACCGTCCTGGTACAGCTTGATCCAGCGGTAGCCGGGCGCCATGTTGTCCACTACATGCTTGCCGTCGCGGATGCTGAACTGGAAGCAGGTCGAGGGCGTGGCCAGCATGCGCAGATTGTGGCGGCGGCGGTCGAACTCGTGGTGCACATGGCCCCACAGCAGCACGCGGACCTGCGGCCAGCGCGTCAACAGCTTGAACAGGGCCTGGGGGTTGTCGATCATCATCGAATCGTGCCAGTGGCTGTCGATCTGCATGGGGTTGTGATGCATGGCGATCAGCGTGTGGCGGCCCGGAGCTTCGGCCAGCGCGGCCTCCAGCAGATCGAGCTGGCTCGCGGGCAGATGGCCGGCGTTGGAACCGGGCACGGTGGTGTCCAGCGCGACCACGCGCCAGGCGCCCACGTCCGTCACCGGAACCGACCATTGCGGCAGCTCCTGGCGCATCACGGCCGGCAGGTCATGGTTGCCTGGCAGGCAGCGGATGCTGGCCTGCGCCAGGGCGGGCGCCTCGGACAGGACGCGCGCCAGCCGGCGATAGGCCGCGGCCTCGCCGTCCTGGGACATGTCGCCGGTCGCCAGCAGCAGATCCGGGTGCTTGCCGTCCGCCTCGATCTGGCGCAGCACCGCGCGCAGGCTGGCGTCCGTGTTGACGCCCAGCATCGAGGTTTCAGGTTCGCCAAACAGATGGCTGTCGGTCAGCTGGACCAGCATGGCGGGCGCATCGTCGCGCCGGGTCAGGGAATGGATCCGGGCCAAGTGCCGCTCCTGCAAAGTTTGTGCGATTCCACATTACCCAAAAAACATGGCGCGACGCGTATCGCTTGTCAGCATTGGGGTAACGAAACGTGCATTCTCCTCGATTCCTGGCAGTTCCTGCGCCGGTCCCGGAGGAAAAAGCCGCTATTCTTGTGGAACTTCACATAAGCTCCGCCCACAGAACATGGATGTAGGTTTTCTCGTATTCGGCCTGGCAGGTCTGCTGACGCTGGTCTGCTTCATGCCGCCCCTGGCCGGCCGCCTCAAGCTGCCCTATTCGGTGCTGCTGGCCATTGTCGGCTGTCTGCTCGGCATCATCGTGCACGTTCACGGCTGGGCGCCCAGCTGGATCGGCGACTTCCTGGATTCGCTGGAACGCTTCGAGATTTCGTCCGAAACCTTCCTGATGGTGTTCCTGCCGGTGCTCCTGTTCGAGACCGCGTTGTCCATGAACGTGCGGCGCCTCATGGACGACATCGGCCCCATCCTCATGATGGCGATCGTGGCCGTGGTCGTCTGCACCGTGGTGGTCGGGGTCACGCTGGATGCCATTTCGCCCTACGGGTTGGTGGTCTGCCTGCTGCTGGGCGCCATCGTCGCCACCACCGACCCCGTGGCGGTGGTGGGCATCTTCCGCGAAGTGGGCGCGCCCAAGCGCCTGACCACGCTGGTCGAAGGCGAAAGCCTCTTCAACGACGCGGCCTCCATTGCCTTGTACTCCGTGCTGTTGGCCGTGCTGGGCGGCCATGGCGAACTTACCGCCAGCGGCATCTTCAACGACTTCATCGTGCACTTCATCGGCGGCGGCGTGGCGGGTTTCGCCATGGGCCGGCTGGCTTGCTTCCTGTTCGCCTGGCTGCGCGGCTTTCCCACCGCGGAAATCACGCTGACACTGACGCTGGCCTATCTATCCTTCTTCATTTCCGAGCACTACCTGAACGTGTCGGGCGTGGTCGCCACCGTGATCGCCGGCCTGGTGGTGGGCTCCACCGGCCGCACGCGCATGTCGCCCACCACGTTCGAATACTTGTCCAGCGCCTGGGAGCAGTTCGGCTTCTGGGCCAACTCGCTGATCTTCCTGTTCGCGGCCATGCTGATTCCCAAGCTGATGGCGGCCGCCGACTGGCAGGAACTGGCGCTGGTGGCGGTGGTGTTCGTTGCCACGCTGGTGGCGCGCGCAATTGTGGTCTTCGGCCTGCTGCCCTTGCTGGGGCTGACCCGGCTGGGGACCAAGGTCAGCAATCCTTATAAGGTCGTCATGCTGTGGGGCGGCCTGCGCGGCGCCGTCTCGCTGGCGCTGGCGCTGGCCGTGACGGAGCAGACCGGGGTGGCCGAAGAGGCGCGCCAGTTCATCGCGGTGGCCACCACCAGCTACGTGCTGCTGACCTTGTTCATCAACGGCATCAGCCTGCGGCCGCTGATCCGCATGCTGGGCCTGAACCAGTTGTCCCCGGTGGAGCGCACCATCCGCAACCAGGCCCTGGCCGTGGCGCTGGAAGACCTGCAGGGCAAGACCGAAGAGGTCGCCAAGACCGAGCATATCGGCACCGAGGTCCGCGACCGCATCCGCGCCGTGTTCGACGCCAGCCTGACCAGCGTGCACGACGGTCAGGTCAGCCAGATGACGGACGACCAGCGCGTGGCGGTGGGACTGGCCATCGTGGCGCAGCGCGAAGAGGAAATGTTCTTCGACATCCTGAAGGCGCAGATCGTGGACTGGCGCATGGCCGAAACCCTGCTGGCGCGGGCCGAACGGCTGGAGGACGCGATCCGGCTGGGGGGCATTCCGGGCTTTGAGCGCGCCATCGTCGCCGACGTGCGCTATTCCACCGGTTTCCGGCTGGCCTTGCGCCTGCATTACCTGTTCGGCTTCCAGGGCTGGCTGGCGCGCGAACTGGGCCAGCGCTTCGCCAACCTGATGAGCAAGCGGTCGGTCGCGCAGCGCCTGATTGCCTTCGCGCGCGAACAGATCACCCCCCTGCTGGGCGAGGAAGCCACGCAGCGCATCGTGTCCCTGCACCAGCGCCGCCTGGACCTGATCGAAAACGCCATGCAGGCCCTGAACCTGCAATATCCGTCCTACGCCCAGTGGCTGCAGGAAAGCTACCTGGGCCGCGTGGCCCGCGAAATGGAGCGCATCCGTTACCGCGACATGCTTGAGCAGTTCCTAATCAGCGGCGAGGTCTACGCCGACCTGATGGCGCAGTTGAAGAGCCGCTGGGCCCACATCGACAAGCACCCGCCGCTGGACATCGAAATGAGCGCGGCCGACCTGATCAAACGCGTGCCGCTGTTCGAAGGCCTGTCCGCCGATTCCTTGCGGGCCATCAGCAAGCTGCTCAAGCCGCGACTGGCGTTGCCGGACCAGCGCGTGCTGACCAAGGGCCGCCATGGCGAAGAGATGTGTTTCGTGGCCTCGGGCGCCGTGGCAGTGCATCTGCCGGACAACACCATGATCGAACTGGGCAGCGGCGAATTCTTCGGCGAACTTGGCCTGCTCGGTGAAGAGCAGCTGATGCCCGAGGTGACGTCGCTGGGCTACAGCAAGCTGCTGATGCTGTCCTCGCGCGATTTCCACGCCCTGCTGGCGCGCGACGAGCATCTGCGCGAACGCATCCAGGTCGTGGCCAAGCAACGCCTGCGCGCGATCGAAGTGTGGAAGCAGTTTTCGCAGGCCAATGCCGCGCCCGCTCCGGTCCCCGCGCCGGCGTCGGCGCCCAGCCCGGCGCAGGCCGCCGAAGCCGCGGAAGCGGCGGGCGCGGCGTCCGGCACTGATACCCAAGCGGCGCGCGAGGCCGCGGGGGCGGATGCGCCGCCTGCAAGCGACCTCCCCGGGAATCTCGCCGGCAACGTCACGGACAACCCGGCGTTGGGCGAGCCGGGCATCGTTCCACGTTGATTCAGGGGTCGGGGCTGCCTGCGCAGCCCCGGACCGCGAGGCTCAGGCCGGGATCTCGCCGGCCGCGCGGCGCTGCATGATGTCTTCGACGATCACCAGCGCTGCCTCAAGCGTGAATTCGCCTTCCGCCACCTGGCGCACGGCCGTGGCCGCGTCGATGGTGGCGATCTCCATCACCTCGCCGTCCCGGTTGGCGGGGCGCACGTCAGCCGCAAGCACGCAGGTGCTGGTCAGGACATCCTCGACCTGATAGCCCTCGGGCAGGCGGCGATGGATACGCAGAATGGTGCGCAGGGGCGAACGCTGCGTCAGGTCGGGCGCGTCCAGCCCCGCCTCTTCGCCGCATTCGCGCACCAGCGCCAGTTCCAGGTCCTCGCGGCTGCCGGCCAGGCCGCCGACCAAGGTGTCCCACATACCGGGATCGGTGGATTTGCTGAGCGCGCGGCGCGCGACCCACAGGCGGCCGTCCGGCGTCCATGCGTTCAGGTGCACGGCCTTGGTGAGCAGGCCCAGCGGCCGCACCGCCGCGCGTTCGATCACGCCCAGCGGCTCGTCGCCGTCCAGAACATCCAGCAATTCGTCGCGCCAGCCGCGTAGGCAGTTGGCTTGGCGCAACAGTTGCGCGGCCTGTTCAAGCACGCCGTTCAGGTTTGCGCCGGGCTGCAGGTCCGCGCCGATGCGCAGGCTCGCGCCGTCCGTTGCGATGCCGGGCGCATCGCGCAATGCATCGCACGCCGCATGCGTGGCCCAGCCGCAGCGACGCCCCGCTATATATAAAGCGCGCGCGCCTTCCGGGGCGGGCTCTTGCGCGCGGGCGCGCAGGTCGGCGTACAAGTCGGACAACTGCTTGGGCATCGTGAAACCGTGGTGATGATGTTGCCGACGATTTTATGCCACCCTGTTTACGGCGCGTGGTCAAGGGGCGCGGCCAGATGGGGGCGGGCCGGATGAATTCAAGGGCACTAACTTACATCTGTTTGCGCGTCCGCTATAATCCGCCAGTTTCTTTGTGATTTCGAGTGGGAACGACAGGGGCCGCTCTATCTCCCCGTCACGCCCTACCATCTAATAATTGCGCGTTGCCCGGTTCCGGCGACTTCCGCCACTAGCGAACGGACCTTCGCGCCGTGTTTCGAGGTAAGCATGAAGAAGTGGAGAGGGATACTGGGGGCTTGTGCGATGCTGATTGGCAGCGTGGCAGGTGCTCAGGTGCAAGACATGCCCGGCGGCCCGAAGGTCAATCAGCTCAACCTGCATGAAGGTGTCACGGCAATTTCGCGCGACATCATGTGGTTGCATTGGATGCTGCTCACGATCTGTATCGTGATCTTCATCGGCGTCTTCGGAGTGATGTTCTACTCCATCTGGGCGCACCGCAAATCGCGTGGCCACAAGGCCGCGACCTTCCATGAACATCTGGGCGTGGAAGTCGCCTGGACCGTCATCCCGTTCATCATCGTCATCGCCATGGCGCTGCCGGCCACCAAGACGGTGGTTGCGATGAAAGACACTTCCAGCGCCGACCTCACCGTGAAGGTCACCGGCTATCAATGGAAGTGGGGCTACGAGTACCTCGACGGCTCGGCCACCGGCATCAAGTTCCTCTCCACGCTCTCGACCCCGCGCGCTCAGATCGAGAACCGCGAACCCAAGGGCGAGTTCTACCTGATGGAAGTGGACAACCATCTGGTCGTCCCGGCGAACAAGAAGGTCCGCATCGTGCTGACCGCAGCCGACGTCATCCACTCGTGGATGATTCCGGACTTCGGCGTGAAGCAGGACGCCATCCCCGGCTTCCTGCGCGACACCTGGTTCAACGCCGACAAGCCCGGTATCTACCGCGGCCAGTGCGCGGAACTGTGCGGCAAGGATCACGCGTTCATGCCCATCGTCGTGGAAGTCATGGCGCAGGCCGACTACGACAAGTGGGTTGAAGACCAAAAGAAGAAGATGGCGGCAAACGCCGACGATCCCAATAAAGAGTGGACGGAAGCCGAACTGGTTGCCCGCGGCGAAAAGGTTTTCGCGGCGAATTGCGTTGCCTGTCACCAGGCCAACGGCAAGGGCATCCCGGGCAGTTTCCCCCCGCTCGACGGAGACAAGGTTGTTCTGGGCCCGAAGGCCGAACAGATCAACACCGTGCTGAAGGGCAAGCCCGGCACCGCGATGGCGGCATTCGGCGGGCAGCTCAACGATGTCGAAATCGCAGCGGTCATCAGCTATACGCGCCATGCCTGGAGCAATGCAGGCAAGGGGCAGGACCCGACGGTTCTACCGAAGGACGTGCAGGCTGCGCGCTGATTGCGCGCGCCTCGGCACACCCTCGCAGAACCGGTTCCGTTTAGTTAGAGATACCCTGCCGGCCCCGTCGATCGGGCCCGGCACTCAGCAGGAAGGAGTCCATCATGAGCAGCGTCACTGTAGACCACGTGTCGCCGGGCCACGGCCACGGTCACGATGACCACCACCACGCCATCCCCACCGGCTGGCGCCGCTGGCTTTTCGCCACGAACCACAAAGACATCGGGACGATGTATCTCATCTTCTCGTTTGTCATGCTGCTGGAAGGCGGCACGCTGGCACTGCTGCTGCGCACCGAGCTCTTCGAGCCGGGCCTGCAGTTCTTCCGCCCCGAACTCTTCAACCAGTTCACCACCATGCACGGCCTCGTCATGGTGTTCGGCGCGGTCATGCCGGCCTTCGTGGGCTTCGCCAACTGGATGATCCCGATGCAGATCGGCGCCTCCGACATGGCGTTCGCCCGCATGAACAACTTCAGCTTCTGGCTGCTGCCGGTGGCCGCGATCATGCTGACCGCCTCGTTCTTCGTGCCCGGCG
Organism: Achromobacter sp. ACM01; assembly: GCF_014851745.1. Taxonomy (NCBI): domain Bacteria; kingdom Pseudomonadati; phylum Pseudomonadota; class Betaproteobacteria; order Burkholderiales; family Alcaligenaceae; genus Achromobacter; species Achromobacter sp. ACM01. Next base: position 277,840 of record NZ_JACVAF010000001.1, read on the forward strand.
GCGCCACCGCGGCCGGCTGGACGCTATACGCGCCGCTGTCGCTGCAGATGGGCCCCGGCATGGACCTGGCGATCTTCGCGCTGCACATCATGGGCGCCTCGTCCATCATGGGCGCGATCAACATCATCGTCACCATCCTGAACATGCGCGCGCCCGGCCTGACGCTGATGAAGATGCCGCTGTTCTGCTGGACCTGGCTGATCACCGCCTTCCTGCTGCTGGCCGTGATGCCGGTGCTGGCCGCTGCCATCACCATGGTGCTGACCGACCGTCATTTCGGCACGGGCTTCTTCAACGCGGCCGCTGGCGGCGACCCGGTGCTGTACCAGCACGTGTTCTGGTTCTTCGGGCACCCCGAGGTCTACATCATGATCTTGCCGGCGTTCGGTATCGTGTCGGCCATCGTGCCCGCGTTCGCCCGTAAGAAGCTGTTCGGCTACGCCTCGATGGTTTACGCGACGGCTTCCATCGCCGTGCTGTCCTTCATCGTGTGGGCGCACCACATGTTCACCACCGGCATGCCGGTCACGGGTCAGCTCTACTTCATGTACGCCACCATGCTCATCTCCATCCCGACCGGGGTGAAGGTGTTCAACTGGGTCGCCACCATGTGGCGCGGCTCCATGACGTTCGAGACCCCCATGCTGTTCTCGATCGGCTTCATCTTCGTGTTCACCATGGGCGGTTTCACCGGCCTGATCCTGTCGGTGGCCCCGATCGACATCCAGGTCCACGACACCTACTACGTGGTCGCGCACTTCCACTACGTGCTGGTGGCGGGCTCGTTGTTTGCTCTCTTCGCCGGCGCCTACTACTGGGTGCCCAAGTGGACGGGCCGCATGTACAGCGAAAAGCTGGGCAAGCTGCACTTCTGGTCGACGCTGATCTCGTTCAACGTCACTTTCTTCCCGATGCACTTCCTGGGCCTGGCAGGCATGCCGCGCCGCTACGCCGACTACGCGGGCCAGTTCACGACGTTCCACCAGATGGCCACCATCGGCGCATTCTGGTTCGGCCTGTCGCAGCTGATCTTCCTGTGGGCGATGGTGCGTTGCTACATGGGCAAGGGCGAACCCGCCGCGGCCAAGCCGTGGGAAGGCGCCGAAGGCCTGGAATGGACCGTGCCGTCGCCGGCGCCGTTCCATACGTTCGAAACTCCGCCCGAAGTGAAGTAAGGCAGCCTTTCATGTTTCAGGTAGCACAGCAATGACACCCGAGCAGCGCCGCCGCAACAAGATCGCAGGTCTGGTCCTGCTGGCATTCGTCATTGCCGTGTTTGCCTGGACCGTGCTGCGCGGCTCGGCCCTGCTGTCGGGCGTCGCTGTCAGTTAGGCGCGGGCCATGAGCGACGACCTGCGCGAAACCTCCCAGCGCAAGCTGAGTTTCCTTCAGACGATGAAGGCGGTGGCGTGGGGGTTCTTCGGCGTGCGCAAGGGGGCGGGCCATCGGGAAGACGTCGCCAAGCTCAACCCGGTCCATGTGATCGTGGCGGGGCTGCTGGCAGCGGCTATCTTCGTTACTGTGCTGGTATTAATTGTGCGTTGGGCCGTTTCCAGCCTGACTTGAATCACTTAATTCTATAAATCTGTACCAGGGAGAAAGCCATGAGTGCAAGCCACTCGGTTCAAGGTAAAGAGGCACCGTATTACTTCGTGCCCGCCGACTCGGGTCATCCCGTGCGTACGGCTGTGGCGCTGCTGTTCATGGGCCTGAGCGCCGCGGCCTGGATCAACGGCGTCAGCTGGGCCAAGTGGACCCTGCTGGCGGGCTTCATCGGTTTGATCGTGGTGTTGTACTACTGGTTTGGCGACGCCATCCACGAATCCGAGATCGGCCTGAACAGCAAGCGCATCGACGGTTCCTACCGTTGGGGCATGAGCTGGTTCATCTTCTCGGAAGTCATGTTCTTCGCGGCGTTCTTCGGCGCCCTCTGGTACACGCGCACCATCACCACGCCGTGGCTGGGCGACATGGACCACCGCCTGATGCTGTGGCCCGACTTCCAGGCCGTGTGGCCGAACTTCGGTCCTGCGGGCGTGGTCGAGCACTTCCAGACCGTCGGTCCGTTCTGGCTGCCCACCATCAACACGGCGCTGCTGCTGAGCTCCGGCGTCACGCTGACCATTGCCCACCATGCGCTGCGCGAAAACCATCGCGGCAAGACCATCTTCTGGCTGCTGGCCACCGTGGTCCTGGGCTTCGTCTTCGTGGCCTGTCAGGCATACGAATACCACCACGCCTATACCGAACTGAACCTGAAGTTCAATTCGGGCGCCTACGGGTCGCTGTTCTACATGCTGACGGGCTTCCACGGCTTCCACGTGCTGCTGGGCGCCACCATGCTGACGGTCATTCTGATCCGCCTGATCCGCGGGCATTTCACGGCCGACCATCACTTCGGTTTCGAAGGCGCCGCCTGGTACTGGCACTTCGTGGACGTGGTGTGGCTGGGCCTGTACCTGTTCGTGTACTGGTTCTGATCGTTACGCGGAACCAATGAAGCGCGCCAGTTCTTGTGCGAGAACTGGCGCGTTTTACTCATCTGCGATCGTGCACTTGCGGGAACCCGCGGCCCGTATGCCTATCTAAGGCCTGTGCTTTCGATCCAGCCCATGTGATGGGCGAACAGCACGAACAGGAACAGGGCCACCGATAATCCGATGCGCACCGTCAGCGCGTTGACCGTTCGGCTGGTGGTTCCCTTGTCCCGCATCAGGTAGACCAGGGCCGATGCCAGGCTGGCCAGAATCCCGATAAAGGCCAGGACGACGAAAACGCGCATGGTGGTCTCCGGACGAATCAGAGTAGTTATTGTAGAAATATGGCCCGACCGCATTCAACCCGATACACGGTAGCCGCCTTGCTGTTGCTGGGTGCCGCCGTGGTCATCCTGGCATCGCTGGGGCAATGGCAATTGCGCCGCGGCGATGAGCGACGCGCCATTCTGGCCGCTATCGAAGCGGGCCGCAAGCAAGCGCCGCTGCCCTTGAGCCCGGCTACCGACCCCGCCGATATGACTGCCTGGCGTTCGGCCCAGGCTACCGGGGTCTGGCTGCCGCAATTCAGTGTACTGCTGGACAACCGCAACCATGACGGCAAGCCCGGCTATTGGCTGGCCACGCCGCTGCTGCTGGACGCCGATGCGCGCCGCGCCGTACTGGTGCTGCGCGGCTGGATTCCGCGCGTCATGGGGGTTCAGGGCCAGGGCCCCTCGCAGCCGCCGCTGCCCGTCACGCCCGAAGGGCCGCAAACGGTGACGGGCGAGCTGTCGCCTCGCGTGCCGCGTCTGTTCGAGATCTGGTCGCTGGGAGGGTCGGAGCAGTCCGCCTTGCCGGCCTCGCTGCCCGTGGCGGGCGGCGTCTTGCCGCAGGTGCAGAACCTGCCGCTGGACGCATACGCCAAATCCACCGGTCTGGCCCTGCTGCCCACGGTGCTGTCGCAGGCCGCGGGCAACGCGGACGATGGCCTGGTGCGCGACTGGCCGCAGCCGTCCGTGGACTTTCAGCAGAACACGTCCTATGCCGTACAGTGGTTTGCTTTTGCCTCGATTGCCGCCGTCGCATGGCTGGTGGTGCTGGGGGGCGCCATCCGGCGCATGCGGCGCGCGCAGAACGCGCCCGGCGCCTGACCGGGACGCCGACTCTTAACCCGCAAGACGACAGGATACAAAGTGGCTCGCGACCTTTCCTCTACCAAGCCCGCACGCAAGCGCTCCCTGATGCCGATGCTGCTGGTGTTCCTGTGCTCGCTCGCACCCATCGTCGCGGCGGTCGTGGTCTACATGAATCCGCAATGGTGGCCCGATGAGTCCAGCAATTACGGCGCGCTCCTGAATCCGCAGCGGCCCATGCCCGCGGCCGCGGAGTTGCGCCTGACCACGCTGGACGGCCAGCCCTTCGACCTGCAGAGCCTGAAGGGCAAATGGTTGCTGGTGGCCGCCGATGGCGGCGCCTGCCCGGAAAGCTGCGCCCGCAAGCTCTTCATCGCGCGCAACAGCCATGCCAGCCAGGGCAAGAACGTCGACCGGCTGGCGCGCGTCTGGTTCATCACCGACGATGCGCCCGTGCCGGACAAGGTGCTGGAAGCCTACAAGGGCACGGTCATGGTGCGCGCCAATCCAGACCAATTGGCGCGGTTCCTGCTGGCGCGCGATACTGCGGCGGGCCAGCCCGGGCTGGAGGCGCCGATCTGGGTGATCGACCCGCTGGGCAACCTGATGATGCAGTACCCTGCCGAGGCCGATGGCGTGAAGGTGCGCAAGGACATCAGCAAGCTGGTCTACAGCTCGAGAATAGGCTGAGCCTCGGGCTGGCATGGTTTCAATGCGTCGCGCGCATCGCGCGCGGCGTTGCAGATTGGATGTTTATGGAAATCGAACGCATCAAAGCGCGTTATCGCAAGCTTGTTTTCTTTACCTGGTTCCTGACGCTGGACCTCATCATGTTCGGCGCTTTCGTGCGGTTGACGGATTCCGGCCTGGGTTGCCCCGATTGGCCCGGCTGCTACGGCAGCGTGACGCCGCTGGGCGCGATGGGCGACATCCACGAGGCATCGCAGGCCATGCCTTTCGGCCCGGTCACCTTGTCCAAGGCCTGGATCGAAATGATCCACCGCTATGTCGGCACCATCCTGGGCATGCTGATCATCGGCATCGTCTACATGGCGTGGCGTTACCGCGGCCAGCTGGGCCGTTCGCCCAAGTTGGCCGTCGTGACGCTGATTGCGGTTTGCGTGCAGGGCGCGTTCGGCGCCTGGACCGTGACCCACAAGCTGATGCCCGTCGTCGTGACCGCGCACCTGGTGTTCGGCCTGTCGGTGCTGGCGCTGATGACCTGGCTGTCGGCGCGCGAGCGTCCGCACCTGGCCGTGGCGGCTGCGGCCGCACGCTGGAAACCCTGGGTGGCCGGGGGGTTTGCGCTGCTGCTGGTGCAGGTGACCCTGGGCGGTTGGGTCAGCACCAATTATGCCGCGCTGGCCTGCATGGATTTCCCCATGTGCCACGGAGCCTGGGTGCCGGAAATGGATTTCCATGGCGGCTATTCGATCATCCGGGCCTTGGGCGAATTGCCATCGGGCGAGATGATTTCCCAGCCGGCGCTGACCGCGATCCACTGGGTCCACCGCAATTTTGCCTTCGTGGTGTTCCTGTACCTGGGCATACTGGCCTGGCGCCTGCGCGCCGAGCCCGGCCTGCGCGGACCGGCCACGCTGATGCTGGCGCTGCTGGGCGCGCAGCTGCTGACCGGCTTGACGACGATCTTTTTCCAGTGGCCGCTGTTGATCGCGGTGCTGCACAATGGAGGCGCCGCCGGCCTGACCCTGGCCGCGGTGGTGTTGATGGTGCGTTTGTCCACAGCTGGACGTGCGCCCGCCGGGGGCTACGGCCCCAATTCGGTGCGCGTTTAAAATAGGGCCCACTATGACCAGTATTGCCGCTCCCCAGCCCGGATTGTTCCGCCAGTATTTCGTCCTCACCAAGCCGCGTGTGACGCAGTTGGCGGTGTTTTGCGCCGTGATCGGCATGTTCCTGGCGGCGCCCGGCATTCCGGACATGCGCCGCGTGCTGTTCGGCACCCTGGGCATCTGGCTGCTGGCCGCGGCCGCTTTCGCCATCAATTGCCTGATCGAACAGGAAATCGACGCCCGCATGCTGCGTACCGCGCGCCGCGGCACGGCGCGCGGCACGATTTCGGCTTTCCAGGTGCTGAGCATGTCCGGCCTGCTGGGCGGCGCCGGCATGTTCGTGCTGTATCACCTGGTCAACCCGCTGACCATGTGGCTGACCTTCGCCACCTTCGTGGGTTACGCCGTCATCTATACCGTCATCCTGAAGCCGCGTACGCCGCAGAACATCGTCATCGGCGGCCTGTCGGGCGCCATGCCGCCCGCGCTCGGTTGGGCGACCGTGGCGGATTCGGTGCCGGCCGAGGCCTGGATCCTGGTGCTGATCATCTTCATCTGGACGCCGCCGCACTTCTGGGCGCTGGCGCTGTACCGCAACCACGATTACGCCAAGGCCGGGCTGCCGATGCTGCCGGTCACGCACGGCAACCAGTTCACGCGCCTGCACATCCTCTTGTACAGCGTGGCGCTGGTCGCCACCACGCTGTTGCCCTATGCCATCCGCATGAGCGGCGAACTCTACTTGGTGTCCGCGCTGGTGCTGGGCGGCATGTTCGTTTCCTATGCATGGCGGCTCTATCGCGCCTACAGCGACGAGCTGGCGCGCAGCATGTTCCGTTTTTCCATTCTCTACCTGGCGCTGCTGTTCGGCGCCCTGCTGGTGGACCACTGGGTCGGCCTGCTGCGCTGATCCCCTGGAGGTTGTCGATGTCCGTGTTTTCCACCAGCCGCCGGCTGGTCCTGCGCCTGGGCGCAGCTGCTGCTTTCACCGCCGCCCTGGCCGCCTGCGGCGACAGCGCGCCCGTATTCAAGGGCAGCGACATCAGCGGCACCCAATTGGGTCGCGGCATGGAGCTGGTCGATTACAACGGCAAGACGCGCCAGCTGTCCGATTTCGCCGGCAAGGTGGTGGTCGTGTTCTTTGGCTTCACGCAGTGTCCGGACGTGTGCCCGACCTCGCTGGCCGAGCTGACCGAAGTCATGAAGAAGCTGGGGCCGGACGCCGACCGCGTCCAGGTGCTGCTGATTTCGGTGGATCCCGAGCGCGATACGCCCGAGGTCCTCAAGCAGTACGTCACCGCCTTCGATCCGCGCTTCCTGGGGCTGACCGGCACGCCGGACCAGGTAAAGAAGGCCGCCGCATCGTTCAAGGCCTATTACGCCAAGGCGCCGACCAAGGACGGCAGCTACACCATGGACCACACGGCCGCGTTCTACCTGCTGGACGGCAAGGGCGAATCGCGCGTGCTGGCCAACAACAACATCGGGGTGGAAGCCCTGACGCAGGATATCAAGGCCCTGCTCAAGGGCTGATCAGGCGGCAGTGCCGGCTTACTTGCCGGCGGCGGCCCAGCCGGCAAGCGCGGCGCGGGCCGGCTCGCTCAGTTCTGCGGCAGGGATCTCGCGCCGGTGCGCCATGATCATGAGCGCGTAAGGGGTGGCCAGCGCGGCAGCCTCGGGACACAGGCGGGATTCGTCGCCCACAGACGGCGAAATATTGCGCCAGTAGTTGATGGCCTGTTCGAGCTGGGGCAGGGTAATGGGATCCATCCGCCTATTGTCCACGAATGGGAATGGCTGTCCACCGGCCCGCGTCCTGCAAAGAAGCGTCACCATCGCAACACGCCGAAACCGTGCCTGGGTGCTATACCACTGCCGGTTAGTAACGATGGAGCATCGTCATGAATACATCCGCCAAAATTGAATCTGCGCGCCGCGCCATCCATCCCCTGGTCGCTGCCGCGGCGATCGCCGTCATCGTCATGTGTACGGTGGGCGTGGCCGCCGTGATGGGCTGGCTGCCCTCGCCTTCGGCCAACCCGCATGCCGACGAACCCGTGGCCGAGGCCGGTCCCGAAGACGCCAACCTGGCGCCCGCGCCGCAGGCCGCCGTGCCGCCCGCGCCCGCGCAAGGGGCGCAGGCGTCCGCTGCGCCGCGTCCCCAGGCCCAGGCGCCGGCTCCCGCCCAGCGCCCCGCGCCCCAATCGCCAGCGCCGCAAGCCTGCGCCACCTGCGGCGTGGTGGAATCGGTCCGACAAGTGCAGGTACCCGTCAAGGACAATAGCGACCACCTCATCGGCACCATCGGCGGCGGCGTGGTCGGCGGCGTCGTGGGCAACCAGTTCGGCGGCGGCAGCGGCAAGACGGCCCTGACCGTGCTGGGCGCGGTGGGCGGCGCTTTGGCAGGCCGTGAAGTTGAGCGTAATATCAGACAGCAACAAACGGTGACGCACTATGAACTCACGGTGCGCATGAATGACGGCAGCACGCGCCAATTCCGCAGCGCGCAGCCGTTCGCTTTTGCGTCGGGCGATCATGTGCGCGTGGAGAACAATCAGCTGCTGCGCGGATGATCCCGCCTGTCGGCGACATCTGTCTTAGGGGAGACCAGGAATGAGCGACCAACACACGAACCCGTTCGTTCTGCCCGGCATGGGCCAGCATTCCGACCTGTCGGGCAACCCGCTCCTGGCCAGCATGGAAATGATGCGTCAGGCCTGGGCGGGCCTGACCGGACCTGGAGGCCTGGCCAGCAGCCTGCCCATGGCTCCCCCGATGAACCTGGAAGACCTGGACCGCCGCATCGCGGAACTCCGCTCCGTGGAAAACTGGCTGCGCATGAACCTGTCCATGCTGTCCAGCACGATCCAGGGCATGGAAGTCCAACGCTCCACCATCAGCACGCTGCGCGCCTTCGTGGACAGCGCCGCCAATCTGGACATGGGCGCCTTCCAGGACAGCGGCGCGGCTTCGCCGCTGGAAGTCGTGCTGGGCTTGAAGCCCGGCCCCAAGTCCGCGGCCAAGACGACGGCCTCCAGCCCTGCCGCCGAAAGCGGCAAGGCCAAGGGCGAAGAGCCCGCAGGGCAGCAGCAATCCGCCGCGCCGGGCATGAGCGAACAAATGGGCGCCGCGGCGCAATCCGCTTCCAAGGCCTGGTGGGACCTGCTGCAGCAGCAGTTCAACCAGATCGCCGCTGCCACTGCGGCTTCCATGCCGGCCGCGCCTGCCGCTGCCGGCGCCGATGCCGCGGCCAAGCCCAAGCCGGGCGAATCCAAGGCCGCGGCCGCGCCCGCAGCCAAGGCGTCCAAACCGGCGGCCCGCAAGTCCGCCGCGCCCCGCAAGGCCGCCAAGAAAACCGGACCGGACGCCAACTAGCGTCGGTCCTCTCTTTAAATCGTCGGGCGAGACGGCCGCAAGGCCTCTCGACCGCCACTCAACATACTGGAACCTATGCTTAACGTAGTAATTCTTGCCGCCGGACTGGGTAAACGCATGCAGTCCGATCTCCCCAAAGTTCTGCACACGCTGGCTGGCAAGCCGATGCTGGGCCACGTGCTGGACAGCGCGCGCCAACTGAAGCCGGCGCGCATCATCGTTGTGGTCGGCCACGGTGCGGACCGCGTCAAACAGGCCTACGAAGGCCAGGCGGACCTGCACTTCGTGTTGCAGCAGCCGCAGCAAGGCACCGGCCACGCCGTGCAGCAGGCCGTGCCGCTGCTGCTTGAAGGCGATGGCAAGGACGACGTGACCCTGGTGCTGTACGGCGACGTGCCGCTGGTGCAGCCCGAGACCCTGCAGCGCCTGTTGGACGCGCGCGGCGCTGGCGCCGCCGTGCTGACCGAGGTGCTGGCGGATTCCACCGGCTACGGCCGCATCGTGCGCGACGCCAGCGGCAACGTGTGCCGCATCGTTGAACACAAGGACGCCTCGGACGCCGAGCGCGAGATCAAGGAAGTGAACACCGGCATCCTCAGCGCGCCGACCGCGAAGCTGAAGGACTGGCTGTCCCGCATCGACAACAACAACGCCCAGGGCGAGTACTACCTGACCGACGTGGTCGGCCTGGCGGTGGTCGACGGCGTGCCGGTGGGCGCGGCCCAGCCCGGTGCGTCCTGGGAAACGCTGGGCGTGAACAGCCGCGTGCAGCAGGCCGAACTGGAGCGCCGCTGGCAGGCCGAGCAGGCTCGCCGCCAGCTGGAAGCCGGCGTCACGCTGGCCGACCCCGCGCGCTTTGACGTGCGCGGCTCGCTCACCTGCGGACGCGACGTGTTCATCGACGTGGGCTGCGTGTTCGAAGGCCAGGTGTCGCTGGCCGACGGCGTGCGCGTGGGCCCGCACTGCGTGCTGCGCGACGTCAGCGTTGGCCCGGGCACGCACATCGAGGCCTATAGCCATCTGCAGCAGGCGCAGGTCGGCCGCGATGCGCGCGTCGGCCCCTACGCCCGTCTGCGTCCGGGCGCCGAACTCGGCGACCGCAGCCACGTCGGCAACTTCGTCGAGATCAAGAAGAGCGTGCTGGGCGAGGACAGCAAGGCCAACCACCTGGCCTACATCGGCGACGCCGACATCGGCGCGCGCGTGAACGTGGGCGCGGGCACCATCACCTGCAACTATGACGGCGTGAACAAGCACCGCACCGTCATCGAGGACGACGCCTTCATCGGCTCGGACACGCAACTGGTGGCGCCGGTGCGCGTCGGCCGCGGCGCCACGCTGGGCGCAGGCACCACCCTGACCCGCGACGCGCCGGCCGAGAAACTGACGGTGTCGCGCGCCAAGCAGGTCACCGTCGACGGATGGCAGCGCCCGGTCAAGAAATCGTGACGGGGCAGAGCGGAGAGGCGCCGGCCAACGGCGCCAAGCCCGCGCCGCCCGACGGCCTGCCGACGCCGCGCCGTTACTGGGCGGCGGCCACCGTGATGACAGGCATCAGCCTGTCGGTCCTGGACACCACCATCGCCAACGTGGCGCTGCCCACGATCGCCGTCGACCTCAACGCGTCGCCGGCCCAGGCGGTCTGGATCGTGAACGCCTACAACCTGGCGGTGGTGATGATGCTGCTGCCCTTGTCGGCGCTGGCCGAGCGCATCGGCTTTCGCCGCATGTTCACCTTCGGCCTGATGCTGTTCACCCTGGCCTCGCTGGGCTGCGCCCTGGCCGGCACGCTGTGGCAGCTGACCGCGGCGCGGGTGTTCCAGGGCATAGGCGCGGCGTCGCTCATGTGCATGTTCGGCGGACTGGTGCGCAACATCTACCCGTTGAAGCTGCTGGGGCGCGGGATAAGCATCAACGCTACCACCGTGGCCATCATGTCGGTGCTGGGACCGACCATCGGCTCGGCCATCCTGTCGGTGGCGCCCTGGCCCTGGATCTTCGCCGTCAACCTGCCGATCTGCGCGCTGACGATGCTGGGCCTGCGGCATCTGCCGGAAGTACCGCGCAACAACGTGAAGCTGGACTGGATCAGCGCGCTGCTGTGCATGCTGACCCTGGGCGTCTTCATTTCGGGCGTGGACATGATGGGCATGGACCTGCTGCGCGGCATCGGCCTGGTGGCGATCGCCACGGTCATCGGCCTGGTTCTGGTGCGGCGCGTGGGCAAGCAGCCAGCGCCGCTGGTGCCGGTGGATCTGCTGCGCATCCGTCCGCTGGCCTTTGCGGTAGGCGCCTCGGCCTGCACCTTCGCCGCGCAGATGGCGTCCTACGTGTCCCTGCCGTTCTATTTCCAGCAGGTGCTGGGGCGGCCGTATCTGGAAGTGGGCATGCTGATGGGCGCCTGGCCCGTGGGCACCGCCATCATCGCCCCGCTCGCGGGGCGGCTGTCCGACCGCTATTCGGCCGCCACGCTCAGCGGCATGGGCGCGGCGGCGATGGTGGTCGGCATGCTGTGGCTGGCGGCGCTGCCGGCCACGGTGTCGAACTGGCCCATCATCGCGGGCATGTTCGTGGCGGGGATGGGCTTCGGCTTCTTCCAGACGCCCAACAACCGCGCCATGCTGTCGGCCGCGCCCCGTTCGCGCAGCGGCGCGGCGGGCGGCCTGCAGGCCACCACCCGGGTCTTCGGCCAGAGCTTCGGCACGGCGCTGGTCGCGATCGCGTTCAGCATCAGCCTGGCCCATGGCCCTGGCCTGGCGCTGGTGCTGGGGACCATCTGCGCCGGGCTGGCGGTGGTGGTCAATACGGTTCGCTTCAGCAAGTTGCGGCCCTAGGGCGGTCCCGCGAGGCCGCCATTGTGGCGCCGGCGGGCTTGGGCCCCCGGCCGCTTCTATAATGACGGCCGGCGCCGGATTGAGTCATCTGGCGCAACGATTACCTATTTTGAAGGCGTTCAGGCATGAAGATCACGGTCGTGGGTACCGGTTACGTGGGGTTGGTGTCGGGGGCGTGCCTGGCCGACATGGGCAACGACGTCATGTGTCTGGACGTGGACGCGGCGAAGATCGCCCTCTTGCGCCAGGGCGGCATTCCCATCTATGAGCCGGGCCTCGAAGACCTGGTGCGCCGCAACGTGCAGGCGGGCCGCCTGCATTTCACCGACGACGTCGCGCAGAGCGTGGCTTTCGGCGACGTGCAGTTCATCGCCGTCGGCACCCCGCCCGGCGAGGACGGTTCGGCCGACCTGAAATACGTGCTGGCCGCCGCCCAGAACATCGCTCGCCACATGACGTCGCGCAAGCTCATCGTGGACAAGTCCACCGTGCCGGTGGGCACGGCCGACAAGGTGCGCGATGTCGTGGCGCGTGAATTGGCCGCACGCGGCGTGGACATCCCCTTCAGCGTGGCGTCCAACCCCGAGTTCCTGAAGGAAGGCGCCGCCATCAACGACTTCATGAGCCCGGACCGGGTCGTGGTCGGCGCGGACGACGACTACACCATCGGCGTCATGCGTCGCATCTACGAGCCCTTCCAGCGCACCCACGACCGCCTGATGGTGATGGACGTGCGTTCGGCCGAGCTGACCAAGTACGCCGCCAACGCCATGCTGGCCACGCGCATTTCCTTCATGAACGAAATGGCGAACCTGGCTGAAGCCCTGGGCGCGGATATCGAACAAGTGCGCCGCGGCATCGGCGCCGACCCGCGCATCGGCTATCACTTCCTGTATCCCGGCGCGGGCTACGGCGGCTCCTGCTTCCCCAAGGACGTGCAGGCGCTGGTCAACACAGCCGCCGAGAACGCCTTGCCCATGCGCGTCATCGAGGCCGCCGAGGCTGCCAACCACGCGCAGAAATTCCGCCTGTCCGAAAAACTGGTGGCGCGTTTCGGCGAAGACCTCAAGGGCCGCAAGATCGCGCTGTGGGGCCTGTCCTTCAAGCCCAACACCGATGACATGCGCGAAGCGCCCAGCCTGACAGTCATCGCCGAACTGACGCGCCGCGGCGCCGAGGTGCGCGCCTATGACCCCGTCGCCATGCACGAGGCCGCGCGCGCGCTGGCCGGCAAGCCCGGCATCAGCTTCGCCACCGACATGTACGACGCGCTGGACGGCGCCGACGCGCTCCTGATCGCGACCGAATGGAAGGTCTTCCGCGCGCCCGACTTCGATCGCGTCAAAGCCCTGCTCAAGACCCCGCTCATCATCGACGGCCGCAATCTCTACACGCCCGCGGACGTGCGCGGCCTGGGCTTCGAGTACTCGGGCATCGGCCGCGCATGAAGATCCTGCAGCTGAACTTCGAGAAGGGCTGGCGCGGCGGCGAACGGCAGACGCTGTACTGCATGCGCGCATTCCGCAAGGCTGGCCACGACGTCGAAGTGATGTGCCGCGAAGGCGCGCCCTTGGCCGAGCGCGCGCGCCAGGAGGGCTTCGTGGCCCATACCTGCCGCAACGTGCCGGGGCAGCTGGCCTTCCTGGCCGGCGCCGGCCGCTACGACATAGTTCATGCCCAGACCGCCAACACCATCACCTGGGCGGTCCTCACCAAATGGCTGCACCGCCGGCCGGTGGCGTTTTCCCGCCGCACGTCCTTCGTGGTCAAACCCGGCGACGAATGGAAGACCGGCTTCAAGTGGCGCCACGCCGACCTGTTCGTGGCGATCAGCGAGATGGCCGCTGGCGAGCCGCGCCGCCTGGGGATCGAGCCCGTCATCATCCGCAGCGCCGTCGAGCCGCACCAGATCGACACCGAGAATGTCGCCCAGCTGGTGCGGGAATTCGATCTGGCCGGCAAGAAGGTCATGGCCACGTCGGCCGCGCTGATCCGCGACAAGGACCCGGTCACGCTGGTGCGCGCCGTGGCCGAATTGGCCAAGACGCGCCGCGACTTCGTGTTCCTGCACTTCGGCGCCGGCGGCGACCGCGAGCAGCAGGCCAAGGATGAGGCGCGCAAGCTCGGCATCGAGGACGTCTATCGCTTCGCCGGCTTTCGCAAGGGCGTGGAAGATTTCTACAGCATCCTCGACGTGTTCGTCATGAGCTCCGAGGAAGAGGCCCTGGGCAGCAGCGTGCTGGATGCTTTCCTGCAACGCGTGCCGGTGGTGTCCACCGATGCTGGCGGCCTGAAGGAAAGCCTGGCCGACGGACGCGGCGTGCTGTGCGCCGTGGGTGATTTCCAGGCCATGGCGCAGGGCATGGCGCGCTGCCTGGACGACGCGGCCTTCCGCCAGGAAGTCACCGAGCGCGCCTATGCCTACGTGCGAGACGAGCACGACGTGCAGAAGATGGGCAACCGCTACCTGGCGCAGTTCGAGCGCCTGATCGCCCGCCGCTGATCCGACCTGCCTCAGGTCCGCAGGTCTATCCGGGTCTCGAACTTGGCGCGATGCACCGAGAAGAACGTGCGCACATTGCGCACGTTGGCCTGCGCGGTGAAAGCGCGGTGCACCAGCGCGTGATAGGCCGGCATGTCCTTCACCTGCGCGATCACCACGAAATCCGGCCCGGGCGATACCCGGTAGCACTGCAGCACCGCGGACTCGACCAGCATGCTTTGCTCGAACGCGTCCAGGCTCTCAGCCGCCTGCACGTCCAGCGTGATCTCGACGATGGCGGTCAGCGTGCTGCCCAGCTTTTCCGCCGCCAGGATGGCCACCTGCCTGTCTATCACCCCTTCATCCACCAGCCGCCGCACCCGCCGCAGGCAGGTCGGAGGCGAGGCATGCACGCGTTGCGCCAGCTCTTGGTTGGTCAGCGAGCTGTCTTCTTGTAACTGTTCAAGAATGCGCCGGTCCAGATCATCCAGCTCTGGCAGGGAAATCTGTGCGTTTTGCATGATTAATTTCAAAAAAATGACCTGGAAGAAATATTATTTAATCACAATCATGTAAGGGAATTAACTTCCATTTTTAACTGCATAAAGAAATCAAATTTCTTGCGGGGACGAGCACAATGCGTCGGTACACGAACTTACCGGAGCACTCTCCTATGTGCGGCATTGTTGGCGCCGTCGCCCAGCGCGACATCACCCCGATCCTCGTTGAAGGCCTCAAGCGCCTTGAGTACCGCGGCTACGACTCCTGCGGCGTCGCCGTCTACGCCGACGGCCATCTGCGCCGCACGCGCAGCACGCAACGCGTGGCCGAATTGGCCGAACAGGTTGCGCAGGACAAGGTCAGCGGCTTCACCGGCATCGCCCACACCCGCTGGGCTACCCACGGCGTGCCGGCCACGCACAATGCCCACCCGCACTTCTCGCGCCTGGGCAACGACGAGCCGCGCATCGCGCTGGTCCACAACGGCATCATCGAGAACCACGACGAACTGCGCGCCGAGCTGCAGGCCGTGGGCTATGTCTTCGAAAGCCAGACCGATACCGAAGTGATCGCGCACCTGGTCAACCACCTGTATGCCGGCGACCTGTTCGAAGCCGTGCAGAACGCCGTGCGCCGCCTGCATGGCGCCTACGCCATCGCCGTGTTCTGCCGCGACGAGCCGCACCGCGTGGTCGGCGCGCGCCAAGGCTCGCCGCTGGTCGTGGGCGTGGGCCAGAACGAGAACTTCCTGGCTTCCGACGCGCTGGCCCTGGCCGGCACCACCGACCAGATCATCTACCTGGAAGACGGCGACGTCGTCGACCTGCAGCTCTCGCGCGTCTGGATCGTGGACGCCAACGGCAAGAACGTGGACCGCGAAGTCCACACCGTGCACGTGCATACCGGCGCGGCCGAACTCGGCCCTTACCGCCACTACATGCAGAAGGAAATCTTCGAGCAGCCGCGCGCTGTCGGCGACACGCTGCAGGACATCGAAGCCATCACGCCCGAACTCTTCGGCGACCAGGCCTACAAGATCTTCAAGGACGTCGATTCCCTGCTGATCCTGGCCTGCGGCACCAGCTACTACGCCGGCTTGACCGCCAAGTACTGGATCGAGTCCATCGCCAAGATCCCCGTGGCCGTGGAAATCGCCAGCGAATACCGCTATCGCGACAGCGTGCCCAACCCGCGCTCGTTGGTGGTCACGATCTCGCAGTCCGGCGAAACCGCCGACACCCTGGCCGCGCTCAAGCATGCGCGCTCGCTGGGCATGGAAAACACGCTGACCATCTGCAACGTGTCCACCAGCGCCATGGTGCGCGAGTGCAAGCTGTCGTACATCACGCGGGCCGGCGTCGAGATCGGCGTGGCTTCCACCAAGGCCTTCACCACCCAGCTCACCGCGCTGTTCCTGCTGACCCTGGCATTGGCCCAGGTGCGTGGCCATCTGACCGAAGAGCAGGAAGCCGAACACCTGAAGGCGCTGCGCCACCTGCCCGTGGCCATCGGCTCGGTGCTGGCCCTGGAGCCCCAGATCATGGCCTGGGCCGACCGCTTCGCCTCCAAGGAAAACGCCCTGTTCCTGGGCCGCGGCATGCACTACCCGATCGCCCTGGAAGGCGCGCTCAAGCTCAAGGAAATCAGCTACATCCACGCCGAAGCCTACCCGGCCGGCGAACTCAAGCACGGCCCGCTGGCCCTGGTGACCGAGCACATGCCCGTGGTCACCATCGCGCCTAAGGACGAACTGCTGGAAAAGCTGAAGTCCAACATGCAGGAAGTGCGCGCCCGCGGCGGCGAGCTGTATGTCTTCGCCGATGCCGACAGCAAGATCCAGAGCGCCGAAGGCATGCACGTGATCCGCATGCCCGAACACTACGGCAAGCTTTCGCCCATCCTGCACACCATCCCGCTGCAGCTGCTGTCGTACCACACGGCGTGCGCGCGAGGCACGGACGTGGACAAGCCGCGTAATCTGGCCAAGAGCGTGACGGTGGAGTAAGGCCGGACCGTCGCTGCCATATCGAGCAAAAAGCCCACCCGCCCGGTGGGCTTTTTGCTTTTTGGGGCGGCGCGTGTGCGAATACTTACTTGTCCGGGGAGCGGGAGTCAGGCTTTGTTATTTCTGAATAATGACTGTAGCCAGGCTGTTTTTGAATATGACATTGCGCCGAGCTATTAATAAATAACCCCGCGCCGCCATTATGTTTTTTCATTTTGGTTAAACCGGACCAACAAAAACCCTTTTATATATTTGCTAACAATCTCGTTGGCCGGTCATGTTGCGGTTTATGTAATGAATGTAATTGTTTGAGGGATTTCCCGGGGTTTATTGCGACGAATCCGACTTACTTGCACAGCAATAAAAATATTTAGAAAGAATTTTGCTGTTTGCCACCTATACGATTCGTTGGCTCGCCGCTTGGTACGCCTAATCAAGTATCGAGCTGTAAATATTCTTAAGCAATACGCCCGCCCGAACCGGGGCAAACATATTCGATTCTGCATCGATTTCGTGCCCCCGGGTGTCAATTTCTAGTGTCTTCGACACGACGAAAACAGTGAGGTCCCCCGTGGTAAAGAGAATCGCAGTGTGTGGCCTTGGATATGTCGGCCTGCCCGTAGCCGTCGCATTTTCCAAGCGCTTTGATGTCATCGGCTTTGACGTGGACAAGCGGAGAATCGCACGGCTGAAAGAGGGTGATGACTGGACCGGCGAGATCGAACGCGACGTGTTGCTTGCCTCCCCGATGCAGTTCACCGACCAGATCTCGGAACTGGAAGGCTGCGATTTCTTCGTCGTGGCCGTACCGACCCCCGTCGACGAAAAGAACAACCCGGATTTTTCGCTGCTGGTGCGCGCCTGCCGCTCGATCGGCCCCGTGCTGCGCCCCGGCTGCATCGTGGTTTTTGAATCCACCGTCCATCCCGGCGCCACCGAGGAAATCTGCGGACCGGAGCTGGAGAAGGTGTCCGGCCTGCGTTGCGGCGTCGATTTCAAGCTGGGCTACAGCCCCGAGCGGATCAATCCGGGCGACCGCGAGCATCCGCTGGAGAAGATCGTCAAGATCGTGTCCGGCCAGGACGAGGAATCGCTGGAAGTCATTGCCGGCGTGTACGAGAAAATCATCGACGCCGGCGTGCACCGCGCCTCCTCCATCAAGGTCGCCGAGGCGGCGAAGGTGCTGGAGAACACGCAGCGCGACATCAACATCGCGCTGATGAACGAAATGTCGAAGATCTGCGATCTGGTCGGCATCCGCACCTCGGAAGTGCTGGCAGCCGCCGGCACCAAGTGGAACTTCCTGAAGTTTTCGCCTGGTCTCGTGGGCGGTCACTGCATCGGCGTCGATCCGTACTACCTGACGTCCAAGGCGCAGGAGCTGGGCTATCACCCCGAGGTCATCCTGTCGGGCCGTCGCATCAATGACGGCATGGCCAGCCACGTCGCTTCGCGAGTGGTCCAGACCCTGGCCCGCAACGGCCGCCTCAATGCCACGACCCGCGTCGGCATCCTGGGCATGACGTTCAAGGAAAACGTGCCCGACATCCGCAACTCCAAGGTGGTCGATCTTTACAACGCCCTGGGCGCCTACGGCATCACCCCGGTCGCGTGCGACCCGATGGCCGATCGGGAACAGATGGAGCACGAGTACGGCATCAAGCTCGTCGAGCGCGACCAGTTCCGCGACATGGATGTGCTGATCCTGGCGGTGCCGCACCGCGAAACCATGGACACCTTTTGGGACGACCTGCCGACGCTGGTCAAGAGCGACGGCATGGTGTGCGACCTGAAGTCCGTGCTCGACAGCAAACGGCTTCAGTCCGACCTCCTGTACTGGACTCTTTAAGTTCAGGCTCACTATCGATCACTAGAGGAGAGCCTCCGAATGGCTGCTTTTACCACCGCTCCGATTGGAACCTGCCGCATCCATACGCCGCTGCGCGATGCCGTGGGCCGCTACCCGATCAAGCTGCAACTCGGGCGCAACTACGGTTTCGTGCACACCAGCGCCGAGGCGCTGCAGCAGGCGCGATTCATGTTCGGCCAGGGCGACATCCCTGCCGACGTCCAGCGCGTGATCTTCCGGCCTTCGAATGGCGAGCAGGCGCGCAAAGGCGCCCACAAGCCGGCTGACCTCTACGTGGTCGAACTGTCTTCGCGCAAGCTGCTGACCATAGACGGCTACCCGATACAGTCCAACTACCTGGTGCGCTACTTCAGCGAGTTCTTCGCCGACCGCACGCGCACCCGGATGTTCTGGTCCATGGCCCACGCCGACCGCCTGGCCGAGCGCCGCGCGCTGCTGGACCAGGATCCGGTCTTCAAGGCGCTTACGCCGGACGACCGCAACCTGCTCGCCCGCATCGTCAAGCGTGACCAGACGGATGAGGAGATCGAGCAGGAAATGAACCAGCTGGTCGCCCTGCTGGGCCGCGACAAAGTGGTGTTCGTCACGCACGTCAATGCCATGACGCCGGACAACGCGCCCATCGAGCAACGCCAGCAACTGATCGCCGCGGTGCTCGCCAGCGCGCAGCGCATCGGCGTGCCTTGCTACGACCCGACGCCGCTGATGAACAAGATCGGCCAGGCCGAGGCC
The DNA here is from genome assembly GCF_014851745.1 of Achromobacter sp. ACM01. Taxonomy (NCBI): domain Bacteria; kingdom Pseudomonadati; phylum Pseudomonadota; class Betaproteobacteria; order Burkholderiales; family Alcaligenaceae; genus Achromobacter; species Achromobacter sp. ACM01. Next base: position 297,042 of record NZ_JACVAF010000001.1, read on the forward strand.
ATGGAAAATGGCGGACTGGACCTGACCCACTACACGCCGGTTTTCGCCGAACGCCTGTGCGCAGAGTGGTTCAAGACGTTCATGCGTCCGCGCCTGGATGCGTCGACGACGCAGCCCGCCGCGCCCAAGCTCTCCGCCGATGAAAGCGCCGACCGCATCGAGAAGCTGTGGGATTCGGGCGAACTGCGCGAAGCCTCGCGCCGCGTGCGCGAGGTGCTGCGCCGCCATCCCGGCCTGCCCGACCACACGCTGCTGTTTGCGCGCATCCAGGAAGAGCTGGGCGACTACGAAGGTTCGCTGGCGCTTCTGGGCAGCGCCGACGGCGCGGTGGCGTCCGGCAGCAAGGCTGAGCAGATCCTGATGCGCAACCAGTTCAAGCTGGGACGCCATGACGTGGCGTACTCGCTGGCCGCGGGCTTGCTGGGCGATGAGATCGAAACCCCCGAAATCGTGCGAATCGCGGCGATTTCCGCGGGCCAGTTGGGCTATGTGGACGAGACCCTGGGCAACTGGAAGCAGCTGTTCCGCATCTCGTCCCCGGAAGACGCGGTCGCGGTGGAAGCCGCCGACACCGTGCTGGCGCTGCTGCAGGCCAGCGGCGATATGGAATCCGCCATACGCTGGGTCCACGAGGTCCGCGCGGCCATGCCCGCGTATGGCCGCGGCTTCGCCATGCTGTGGCGCGACCGGCTGCTGGCCGGCGATCGCGCCGGACTGCGCAACCTGGCGTCCGAGTCGCCCGTGCTCAATGATGTCGACGCGTTGGAGCTGGTCAAGGAAGCCTCGTGGCGCGGCAGCATCATGGCCGCGGCCACGCTGGCGGTCTCGTGCAAGCTGGCAAGCAGCGAGCATGAGGATATCGTCGCCTGGCTGAATTCGCAGTCGCAGGCCTGGGCCGAGGAAGGTAACCGCGCGCTGGAGGAAGGACGCCTGCGCGATGCCGCGGAGCGCATCTGCGCGCACCGCCTGCTGACTCCGGATGCGCTGGCCGGCGTGCGCGCCCAGCGCGCCTTCGAGCGTGCGATGCGCCTGGGCGTGCGGGCCGCGCTGGTGGCGGGCAATCACAAGGAAGTCATCGACCTTACCGACATCGCGCTGGACAGCCAGATCGATTTCCCGGAACTGCATGCCATGCGCGGCCGCGCGGCCGACGCGCTAGGCGACAAGAAGACCGCCATGCGGCACCTCGAGCAAGCTGCCGCCGGCGATTCCGCCTCGTTCAGCACCCAGCTGCATTTTGCGCGGGTAGCCTTCCACGGCGGCTGGTATGGCGAGGCCATCGACGCCTACAAGACCGTGCTCGACCATGCCGGCGCGGACCAGGGCGCCAAGGACGAAGCGCAGCGCCAGCTAGGCAGGCTGGGACCCCGCGCCATCCGAGGCGCGCGCGAGATCCTTTCCTCCGGCGATCATCAGGCGGCCTGGAACCTGCTGGAGCGTGTTGCGCAGTCCTGGCCCGGCATGTCGGAAGTCGACCATGAAAAGCGGCGCATCATCGCCGTGCTGTACGCCGAAGCGCGTGCACTGGATTCGGCCAGCACCACGGAACGCCTGGCCCTGGGCGAGCGCATCCTGAAGCTGGTTCGGGAAGACCCCATCGGCCTGCGCCTGGCCGCCGTGGGCGCCATGCGCCTGCATCGATTCGAACAGGCCCTGCCGTACTGGCGCAAGCTGCAGGAACGTTCCGAGAATCCGGCGCAGTTCGATCACTACATCGAACGCTGCCTCGTGTGGATCGAGAAGATCAACCGGAGGAAGGCAGCATGAATCCCCCAGTGACTACCGAGCGAGCGGAGGCTGCATCCGATCTGCAAGCGGTGCAAGCCCGGTTGGAAGAGATCGTCACGGCGTCGGTGCGGGTTCAAGTCGCCCAGGAAAACCTGCCCCGCGCCCAGGAACTGGCGCGCGAGCACATGGCAGACTCCAAGGTCCGCTTCCTGCTGCTCAGGCTGAAGGAAGCGGCGGGCCTGAACGAAGGCATGGCCGAGCAGTGGGCCACGCTGTTGCAGGAGTGCCCGGACGATTTCCTGATCGTCCGCTACTGCGCGACGCGCTTGGTGAAGGAACGCAAGATTGATGAGGCCCTGGCCCTGGTCGACCATCATCTGCCGCCCTCGACGCAGAATCCCAACCGCCTGTTCGCGCGGGCCAAGCTGCTTAGCGACATCCGCGCGCACGAGCAGTCCGACGAACTCTTTCGCCGGCTGATTTCCGAGAACACCGACCGCAACATGCGCGTCGAGTTCGCCAAGCGCCTGCGCAAGCGCGGGCTGCTGGCCGACGCGTTCGACGCGATCGCGCCCGTCATGAAGCACCTGACGCCTGGCAGCAAGGCGGCGGAGCTGGCCAACGACCTGGCCAGCGACTACGCCTTCTACCAACGCTTCGAGTCGGAAGAGGGGCTGGTGGGCAAGGATGTCAGGATCGTGTCCATGAAGCATGCGATCCTGCACTTCCGCGACCGCAAGATCGTCGAGCAGTCGGCGGAGAAGCCGGTGTCGGTGGCGCTGGTCACGGGCAGTCTTGGCCCCGGCGGCGCCGAGCGCCAGCTGACGCGGCTTGCGGGCGAACTGACCCGCCTGGCGGAGTCGCCCGAGCGCCGGCCGGCAGACGTGATCATGATGCCGAAGAAAGTCGAAGTCATGGTCAAGCAGCACACCGAGCCCGCGGGCTCCACCAAGAAGCAGGGACTGGATTTCTTCCTGCCGGTGCTGGTGAAGGCGCAGATTCCGGTCACGGAGATCAACAAGCTGCCGGCCGTGTCGGTGTCCCATCAATCCATGCCCGAGGGCAGCCTGAGCCGTCTGCTGGAACAGTTGCCGCCTCCGGTGCACTACGGCGTGACCCGGCTTACGCCTGTGCTGCGCGAGAACCCGTTCGACGTGGTGAGCCTGTGGCAGGACGGAACCTGCCTGTTCGGCGCGCTGGCGGCGCTTTTGGCTGGCGCCCCGACCATACACCTGGTCTTCCGCGGACTGCCGCCGAACATCCGCAAGGACCGCTTCCGCGAAGAATATCCCGAGCTGTACCAGGCCCTGGCCCAGGTGCCGGGGGTGGTTTTCGTCAGCAACAGCTGCAAGGCCGCGGAAGCCTACTCGGAATGGCTGGGCATCCCGATCACGCGCTTTCACATCCTTTACAACGGCGTGCCCGATCTGTCGACGGACGCTTCGGCCGTGGATGAGGAAAAGTGGAAGGCCTTTCAGGAAAGCACGAACGACGCCACCGAGACGATAGGCGGCGTGTTCCGCCTGGAACCGGACAAGCGGCCGCAGCTGTGGATCAAGCTGGCGGCGATGTACCTGAAGGACAGGCCGCAGGCGCGCTTCGTCATCGTTGGAGACGGACGGCTGCGCGAGAACATCGAGGCCCTGGCCGAAGAGCTGAGCGTGACAGACAGGCTCTTGCTGGTCGGTCTTTCCAACCACGTGGGCTATTGGTATTCGCAAATGGATGCCAGCGTCCTGCTGTCGCGCTACGAAGGCTTGCCCAACGTGCTGATCGAAGCCCAGTTGGTGGGAGTGCCGGTGATCTCGACTCCGGCTGGCGGCGCTGGCGAGTGCTTTGTGGAGAACGAAACCGGCCATCTGCTCAGTTGCGTGGATCACCCGGATCTGCACGAGGCCTGCGAGAAAGTCGCATCCATGGTCGACCAGGTGCGCAGCAACGAGCAGCTCAGGCAGCACAGCCGTCACCGCGCGCAGAAGCTGTTCTCGCTTGACGCCATGCTGACCAAGTTCATGGGCCTGTGCATGCCCGTGGTGTCCGAGAACGACGAACGCATGGATATCGAACCCATGCGCCTGATGCAAGCCTGATTGGCGTCCAACCGATCAAGCTGCGGAAACGAAAGGATCTTATGCATATGTACGTCCCGGGTTCAGGGCTGCGACGCAAGGCAGCCCTGACCATGGTGGTTCTTGCCACGTTGACTCTCGCGGGGTGCCAGCTGCCCCGTTCCGGCCCGATGCTGAGCGAAATGACGGGCGCGCACGATGACAAGGACGTCATCGTGATGCCCGTCTCTCGCGAACTGGTGCAGGCCAGCCGGGTGCCCGATGTGGCCGATTTTCCCGTGCGCTACCGCGATCTCACGCAGGCCGGATTCGACCGCCTGGTTCCCGGCGACGGCATCAATGTGAAGGTTTGGGAGCGCGGCGGGCTGGGCGTGTTCGCGGCGGACCCCTCCGGCGTGAGCGACCTGGGCAACCAGGAGATCGACCCGGCAGGGAACGTGACGTTTCCCATCCTCGGCAAGTTCCACGCCGCCAACATGACTCTGGCGCAGCTGCATGATGCCGTCGTCGCTCGTCTGGCCAGGCTGGTTGTCGGCGCCGACGTGAGCGTGACGCGCGCCGCAGACGCGCGCGGCCAGATGGTGACGGTGCAGGGCAACCTGACCAAGCCCGGCATGTATCCCATCACCCAGACCTCGCAGCGCCTGAGCAGCGCGCTGGCCCAGGCCGCGCCGGTGCAGACGAACCCCGAACAGCTCGTCATCAGCCTGCGCCGCGACAACCAGGTGGCGTCGGTGCGGCTGTCGGATATCTACCGCAACCAGAACAACGACATCCTGCTGCGCGCGGGCGATGTCATCACCGCCTATGACTCGAAGGAGTACCTGACCGTGCTGGGCGCGGCCGGCACCCAGGGGCGCGTGGCCATCAGCAAGCGCAACTACAGCGTGCTGGATGCGCTGGCGGATTCCCGCGGCCTGGACGACAAGCTGGCGGACCCGCGTTCCGTGTTCCTGTTCACGCCTGCGAAGGCCGGCGCCGAGGGCAAGCCGGATCTGCTGCCGGTGGTCTATCAGTTCGATCTAACGCGTCCGGAGCAAGTGGCGCTGGCGCGCGAATTCACCGTGCAGGAAGGCCAGGCCATCTATATCTCGGATGCGCCGTTCACGCAGGTGCAGAAGGTGTTGTCCGCGTTCCGCGTCACGATGAGCGCCGGCTTCAGCGCCACGCGCGCCATTGACAGCGACTCGGGCGGCTCGTCCGGCATAAGCCAATAGCGTGTCGATGAGTAACGAGGACAGGATCAAGGGCTGGCGTTCGCGCCGTAAGGACAGTAGCTACGCAGTAGGAGCCGGCGTCGCGGCATGGCGCCTGGATCCGGCGGCATTGTTTGAAGCAAAGGCCACGCCGGCCGTCCTGCTCAAGCCCCTGGTCGCGCGCCTGCAGGGCGAGCCGCACGACTCCGTGGCTGCCCGGCGGGCGGTGTACGAGGCGGTGCAGGCGGAGCTGGACGCGGAGATCGCGCGCAGCAACGTCGATGAGACGCTGGCGGATTTTTCGCGCCGGCGCCTGCGCGTCATCGTGCGCCTGCTGGAAATGGATATCCGCGACGGCGTCGAAGTGTTCGCGCCCGGCTACATGCCAGCCAAGCTGGTGGCGGAAGACGAGCGGCTGGCCGCGGCGCATGCGCGCCGCGTGGATCGCCGCAAGCAGGACGAGGCGCGCGAAGCGCGCCGCCACGCCTCGCGCAACGACATTGCGCTGGAAGTCGAAGTGCCGCAGGACGAGGCCGGCGATCTCGCGATACTGCGGGCCCGCTTGCAGGACCTGCATGAAGGACATGATCCGAGCCATTCCGTGAAGGTCCGGCCGGTCGGCCGCACGCTGCTGGCGATGTTCATCTACCAGCTGCGCGTGATGCATGGCGAGAGCCGGATCGCCCTGGTATGGGCGCTGGTGGGCCCGGTCGTGCTGTTGACGCTGATTTCGTCGCTGTACATCCTGATGGGCACGCACTACATCATGGGCATGGACGTGCAGACGTTCTCGCTGCTGGGCGCGACGACCTGGATCATGTTCCGGCAGATCGCCTTCCGGAGCAGCACGGCCTACGTATCTGCCCGCGGTTTGCTGAACTTCCAGGGCGTTACTCCCTTGATGTGCGCGCTGGTGCAGGCGTTCATCTATGTGTCGGTATATCTGGTGGTGTTCCTGGTGCTGATCAGCGCGGGCCATGCGCTGGAACTCGTGACGCTGCCGAAAAGCTGGTCCGGTTTTCTGCTTTTCGTCGTATTGATGGGATGCTTCGGGGCTGCGCTGGGCGTGTTGTTCGGATCGATCGCGACCTACTGGCATTTCTTTCTCAGGCTCGCGCCGATCATTGAACGGTTTCTGCAGATCTTCGCGGCCGTGTTCTTTGTTTCGGAACAGTTGCCGGAGAACCTGCGGCCCTGGATGCTGTGGCTGCCTTTGGCGCACGGCATGCAGCTGCTGCGTTCCGCGTATTTCGAGGCTTACGCCTCGCACGATGCGAGCTTGGGATACTTCCTGACCTCGTTGGTTTTCTTGATGGTGCTTGCGTTGGCGGCCGAGCGGCTGGCCCGTTCCAACGTCCAGCCGATGTGAGGGAAGTGGATGATCCATTTCAATGGCGTCACTGACGAGCCCTATGCATTCGGAAGCAGGCAAGCGCTGCTTTCCAATGTCGATCTCGATATTCCGGTCGGGCGCTATGCGCTGCTGTCGCCCGCGCCGGAATTGCATCGCCAGATCGTCGATGTGCTGTGCGGCCTGCGGCCGCCGCGCCAGGGCTTCGTCAAGCACGATGGCAACGTGTCCTGGGCGATAGGCCGCCAGGGATTCATCCGCGGCAAGGCCAACGGCCTGAGCATGATCGACTTCGTCAGCGAGATGTACGAGATCGACGCGGATGCCACGCATGAACTGGTCGCGGACCTGGTCAGCGATCCCAGGACCCTGGCCAAGCCCATGGAGCATTGGCCGCTCTACGCGCGGCAGGAGTTTTCCTTCGCGCTGGCGCTGGCGCCGGCGTTCGATGTCTACGTGATCGAAGGGGCCATCCCTTTCGAGCCTTGCCGTTTCACCCGCCTGTGGCTGGCTCTGTTCGAAGAGCGCCTGGTCGGCCGGACACTCATTCTTTCCAGTTACCGCCAGAATCAGTTGGCGGACTATTGCTTCAAGGGTTTGATTTATGAACGAAGCGCACTCAGCATCGAAGACGACCTCGACCAGTGCATCCGCAGGTTCCCCCCGCGACGATCAAGGAGCGAATCCGGCACAGGCGACGACGTCCTCGGAGGCGGCTTCGATGAGGGCGGAATCGGCCTCTGAGGGCAGGTCCGAAATCGAACGCCGCCGCCGCGAGCGGCAATCGGCGCTGCGAGAGCGGCGCCGTCACCGCTGGATCAACACGCTCATCGTGCTGGCGCCGGTCGCGTGCGCCCTGGCGTATCTGCTGCTCTTCGCCACGCCCCGCTACGAGGCGGAATCGCGCTTTTTCGTGCAGTCGGCCTCCGGGCAGCAAGGCGGCGGGGGGGCTGCGGCCAGCCTGCTGACCACGGGCAACGCGGGCGGCATGCTCGGCGGCTTCGTGGATGGCTGGGCGGTCGCCGATTTCCTCAAGTCGCGCGATGCCATGCAGCAGCTCGACAAGAAGGTCGGCCTGCGCCAGTACCTGATCCGCGCGGGCATGGACCCTGTGAATCATCTTGCAGAGGACTCAAGCGAGGACGATCTCTATCGCGCCTACCAGGCCTCGGTAAAGGTCTCCTTCAACGCGCTGGAACAGATCGACGTGCTGCGCGTGAGCGCGTTTTCCTCTGAGGATGCCGCGCTGCTGTCCCGGGCGTTGATCGAGCTGGCCGAGAGCTTCGTCAGCTCGATGAACGAGAAAGGCGTCGCCGACAAGCTGAAAGTGAGCGAGGAGGCGGTCAAGCTCGCGGAGCAGAAGGCGCTGGCCGCCCGGGAAACGCTGACAGCATGGCGGACCACGCACGGCAATATCGATCCCACGGCCACGGTGACGATGCTGCTGAACCTGTCCAGCCAGCTCGAAGGGGAGCTCAACACCGCGCAGATCAATCTCGACAAGATCCGCGCGTTGGGCAACAAGGACCATTTCATGCTGCGGCCCGCCGAGATGCAGGTGGCTTCCCTGAAGAAGCGGATCGCGGCCGTGCGCCAGCGCCTGAGCGGCGCGGGCAATACGGAAGCGAAGCAGCTCAAGTCCTATGAAGCGCTGCGCAACGCCCAGGCGTTCGCGGATTCGAACCTGACCCTGGCGCAGCAGACCTACCAGCAGGCCATGACGGACACGCTGCGGCTGCAACGCTACCTGTCCATCATCGCGCAGCCAGTACCCACGGACCGCCCGAGCAGTCCGCGTACCGGAATCCTGCTGCTGCAGGCGCTGGCGCTGGGCTTTGTGCTGATGTTCATCGCTCGGGTGGCGTTGGCGTTGTTGAGGGGATTGCGTCATGGTTGATACGGCAATTGCGGATCGTCCCGCCGGCACTGATGCCACGGCACGCTTGCGTGACGTGATCAAGCAGATTCATTCCGCGGCCGAGCCGCTGAACGATATGCCCATGCTGGAGCCGGCGCTGCGCGAGGCCGCGGACGGTTGGCGCGACGCCCGCCGCTTGCTGGTTTCGCCCCTGGTGCGGGAAGGCAAGCTAGGCGCCGCGATCGCCGCGCTGGAGATCATGGTCGCGGTCTATCCCGCGCGCGCCGACGAGCGCCGCCTGCTCGCCAGCCTGTTCGGACGCACCGAGCAATGGGACCGCGCCATCGCCGAGGCGGACGCCGCCGCCGGCATCGAACCCGGCGCGGCGGCGCTGCATGCGGCGCGCATCCAGTTGCGGGTCCAGGCCGGCCGTGTGGCCGAGGCTGCCGAGGTCGCACGCGCGACCCGGAACCTGGCGGAAAACGAACCCGGCGAAGCCTACCCTTGGCTGATGGCTTTCGTGCGCAACGGCGATACGGTCGAGGCGGCCGGCATGGCTGCCGCCTTGGACCCGCGAGAACTGCCCAACGAGCGCGTGGCGACGATGGCGGTGCGCGCCTTGCTGGATGACGGCAGGGTGGAGGCGGCGATCCGCTTTGGCGGCGCAGCCCTGGACGCGGGCCACGACTGCGCGGTCCTGCGCTCGTCCCTGGGCCTGGCGCATCTGCGGCGCGGCAACGAGAATGACCGCAAGGTGCATGCGCTGGCGCACTTCGAGGCCGGCCTGAGCGCGGCGCCCACGGATGTCAGGCTGCTGACGTTGCATGGCGAGACCCTGCTGCGCGCCGGACGTTACAAGGAAGCCCTGACGCCGTTGAAGCAGGCCATCGACCTGGCGCCAGACCTGGAACAGACGCGGGCTTTCTACGCACGCGCGCTGCGCTACACGCTGCAGTACGACGCGGCGGCCGACCAGATGATGCATCTGCTGGAGAAGTCGCCCGAAAAGCAGCTCTGGCAGCGCGCGGCCATCAGCGCGCTGTCGCAGGCGGGGCGCAAGCAGGAGGCCGAGGCGCTCTTTGGACAGTACGTGGCGCAACGCGGCCAGCGGCTGCCGGCGACCTTCGACGAGGCCATGGCGCAGCTGGAGGAACGGCTGCACACCGCCCCGATCCCGCAGGCGCGCCTGGACTGGGCCTGGTCGATGCGCGGCGACACCAGTATCGACCGCGCGCAATGGGAGCGCCGTGCGCGCTGGGGCCACCTGGTGGACCACCTGCTGTTCGACTGGCTCGAATGCCGCGAGGAGAGCGTCGAAGAAGCCATGCAGGTGTTGGGAGAGCTGGATACCGGCGAACGCTTCTTTGCGCCGCTGCTGGCGGGGGGCAAGGGCGTGGTGGTGGCCACCGCGCACGTCGGTCCCATGTACGCCGGGTTGATGGCGCTGGAACTGGTGGGCATTCCGTCGCGTTGGCTGGCGACCGCGCCCAGCATCGCGCAGAGCAGCTACTCCGCAGCCCTGATCTCCACTGCCGACCAGACCGAGGCGCAGGTCGCCAAGGCCTGCATGCGCGCGTTGACTTCGGGCTATGTGCTATGCCTGGCGATAGACGGGGCGGCCAATCCGGCGGCGCCACGGACCACCTTCGAAGGACAGGACGTGACGTACTCCGGCTTCGCGGCCCACCTCGCGCATCGCATGGGCGTGCCCTCGGTGTTCTACGCACCGCGCTGGGAGAACGGTCGCGTCGCCTATACGCTGGAGATGTTGCCCGCGCCCAAGCCTGGCGAGGACGCCGAGGCGTATTCCCTGCGTTGGCAGCAGGCCTATTTCGAACGGCTCAGGGAGCATCTTGCCGGTCCTCCGGAAAACCTGCGCCTGAGCGGCGGCATCTGGCGCCACGTCACGGCCGCGGACAAGTCCGCGCAGCAATAGGAGCGAATGCCGATGAAGGCTGCAATCAAGACCGCGCGCTGGCTGCTTGTCCTGGCCATGTCGTACGGCGGGGCTGCGGCCGCCGCCGACGCATGCAAAAGTCCGGACGAGCATTGTCCGTCCGTCGCCGCGCTGCTGCAGCAGCGCGAGGGCTACGGCGCCCAGGCCACGGGCGGCCTGGGCGGAAAGTTCATCGACGTTACGTCCGATCAGGACTCGGGTCCCGGAACGCTGCGCGCCGCGCTCGCGCAGGCAAAGAAGGGACCCACCTGGATACGCTTCGCCTCCGACATGACCATTGTCCTGGATAAGCAGCTGCGCGTGCCGTCCAACACGACCATCGACGGGCGCGGCAAGCGCGTGACCCTGATCGACGACGGATTGGGCGTATATGGCAGCAAGAACGTCATCCTCACGCACCTGACCATAGACGGACGCTTGTCGCGGCTGACGCAAGCGGTGAACGTGGCCAACAACAGCCGCGACGTATGGGTGGACCACATGGATCTGTCGCGGATGTCGGACCGGCTGCTGAACGTGAAGAACGGTTCGACCGATGTGACGATCTCATGGACCAAGTTCCACAATTCCAACAAGGTCATGTTGCTCAACAACATCACCTCGAAGAACCTTTACGCAAACTACGACCGCGATTCGATCGCGCGCGTGACGCTGCACCATAACTACTTCCTCAACACCGTGCAGCGCAATCCGCGCGGGCAATTCGGCACCTTCCATCTCTTCAACAATCTGTTGGAAGACTGGGATTTCTACGGCATGAGTTTCAGCCTGGAGGCCAAGGCGCTGGTCGAAGGCAACATCTTCAAGAACTCCACGCAACGCAAATGCGTGGAGCCCGAGTTCTTCCCGACGGTGGAAGGCATCAACGTGAACTACTGCCACTACATTCCCATCGCCGCCAAGCGCAGCGCGCTGGAAAACGGCGAATCGGACCGCGGCGCCTATGAAACGCGGAAGGACGAACACGGCTATACGCGGGACTACAAGGCCTTCCTGCGCCTGAAGGACAATCTGTACCTGGGCGATGCGAAGCCGGTGTTGCAGGACTACCGGCCCGAGGCTGCGCCGACGCCGCCCTATTGCTACGGCTACGAAAAGCCTACGACGGAGCTGGCGGAGAAGATCCGCAAGTACGCGGGGAATACGGGCGGCGATACGCCGTTGCCGGTGTCCAGGATCGGGACGGGTTGCGGGGGATCAGCAGGCCGGTAGTCGCACGGTTCGCAGAAGCGGAGCCGGACCATGCGAGTTGAAGCCTGGCGTTATCGGTGAAATACAGCCTATGATTTGTTTTTAAGAAATACAAATCATAGGCTGTAAAAGAACCACAAATCACATTGTGTATTTCAGGTTTACAGCCTAGACTTTGTATATCTGAAATACAGCTTGGGATTTGTATTATGGATTTCACCGTACGCACCGCGACACAATTGCCGGCCCTGCTCCAGGGGTTCCGCAAAGAGGCCGGCTTGACCCAGGCGGCCACGGCCTTGCGCCTTGGGGTCACACAACAGACCTTGTCCGCCCTGGAGCGCAATGCCGACAAGGTCAGCGCAGACCGGCTGCTGCAGCTGTTGAGCATCCTGGGGGTCGAAATGGTATTGCGCCAGCAAGGGGCGCAGCCGGGACCCGAAACAACATCCGAACCCAGCTGGTAAAGCCATGGGGCGACGCTCACACACGCAGGTCCTGGGCCTATGGATGAATGGCACCTATGTCGGAGAGTGGAGCAATCGACCCCACGCCGGCGAGGTCCTGCAGTACGACAAGGACTGGGTCGCCTCCGCGCCGGGCAGGCCCTTGTCGCTGTCCCTGCCCTTCACGCCGGGCAATGGCCCGCATCGGGGCGACGTCGTCCGCGCATACTTCGAAAACCTGCTGCCCGACAGCAAGGAAATCCGCGAACGGGTTGCGCGCCGGTTTCGGGCAGGCTCGACCGACGCGTTCGCCTTGCTTGCCGAGATCGGCCGCGATTGCGCGGGCGCCTTGCAGATCCTGCCTGCGGGAACAGCGCCTGCCGACGTGACGTCGGTGCAAGCCTCGCCCTTGAACGATGCCCAGGTTGCGCAGCTGTTGCGCAGCGTTCTGGCGCCGGCGCCTCTCGGCGGCCTGGCCATCGCTGAGGATGATTTCCGCATTTCCATCGCAGGTGCGCAAGAGAAGACCGCCTTGCTGCGGATGGACGGGCAATGGTGCTTGCCCCAAGGCGCCACGCCGACGACTCACATCCTCAAGTTGCCGTTGGGGCTGGTCGGCAATATGAAGTTCGACCTGAGCGAATCGGTGGAAAACGAATGGCTGTGCTCGGAGATCCTGGCTGCCTACGGCATGCCCGTGGCGCGCACGGAAGTACTCAGCTTCGAAGACGTGAAGGTGCTCGCCGTCGAACGTTTCGACCGCCGCTGGCAGGACGCCGAAAACGGAAAGCGTAGTCTCATCCGCCTGCCGCAGGAAGACATGTGCCAGGCCACCGGCACCCCGCCGCACCTGAAGTACGAGGCGGACGGCGGACCCGGCATCGACCGCATCATGAGTCTGCTCGAAACCTCGCGCCACGCAGAGCAAGACCGGCGGACGTTTTTCCAGGCCCAGGTCCTGTTCTGGATGCTGTGCGCAACGGACGGCCACGCGAAGAACTTCAGCCTGTTCCTGCGGCCTGGCGGGGCCTACGAACTTACGCCGCTATACGACGTGCTGTCCGCTTATCCGATCCTGGGCGAAGGGCCAGGCAAACTGTCGCCCGTCCGCGCGAAGATGGCGATGGCGGTGCGTTCGAAGAACCCGCATTGGCGCATGCGCGACATCCAGCGGCGCCACTGGCTGACGGTGGGCGCGCGACATGGCGTCGTGACGCCGGACGGCCAGGGAGTCCAGTTCGTCGTGGACGATCTGATCGCGCGCACGCCCGAGGCGGTGCGCATGGTCCGCGCCAGATTGCCGCCCGGATTTCCGCAGGCGGTGGCAGACGGCATACTCGGCGGCTTGCAGGCGGCGGCGGACAGGCTCGCCGCGTAGCTTTGCCGCGTGCGTAGAGGCTACTGCAATTCATCGCTCGTTGAGTACATACCGCCCCGGCGTTTCCCCCGTCATCTGGCGGAAGTACGCAATGAACGCGCTGTCGCTGGAAAAGCCCAGATCGAACGCCACTGCGGTCACGCTCTGGCCCGCAACCAGCAGATCCACGGCGCGCAGCAGGCGCCAGAGCTGCCGCCAGGCCTGATAGCTCATGCCGGTCTCACGCTGGAAGATGCGTGTAATGGTGCGCGCGCTCGCGCCGACGCGTTGCGACAGGGCTTCCAGTTCGGGCGGCAGTTCCTCCAGGTCCAGACCGGCCAGGCGGCGGTCCGTGGGCACGGGCAGCAGCATGGGTTCCCGTCTTGCCGCGCGCAATTCGTCCATGCAGACGGCCAGCAGGTTGCGCGGCGCGCCCTGGGACCAGTCGGTGTCGAAGGGTTCCAGGCTGATGCGCTCGAAGACCTCGCGCAATAGCGGCGTCATCGAGAGTATGGCGGCGGCGGCCGCCGGCGCCGCGACACGCGCCAGGTCCAGATAGATCGAGCGGTACTCGACTTCGCCGCGGATCAGGACGCGGTGTTCGGTTCCTGGCGGTATCCACGCCACGCGGATCGGAGGCAGCACCGCGATCAACCCCGGCATTGCGAGGCGTATGGAGCCCGCATGGGCAAACAGCAGCTGGCCCCGGCCGTGGCTATGCGGGCCGGAATCGTGCCGTATCAGGCGCGACGCGATGCCCGTCACCGGCTGGGCCATGGCGTCGGGGTTGAATGCGTCGGTGGGTGCAAGCCTGGCCATTTGTCCGAGTTCCGATGTTTATTGTCTTCCTGGCTACAACGGCGACGGCAGCGCCCGGCTAAAAAACGGGCTCTACGTTTACCGATACCGCCATGTTCCGCCGTCCGCCTCTTGTGCTCGTTATCCTGCTGCTGAGTTTTCCGCAGATCGTCGAGACGATGTACAGCCCCGCCTTGCCGCTGATCGCCGCCACCTATCAAGCCACGCCCGAGGACGCGGCGCAGACGCTGTCGCTGTGGTTCGTGGCCTTTGCCTTTGGCGTGGTGGTCTGGGGGCGTCTGTGCGATTTCCGGGGCCGCCGACCGGCGCTGCTGGCAGGACTGGCGCTATACGCGCTGGGTGCGGGCTGGGCCATGGCGGCGGGTGATTTCACGCAGTTGCTCGCGGCCAGATTGATCTGCGCCTTCGGCGCGGCCGCGGGCTCAATCGTAACGCAGACGGCGCTGCGGGATAGCTATCAGGGTCCGACGTTGGCCCGCGTCTTCTCGATTCTGGGAATGGCGTTGGCCGCGAGCCCTGCCGTCGGCATGTATGCCGGTCAAGAGATCGCGGCGGCCGGCGGGGTCCAGGGCGTTTTCCTCGCGCTTGTCCTGCTCGCGGTGGCGCTGCTGGGGGCCAGCGCGTTGCGCTGGCCGGAAACTCGGCCTCTGCCGCACACGGCGGCGCCCTTCTGGCCGACGCTGCGCGCCATGCTGCAAGACCGGGCGATCTGGCGCAGCGCGACGCTGATCGCCATTTTCAACCTGGCGATCTTCGGCTATTACCAGCTGGGTCCTTTTCTTTTCGCCCGCTCGCAGGAGGCCTGGTTGGGTTTCGGTGAAAGCGGCCTGGCGCTGGCCGCGGCATCGCTGTGCGGCGCAGCCCTCAACACGGCGTTGCTGCGGCGGGGGGTAGCGTCCGAACGCCTCGTCCTGCTGGGTATCGGTCTGATGGCGCTAGGTGCGGCGCTGGTCGCCGCGCTTATCGGGAGTTCCGCGTTTCTCATCGGAATGGCCTTGATCGCGGCGGCCTACGCGATCGCGATTCCCAACGTCTTGGCGCATGCACTATGCGCCTATGTGCATGTCGCGGGGACTGCTGGCGCGATCCTGAGCCTGGTCTATTACAACCTGCTTGGAGTTGGGCTGGTCCTTGCCGGACGAGGGCAAAGGCTGGATGTGTTGCTGGGCGGGTGTGCGGCGCTTGCAGCGATCGCGTATGTGACGAAGACGCGGCAAGTCGAAGGTCGGTGACAGGACCGCTGCCATTGATGCATCCGGTCCCGTTCGAGCGAGGGTGCCTGGCTTTCAGCTGAGATGCACCGACGACGCGATCCCCTGGTCCGCCATCTTCGAGTACGGGCAGATCGATTCCGTCTCGTGGACCAACGCCAGGGCGACGTCCTTGGGCAGCCCGGGCAAGGAAATCTCCAGCCTGGCCTTGATGCAGAACAGGCCGTCGAAGGCTTCGCGCGCGAAAGTCGTGGTGCAGTGGATGGCGAAATCCGCCGGCAGCGGGACGCGGTTCTTCGTGGCGACCAGCTTCATGGCGCCATGAAAGCATGCGGCAAAGCCGGCTGCGAATAATTGCTCGGGATTGGTGCCGCCGCCATTGCCGCCCAACTCCTTGGGCAGCCTGAGTTCGAGTTCCAGTTCGCCGTCGTTGGAGACCGCTCTGCCGGACGATCTGCCGTGTCCGGAGGCGCCGCCGGTTACGGAGACGGTGGTCGTGTACAGGGGCAGGTCCTCTGCGCCGGCATAGGGCTCCAGGAGCGAAACAGAGGGCGCGGACGGGGCTTTCATGGGAACTCCTCAAGTGCGGATAAGCGGTTGGTTTTTTTCCGCGGCAACTATAGAGTTGTCCCCAACAGGCGCAAAGACAGAATTTCTGTTCTGACTGGCATCTTTTCTTGTACCGTCGACGCCAGCTTCCTAGGCGCTCTTCTTGACATTGGCAAGCCGGTGCAACTCGTCCACATCAAGGATGGCCAGCCCGCCATAGTAGGTTTCCAGCACGCCCGCGCGGGCGAGTCGCGCAAGCGCTGCATTGCAGCGTTGCCGCGAAATGCCGCACAGGCCGGCGATTTCTTCCTGGGAGACCTTCAGCCGCCCATTGGTGCCGGAATGCCTTTCCGCGTTGAACTGCGCGGCGACCGCGCGCGCCACCGTCGTGTCGACGTCGAGCAGCACGTTGGACGTGAAGCTGCTCATCAGCCAGTCCACGCGCTGCGCGAGATGCATCATCAGCGCCTTGGTGAATTCGATGTTGTTGTTCCAGAGCCGTTCACAGGTCTCGCGCGGCAATATCACGATCTGGCTGGGCCGCAGCGCAACCACCTCGTACTCGAACCGCTCGCGACGGATCATGGTGGCTTCACCGAACCAGCTGCCGGTGCTGAAGCCGGCCAGGGACAGGGACTTGCCGTCCGCGCCGGGCGAGGACCATTTCACCAGGCCTTGCACCACGCCGTACCATCCTGGCGAACGGCTGCCCGCGCGGAACAGGAACTCGCCCGCGGCCAGGGTCACCACGCGCAATTCGGCGCGGATCAGGTCGCGTTCGAGTTCCGGCAGGCCCTTGTACCAAGGGACGACGTCAAGCATCTTGTCCACCGCGCCTTGCGCGCGCCGCCGCCGTGCGCTCAAGGGTTCGTCGCCGGCGTCGGCAAGCCGTTCGCCCATGTGTGCCTCCTTCGTAGCCGTTGTGGCGCCGCTCAGGTAAACCCTAGGGCGCTTTGTCACCATGATGACTGTCCGCGGTCTGGGGCCGGCACCAGAATAGCCGAGGTGCCAGACGCCAAAACCCACAAGAGGAGACAAGCATGTTGCCCATGCAAGGCATGATGTCCCGCAGCGCCCTGGCCTGCGGCCTGGCCGTGACGCTGCTGCACGCCCCTGCGGTCCAGGCGCAGATTTCAGACGATGTTATTCGAATCGGCTTCATCACCGACATGTCGGGCGTGTACTCGGGGCCGGATGGCCCCGGCGGCGCCGAGGCCATCAAGATGGCGATCCAGGAGATGGGCGGCGAGATCAACGGCAAGAAGATCGAGCTGCTGACGGCCGACCATCAGAACAAGGCGGACATCGCCTCGGCCAAGGCGCGTGAATGGTTTGACCAGGCAGGTCTGGACATGCTGATCGGCGGCACCAATTCCAGTACGGCGCTGGCCATGTCCAAGGTCGCCGCTGACAAGAAGCGGCCCATCATCGTGGTGGGCGCGGGCGCGCCGGCGCTGACCAATGAACAATGCACGCCCTACACGCTGAACTACGCCTACGACACCGTGGCGCAGGCGCGCGGTACGGGCGCGGCCGTGGTCAAGGCAGGCGGCAAGAGCTGGTACTTCCTGACTGCCGATTACGCCTTTGGCCACGCATTGCAGGCGGACACGACCAAGGTGGTCCAGGCCGGCGGCGGCACGGTGGTGGGATCGGTCAAGCATCCGCTGTCGGCCAGCGACTTTTCTTCGTTCCTGCTGCAGGCGCAAAGCAGCAAGGCGGAGATCCTGGCCCTGGCGAACGCCGGCGCGGATGCCACCAACTCGATCAAGGCCGCCAACGAGTTCGGCATCACCAAGACCATGCGCCTGGCCGGCCTGATCATGTTCATCAACGATATCCACGCCATGGGGCTGCCCGCCTCGCAAGGCATGTACCTGACCGACAGCTGGTACTGGAACGCGTCGGACGAGACCCGCGCCTGGGCCCGCGCCTTCTTTGAAAAGCGCAAGGCCATGCCCTCCTCGCTGCAGGCGGCCGACTACTCCGCGGCGCTGCAATACCTGCGCGCGGTCAAGGCCACGGGCACGGACGACGCCGACCGCGTGCTGGCCTATCTGCGCGAAAACAAGCTGAACGACGTCTACATCAAGAACGGCGTGGTGCGGCCGGACGGGCGCGTCGTGCACGACATGTACTTGCTGCAGGTCAAGACGCCGGAACAGTCCAAGGAGCCCTGGGACTACTTCAACGTCGTGCAGACCATCGACGGCAACCAGGCATTCACCACCAAGGAAGAGAGCCGCTGCGCGCTCTGGAAGTAACCCTCATGAGCAAACGTAAAGTCATCGTGACCATTGCCCCGACCGGGGGCATGGCATTCAAAAGCCAGAATCCGCACCTGCCCACGCAGCCGCTGGAAATCGCGGAGGACGTGTACCGCTGCTATAACGCGGGCGCCAGCGTGGTGGCGCTGCATGCACGCCGTCCCGACGACCAGGCGACCTGCGACGCTTCGGTGTACCGGCAGATGAACCGGCTCATCCGCGACCGTTGCGACATCGTGCTGAACAACTCCACCGGCGGCGGCGTGCATGGCGACATGGTCAAGGAAACCTCTCCCGGCACGTGGGAGATCCTGTGGGAAGAGCGGCTCAAGGGCATGGACGCCGGCGCCGAGATGTGCACGCTGGACGCCACGACCTTGAACCTTGCGTTCGGCGACCGCGAATACCTGATGAACACGCCGCTCACCAAGGCCCGCGAACTGGCCGCCGGCATGCAGGCGCGCGGCATCAAGCCCGAATGGGAAGTCTTCAGCCCCACGCATATCCTGCAGGACGCCACAACGCTGATCGAAGAGGGACTGGACGAAGGGCCGCACTTCATCAACCTGGTCATGAACGTGCACCGCAACTTCCAGAACGCCATGCCGTTCTCGGTGCGGCATTTGCAGATGATGGTGGATCTGCTACCCAGGAACAGCATCTTCTGCGTCAGCGGCATCGGCCCCGCGCAGCTGGAGGCCAACATGGCCGCCCTGCTGCTGGGCGGCCACGCGCGGGTCGGCCTGGAAGACAACCTGTACTACCGCCACGGCGAACTGGCCACCAACGTCCAATTGACCGAGCGCATCGTGCGCATCATCCGTGAAATGGACATGGAACCCGCCACGCCAGCCGAAGCGCGCGAGATCCTGGGACTGCCGCTCAAGAGCGGAATCCGGCCCGAGTTCGCGCTCTGACCAGGAAAAGCCATGAGCAATTCACTGCAAGGAAAGCGCGTCCTCATCACCGCGGGCGCGCAAGGCATAGGCTTGGCGATCGCACGCAAGTTTCTGGAGGCGGGCGCCGAGGTGCACGTCTGCGACATGGACGAAGCGGCTTGCAAGGCCGCTGCCGCAGCGCATCCAAGCCTGGGCGTCAGCGTGACGGACGTATCCAGCGAAGCGCAGGTCCAAGCCATGTTCGGCGAACTGGCCCGGAAATGGGGCAAGCTCGATGCCTTGGTCAATAATGCTGGCGTGGCCGGCCCGACCAACCGGCTGGAGGAAACCGCGCTGGACGCGTGGCAGCGCACGCTGGATGTCAACCTGACCGGAACCTTCCTGTGCGCGCGCAGCGCCGTGCCGCTGCTGCGGGCGGCAGGCGGCGGGTCCATCGTCAACATCTCGTCCGTCGCGGGCAGGCTGGGCTTTTCGCTGCGCACGCCCTATAGCGCCAGCAAGTTCGGGTTGGCTGGCCTGACGCAGACCTGGGCCATGGAGCTGGGGCCGTCGAACATCCGCGTCAATTCCGTGCTGCCGGGCGTGGTGTCGGGCGACCGGGTTGAGCGGGTCATCGCGGCCCGCGCCGCGGCCGGCGGCGTGAGCAACGACGCCATGCGCGAGCAGCTTGTGGACAAGGTGTCGTTGCGCCGCATGACCAGCCCGCAGGACGTGGCCAATCAGGTGGCGTATCTGTGTTCAGACGCAGGCGCCATCATCAGCGGCCAGAGCATTTCCGTCTGCGGCAACGTGGAGTATCTGGGCTGAGGCGCCGATCGCGCCATGCCTGTTGGCGCGATCGGCGTTCTGTTGCGCTACTTGCCGCTGCGCTGGAAGTCGCCCGGCTTCCAGCTCTTGTCGAAGGCGGCCGCTTCGGGGCCGTAGATGCGGATGTAGGCGAACCAGCCCTGCCCCGGATTGGTCTTGATCCAGCGATTCTCCTGGCCCGCCGGCGCCTTGGGGCCGAAGTAGAGCGTGAGCGGCTTGCTTTGGTCCACGTCCTTGAGTTCGAACAGGGAGCGCAGCGCGGCCTTGTCCTGATCGGTTTGCACTTGCGAGCGGGTTTTGCTGTCGTACAGCGTGATTGACCAGAACAGTTTGCCTGGCACCGGTTGCGGCACGCTAAGTGTGTACTGCTTGCCGCCGTCCAGGTAAGCCCCTTGCGCGTCGCGCGCGCCCAGCCAGTAGAGCGAGCCCGCGCCGGGGTCGCGGCGGAACATGGCGGGCGAGGCCACAATGGCCTGTGCGAACCAGCGATCGCGGGCGTCCAGGTCCATGCCAGCCGGGGTCTCGAACTGCGCACTGCCCGGTACCAGGTCAGTCCATTCCCAGCGGCGGTCCGGCCAGGCCATGCGATCGGGACGGTCGCTGTCGAAGGCGGCCACCAGCATCTGGTCGCGGCCTTGGCGGGCAGCTTTGGCCAGCGTTTCCTTGAGCTTCGCGTCCGGCTTGAAGGGCTTGCCCTTTTCGATGCCGAGTTCGGCCAGCAAGCCATACATAGGCCGTGCGGCAGCGTTGATGGGTTCTTCCTGCACGATTTTGTTCAGGACTTCCCAGAACCGGATGTTGTCTTCCCATTTCAGCGAAGAGCTGTCCATGGCCATGCGCGTGGTGTCGACTGCGGCCAATGGTTGGCCTGCGACGCCTTGCTCGGACCAGGAGTAGATTTTGACCGAGCGCAAGGCGTCCAGTGCCTTGGGTATGTCCCCGCCCACCGGCATGGAGCGCAGTGCGAGCAGGTTTTTCAGCGTAGGTGAGCGTCCTGCGTGATAGCCTTCGGGGACTTTGCCCTCGTAGCCCGGCGGCAGCACGATGTGCTTGCCGCCCTTGCCTGCGTCGGGTCCCGGCAATCCCAGATCCTGCACCCAGCCCTGGTTGTGGTCGTTGACCAGGCCGATGTAGGGGCCGGGCGGCAGCTCGATGACCACGGGGCCCTGGCTCAGGTCGATGACGGCCGAGCCGTAGGGCGTGTCGGAGTTGAGCGTGAAGCCGACCTGTCGGGGGCCGGCTGCGGCGATGCCCCATTGCTTGCCGTCTTCGATACCGACGGCGCGATTGCCGTTCAGTATCCCTTCCATCGAAACCGTGGGATACCAATAGCGATAGGCAATCAAGGCGCGCTGCAGCGTCTGGTCGGCGCGCACTTGCTGCGAGGTCTGCGGCGTGGGATAGCCGCGTTCGAAACGATAGGGCGCGGCATCCTTGGCATGCGCGGCTCCCGCGCAAACCAATGCCAGTGCGACGGTCAGGGTACGGTTCATCATGGTGCTCCGGTCTCCGGACTTCAGGTTGGGGACGAAAGGGACGGTCGTGGTTCGGGGTGAAAATTCTTTAGCGCGCGGACTCGATATCGTTGAGCTTCCAGGTCTTGTCGAACCAGGGCTGCATGGGACCGTAGAGTCGGAAAATCACCATCCAGCTCTTGCCGGGAATGGTCTGGATCCAGTTCTGTTCCTTGCCCGCAGGGGGCTTGGGGCCAAAGTAAAGATCGACCGAACCGTCCGCGTTGGCATGCAGCTGCTTTTCGCTGGACAGGCTGGGGAACGGCTGGTCCGTCTGCAGCATGGAGCGCGTCTGCGTGTCGTAGACCACCACTGACCAGAAATCCTTGGCGGGCACATTCGGCGGGACACGCAGCACGTACTGGCGGCTTCCGTCCAGCGGTTTGCCCTGCGCGTCATAGTTGGCCGCGGCGTATTGCGAGCCGATGCCGGGCATGGCGACGGCCATGGCCGGCGTGTCTATGGTCGCGGCATAGAAGAACATGGTGCGGGCGTCAAAATTGCGCGCGCCGTCGTTCAGCCACTCATAGCTGCCACCCACGAACGGTGTGTTCCAGTGCCGGTCCGGATAGATGCGCGTGGCGGGGTCGCGGTTGGCGAAGTCGATGGCGCGCGCCGTGGCGTTGCCCACGGCCACCGCGTCGGTCAGGATGGCCTTCATCCGCGCGTCCGGCGAGAACGGCTGGCCCTTGCGCATGCCGATCGCTGCATACAGGCCGGTCATGTCGGGGCCATAAGCCCCTGCCGGCTCTTCCTGGATGATCTGATTCACCTCGTCGAAGAAGGCATAGTTGTTGGCGTGGATGGTGTTCATCACCTTGCCGGAAAGGTTGATGAAGCGCGTCGGCGGTGGCGCGCCCGCTTGGCTGTAGGGATAGACGCGCAGGCCGGCCTTGACGCCCTGCACGCCGGGCGCCGGATCGCCGTTCTTCATGAAGGCGCGGCCGAACAGCAGGTTGCCGTAGGTGGGGGAATGCTGCACGAAATAGCCTTGGGTTGGCAGCTGACCCTTGTAGCCCGGCGGCACGAACAGGTACTTGCCGCCGCGGCCCTTGTCGGGTCCGGCGTTGCCCATGTCGGTCACATAGCGGAACCAGAAGTCGTCGACCACGCCCAGGATGCCGGGCGGGGTTTCGACGACCATTGGGCCGTCCTTCAGGTCCATCCAGTTCCAGAAGTACACGGTCTCGGTGTTGGCCGTGAGGAACAGGGAATGCGAATCCATCAACGTTTCGAAGATGCCGACGGTGCTGCCGGTGGCGCCTGCCTCGCGCAGGCCGGCGCGGATCGAGACCATGGACGCGCCGGGGATGCCGTTCAGAAACGCCTCGACCCCGCGCAGGAAATCCAGGTTGTCATAGACCTTGCGGGCGGTTTCCGGAGTAGGCACGCCGTCGAAGAAATCCAGGCGGCCGATACGGGTGTCGACCTTGGCCGGCGTCAGTATCTGCGGTGGCGTCGGCGTACTCATCTTGTAAGCGCCGGGGCGCTCCGGCGGTCCGGCGCAGGCGGTCAGCAGGCTTAGGGCGGCCAGGGCCAGGACGGGCGGACATGTGCGGCGGGCAGTACGCATACGGTCTCCACGAACAGGAACGCGGGAAGCCACTGCCGTCCACAACATAGCGGTGCGACCTCGTTCCTTGCGTTTCAGTACAGTTCAAAAGTGACCAGCACGGGCAAAGCGACGAGCGTCGCATGTCGTTTAGTTTCCGATCAAATAGGGACGGCGTCAATCTTCTGGATCGGAAGCGCTTGCCACATCGAACCGGAGCAGGAGCCAGGAGCGCGGTTCCGAAAAACCTGAGCGTCAGTTCGATCCAGGCGAATTGTTCGGCGCTTCCCGAAGTTCTAGACTGAATTCGTACATGCATTGTGTACCGCTGGCTGTCGCATAGCGGTTTTGCAGCGACGGCGGGAGGTCCTGATGAATCGGGTCGAGACCTTTGCCACCCTGCCGATGTGGGCGGGGTTCGTAGGCTTTGTGCTGGTCGTGCTGGCGCTGGATCTCTACGTGCTGGGAGGCCGCCATGCGCACCGCGTGCGGCCCCGCGAAGCGTTGTTCTGGGTGGGCGTATGGATGGCGCTGGCCGCGTTGTTCGGCGCCCTGATGTGGTGGTATCTGGATGCCACCCTGGGGCGCGACATTGCGCACCGGAAAACGCTGGAGTTCTATACCGGCTACCTGATCGAACTGTCCCTGTCCGTGGACAACATGTTCGTGTTCTCGCTGATCTTCGGCTATTTCGTGGTGCCGCTGGAATTGCAGCGCCGGGTACTGCTGTACGGCGTGCTGGGCGCCATCGTGATGCGGGTCGGCATGATCCTGGCGGGCGTCTGGCTGCTGTCGAAATTCGACTGGCTGTTCTATGTGTTCGGCGTGCTGCTGGTGGCGACGGGAGCGAAGATGCTGGCCCGGGCGGACCATCAGCCTGACATTGCCCGCAATCCGCTGGTGCGCCTGTTGCGCTCGTCGATGCGCATCACCAAGGATTATCACGGCGAGTCGTTCTTTGTGCGCATCGGCGGCCTGCGGCATGCCACGCCCATGTTCGTCGTGCTGCTGATGATAGAGGCGAGCGACGTGGTGTTCGCGGTCGACAGCATTCCCGCCATCTTTGCCGTCACCACCGACCCGTTCCTGGTCTTCACTTCCAACATCTTCGCCATCATGGGCCTGCGGGCGCTGTACTTCCTGCTGGCCGACATGCGCGAACGTTTCCGCTACCTCAAGCACGGACTTGCCGCGGTGCTCATCATCATCGGCGGCAAGATGCTGGCCGCGCCATGGTTCCATGTGCCGGTGCAGTGGTCGCTAGGGGCGGTAGGCCTTATCCTGCTGGCATCCGTGGGCGCCAGCCTGATCCTGCCCAGACGGGCCGCGGCCAGGGCTGCGCGCCATAAGGGATGAGTCCCACGAACCGGAGATCTGTCATGAACACGATCATTCTTGCCACCGATGGGTCCAGCCACAGCGATGCCGCGGCGCGCTATCTGGTTGACGGCCCTTTGCTGAACCGGGATTTCACGGTGCATGTACTGCATTGCGAGCCCGACGTGACGGGCGACGTCAAAGCCTTCATCGGCCAGGCCGACATCGACGCCTGGCACCACGAAGAGAGCGACAAGGCAATGAAGTCCGTGGTCGAGATCCTGCGCGCGGGCCAGGTCGGCTTCGAGTGCCACGAGCTTACGGGCCACACGCCGGACAAGATCGTGGCGCATGCGGTCAAGGTGGGGGCCACGGCCATCGTGATGGGGTCGCACCATCGGGCGCCGTTCCTGGACGCATTGTTGGGGTCGGTGTGTTCGCGGGTCATTGCCCACGCGCCTTGTCCGGTGCTGCTGATCTGAACGTCCGCGGCTGATGCGCTAGCAGGTGAGCTTGAGCTGATAGCTGCCATCGGCGTCGCGGGCCAGGCGAACCCGGTCGAAGCGATAGTTGCGCCCCTTGAACGCATAGGTCGCGTCGGTCTCGTCGTCGTCGCGGCCTTGCCAGACTATTTTCCGATCCAGCGATTCGGCGTAGTAGTAGAAGATGGCGTTGGTGGATTCGATCAATCCCAGGTCGCCGCGCAGGCCGGTGGAACTGTTGGCTTCCACGTTCCACCAGCCTTCGGTGCGCCATTCGCCTCCGTCGGGCAGATAGTGCACCGCGAATCTCAAGTCCCGGCCGCAGGCGTTCTCGATCTGGAGGGACGCAGGCTTGGCCGGCGCAGGCTTCTTGCTGTCCGGCTTGGCGGCCTGGAGCTGGTCTTGCCGTTCATTCCAGCCCATGCCGTAATAGGCAAGCAGGCCGCCGATTGCCAATACGGCCGAGACGCCGATGACCACCTGCCGTACGGTCTTTTGCCGCATGTGTTCCGTGTACCGTTGCTCCAGAATCCGGGTCTCGTGCTGTTGCAGCAGTTGATCGCGGTGTTTTTTCCTGGCCGAGGTCGTCACCGCGGATGCCCCGGCCAGCAGCAGCAGCAGGGTGAGGTAGCGGTATTTCATCAGCAGGCTGGCCAGCGATGGAACGAGGTTGGCGGCCAGGCCCAACGCCATGGCGCAGCCGATGAAGGCCAGCGGCCATATCCAGAAATTGCGTCCCTTGGCGATTTCGGTGGCGTAATAGTCGCGCAGCGTATCGGTGGATCCGGAATCCGGCGGCGCTTTCCCGTTCGTCCCGCCACCGTTGCCGCCGGGCGCGCCGGCGGCGCGTTGCTCGGCGATCCACGCGTCATGCTCTTGGCGGCGTTTCGGATCGGAAAGCACCGCGTAGGCCTCGTTCAGGCGCGCCATGACGCGCTTGGCTTCCTCGGGATTGTCAGGATTCTTGTCCGGATGCCATTTCTGCGAGAGATAGCGGTATGCGCCGCGGATGACTTCATCGCTGGCATTTTCCGAAACTTGGAGCGTGTCGTAATGGGTATGTATGCCAGCCATTGCCATGGGTCCGCGTTCCGAAGCCGGGCGCTCAGCTTCCTGCACGGCGAGCTTACGCTGCAATCATGGACGTCGGTATCAGCCAAAGAGACTACATCGCTGGGTGGGTGCGCGGCGCAGTGGTATCTTTTCCCATTTTCCTGCACGCCACTCCGTTTCATGCCCGACGACGCCCAAACCTCCTCAGATTTCCCGCCTGCAGAGCCGCAAGCGGCCGCTCCCCGGCCCTTTATCCAGAACTCGGGCACCCGCCGCACCCTGCATTTCACGCAGCAGGAAATCCAGAGCAGCATGTCCACCCTCAACCCCGATGCGCTCGAACTGGAGTACACGCGGATGATGATGGGCTTCGTGCTTTTCAATCCGGCTCCCGCCCGCATCCTGATGGTGGGGCTGGGCGGCGGCTCGCTGCCCAAGTTCTGCCATCGCTATCTGGCGGACAGCGCTATCGACGTGGTGGAAATCGATCCGGCAGTCATTGCCCTGCGCGAAGCCTTCATGGTGCCGCGCGACGACGACCGCTTCCGCGTGCTGCAGGCCGACGCGGCCGACCATATGCGCGGCCTGTCGGACCATGCCGACGTGATCCTGCTGGACGGGTTCGGCATCGGCGGGATTCCGGGCCCGCTGTGCTCGGCGGAGTTCTACGCCGATTGTTTCCGCGCTTTGCGCGAGGACGGCATCCTGGTGATCAATTTCCACGTCAATCACCCGGACCATCATGACTACATGGACCGGGTGCGGGCCTCGTTCGGTTCGTCCATGTTCGAGGTGGTGGATGACGACATGACCAACAGCATCGTGTTCGCCTGCAAGGGCGACCTGCTGGACGATCCCGCCGCGGCCGAACTCAGACGGCCATCGTCCATGTCCAAGGATGCGTGGCGCCAGCTGATGCCGACGATGAAGGTCATAGGTGCGACGCTGGAGTTGAGATAGCGACCGGCTGGTCCCTGCCCTCAACGCTTGATGAACGCAATGATCTGCTGCTGAGTGCCCTTGTCATTGTCAAAGCCGCCGTGCGTGCTGGCCGCCACGGGCGGATTGGCCGAGCCGGGCGCGGGGCTGCCCGCGGGTGATACATGCACGGCGTCGCAAGGAATGCCGGCATTGCGGAAATAGCGCTCCATGCCCAGCAGCGGCGTGGTGGTGCCGCCTTCGAAGGATTCGCTCACCAGATAGAGCAGCGAACGGCGGTACGGGCCGCAGGTGGGGTCGTCTTCCTCGGCACGGTCGGAAAGATGGAACTGCTGGTAGCGCTTTACCCGCGTCTTCAGGTGCGGCACGACCAGTTCCTGGAAGGTGTCCAGCGTCACCGCCGGGGCCATCAGGTTGAGCGACTCCAGTTTGCCGCCGTCCGCCGTCAAGCGGTGCACGAAGTGGCTGGCGACGATGGCGCCAGCCGAATGGCCGACGATGTGCAGGCGCACACGGCCCTCGCTGACATGCGATTTGAAGTGCTTGTACAGCATGATCATCGCGGCTTCTTCCTGCGCCATGCCCTTGGGCGCCGGTTCGCTCATGGCCTGGGCATTCTGCTTCATCTCGCCCCAGATCACGGTGCCAGGCCGGGCCAGCCAGCGTTCCAGGCGCTGGTTCCACCAGCGCTCCAGCCGCTCGCCCAGGCCGCCCGTGGTGCGCGGCACGCTGTGGGCGGCGTCCTGGATGATGTTCTTCACGGTGGTGATGAAGTCCGTTTCCCACATCAGGAAGACTGGAAAAATCTGCTTCTCGTAAAGCAGCGGTATCCATTCGGCGGCGGCTTCCGCCGCATCTTCTTCACCCACCAGGCCGCCATGCGCATAGACGCAGACGTCCATGGGCCTGTCCTTCAAGCCCCACTTCTCGCGCGCGGCGTTCATATGGACGTCGACAATGGCGCGTAGATCGTCGGGTGTGGTGCGGAACGTGCCGCTGTTGCTGAGCTTGCC
The DNA here is from genome assembly GCF_014851745.1 of Achromobacter sp. ACM01. Lineage (NCBI taxonomy): Bacteria > Pseudomonadati > Pseudomonadota > Betaproteobacteria > Burkholderiales > Alcaligenaceae > Achromobacter > Achromobacter sp. ACM01. Next base: position 324,617 of record NZ_JACVAF010000001.1, read on the forward strand.
GTTGTTGCCCACGTTGACGATGAAGGGCGAGATCTCGCGGTTGCGCAACACGGTTCCCGCCGCCAGCGTGACCTTCTTGCCGTCGGTGCGCAGCGTGATGCTGTTCGATATCTTGGTGTGCTCGTGCGTGACCACGCCCAGTTGCACCACCCAGCAATCCATGGCGTTGCGCATCCAGTCGTCGTAGGTCAGCACCGCCATGCCATGGGTTCCCCATTCCTCGCCCCAGGAGTTCTGGATCAGGAAGCCGTCCTGGGTATAGCCAACAATGACGAAGGCATGGCCGTCGGTGGCGGCGTCCTGCTTGTCGGGCGGGATGATCCAGAACGGCTGGGTTCCCGGCGTGGACGGCGCCTTCTGCGGGGTGACGCCATGGCCATCGTCCCAGCCGGCGTGGCAGCCCGCGCTGGCGTACAGGATGCCGACCTCGTTGAGCGCCGCGTGCATTTCGACGATGTTGCGCGTGTCAATGCGGTAGTAGGCGCCCAGCGGGCGCTTGACGGCGTCCAGCCACCAGTCGTCGGCGGTCTCGTTGGCCGCCGCTGGCATGGCCAGGGCCGGAAACAATTCCTGGGAACACGCGCCGTGCTTGAACCAGCCCTTGAGTGCGCCGCGCAGGCTCGATCCCGTGTCGTCGACCGAACCCGGGAACTCGTCATAGCGCCTGGCCATGGAGTACAGCATGAATGGCGAAATGGCCGGGCGCGGTTCGCGCTCCGACTTGCGCAGCAGGTATTCGACCACGGTGGACAAGGCGAAGCCGGTGCAGGCCGAGGTGTCTTCCTGGTGCTTCACCGTCAACCCCATTGCGGGAATCATCTCGGTCTTGGGCGTGACCGAGATGTTGGGGCGGAACGGCAGGTCGCGGACGTCGAAGGCGTCGGGCTTGGCGGTGCGGCGAAACGGCAGCGCTGGCGGCGGCTTGCGGCTTTTGCGCTTCGGTGCGGGCCGGGGCGTCTTGGCCGCCGCCGTGCTGACTGTGGCGGCCTGCCGTTTTTTGTCCGCCGTCTTGCGTGCCGGGGCGGCGCGCCCCGCTTGCTTCTTTGCAGCCATGGCGTACTCCAGTGGAGACAGGCTTTCAGCGCGAGGGCGGCGTTTTGAGGCAAGACGACATGACGACAGTGAAGATTGCGCCCGTAGGTGCGATATATAGGCGCGCCTAAGCCGGTTCGCTAGTATCTGAAAGTATTAGTCCCTGGATTTGCAATGGTTCATTTGCACTAGTTGCGGCTTAATCCCACTGCGCCGCCAGGCCCTCGGGACTGACTTCGCGCCCGTTGCGCTCCAGCGCCGCGATCTGCGCCATGTCCTCGTCCGTCAGCCGCAGGTCCTGGGCGAGCAGGTTGCTGGCCAGGTTCTCGCGCTTGGTCGACGAAGGAATGACGGCATAGCCCAGTTGCAGCGCCCAGGCCAGCGCGACCTGCGCGGTCGTCGCGTCGTGGCGCTGGGCGATCTGGCCGATGACCGGATCCTTCAGCACCTTGCCATAGGCCAGCGTCATGTAAGACGTGACCGGGATGCCTTGTTCCTGCAGGAAGGCGGCGAGCTTGCGGTTTTGCAGGTAGGGGCTGAGTTCGATCTGGTTGGTGGCAATCTGCTCGCGGCCCACGGCGGCGATGGCGGCGCGGGTTTCGGCGATGGGGAAGTTGGAGATGCCGATCTGGCGGGTCAGCCCTTGCGTCTTGGCCTCGGCCAGCGCGCTCATGAATTCCTCGATGGACACGCCGTTGCCAGGCGCGGGCCAATGGATCAGGGTCAGGTCCGCGTAGTCGCTGCGCAGCTTGGCCAGGCTGTCCTTCAGGCTGGGGATGAGCTTGTCGCGGGCGTAGTTGGGCACCCAGATCTTGGTCGTGACGAATAGTGCCTCGCGCGGCACGCCGGATTCGGCGATGGCCTGGCCGACCTCGGCTTCGTTTTCGTAGATTTGCGCGGTGTCGATGGCGCGGTAGCCAAGATCCAGCGCGTTGCGCACGGAATCGATGACGGCTTGACCTTGCAAGCGGAAGGTGCCGACGCCAAAGGCGGGAATGTTCATGGGTAACTCCTGATGGGTTCGCGGATCCGGGCGCAGATACCCGGGAATGCCTGCAGTGTGCCCGTCGGATACTTGCGGAAAAAGTCCGGTATGCACGAAAGACTTTTGATATAAATGCAAGAATGAAGACGACCCTCGATGAAATGCAGGTCTTTATCGCCATCGTGGACAGCGGCTCCATCACCGCTGCCGCAGACGTGCTGGGACAGACCGTTTCCGCCGCCAGCCGGACCATGAGCCGGCTGGAAGAGAAGTTGCAGACCACGCTGATGCGCCGGACCACGCGGCGGCTGGAATTGACCGAGGAAGGCCGCGCCTATCTGGAGCAGGCGCGCAAGATCGTGGCCGCGGTGGAAGAAAGCGAGGAACTGATGAGCCTGCGCCGCAACCAGCCGGCCGGGCGCTTGCGGGTGGACGCAGCCTCGCCATTCATGCTGCATGTGATCGCGCCGCTGGTTCCGGGCTATCGCAAGCGCTATCCGCAGGTGGAGCTGGAACTGAACAGCAACGAAGGCAACATCGACCTGCTGGAGCGCCGCACCGACCTGGCCATCCGCATCGGACGCCTGAAGGATTCATCGCTGCATGCGGTACCGCTGGGCCACAGCCGCGTGCGCGTGCTGGCCAGTCCCGGTTATCTGGACGCGCATGGCACGCCGCGGCGCGTGGCCGATCTGGCTTCGCACATTTTGCTGGGCTTCAGCCAGCTGGAAGCGCTGAACGAATGGCCCCTGCTGGAGGCCGACGGCCAGGCCCTGCACATCAAGCCGCACGTGCGCGCGTTCAGCGGCGAAACCCTGCGGCAACTGGCCTTGAACGACGGCGGCGTCGTCTGCCTGTCGGATTTCATGACGCGCGGAGACCGCGCCAGCGGCGCCTTGCAGCAGCAGCTGGTGAAGCAGACGCAGGACGTGCGCCAGCCGATCAACGCGGTGTACTACCGCAACACCGCGATCTCTTCGCGCATCAAATCCTTCATCGACTACATGGTCCAGGCGCTGGGCCCGCGCGGCTTCGAATAGGGGCGCGGACGCTGCGCGTTCAGGCGCGTTCGCCGCTGACCGATTCGTACACCAGTGTCGCCAGCGTCAGGTCTTCCAGCGCGCTGCCCACGGCCTTGAACACGGTGATTTCCTGGTCGTCGCGGCGGCCTGGCAGCTCACCGGCAGCCAGTTGGTGCAGGTCGCCGCGGATGTCCTCGCGCTTGAGCGCGCCGGCCTCGAAGGCGGCCAGCAGGTCGCCGGACTTGGTGGGCGCTTCGCCGGTGTCCACGTAGACCGAGGTGCCGTCGAAGCAGGCCGCGTCCGTCTCGCGCATTTCGGGCTTGAAGCTGCCGATCAGGTCCAGGTGCACGCCGGGACGCAGCCAGGCGCCGTGGATCAGCGGTACGGTGGACAGCGTGGCGCAGCTGATGATGTCGGCCTGGCGTGCGGCGCTTTCCAGGTCGGAGGCGGCCGCGGCATCGAAGCCCTGCGCGCGCAGCTCGCCCGCCAGCTTCTCGGCGCCGGCCGCACGCACGTTCCACACCAACACGCGCTGGATCGGGCGCACGGTGCGCATGGCCTGCGCCACCAGGCCGGCGATGCGGCCGGAGCCCACGATGAGCAACGTGCTGGCGTCGGCGCGCGCCAGGTAATCCGCGCCCAACGCGGCCGCGCCCGCCGTGCGGTACACAGTGACGATGTCGCCGTCGACCTGGGCTATTGGCACGCCGGTGGTGGCGCTGTACAGGTTGTAGGTGGCGTGCAGGCCGGGCAGGCCCTGGTGGGTGTTCTCGGGGAAGATGTTGATGATCTTCACGCCGAAATAGCCGCGGTCGCTCCAGGCGGGCATGATCAGCGAGGTGCCGTGCGCATTGCCCGACTGGATGGCGTGGACATGCCGCGGCGGCACGGTGGCGCTGCCGCGGAAGGCCTCCCGCAAGGCGGGAATGACGGCGTCGAAGGACAGGGCGTTGCGGGTTTGTTCGGTGTCGATGAAGCGCATGGTTGTTGCCTGCTGCGGGTCGGTCTGTGGGCCAGCAGGCAGTCTAGCAGCGCGGAGGGCGCCCGCCCGCGCCGCGGGCAGGCGTCGCCTTCAGTCGATGGCCGCCGTGGGCAGCGGATCGCCCGCGCCGGTGCGCTCGACGATCAGCTTGTAATGCTGCGGATTGCGGTGCTTGGCGAAGTTGAACACATGGTCGCGGAAGGCCTGGCCCATGGCCAGGTCGATGCGGGCGGTGATCACCTCGTCTTCTTCGCCGCTGGAACGCGCCACGATCTCGCCGGAAGGCGCAACGATCATGGAGCTGCCTATCATGTGGTGGCCGTCTTCATGGCCGCATTTGGCGGCCGCGCCGACCCACACCGCGTTCTGGTAGGCGCTGGCCTGCAGCACGATCTCATGCGTGGTGGTGCGCAGGTGCGCGGGCTCGTTCCAGTGGATGTTGAGGGACGGCGTGTTGTAGCCCAGCACGATCAGCTCGGCGCTTTGCAGCGACATGACGCGATAGGTCTCGGGCCAGCGGCGGTCGTTGCACAGGCACATGCCGATCTTCACGTCGCTGGTTTCCCAGACGCCGAAGCCCAGGTCGCCGACTTCGAAGAATTTCTTCTCCAGGTGCTGGAACGGCGCGCCGATCTTGTGGTCGGAGTGGCCCGGCAGGTGGATCTTGCGGTACTTGCCGATGATTCTGGCGCTGCGGTCCACCAGGATGGCGGTGTTGAACTGGCGGCCTTCGGGCGTCAGTTCGGCGTAGCCCAGGTAGAAGCCTATGCCCAGCTCGCGCGCGGTGTCGAACAGCGGCTGCACGTCGACGTTGGGCATGCTTTTTTCAAAGTAGCGCTCGACGGCCTCGGCGTCTTCCATCCAGTAGCGCGGAAAGAACGTGGTCAGCGCCAGCTCGGGAAAAACGACAAACTCCGCGCGGCGGGCGGCGGCCTCGCGCATCATTTCGACCAGGCGGCGGACCACGGCCGCGCGGGAATCGGCAAGGTTCACAGCGCCCATCTGGGCGACCGCCAGGCCCATCTTGCGGGCGGGGTATGCATTACTCACGATGTGGATCTCCAGGCTGAAGGCGCAAGCATGCATGCACGGGCGGAAATCCGGAACCGCTGTGGCGACTGGCGGCGAGCCAGGGAAATTGCGCCGGACGCTACGCTAAGACGATGATCTGGCGGGGAATTCGGTCGGGCGGACACAAGCCGCCGCGACCTTATGCATAACGCGGCGTCATGGGGCCCATGCAAAGTTTTATATCGGGTTTCCCCGTATGCCGGCGCTCAAAGCGCCTTGAAGGTCTTGAGGTGGATGCTGGTTTCGGTGGCGGCGATGCCCTTGAGCGTGCGCAGGCGGTCCAGCACTTCGGACAGCTGGTCGATGGTGGGCACGCGCAGCTCGGCCAGCAGATCCCAGCGGCCGTTGGTGTCGTGCAGGCCCGCCACGGCGGGTTCGCCCATCAGCAGGCTCACGATCTTGCGGGTTTCGTGGCCTTCGACGGCAATGCTCATCCAGGCGACGATATCTTCGGTTTCCACCTCTGGCCGCAGGCGCACGGTGTAGCCGCGGATGATGCCGCGCTCTTCCAGCTTGCGGATGCGGTTGTCGATGGTGCCGCGCGAGACGTCCAGCTTCTTCGCCAGCGTGGCGACCGACATGCGGGCATCGGCGCGCAGCAGGCCGAGCAGGTTCTGATCTAGCGTGTCCATTGTGAAAAGTGCTAATTATTGCTATCAGAGTGGCAGAATCTTAGCGTTTTGTGTTGATTGTTGTCACTATTAATTGGTTTGCCCATCCCCCAGAATTTCTGTTCCATAACTCGGGGAGAACAAATTGACGACGCTGCTTTCAACTTCCGACGTGGCCAAAATCGTGGCCCTGCAAGGCCCGCAACAGGTCTTTTCCGGTCTGCTGGACTACCTGCTGTCGGACTTTCTTCGATGGCAGGAATTCGACAAGAGCGCGCGGGTGGCCAGCCATTCGGCAACCGGCGTGATCGAACTGATGCCCACCGCCGACAGCGAGTACTACACCTTCAAATACGTGAACGGCCACCCGGGCAATCCGCAGGCCGGCCTGTCCACCGTGATGGCATTCGGCGCGCTGGCGCAGGTCAGCACGGGCGAGCCGCTGCTGATCAGCGAGCTGACCTTGACCACCGCGCTGCGAACGGCCGTGACCTCCGCCTTGGCGGCGCGCGCGCTGGCCCGGCCGGACTCGCGCAGGATGGCGCTGATCGGCAACGGCGCGCAGAGCGAGTTCCAGGCATTGGCCTTCCATTACATCCTCGGCGTCGACACGCTGCACGTCTATGACGTGGACGCAGGCGCCACACGCAAGCTTGAAAGCAATCTGGCTTCAGTGCCCGGCTTGCGCGTGGTGCGCTTCGATAGTGCGGCAGAGGCGGTCAAGGGCACGGACATCGTCACCACGGTGACGGCGGACAAGGCCTACGCCACCATCCTGACCGCGGACATGGTCGAGCCTGGCATGCACATCAACGCTGTCGGCGGCGACTGCCCGGGCAAGACGGAACTGCATGCGGACGTGCTGCGCGCGGGCCCGGTGTTCGTGGAATACGAGCCGCAGACACGCATCGAGGGCGACCTGCAGCAGATGCCTGCCGACTTCGCGGTGACGGAATTGTGGCGGGTGCTGACGGGCCAATCCGCCGGACGCAAGAACGCAGCCGACGTGACCATCTTCGATTCGGTGGGCTTTGCACTGGAAGACTTCTCGGCCTTGCGCTGGCTGCGCGACGCCGCCGTGCGCCATGGCGTGGGCGCCCGCATCGAGGTTGCGCCGCAACTGCCCGATCCGAAGAATCTGTTCGAAGCGGTACGGGCCGCTCAACCTGTTGCGGCCCGGGCCTGATGCCGGCGCGCGCGGAGCCGTCCGCGCAAACCGGGACGCTTCCGTGACGCTTTGATGGGCGCAAGCGCCGGCGTGGCGAACCACGCCGGCGCCAATGGCGGCCGCCTCATGTGCGGCTGGGTATTTCAACCGGCGGTGTGCCGTCGTGGAACAGCGACTTCAGCTGCGTACGCAACTCGGGGGTGTCGGCATGCTTGTGCACCGTGGTTGCATGCTGCACGGCGGCTTCCAGCAATTCGCCTTCGGAATCCGCCGCCAGCGCCACCGTGCAGTTCATTGCGCTGGGGTATTCGCGGCAATCGATGTACTTGCGAGTCATGAACGTCTCCCTGCGCGCAGGCTGCCTGGGCCTGCGCAAGAGCATCCGGCGCGCGGCGCGGGACGTCCGGGCCGCTGGCGCGTCGCAGCGGCGGGGGCGGTCAGAAAAGTATAGATCCGACGCCGCGGTCGCGGCGCAATTCGGCAGATGCCACCGGGCGCTAGTGCTTGGATACCGGTGCGGCCACAGCGGGCTTCAGAAGCTGACGCGCTGCTTCAAGGCCTGGGCGATCATCGCGATGTCGATGTCCTTGCCCGGATGCTTCAGGCAGAAGTCGTACAGCACGGCCACGTAGGCATTGCCCAGCAGCTTGGTGATGGCGCCGGCGGTGGTGGCGGCAATGGTGCCGCCCACTGCGCTGCCCGCGCCGGGGATGAATTTCAGCAGCCCGGAGACCACCGAGCGCCCGATCAGGGTGGCCGCGGACGCGCCCAGCGTGGAGGTGACCAGCGTGGTGATGGCGGCGGTATTCAGTTCCATGCCGAAAGTGATGCCGATCTTGGCGATCATGCCGACCTGGATGGGCACCAGCGCAACGGCGTCCGAGAACGGGATGGGCGCGGCGGCGGCCGACGCGGCCAGCCCCGCGGCCACGTTGACCTCTATCTCAGCCCGCTTTTTTTTTACTTCCAGGGCCTTCTTGTTGCGGGTGGACAGCGCGTTGGCATAGGCCCGCTGCTGCGCCTCGGGGATGTGCAGGGCGGTGGCCTCGATCAGGTTGTCCAGGCCCATGGGCGGCAGTTCCGCGTCCAGCTCCTCGATCCATTCCGGCAGCGCGCGCACCGCCACCACCTGCTTGGCGCGCGGCAGCAGCTTGCGCGCTTCGTCGACGAAGGGGCTGTTCTTGCGCGCCTTGGTCAGCACCGCCACGACGGGGATGCCGGCATCGGACAGCATGTTGCACAGTTCGATTTCCGCGTCTTCGACGCGGTGGCTGCTGTCCTGGATGCAGAGCCAGGCCACGTGCAGGTGCCGGTCCTGGTCGTCGGCGGCGGAGCGTTCCTGGATCAGGTCCGCCAGCTGCTGGCGCGAGCGCTCGTAGTCGCCGACCTCCAGGCCGCGCGTGTCGATGATGGTGAGCGGATGGCCGGCCCGGGTGAATTCCTGGGTCGACTGGGTGACGGGCTTGCCCGCGCCGGTCTTGGCCAGGTCGCCGCGGAATACGGCATTGATCAGCGTGCTCTTGCCCACGCCGGTCTTGCCCGCGACCAGGATGTTCACGCGCCCGGCGCCGCGCGTGGCGGTGCTGATGGCGTCCGCGATGGCGTCCTGCAATTGGGGCGTGTCCATGCGGGGCGTGCTCATGAGGTGTGTGCGTAGAAAGGCATGGGGAAGATTCTAGCGAGAAACGCGCGCAGCCATCAGGCGCTGCCCGCCACGCCGTAGAGATGGGCCGATTCGGGGAAGGTCCGCGCGCGGACTTCGGTGGCATAGGTCTGCGCCGCCTGCTGAATGCGGCCGGCCAGGTCGTCGTAGCGCTTCACGAAGCGCGCGGTGCGCTCGAACATGCCCAGCATGTCGTCCACCACCAGCACCTGGCCGTCGCAGCGCGCGGATGCGCCTATGCCGATGGTCGGGCAGGCGACGGCCTCGGTGATCGACGCCGCCAGCGGCTCGACCACGCCTTCGATCACCAGCGAGAAGGCGCCGGCGTCCGCGACGGCGGCGGCGTCGGCGGCGATGCGGGCGTATTCGGCTTCGCCGCGGCCGCGCGCGCCGTAGCCGCCCAGGATATTTACGGCTTGCGGCGTCAGGCCGACATGGCCCATGACCGGGATGCCGCGCGCGGACAGATAGGCGACGGTCGGCGCCATGCTCTGGCCGCCTTCGAGCTTGACCGCGCCCGCGCCGGTTTCCTTCATGATGCGCGCGGCGGAGCGGAAGGCCTGCTCGGGGCTTTCCTCATAACTGCCGAAAGGCATGTCGACGACGATCAGCGCCCGGCGCGAGCCGCGCACCACGGCGGCGCCGTGCGCAATCATCATGTCCAGCGTGACGGGCACGGTGGAAGGCAGTCCGTAGATCGTCTGGGCCAGGCTGTCGCCCACCAGCAGGGCGTCGCAATGCGGGTCCAGCAGTTCGGCCATGCGCGCCGTGTAGGCCGTCAGCATCACCAGCGGCTCCTGGCGCTTGCGCGCGCGGAACGCGGGCACGCTCAGGCGGGGTGCGTGGGCGGCAGCCGTGTTCAGGGTGGCGGTCGTAGACATCGAAATTCTTCCTATCCAGGGTTGATTGCTTGAATCGGGACATTGCGATACCCGCATCGTAGCGGAAGGCCGCAGGCGCGGCCCCGCGGCTAGCGCATGGCTGTGCCCAGCAGGCTAATCTTTGCGGCAAAACGTAATCGAAAGTTTTGGGGCGCCGCGATGCCGTGCTCTGTGGAAAGCGTCGGCAACAAATTTAGGGACGTTTTGGAGTTTCCATAAAAGCGTTACATCTTCAAGGGTTCACTCGCTTTTTCGACAGGTCTGCCTGCGTAGAATTCGCCGCTTACAAGGTTATTTCGCGGCTTCCGCGCAACATTGCTCATGCCTAGTCCCGGGCTCATTCCACGTTTGCTGTGTTCGCGTCCGCTGACCAAGGGCCTGCGTTACTTCTATCGCCACACCCGGCCCGCCGCATACCGGCACAACGAAACCTTGTGGCCCTTTGTGACGGTTCAGCGCGGTGGGCAGGAGCGGCTGACAGGATGTGAACTGCGCGGCGTGCAAGGCCCTGCCACCACCCCGCTGGATCAACTGCCGCGCGACATCGCAGCCGACGCCCATCTGATATTGAGCGGCCCCTCGGTGGCTCAGATCGACTACGCGCGTTGCCGGCTGGATGTGACGATGGGCGTCAACGGCTCGATCGCGCTGCGGCGTCAGCACCCTACCCTGCGCTTTGACTACTACGCCATGCTCGATGCCGGTTTCGTCAACCGCAGGCGCGATCTGGTGGCGCAAGTGCTGGCGCAGGATCTGATGTTGTTCGTCACGCCCGAGGTCTACCGTTGGATAGGCTTCCTGTTCGACCGCAAGGACGTGCGCTGCCGCATCGCGCTGTTCGAAGAAGTGCACCAGCGCGCGCTGCAGCCGCGCGCGCGCCCCGAGCAGCTGGAAGCGCGCTTGGCCGACGACCCCGGACTGGTGCTGTTCGACGCGCGCAACCCGGTGCATGCGCACGGCTTCAGCCTGGACCCGCCGCGCGGCCTGTTCGGTGGCGGCACCGTGGCCTATACGGGCTTGCAGCTGCTGGCGTGGCTGGGCGCGAAAACCATATACCTGCACGGCCTGGACCTGACGGCTGCGGCGGGACCCCGATTCTATGAAAGCGCGGCAACGCAGCTGTCCACCGCGCTGGACCGGCAATTCTCCGGACACATCGAACCCGCCTTCCGGCAAGCCAGCCGGCTGCTCGGCGAACGCGGCATCAAGGTCTACAACCTGTCGCCCGCCAGCCGGCTGGGGGACGACGTGTTCGAGAAGCGCGACTGGAGCTGCCTGCTGCCCGAGCAGCCGTTTTCGAGTATGACCCCATGAAGATTCTGTACACCAATTTCCACCAAGGCGATGGCGGCGGCCACACCACCTACGTGATGTCGCTGGCGCGCATCCTGTGCGAGAAGTCGCAGGTGACCGTGGCCGCGCCCGCCAGCAGCCGCCTGCTGGCCGAGGCCGCGGCCCTGCCCGGCGTGCGCACGCTGGCCCTGGAATTCAAGGGCCGTCCGCTGCAGCAGCTGCGCGCGCTGCGCCGTCTGCGCGCCCTGCTGCGCGACGAACAGTTCGACGTGGTCCACGTCAACGGCTCGGCCGACCACCGCCTGTGCATGCTGGCGACCGTGGGCATGGGGGCGCGGCGTCCCTTCATGGTCTACACGCAGCACACCGACCGCAGCGCCAACAGCCTGGGTGCGCGGGTGCGCGCCAAATGGGGCACCAACCGCGTCATCTGCGTGTGCACCCATACGTTTCGCCGCATGAAGCAGTCGGTCTTCCGCAACGAGGACCTGCGGGTGGTGCACAACGGGGTGGATACGGAAAAGTGCAGTCCGGCCTCGCGCCGGGAGGCGGCGCAGGCGCGCGGCAGCCTGTTGCCCGACGACATGCAGGGTCGGCTGGTCATAGGCAGCAATGCCGGCACCGCGGTCTACAAGAACTGGCTGGACATGGTGACCGCCGTGTCCATGCTGCCCGACAACAAGCGGCGGCAGGTGGTGGTGCTGATTGCGGGCAAGCTGCCCGATGCGGAGCAGATGCGCCGCGTGGCCGAACTGGGCATGTCGGAGCAGGTGGTGTTTACGGGCTTGATGGAGGACGTCAGCCCCTTCCTGTCGGCGCTGGACGTGGGCTTTGTGCTGTCGTCCAAGCTGGAGACGATTTCCTTTGCCTGCCGCGAGATGATGGCCGCAGGCAAGCCCGTGATCGTCAGCGCCGTGGGCGGGCTGCCCGAGAACGTCACCGATGGCCGCGATGGCTGGGTGGTGCCGCCGGCCTCGGTGGACAGCATCGTCGAAGCGCTGTCGAAGATCCTGGAAAACCGCGAGGTCCTGGGCGTGATGGGCGCCGAGGCCCGCAGCACCGCGCTGCGGGAGTTCTCGTTGACGACGTTCGTCGGCAATACCGAGCGCGTCTACCGCGAAAGCCGGGTGCAGCCGGCCTGATGGCCGCGCCCGGGTCTGCCGCTACTCGCTGTACGTCTTGGTGCTGTACAGGCTCACGGGCAGCAGATTCAGCACCGGCAGGCCGCTGACCGGGTCCTTGGCCTGCTTGTCGATGTAGGCCTGCAGCACGTCGGCATCCAGCACGCCGATGTCCTGCCGGCGCGAGGCCGGCACGTTGGCCAGGGTCTTGTAGCCGTCGCCGCCGGTGGCGTTGAAGCTCAGCACGAACAGCTTGTAGCTGCGGCCCGCGTCCAGCGGCAGCCAGTTGCCGCTGGCCTGATCCCGGACTTCGATGTTGGACACGCGGCTGCCCTGGGCATGGGCCGCATTCACGTCCCAGCGCAGGCCGCCGGCATAAGGATAGGGGCCGGTGGAGCCGCCCGCGCCGTAGACTGCCTGCATGCCGTCTTCCAGCATGCTCTTGACCTCGGCGCCGGTCACATCCAGGCGCCAGAGCATATTGCCGAAAGGCACCACTTCGATCACGTTGGCCGCCGTTACGTTGCCCAGTAGCGGCACGCGCACGCCGCCGCCGCTTTGCAGCGAGATGTCGGCGCCGCCATAACTGGCGTTGGCCACGTCCAGGTAGGCTTGGGCCACCAGCTGCTGGATGTCGCCGCCGCGCAGGCTGACGCTGCCCAGCGTGTTGCAGGCGGCGCTGGAGCGGCTGTAGTCGCGCGAACCGGGGCCGCCCGGCACGCGCCGCGAGCATAGTTCCTGCGGCACCGAAGCGACGAGGCTGCGGCTGAACTGGTCGACCTTGGCCTTGAACGGCTGCAGCACGGCCGCGGCCTGCGCGTCCGGCGTCTGCATGCGCAGGAAGCCACTGGCCTGGATGTCGGCCTGGATCGCCGCCTCGTCGGCTGCCGAGGGTGCGGCGCCGGCGACCTTCAGCGGACCGTCCATCAGCACATGCGGCGTGCCGGCGCAGGCGGTGACGTCGCCGTTGGCGTCGAAGCTCACCTTCAGCTCGCCGACCACCTGCGAGTATTCCCACGCTTGCACCAGGCAGACGCGCTTGCCGTCCTTGTCCTGGAGCACGGTGGGATAGGCGCCCGCGGGCGAGCCCACGCCATAGTCCGCCATGGAGGCGGGACCCAGCAACGTGTGCGAGTCGCCGCCCACCACCACGTCCACGCCGCTCAGCTGCGCGATCACCTGCTTGTCATAGCCGTAGCCGATGTGGCTCATCACCACGATCTTATTGACGCCCTGCGCGCGCAGCGCGTCGATCTGCTGCTGCGCGGCGATGGTCTCGTCCGAGAACACGGTGCCGGCGTCCGGGCTGGAGGACTGCTGGGTCTTGGCGGCGATGGTCAGGCCCACCAGGCCGATATCCTGGCCGTCGCGCTTGAGGACCACGGCGGGCTTGACCATGCCGGGGGCGCGCGAGGGATTCAGCGCCGAGCCGGCGGCGAACGTGACGTTGGCGCTCAGCACGGGCGTCTGGCAGGCGCCCGCGTGCAGCAGTTCGATGAAGCGCTTCAGGCCGCTGTCGCCCTTGTCGAACTCATGGTTGCCCAGGGTCATGGCGTCGAAGCAGACGGTGTTCATCATGGCCGCGTCGGCCTCGCCCGGTTCGCCCGCTCGGTTGAAGTACAGCGTGCCGGTGGTGGCGTCGCCCGCGTGCAGCTTGAGCACGTTGGCGGATTGCGCAGCCAGGGCGTTGATCGCGCCCGTCACTCGCGGAAAGCCGCCCGTATCGGCGTTCACGGCGACGCGCCCGCCGGCAGCGTTCTTGAGCTTGAGGTCCTTCTTCTTGCTATCCAGGTTGGAATGATGATCGTTGATGTGCAGGATCGTCAGTTCCATCGGCCGGCCGGGAGCCGGCTGCTCGGGTTGTTCGACGGGCTTGTCGTCATCGTCGTCGCCGCCGCAGCCGGCCAGCAGCGCCAGTGCGCTCAGCATGGCCGCGCCTGCGTTCCTCTTCCACGTGTTCATTCGCGTGTACCCCTCTGTCATCGGAGGGCGAATGGTCGCGGGTCAAGATGACGCCGAAATGAATGACAGTGCTGTCATGTTGCGCGACGACATGTCGCAAGCCTGTCATGCAAAAGCAACGGGCCCGGCGCATGTTGCGCCAGGCCCGTCGTTGCCGCAAGACGCGGGTTTAGTAGTGGATCACCGTGCGGATCGACTTGCCTTCATGCATCAGGTCGAAGGCTTCGTTGATGCGTTCCAGCGGCAGCGTGTGGGTCACGAACGGGTCCAGGTCGATCTTGCCGCTCATGGCGTCTTCCACCATGCCCGGCAGCTGTGTGCGGCCCTTGACGCCGCCGAAGGCCGAACCGCGCCAGACGCGGCCCGTGACCAGCTGGAACGGGCGCGTGCTGATTTCCTGGCCGGCGCCAGCCACGCCGATGATGATGCTCTCGCCCCAGCCCTTGTGGCAGCATTCCAGCGCGGCGCGCATGACGTGCACGTTGCCGATGCACTCGAACGAGAAGTCCACGCCGCCGTCGGTCATTTCGACGATCACGTCCTGGATAGGCTTGTCGTGGTCCTTGGGGTTGACGCAGTCGGTGGCGCCCATGGCGCTGGCCAGCACGAATTTGTTGGGGTTGGTGTCCACGGCGATGATGCGGCCGGCCTTGGCCTGCACCGCGCCCTGGATCACGGCCAGGCCGATGCCGCCCAGGCCGAACACGGCGACGGTGTCGCCTTCCTTGACCTTGGCGGTGTTGTGCACGGCGCCCAGGCCGGTGGTGACGCCGCAACCCAGCAGGCAGACCTTTTCATGCGGAGCGGCAGGATTGATCTTGGCCAGCGAGATCTCGTTGACCACGGTGTATTCGCTGAAGGTCGAGCAGCCCATGTAGTGGTAGAGCGGCTTGCCTTCATAGCTGAAGCGCGAGGTGCCGTCGGGCATGACGCCCTTGCCCTGCGTGGCGCGCACTTTCTGGCACAGGTTGGTCTTGCCGGACAGGCAGAACTTGCATTCGCGGCATTCGGCCGTGTAGAGCGGGATGACGTGGTCGCCGGGCTTCAGCGAAGTCACGCCTTCGCCGACTTCGACCACCACGCCCGCGCCTTCGTGGCCCAGCACGGCGGGGAACAGGCCTTCCGGATCGTCGCCGCTGAGGGTGAAGGCGTCGGTGTGGCAGACGCCGGTGTGGGTGATCTTCACCAGCACTTCGCCGTGCTGCGGCGGGGCGACGTCGATTTCAACGATTTCCAGCGGCTTGCCGGGTCCGAATGCGACTGCTGCGCGTGATTTCATAGTTAGGGCTCCACGTATGTCAGATGGCGTTATTTCAGATAGGAACGGACCAGGCGCATCAAGAGATCGATCTCGGCTTCGGGTTCGATCGTGGCGTCCTGGCGGCCGCCCTGGGCGGTTTGGAGGAAGGTTTCGCGCAGATGGCTTTCCAGCACCTCGGCCATCAGGCCGGTGGCGGCGCCGCGCAAGGCGGCCAGCTGCTGCAGCAGCGCGCCGCATTCCGTGCCTTCGTTCACGGCCCGCTCCAGCGCCAGCGCCTGGCCCTGGATGCGGCGCAAGCGGGTGACGACGCGTTTTTTCTCTTCCGGGGAGTGCGGCACGGCAGGCTCCGATGAATACAGGGGGGGAGTATAGAAAATCTGGCTGCCCACGTCCACTACGGTACTCCCGCGCCGGGGACCATGCCTAGGCGCGGCGCGGGCGACAAGCCGGGGCCGCGCGGGGTCTGCGGATCCGCGAGCCGTCTGTACCTGTCTATACTAGGCGCTGACCGCCATCCGTCGCCTGGCGCCGCATTACAGGATCTCCCATGGCTTCCAATCCCCCCAAGTTGCCCATCCAGGCCAATGCGCCGCCTGCGCCCCTCTATGCGCAGGTCAAGCAAATGATCGCTCAGCAGATCCGCAGCGGCGCGTGGCCGGAACACTACCGGGTGCCGTCGGAAAGCGAACTGGTCGATGAGCTCGGGTTCAGCCGCATGACCATCAATCGCGCCTTGCGCGAGTTGACGGCCGAGGGACTGCTGGTGCGCATGCAGGGCGTGGGCACCTTCGTGGCCCAGCCCAAGGCGCGCTCGGCGCTGTTCGCCGTCAATAACATCGCCGACGAGATCGCGGCGCGCAATCATCGCCACCACAGCCGCGTGGTGCGCCTGGCCGAAGAGCCCGCAGGCGCCGAACAGGCGCTGGCGCTGGATATCCGCGCCGGGCAGCCGGTGTACCACTCGATCATCGTGCACTACGAAGACGACCTGCCGATCCAGCTGGAGGACCGCTACGTCAATGTGGGCCTGGCGCCGGACTACCTGAAGCAGGACTTCACGCATAGCACGCCGTACGAATACCTGACGCGCGTCGCGCCGCTGAGCGAAGGCGAGCACGTGGTCGAGGCCATCCTCGCCAAGCCGCGCGAATGCCAGCTGTTGCAGATCGAGCGCGACGAGCCCTGTCTGTTGATCAGCCGCCGCACCTGGTCGGGCGATCGCGCCGTCACCCTGGCCCGTTTGATTCACCCTGGTTCCCGGCACCGCCTGGAAGGCAAGTTCACCTCATGAAGCAACCCGAAGTCCATCTGTATCGCGCCGCCGACTATCCGCGCATGCCCTGGCGCAACGGCGGCGGCACCACGCAGGAAGTTGTCTGCAATCCCGGCGACAGCGCGGCCGGGTTCGACTGGCGCCTGTCCATCGCCGATGTGGCGCAGGACGGCAGCTTTTCCGCGTTCACGGGCTATCAGCGCATCATCACGGTACTGGAGGGCTCGGGCATCCAGCTGACGGTGGACGGCAGCCTGCAGACGCCGCTCACGCCGCGCCAGGCCTATGCCTTCGCAGGCGAGGCCCAAGTGCAGTGCCGTCTGCTGGATGGGCCGATACGCGACTTCAACCTGATCTACGCGCCGGCGCGCTGGCATGCCCGGCTGCAGTGGGTGGCGGGCGCAGGGCCATGGACATTCCACAGCGCCGCGCGCGATGTGCTGGTGCTGACGGCGGGCGGCGCGCTTACGGTGCGCATCGACGGCAAGCCGCAAGTGCTGCCGTCGCGTTACGACTGCCTGCATGCCGAGTCCATGGACTGCCTGGCCGAATACCGGCTGGAGGCCGAAGCGCCGCTGGACGCCTGCGTGATCGAACTGTTGCCGCGTAGCGTCTGATTGCGCGGCCGCCTGGAGCGGCCGTATTCCGTTGTTGCCGATGAAAGCCGGGGTGCTGTCGCCTCGGCTTTTTATTAGGGTAATCCCTGAGAAAAATCGACTCATATTGACTTGTATATACAAGCATAGGCATCCTATGATCCAGACAAGCGCAGCGCCACGCAGGCGCGCAACCGAACCGATCAAGGAGAGCCTCTTGGACAACTCGAACCGATACCGCGACGTGGTCATCCGCGCACCGCGCGGCAAGCAACTGAACGCCAAGAGCTGGCTGACCGAAGCCCCCTTGCGCATGCTGATGAACAACCTGGATCCCGACGTGGCCGAGAACCCCAAGGAACTGGTGGTTTACGGCGGCATCGGCCGCGCCGCCCGGGACTGGGATTGCTATGACAAGATCGTCGAATCGCTCAAGAACCTGAACGAAGACGAAACCCTGCTGGTGCAATCCGGCAAGCCGGTAGGCGTTTTCAAGACCCATGCCAACGCGCCGCGCGTGCTGATCGCCAACTCCAACCTGGTGCCGCACTGGGCCACCTGGGAACACTTCAACGAACTGGATGCCAAGGGCCTGGCCATGTACGGCCAGATGACGGCGGGCAGCTGGATCTACATCGGCAGCCAGGGCATCGTGCAGGGTACGTACGAGACCTTCGTCGAGGCGGGCCGCCAGCACTATGGCGGCAACCTCAAAGGGCGCTGGGTGCTGACCGCCGGCCTGGGCGGCATGGGCGGCGCGCAACCGCTGGCGGCCACGCTGGCTGGCGCCTGCTCGCTGAACATCGAATGCCAGCAGACCAGCATCGATTTCCGCCTGCGCACCCGCTATGTGGACGAACAGGCGCGCGACCTGGACGACGCGTTGGCGCGCATCGCCAAGTACACGCAGGAAGGCCGCGCCGTTTCCATCGCCCTGTGCGGCAACGCCGCCGAGATCCTGCCGGAACTGGTGCGCCGCGGCGTGCGCCCGGACATGGTGACGGACCAGACCAGCGCGCACGATCCGCTGAACGGCTATCTGCCGGCCGGCTGGACCTGGCAGGACTATCGCGCGCGCGCCAAGCGCGAACCGGCCGCGGTCATCAAGGCGGCCAAGCAGTCCATGGCGGTGCACGTGCAGGCCATGCTGGCCTTCCAGCGCCAGGGCGTTCCGACCTTCGATTATGGCAACAACATCCGCCAGATGGCCAAGGAAGAAGGCGTGGCGGACGCGTTCGATTTTCCGGGTTTCGTGCCCGCCTACATCCGGCCATTGTTCTGCCGCGGCGTGGGCCCGTTCCGCTGGGCCGCGCTGTCGGGCGATCCGCAAGACATCTACAAGACCGACGCCAAGGTCAAGGAACTGATCCCGGACGACGCACACCTGCACCGCTGGCTGGACATGGCGCGCGAACGCATCAGCTTCCAGGGCCTGCCGGCGCGCATCTGCTGGGTGGGCCTGGGCCAGCGCGCCAAGCTGGGCCTGGCGTTCAATGAAATGGTCCGCACGGGCGAGCTGTCGGCGCCCATCGTCATCGGCCGCGACCATCTGGATTCCGGCTCTGTCGCCAGCCCCAACCGTGAAACGGAATCGATGCGCGACGGTTCGGATGCGGTATCCGACTGGCCGCTGCTGAACGCACTGCTGAACACGGCCAGCGGCGCGACCTGGGTGTCGCTGCACCATGGCGGCGGCGTGGGCATGGGTTTTTCGCAGCATGCCGGCATGGTCATCGTCTGCGACGGCACGGACGAGGCGGCCGAGCGCATCGCCCGCGTGCTGACCAACGATCCGGGCACGGGCGTCATGCGGCATGCCGACGCGGGCTACGCAGCCGCCATTGAATGCGCGCAGGAGCAGGGCCTGAATCTGCCCATGCTTGCGGGCAAGCGCTGATACCGCGCCGCCCATACCTGCGGGCCGCGACCGCGCCCGTCCATACGCCATGACCGAGACTACGCAATGACTCAGGACAGCCAGGCAGCAAGGGGGCCGCTCATCGAGCGGCGCTCGATCGATTTCATTCCCGAAACGGAGCGCCACGGCAAGCTCTACAGCCAGTTCACGCTGTGGATGGGCGCCAATCTGCAGATCACGGCCATCATCACCGGAGCCTTGGCGGTGGTGCTGGGCGGAGACGTTTTCTGGTCGCTGATCGGGCTGTTCGTCGGCCAGGTTTTTGGCGGCGCGGTGATGGCGCTGCATGCTGCCCAGGGACCCAAGCTGGGATTGCCCCAAATGATCTCCAGCCGGGTGCAGTTCGGCGTCTATGGCGCGGCGATCCCCATCGTGCTGGTGTGCCTGATGTACCTGGGATTCACGGCCACGGGCACGGTGCTGTCGGGGCAGGCCCTGGGCCAGTTGTTCGGCGTGAGCGATACGGCCGGCATCCTGATATTCGCCGCTGTGATCGCCGGGGTGACGTTGTTCGGCTACCGCATGATCCACATCATCGGGCGGATCGCGACGGTGCTGGGCATCATTGCCTTCTTCTACCTGTTCAGCCGCGTGATCGCGCTGGGCGACGTGGGCCAGTTGCTGCAGATCCGCCACTTCACGTGGAGTTCCTTCCTGCTGTCGGTTTCACTGGCGGCATCGTGGCAGATCGCCTATGGGCCTTACGTCGCGGACTACTCGCGCTATCTGCCGAGCCGGACCTCGTCGTTCAAGACCTTCCTGGCGGTAGGGCTGGGTTCGGTGCTGGGCGCGCAGATTGCAATGGTGCTGGGCGTGCTGGCCGCGGCCATGGCGGCCGGCCAGTTTGCCGGGCGCGAGGTCGCCTACATCGTCGGGCTGGGCGGCACGGGAGCCATGGCCGCGCTGCTGTACTTCACCATCGCGTTCGGCAAGGTCACGATTTCGACGCTGAACTCCTACGGCAGCTTCATGTGCATCGCGACCATCGCCAGCGGCTTTCGCGGACATGTGGAGATTTCCCGCCGGCAGCGCGCGCTGCTGGTGCTGGTGATCGTCGCAGCGGCCACGGCGGTGGCGCTGATCGGGCAGCATTCCTTCCTGAACGCGTTCAAGTCCTTCATCCTGTTCCTGCTGGCGTTTTTCGTGCCGTGGAGCGCGGTTAATCTGGTCGACTACTACTTCGTGAGCCGCGAGCAATACGACGTGGAAGCGCTGTCGGATCCGAATGGGCGCTATGGCCGTTGGAACTGGCCAGGGATCCTGATATATCTGTTCGGGGTGCTGGTGCAGATGCCCTTCATTTCGACCAAGCTCTACACGGGTCCGATGGTCGAGCGCCTGGGCGGGGTGGATATCTCGTGGATCATCGGCCTGGTCGTGCCCAGCATCCTGTATTACCTGTTCGCGCGCCGGGATGCCGTACCGCAACCTCGCGGCGCCGCCCGCGCGACCCATACGCTTTGACGCCGGCACACGCCTAGGAGAACAACAATGGAATTGCATCTGACACCCGGCCACATGACCTTGGCGGACTTGCGGCGCGTCTATCAGCAGCCGGCGCGCGTGACGCTGGACCCGGCTGCCGCCGGGCCGATCGAGGCCAGCGTGGCCTGCGTCGAACGCATCATCGATGAAGGCCGCACGGCCTACGGCATCAACACCGGATTCGGGTTGCTCGCCACGACGCGGATCGCGCGCGAGGACCTGGAAGCCCTGCAGAGTTCGCTGGTGCTGTCGCACGCGGCCGGAGTGGGCGAGGCGCTGGACGACGCGATGGTGCGGCTGATCATGGTGCTGAAGATCAACAGCCTGGCGCGGGGTTATTCGGGCATCCGCCGCAAGGTCATCGACGCGTTGATCGCGCTGGTGAACGCCGAGGTCTATCCGCATATTCCGCTGAAGGGATCGGTGGGCGCGTCGGGCGACCTTGCGCCGCTGGCGCACATGTCCCTGCTGCTGCTGGGCGAGAGCAAGGCGCGCCATCGCGGCGCCTGGCTGCCCGCGCGCGAAGCGCTGGCCCAGGCGGGGCTGGAACCCCTGACGCTGGCGGCCAAGGAAGGCCTGGCGCTCTTGAACGGTACGCAGGTTTCGACGGCCTATGCGCTGCGCGGCCTGTTCGAGGCCGAGGATCTGCTGGCTGCCGCGCTGGTCTGCGGCAGCCTCAGCGTGGAAGCCATGCTGGCATCGCGCGCACCGTTCGATCCCCGCATCCACGCCGCGCGTGGTCAGCCTGGCCAGATCGACGTGGCGGCCGTGTACCGCGATCTGCTGACCGAGGACAGCGAGGTCGGGCATTCACACGCAAACTGCGACAAGGTGCAAGACCCCTATTCGCTGCGCTGCCAGCCGCAGGTCATGGGCGCCTGCCTGACGCAGATACGCCATGCGGCCCAGGTGCTGGAGATCGAGTCCAACGCGGTCTCGGACAATCCGCTGGTGTTTGCCGAGCAGGGCGACGTGGTGTCGGGCGGCAACTTCCATGCCGAGCCCGTGGCCATGGCGGCGGACAACCTGGCGTTGGCGCTGGCAGAGATCGGCGCGCTGTCCGAGCGCCGTATTTCGCTGATGATGGACAAGCACATGTCGCAGCTGCCGCCGTTCCTGGTGAGCAACGGCGGCGTGAACTCCGGCTTCATGATTGCCCAGGTGACCGCGGCGGCGCTGGCCAGCGACAACAAGGCGCTGGCGCACCCGGCCAGCGTGGACAGCCTGCCGACTTCGGCCAACCAGGAGGACCACGTGTCCATGGCGCCGAATGCGGGCAAGCGGCTCTGGCCCATGGCCGAGAACGTGCGCGACATCCTCGCGATCGAATGGCTGGGCGCCTGCCAGGGCCTGGATTTCCGCCAGGGCCTGAAGACCGCGCCCAAGCTGGAGCGTGCGCGCGGCCTGTTGCGCGAGAAAGTGGCGCATTATGAGCGGGACCGCTTCTTCGCACCCGACATCGAGGCGGCGAGTCTGCTCATCGCGGGCCAGGGTCTGACGGCGCTGGTGCCGGCGGGCCTGTTGCCCAGTCTTTAACGCCGGCGCGCAACAGGAGCCTACGCATGAGACAGGTCTGGCGCAATTGCCACGCAGCCACGATGGCGCAAGGCAAATACTCCGTGATCGAACGGGCCGCCATCGTCACGCGCGAGAACCGTATCGAATGGATCGGTCCCGAGGCAACGCTGCCGCCAGCGGACGTTGCGGGCGAGCATGACCTGGGCGGCGCATGGGTCACGCCCGGATTGATCGATTGCCACACCCATCTGGTGTTTGGCGGCGATCGCAGCCTGGAGTTCGAGCAGCGCCTGCAAGGCGTGGACTACGCCACCATTGCCGCGCAAGGCGGCGGCATCGCCAGCACCGTGCGCGCCACCCGCGCCGCCAGCGAGGACGAACTCTACGCCAGCGCGCGCAGGCGCGCCCTGCATCTGATGCGCGACGGCGTGACCACGCTGGAAGTGAAATCGGGCTATGGGCTGGACCTGGCCAACGAGCGCAAGATGCTCAGGGTGGCGCGGCGCCTGGGCCAGACTTTGCCGCTGACCGTCAGCGCGACCTGCCTGGCCGCGCACGCGCTGCCGCCCGAGTATGCCGGGCGGGCCGACGACTACGTCGATGAAGTTGCGCGCCGCATGTTGCCGGTACTGGCGGCCGAGGGCCTGATCGACGCGGTGGATGCCTTCTGCGAGCATCTGGCATTTACGCCGGCGCAGGTCGAACGGGTGTTCCAGGCCGCGGGTGAACTGGGGCTGCCCGTGAAGCTGCATGCGGAGCAACTGTCTTCGTTGCACGGCGCGACGCTGGCCGCACGTTATGGCGCCTGGTCGGCGGACCATCTGGAATACCTGACCGAAAGCGATGTGCTGGCAATGGCGCAGGCCGGCACGGTGGCGGTGCTGCTGCCTGGGGCGTTCTACGCCCTGCGCGAGACCAAGCTGCCTCCCATCGACCTGTTGCGCCGCCATGGCGTACCCATCGCCATCTCCAGCGACCTGAATCCCGGCACCTCGCCCGCTCTGTCGCTGCGGCTGATGTTGAGCATGGCCTGCACGCTGTTCCGCCTGACGCCCGAAGAATCGTTGGCGGGGGCGACGGCGCATGCGGCCAAAGCGCTGGGCCTGCAGGCCACGCATGGCACGCTGGAAGCCGGCAAGTATGCGGACTTCGTCGCCTGGGAGGTGCGGCATCCCGCCGAACTGGCCTACTGGATAGGCGGCGATCTGCCCAAGCGGGTGGTCCGGCATGGCGCGCTGGTCGACGCCGCAACGCTTGCCTGAAACGGGCAGATCCGGACAGGATCGCGCCCGCAACGGACGGCTTGGACCCGCGCGCGTCCGCAGTCGCCGCAGGCGGTCTACCATCCGTGGATGACGCGCCCATCCCGGAGCGCGCGATCAGATTGGATGTGGGTATGCGGATATGCATGATGGAAGGGCCGGCCGATCTGGAGCCCAAGGGCGCGACCTGGGAAGGCATCGCCGAACGCATCGGCGAGCTGGCCCCGGATCTGTTGGTGACCAGTGAAATGCCGTTTGGCCCCTGGGTAGCCGCGGACCCGCAATACGACGCGGATCGCGCGGCAGCGTCGGTGCGCGTCCACGAGGCGGGCCTGGATGCGCTGGCGGCGCTGGGAGTGCCGGCCGTCGTGTCGTCGCGGCCGGTGCATGCGGGTGGACGGCTGGCCAACGAGGCGTTCGCCTTGCAGGACGGCCGCTACACACGGCTGCACCACAAGCAGTACTTCCCGGAGGAACCGGGCTATTTCGAAGCGACCTGGTTCCATGCCGCCATGGACGGCTTCGAGGTATTCGAGGTGGGCGGCATACGCCTGGGCGTGCAGCTATGCACCGAACTGATGTTCAACGAGCGCTCGCGCGCCTACGGACGCGCGGGGGCCGAGCTGATCGTGGCGCCGCGAGCCAGCAGCGCGTCGACGCGCCGCTGGCTGACGGCGGGCGCCATGGCGGCGCTGGTGTCGGGCTGTTATGTGGTCAGCTCGAACCGAGCGGGGCGCACGGCGGCGGGGCAGGTATTCGGGGGGACGGCATTCGCATTCCAGCCGGATGGCGAACCCCTGGCGCAAACCAGCGATACCGAATCCATCGTGGTGATCGAGGTGGATCCGGCGCGTGCGCGCGCGCAGCAGTCGCAGTACCCGTGCTACGTGCGGGAATAGCGCGGCGCTAGCGCGTCGAGCCGGCCTGCGCCGGCTCGCTCGCGTCAAAGCGCAGCCGCGAAAAGCTGGCGACGCAGGCCAGCGCGGCGCACACGCAACCCAGCCACAGCGCGGCAATGGCGCCGTGCGTGCTGGAAATGTTGAAGCAGGCGGCTACCAGGGCCGCGCCCGAGGCCTGGCCCAGCAGCCGCACCGTGCCTATCATGCCGCTGGCGCCGCCGGCGCGCGAGGCCGGCGCCGACATCATGATGGCGCGCAGGTTGGGCGACTGGAAGAAGCCGAAGCCGGCGCCGCACAGCGCCATGCGCCAGCAGAGGTCCCAGACTGATGGCGAGGCCGGCATCAGCGCCATTGAGGCCAGGCCCAGCGCCAGCAGGGCTAAACCCACGCCGCCCAGGGCGCCGGCCGCATAGCGGTCCGACAGCCGTCCCGCTATCGGCGCCATGATCGCCACCACCACCGGCCAGGGCGTGATGAGAAAGCCGGTCTGCACCTGGCTGTAGCCGAGCGTGGCTTGCAGCAGGAACGGCAGCGACACGAAGGCCAGCGCCTGCGCCGCGAACGCGCACACGGCAGTGGCTGCGGACAGCGCGAACAAGGGCCGGCGCAACAGGTCCACCGCCAGGATGGGCGCGGGGTGGCCGGCCTGCCGGCGCATCAGCAGCCACAGGCTGGCTGCGGCGATGCCCCATTCCAGCGCCACGCGCGGCAAGGGGGCGGCGTGCGCCAATTCGTTGGACCCCAGCACGAACAGGCCCAGCGTCAGGGCGCACAGCACTGCGGCCAGGCCGTCGAAGCGATGCGGCGCACGCGCGGTCCCGGGCAGCTTGCGCAGGCCCAGCGCGAAAGCCAGCAGGCCGATGGGCACGTTGATCAGAAACAGCCAGTGCCAGGATCCCAGCAGCAGGATGGCCGAAGCCACGGTCGGCCCTGCCGCGAAGGAGATGCCCACCACCATGGCGTTCAGGCCCAGGCCGCGGCCCAACAGGTGCGAGGGGTAGATGAAGCGCAGCAGCGCGCCATTGACGCTCATGACGCCGGCCGCGCCCAGGCCTTGCAGCACGCGCGCGATCACCAGCGTGGGCAAGGACGGCGCCAGGCCGCTGGCCAGCGAAGACAGGATGAAGATCGCCAGCCCCACGATATAGACCCGCCGGTGGCCCAGGATTTCGCCCAGCGCCGCGGCCGGCAGCAGGCCCGCCACCATGGCCAACTGATAGCCGCTGACGATCCAGATGGACCCGGCATCGCTGGCCTGCAGGTCGCGCGCAATGGTGGGTAGCGCCGTGTTGGCGATGGCGGTGTCCAGGCTGGCCATGCACAGGGCCAGCATGACGGCCAGGAGCGCGCCCGGGCGTTCGGCTGCCGGCAGGCCGACGCCGGCCGGATAGACGGTATTGCGGGAGAACGAGAGCATGTACGGGACCACGGGGGGCAACGCGTCCGGACAGAGGGCCGGAAGCTGCGATCACTGATTCTAGAACGTGTTAAGGGATCCGGCCCGCGGACCGGGTGGAGAGCAGGCTTTCCTTGCAGGGCGTTTCTCCTTATCCTGCCGCCTGCGCGGCACCCGGCCGCGTTTCCAAGGAGTGGTCGACCATGCAATTTGGCGTATCCCAGCGCCGTCGCCGGCTCTTGCCGGCGCTCGCGCTGGGCGTTCTGGGCGCTGCGGCGGCAGGGCGTCTTGGGGCCGTGCCTCTGACTCGCATCCTGGTCGGCTTTCCTCCGGGGGGCGGGGTGGATGTGATCGCCCGTTTGTTGGCGCGGCAGTTGGAGGCCGGCCTGGGCGAGGTGGTGCTGGTCGAAAATCGGCCCGGCGCGGGGGGCTTGCTGGCGGCGCAGGAGCTGCTGGCTGCGCGCCCGGATGGGCATACCCTGCTGTTCACCAACGAGCACACCTTGGCCATCTTGCCGCATATCGTGGCGCAGGCCGGCTTTGCGTCGCCGGATGATTTCGCGGCGGTGGCACAGACGACCGACCAGAGCGCCATTGCGCTGGCGGTCAGGGCGGATTCGCCTTGGTTGAAGCTGCAGGATCTGCGCGGACACGAGGGGCCGCTGCCGGTGGGCGTGCCGGCGCCCGGCAGCGTGCCGGAGCTGGCCGTGGAGCTGCTGGCCGAGCGTTTCGGCGTGGCGGCCACGGCAGTGTGCTATCGCGGCGGCGCGCCATTGGTGACCGACCTGCAGGCCGGCTATCTGGCGCTGGGCCTGACATCCCTCGCCGAATTGCGGGAGCCGGCAAGCGCCGGGCGGCTGCGCCTGCTGGCGATTTCGGGTCCAGGCCGCCATGTCGATCTGGCCGATGTTCCCACCTTTGCCGAGCAGGGCTTCGCGGGACTGGAGCGCGGCGGTGTGGCCGGCTTGTTCGCGCCGCGCGGCGTGGCGCCGGCCCGCGTCGAGCAACTGCAGCAGCAGGTGGCGCGGGCGCTCGAATCGGAGGAAGTCCGCATGCAGCTGCACTTGCAGGGGTCGCGTGTGAGTTTCGGCGATGCCGCCACGCTGGCGCGCAACATGAACGCGATCCATCAGGCCTGGGCCGAACGCGCCGTGGCCTGGCGTGCGCGGACGGGCGGCTGAGCGCCCGCGTCCGGCTTTCTAGGGTGTCCGGATGGCCGCGCGTTCGCGCAGCAATTGGGCCAGTTCGGCGTGGCAAAGCCGCACCGCGGCGCGGGCCTGCTGTTCGGGCGCGCGCATCATCAGGCAGATGCGCCGCGTGAGCCGCGGACGCTGCAATGGCACGATGGCCAGGCCGTCCTGCCGCTGCCCCTGCGTGTACAGGCGCGAGATCAGGCCCACGCGCAATCCCGCGCGCACCAGGCTGTAAAGCGTGTCGGTGTAATTCAGGGTGTCGGTCGCGGCCAGGTCCGAGCCCAGCTGGCGCAGCGTGGCCACGATCATTTCGTAGGTGCTGCCGCGCGACAGCACGGCCAATGGCTCCGCCTTCAAATCCTGCCAGGTCACCGCCTGGCGCCGCGCCAGCCGGTGCGTATCGGCCAGCACCGCGACCAGGTCGTCCTCGGCCACGAAAGCCGCGGCCACGCCGGGCGTGAGGCCGAAGTCCAGGCCCAGGCCAATATCCAGTTCGCCATTGCCCAGCGCGGCCATGAGTTCGTCGTTGAGGTGGTCGCTGAGGATCAGCACGATTTCGGGATGGCGCAGGCGCCATTGCGCCACCACCGGCGCCAGCAGGTGCATGGTGGACGGAATGCAGCCGATGCGCACCGTGGCGGCCTGCGTGTCCAGCAGGCGCTGCAGGTCTTCGGCGCCCTGCGTATAGCTGTTAAGCAGCCATTCGATCTGCGCGCGCGCCGCTTGTCCGGCGGGCGTCAGGCGCACATGGTGGGTGCTGCGCTCGAACAGGGCCACGCCCATCAGCGTTTCCAGCTCGCGGATGGCGGCGGACAGGGCCGGCTGGCTCAGCGCCAGGGCCTCGGCGGCGCGGCTGAAGCTGGCGTGGCGGGCCACTTCCTTGAAACCGCGCAGCTGGCGTAGCGTGGGCTGGCGGGCGGGGGCAGCGTGGCCATCGGAAGCAGGGCGCTTGGTCATAGATTTGCCTGATGAATCTATAAAAATATAGCATTTCAGTTATCACCAGGATCTGGTTAGGATGGCGCCGTCGCCCTCCTCCGCGCTGCCGGTTCCACGCGCGTTCCTCGCTCCGACCCCGCTCCTTCCATGTTCAAACGCCTGTTCCTGTCCGTGTCCGCGCTGGCCGCCGCGCTGTGCCTTGCCCCCGCGGCCGGCGCCGACACTTGGCCCGACGCCCGGCCCCTGACCTTGATCGTGCCGTTCAGTCCCGGCGGCAACGTCGACACCACGGCGCGCCTGGTGGCGCAAAAGCTGTCGGACCGCCTCAAGCAGTCCGTCATCGTCGACAACGTGGCGGGCGCGGGCGGCGTGCTGGGCGTGGCCAAGGCCGTGCATGCCAAGCCGGACGGCTACACGCTGGTGATGGGCTTTGACGGCCCGATCAGCGTGGCCCGGCTGATCAACTCGGCCGTGAAGTACGACGCCGAAGCCGATCTCGCGCCGGTGGCGCTGGTGACCACCGCGCCCGTGGTGTTGTTGGCGCGTCCGGGCCTGCCGGTGCAGAACATGGACGAGCTGATCGCGCTGGCGCGCGAGAAACCCGACACGCTGACCTACGCTTCGTCGGGCGTGGGCACCGTGCTGCATCTGGCGATGGAGGTGATGCAGGACCAGGCAAAGGTCAAACTGGTGCATGTGCCCTACCGCGGCGGCGCGCAGATCACCAACGACGTCATGGGCGGCCAGGTGGACCTGGGCCTGCTGGTGACCACGAGCGCCACGCCGCTGGTGCAGCAGAAGAAGTTGCACGCGCTGGGCGTGACGTCCGCCGCGCGCGTGGACACGTTGCCGCAGGTGCAGGCGTTTGGCGAGACGCCGGCGCTCAAGGGCTTTGAACTCAACACCTGGACCGGCGTGTTCGTGCCGGTTGGCACCGACCCCGCCGTGGTCGAGCGGCTGAACCTGGAGCTGAATGCGGTGCTGCGCATGGACGAGGTGCAAAAGCGCCTGGCCGAAGGCGGCGCCATGCCCGGACAGGGCACGCCGCAGGATTTCGCCGCTTTCCTGAAGAAGGAAAAAGCCTTGTACGCGCACATCGTGAAGAGCGCCAACATCCAGCAGGAATAGGCCTGCCCCTTTGCAGGAAGCCATGCCATGAATACACCCCCCGTGCTGCCCGAGATCCAGGCCATCCAGGAAGAGATGGTGGCGCTGCGCCATCGCATCCACGCCAATCCCGAACTGGCCTATCAGGAGGTCGCCACGGCCGAACTGGTGGCCGAAAGGCTGGCGGCCTGGGGCTACGAAGTGCATCGCGGCCTGGGCGTGACCGGGGTGGTGGGCACCTTGCGCCGGGGCAGCGGCGCGCGCCGGCTGGGCCTGCGCGCCGACATGGACGCCCTGCCCATCCATGAGACCACCGGCCTGCCCTACGCCAGCCAGAATCCCGGCAAGATGCACGCCTGCGGCCACGACGGCCACACGGCCACGTTGCTGGCCGCGGCCCGCGCGCTGGCCGAACGCAGCCGTTTCGACGGCACCGTGCACCTGATCTTCCAGCCCGCCGAGGAAGGCCATGGCGGCGCGCAGAAGATGATTGCCGACGGCCTGTTCGAACGCTTTCCTTGCGACGCCGTCTACAGCTTCCACAACGAGCCGGGCTATCCGGCCGGCCATTTCGGCTTCCGCTCCGGCGTGATGTACAGCTCGTCCGACACGGTGATCCTGACCGTCAGCGGCGTGGGCGGCCATGGGGCCATGCCGCACGTGGCGGTGGACCCCATCGTGACGGCGGCCAGCATCGTGCTGGCCTTGCAGACCATCGTCTCGCGCGAGATCGATCCCAACGACATGGCGGTGGTGACCATAGGCGCCATCCACGGCGGTGATGCGCCCAACGTGATTCCCAAGTCGGTGGAGCTGCGCCTGACGGTGCGCGCACGCCGCCCTGAAACGCGCGCGCTGCTGCGCGAGCGCATCACGGCGATCGCTACGGCGCAGGCCGCGGTGCACCGCGCCAGCGTCGACGTGGACTACCGCTGGCGCTATCCGCCGGTGGTCAATGACCGCGCCGCCACGCAGTTCGCGGCCGAGGTCGCGCGCGGCTGGCTGGGCGAACACCTGCTGATCCCCGACCTGGAGCCGTTGCAGGCCAGCGATGATTTCGCCTTCATGCTGGAGCAGGTGCCCGGCAGCTATTTCATCGTCGGCAATGGCGAGGGCGAAGGCGGCTGCATGGTGCACAACCCCGATTACGATTTCAACGACGACATCCTGCCGGTCACGGCCAGCTACTGGGTGACGCTGGCGGAAGCCTATCTGGCCGCCGGCGCGCGCTGACCGGCAGCCGCTACTTTTCCGCGACGCATGACTGCCTCACACGATCCGATTGCCGCCGGCGCGCCGGCCTTCGACGCCACCACCGACTACTGGCAGGAGATCGT
Source organism: Achromobacter sp. ACM01 (assembly GCF_014851745.1). NCBI lineage: Bacteria > Pseudomonadati > Pseudomonadota > Betaproteobacteria > Burkholderiales > Alcaligenaceae > Achromobacter > Achromobacter sp. ACM01. The sequence continues at coordinate 354,592 of NZ_JACVAF010000001.1, forward strand.
CAGCGCCGATGCGCTGGCGCTGCCGGTGGGTCCGCCCTATACCCGCGGCTATCCAGCACGGCTGCCTGACGGCCGCTATCTGGTGCTGCCGCTGCGCGGCGTGCCCGGCGACCCTGATCGCTGCGTGGCCTCGCTGATCGCCAACCATGCCAGCCTGGAGGTGGTCGATGCCCTGGCCGGCTTCATGGCCGAGCGCGCGCGCGCCTTCAAGGCCGAGGTCGTCGTGGGCCTGCCGACGCTGGGCCTCGCTTTCGCGCCCATGGTGGCGCGCGGCCTGGGGTTCACGCGCTACGTGCCCTTCGGTTATTCGCGCAAGTATTGGTACGACGAACGCCTGGCCGTGCCGGTACAGTCGCTGACCACGCCGGATGCCGGAAAGCTGCTGTACGTGGATCCGAATCTGGCGGGCAGCCTGGCGGGGCGCCGCGTGCTGGTGGTGGACGACGCCGTCAGCACGGGGCAGACGATGCTGTCCGCGTTGGAACTGCTGGTGCGCTGCGGCGCGGAAGTGGCGGGCATCGTCGTGGCCATGTGCCAGGGCGAGCGCTGGCGCGAGCGGCTGGTGGACGCGGATGGCGCGCCGATTCCGGTGGCCTGTGCGTTCGAGTCGCCGCGCATGCGCCGCACGGCCGCGGGCTGGGCGCCCGAAACGGCCGCCTGAAGCCCGGCAGGCCCGCCGGCGCGGCGCCTACAGAGACTCCGGATCGCGGCGCAGCGAGAAGCCCTGCGCCTCGTTCATGGCCAGATAGCTGACGTTGCGCGACACCACGGGCGGCTTGTCGCCGGCGTGCAGCGCGCGCACCTTGTCCAGCACCATCTTGTCCTCCAGCGTCATGCGGTCGATCATGCGCAGGTACTGCATCCAGCTTTCCACCAGGAAGACTTCGCGCCAGACGCCCTCGCGCTCCAGGTCGCGGAACAGCTGCCATTGCTGCGCGCCGTTGCGCAGCCGCATGAGGCGCAGCGGATGCGCCGCGCCGATCAGCGCGGACAGCTTTTCCTTTTCGATCAGGTACTCCACGGCGACCAGCACCGCGCCGTGCTGCGTGTTGAAGCCGACCGCGGCCATCGCCGGCTCGGTGGCGTCCGCGCGCGCCAGCGACGTGGTGTCCAGATGTTCGGGCAGCCGCGAGCGGTACATCAGCGCGACGGTGATGCCCAGCATGATGCCGGCGGTGGCCAGGGCGCCGGAAACGCCCATGGTGCCGGCGAAATGGCCCCACATGAAGGAGCCAGCCGCCAGGCCGCCGAAGATGGCCGTCTGGTACAGCGCCAGCGCGCGCGCCTTGACCCAGTCCGGCACCAGCATCTGGACGGTGGTGTTGTAGGTGGCCAGCACGCCGATCCAGCAGCTGCCGGACAGCAGCAGCGCGGGAAAAGCCACCCACAGGGTGCCGGCCAGGCCCAGCGCCAGCAGGCACGCGGCCAGGAGGGCCGCCGCCACGCTGATCAGGCCGCTCGCGCCCAAGGTCGCCTGGACCCGCCGCACCACGGCGCTGCCGAGGATCGCGCCCAGGCCCAGTGCGCCCAGCATGTAGCCGTACAGCAGGGCGCTGCCGCCTTCGTGTTCGTGCGCCAGCAGCGGCAGCAAGGCCCATAGCGCGCTGGCCGACAGGCCAAAGGCGAACGAGCGCAGCATCACCACGCGCGTGACGGTTGAATGCTGGGTATAGCGCAGCGCGGCGACCACGCCTTCCAGGATGCCTTCGGGCGGCAGGCGGCGCACGGGCAGGTCGCGTTTCCAGCGCCAGATCGCCCAGATCAGGCCGCCGTAGCAAAAGCAGTTCAGCAGGAACACCCAGGGCGCGCCCATGGCGCCCAGCAGCAGGCCGCCGATGGCCGGGCCGACCGCGCGCGCCACGTTGAAGTTGACGCTGTTCAGCAGTACCGCGCTGCCGACGTGCGCGCGCGGCACCTGTTCGCCTACGGCGGCCTGCCAGGCTGGCGTGACGATGGCGCTGCCGATGGCGATGCAGAACACCGACGCGATCAGCGTGATGGGATGCAGCAGGCCGGCAAAGGCCAGGATGGTGATGAAGACGCCGCCCGTCAGCTCCAGCAGCATGCCGGTCAGCATGACCTTGCGGCGGTCGTAGTTGTCCGCCAGCACGCCGGTCAGGATGGACAGCGCCACCAGCGGGAAGGCGGCGGCCACCTGGATCATGGCGACCATCAGCGGGCTGCTTTGCTCGGTGGTGATGATCCATGCGGCAGCGACGGATTGCGCCCAGGTGCCCAGGTTGGCGAACAGGTTGGCAATCCAGATGATGCGGAACGCCGGAAACGCGAAGGGGGATAGCGTGCTGACCTGCAGCACGGGGGCGGGGGCGGCTGGCGCGTCCGCGGGCAGATCGGTGTTGGCCGAAACGGGTTGCAGCATGGGGTTCTTCCGGGGCGCCGCGCGGGCGCTCCTTTCGGACGTGGTCTGGGTCGGGTAATGGTACGCCTAAGCCAGCGATCGAAGGGAGCGCGCGCGGCGCTGCGGGGCGGTCGCGCGCCGCCCCGGGGCTGCTGCAGGGAGGCCGCCTATTGCTTGGCGGCCGGGGCCGGCGCAGGGGCCGGCGGATAGGCCTGGTTCAGGTATTCCACGATCAACGGCACCTGGTCGGCGGGGATGGGGGCGCCGTAGGTGCCCACCATCTTCTTGACCTCGGCGTCCCAGAAGCCCAGGGGCATGGGCGGCTGCGACGATACGTAGTCCACCGAATGGCACATCAGGCACAGGGCCGCATGCTGGGCCCCCGCGCCGGTGCCGGAATGCAGTGTGGCGGTTTCCTGGGGCAGCTTGATTTCCAGGGCCTGGGCGGCCGGGGAGAGACAGGCGCAGGCCAGCGCGAGCGCCGGCAGGCAGCGACGGATAAGGCGGTTCATGGCGCTCTCCTCAGGCGGCGGTGACGCGGACGGCTTCGACCACGTTGCGCATGTAGCCGGCCGGGTTCCACAGCGGGTCCAGCGGCTGGGTTTCGCCGGCCGTGTTGGTGGCGCGGACCTTCAGCGTGTAGTCGCCGGCGGTCTTGGGCGTGAAATCGGCGTGCCATTCGCGGAAGGAATAGCGGCCCAGGTCGCGGCCGAGCTTGGCGGCCTGCCAGGTCTTGCCGTCGTCCGACGAGAACTGGACCTCGCGTATGCCCTTGCCGCCATCGAAGGCGATGCCGCGCACCTGTACCGGCTTGCCGCGGCCGACGCGGGCGCCTTCGGCAAGGCTGGTGATGAAGCTGCGCACGTTGTAGCGGCCGATGGGGCGCGTCTTCTCCGGCGCCTTGCCCGGCGGCGTGCAGGCGCAATCATTGTCGGGAATGCGGTAGGCCTTCTGCATCCAGAAGCCGTCGAACTCCTTGTCCAGCACCTTGATGTCGGCCAGGTGCTTGACCCAGTAGGTGCCGTAGTACCCCGGCACCACCAGGCGCACGGGATAGCCGTTGAGCATGGGCAGGTCGGCGCCGTTCATGGCGTAGGCCAGCATGACTTCGCCGTCCAGCGCATGGGCGGCGTCCAGCGCCTTGATGAACTCCGGCGTGCCGGGCAGCACCGGGCGGTCCATGCCCTCGAACGTCACCTGGCGCGCGCCGGCGCGGATGCCGGCTTTTTCCAGCACGCGCTTGAGCGGGATGCCCAGCCAGCGGGCATTGCCCATGGCGCCGTTGCCCAGTTGCCCCCCGCCCACGCGCGGCGCGAAGAAGCCGCGGCTGTTGCCCGAGCACTGGGTGACAGCCACCAGTTCCACGGGCTTGCCGAACTGCTGCTTCAGGTCCGCCAGCGACAGCTCCAGGGGTTTGTCCACCAGCCCGCTGACCTTGATGCGGTAGGTGTTCAGGTCGATGGCGGTGGGGATGTTGCCCAGGTGGTAGCGCACGAAGAACGCGTCGTTGGGCGTGATGATGTTCTCATTGAAGACCGCGAACGGCGTTTCCAGCTGCGGCGGGCGCGAGGTCTGGCGGATCAGGGGCCGCTTTTGCGGATAGGCGATCAGGTCGCGCTCGCCGTTGGCGAACGGCAGCGTGACGGTGGCCGGCGCCGCCAGGCTGGTCAGCGCATGGCCGGCCAGCGTGCCGGTGGCGCCCAGCGTACAGGCCTGGCGCAGGAAGCGCCGGCGCCCATTCGGGTCGGATGTGCTCATCTTGGTGTCTCCTCGTTCTTGTCAGCGCCCTGCCCCGGCGCGTTCAGACGAGCCTACGCGCGGCGGCCTGACAAATGCGTTAACGTCCGCGCTGCCCGTTTCAATTTCCGCGTTTTTCGCACCGATGACCCTGACCTTCAACAAGCGCGCCTTTGCCGCGCTGCTGGCCGTAACCGCGCTGGAAGCGCTGATCGCCACCCTGGGCGCGCCCTATCCCCTGTTGCGGGGCTTCGTGGGCGACGTGGTGGCGGTGGGCTGGGCCTATCTGGTGTATCGCAGCTTCATCCGCGCCGGCGTGCTGCCGCTGGCGCTGGCCGCGCTGTTCACCGGCTACGCGGTGGAACTGGGGCAGTACCTGGCCCGGTATTTCGGCTGGCGGCTGGAGCAGCCGGTATTGCGCGTGATCCTGGGCAGCGTGCCCGACTGGTGGGACATGCTGGCCTATACGCTGGGGTTCTTCCTGGTGCTGGCGCTGGCCGCCTGGAACCGGCGGCGGGGCGCCGCGTTGCGCGGCGCCTAGGCGCTTTTCGTCTTTCTGCCCGGCCGAATCAGCCGGGCTTCCATCAGGGAATCAGCCTGCCTGGCAGACCGGCGCGTCGTCGTGCGCGTGCGCGGCGGGCTTGGCTGCGCGCAGCGGCTGTAGGCGGGCGTTGCGGAACGGCGCGAAGAGCTCGGCCCAGGACGAAGGAAACAGCGGGGTGGCGTGGCGCACGGCGTCGCGGCGGGCGTAATGCGTCAGCAATTGTTGGCCGATCGGGGCGTCTCCCAGGGGATGGCGGGTATTCATGGTATTTCCGTATTGCATTGAAAGTGTATTCATTGTACCAGTGCGAGCGCATTCCGGCCAGCCCCCGCGTGCGCACGCCAAGTCATTGATCCATAAAGACTGTCCCTGTTTATTGGGCAGCGTTTGACCAATCTCCGGGATTGCCCTAGCAGTTCAAAATAGTAGACGGTATACAATGTTCAACATGCCCGGGCTTAGACCAGCCTGGAATCCTCACCAATGGACCTGGAGCGAGTCATGGCTGAACTGATGAACCGAGATGAATTCCGTACCGCGTTGGAAAACGCGATCAAGGGCAAGAGCGCCAACGCTTCGCCCTTTTCCATCGCCTGGGCAGAAGGCAAGCTCAGCCGCCAGCATCTGCAGCGCTGGGCCGAGAACCACTACCACTACGTGGGCCCGTTCGCCGACTACCTGGGCTATCTGTACGCCCGCACGCCCGACTCCTACACCGAGGCCAAGGACTTCCTGCTGGCCAATATGTATGAAGAGGAAATCGGGGGCGACCGCCACACGGACCTGCTGATCCGCTTTGCCGAAGCCTGCGGCACCACCCGCGAACGCGTCACCAACCCCGACAACATGTCGCCCACCACGCGCGCCCTGCAAAGCTGGTGCTACGCCGTGGCCATGCGCGAGGACCCCATCGTGGCGGTGGCCGGGCTGGTGGTGGGCCTGGAATCGCAAGTGCCGTCCATCTACCGCAAGCAGACCCCGACCCTGCGCGAGAAGTACGGCTTCACCGACGAGGAAGTGGAGTTCTTCGACCTGCACATCGTGTCCGACGAAATCCACGGCGAACGCGGCTACCAGATCGTGCTGGAGCACGCCAACACGGTGGACCTGCAGCAGCGCTGCCTGAAGATCTGCGAGATCGGCGCGCAGATGCGGCTGCTGTACACGACCGCGCTCTACACCGACTACGTGCAGCAGGAAATCACGCTGCCCGAACTGGGCCTTGCCGCCTGAGCACACCGCAAGGCCGTCTGGCGCTTTCGCGCCGGACGGCCGCGGCCCCGCAGACCCCAGAGCAGAGTATCCATGCCTACCATCGTGTTTCATAAGGGCGGCCAGACCTACACCGACGTGGTGAAGGACAACACCAACCTGGTGGTGCGGGCCGGCATCAAGCAGTTTCCGTATCCGCATCTGCGCTACGAATGCGGCATGGGCAAGTGCGCCAAGTGCGCTTGCCGCGTGCTGGCCGGGGCCGAGCATCTGCCGCCGGTGAACTGGAAGGAAAAAAAGCAGCTGGGCGAACGCATCGACCAGGGTTACCGGCTGGCGTGCCAGCTCTGGCTTACCAGTGACATCGAGCTGGTCCAGGACGTGGAGGCGTAGCGGCAATGGACCCGGTATACGTCATATTGACCACCAAGCCCGGCGTATTCCGCACGGAAGCGGACGATGGCGCGGTGGATATCCTTGAAACCTACGATTACGCGTTCTACGGCCGCGCGCTGGCCGTCTACCGCATCGCCCGCCTGCATGGCGACACCAAGCTCATCGTCACCGAGGAAACGCCGCCCTACGTGGTGAACCGCGTGCCCTCCAAATTCCTGGAGAAGTTCGCGTCGGTGGAAGCCGCCCGCAAGGAACTGGCCCACCTGACGCGCTTTGGCAGCATGGAATCGACCTTGACGCTGCGCTCCGGCGCGGTCGCCGCGGAGCACTGAACAACATGGTCCAGATCACATTCATCTCCAATGGCGGCAAGGTCGCCACGGCGCCCGAGAACAGCAATCTGCTGCGCGTGTCGCTCAAGGAAAAGGGCGGCATTCCCTTCAAGTGCGGCGGCGGCCTGTGCGGCACCTGCAAGTGCCGTATCGAGGAAGGGCTGGAAAACACCGACGCCATCAAGCCGAAGGAGCGCAAGCATCTGCGTCCCGAAGACTTCGAGGCCGGCTACCGCATGGCCTGCCAGACCTTCGTCAATGGCGATGTGAAGGTGTCGTGGGTGATCCAGAACGGCAAGGGCGTGGTGGTCGGCGCGGCGTCCGATCCCGTGGAAGCGGCGACCTGAGGGCTGCAAGGCCCTGGCCGACCGGCGCTGGCTCCTGGCCGCGCGGCCGGCTCGGTGTGATGAGTTTCAGGCGCGGCAGGCCCGTTCAGGCCACCGACGCGTGCGGCTGCTGCTGGGCTTCCGTATAGGCCTTGGCGGCGTTATGCACGTGCTGGCTGGCCAGCAGCGCGGCCAGGTCGCCGTTGCCGGCGATGACGGCGTTGAGGATCTGCGAATGCTCATCCCAGTTCTGCTTGGCGCGCAGCATATTGCTGGGCGCGAACAGCAGCGCCGTACGGTCGCGCAACGAACGCATCAGGTCGGTCAGCACCACGTTGCCGCCGATGGTGGCCAGCATTTCGTGGAACTGGGAATTCAGCGCCAGGAACTTGTCCAGCTGTTCGCCGCGCGCCGCTTCCGTGCCTTCGCGCAGGAAGGCCTGCAGGCGTTCCACGGTTTTCTCATCGCGGCGCTGCGCCGCGAGCTTGGCGTTCAGGCCTTCCAGCGTGGCGCGCACCTCCACCATGTCGTAGGCGACGGCGTCGGACAGCACCGACACGGACGCGCCGCGGCGCGGCTCGATGGTCACCAGGCCCTCGGCGGCCAATGCGCGCAGCGCTTCGCGCACGGGGATGCGCGAGACGCCCATTTCCTCGGACAGGCGGCCCTCGACCAGGCGGTCGCCGGGCGTGAACTCGCCGCTGAGGATGCGCTCGCGCAGCTTGTCGCGGATGACGGCAAACAACTGCGGATGCTGCTCGCCGATCTTCAGCGAGGCGGAATGCTGCGTTGCTGCGGCTTGCGGGCTGACGGGTGAGGTTGTCATGGCGAGCAGGTTTGGCTTAATGGATACAGTCTCCATTGTATTACCGGGTGTAGCTGCATGGCTTGGGGGGCGCACCGCATCAGTGTCCCCAAAAAGCCTTGGCCAGTACGCCCAGCGCGCCCAAGGCGCATACCGCCAGCAGCACGCCGCGCACCGCGCGCGGCGGCAGACGGTGGCGCAGCCGGTTGGAGACCGCAAAACCGGCCAGCAGGAAAGGCGCCAGGCTGAGCGCCAGTCCGGCGTGATAGCCCGTATACCGCTTGGCCCATGCCAGCATGGCCAGCGAGAAGATCGATCCCAGGAACAGCACCATGCCGAGCGTGGCGCGCAGGCGCGGCGGCGCCGCGTGCTGCATCACGATGGCGATGGGCGGCGCGCCCACCGAGGTCATGGTGCCCATGATGCCCGAGGCCACGCCCGCGCCGGACACGCGTCCGGGCGTGGCGGAAAAGTGCAGGCCGGCCGCGCTCAGCGCCACGGCCACCAGGATCAGGGCGGCGAACAGCACCCCCAGCGCCTGCGGCGCGAAGCGCGTCATGGCGTAGATCGCGATCAGCGTACCGACGGCGCGTCCCGCCAGCGCGTAGGACACCGAAGGCCAGTCGATGGCGGCCCGCTCGCGCAATGCGGTCAGCAGCGAAATGAAGCCGCCCAGCGTCAAGAGCGGCCCCGGCGCCAACTGCGGAAAGAACATGGCCGCCACCGGCGCGGCGAACATCGCGAAGCCCACGCCGCCCACGCCCTGCGCGATCGCGGCGCCGAACACCACGGCGGCCATGGTGGCGTACTGCAGAAGATCGGGATACGGCAGGGAGGAGGGCATGCCTGGAGTAGTCTTTAATATGTATACGATAGTCTATCCAGGATTTTTCCGAATTTCATGAAGTGCTTCAAAAACTAGGGTAATCCCCTGATTTTTCGGCGCTATTCATGGATTTTTCAGAATTATCGCTTTCCCTAGGCGCTGCATATTTTGATTGGTATGACCACAAACGAAATATAGTATACCGAACGTGGCGACATAACTGCCACGCATACAAGGGGAATAGCACATGCAAGCGGACGTAGTGCTCAACGCTGCTCACTGGATGTACCTGATCAGCGTGGCCGCCATCATCCTGACGATGATTCTGCGGGCCAACGTGGTGGTGCCGTCGGTCATCGGCACCTTTCTGGTGGTGCTGGCCATCACGGGCAATCCGATCAGCGCCCTGATAGGCATCTTCTCGGCCAGCTTCGTGGCGGCCAAGGAGCTGTTCAACATCTTCCTGGTGATCACCTTCATGACGGCGCTGCTCAATGCGCTGAAAACCCTGCAGGCGGACGTGCGTATGGTGCAGCCGTTTCGCCGCGTCATGCGGGGCGGGCATTCGTCCTTCCTGATCATCGCTCTCTGTACTTATGTGATCTCGCTGTTCTTCTGGCCGACGCCGGCGGTGCCGCTGGTGTCCGCCATCCTGCTGCCCGCGGCCATCGCGGCGGGCCTGCCGCCCTTGGCGGGCGCCATGGCCATCGCCATCGCCGGCCAGGGCATGGCGCTGTCCTCGGACTACGTGATCGGCGTGGCGCCCAGCATCAGCGCCAAGGCTGCCGGGGCGGCGGTTAGCGCCGCCGTGGTCGCGGACCGCGCGCTGGTGCTATCGCTCATCACCGGCGGGGTCGCGCTGGTGGCGGCCTACCTGCTGATCCGCAAGCACATCGTGCCGGCCGATGCTGGGCTCCTGTCCGCCTGGCAGGCCCGCGCGCAGGACGGCAGCCTGGCGCGCATCGAACAGTCCGGCTCCTTCGACAAGGCCGAGCTGGCCCGGGGCACCATGGGCGCGGACCCTGCCTTGCCCAGCGGCCCGGCCCTGAGCGACGAAGAGCGCCGCCGCGTGCGCTGGTCCAAGACCTTTGCCGTGGTGACGCCGTTGGCCTTTCTCGCGGTGATCGCGGTCATGGTGCTGCCGCGTCTGTTCCCGTCCCTGCCCGCGCTGCGCGGCGGCGATGCGGCGGCGCTGGTGGGCGGCGTGGCCTTTGTCGTGATGATGCTGGTAACCCTGGCCGCGGAAGGCCCGCGCAAGATGCTGGACGTCTGTCCGGAACACGTCACCGACGGCTTCGTGTTCGCCTTCAAGGCCATGGGCTCGGTGCTGCCGATCGCGGGCTTCTTCTTCGTGGGCGCCAATGAAACCGCCGCGCAGATCCTGGGCGTGCCGCAAGCGCAGGCGCCGGGCCTGCTGTTCGAGGTGATCTCCGCCGGCCAGCACCTGATCCCTGAAAACCATTTCCTCGTGGCGTTCGGCGTGCTGCTGGTCGGGATGATCACCGGCATCGACGGATCGGGCTTCGCCGGCCTGCCCCTGACCGGCACCCTGTCCGGCGCCCTGGGCCCTGTAGTGGGCGTGGACCCGGCGACGCTGGCGGCAGTGGGCCAGATGGGCGCGGTCTGGACGGGCGGCGGCACGCTGATCGCCTGGTCCTCGCTGATCGCGGTGGCGGGCTTTGCGCGGGTGAACGTGTTGTCGCTGGTGCGCGCCTTGCTGGTGCCGGTGCTGCTGGCGCTGTTCGTCTCCACGATCTGCGCCGTGCTGATCTGGAGCTGATACCTGTTTGTGGCGCTGCTTTGGGGGTCCCTGCGGGGACCCTTTTTTCCAGGTGGCGACCTGTCCGGAGCAGGGGTTTACACGTATCGATCCATATTGATTAAAGTATACAATGTTCATAAGCCAACCCGCCCAGGCACTTGCGGCCAGACGGGCGCAGACTAAGGAAGAGCTTCCGTGGACGATCTCTCGCAGCAAACATTCCTGAACCACATCGGCGGCAGCTGGGTGCCCAGCGGCACCGGCAAGACGGCGCCCAACATCAACCCGGCCGACACCAGCGACATCGTGGGCCGTTTCCAGGTGTCGGACGCCGAAGACGCCCGCCAGGCGGTGGCATCCGCCGAGGCCGCCTTCGCCGGCTGGCGCGATACGCCGATCTCCAAGCGCGCCGCCATCCTGTTCCGCGCGGCCCAGTATCTGGAAGACCACGCCAACGACATCGCGCGCGAATTGACCCGCGAAGAGGGCAAGAGCCTGAACCTGGCCCGGGACGAGGTGCTGCGTTCGGCGCAGACGATCCGCTTCTACGCAGTGGAAGGGCAGTCATTCACGGGCGAAACCTATCCCAACGACGATCCGGACATGGTGGTCTACAGCCAGCGCGAACCGCTGGGCGTGGTGACGGTGATTTCCCCCTGGAACTTCCCCATTTCCATCCCCGCCCGCAAGATTGCCCCGGCGCTCATCACGGGCAATACCGTGGTGTTCAAGCCCTCGTCCGACGCACCCATGTCGGGCTACCGGCTGACCGAAGCCTTCGTGCAGGCAGGCCTGCCGGCCGGGGTGCTGAACTTCCTGACCGGCCCGGCCGGCGCCGTGGGCGAGGCCATCACCGGTGCGCGCGCGGTACGGGCGATTTCCTTTACAGGCTCCACCGCCGCGGGCGAGCAGATACACCGGACCGCCGGCCTGACCACCCGCACGCAGATGGAACTGGGCGGCAAGAATCCCTTGATCGTGCTGGCGGACGCCGACCTGGACCGCGCCGTGGACCTGACTGTGAAGGGCGGCTTTTCGCTCAGCGGCCAGGCCTGCACCGGCACCAGCCGGGTGCTGGTGGACAAGCGCGTGCGCCAGGCCTACACCGACAAGCTGCTGGCCCGCATCAAGACGCTGACCATAGGCAACGGCCTGGACGGCAACTTCGACCTGGGGCCGCTGGCCACCGCCAAGCAGCTGGACAACGTGCTGGGCTACGTGGCGGTCGGCAAGCAGGAGGCCACGCACCTGTACGGCGGCGACCGCCTGACGGGTGCCGGGTTCGAACGCGGCTATTACGTGTCGCCCGCGCTGTTCACCGACGTCACGCAGCAGATGCGCATCGCCCGTGAAGAGATTTTCGGCCCGGTGATCGCGCTGATTGAAGTGGACGGCTACGAAGACGCCATTGCCCGCGCCAACGACACCGAATACGGCCTGTCGGCCGCCATCGCCACCACCGATGCGCGCTATGCCCACCGTTTCGCCCGCGACATCCAGGCCGGCACGGTGAAGATCAATCGGACCACCACCGGCAACCTGATCAACGCGCCGTTCGGCGGACTCAAGCACTCCAGCACCTCCACGTTCCGCGAATCGGGGCGCGTGGGACTGGAGTTCTACACGCAGATCAAGACTGTCTACCGCGCCGGCTGAGGCTGCGGTCCCTACACGCAAGCAAAGGAGGTCATCCCCATGAAGCAGGTCTATCGTCTGGAACTTGAAGAAGCGCGCATGATGGTGCGCGCGGCCATCGCCAAATCGGAAGAGATCGGCGTGCTGGAGACGATTTGCATCGTCGACGACGGCGGCTATCCCATCGCGCTGGAACGCATGGACGGCGCCCGCATCACCGGCCCGCAGATTGCCTGGAACAAGGCATTCACAGCGGCCGGGCACAAGCGTTCCACGCATCTGTTCAACACGCCGCCCAACGGTCCCGCGCTGCCCGGCAACGAAGCGTTCGGCATCCAGTGGAGCTTTGACGGCAAGTTCGCCGTGTTTGTCGGCGGCTTTCCCATTGTGGTCAACAACGAAGTGATCGGCGGCGTGGGCCTGAGCGGCGGCAACGGCGAACAGGACACCAAGGCTGGTCTGGCCGCGCTTGCGGCACTGGCGACGCTGCTGGAGCCGCGCGGCATGAAAGTGCTGGTCGAGGCTGACATCAAGAAATAAGCGAGGCCGGCCATGGCATACCGCGTGCATATCCTGCAAACCGACGAGTCGTTCCAGGTCGAAGAAGGCGAATCCGTGCTGCAGGCCGCCGAACGCTCGGCGGTGAAGCTGCCGCACGAGTGCACCTTCGGTGGCTGCGGCACCTGCCGCATCAAGCTGGAATCCGGCGCCGTGGAGTACGAAGAGTTCCCCATGGCCCTGACACCCGAAGAAGCGGCCGAAGGCTACGCGCTGGCCTGCCAGGCCCGGCCCCTGGGCGATCTTTGCATCAGCGTGGCCAGCAGCCGGCAGTCGTTTCCCGAACCGCGCCGCCTGCCCGCCACCATCCACCGCATCGAGCGCTTCTGCGATGACGTCATCCACCTGACGCTGGCGCTGCCAGAAGCGGGCCTGGAGTACGTGCCGGGCCAGTACATGAACGTGGTGCTGCCCGACGGCGAGACGCGCAGCTTTTCCATGGCTTCCGCACCCGCCGGCAACCTGGTGGATTTCCATGTGCGTCGCATTCCCGGCGGCCGTTACACCGATCAGTGGCTGGGCCAGGCGCAAGCCGGCGCCGGCGTGGAGATCGAAGCGCCGCTGGGCGTATTCAGCTACCACGAGGAAGACTGGCGGCCGCTCATCATGATGGCCACGGGGACCGGCATCGCGCCGATCAAGGCCATCCTGGAATCGCTGCTGGACAACGAGGACTGCCCGCCCGTCACGCTCTACTGGGGCATGCGCACCGAAGCAGACCTGTATCTGCGCGACGAGATCGAAAGCTGGGCGGGGCGGCTGTACGAATTCAACTTCGTGCCGGTGCTGTCGCGCGCGGGCGCCGATTGGCAGGGCCGCCGCGGCCATGTGCAGCAGGCGGTCCTGGAGGACCACCAGGATCTGTCCGAGCACGCCTTCTACCTGTGCGGCGCGCCAGACATGATCCACGAAGCCAAGAGCCTGCTGGCCGCGCGCGGCGCCAGCCTGGATCACATGTACTCCGACAGCTTCACCTTCCAGCACGCGCTGGCCGCGGCCTGAGCGGCCGCGCCGGCGCCTAGCGGTACACCAGCACCGGCAGCTTGGTGCGCGCCAGCACGCGCTGGGTTTCGCTGCCCAGCAGGAAGCCCGTCATGCCGTGGCGGCCGTGCGAACCCATGACGATCAGGTCGCAGCCCTGGTTCTGCGCGGCCTCGACGATGGCTTCGTGCGGATGGTCGTTGACCGTGACCACGGCATTGCACGGCACCAGCGCGTGGCGCGCTTCCATTTCCAGGTTGTCCAGGTAGGTTTGCGCATTCTTGCGCGCCTGGTCGGTGTGGTGCGCCTGCGTGGTGCCCAGCATTTCGGCCTGGTAGACCAGCAGATGGTCCTCCGGAATGGCGCGGATGAGCGTGACGGTGGCTCCCATTTCCTTGGCGAAAACAAGAGCGCGCTTGAAAGCCGATTCAGACAGCAGGGAGCCGTCCACGGCGACGAGCAGGTGCTTATACATGTTGCCTCTCCTTTAGGAAAAGGAATCGGGAGCAACTAGCCAATCCAGTATAGGCTCGCCGCCAGGTGCAAGCCAGTCCTGCATACGGACGAGGCGCCCGGGCGGCAGTCTTCGCATATTTCCCAAAGCGGCCGAACCCGCGCTTCAACATAACCTCATATCGACTAAGTATTTTTCGGCGCCGCGCGGCGATGACAGAATCGGTTCGACTTCTTGAACCCACCGCCGGAAACGACCCTTCATGTCATCGCCACGTCACCAGGCTCACGCCCGCGTCCTTGCCATCGCCGGCAGTCCATCGCAGCGCTCCCGTTCCTCGGTGCTGCTGCGGCACGCCGCCGGGATCCTGCAGCGGCGGGGCTTGAGCGTGGGAGAACTGGGCTTGCGCGATATCCCCGCCGAAGACCTGATAGAAGGCAACTACGCCGGCCCCGCGGCCAACGCGCTGCGCGCACGCGTGGCGGCGGCAGACGCGGTGGTGATTTCCTCGCCGGTCTACCAGGCTTCCTTTTCCGGCGGGTTGAAGGCGGTGTTGGACCTGCTGGATCCCAAGGCGTTGGCCGGCAAGGTGGTGTTGCCCATCGCCACGGGGGGCAGCCCGGCGCATCTGTTGGCGCTGGAGTATGGCTTGAAGCCCGTGCTGTCAGCGCTGGGCGCGCGCCACATCCTGGCGGGCGTCTACGCCACCGATACGCAGGTTCGCCTGGACGAATTCGGCGCGCGCGAGATAGACGGGGAGGTCAGCCGGCGGCTGGATGACTCGGTGGAGCGTCTGTCCGAGCTGGTCTTGCCGCGCGTCGCCGTTTCCAGCCCATCCTACGATCTGGGCCGGCTCGCGTTGGCGGGCGCCTTCAGCGTCTGACCGATGCGCCGCGCCCACGCCCGCAACGCTCCCGACGCCCCGGCTCTGCGCTGGCTGGGAGGCGCGCTGCTCGCCGCACTTTGGCTGGGCGGCAGCGAGACGGCCAGGCCGGCGCTGCCGGCGTTGAGCCTGCTTGCGCCGCTCCTGTACCAGACGGTGCGCGGCATACGCGCGGCGGATCCGGCGCTGGTCGAAACCGGTCGGTCTCATGGCTTGAACGGCTGGGCGCTCTATTGGCATGTGCTGCTGCCGGGCGCATTGCCGTTCATCCTGACGGGCCTGAGGCAGGGGCTGGGACTTCTATGGCTGACCCTGATCGCATTGGAACTGTTCGCGACGCCGACGCGATTGGGAATTCCGCAATGGCTGGGCAGCGGTCCGCCGGGTGCGACGACGCTGTTGCTGGCGATTGCGCTCTACGCGGCTCTCAGCGTGGGCTCGGGGGCGTTGGTAAGCGCGCTGGAGCGCTGGCTGCTGCGCTGGAGGCCGCGATGATGTTCATCAATCCCAACGAATTCGAGCTATTGCAGCACCTGGACGTGCGCCAGCCGACGGAGCCGGACGAAGCGCCCGAGGCCGAGCCGCAGGCTGCGCTGCGCGTGACCTTGCGCAAGCTCGCCAAGCGCCACGGCGACCGCATTGCCTTGCAGCCGCTGGACCTGGAGATCGCGGCCGGCGAGTTCGTGGCCGTGGTCGGGCGCGCCGGCAGCGGCAAGAGCACCTTGCTGCATCTGCTGGCCGGCAAGCTTGCGCCCAGCGGCGTGCAAGGTGGCGAGCCGGGCCGTCCGCCGCTGCTGTTCGACAACTTTCCCATCTGGGAGCCCGACGCCCGCGTGCGTCTCTTGCTGTCGGACTCACGCCTTTTGCCCTGGAAGACCGTGCTGCACAACGTCGCCCTGGGATTGCCCGGCACGGCGCCGGCGGCCGAAGCGTTGCGGCAGGTCGGACTGGACGGCCGCGGCGGCGAGTGGCCCGCGCAGCTATCCGAACCGCAGCGCCAGCGCGTGGCGCTGGCCCGGGCCCTGGCGCGCCGTCCCGGCTTGTTGTTGCTGGACGAGCCTTTCCAGGAGCTGGATTCGCTGAGCCGCATCGAGGCGCAGCGGCTGCTGGAGGATCTCTGGCGCCAGCAGGGCTTTACCGCCGTGCTGGCGACCGACGACGCGGCCGAGGCCGTGGCGGTGGCGGACCGCATCCTGGTGCTGGACGAAGGCGGCGTGGCGCTGGACGAGCGCGTCGGCCTGGCGCGTCCCCGCGTGCGCGGTTCGGCCGCTGTCGCCGCCCTGGAGGCCCGCGTGCTGCGCGCCGCCTTGCGTCAACAAGACACGCCGGACGCTGGCCGTCCCTTGGCGCCCGTCATCCAGATCCGGCACCTGAGGCTGGCGGTCTGAGACCGCGCCCGGCGATTCCCCCATGGGCGGCATGACGCCGCCCTTTACCCCAGGAGCAAGACCATGAGCATTCAATCCATCAACGCCCGCAACCAGTTCCGCGGCAAGATCAAGGAGATCATCCTGGGTCCGGTGGTGTCCGAGGTGGACGTGGATACGCCGGCCGGCATCGTGACCTCGGTGATCACCACCCGGTCGGTCAAGGAGTTGGGCCTGGAGGTCGGCACCGAGGTGCTGGCTTTCGTCAAGGCGACCGAGGTTTCCGTCGCCAAACTGTGAACCGAGGCAGACCCACGCCGGCGCTTCCCCTGCGCCGGGGTTAGGCATATATTGTCAGCGCGATATCCGGCAGTTCCTCCTGGCTTGTGGCTTTACGCTTGGCGATACACGGAGAACGGAAAATGCGTCGACTGCAACAATGGTTCATCGGCTGGTTATGCCTGGGGTTGGCGGTCTGCCTTCCCGCCACGGCGCAGACCAAGCTGGACAACGCGCAACTGGATCAGTTGATGGCGCCCGTGGCGCTGTATCCGGATTCGCTGCTCTCGCAAATCCTCATGGGTGCGACCTACCCCGACGATGTCGCGGCGGCCGCCAAATGGTCGGCCGCCCACACCTCGGAATCCGGAGACCAGGCCGTCAAGGCGGTCGAGGGCGAGTCCTGGGATCCCAGCGTCAAATCCCTGGTGGCCTTCCCCTCGGTCATGGACATGATGGGCCGCCAGCCTGACTGGGTGAAATCCGTGGGCGACGCCTTCCTGGCGCAGCCCGACGCCGTCATGGATTCGGTCCAGCGGCTGCGCGTCCAGGCGCAGAAGGCCGGCAACCTGAAGAGCACGCCGCAGCAGAAGGTCACCTCCAGCACCACCAACGACAAGACCGTCGTGGTGATCGAGCCGGCCGATCCGCAGGTGGTGTACGTGCCCAGCTACAACCCGACGGTGGTGTACGGCACCTGGGCCTATCCCTCCTATCCGCCTTACTACTATCCGCCGCCTCCGGGCTCGGTGTTCGCCACCTCGCTGGTGGCCGGCATCGGCTTCGGCCTGGGCGTGGCTGCGGTCAACTCCATGTGGGGCGGGTTCGACTGGGGGCATAACGACGTCGACATCGACGTCAACCGCTACAACAACATCAACGTCAACCAGCGCATCGACCGCAACAACATCAACAACAATAGAACGACCTGGCAGCACAACCCGGCCAACCGCGGCAATACGCCGTATGCCGACCAGGCCAGCCGCCAGCGCTTCGACAGCCAGCGTCAGGCCGGCGTGCAGAACCGGGCGCAGGGGGGCCGCGCGCCGGGCGCAGCGGCAGCGCCGAACTCCCGCGATGCCGCGCGCCAGCGCGCGGCGCAGTCGTTCGAAGGCCGTACCGGGCAGTCCATACCCGGCCATTCCGAACCGGGCGCGGGGCGCGGCCAGGGGGCGGGCAGGGGAGACGCCGCGGCCAATCGCGGGCAGGGACAAGGGCAGCGGGCCGGACAAGGCGGGCAGGGCGGACAAGGCGCCCGCGACCGGGCGCAGGGCGGCGGGCAGGCGCAGCACAGCCGGCCTGCCTCCAGCGTGTCCACGCAGGACCGCCAGGCCGCGGCCCAGCGCCAGCGCGCCGACGAAGCGGCCGCACGCGACCGCGGCCGCGCTTCCAATAGCGCCAACGCGCTGAGCGGCGCCGGCAACGGCGACCAGATGCGGCAGCAGCACACGCGCAGCGAGATGAGCCGCGGCGGCGGTGGCGGCCCGCGCGGCGGCGGACATGGGGGCGGCGGACGCGGCGGTGGCGGCGGCGGACATTTCGGCGGCCGGAGATAAGCATCATGGACAAGGGAACTCTCATGACCATTGCTCGTTTGCGCGCGCTGGGCGCCGCGTCGCTGCTGGCGCTGGGCCTTGCGGCCCCCGCCGCGGCGCAAAGCCTTTATCCGAGTCCGCAGGCCGCCGCCGACGCCTTCGTCGACGCCATGGCCACCAGTGACCTCGACAAACTGGCCAAGGTGTTGGGGCCGAATCATCGCAAGATCGTGCCGGGCGGCGTGGCGCAGGACGACATCTACCGTTTCCTGGCGGCCTGGTCGCGCAAGCACGAGATCGTGGCCGATGGCGGCCGTTCCTGGCTGGCGGTCGGGGATTCGGGCTGGACGCTGCCCGTACCCATCGTGCGCGCCGGGCAGGGCTGGCGTTTCGACCCGGCGGCGGGCACGGCGGAAATCCGCCGCCGCGCCATCGGCCGCAACGAACTGACCGCCATCGAAACGCTGCGCGAGCTGCAGGCCGCGCAGGGGCGATACAAGGACAGCGTGGGCCAGGGACGCTACGCGAGCCGCCTGGTCAGCCGTCCGGGACAACGCGACGGGCTGTACTGGCCCGAGGTGCCGGGCGCACCGCAGCAGGCCTACGGGTTGGACGCGCTCAGCATGGGGCCGGAGGTGCCGCTGGACGACGCTTACTACGGCTACCGGTACAAGGTGATACCGGGCGCGGACGGAGGCTCGTACCGAATCGTGGCCTGGCCGGCGCGCTACGGGCAGACGGGCATCGACTCCTTCGTCGTCGGTCCCGACGGGCGCGTGTTGGAAGCCGACCTGGGACCCGCGTCCGCGGCACGCGCCGCGGCCTTGCGGGAACGCGATATCAGTGCCGGAACCTGGACCGACGCCGACGCGCAACCCGTTGGCAGCAAATGATTTTTCCGGCTTCCGAAGAGTAATCGGGACACGCCTGTTGCTGGGTCGCAACAGGCGTGTCCGTTTGTCCGCATCGGGTAGCGCGACGCCCTTTTGTCAGCCCGCTGTGCCTAAAATGGCGAGCACCGGGACCCTGCCCGATACCCCTTTGCCGGACCTAGAAATTGAACCCCATGCATTTTGTCCGCTACGCCCTCTTCGGCGTAGGGATGGCGCTTAGCGCCGCGGCGGCCTCGGCCCCGATTTTCGTCCTGAACTCCCTGGACGCCAACGTCAGCATCGTCGATCCGGCCACCTACAAGGAATTGCGGCGCGTGCCCACGGGCAAGGAGCCGCATCACCTGTACCTGACTCCCGACGAAAAGTCGCTCATGGTGGCCAACGCCACCAGCGATTCGATCACGCTGATGGATCCCAAGACCGGTGAAGTGCAGCGCACGCTGACCGGCATCGTCGATCCCTACCAGCTGCAGTTCTCGCCGGACATGAAGTGGTTCGTGACCGCTGCCAACCGCCTGGACCACATCGACATCTATTCCTGGCATCCGCTGGAAAAAGGCTTCGACCTCAAACTGGTCAAGCGCATCCAGGCCGGCAAGACGCCCAGCCACATCATGATCGACAAGGCCAGCACCACGGCCTACGTGACGCTGCAGGACAGCGATCAGCTCATCGCCATCGACCTGGCCACGCAGACGCCGAAATGGACGGTGTCGGTGGGCAAGACGCCTGCGGACGTATTCCTGACGCCCGACCAGAAAACCCTGCTGGTGGCACTGACCGGCGACTCCTACGTCGAGGCCTACGACGTCAGCAACGGCCCGGCCAAGCTGGTGACGCGCATCAAGACCGCCGCGGGCGCCCACGCCTTCCGCGCGCAGGGCGACCACCGCCACCTGTTCGTCAGCAACCGCACCGCCAACTCCATCAGCCGCATCGACCTGCAGACGCTGGCCGTCACCGACACCTTCCCGGTGCCCGGCGGTCCCGACTGCATGGACGTGCTGGCCGATGGCAAGACCCTGCTCGTCACCTCGCGCTGGGCCCGCAAGCTCACCGTGGTGGACCTGGAGCAGAAGAAGGTGGTCAATCAGGTGCCGGTGGGCAAGTCGCCTCACGGCGTCTGGACGCTGAACCATGCTCCTACGAGATAAGCGCGTCCACGCCGCGGTGATGCTTGCGCTGGCCTTTCCCAGCATGGGAATGGCCGCGCCCGCCACCTGCGACAAACCGGTCTACCTGACGTTCGATACCGGCCACATGGGCGTGGCCCCGCTGATCGCGGACGTATTGGCCCGCCACAACGTCAAGGTCACTTTTTTCCTGGCCAACGAGCGCACGCTGACCGACGGCTCCAGCCTGGATGACGTGTGGGCACCCTGGTGGAAGGCGCGCGCGGCCGAAGGCCATGTCTTCGGCTCGCACACCTATGACCACGTCTATTGGCAGGCGGATCTTCCTGGCGGCAAGTTCCGCGTCAAGCCCAGCGCCGGCCCGGACGCGGGCAAGCGCGCCGAATGGACGCCCGAGCAGTATTGCGCCGAGATCAAGCGGTCCGTCACCCGTTTCCATCAGATGACGGGCAAGAACATGCTGCCGATCTACCGCGCGCCGGGCGGCAAGACCTCCCCTGCGCTGCTGAAGGCGGCCAAGGCCTGCGGCTTCGAGCACGTGGGCTGGGCGCCCGCCGGCTTCCTGGGCGATGAACTGCCCAGTGATAAATACCCCAACGCCCGCCTGCTGGACCAGGCGCTGCGCACCATCAAGCCCGGCGATATCCTGCTGGCCCACCTGGGCATCTGGTCGCGCCAGGATCCGTGGGCGCCAGCCGTGCTGGAGCCGCTGATTGAAGGTTTGCAGCGCAAGGGCTATTGTTTTGCTACCTTGGACACGCACCCGTCCTATCGCGATTGGATCGCTAATCATCACTGATCATGGATACGCTTAGTCAATTGTTCGGAGAGTGCCAGCAATGGCTCTTCGAAACGGCGATTCAGCCCGCGCTGTTCCACCTGGGCATGAGCAACTTCATCGAGGACGGCTACGACGCCACCATGTGGCTGCTGGTCGGCCTGCTGCAGATTGTCGTGCTGGTCCTGGTGTTCGGTCCCCTGCAGCGCCTGCGCCCCGTGGAGGCGGTTACCGACCGTCGCCAGATCGGCATCGACGTGCTGTACACGCTGATCCACCGACTGGGCGCTTTCCGCCTGCTGCTGTTCTTCACCATCGACCCGTTGTGGGACAGCGTGTTTGGTCAGCTGCACGTCTGGGGTTTCGCGCCTTTCCAGCTGGACCAGTACTGGCCCGGCGTGACGGACAAGGCCTGGGTCAGCCTGATCATCTACCTGTTGCTGTTCGACGCGGTGGACTACATCTACCACCGTGCCCAGCACCGTTTCGGCTGGCTCTGGGCTTTGCACGCCGTGCATCACAGCCAGCGCCAGATGACCATCTGGAGCGACGACCGCAACCACCTGCTGGACGATATGCTGCGCGACGTGCTGGTGGTGTTCGTGTCGCAACTGGTGGGCGTGCCGCCGGCGCAGTTCGTCATGGTGGTGGCCATCACTCAGCTGGCGCAGAGTTTCTCGCACGCCAATCTGCGCATGCATTTCGGCGCCATCGGCGAGCGCCTGCTGGTCAGTCCGCGTTTTCACCGCCACCACCATTCCATCGCCTACGACGCCTCCACGCCGGGTCCGGTGGGCGGCTACAACTTTGCGGCGCTGTTTCCCATCTGGGACGTACTGTTCCGCACCGCCCGCTTCGGCGTGGGCTACGGCCCCACGGGCATTCATGACCAGCAGGCGGAACTGGGTGGGCGCGATTACGGCCGCGGCTTCTGGTCGCAGCAGTGGCTGGGCTTGAAACGCATGGTGGGCCGCGACCGCGAACCCGCCGCCGCGCCGCCGTCGCCTCCGGCCTCGGTTGAACGCGCCTGAAAGCGGCCTGGCCTCAAAGGCCGCGCATGAAAAAACGAGCCCGCTGGGCTCGTTTTGTTTTGGGCGGGCAGGGAATTCCGTTTCAGGGTTGCGCGTCGTGCGTGGTTTCGCGCTTGATCTCGCCGTGCCGGCGTTCCATTTCCTGGCGCAGTTCGCGGCGCAGCCGGGCGGCTTCCATGCGTTGCTTCTCTTCCAGGTTGCGCGGTTCCAGCGGCGGCACCGCGGTCGGCGCGCCCTGATCATCCACCGCAACCATCGTGAAATAGCAGCTGTTGGTGTGGCGCACGAGCTTCTTGCGGATGTCCTCGGTGACGACCTTGATGCCGATTTCCATGGACGTGCGGCCGGTGTAGTTCACCGCCGCCAGAAAGGTCACCAGTTCGCCCACGTGGATCGGTTCGCGGAACACGACCTGGTCCACGGACAGGGTCACCACATATTGGCCGGCGTACCGGCTGGCACAGGCGTAGGCCACCTGGTCCAGGTACTTGAGGATGGTTCCGCCGTGCACATTCCCTGAGAAATTCGCCATGTCCGGCGTCATCAGGATGGTCATCGACAATTGGTGGCTAAAGGCTTCGTCCATGGCGGGCGTTCAATCTTGGATAAAACGCCTATGGTAGCGGCAGGCGCCTGTCATGGCTGCGTCTTTTCAGCGGCTTCCGGGGTTTCTTGCGTCGCTTCTTCGGGCGGGGCGTCGCGCAGCAGGGCGGGGGGCGTCCACAATCCGTCCAGCAGGGCGGATTCCGGCGCATACACGCGCAGCAGCACGCTGACCGCGCCGGCGGCAGGCAGCGGCAGCCAGTTGGACTGTTCCTCGGGCGCGGGCGGCGCATGGCTGATGCGCAGGTCCAGCGAACCGTCGGCGTTGTAGCGCAGCGGGTCGCGGTCGCCCAGCGCGTAGCGGTTCAGCGGATTGGCCGACGGCATGCCTTGCGCGTCATAGGCCGCCAGCGACCACAGCGCCGCGGCGGGCGGCAATTGGCCGCCTTCGAAATGCAGCGTGTAGCCATGCGCACCATCCAGCGGTGCGCCCTGGCTGTCGGCCGCCAGCAGCAGCACGCTCAGGTCTTCGGGCAGGCCCGCGCCCGGCTGCGCCTGCGCCGCCAGGGCGCGCCGCAGATAGGAATTGCCGTAGACGCCGATGCTGGCGGTTTCCTGGTGCCAGCCGTTGACGCTGCGCACCGTGGCGCCGGCTGCCGCCGTCATGCGCTCGCGCGCCGCCCGCAGGCCGCGGCGCAAGCCCTGTTTGGCAGGATGGTCGAGCTGGGCGAAGTCGAATGGCCGGCCGGCGACCAGCCCGGCGCCGCGCAGCCTGGCCAGCACCGGCTGGTCGGTGGCATGCGGCGGGTTCTTGCGCAGCAGCTCCGCCGCATATTCGAAGTAGGCGTCGGTCGGCATGGATTCGACCTGCTCGCGCACGGGGATGCGCAGATTCAGGGAAGGATCGGCCTTCAACCGCTGCGCCTGCGCGGGCAGGTTCCATTGCGCCAGCGGCGTCACCAGGAAGCCGTCCTGCAAGGCGTGGACCGCGGGGTAATCGGCAGGCCCATCGGCCTGGATCAGATTCTTGGCCCAAACATAGGCGGTGGGCGCATCGATGCGCGCCATGCCCGAGGGCAGCACGCCGTTCCAGCCCGGCGGAACGATCACGGTATTGCCCTTGGCCGTGCCGGTGCTGCGCTTGCCCAGCGTGGCGAACACGTCGGTCCACATGTCCAGCAGCGTCAGCGTATAGAGCCGGCCTTGGGTATCCGGCACCGACAGCACCACCGGCCCGGACGTCAGGTCCAGCCAGCCGACGCTGCGCAGCATGTCGGGATTGGCCCAGGGCGTGGCGGCGCCCGGCTGCGGCAGCGCACGCGCGTGCAGAAAGGTGTTGGCCGGCGCGCCGTCGTTGCCGCGGGACGGATGGGTGAACTGGCGGCGGGTCAGGTCCATCGTGACCAGCGGATAGAAGTACAGATAGCCTTCCATGCCCGCCTGGTGGGCGGCCTCGGTGGCCGCCGCCGCGGGAGTCAGCGCGGCCGGGGCCGCGCGGGTCAGCGTGGCGGGCGCGAGCGCGGCGGTGATGGACAGGGCCAGGGCAACAAGGCGGCGCATCGGCGCTCCTACGGTCATGCGGAAAACAGGAGGGAAGGCTGGAGGCGCGGCGTCCCCGAATGGGGAGCGTGGGGGCCAGTCCAGGCAGCCGGGAATGGTAGCAGCCGCAGGATCATCCAAAATCTGCGAAAAAACCCTATTTCGCCGCCAAATTTCAGACATAAGGAAGCTCTCTTTGGGGCCGGATGCCATGGCGCGTCCGTCCCGCAAAGCCTATACTTGGAAAAATATCCTTGGAAACCGTAGGGCTTTTTGCTTCGGCCAGCCAACGGCTTCCTCCATTTCACCAGGAGAGGAGTGTTTCATGGTCAACATGAATCGCCGCCAGTTCTTCAAGGTGACCGGTGCGACGCTGGCAGGCTCCAGCCTGGCTTTGCTGGGGGCAGCCCCCGGCACGGCCATGGCCGAAGTCCGCCAGTACAAGCTTGCGCGCATGACTGAAACGCGCAACACCTGTCCCTACTGTTCGGTCGCCTGTGGACTGCTGATGTACGGCTTGGGCGACGGCTCCAAGAACGCCCGTGCCAGCATCATGCACATCGAAGGCGACCCCGACCACCCCGTCAACCGCGGCACGCTCTGTCCGAAGGGCGCTGCCCTGATCGACTTCATCCACAGCCCCAACCGCCTGAAGTACCCGGAATACCGGGCTCCAGGTTCGGACAAGTGGGTGCGGATGTCGTGGGACGACGCCCTGACCCGCATCACCAAGCTCATGAAGGCGGACCGCGACGCGAACTTCGTCGAGAAGACCGCGGACGGCAAGACCGTCAACCGGTGGCTGACCACCGGCATGCTGGCGGCCTCGGCAAGCAGCAACGAGGTCGGCTACATCACGCACAAGACTGTGCGCAGCATGGGGATACTGGCGTTCGATAACCAAGCCCGTGTCTGACATGGCCCGACGGTGGCAGGTCTTGCCCCGACGTTTGGCCGTGGAGCGATGACGAACCATTGGGTCGACATCAAGAACGCGGACGTAGTACTGATCATGGGCGGCAATGCCGCCGAGGCCCACCCTTGCGGGTTCAAATGGGTCACGGAAGCAAAGGCCCATAACAAGGCAAAGCTGATCGTCGTGGATCCGCGCTTTACGCGCTCGGCATCCGTGGCGGACTTCTACGCGCCCATACGCACCGGCACCGACATCATCTTCTTGGGCGGCGTCATCAAGTATCTGCTGGACAACGACAAGATCCAGCACGAGTACGTGCGCAACTACACGGACTTTTCCTTCATCGTGCGCGAGGACTTCGCGTTCGACGCAGGCCTGTATTCCGGCTACGACGCCGAAAAGCGCACCTACAACAAGGCCAGCTGGGACTACGAGCGCGGCGACGACGGCTACGTCAAGACGGACCCGACGCTGGCGCATCCGCGCACCGTCTACCAGCTGCTGAAGAAGCACTACTCGCGCTACACCGAAGACATGGTCGAGCGCGTCTGCGGCACGCCCAAGGACAAGTTCCTGAAGGTGTGCGAGATGCTGGCTTCCACCGCCACCACCAACCGCGCCGCGACCATCCTCTACGCGCTGGGGTGGACGCAGCACTCCATCGGTTCGCAGATCATCCGCACGGGCGCGATGGTGCAGCTGCTGCTGGGCAACATCGGCATCGCCGGCGGCGGCATGAACGCGCTGCGCGGGCACTCGAACATCCAGGGCCTGACCGATCTGGGCCTGATGTCGAACCTGCTGCCCGGCTACATGACCCTGCCCAACGAGCCCGAGCAGGACTACGGCAAGTACATCGAGTCGCGCACGCAGAAACCCCTGCGGCCCAATCAGCTTAGCTACTGGCAGAACTACAGCAAGTTCCACGTGAGCCTGATGAAGGCCTGGTGGGGCAAGTCCGCCACGGCCGAAAACAACTGGGCGTTCGACTACCTGCCCAAGCTGGACAAGCTCTACGACATGCTGCAAGTCTACGAGCTCATGAACCAGGGCAAGATGAATGGCTACATCGCCCAGGGCTTCAACCCCCTGGCGGCCGCGCCCAACAAGGCCAAGCTGAACGCCGGTTTCGCCAAGCTGAAATTCCTGGTCATCATGGATCCGCTGGTCACCGAGACCTCCGAGTTCTGGCGCAACGCGGGCGAGGCCAACGATGTGGATCCGTCCAAGATCCAGACCGAGGTCTTCCGTCTGCCGACCACCTGTTTCGCCGAGGAAGACGGCACGCTGGTGAACTCCGGCCGCTGGCTGCAATGGCACTGGAAGGGCGCGGAGCCTCCGGGCGAAGCCAAGAGCGACATCGAGATCATGGCGCTGCTGTTCACGCGCCTGCGCAAGATGTACCAGGACGAGGGCGGCAAGTATCCCGATCCCATCGTCAACCTGTCGTGGCCGTACTCCAATCCGCAGAATCCCACCGCCGAAGAGCTGGCCAAGGAATACACCGGCAAGGCACTGGTGGAACTGACCGACCCCAAGGATCCGTCCAAGGTCACCCGCAAGGCCGGCGAGCAACTGGCCGGCTTCGCGGAACTGCGCGACGACGGCTCCACCATCAGCGGCTGTTGGATCTTCGCGGGCGCCTGGGGGCCTGGCGGCAACCTGATGGCGCGGCGCGACAACAGCGACCCGACCGGCATCGGCCAGACCCTGAACTGGGCCTGGGCGTGGCCGGCCAATCGCCGTATCCTGTACAACCGCGCCTCCTGTGACGTGGCGGGCAAGCCCTTCGATCCACGCCGCAGCCTGATCTCCTGGAACGGCAAGTTCTGGACCGGCGCGGACATCCCCGACTTCAAGGGCGATGAAAATCCCGACGGCGGCATGGGTCCGTTCATCATGAACCCCGAGGGCGTGGCGCGCTTCTTCGCGCGGGCGGGCATGGCCGAAGGGCCGTTCCCCGAACACTACGAACCCTTCGAGACGCCGCTGGGCTACAACCCGCTGTATCCGAAGGCCAAGGGCGTCACCAGCAATCCGGCCGCGCGGGTCTTCAAGGACGACCTGGCCGCGATGGGCACCGTGGACAAGTTCCCCTACGTGGCCACGACCTACCGCCTGACCGAGCACTTCCACTACTGGACCAAGCACGTCCGCATCAACTCGATCCTCCAGCCGGAGCAGTTCGTGGAGATCGGCGAGGCGCTGGCCAAGGAATTGGGCATTGCCAACGGGTCGCGCGTGAAGGTGTCGTCCAACCGCGGCTACATCAAGGCGGTGGCGCTGGTCACCAAGCGCTTGCGCGCGCTGACCATCGAGGGCAAGACCGTGCACCACGTGGGCATCCCCATCCACTGGGGCTTCGTGGGCCTGGCCAAACCCGGCTTCCTCACCAACACCCTGACGCCGTTCGTGGGCGACGGGAATTCCCAGACGCCGGAATTCAAGTCGTTCCTGGTGCAGGTCGAGAAGGCCTAAGGAGACCGACATGTCCATGCAATCCCTAGACATCAAGCGGCGCTCCGCCACCACCACGCCGCCGCCGGGCATCCGCGAGCCCGTCACGGGCTCGGTGGCCAAGCTGATCGACGTCTCCAAGTGCATCGGCTGCAAGGCTTGCCAAAGCGCCTGTATGGAATGGAACGATCTGCGCGACGAGATCGGCACCAACGTGGGCGTCTACGACAACCCTGCCGACCTGACCGAGCATTCCTGGACCGTCATGCGCTTCTCCGAATACGAGAATCCGCAAGGCGACCTGGAATGGCTGATCCGCAAGGACGGCTGCATGCACTGCGAGGATCCGGGCTGCCTGAAGGCCTGTCCCTCGCCGGGCGCCATCATCCAGTACAACAACGGCATCGTGGATTTCCACGAAGAGAACTGCATCGGTTGCGGCTACTGCATCACTGGCTGTCCGTTCAACGTGCCGCGCATCTCCAAGAAGGACCACAAGGCGTACAAGTGCACCCTGTGTTCCGACCGCGTGGCCGTCGGCCAGGAGCCGGCCTGCGTCAAGGCCTGTCCCACCGGCGCCATCGTCTTCGGCACCAAGGAAGACATGACGCAGCACGCCGAGGAACGGATCGTCGACCTCAAGTCGCGCGGCTTCGACAAGGCCGGCCTGTATGACCCGCAGGGCGTGGGCGGCACCCACGTCATGTACGTGCTGCATCACGCCGACCAGCCCGGGCTGTACCACGGGCTGCCCAAGGACCCGCAGATCAGCCCCATGGTCTCGCTGTGGAAGGGCCTGGCCAAACCGCTGGGCGTGGCCGCCATGGCCCTGACCGCGCTGGCGGGCTTCTTCCACTACGCCCGCGTTGGCCGCAACGAGGTGTCCGAGGAAGACGAACGCCGTGCCGAAGAGGAGGTGCGCCATGAGTGAAGACCGCCATCACCGCCGGATCAAGCGCTACACGCCAGGTGAGCGCACCAACCACTGGATCATCGCCTTCACGTTCATCCTGTTGGCGCTGTCCGGGCTGGCGCTGTTCCACCCGTCCATGTACTGGCTGACCAACCTGTTCGGGGGCGGTCCCTGGACGCGCATCCTGCATCCCTTCATCGGGATCGTGATGTTCGTCTGCTTCGTCGTGTTCGCCGGCCACATGTGGCGGCACAACCTCATGACGAAGGCCGATCGCCAGTGGATGCGGCAACTGAACGACGTGGTCGAGAACCGCGAGGAAAAGCTCCCGGAAGTCGGCAAGTACAACGCCGGCCAGAAGCTGCTGTTCTACGTGTTGATCCTCTGCATGCTGGGCCTGTTCGTCAGCGGCATCGTGATCTGGCGCGAGTACTTCGCGTTCTACTTCCCGATCTGGATCATCCGCGCCGCCTCGGTGGTGCATGCCGTCAGCGCGCTGGTGCTGATCTGCGCCATCATCGTGCACATCTACGCTGCCATTTGGGTCAAGGGTTCGCTGACCGCGATGCTGCGCGGGTATGTGACGGCGGGTTGGGCGTGGAAGCATCACCGCGCCTGGTTCCGCGAACAAATCAGAAAATAAAGCTGACGGGGCGCGCTGGCAGGCGCGTCCCGCTTGCTCTGCGGCAAATGGGCCTCTCCTGGCGCCCACGCACCCGCCCAACGGCTGCTATCCTTCTCCTTGAAGGCTGGCAGCCGTGTTTTTTTATCTGGAGACGCAAGTGCAGCGAATTCTTCCGCGCGGCGAGATCGAAGCGCTAGACCATAACCGCATTCCCCAAGTCAGCCTGCCGGACCGCGCGTCGGTTTTTGCCACGCGTGCAGCCCGCTTGCGGCAGCTGGCGGCGGATAGCCCGGTGGCCGACTACCTGCTGCTGATGGCGCATCTGGTCGACGCCCAGCACCGCGCCCTGCAGGATTGCGCCGCGCCCGCGGCCTCCGAGGAGCGCATTTCGCTGGCGCAGGCGCATGGCATGCCGCCCCTGCAGGCCGTGGGCTGGCCGCGCGACCCCTTGTGGCGCAACATCCTGGGCCAGCTGCTGGACCACGTCGCCAGCGCCAAGGACGTGCCGGCCGAGGCCATCGAAGTCTGCGCCGGCCTGCGCCGCGCGCTGACCGAGTCCCCGGAGTCGCTGGAGGATCTGGCCGAGGCCGTGCTGTCCGAGCAGGACCAGGGCGTGGACGGCGCCGCCGCTCCCTTCGTGATGGCGGCCCTGCAAGTCTATTGGACCGATCTGGCCAGCCGTTTCGACGAAAAGCAGTTGCCAGTGGCCAGTCCCTTCGGCGTCTGTCCCGTTTGCGCCAGCCTGCCGGTGGCCAGCGTGGTCCGCGTGGGCGGGCAGTTCGAAGGCTACCGCTACCTGTGCTGCAGCCTGTGCGCGACCCAGTGGCACATGGTGCGGGTGAAATGCTCGCACTGCGAAGACGTGGAATCGGTGGCCTACCAGGCCATCGAGGGCCGTACGCCCGCCATCAAGGCCGAAACCTGCGACCACTGCCACACCTATCGCAAGATCTTCTACCAGGACAAGGACCTGCAGGTGGAACCCGTGGCCGACGACCTGGCCAGCCTGATGCTGGACGTGCTGGTCGGCGAGGCCGGCTATTCGCGGGCCAGCGGCAATCCGTTGCTGTGGCACGGATCGGAGCCGGGAGCAGAGCAGTAATGGCCGCGCCAGCGCCCGCAGGCGGCGTGGCCGCGGTCTCGGAGATCCCGTCGCTGGACCGGTTGCTGAATGCGCCGGCCATGCGCGCCGCGCTGGACAAGCACGGCCGCACGCAGGTGGTGGCGGCCCTGCGCCGCGACCTGGACGCGATGCGCGAACGCGCGCTGGCCGGCGGGTTGCCGCGCCAGGAATTGGAAGCCGACGCCGTGGCGGCGCGCGTGGCCGCGGCCCTGGCCCGCGCCGCCGAGCCCAGGCTGCGGGCCGTGTACAACCTGACCGGTACGGTGTTGCACACCAATCTGGGCCGGGCGCTGCTGCCCGACGAGGCGGTGGCGTCGGTGCTGCGCGCCCTCACCACCCCCGCCAACCTGGAGTTCGACCTGGACACCGGCGGGCGCGGCGACCGCGACGACCTGATCGACGAACTGTTGTGCGAACTGACGGGGGCCGAGGCCGCTACCGTCGTCAACAACAATGCGGCCGCCGTATTGCTGATGCTCAATGCCCTGGCAGACCGGCGCGAAGTCGTGGTGTCCCGGGGCGAACTGGTCGAGATCGGCGGCGCGTTCCGCATTCCGGACATCATGAAGCGCGCCGGGGCCAAGCTGGTCGAAGTCGGCACCACCAACCGCACCCATGCCGCCGATTACGAAAACGCCATCGGCCCGCGTACCGCCATGCTGATGAAGGTGCATTGCAGCAACTACGCGGTCACCGGTTTCACCAAGAGCGTGAGCGTGGCCGAGGTGGCGGCGCTGGCGCACGCGCGCGGCCTGCCCGCTACCGTGGACCTGGGCAGCGGCACGCTGGTCGACCTGACCCAGTTCGGCCTGCCCAAGGAAGACACCGTGCGCGAAACCATCGCGGCCGGCGCGGACCTGGTCACCTTCAGCGGCGACAAACTGCTGGGCGGCCCGCAGGCCGGCCTGCTGGTGGGCCGCAAGGACCTGATCCGCAAGATCAAGAAGAATCCGCTCAAGCGCGCGCTGCGCGTCAGCAAGCTGACGCTGGCGGCCTTGGAGCCGGTGTTGGGCCTGTACCGCGCGCCCGAATTCCTGGCCGATCGCTTGACCACGCTGCGCTTGTTGACCCGCCCGCAACGCGACATCCAGCCGCAGGCCGAGCGCCTGCGCGGCGTCCTGGCGCATGCGGCGGGCGAGCACTACGCGGTAGAGGCCGTGCCCATGTTCAGCCAGATCGGCAGCGGCGCCTTGCCCGTGGACCAGCTGCCCAGCTACGGCCTGGCCGCGCGCTACACCGGCAGCGGCCGCGCCGGCCGGCACCTGGACAAACTGGAGACGCAATTGCGCCGCCTGCCCGTGCCCGTGATCGGCCGCATTGCGGACGACGCCCTATGGCTGGATCTGCGTTGCCTGGAAGCGCGCGACGAACCGGCCTTCGCCGCGCAACTCGCGGAGCGCCTGGCGTGATCATCGGCACCGCAGGCCATATCGATCACGGCAAGACCACGCTGGTGCGGGCGCTGACCGGCATCGATACCGACAGGCTTAAGGAAGAGAAGGCGCGCGGGATTTCCATCGAGCTGGGCTATGCCTACACCCCGTTGCCTAACGGCGACGTCCTGGGCTTCATCGACGTACCGGGGCACGAGAAGCTTGTGCACACCATGGCGGCCGGCGCCAGCGGCATTGATTTCGGCCTGCTGGTGGTGGCGGCGGACGACGGCGTCATGCCGCAGACGCGCGAACACCTGGCGATCCTGACCCTGCTGGGCGTGGAACGCGGCGCGGTGGCGCTGACCAAGACCGACCGCGCCGATGCCGGGCGGCTACAGGCAGTGCGCGCGGAAATCGCCGAACTGTCCGCGGGTACCTTCCTGCAGGACGCGCCGCTATACGCCGTATGCGCGTCGCAGGCCGGCGACCCGGGCGTGGCGGAACTGAAAGACTATCTGCACGGCGAGGCTCAAGCCCTGCGCCAGCGCGACAGCGCGGGCCTGTTCCGGCTGGCCGTCGATCGCGTGTTCACCCTGGCCGGCCACGGCACGGTGGTGACAGGCACGGCCCATGCCGGACTGGCGCGGGCGGACGACGACGCTGCCGACCTGCGGCTGATGCCTGCCGGCACACGCGTACGCGTGCGCAGCATCCATGCCCAGAACCAGCGCAGCGAAACCGGCGCGGCCGGCCAACGTTGCGCCTTGAATCTCGCCGGCATGGACAAGAACGCCATCGCGCGCGGCGACTGGATCGCGGATGCGCGCTGCTTTTTGCCGTCGCGCCATGTCGACGTGGCGCTGACGCTGCTGGCAACCGCCGACGCGCCGGTGCGCGCATGGGCGCCGCTGCATGTGCACATCGGCGCCGCGCGCCACGTGGCGCACGTGGTGCCGCTGAGCGCGGAATCGCTTGCCCCGGGACAGTCCGGCTGGGTGCAGCTGGTGTTCGACGAACCCGTCTGCGTCATGCCGGGCGACCGCTACATTGTGCGCAACGCGCAGGCCACGCGCACGGTCGGCGGTGGCCGGGTGCTGGACCCGAACGCTCCTGACCGCAAGCGCCGGTCCGCCGCGCGCATGCAGTGGCTGCAGGCGCTGGCGGCCATGCTGGACGGCGCCGGCCTGCATCCCGTGCTGGAGCACGCTGCGCTGGGGCTGGACGAAGACGCCTTGCAGCGCCTGACGGGCAAGCCTGTAAATGAGATCGCTGCGCCGCCCGTTGCGGTATGGCTGGAGGCGCGCACGCCGCAGGCGCCGCGCACCCTGATCCTGACTGCCCATTGGGACGCGCTGCGCGCGCGCGTGGAACAGGCGCTGGCGGCCTTCCATCAAGGCGCGCCCGACGAGCCAGGCCCTGACGGCCCGCGCTTGCGCCGCATGGCCATGCCCATCGGCCCGGATGCGCTGTGGCAGGCGGCGCTGGACGATCTGCAGCGCGATGGCCGCATCGTGCGCAATGGCCCCTGGCTGCACCTGCCGGGTCATAGCGCAACCTTGGCGCCCGAGGAGTCGGCGCTGGCCGGGCGCGTGCTGCCCCTGCTGGCGGCCGGCGCCTTCGACCCGCCCTGGGTGCGGGATCTCGCCCGCACGCTGGGCGAGCCCGAGGACCGCATGCGGCAGCTGCTGCGCAAGCTGCTGCGGCGCGGCGAAGTGGCCCAGGTGGTGAAGGACCTGTTCTATCACCGCGACCAGGTGGCGGCGTTGGCAGTGCTTGCGCAAGGCCTGGCGGCGCAGCCCGCGGGCTTGAACGCCGCGTCGTTCCGCGACGCTACGGGCCTGGGCAGAAAGCGCGCGATCCAGATCCTGGAGTTCTTCGACCGCGTGGGGTACACGCGGCGTTTGCGCGACACGCACGTGTTGCGCCAGGAAAGCGCCTACGGAAGCCCGCGGCAGGCGCAGTAACCCGGTATCATGGGCGGCCACCGTGGAAGGCATTCGTGCCCGGTGGCACGGCTGGGCTTCAAACCCAGTTGGGGGCGTCAGACGTTCCCAGGTAGGTTCGACTCCTGCTGCCTTCCGCCATCCCTTGCGCGGCGCGCTAAGCCCGCAGCATCCCTGTCACCACGCCGCCTACCCGGTCCGATTTCCAGTCCAGTTGTCCCAGATGCCAATATCGGACGGATCCGCCGCGGTCCACCAGATAGTTTGCGGGCAGGCCGACTGCATCCCATTGCTTTGACGCCGTGCTGTTCCTGTCGTGCAGCACGGTACCCGCGACCGGCCATTTCGCCAGAAAGGCGTTGATCCTGGCCGCCGAATCGCCGACGTTCACGGCCACCAGGCGCAGGCCTTCTTCGCGATGGCGTTTGGCCATGGCGGACATGATGGGGATTTCATCGCGGCAAGGGTCGCACGAGGTGGCCCAGAAGCTGACGATGATCACGTTGCCGCGCCAGGCGGCGAGCTTCTTTTCGCGGCCGGCCAGATCGGGCAGGGCCAGCGGCGGCGTGGATGCGGTCCAGGGCGCCCAGTCCGGGCCGGTGGCCTTCTTGAGCGCATCGTCGCTGGCGGCCCGGGCATACCAGGGCAGGGCCGCCAGCGACAGGCCGGCCTGCAGGAGTAGACGGCGGCTGATCATGGCGGTCCCCGTGGGTGGGCAGCAGGCGGACTCAGAGGGAAAGCGGCCTGGCGCTGAGCTTGTAGCTGAAGCTGGCGGGATCCAGGCTGTCCAGCCGGCCGTCCGAGGTTTCGCCGTTGGGATACATCAGGAAAGGCACGGGACCGTGGGCAGCGCCCGGCAGGACCACGTCGTGGCCGTGGTTGTATGCCACCCAGTTCATCTCCCAGGCGCCGAACAGCATGACGCGCGCGGCGCGAACCTTGGCATCGGTCAGCGGCAGTTCGCCGGGCGGCTCTTCCAGCATGACCTTGCGCACATCGGCAGGGTCCACCGGCACCCAGCCGTAGCCCGCGGCATAGAACTCGGCGCGGCAATGCTGCGCCTTGGTGACGTCGCCCGCCTTGCCCAGGCTTTTGTAGCCGAACTCGGAGTCCGCCACCCGCAGGCCATAGGCATCGCGGGCCGGTATGCCGGCGGCGCGGGCCAGTGCGACAAACAGGGAGTTGATGTCGGCGCACTTGCCGTTCAGATCATTGGCCGTGAGCATGTAGCGCACGTCGCCCACGCCGCAGCCGCGGGTGGACGCGGTTCTGCAGGTGTTCTCGACCACCCATTCGTAGATGGCGCGGGCCTGCGCCAGATCGCCGCGGTGGCCGCGGGTGATGCGGTCGGCGGTGCTCTTGACGATGCCGTCGGTGGGCAGCAGCGCGGTAGGCTGGAGGAATTCGCGTAGCGCGGCCGCGCTTTCACGGGGGACGTCGGCCGCGGGCGGCTGGCTCAGGTCCACGCGCCGGTTGCGGGTCTGGAAGCGGCTGGTGACCGTGACCTGGCGCGGCCCCTGCGCGTCTGGCCATTGCACGGCCAGCATCTGCACGCCGTAGCCGGGCGCCTGGGTCAGTTGGGCCACGCCGCCGCCGCTGACCTGCCAGGCGCTCTGCGCGCCGCGCTGGTAGGTGGTGTTAGTGGCGTAGGGTACCGGGATCCAGATGCGCGCATGCGCTCCCGGATCCTGCACGGTGATGTCGGTGGTCAGTTCGAAGGCGCGCCATCCGGCGCTGACAGGGGCGAGTCCCGCGTGCGCCGCCCTGGGCAGGGCCGCGCTGGCGGCGCACAGGGCGCCCGAGAAACGGAGGAAATGTCGGCGATCCATATAGCCCTCACTCACGGTGAAGATTGGCTGTCGGTGCGCCCGGGGCCGGGCGGCCGTCCGTTGCTGCGTGCTGCCGGATCATCATAGGGCCAATCCCGGGGGCGGTGCTATCCTTTTCCACTGACCTATGGAGATTCAGATGACCACCCAGGATGTTGCCAGCGCGGCGGTGCCGCGATTGACTTCGCTTTCGCACGGCGGCGGCTGTGGCTGCAAGATCGCACCCGGCGTGCTGTCCGAGTTGCTCAAGCGCTTCGGCCCGGCGGTCAGCTACCCTGATCTGCTGGTGGGCACCGAGACGGCCGACGACGCGGCGGTCTACCGGCTGAACGACGAGCAGGCGCTCATCGCCACCACCGATTTCTTCATGCCCATCGTCGACGACCCCTACGACTTCGGCCGCATCGCCGCGACCAATGCGCTGTCGGACGTCTACGCGATGGGCGGCACGCCCATCATGGCGCTGGCCATCGTGGGCATGCCGATCAACGTGCTGCCGCATAGCGTCATTGCCGACATCCTGCGCGGCGGCGAATCGGTCTGCAAGGACGCCGGCATTCCGGTGGCCGGCGGCCACAGCATCGACTCCGTCGAACCCATTTACGGCCTGGCGGCGATGGGCCTGGTGCATCCCGGCCGCATCAAGCGCAATGCCGACGCGCGCGCTGGCGACGTGCTGATCCTGGGCAAGGCATTGGGCGTGGGCATCCTGTCGGCCGCGCTGAAGAAGAACCGGCTGGACGACGCCGGCTACCGCGCCATGATCACCGAGACCACGCGTCTGAACCGGCCGGGGCCTGCGCTGGCCGCCATGGAAGGCGTGCACGCCATCACTGACGTGACGGGCTTCGGCCTGTTGGGACATACGCTGGAAATGGCGCGCGGCGCGCAGCTGACGGCGCATGTGCGGCGCGATGCGCTGCCCTGGCTGCCCGGCGTGCAGGCCTTTGCCGCGGACGGCGTCATCACCGGCGCGTCCGGCCGCAATTGGGCTTCCTATGGCGCGTCCGTGCGCCTGGGCGAGGGCGTGAGCGACACGGAGCGGGCCTTGTTGACCGATCCGCAGACCGCCGGCGGACTGCTGGTGGCCT
The DNA here is from genome assembly GCF_014851745.1 of Achromobacter sp. ACM01. Classification (NCBI taxonomy): domain Bacteria; kingdom Pseudomonadati; phylum Pseudomonadota; class Betaproteobacteria; order Burkholderiales; family Alcaligenaceae; genus Achromobacter; species Achromobacter sp. ACM01. Next base: position 390,773 of record NZ_JACVAF010000001.1, read on the forward strand.
GCTCGCCGGACGCCGCGCAGGCCGTGCTGGACCTGTTCCGCCAGCACGGCTTCGAGCAGGCGGCCATCATCGGCGACATGCGGGCGGGCGAGCCGGAAGTGCGCGTCGACTGAAGGCCCCTGGCTGGCCTGGGCGCTAGCGCGCCTGGCCGGCGCGGCCCAATTCCTGCACCTGGTAGTTGATCTGCCAGTGCAGCAGCTCCGTGTAGGCGTTCAGGCGAACCTGCTCCGCCCATTGTTCCGCCGTCGCGTCCTGCTCTTCCTCCAGCGCCAGCCCCGATGGACCTGCCCAGGGCAGGATGCGGCCGGGCTTGTCCGGCCGGAATACGCCTTCATCGGTCAGCAGCACGTGCTTGCTGTTGAAGCCGAAGCACCAGGCCGGATCGGGCTGGGCGGCCAGCAGGTCGCAGCCACTGCGGAAGTAGGCTGTTTGCGGCAGGCTCAGGTGATACAGCGTGGGCAGAATGTCCTTGTGGCTGCCCACGCGCGCCGGGTCGTAGCGCGCCTGTGCCCGGTAGGCCGGCGGCACGTACAGGTAGAACGGCACCGCGCGCGCCAGCGCCGCGTCCTTCGGGTCCTGATAATCGATACCCAGGATGTTGTGGTCGCCGGTCACGGCGACGATGGTCCGGGACGCATAGTCCGATGCCTTCAGGCGCGTCAGGAAGCGACCCAGCTGATCGTTGGCGTAACGCAGCGTGTCGAATGCGGCAGCCAGCGCATCCCAGGTCTTGAAGTAGGGCAGGCTGGCCACATCGTCCAGGGGCAGGCCGCCGCGCTGCCCGCCGTCGGGCACGATGAACGGCGGATGGTGAGTGGTGGACAAGGCGACGATGAAGAGCGGCTGGCTGTCCTGATTGCCTTGCGCCAGCCGTTCTTCGATATAGCGGAACATGTACTCGTCCGGTACGCCCCAGGTTCCGGCCCGTGCTTGCGGATAGCGCACCTTGAGGGTCTGCTGGTCCACGAATTCATGTGCGCCCAGCTTGGTGGCGAAGACGCCGAGGTTGCGCCATGTGGCGGCGCCGGACGTAACGAAGACGACCCGGTAGCCGCGCTGCAAAAAGGGCGTGAAGGCATTGCTGGCGAATGGCGTGTCCACCGCCGACGATTGGCCGACGGCCGCAATGGGGCTACGCACCAGCAGGAGGCTCAATGATTCGATGGTGCCGTTGCCTTCGGCCACGAAGCGCTCGAACACCCAGTCCTCGCTCCAGTGCGGACGCAGCGCGCCGAGCACGTCGCGCCCCGGACGGTCATACGAGTTCAGGTGTGCCCCCATGCTCTCCATGACCTGCAGCACCACGTGCGGAGGCCGCGCCGCAGCCGCCGGATTGGGCCCGGTTGCGGCCATGAAGGGCCGCAGGCCAACATCCGGCCAGCCCAGGAAGCGCTCATAGAGCAGGCGCCCCTCTCGCAAGGTGACGGGTTCGAAGCGCTTGTCGTTGCCGCGGTCGGACAGGGCCCAGGAAAAGGCCGAGACGCCATTGGGCGCGATGTCGTTGAGCAGGCGCAGCGACGAGATGCTGGTGTCGTCCTTGTTGAGCGGAAACTTGCCCAGTGATCCTCTGCAGGCCAGCACGGTGACGCCTATGATCAGCGCAAACCGCAACAGGCTGGGGATGAACGCGCGGCGCTTGAACAGCATGCCTTGCACCCAGCCACGCCAACGGCGGCCGAGCCACCAGGTTCCCGCCAGTACCGCCGCCAGCAGCAGGCCAGCCTGTGCCAGCGGGTAGCCATGCCACAGGGTCATCAGGATGGCCTGGGTGTCGTCGTCCACCAGCCCGAACACGAAGATGTCGATCGAACGGGAAAATGTGGCGAAGTAGAAGACGCTGATGATCGTGATGGCCGCGAACAGCGTCGCCATGGCTGCGCCCAGCCCCGGCAGATGGCGCTGCCAGCGCCGTTGCAGGCCGGGTCTGGCCGCCGCTGCCATGGACAGCAGCAGCAGCGCCGAACAGGCGATGCTGGCGACCTTGATGTCGAACAGCAGCCCTGTCGCCAGGGTGCGCCGCACGTCCTGCGGCAACGCGTCATAAGTCCCCGGCGCGGCATAGCGCAGCAGCAGGTAGCCGCGCCCGGCGCTTTGCGCCAGGACGCTGATCAGCCAGGGGGCCAGCAGGACCAGAAAGGATCGTTGAAAATTGACGAACCAGTCTTGCCACCCGAACGCCGGACGGAAAAGCCTAATCAACATCTTGGGAGCAGGGTTACGGACCAGCGCCGCAATCTACCGGAGCAGCCATCCCAAGTTATGAAGATCTGTATGGATTTTGTAGCGCGGCGCGGCGCCTACACGGTCAGGTCGCGCGCGGTGGCTTCGGCCTGTTCGATCAGCCAGCGCGTGACGACCTCGGCGTCCGGCGTGGCGCGGCGTGTATTGCGCACCAGCCAATAGGCGTGCTCGGTGGCGCTGGCGGCCTGGCCGCCGACGGCCTCCAGCCGTTTGTCCGCCAGCATCGGCGCGATCAGCGCCAGCCGGCCCAGCGCAATGCCGTGGCCCGCCAGCGCCGCGTGCACGATCTGGTCATACTGGTTGAAGCGCAGCATGCCCCGGGCGGGCACCCGGGCAAGGCCGCGCGCATTCAGCCATTCCGACCATTGCAGCCAGGGGCGCGTCGGGTCGTCGAATTCCAGCAGCACATGGCGTTGCAGTTCCTCGGCATCCAGCAGGCGGGCCTTGAGCGAGGGGTGGGCCACCGGCACCACCGCCTCGCCGAACAGCCAGGCCGCGCTGTCTGGCACGCCATCGCGCAGGCTGTAGCGAATGGCGATGTCCACGCTTTCGCGGTCGATGTCGATCAGCCGGTTGTCGGCCGCCACGCGCACGTCGATGTGCGGATGCGCCGCCTGGAAGTCCCCCAGACGAGGCAACAGCCACAGCGAGGCCACCCCGATGGTCGTGGTGACGGTAACGGGCGTGCGGCGCTCGGGTGCGCGTAGCTGCTCGGTCAGGTCGCCCAGCTGGCTCAGCCACACGTCGGCCATTCGGAACAGCTGCGCGCCCTCGGAGGTGAACGACACGCTGCGGAATCCGCGCACCAGCAGGGCTACGCCCAGGTGGGCCTCCAGCGCGCGGATCTGGCGGCTCACGGCCGACTGGGTCACATGCAGATCCTGCGCGGCCAGCGTGATGCTCATGCGGCGGCCGACGGCCACGAAGCCTCGGACCAGATCAAGCGGCGGGAGTTTGGCCAGCGGATATGGCATTCGTAAAACTCATGCGTATCGGACGGAAATGTCGCTTGAGCAATAGTACCTCCAGGGCGTTCAATAGGACTCAGACGACGGGTGTAAGGGCGCAAAGCCCGGCAATCCGCCGCGATCGCCGCCGCCGCGGCCCAGGGGTACGCCATGATCCAGGTATGTTGCACTGCGGGAATGTCATTCCGTTTGGCCGGCGGCTCGACTATGCTGCTCAAGCACGCCTCGGGCGTCCGCATCGTGTGTCACGCCGGCACCTTGTGGCTTTCCGAGTACCGGCGCTTCGATGACAGCGTGCTTCAAGCCGGGGATTCCATCACCGTCGGCAGCGATCGCGATGTCGTTCTCAGCGGCCTGCCGGATGCGCAGGTCGCGCTAATTTCGTAGCAGCTTGCCCCGGAGCTCCAGTCATGACCGCGTCCCTGCCCGACACGCCCCGCATCGAGATGTGGTTCGATTTCGCCAGCCCGTACAGCTATCTGGCCATCGAACGCATCGACGCCCTGGCACAAGAGGCCGGGGTGCGGGTCGATCTGCGACCCTTCCTGCTGGGTCCTATCTTCCAGGCCCAGGGCTGGAACGACACGCCTTTCCGGCTGTTTCCGGGCAAGGGCGCCTACATGATGCGCGACATCGCCCGCCTGGCCGAAAAGTACGGCCTGGTCTACAACCGTCCCCGCCTGTTTCCGCGCATGAGCGTGCTGCCCGCCCGCATCGCGCTGCTGGGGCAGGACGAGCCCTGGGGCCGCGATTTCTGCGTGGCGGTGTTCCGCGCCAATTTCCAGCACGACCTGGACATCCAGTCCGAGGACGTGGTGCACGGGCTGCTGACGGACCTGGGGCTGGACGCCGCGGCGCTGATCGCCCGCGGCAAGTCCGAAGCCGCCAAGGAGGCGCTGCGCCGCCAGGTCGACCGTGCCCGCAACCTGGGGCTGTTCGGGGCACCCACGTTCTTTGTGGACGGAGAGATGTTCTGGGGCAACGACCGCCTGGAAGACGCGCTGGAATGGACCCGCCGCGAGGCGCCCGCCAGCGCCTGGAATGCATCGGCCACGCGCGCCTGAGCGCCGCCCAAACAAGTTTTTTCGTCAACCCAACTTCAGCAATGAAAAACGCCAGCAGTGCCTATCGCGGCGCGCCCATGCCGGGCGGCCGTTCGTTCACGCAATTCCGGGCCGCGCGCATCCGGCGCGTGTCGTTCCAGTGGAAACAGGCCGCAGCAGTCGGCATGCCGGACAAGGGCAGTCCGCAAGGCGGCTCGCGGGGCCGCTAGGGCCCCGCGCCAAACGCCGGCAGGGGCCAGTCAGCCCTTGCTGACGGGCGCCACCCGCGCCCACTCCTCGTCCGAGTACAGCCGCGAACGCAGCAGGAAGCGCTTGCCTTCCGCGCTGTCCAGCGAAAACGCGCCGCCCCGGCCGGGCACGGCGTCGATGATGAGCTGGGTGTGCTCCCAGTACGCGAACTGGTCCTCGCCCATGTAGAACGGGCAGCCTTCCAGTTCGCCGAGCAGCACGTCCGAACCGCCCACCATGAATTCGCCCTGGGCGTAGCACATGGGCGAACTGCCGTCGCAGCAGCCGCCGGACTGGTGGAACATCAGCGGGCCATGCTTGGCCCGCAGGGTCTCGATCAGGCTGCGCGCCTCGTCGGTGGCGACCACGCGCGGCGTTTGCTCTGCCATGTCAGGCTCCTTTGAGGCGCGCCGGGCCTCGCGGCCCGGCGCCAGGCCATGGCGGGGTCAGAAGAAACCCAGCTTCTTCGGCGAGTAGCTCACCAGCAGGTTCTTGGTCTGCTGATAGTGGTTGAGCATCATCTTGTGGTTCTCGCGTCCGATGCCCGATTGCTTGTAGCCGCCAAACGCCGCATGCGCCGGATAGGCGTGATAGCAGTTGGTCCACACGCGGCCGGCCTTGATCGCGCGGCCCATGCGATAGCAGGTGTTGGCGTCGCGCGACCACACGCCCGCGCCCAGGCCGTAGAGCGTGTCGTTGGCCAGGGCCAGCGCATCGTCGGCATCCTTGAAGGTCGTCACGGCCACCACCGGCCCGAAGATTTCCTCCTGGAACACGCGCATCTTGTTGTGGCCCTTGAACACCGTGGGCTGCACGTAATAGCCGCCTTCCAGCGCGCCCTGCATCTGCGCGCGCGAGCCGCCGGCCAGCACGTCGGCGCCTTCCTGCTTGCCGATGTCCAGGTACGACAGGATCTTCTCCAGCTGCTCGGTGGATGCCTGCGCGCCCAGCATGGTGTCCGCGTCCAGCGGATTGCCTTGCTTGATCTCGGCCACGCGCTTGAGCGCACGTTCCATGAACTTGTCGTACAGGGATTCCTGGATCAGCGCGCGGCTGGGGCAGGTGCAGACCTCGCCCTGGTTCAGCGCGAACATGACGAAGCCCTCGACCGCCTTGTCGAGGAAGTCATCGTCCTGCGCGGCCACGTCGGCAAAGAAGATGTTGGGCGACTTGCCGCCCAGTTCCAGCGTGACCGGGATGATGTTCTGCGAGGCGTACTGCATGATGAGCCGGCCGGTGGTGGTCTCGCCGGTGAAGGCGATCTTGGCGATGCGCTTGTTGGACGCCAGCGGCTTGCCGGCTTCCAGGCCGAAGCCCGTGACCACGTTCACCACGCCGGGCGGCAGGATGTCGCCGATCAGTTCCATCAGCAGCAGAATGCCCAGCGGCGTCTGCTCGGCGGGCTTGAGCACCACGCAGTTGCCTGCGGCCAGGGCCGGCGCCAGCTTCCATGCCGCCATCAGGATGGGGAAGTTCCAAGGAATGATCTGGCCGACCACGCCCAGCGGTTCGTTGAAGTGATAGGCGACCGTGTCGTGGTCGATCTCGGACAGCGAGCCTTCCTGGCTGCGGATGCAGGAAGCGAAATAGCGGAAGTGGTCGATTGCCAGCGGAATGTCGGCGGCGCGCGCTTCGCGGATGGGCTTGCCGTTGTCCCAGGTTTCGGCCGTGGCCAGGCGTTCCAGGTTCGCCTCCATTACATCGGCGATCTGCATCAGCATGCGGGCGCGCTGCGCGGCCGGGGTCGCTCCCCATTTGGGCGCGGCGCGGTGCGCGGCGTCCAGCGCCAGTTCAATGTCGCGCTCCTTGGAGCGGGCATTGCGCGTCAGCACCTGGCCCGTGACCGGCGTGACGTTGTCGAAGTATTCGCCGTCGGCGGGCTTCTGCCATTTGCCGTCGATGAAATTGTCGTACTGGGTTTTCAGGTCCAGGCGGGTGCCGTAGGAGTCGGGGGTGATGCGGGTCGCGATGTCCATGCTTGTCTCCGGTATTGTGGGGGTGCGGCAGTCGGCTGCCTGTCCCGTATCAAGCAAGGAGCGTGCCAGTCGGTGCTTCCCCGCTGGACAGCCTGCGGGTTGCATGCGAAAGTAGGTTTCCAAAACGGGGCGACGTGCAGCAATGCCCCAGAGGGCCGGCCCGCCGCCGGGCCGCCCCTAGTCGGGTCAGCTCCCCAGGGGGCAGGCAGTCCGCGTAGCGGGCGCGGCGTGAGGGCTCGCTCCCTGTCGCTTTTTGCGACATCGTCGCGGAACAGGTGTCGCAGAATGCCTGTCCCAGGAGACATGCATGGCCACTCAATCCCGTCAGCATGCGCTGACGCAAGCGCGCCTGCTGTTCAACCAGCAAGGCGCGGTGCCCGGCGGCGTGGTCGCCGAGCCCATCCTGCGGTCGTGGCGGCGCTGCGCCGACCTGGGCTTCGACATGCGCGGCGTGCGCCGCGCCGAACTCATGACCCAGGGCGAGCTGCGCGAGGCCCAGCAGCGTAACGAGGCGCTGCGCCGGCTGTCCGAACCCGCCATGTCCATGCTGCGCCGCCAGGCTGGCGGCAGCGGCGGCCTGGTGATCCTGTCCGATGCCCAGGGCCTGGTGCTGGATTCCGACGGCGACACCGGTTTCGCCCAGCGCGCCTCGCGCGTGGCATTGATGCCCGGCGCGCCTTGGGACGAAGCGGCGGCAGGCACCAATGCCATCGGCACCGCCCTGGTGGAAGGCCGGCCCATCGCCGTGCACGGGGCGGAACACTATTTCGAACCCAACCGCATCCTGACCTGCGCTGCTGTCCCCATTACCGACAGCGAGGGCCGCACGCTGGGCGTGCTGGACCTGTCCAGCCCGGCGCGCGACCTGCGGCCCGACGTGCTGGAACTGGTGCGCGCCGCCGTCGACCTGATCGAGCACCGCTTGTTCGAACAAGCCTACGAGCAGCACGCCGTGCTGCGGCTGCATGTGGATCGCTCCGGACTGGGCGCGCCCGGCGAGGGCTTGCTGGCCTTCCAGGGCGACCTGCTGATCGGCGCCAACCGCCGCGCCTTGCAGGCGCTCGGCCTGGCGCCCACGGCTCTGGGCGTGTACCGCTACGGCGACGTGTTCGACGGCGACATGGAACGCTGCCCCGACGCGGCGGGCCGGGTGCAGGCGCGTTCGGGCGTCGTGTACCACGCGCGCTTGCGCTGGCCGCGCTCGCGCGCCCCGCAAGCGCCGTCACTGCCGTCACTGCCGCCAGCGGCCGGCTCGCGCCCCGCTGCGCCGAGTTTCGATGCCCCAACCCTGGGCGCGCTGGCGCGCGCCGTGCACTTGTCGGATGCGGGTGTGTCGATTCTGCTGCAAGGCGAAACCGGCGTCGGCAAGGAAGTGTTCGCGCGTCAGCTGCATGCGCGCAGCAAGCGCGCCTGCGGGCCGTTCGTGGCGGTGAACTGCGCAGCGTTGCCTGAGAGCCTGATCGAATCCGAACTTTTCGGCTACGAAGACGGCGCCTTCACCGGCGCGCGGCGCCAGGGCAGCAAAGGGCTGCTGCGCCAGGCGCACGGCGGCGTGCTGTTCCTGGACGAGATCGGCGACATGCCACTGATGCTGCAATCGCGCCTGCTACGTGTGCTGCAGACGCGCGAAGTCTCGCCGTTGGGCGCGGCGAGGCCGGTGGCCGTGGACTTTGCGCTGGTATGCGCGACGCACCGGCCGCTGGCCCATGAAGGGCCCGATGCGCCGGTGCGCCCGGACCTGTATTTCCGCATCGCCGAATACACCGTCACGCTGGAACCGCTGCGCGCGCGCGCCGACCGCCTGGAACTGCTGCGCGGCCTGTGGGCGGCGCAAGGCGCGGGGCCGGTCCTGCCGCCCGACATCGAAGCAACCCTGGTTGCGTACGCGTGGCCCGGCAATTACCGGCAACTGGTGGCCGTGCTGCGCACGCTACACGTGCTGGCGGGACCTGCCGGTGTCGTCGAGGCCGACATGCTGCCTGCCGATATCCGCGGCGCTGCACCGCCGCCGCCCGCTGCGGGCGGCGATGACCCGACCAATCTGCAAGCCATGACGGACGCCGCGATCCGCGACGCCCTGGCCGCCCACGGCGGCAATGTCAGCCGCGCAGCGCGCGCGCTGGGCGTACACCGCAGCACGCTTTATCGCCGCCTGCCGCGTCCGGCCTAGCGAAATTTTCCGTTCCTTGCGCGCGCGGCTGCGCCGATGTTTTCCACGTGTACGCAAGGCGTGCACAAAAACTATCTTTTGAAGATAGGTTAACTATCCCAGCACACGGGAAGAACTGCTTACGATGCCCGCATCCCCTTCAACCCAGGTGATGACATGGCAAGCAACGAGCTGTTCTACGACGACTTCGAAATAGGCCGTCTCTTTCCTCCCAGCCGCTACAGCATCGGCGCCGCAGACAGCGACGCTTTCATCGGCACCTTCGAACACACTCCGGTCCTCGACGGCAGCGGCCGCGCCGTATTGGCGCAAGGCGGCGCGCCCGTGCGCAGCGTGCATCCGGTGCTGGTCGGCAGCTTTCAACCGCAGCACGCGGCCTTTGCCTGGCCGACTGGCGTGCTGCACGCCCGCGAGAAAGTCCGTCTGCTGGCGCCCGTGTATCCAGGAGAGGAGCTGGAGGCCAGCGTGCTGGTGAAGGACAAGTACCTGAAGAACGACAAGCGCTTCGTGGTGCTGGAGATCACCGTCCGCAAGCTGGAAAACGCGCGCGTCGCTCTGGTGGCGGAGCGCAGCCTGGTTTGGCCCAACTGAGGAGGCCGGCATGGAATTCAAGGTAGGCGACAAGTTCCGTAGCGTTGCGCGCGGCGCGGAACAGGAAGACATCAACCGCTTCGGCGCGCTGCACGGTACCACCGGCAGGACGCACACCGATCCCGAATATGCGCGCAACAGCGTTTTCGGCGGAGTCATCGTGCAGGGGGCGCTGGTGATGGCGCCAGTTCTCGACATGGCCGCCGATCTGCTTGGCGATACGTGGCTCGACGGCAGTGAGATCGAGGCGAAGTTCGTGGCGTTCACGCGGCCGGGGGAGGCCGTGGACGTTGCATTCGAAGTGACCCGCAGCGAACCCGGATGGCTGGAGCTGGCCTACGCCTGCACCCTGGCTGACGGAAAGAAGGTCCAGGTGGGAACCATCACCCGCCGCCGCGGCTGAACCCGGCCGCAACACATAACAAGCATAAGGAGACAATCTTGAAACGCATCCTGCAGAGCCTTGCCCTCTCTTGCGCGGCCATGGCCGCGACGGCCGCCTGGGCCGCGCCGTATCCCGACAAGCCTATCCGCATGATCGTGCCGGCCGCGGCCGGCGGCGCCGCCGATACGCTGGCGCGCATGATAGGCCGTGGATTGACGGAGAAATTCGGCCAGCCCGTGGTCATCGAGAACAAGCCCGGCGCGGCCGCCATCGTGGGCATGTCCGCCATCGCCAAGGCGCCCGCCGACGGCTACACCCTGGGCATGACCTTCTCGGGCGCGATGTCCATCAATCCTTCGCTGTACCAGCAACTGCCCTATGACCCGGTCAAGGACTTCGCGCCCATCACCATCGTGGCGGTCTCGCCCCTGGTCATTGCCGTCAGTCCCAAGCTCGGACCGAAGTCCCTGGGTGAATTCCTGGCCCTGGCTAAGAAGGATCCTGGCAAGCTGACCTTCGGGTCGGCCGGCACCGGATCGACGCAGCATCTGTCAATGGAACTGCTTAAGTCGACTGCGGGCGTGGACATGCTGCACGTGCCTTACAAGGGCAGTTCGGCGGCGCTGGTCGACGTGCAGTCGGGCCTGATCTCCGCGGTCAGCGACAACGCGATCACGCTGGTGCCGCTGATCCAGTCGGGGCAATTGGTGCCTCTCGCGGTCGAAACCGCGCAGCGCATCCAGTCGCTGCCCGAGGTGCCAACCGTGGCCGAATCCGGCTATCCGGGATTCCAGGCGGCAGGCTGGTATGGACTGCTCGCGCCCGCCGGCACGCCGCAGCCGATCGTCGCGCAACTCAACGCGGCGCTGCGCGAGATGGTGGACAAGCCCGACTTCACGCAATGGCTGCGGCAACAGGGTATGGAGCCGCAGACCGATACGCCCGAGGGCTTCGGGCGTTACATCAGCCAGGAAAAGGACAAGTGGGCCCAGGTCATCAAGACGGCCAAGGTGCCGCTGCAGGCATCGCGCTGAACACCGGCGGCGAGGCCGCCATCACTCCAGGACAACCATGCAAGCCGTAACTTCCACGCTTAGCGGAAACATCCGCGTCATCGTCATCGACAACCCTCCGGTCAATGCCACGTCCCAGGCGGTGCGCGCCGGCCTGCTGCAGGCCATGGAGCAGGCGGCAGGCGATGACGATACCCGGGCCATCGTCATTGCCTGCGCCGGCGCTACCTTCGTGGCCGGGGCCGATATCAAGGAGTTCGGCAAGCCGCCGCTGGACCCGCACCTGTCGCAGGTGATACACGCCATCGAATCCAGCGCCAAGCCGGTGGTCGCGGCGATCCACGGTTCCGCGCTGGGCGGGGGGCTGGAACTGGCCCTGGGCTGCCACTACCGGGTGGTGGATGCGCGAGCCCGCCTGGGCCTGCCCGAGTCCACCCTGGGTATCATCCCCGGGGCGGGCGGTATTCCTCGGCTGCTGCGCCTGGCGGGCGTCGAGAAGGCGCTGGACATGGCTGCGGGCGGCAAACCAATAGACGCGGCCGAGGCGCTGGAAGCCGGTTTGGCGGACGCGTTAGCACAGGAGGATGTCCGGGCCGCCGCCATTGCGTACGCCCAGCGCTTGCTGGCGGAGGGCCAGGGCGCGCGGCGTACGCGGGAATTGCCGGTTCCGGCCTGCGAACCTCAGTTGTTCGAGGCCGCACGCGCCAGGTTCCAGGTCAGCCATCGAGGCCAGTTGGCGCCGCAGGCTTGCGTCGACGTGGCCATGCGCAGCGTCGCTTCGAGTTTCGAGGACAGCGTGGTCTATGGCCGCGAGCGCTTCCGGGAACTGGTGGCGTCGCCGCAGGCGCAAGCCTTGCGCCACGCGTTCTTCGCCGAGCGCATCGCGACCAAGCCCGCCGGCCTGCCCGCCGAGGACGCGGCGCCGGTGCGCAAGGCCGGCGTGGTCGGCGCCGGCACCATGGGCACGGGCATCGCCATGTGCTTTCTGAATGCGGGCATCCCCGTCGTGCTGGTCGAGCAGAACGAAAAGGTGCTGGCGTCCAGCGTCGAGACCATAGGCAAGACCTATAGCAACGATGTGGCGAAGGGCCGCATCACCGAAGCCACGCAGCGTGCGCGGAGCGGCGCGCTGACGCCGACGCAGCAATACGAGCCGCTGTGCGACTGCGACCTTGTGGTGGAGGCCGTCTTCGAGGACATGGGCGTCAAGCGGCAGGTACTGGCCAGCATCGAAGAGAACCTGCGGCCGGATGCGCTGATCGCCACCAACACCTCGTTCCTGGACATCGATGCGTTGGCGGCGGACCTGCGCCGCCCGGAGAACGTCGTCGGCATGCATTTCTTCAGCCCTGCCCACATCATGAAGCTGCTGGAAAACGTGCGCGGCGCGCGTAGTTCGCCGCGCGCGCTGGCCACGATCCAGGCCTTGGGCAAGCGCCTGGGTAAGGTGGCGGTGATGGTGGGGGTGTCCGATGGTTTCGTCGGCAACCGCATGCTGGCGCGACGCACCCGCGAGTGTTACTTCATGCTGGAGGAAGGCGCGTTGCCCGAGCAGGTCGACCGCGTGCTGTGCGAGTTCGGCTTTCCGATGGGACAGTTCCAGCTGAACGACCTGGCGGGCCTGGACGTGGCCTGGCGCAACCGCCAAAGCCGGCTGGACCGTTTGAGCCCACGCGAGGTGGCCTGCAACATCCTGGACGAGATCGTCGCGGAGGGACGGCTGGGGCAGAAGACCGGCGCAGGGTTCTATACCTATGATGCGCAGCGCAAACGGTCGGTGGATCCGGCCATTTCCGAACTGATCGTGCGCAACGCGGAACGGCGCGGCATCAGGCGGCGCGAGATTTCCGACGGAGAGATCCTGGAGCGCTGCCTCTACGCCATGATCAACGAGGGGGCGCTGATCCTGGAGGAGGGCGTCGCCAGCCGGCCGGAGGACATCGACACCATCTGGCTCAACGGCTACGGCTTTCCGCGGTTCCGCGGCGGCCCGATGTTCCATGCGGACCAGATCGGCGCGGCGCGCCTCTGCGAGCGCATCCGCCATTACGCCAGCCTGGCAGGCGAGCAGTACTGGACGCCCGCGCCGCTGCTGCTCGCCCAGGCGCGCGACGGCGGCGGCTTTTACCCTCGCTGAGGCTTTCCCTTCCGTCATCCACGTACACACATCCTATGTCTAACAGAGAACCTCCGCTTAGCGGCATCACCGTGCTGGACATGACCCGCATCATGGCGGGTCCCTGGTGCACGCAGAACCTGGCCGACCTGGGCGCCGAAGTACTGAAGATCGAACGCCCGCTATCGGGCGACGACACCCGCGGCTGGGGGCCGCCCAATCTGATGGACGCCGAAGGCCGGCGCACGCAGGAGTCGGCGTATTACCTGGCCGCCAACCGCAACAAGAAGTCGTTGGCCCTGGACATCGCAACCCAGGCTGGCGCGGACGCGGTGCGCCGGCTGGCAGCCGGATGCGACATCTTCGTCGAGAATTTCAAGGTGGGCGGCCTGCGCAAGTACGGCCTGGACTACGCCAGCCTGCGGGAGCTGAACCCGAGGCTCATCTATTGCTCCATCACGGGGTTCGGCCAGGACGGTCCCTACGCGGAAAAGCCCGGTTATGACTTCGTGATCCAGGCGCTGGGCGGTCTGATGAGCATCACTGGGGAAAAGGACGCGTTGCCTGGCGGCGGTCCGCAGAAGGCCGGCAACGCCGCCGCCGACCTGATGGCGGGCATGTACGCCACCAGCGCCATCCTCGCGGCGCTGCATGAGCGCGGCCGCAGCGGCCTGGGCCAACACATCGATATCTCCATGCTGGATTGCCAGGTGGCGGCGTTGGGCGTGCAGAACTTCAACTACTTTCTGTCGGGCGAGGTGCCCCGCCGTGAAGGCAACGCGCATGTCAACCTGGCCCCTTATCAGGTGTTCGAGGCGGCGGATGGGCATGTGGTGCTGGGCGTTGGCAACGACGGTCAGTTCCAGAAATTCTGCGCCGCGGCGGGCCGGCCCGATCTGGCTGAAGATGAGCGCTACCTGACCAATACCGGGCGCGTGCTCGCCAAGGGCGTGCTCATTCCCGAACTCGAGCGGCTGTTTCTCACGCGAGGCCGCGACGAATGGGTCGGCCTGCTGGATGCCGCAGGCGTGCCGGTAGGCGTGATCAACGACATCGCCCAGGTTCATGAGGATCCGCAGGTGCGCGCCCGCAGCCTGAAATTCTCGTTGCCGCACCCAGTCTGCGGAAGCGTGCCGCAGGTCCGCAGTCCGATGCGTTTCTCGGAAAGCCCGGTCGCCTACCGCAACGCGGCTCCCTTGCTGGGAGCCGATACGCAGAGCGTCCTGAGCGCCAGGCTCGGATGCAGCGACACTGAAATCGCGGCGCTGCAGCAGCCCGCAAGCCAGGGAGAATCGCGATGAACAGCGCAGCCGCCAATGCAGGCACCCAGAAGCAGTACTTCGACCACCTGGCGCAGGGCCGCTTCCTGATCCAGCGCTGCGCCGATTGCGCGCGGCACGTGTTCCAGCCGCGCGAAATCTGCCCACATTGCGGCAGCGAGGCGCTGACCTGGGTCGCACCGACGGGGCGGGCCATTGTCTACAGTTGCACCACTGTCGCGCGCAAGCCCGAGGCCGGCGGCGACTACAACGTTTCGCTGCTCGATCTGGAGGAGGGCGTGCGGATGATGTCCAACGTCGTGGGCATGCCGCCTGACCAGGTGCGCATCGGCATGGCCGTAAGGGCCGTAATCGGCGAACGCGACGGCGCCGCCGCCGTGTTGTTCGAGGAGGCGCAGCAATGAACTACCGGCAATTGCGGGGTAAGACGGTCATCGCCGGCGTTGGCCACTTCGGCCTCGGCCAGGCGCCGGGCTACACGGACATGGAGCTGCTGGTGCGGGCCGCCCATGCGGCGGTGCGGGATGCGGGCTTGCAGATGCGCGACATCGACGGCATCGCGACCTCCAGCGTGGCGGCCAGCATGTGGCCTATGTCCGTCATCGAGACCCTGGGCATCCGCCCCACCTACATCGATGGAACCTGCCTGGGCGGCTCCAGCTTCATGTCCTACATCCTGGCCGCGGCCCATGCGCTGGATTCGGGGCAGTGCAATGCCGTGCTGGTCTGCTACGGCAGCGCGCAGAAGACAGCTGCCGTCGGACGCTCGGCGATTGCGGCCACGCGCAAGGCGCTGGACCCTCAGCCCTACGAAATGCCGTATGAACCTTTGAATCCGCCCAGCGCCTACGCGCTGGCCGCCAGGCGCCACATGCACGAGTTTGGCACCCGGCGCGAGGATTTGGCCGAAGTTGCGGTGGCGGCGCGCCGCTGGGCGCAACTCAATCCCGAAGCATATTCGCGCGATCCACTATCAATTGATGAGGTGCTGAGCGCGCGCCGGGTATCGGATCCGCTGACTGTCCGCGATTGCTGCCTGGTGACGGATGGCGCGGGCGCCTTCGTGATGACGCGGGCCGACCGCGCCCGGGATCTGCCACAGCCTCCCGCCTACATCCTGGGCAGCGCGACCGCCGTATGGAACCGCCAGATATCCGCGATGGAGAGCCTGACCACCACCGCGGCGCGCCAGTCGGGCGCGCTGGCGTTCGAAATGGCCGGCTATCGTCCAGCCGACATCGACGTGGCGCAGCTATACGACGCCTTCACCATCAACACCATCCTGTTCCTCGAAGACCTGGGATTCTGCGCCAAGGGCGAGGGCGGGGCCTTCGTGCGCGGCGGCGGCATTGCGCCGGGTGGCAGGCTGCCGGTGAACACAAACGGGGGCGGGTTGTCCTGCGTCCATCCGGGCATGTACGGGGTGTTCCTGGTGATCGAAGCGGTGCGCCAGTTGCGCGGCCAGGCGGGCGAGCGCCAGGTCCGGGATGCGCGCCTGGCCCTGGCGCACGGCAACGGCGGCACGCTGTCCAGCCAGTCCACGGTCATCCTGGGCGCCGAGGGAACCTGCTGAGGCCCCGCCTCAGGCGGCCCGCGCGATCTCGTAGATTTCCTCGATCAGGGCGGCGCGGACCGATTGCCGGTTCCATAGCAGGCCGACGCTGCGGAAGTGCTCGTCGTCCGGCAGGGGGATCTTGCGCAGCCCGGAGTCCGGGCGCAGTTCGCCTGCGCCGTCCGGCACCAGGGACACGCCCAGTCCCTGGCCTACCAGCAGCGCGATGACCTCGATGGAAGCGGTTTCGATGCGTATCTTGGGCCGTATGCTGTGCTGGCGGAAGTAGTTGGCGGCGAGCTGCCCGCCCCACAGCTTGCGGTCATAGCAGATCAGCGGATTGGCGCGCAGCAGCTGGTGCGGGTCGGTCTCGGCGAGCGAGGCCGGCGCCAGCACCACCAGCGGCTCGTCACGCACCCGGCGCCATTCCAGGTTCTTGGGCATCTGGAACTGCGGCTGCAGTATCAGTGCCGCGTCCATCTCTCCGTCGCAGATCTTGCTGTAGAGATTGACGGAATAGCCCTTGACCAGGCTGATTTCGAGATTGGGATGCCGGTCGATGAGACGCGCCAGCAGCGTGGGCATCAGCGTGGTCATGGCCGAATCGAACGCGCCCAGGGTCAGGTGGCCGAACACCACCGGCCCCTGGGACGCGGCCTTCAGGTTGCGCACCTCTTCCATGACGTGCTTGGCCTGCGCCAGGATCTGCGCGCCTTCGACCGTGGGTTTGACGGTGCGGCCGGAACGCACCACCAGCTTGAAACCCAGTTCGTCCTCGACCTTCTTGATGCGCTGATTGACCGCCGCCGGTGTCAGGCCGTTCTTGCGCGCAACCTCGGCGATCGAACCCTGCTCGATGACCTGGATGAAATTGAGCAGGAAGGTGGTGTCCATGGGCTCCCGGGCCGGCCGGTCAGCCCATCAGGCGCGCAAGTTCCGCGCCCGGATCCTTGGCGCGCATGAAGGCTTCGCCCACCAGGAAGGCGTCGACCTTGTGCTGGCGCATCAGCTGCACGTCTTCCGGCTTGAGGATGCCGCTTTCGGTCACGACGCGCTTGCCCGCGGGAATCCGGGGCAGCAGGTCCAGGGTGTTCGACAGGCTGGTTTCGAAGGTGCGCAGGTTGCGGTTGTTGATGCCGAGCAGCGGCGTCTTCATGGTCAGCGCGACGTCCAGTTCCTTGGCGTCATGCACTTCCACCAGCACGTCCATGCCCAGTTCCATCGCCAGCGTTTCATAGTCGCGCAGTTGCGCCGGGCTGAGCGCGGCCACGATCAGCAGCACGCAGTCCGCGCCCATGGCGCGCGCGGCGATGATCTGGTAGGGATCGATCACGAAGTCCTTGCGCAGCACCGGCAGCGAGCAGGCCGCGCGCGCCTGGCGCAGATGGTCGTGGGAGCCCTGGAAGAACTGCACGTCGGTCAGCACCGACAGGCAGGCCGCGCCGTGCACCGCATAGGTGGCGGCGATTTCCGGGGGATTGAAAGGGTCGCGCAGCACGCCCTTGGACGGCGAGGCCTTCTTGATTTCGGCGATGACGCCGGGCTTGCCTTGCGAGATCTTGTCTTCGATGGCTTGGGCAAAGCCACGCACGTCCTGCCGCGCCTGCGCTTCGCGCAGGACTTCGGCTTCGCTGCGCATCTGGCGAGCGGCGGCGACTTCCTCGGCCTTGACGGCGAGGATCTTCGCGAGAATATCGTTCATTTCAGGAATTTCCGGGTATATGCGCAGAATTCTTCCAGCTTGGCTCGCGCCGCGCCGGTGGAGATAAGTTCAAATGCTAGAGCCAATGCCTCGGGAATGGAATCGGCCTTATTGCCAGCATAAATGGCGAGTCCCGCATTGAGCGCGACGATGTCGCGGGCGGTGCCCTCGACATTTTCGAGCGCCTCGATGACAAGCTCGCGCGATTGTTCGCGATTGGACACCTTGATGCTGCGGTTGGACATCATGGATAGCCCGTAGTCCTCGGGATGGATCTCATATTCGAGGACCTTTCCGTCCTTGAGTTCCCCGACCAGGGTGGCGCCGCCCAGCGAGGCCTCGTCCATGCCGTCCTTGCCGTGCACCACCAGCACGTGGCGCGAACCCAGGCGTTCCAGCACGCGCACCTGGATGCCGACCAGGTCGGGGTGGAACACGCCCATCAACTGGTTGGCGGCGCCGGCCGGATTGGTCAGCGGGCCCAGGATGTTGAAAATGGTGCGCACGGCCAGTTCCTTGCGCACGGCGGCCACGTTCTTCATGGCGCCATGGTGGGCGGGCGCGAACATGAAGCCGATGCCGGTGGCCTGGATGCACTCGGCCACCTGTTCGGGCGTCAGCACCAGGTTGGCGCCCAGGGCTTCCAGCACGTCGGCGCTGCCGCTGGACGACGAGGCGCTGCGGTTGCCGTGCTTGGCGATCGGCACGCCGGCCGCCGCCGCCACGAACATGGCGGTGGTGGAAATGTTGAAGGTATGGCTGCCGTCGCCGCCGGTGCCGCACATGTCCAGCAGGTCGGCGGGGTTGGGCGTGACCACGGGCGTGGCGAATTCGCGCATGACCTGCGCGGCGGCGGTGATTTCGCCTATGGTCTCTTTCTTCACGCGCAGGCCCATCAGCAAGGCGCTTGCGATCTGCGGCGACATTTCGCCGCGCATCAGCATGCGCATGAGATGCAGCATTTCGTCGTGGAAGATTTCGCGGTGTTCAATGCAGCGCGTCAGCGCTTCGGCGGGGGAAATAGTCACGATGCGTCCTTCTTAGGCGAGGTTCAGGAAATTGCGGAGCAGGGCATGGCCGTGCTCGCTGAGCACCGACTCGGGATGGAACTGTACTCCGTATAGCGGCAGGGTCTTGTGGCGCACGCCCATGATGTCGCCGTCCGGCGCGGTCGCCGTCACGGCCAGGCAGTCGGGCAGGGTGGCGGGGTCTATGGTCAGCGAGTTGTAACGAATCACGGTGTACGGGGTGGGCAGACCGGTGAAGATGTCCGTGCCCGTGTGCGAGATCTGCACGGTCTTGCCGTGCATGATCTGCTGCGCGCGCACGATATCGCCGCCGTAGGCCGCGCCGATGGCCTGATGGCCCAGGCACACGCCCAGGATGGGCTTCTTGCCCGCGAAGGCCTGGATCACGGGCACCGAGATGCCTGCCTCGGCCGGCGAGCAGGGGCCGGGCGACACGCAGATGCGGTCCGGGTTCATGGCGGCGATCTCTTCCAGCGTGATCTGGTCGTTGCGCGCCACGCGCACGTCTTCGCCCAGTTCACCGAAGTATTGCACCAGGTTGTAGGTGAAAGAGTCGTAGTTGTCGATCATCAACAGCATTTAATTCTCCTGTGGGGCCGCCCGGCGGCCCGGATATGTCCGGTGGGGGCGGGGCCTCAGATGGGCTCGTCCAGGCCGTGCTGCACCTGCTCCGCCGCGCGCAGCACCGCGCGAGCCTTGGCTTCGGTTTCGGCCCATTCGGCTTCGGGGTTGGAATCGGCCACGATGCCGGCGGCGGCCTGCACGTACAGCGTGCCGTCCTTGATGACGCCGGTGCGGATGGCGATGGCCACGTCCATTTCGCCGCCGTAGCTCAGGTAGCCGGCCGCGCCGCCGTAGATGCCGCGGCGCACGGGTTCCAGTTCGTCGATGATCTTCATGGCCTCGACCTTGGGCGCGCCGGTCAGGGTGCCTGCGGGGAAGGACGCGCGCAGCACGTCCATGCTGCTCATGCCCGGGTTCAGCGTGCCGGTGACGTTGGACACCAGGTGCATCACGTGCGAATAGCGTTCGATCACCATGGTGTCGCTGACCTTGACGGAGCCCACCTGGGCCACGCGGCCCACGTCGTTGCGCGCCAGGTCGATCAGCATCACGTGTTCGGCCACTTCCTTGGGATCGGCCTTCAGTTCGGCGGCCAGGGCGGCGTCCTCCTCGGGCGTGCCGCCGCGCTTGCGGGTGCCGGCCAGGGGACGGATCGTGATCTGCGACTTGGGTTCGCCGTTTTCCACCACGCGTTCCTGGCGCACCAGGATTTCCGGCGACGCGCCGACCACCTGGAAGTCGCCGAAGTTCCAGAAGTACATGTAGGGGGAGGGATTGAGCGACCGCAGGGCGCGGTAGAGGGAGAGGGGGGAATCGCGGAAGGGCTTGGCGATGACCTGGCCAATCTGCACTTGCATCAGGTCGCCGGCGGCGATGTGTTCCTTGGCGCGGTGCACGGCCGCCAGATAGTCTTCCTTCTTGAAGTCGCGCCGCTCTTCGGTCTGCATGCTGGCGTGGCTGTAGGGAATTTCCACCGGGCGTCGCAGTCGGGCGCGCAGGTCGTGCAGGCGCTGCTGGGCGCGGCTGTAGGCCTCGGGCTGGCCCGGATCCGCGTAGACCATCAGGTAGATGCGGCCGGCCAGGTTGTCGACGATGACCAGCTCGTCCACGTGCATCAGCATCAGGTCGGGCGTGCCGCCTTCCATGCCGGCGGGGAACGGCTTGACCGCCGGGCCCAGGCAGGGCTCGATGTGGCGCACGGTGTCGTAGCCGAAGTAGCCCGCCAGGCCGCCGCAGAAGCGCGGCATGCCGGGACGCAGGGCGACCTTGAAGCGGCTCTGGTATTGCTCGATGAAGGCCAGCGGATCGCCGTCATGGGTTTCGGCGACCTTGCCGTCGTGCAGCACCTCGGTGCGGGTGCCGCTGGCGCGGATCACCGTGCGGGCCGGCAGGCCGATGAAGGAATAACGGCCGAAGCGTTCGCCGCCCACCACCGACTCCATCAGGCAGGTCATGCGTCCGCCCTGGGGGCCGGCGTGCGCCAGCTTCAGGTAGATGCCCAGCGGGGTGTCCAGGTCGGCATAGGTTTCGGCGACCAGCGGGATGCGGTTGTAGCCTTGTGCGGCGAGGGCCTTGAATTCGATTTCGGTCATGTCGGGTCTCGTGAGCGATTTATCTGCTATCGGACCAGGCGCGCAACAAAAAAGCCCGGTCCAGGTTACTGGTTCCGGGCTTGGCTCTGTGTTTACACAGCTACGGCACTAGGCGGCATACGCGTCCAGGGCCGGGAGGGATCATCGCCACCCGGAAGACAAACGCCACCAGCGCCACGAGGCGCCGAGCATTTGGTTCTGGATGGAAACGTTCATTGAGCTTTGTTCAGTATTGAATTCGCGGTGAGCCGCCGTTGTTCAGGAGCCTGTTTTTGCCGCGTTCTGGTTTTGATTCCAGAGCGCGACCCACTGGGCGGCGGCGACTAGCGTGTCAACTATACCATCGACATCCAGCTCGCGCACGTCCCGGCCTTCGTTGTAACCGTAAGGCACGACCAGGACCTGGGTGCCTGCGCTGCGGCCCGCCTGCGCGTCATTGACGGAATCGCCGATGGTCACGGCTTCGTGCGGAGCGACGCCGAGCAGGTCGCAGGCATGCACCACCTGATCCGGATCGGGCTTGCGGCGCTCGCAGGTGTCGCCGCAGACCACGGCATCGAAAAAGCCCGCCAGGCCCGTGCGTTGCAGCAGCGGCAGGGTGAATTCGGTGGGCTTGTTGGTGACGACGGCCAGCTTCAGCCCTTGCTCGCGCATGAGTTTCAGACCGTCGATGACGCCAGGGTAGATCTGCGCTTTTTCGCCATTGGACAGGTGGTAATGGCGATAGAAGGCGGCGCGGGCGACATCGAACTCGGCGGCGGTGGGATCGGCCGCGTCCAGGCTGCCGGCCAGGCTGCGGCGCACCAGGTTGTCCACGCCCTTGCCCACGAAGGTGGCCACCACGTCTTCGCGCAGCGGCGACATGCCCAGCTCGACGCGCATGGCGTTGGCCGCGAAGGCCAGGTCGGGAATCGAATCCAGCAGGGTGCCGTCCAGGTCCAGCAGCGCGGCGCGAAAAGCGGTCATGTCGGTTCCCGGAGCTTAGATGGCGGTGGTTTCGCCGATGGCGATCTGTTCGCGCATGGACTTGATGATGCCGGCATAGTCCGGCTTGCCGAAGATGGCGGAGCCGGCCACGAAGGTATCGGCGCCGGCGCGGCGGATTTCAGCGATGTTGTCGATCTTCACGCCGCCGTCGACCTGCAGCACGATTTCCTGGCCGCCGGCCTGCGTCCAGGCGTCGATGCGCGCGCGCGCCTCGCGCAGCTTGGTCAGCGCGCCGGGGATGAAGCTCTGGCCGCCGAAGCCCGGATTCACCGACATGATCAGGATCAGGTCGATCTTGTCCATCACGTAGTCCAGGTAGGACAGCGGGGTGGCGGGGTTGAACACCAGGCCGGCCTTACAGCCGTTTTCGCGGATCAGCGACAGCGTGCGGTCCACGTGGCGGCTGGCGTCAGGGTGGAAGCTGATGTAGTCGGCGCCGGCCTTGGCGAACATCGGCACCAGGTCGTCCACCGGTTCCACCATCAGGTGCACGTCGATCGGCACCTGGACGTGGGGGCGGATGGCCGCGCACACCATCGGGCCGATGGTCAGATTGGGGACATAGTGGTTGTCCATCACGTCCACGTGGATCCAGTCGGCGCCGGCGGCGACGACGTTGCGGACTTCCTCGCCCAGGCGGGCGAAGTCGGCCGACAGGATGCTGGGGGTGATGCGGGTGGAAGCCTGTTGGGTAGACATGATGTTCGGGATCGGGGAGGGCATAATGTGCCATTATTGCAGTTTGAGGCGCGGTACCGGGAATGGCCCGGCCCGGCGGGTCCGGGAACCGCGTCTTTTCCAGCGTCCGGCGCCGTACCACGGCCGCCCGCCAGCACCACACAGGGAAGGACTGTGAAACCTTACGACCTGAGCGTCTCTGTCTCTCCGCGCTTCGTGCCTGAACAGTCCGATCCTGGCGAACAGCAGTTCGTGTTCGCCTATACCGTCCGCATCACCAATACCGGCGAGCATCCCGCCCAGGTGATCAGCCGCCATTGGATCATCACCGATGGCAACCAGCGCGTGCAGGAAGTGCGCGGGCTGGGCATCGTGGGCCAGCAGCCCTTGCTCGCGCCCGGCGAAACCTTCGAGTACACCAGCGGCTGTCCCCTGCCCACGCCGGTGGGCACGATGCGCGGCACCTACCACTGCGTCGGCGAGAACGGCATACCGTTCGAAGTGCCGATCTCCGAATTCGTCCTGGCCATGCCGCGTACCCTGCATTGAATGGCCCGGCCATCCGTCGCACGTTTTTTCATTTGCTCATGAAGCGCATTCTCAGTCTGTCCGTGCTGTCCGTATTGCTGGCGGCATGTTCCACCCCCTCTGACATTCCTCCCGACTCCGGTTCGGCCGGCATCCCCGGCCCGTCCGCGCCCGCGGCCGACGGCCCGCTGGTGGTGCCGTCGCTGGCGTCCTTGCCCGATACTCCGCCGCGCGCGCTGGCTGGCAAGTACAAGGCGGCCAACTGGGCCGAGATGCCCGGCTGGACCAACGATGACCTGTCGCGCTTCTGGCCTCTGTTCCTGCGCAATTGCCGCGGCCTGATGCGGCCGACCAGCGGCAACCTGGCCGCGCCCGCGCGCGCCACGCCGCGGGCCTGGCAGCCGGTCTGCGCGGCCGCCGCGGATCCGTCCCGCGCGCCTGCCGCGGGCGATGGCGAGGGCGTGCGCCGCTTCCTGCAGACCTATCTGCAGCCCTGGCGTCTGAACGCCGCCGACGGCACGCCGGCCACCAACACCGTGACAGGCTATTACGAGCCCCTGGTGCGCGGCTCGCGCCGCCAGGGCGGCAGCCATCAGTGGCCGCTGTACACCGTGCCCGCGGACCTGCTGACCATCGACCTGGGCTCGATCTATCCGGAACTGGCGGGCAAGCGCGTGCGCGGCAAGCTGGACGGCAAGCGGGTGGTGCCTTATGACTCGCGTGCCGCCATCGAGTCCTCCGGCCGGCGTCCGCCTGTGCTGGTGTGGGTGGATGACCCCGTCGACAACTTCTTCCTGCAGGTGCAGGGCTCGGGCCGCGTGCAGCTGACCGACGGTCCCGATTCCGGCAAGACCATCCGCGTGGCCTATGCCGACCACAACGGCCAGCCTTACGCCTCCATCGGCCGCTGGCTGATCGACCGCGGCGAGTTGTCGGCCGACCAGGCTTCCATGCAGAACATCCGCGCCTGGGCCCAGCGCAATCCCAAGCGCGTGCCGGAAATGCTCAACGCCAACCCGGCGGTGGTGTTCTTCCGCGAAGAGGCGGTAGTCGATCCGGAACAAGGTCCCAAGGGCGCCTACGCGGTGCCGCTGGCCCCCATGCGTTCGATCGCGGTCGACGCGGGTTTCGTGCCGCTGGGCACGCCGGTGTTCCTGGCCACGACCTATCCGGCGTCCGACCGGCCGCTGCAGCGCCTGGTGCTGGCCCAGGACACGGGCACGGCCATCCGCGGCGCCGCGCGCGCCGACTTCTATTGGGGCTACGGCGACGACGCCGGCCAGCAGGCCGGCCGCATGAAGCAACGCGGCCAGATGTGGGTGCTGTGGCCGAAACAGGCTGGGGAGCCGAGTGCAAGATGAGCCATCAGATCGTCGTTTGCGGGGCCGGCATCGTCGGCCTGTCCACTGCCCTGGCGCTGGCCCGCCGCGGCCAGCGCGTGGCCGTGCTGGCGCCGCGCGCCAGCGTGCCGCCGGCCGATCCCGACCGCTACCACCCGCGCGTCTATGCCATTTCGCCCGCCAGCCAGCGTTTCCTGGCCGAGCTCGGCGTGTGGGACGCCATGCCCGCGTCCCGGCTGACGCCGGTCAACGCCATGGAAATCCACGGCGACGCCGACGGCCAGGTGAACCTGAGCGCCTGGCAGGCGGCGCTGCCGCAGCTGGCCTGGATCGTCGAGTCCGGCGAAATCGAGCGCGTGCTGATCCAGGCGGTCCGCATGTTCGGCATCCCGTGGCTGGAGGACCGCTGCACGGGTTACCGCGACGGCGCCATCGACACCGAAAGCGGCGCGCGCATCGAGGCCGAGCTGTTCGTGGGCGCCGATGGCGCGGCGTCGCCGCTGCGCGAGGCCGCCGGCCTGAAGCATGAATCCGTGTCCTACGACGACACGGGTCTGGTGGTGCACCTGGACGCTGAGCGTCCGCACCAGGGCACCGCTTTCCAGTGGTTCCGAGACGACGGCGTGCTGGCCCTGCTGCCGCTGCCCGATACCTCTGCCGGTCCGCAGGTTTCCATGGTCTGGTCCATGCGCACCGAGCTGGCCCAGGCACTGCTGGCCCTGCCGCCCGAGGAGCAGGCCGCTCGCCTCGAAACCCTGCTGGAAGACGCCGCCGAAGGCCGCCTGGGCGCGCTGAAGGTCCGCAGCAAGCTGCATGGCTTTCCCTTGACGCTGGAGCGCGCCCAGATGGTTGCGCCGGGTATCGCGCTGGCGGGCGACGCGGCCCACCGCCTGCACCCGCTGGCGGGCCAGGGGCTGAACCTGGGCCTGGGCGACGTCGAGGCGCTGGCCCGCGTGGTCGCGGGCCGCGAAGTCTATCGCTCGGCGGGCGACCTGCGCGTGCTGCACCGCTACCAGCGCGCGCGCGCCGAGCCGGTGCTGGCCATGCGCCTGGCCACTGACGGCTTGCACAAGCTGTTCGCGTCGCGGGCGACGCCGCTGGTCTGGCTGCGCAATGCCGGCATGCACTGGGTAGAGCGGGCGCCTTTGATCAAGCGCCGCCTGATAACCGGGGCCTCGGCCAACTAGGGCCGGATCCGTCCCGCGGAACCTCGCCCGCGGGCGGATTGTCTGATCCTTAGGGGGAGCCTGCCCGCAGACCGGATTCGCCCAGGCGCGGATCGGTTACCCTTTCCGCACAAGAACACGATAGATGAGTACAGGAGTACCGATGAATTTCCGCATATCCGCCACCTTGGCGGCTTGTTTCCTGGCCGCGGGCCTGGGCATGTCCGCCGGTGTGGCGGCCCAGGGCGACAAGTCTGTCTCCACCCAGTCCGTGGGGCAGCCCGCCAAGGGCGACAAGAGCTACTCCACCACCCAGGTGGCGCCGGCCGATCCCGTGGCGGACGCGGTCAAGGAGCGTTTCCGCCAGCGTTTCGACGGCATGGACGTCACGGCCGTGCGCCGCACGCCCTACGGCCTGTTCGAAGTGCAGCTGGGCATGGACCTCATCTACACGGATGAAAAAGTGACGTGGGTCATGGAAGGTCCGCTGATCGACGCCATGACGCGCCGCGACGTCACCCGCGAAACGCAGGAACGCCTGAGCGCCGTGTCGTTCGACCAGTTGCCGCTGGATCTCGCCATCAAGCAGGTCAAGGGCGACGGTTCGCGCAAGGTCGCTATCTTCGAAGACCCCAACTGCGGCTACTGCAAGCAATTGCGCAAGACGCTGGAAAACGTCGACAACATCACCGTCTACACCTTCCTCTATCCCATCCTGTCGCCCGATTCCAAGGACAAGGTGCGCGATGTGTGGTGCTCGAAGGACCCGGGCGCCACCTGGGATGACTGGATGCTGCGCGGCAAGAAGCCCGCCACCGCCAATTGCGACGTGCCCGAGGACAAGCTGTTGGCCTTGGGCCAGAAGCTGATGGTGCGCGGCACGCCGACCACGTTCTTTGCAGACGGCTCGCGCGTCAGCGGCGCCTTGCCGCTGGAGCAATTCAAAGCCCGCTTGAACTGACCGGCGCGCGGCGCCGGCCGGGAGGCTGGCGCCACAGGCGCCAAGCCCCCGGAGACAGCTTTTGAAAATCGCAATACTCGACGATTACCATGACGTAGCCAAGCGCTATGCGGATTGGACCTCGCTGGGCGGTGACGCCGAGGTGCAGATCTTCAACAACTTCATTCCCGAAGAACAGGTCGAGCCCACGCTTGAACCCTACGACGTGATTGTCGCCATGCGCGAGCGCACGCCGTTCCCCGCGGAGCGGATCCGCGCCCTGCCGAACCTGCGTCTGCTGGTCACCACCGGCATGCGCAACAACGCTATCGACATGCAGGCCTGCGCCGGGCAGGGCATCATCGTCTGCGGCGCGCCCGGCAGCGCCGACGCCAACACCGCCACGGCCGAACTGGCCTGGGCGCACATCCTGGGCCTGTTCAAGCACCTGCCGGCCGAAGACGCGGCCATGCGCCGCGGCATGTGGCAGACGGCCATGCCTGAACCATTGGCAGGCAAGCGCCTGGGCGTGCTGGGCCTGGGCAAGCTGGGCGCGGCGGTCGCCAAGGTAGGCCTGGCCTTCGGCATGGACGTGGTGGCCTGGAGCCCCAACCTGACCGACGAGCGCGCCGAGGCGGCGGGCGTGAAGCGGGTGGACAAGCACGAACTCTTCGCCACGTCCGACGTGGTCAGCCTGCATCTGATCCTGTCCGAGCGCAGCCGCCATGTGGTCGACGCGGCCGCGCTGGCCGCGATGAAACCGACCGCGTACCTGGTCAACACTTCGCGCGCCGGCCTGGTGGACCAGGAAGCCTTGATGGACGCGCTGGTGAAGTTCCGCATCGCCGGCGCGGGCCTGGACGTCTATCCCGAAGAGCCGCTGTCGCCCACGGATTCCGTGCGGGACCTGGACAACGTGATCCTGACGCCGCACCTGGGCTACGTCAGCCGCGAGAACTTCGAAGCCTTCTATCAGAATGCGCTGGAAGCGGTGAAGGCGTGGAAAGCCGGCAAGCCCATCCGCGTGCTGAACGCGTAGGCGTAGCGCCTGCAAATGAAAAAGGCTGCGCAGGGCAGCCTTTTTCATTTCTGCGCGCAGTTTTCAGCTGCGCGTGAACGTCACCTTCTTTTCGACAATGGCGCCGGGCTCCAGCGCTTGCGGCGTATCGCCACAGGCTTCGCCAGCATCTTCCTGCGGATCCTCGGCGTCGAACGCCGTGTCGCCATTGGCGTCCGGCTGGCCAGTAGGCTTCAAACCCACGAAGTCGAACAGGTCGCGGTCCATCAAGTGCGAAGGCACCACGCGCGACAGCGCGTTGAACACGTTCCACGAGCGGCCCGGATGCTGCTTGTCCCATTCCTTGATCATGCGGCCCACTTCCTTGCGCTTCAGGTTCTCTTGCGAACCGCAGAGATTGCAGGGAATGATGGGGAACTGCTTGAGCTCCGCGTAGGCGATCAGGTCGGTTTCCGGCACATAGGCCAGGGGGCGGATCACCGTGTGGCGGCCGTCATCGGACACCAGCTTGGGCGGCATGCCCTTGGCCTTGCCGCCGTAGAACAGGTTCAGGAAGAACGTGCCCAGGATGTCGTCGCGGTGATGGCCCAGCGCGATCTTGGTCGCGCCCAGTTCAGAGGCGACGCGGTACAGGATGCCGCGGCGCAGGCGCGAACAGAGCGAGCACATGGTCTTGCCCTCTTCCAGCACGCGCGTGACGATGGAATACGTATCCTGCGTCTCGATGTGGAAGGGCACGCCCAGTTCCGTCAGGTACTGCGGCAGTATGTGGTCGGGAAAGCCTGGCTGCTTCTGGTCCAGGTTGACCGCGATCAGCTCGAACTTGAAGGGGGCGCGCTTCTGCAGCTGCAGCAGGATGTCCAGGAGCGCGTAGGAATCCTTGCCGCCCGACAGGCAGACCATGACGCGGTCGCCTGCTTCGATCATGTTGTAGTCGGACAGGGCGCGCGTGGTTTCGCGGGCCAGGCGCTTGGTCAGCTTGTTGCCTTCGTGGCGGGCCTTTTCTTCGGCCTCGGTGCGAAAGCGCACCTCAGGGGTAGCGATATCGTTCATGGTCAACGCGTGATCTGGATTTCCACGCCTACCGCCGCGCAGTCGGAAAAGGCCATGGGCTTACTGATGCGCAGGCGCAGCGCGCGGATTTCCTGGAAGTCGGCCAGCAGGCGCGCCGCGACCTGCTCCGACAGGGTTTCGATCAGGTTCACGTGCGCCTGCGTGCATTCTTCCACGATGGCCTCGCGCAGCCGGCGGTAGTCCAGCACGCTGTGGATGTCGTGGTCGTCGACCGAGCGCTGGATGTCCACGTCGAAGTCGGCGTCGACATGCAGGGGCTGGGTGGCGCGGCGCTCGTGCTCGAGGATGCCGATGCGGGCGTCGAGCGCAAGCCCGGAAAGAATGATGCGGCGTGTAGGCATGATGAAAACCTGGGTGGGGTAGCCCGGAATTGTAAGGCGACAGCGGAACGGGGGCGGCGCGCTGGCTACAATCCGGCCATGTCCGGGCGTCCGTGAGGCGCCGGCGCAGTCAATAAGGGGTGAAATGCAACAGATGCACGATTCGGTCATTGTAGGCGGCGGCCCGGCCGGCGCTTCCTGCGCCCTGTGGTTGGCGCGCCTGGGCCTGTCCCCGCTATTGGTCGAGGCTGGCCCCCGGCTGGGCGGGTTGGGCAATGACAATCCCTTCGCCGACGACTGGATCGCGGTGCTGCCGGGCGTGACCGGACAGCAGGTGGCTGCCAACATCGACGCCAGCGTGCGCGCGGCCGGCGTGCCGCTGCGCCTGGAAACCCGCGTAACCGGGGTGCGTCCCTGCAAAGGCGGCATCGAGGCGACGCTGGCAGACGCAGACGGCGCCGAATCCCTGGTGCGCGGGCGCACCCTGGTGATCGCCTCGGGCGTGCGCGCCAAGGGGCTGCCGGACCACCCGCCGGGCGCATCCTGGCCCGGCGTGCTGATCGGCCCGGGCTCGCCCATCGTGGCGCAGGACTATTCGGGCCTGTCGGTGGCGGTGCTGGGCGGTGGCGACAACGCCTTCGAAAACTACGTTTACGTGCGCAACCGCGGCGCCCGCAGCGTGCATCTCTATGCCCGCAGCGTCCGCGCCCAACAGCAATGGGTGACGCGCGCCGGCCGCGAAGGCGTGCATATCGGCCCATACAAGGTGGACCCCGCCACCCGCAGCGTGGACGGCAAGCAGTACGACCTGATCCTGGTCTTCTACGGCTGGGAGCCTCAGGCCGGCTTTGCCGACAGCCTGCACCTGGCCCGCGACGAGCGCGGCTACATCCGTACGGACTTCGCCACCGCCGAGACCAGCGTGCCCGACATCTACGCCGTGGGCGAGGTGGCGCACCGCATGCATCCCTGCGTGGTGACCTCCATGGCCGACGGCGTGGTCGCGGCCAAGGCCATCCAGCGCCGTTGGGAGCGCGGCGCGGACTAGCTATTCAGCCTTCGAGCAGGAACTCCAGCACCGCGGCCTCGAAGGCCTGGGGCAGTTCGATGTTCGCCAAATGCACGGCCGGCAGCGTCAGCAGCCTGGCGCCGGGGATGGTTGCGGCGATCTGCTCGCCGTGGCTGGCCGCGGTGACCGTGTCGTGCTGGCCGGCGATGACCAGCGTCGGATTGGGGATCAGCGCCATGGTGCGGCGCAGGTCGAAGTCCCGCACCGCGGCGAATGCGCCCGCCAGGCCATGCTTGTCGGTGTCCAGCAGCATGGCGCGGAACGGTTCGACGGCGGGATTGCTCTGCTGCAGCCAGGCCGCGGGAAACCAGTTCTTCAGGAAGGTCTCGGCCGTTTCCGACATGTTCTCTGCCTGTAGCGTGGCGGCGATGCGCTCGTCCCATTGCGGCGCCGGTCCCAGATAGGCCGAGGTATTGCTGAGGACCAGGCGGTCGATGCGCTGCGGCGCGTGCAGGCCCAGCCATAGTCCGACGATGCCGCCCAGCGACAAGCCCAGGAAATGCGCATGCTCGACGCCCAGGCCGTCCATCAGCTCCAGCACGTCGCGGCCCAGGCGGTCCAGAGAGTAGGGGCCTTGCGGCACGCTGGACGCGCCATGGCCGCGGTAGTCGTAGCGCAGCACGCGGAAGTGGCGTGTCAGCGCGGGAATCTGCGCGTCCCACATGTGCAGGTTGGTGCCGATGGAGTTCGCCAGCACCAGCGTGGGCAGGTCCGCGCGGCCATCGTAGCGGTAGGCGATGCGGGCGCCGTCGCCGGCGGTGTAGTGGGAGATGTCTTGCATGATGATTCGCCTCTGGGTGATGGGTGTGAGGCAAATCGTAGTTGCGCGTCGTTAAAGAAAAAATTACAAAGTTTGCACAATCATTGTCGGAAAAACAGACATGAGCGAATTCACGCTGCACGATCTCCAGTGCTTCGACGCGGTAGCGCGCGACGGCGGCTTCCAGGCGGCCGCGGCAACGCTGCACCGCTCGCACCCGGCGGTGTTCGCCGCCGTGGCCAAGCTGGAACGGCAGCTGGGTCTGGCCTTGCTGGACCGCAGCGGCTACCGCGTGAGCCTGACGGCCGCGGGGCAGTCGTTCCATGCGCGCGCGCAATCGCTGCTGCGCGAGCTGACCGCCTTGCGCGCGCACGCCGAGCAACTGGCCATGGGCGAGGAAACCGAACTGCGCATCGTGATCGGCGACTTCTGTCCGCGCCCTTATGTGCTGGGTCTCTTGAGCCGCTTTTTCGCCGACTGCCAGGCCACGCGCCTGGACCTGCACTTCGAGGCCGTGTCCGGGCCGCTGGAACGCCTTTACGACGGCGAGGCCGACCTCATCCTGCATCGCGTCGACAAGAACGATGCCCGCATTGAATGGGTCGACCTGGCCAAGGTGCCTTTCGTGCCCGTGGTGGCGCCCGGCTTTCTGCGTGAGCCCGTGCCGCGTGCTATCAAGCCCGCGCTGATGCGCGACTACACGCAATGCGTCATGCGCGACACCGCCAGGCATACGCCGCCGCAGGATTACTTCACCGTGGAAGGCGCGCGCCAGTGCACGGTGGCGGACCAGCTGATGAAGAAGGAAATCATCCTGCAAGGCATGGGCTGGGGCCACATGCCGCGCTTTCTCGTCGATGAGGAACTGCGCGACGGTCGCCTGATCTCGATTGCCAACCGCCATCTGCCGGGCAGCGTCGAAGAACTGGTCGCGGCGCGGCGCACGGACCGCGCGCAGGGCCCGGTCTCGAACCGCTTGTGGCGCTACCTGCAGAATGCCGCGCCAGCCTTGCGCCGCGCCTTGGCAGCGAGCCGCAGCCGCTAAGGGAAAATACGCATGGCATAGCGCCACACGCTTCTTCAGAATGCCTTCCAGACGCAAGTTCGTCTTCAAATTTTCGCCGACTGCCAGTGTTGCCAGTCAGGCGTAGGGCAAAAAGGCCCGAGCCGGAATTTCCGGCTCGGGCCTTTTCGTTTTCCGTTTGTCCATCGCTTTTCTTCGAATGGCGTTTCGCTGCGCCGTGGGCGCAGCTTTGCCTGAAGAAACGTGGCAGGCAGCGGGCGGACGGCAGTCGTCGTGATGTGGTGGGCAAAGGCGCCTGCCCAATCCCGGGCAGTTCAGGGCTTGCGTGCAAGCCCCAGCCGGAGGCTTGCCTTCAGAAACGCACAGGAGCGCAACGATGAGCGTATACAACCGCCGCCGCTTTCTGCAGCACAGCGGCTCCATGGTCCTACTGAGCGCCGCGTCGGGGATGGCAGCCTTG
Organism: Achromobacter sp. ACM01; assembly: GCF_014851745.1. Taxonomy (NCBI): domain Bacteria; kingdom Pseudomonadati; phylum Pseudomonadota; class Betaproteobacteria; order Burkholderiales; family Alcaligenaceae; genus Achromobacter; species Achromobacter sp. ACM01. Next base: position 422,607 of record NZ_JACVAF010000001.1, read on the forward strand.
CCCCGCCAGGCCTATGCCCAAGACACAGTCAAACTGGGCCTGCTGCATTCGCTGTCCGGCACCATCGCCATCGCCGAGGCGTCGTTGGTGGACGCGGAGAAGCTGGCGATCGAAGAGATCAACGCCTCGGGCGGCGTGATGGGGCGCAAGATCGAGCCCGTGGTAGAAGACGGCGCGAGCGAGAATGCCGTGTTTGCCGAGAAGGCGCGCAAGCTGCTCGACCGCGACAAGGTGGCCGCCATCGTGGGCTGCTATACCTCGGCTTCGCGCAAGGCGCTGTTGCCGGTGCTCGCGCGCAGCAAAGGCTTGCTCTACTACCCCACCTATTACGAAGGCCAGGAACAGGACGCGCGGGTGTTCTATCCGTCGCAGGAAGCCACGCAGTCCGTGATCGCGGCGGTGGAGTGGATGGCGCGGGAGAAGGGCAAGACCTTTTTCCTGGTCGGCTCCGACTACATCTATCCGCGCACCTGCAACAAGATCGCCAAGCCGGCCATCGCCCGCATGAATGCCAAGGTGGTGGGCGAGGAGTACGCGCCGCTGGGCCACACCGAGTTCTCTTCCATCATCAACAAGATCAAGGCCGCCAAGCCCGAGTGCATCTACAGCACCGTGGTGGGCGGCTCGAATGTGGCGTTCTACAAGCAGCTGCGCGCGGCCGGCCTGGACGGCACGCGCGTCGTGCTGCTGTCCACCGTGGTGTCCGAAAACGAGATCGAAGGCATCGGCAAGGACAACGCGGCGGGCTACTACGCCTGCATGGGCTACTTCCAGAGCCTGCAGAATCCGGCCAACGAAAAATTCGTCAAGGCCTTCAAGGCCAAGTACGGCCAGGACCGGGTCATCGGCGACCCGATGGAGGTTGCCTACAACAGCGTGTATCTGTGGAAGCTCGGCGTGGAGAAGGCCGGTTCGTTCGATCCCGACAAGGTGATCGCGGCGTCCGCCGGGCTGACGTTGCAGGCGCCGGAGGGGACCGTGCGCGTGCACGAGACCAACCATCACGTCTGGAAGAAGGTGCGGGTGGGCCGGGCGAGGCCGGACGGGCAGTTCGACATTGTCTGGGAATCGGCCGACCTGATCGAGCCCAATCCCTTCCCGAAGCTGTAGCCCGCGCTTGCCAATGCGCGCAAGCCCTTGGCCGGCGGCCTTGCCGCCGGCGCAGCCAGGAACGTGACCATGAATATCGACATCGCGGCAATGCAGCTATTCAACGGGATCAGCCTGTTCAGCATCCTTCTGCTGATGGCGATCGGCCTGGCCGTCGTGTTCGGCCTGATGGGCGTCATCAACATGGCGCACGGCGAGCTGATGGCCATGGGCGCCTACACCACCTATCTGGTCTCGGTGGCGTTCCAGCATTGGGCGCCGGGCTGGATGGACGTCTACCTGTTCGCGGCCATTCCTTTGGCGTTCCTGGTCACCTTCGCATTCGGCTATGGGCTGGAGCGCGGCTTCATCCGCTGGTTCTACAACCGTCCGCTGGACACGCTGCTGGCGACCTGGGGCCTGAGCCTGATCCTGCAGCAGGCCTATCGCTCGCTGTTCGGCGCGCAGGAGGTCAGCGTGCCGCTGGCCTCCTGGCTCAGCGGCGCGTGGGAGCCCACGCCCGACCTGCAGTTCCCGCTGAATCGCATCTTCATCCTGGGCCTGACGCTGCTGGTGGCGGTGGGCGTGTATCTGCTGCTTTACCGCAGCGCTTGGGGACTGCGCGTGCGCGCCGTCACCCAGAATCGCGCGATGGCGGGCGCCGTCGGCATCAACACGCGGCGCGTGGATGCGCTGACCTTCGCGCTGGGCTCCGGCCTGGCGGGCATCGCGGGCTGCGTCTTCACCATGATCGGATCGACCAACCCCGGCACTGGCCAGCTCTACATCGTGGATTCATTCATCGTCGTGGTGTTCGGCGGCGTGCAGAGCTTGCTGGGGACGGCGTTCTCCGGCCTTGCGATCGCACAGTCGCAGACCACGCTGGAGTACCTGATGAGCGGTTCGATGGCCAAGGTCACGATCCTCGTCCTGGTGATCCTGGTCCTCTATTTCCGCCCGAACGGGCTGTTCGCCAACAAGACTCGGGGGTGATGCGATGAAGACCCTGCATCGGAAAACCGAAGAGATCGCGATCCTGCTGGTCGCGGCGCTGATCCTGGCCGTCCTGCCCCTGTCGCTGGATCCGTTCCGGCTGAACCTGGTCGGCAAGTACATGGCGTTCGCCTTCGTGGCGATAGGCATCGTGCTGACCTGGGGCTATAGCGGCGTGCTGAGCCTGGGGCAAGGCATTTTCTTTGGGCTGGGCGGGTACATGATGGCCATGTTCCTGAAGCTGGAGGCGTCCGCGCCGGAGCTGCCCGACTTCATGGTGTGGAGCAGCGTGGAGAGCCTGCCGGTCTGGTGGCAACCGTTCCACTCGCTGACGTTGACGCTGCTGCTGATCGTGGTCCTGCCGGGACTGGCGGCCTATCTGTTTTCGTTGGCGATCTTCCGCAAGCGGGTCAGCGGCGTGTATTTCGCCATCGTGACCCTGGCCCTGGCGATGACGCTGACCGTGCTCATCATCGGCCAGCAGGGGGACACGGGCGGCGCCAACGGCATTACCGACTTCCGCACGCTGCTGGGCTGGGACATCGTCGGCGACGAAGGCAAGCAGGCGCTGTACTTCATCGAAGCCGGCGCACTGGTCGTGGCGATGCTGGCGGCGCTGGCCATCGTGCGCAGCCGGCTGGGCAAGATCCTGATCGCCATCCGAGAACGCGAAGATCGCGTGCGGTTCTCGGGTTACGACACCGCGCACGTAAAGGCCTGCATCTTTTGCGTGGCGGCGGTCCTGTCCTCCATCGGCGGCGCCTTCTTCACCCTGCAGGTAGGCCTGATCTCTCCGGGCGCCATTGGCGTGGTGGCGTCGATCGAGATGGTGATCTATGCGGCCGTCGGCGGCCGGCTGTCGATTCCCGGGGCCGTGGTCGGGGCCTTGCTGATCGGCTTTCTCAAGTCCTACCTGTCAGAGACGTTTCCGGAAGTCTGGCTGTATTTCCTGGGGGCCATCTTCATCGCGGTCGTCGTGGTCATGCCCAACGGCCTGGCCGGCGTGTTCGGCCAGATTCAGGCGCGCCGCGCCGCGGGGAGCGCGCGATGAGTGCCACCCTGGACCTGCAGGAGCCCGCCAGCATGGAAATGAGCAGCGACCGCCCGGCGCCCGGCGCCATCCTGAGCGTCGAGGACCTGACGGTCTCGTTCGATGGCTTTCGCGCAGTGGACGGCCTGAGCCTGCGCGTGGCGCAGGATGAGCTGCGCGTCATCATCGGCCCGAATGGCGCGGGCAAGACCACGCTGCTGGACATCATCTGCGGCAAGACCCGGCCATCGGCGGGCCGCGTTATGTTCCAGGGCCGCGATCTGGTGCGCATGGCGGAATTCGATATCGTGCGGGCCGGCGTCGGGCGCAAGTTCCAGACGCCGTCGGTTTATGAAGACCTGACGGTGCTGGAGAACTTCGAGATCTCGCTGCCGAACGCGCACGGGGTGGTCCGCTCGCTGCGGTTCCGGCGCACGGCGGAAATCCGCGAGCGCATCCAGGACATGGCCGCGCAGGTTTTCCTGCAGGACCGCCTGGCGGAGAAGGCTGGCCGCCTGAGCCATGGACAGAAGCAATGGCTGGAGATCGGCATGCTGCTGATGCAGAACCCGCAGCTGCTGTTGCTGGATGAACCCGTGGCCGGCATGAGTCCGCGCGAACGTGAACAGACGGCCGAGCTCCTGGCGCGCATCTCGCGCGGCAAGTCGATGGTGGTCATCGAGCACGACATGGATTTCGTCAAGCGCATCGCGCACAAGGTCACGGTGTTGCACCAGGGACGTTTGCTGAGCGAAGGCACGGTGGGCGAAGTGCAGGCCGACCCGCGTGTGCTGGACGTGTACCTGGGCCATTGAGAGGAGGACGCGCCATGTTCCGGATCGACAGGTTGAACGTGAGTTACGGCGAATCGCACGTCGTCCACGATGTGTGCTTCGAAGTTGCGCCCCGGGAATCCGTGGCCATCATGGGCCGCAATGGCATGGGCAAGACTACCTTGCTCAAGGCGCTGATCGGCATGCTGCGGTCGGGCTCGGGCAGCATCCGGCTGGACGGCGTGGAGCTGGCCGGCATGGAGAGCTACCAGCGCGTGCGCAACGGGCTGGCCTTCGTGCCGCAAGGCAGGATGATCTTTCCCTTCCTGACCGTGGAGCAGAACATCCTGACCGGCGCGGAGCGCAGCGGCCTGAAGGCCGTGCCGGAATACCTGTACCGCTTTTTCCCGGTGCTGCACGAGATGCGCCGGCGCAAGGGCGGCAACCTGTCCGGCGGGCAGCAGCAGCAACTGGCGATCGCCCGCGCGCTGATTTCCGATCCGCGCGTGCTGATCCTGGACGAGCCCACCGAAGGCATCCAGCCCTCCATCATCAAGGACATCGCACGGATCCTGAACGCGCTGCGCGAGGAGCGCGGCTTCGCCATCGTCGTGTCGGAACAGATGCTGAGCTTCGCGCTGGACCTGGCCGACCGCTTCCTGGTGATAGACCGGGGCCGCATCGTGCACGAGGCCTGCCGCGAGAGCCTGGACCAGGACAAAGTCAGATCTTTCCTGACGGTATGACCGTCAACCACCGAGGAGCATTGTCATGAGACACGGAGATATCTCCAGCAGCAACGATTGCGTGGGCGTGGCCGTCGTGAACTACAAGATGCCGCGGCTGCATACCCGCGCGGAGGTGATGGAGAACGCCCGCAAGATCGCCGACATGGTCGTGGGCATGAAGCGCGGCCTGCCCGGCATGGACCTGGTCATCTTCCCCGAGTACTCCACCCACGGCATCATGTACGACGCCAAGGAAATGTACGAAACCGCTTCGGCCATTCCGGGCGAAGAGACCGCTGTGTTCGCCGACGCCTGCCGCAAGGCCAACGTATGGGGCGTGTTTTCGCTGACGGGCGAGCGCCACGAAGAGCACCCGAACAAGGCGCCGTACAACACGCTCATCCTGATGAACAACAAGGGCGAGATCGTGCAGAAGTACCGCAAGATCATGCCCTGGGTGCCGATCGAAGGCTGGTATCCGGGCGATTGCACCTATGTGTCGGAAGGCCCCAAGGGACTGAAGATCAGCCTCATCATCTGCGACGACGGCAATTACCCCGAGATCTGGCGCGATTGCGCCATGCGCGGCGCCGAGCTGATCGTGCGTTGCCAGGGATACATGTACCCGGCCAAGGACCAGCAGGTCATGGTGTCCAAGGCCATGGCGTGGATGAACAACGTCTACGTGGCGGTGGCCAATGCCGCGGGCTTCGACGGCGTGTATTCCTACTTCGGCCATTCGGCCATCATCGGCTTCGACGGCCGCACGCTGGGCGAATGCGGTGAAGAAGACATGGGCGTGCAGTACGCCGAGCTCTCCACCAGCCTGATCCGCGACGCGCGCAAGAACATGCAGTCGCAGAACCACTTGTTCAAGCTGGTGCACCGCGGCTACACCGGCAAGATCAATTCCGGCGAAGAGGCCACCGGCGTCGCGGCATGCCCGTACAACTTCTACGCCAACTGGATCAACGATCCGGAGGGCACGCGCAAGATGGTCGAATCCTTCACCCGGTCCACCGTGGGTACGCCGGAGTGCCCCATGGACGGCATCCCCAACGAGGACGCCAAGCACCGCTAGGCGTGCCTGCCGACCATCCGGTCCGTCCGGCCCGTCGCGCCGGACGGACGATTCCCGAGGACATGAACCGTGCCGTCTCCGCTCGAAACCTACCGGATTGCGCAAGAACCCTTCTACCGTCCCTCCGGGCGGGAAACCGCGCTGTACGAACATGCGTACGCGCACCGGCTGCCCATGATCCTGAAGGGCCCCACCGGTTGCGGCAAGACGCGCTTCGTTGAGTACATGGCCTGGAAGCTGGGACGCCCGCTGGTCACGCTGGCGTGCAACGAGGACATGACCGCTTCCGACCTGGTGGGCCGCTACCTGCTGGACGCTGACGGCACCGCATGGCACGACGGCCCGCTGACGCAGGCCGTGCGCCATGGCGGCATCTGCTACCTGGACGAGATCGTCGAAGCGCGCCAGGACACTACGGTGGTCATCCATCCGCTGACCGACGCGAGGCGCATCCTGCCCCTGGACAAGAAGGGCGAGGTGGTGCGGGCCCATCCCGACTTCCAACTGGTGGTGTCCTACAACCCCGGCTACCAGAGCAGCGCCAAGGATCTCAAGCCCTCTACCCGGCAGCGCTTCGTGGCGCTGGATTTCGACTATCCGGAGCCCGGGCGCGAAGCGGAGATCGTGGCGCACGAGGCCGGCATAGACACCGGCTTGGCGCAGCGGCTGGTGCGCATCGCGCACAGTTCGCGCGAACTCAAGCGCCATGGGTTGGACGAGGGCGTGTCCACCCGCATGCTGATCTACGCCGGCATCCTCATCCGCGACGGCGTCAGCCCCGCCGAGAGCTGCGACATGACGATGACGCGCGCGCTGACCGACGACCCCGACATGGCCGCGGCGCTGCGGGCGCTGGTCGACGCGAACCTGGAATGAACATGCGAGCCGTCCTGTCCGCGGGGGAAGGGGCCGGCGCCGGCGCAGGCCTGGCCGGGACGCTGGATGACAAACTGCGCCGGCTGGCTGCGCGCAGCGGCGAGGACCAGGCGGTCCAAGCGCGGCGCTGGATCGACGCGCTGCACGGCGAAGACCCCGATTGCGCCGCCGCGGTGGCAGAGCGGTTCGACCAGTTGATGGCGAAGTTGACGGCCGGCGGGCTGGGGCGCTGGATGCTGGCGGGCCTGCGGCGCTACGAGCGCCAGCCCGGTCCTCTGCGCGCATATTTCCAACTGCGCGACGCCTACGCCCGCGAGGCCTTGAACGGCGAAGCAGGCGCGCCGGAACTGGAAGCCGCGCAGGCCAGGCTGGCGTGGCTCTTGTGCGGCCTGTCGGGCAGGGGCATGGCGGTCGAAGCCTTGCGGCGTCCGGCGCTGGACGGCCCGCCGTCGCGCCCCATCCTCGCGCCCTCGCACCTGCTGGTGCCGGACAGCTACACCGTGCTGGACGGCGCCGACCGCTGGGCGCTGTACCGCGCGGCGGTGGCGCATGCGGCCGCCCATCTGCGTTACTCGCCAGCGGCGCAGCCGGTACTGAGCCTCAAGCCCATGGGCGTGGCGGTGGTATCCGCCATCGAGGATGCGCGGGTGGAGCGGTTGCTGGCGGCCGACTATCCCGGCGTGCGGCGCTGGTTCCTGCCCTTCGTGCCGCCGCCGCCCGATCCGGCGGACTTGGGATTCGCGGCCCTGATCCAGCGCATGAGCCGGCTGTTGATGGATCCGTCGCTGCACGACGACAACCATTGGGTGAACAAGGCGCGCACGTTGTTCGAGGCGCAGGCCGCCGACCTGCGTGACACGGCGGCCTTCCGTCGCCTGGCGTCGGTGCTGGCGAATGACCTGGGCCAGATGCGGGTGCGCTTCAATCCACAGCAGTACGCCGTACCCGTGCCCTACCGCGACGACAACGCCTATCTGTGGGACTACGGCGACGCGGCAGAGCCGCCGCCTGAGCTGACCCTGGGGTCGCAGGGTGTGGCGCCCGAGCGGCGCGACGCCGCGCCGCAAGGCCAGGAGCAGCCCGCGCGAGCGGCCAGCGCAACGGAACTGGGACGCTACCGTTATCCCGAATGGGACTACAAGCTGGACCGAAGCCGGCCGGACTGGTGCACCGTGATCGAGAAGCTGCCGGGTTGGACCGGCATGCCGCCGCCCGCGCCCGCCGGACCCGCGCAGCGCCTGGCCCTGCCGCAGTCGCGCCGCCTGAGCCGCGCGCGCCGTCTGAGGCGCCAATGGGAGGGCGATGACATCGACCTGAACGCCGCGATCGAGGTCCTGATCGACCGGCGCCTGGACCTGGCGCCCGACGCCCGCTTCTTCATGCGCCCGGGCAGCCAGCCCTGCGCCAGCAGCACGCTGGTGCTGCTGGACCTGTCGGCCTCGGCCAACGACCTGGCGTCCGACGCAGGGGCGACAGTGCTGGAATTGGAGAAGCGGGCGGCGATGCTGCTGGCGCAGGCCACATCAGGCGAAGGCGACCTGATCGCCGTGCACGGCTTTTGTTCGGACACGCGGGCGGCGGTGTACTACTACCGCCTGCTTGAATCCGGCGCCCCGGTCGCGGCGGCGTTGGGCCGCATAGGCGGCGCCCAGGCCCGTTATTCAACGCGCCTGGGCGCGGCGCTGCGGCATGCCGGCGCACTGGCGCTGCAGGCGCCGGGAGAGCGGCGCGCCATCATCGTCGTCACCGACGGCGAACCCTCCGATGTCGACGTGCATGACCCGCGCTATCTGGTGGACGATGCGCGCGAGGCGGTGCTGGAACTGCGCGGGCGAGGCGTCAGCGTGCATTGCGTCGCGTTGGACGCGCAGGCCGAACCGCAGTTGCGCGCGATGTTCGGCTTTCGCGGTTACCGGATCGTGACGAACCCGGCGGCATTGCCGCAGGCGCTGGTTCGCGCCTATGCCAGGACCGCGCCATGACCACCCCAGGAATCCACGTGTTGACGGCGGCTGCGGCTGTGCTGAAACTGATGAACTCGACAAAGGATGGATGTCCGCGCCAGCGGGCCTCCCGATCATGGCAAACAAAGATCCTATCCGCGTAGGCGTGCTGTTTTCCGAAACAGGTGCCACATCGACCATAGGCCGGTCCCAGCTGCATGGCACCTTGCTGGCCATCGACGAGATCAACGAGGCGGGCGGGGTCGACGGCCGCGAGATCGTGCCGGTGCGCTACGACCCGAGATCGGACCCCGCCACCTACAGCGTGCTGGCTGAAAGACTCATCACGCAAGACCGCGTCAACGTCATATTCGGCTGCTACATGTCCAGCAGCCGCAAGGCCGTGCTGCCGGTGGTCGAGAAATGGAACCGCCTGCTGTTCTACCCGACGCTGTACGAAGGGTTCGAGTTTTCGAACAACATCATCTACACCGGCGCCGCGCCCAACCAGAACAGCGTGCAACTGGCCGAATTCATGACCGCCAACTTCGGCGCGCGGGTCTACCTGATCGGTTCGGACTACATCTATCCCTACGAGTCCAACCGCATCATGGGCGAACTCGTGCTGCAGCGGCAGGACAGCGCCAAGCTGGGCGAACGCTACGTGCCTTTGACCGCGACGGAACGCGACTACCGGGAGATCCTGGACGACATCCGCAACAAGCGGCCGGACTTCATTTTCTCCACGGTGGTGGGCAATTCCACGGCCTGCCTGTACCGCGCCTACGCGGACGCGGGCTTCGATCCGAAGACCATGCCCATCGCCAGCCTGACGACGTCCGAAGCGGAGATCTCCCAGATGGAGCCCGAGGTCGCCGCCGGCCACTTCACGTCCGCGCCGTATTTCCAATCCATCGATTCCGACATCAACCGGCGCTGCCTGGAACGATTGCGGCGGCGCTTCGGGCATGACTGCGTGCCCAATCTCTGCTGGGAAGCGGCGTATTTCCAGATGCACATCTTCGCCAACGCTTTCCGCGACACCGGCACCGACGAGATTGCGCAGATCCTGCCGCGCGTGCTGCAAAGCGAATTCCAGGCGCCCCAGGGCCGCGTGCGCATCGACCCTACCAACCACCACACCTGCCTGTATCCGCGCGTCGGCCGGGTCAACGGCAAGGGCCAGTTCACCATCGTGCGCGAGGCCACGCGGCCCGTGCATCCCGATCCGTACCTGGTCACCCATTCGCTGGGCGACTGGACGGCCACCCTGAGCTCGCTGGACATCTGATGGGCGATACCGCCAGCCGCCAGCGCGCGGAGCGCGCGACGCCATCCCTGCTCAAGGACCTGCGTACGCTGCGGATCGCCGTCTATCATCCCGACGACGCCGACGGCCGCCAACTGACGCAGCAGCTGCAACGGATCGGCTGTCAGGTGCAGACCTTCTGGCCTCCGGCGCCCACGTTGCCCGAAGGGCTGGACGCGGTGTTCCTGGCCGTGCGGCCAGATGTGATCGACCTGGGCTTCGAATGGGCCAAGAGCGAAGACGCGCCCATGGTCATCGCCATCGTCACCTACGAGAATCCGACCATCGTCGAGGCCGTGCTGCGCATCGGCGCGAAAGCAGTGCTGCCTTCGCCCGTGCGCTCGTTCGGCCTGTTGTCTTCATTGGTGGTGGCGCGCCAGGTCTACGACGACATCAAGTCGCATGCCCGGCGCCTGCGCAAGCTGGAGGGAAAACTCCTGGGCGTGCGCCGCATCGCGGAAGCCAAGAGCATCCTCATGCGCACGCGCAACGTCACCGAGGACCAGGCCTACGACCTGATCCGCGAGCAGGCCATGAACAAGCGCGTCACTACTGAAGAAATCGCGGGCGCCATCGTCAACGCCAACGAAATCCTTTCGCTGGGCAAGTAGGGCGCGCCGCGCAGCTTCAGTACTTGCCCGTCAGCAACTCGCCCGCGTTGGGCACGCGCGCTTCCAGGTCCAGCACCTTCAGCATGCGATAGACGGTGGCCGCGGCCGCCGTCACCACCGGCAGACCCAGGCGGTCCTGCACCGGCTGAATCGACGCCAGGGACGGCATCTGCACGCAGGCGGACAGCACCACCGCATCCACGCCGCGCGTGTTCAGGCGTTCCACGTGGCTGGCGGGCGCCATCGGATCCTGCGCGCCAACCTTCAGGTTGTCGGGAATCTCCAGCGACAGGCTGTCCTGCACCTCGATGCCTTCGTTCTCGATGTAGTCCACCACCAGCTTGGTCAGCGGCTTCATGTAGGGCGTCAGGATAGCGACCTTGCGCGCGCCGATGGCGTGCAGGCCCTCCACCAGCGCGCCCGCGCTGGAGATCACCGGCGCCGGCGCGCCGTTGTCCACCGTGGCCTGGTGCAGGCGTTCCTGCGAGACGCGGTGATAGCCGAGCCCTTGGCTCATGATCGCCACCAGGCAGGCATAGCCCAGCACGTCCACGCGCGCATCGGACAGTTCCTGTGCGCAACGGTCCGACTCCCGGTCCATCGACGCCAGTTCCGCCGCCGTCACCTGCTTCATGCGCATGCGGCTGGAATGGAAAGTGAAACGCTCCGGCGCGATGGTCTCGCGCAGGCGCAGCATGGCCGGGATTTCCGTTTCCATGGTGGTGTTGGAACTGGGGACGATCTGGCCGATGCGCAGGGCGCGGGGGGATGCGGTCATGGCGATGCTCCTCGAAAGGCGTAAGAGGGCCGGCCCGCGGCGGCGCGCGGGAACCCGGCAATGCGGAATACGGATGTCAGCCGGTGGCAGTGCCTGCGGCGGTGAGCGCTGGTCTCATGGCAGGTCCCCGGATGTTTGTCGTGTGCTCTATCGGCAAGGCTTATTCTGGTCGCCGGGAACGATATTTTCCAATATAGTTTTTATCTGGTTTGATATCTTTCCCAAATAACTGGCCGCCATGGAAATCCGCCAACTCCGTTATTTCGCCGTGCTGGCCGAAGAGCTGAACTTCACCCGGGCCGCCGCGCGCCTGCACATCTCGCAACCGCCGCTCAGCCTCCAGATCGCGCAGCTGGAGCGCGAACTCGAGGTCAAGCTGTTCGACCGCAACAACCGCCGCGTCACCCTGACCGAAGCCGGCGAAGCCTTTCTCAACGACGTGCGCGCGCTCCTCGCCAGCCTGAAGGACGCCACCGTCCGAGCCCGCGCCGTGGACCAGGGCCTGGCCGGCCGCATCGAGGTCGGCCTGTCCGGCTCGCACTTCATGGGCCCGGTTCCCGCGCTGATCGCCCGCTACAAGGCCTCCCACCCCCAGGTCTCAGTCCTGCTCAACGAAATGAACCCCGCCGCGCAACTGGACGCGCTGCGCGGCCACCGCATCGACGTCAGCATCTCCCGCACCGCCGTCGATGACGAGGAACTACAGTCCATGCCCCTATGGCCCGATCCCGTCGTGGCCGTGCTCCCCAAGGGCCACCCTCTGTCCGCCCGCAAGCGGCTGGCGCTCGGCGACCTCGCCGGCGAGGCCTTCGTCATGCTGCGCCAGGACACCTCCGCCTTCGCCCGCACGCTGGCCGAAACCTGCGCCCGCGCTGGCCTGCCCCTGTCCGCCGCGCAAACCGTCGCCGAAGTCCCGGCCCAGCTGGCTCTGGTCGCCGCGGGTCTGGGCGTGGCCTTGGTGCCGCGTTCCACATGCCGCCATGCAACCGACCGCATTGCCGTTTGCACGCTGCCCGCCGACATCTCCCGCGCCATGGTCTACGCCGTCACGCGCCGGCAAGGCAGGAGACGCGCGCTGGATACGTTTCTGCAGACGGCGGCGCAGATGAAAGACGAATGATGACGACCATGCGGCCATCGCATGCGCTGCGAGACAGTCAAAGCAAGCCAGCCCCCTGCTGCGCGCAGCGCCATCACCAATCGCAAGACACCGCATAAGCCCCAGAAGGCCGCCCGCGCGGCCGCCCTGGGGCGAACCCCGCAAGATCTCGCCACCCACCCAGACCGAGGCGAGAACCCCAAGCAAGCAACTCTTCCCAGCGCCCGCCGAGATTCAGACAGCACAGCCTGGCGCGGCGGCCCGGCCGGTGGCGCGGGGCGTCGATAAGCCCAAGGGAATCCGTAGGGAGCCGAAGGCGGACGAGGATGACGCAGGGGAAGTCCGGAGCGAACGCTCCGGACCGCAATCGTTGCCCCGCGCCACCGGCCGGGCCGCCGCGCCAGGCGGCCTTAAGAAACAAAAAGGGCCGTCCCAAATAGACGGCCCCCAAAGACGAACAAAGAAAGCACTCAGCCCGTCAACACACAATCCAAAGCCTCCGGCGCACCCAACCGCACCCGGAACTCCCTCAACTCATCCCGCCGGAACACATGCACAGTCACCCGATCCCCCACCCGGTACTGCGCCAGCAACAGTTCCAACCCCGCCGGCGCATCCACCCGCAAGCCGTCCACCGCCACCAGCACATCCCCGGCGGACAACCCGCCCTTATGCCCCGCGCCGCCCTCCAGCACTGTCGCCAGCACCAGCGATTCCCCCTGCTTGCGCGTACGCACATCCAGCGAAGGAATATTGGCCGCCGTCTTCCATTGCAGCTTGATGCCCTGCGGCTCCAGCAACTCCGCCAGCGGCACATCCGCCGTCCCATAGGCATGGCGCGCGATGAAGCGCCGCGTATCCACGCCAGTGGCTTCACGAATCAGCGCCGGCAGTCCATCTTCCGGCAACCCTTGCGGCTTGCCCTGATAGAAATCGCGTCCGTAGCGGCTCCAAAGCAAGCGCATCACATCATCCAGCGAGTGCGCGCCACCCGTTTCCCGGCGGATCAGCAGATCCAGTCCCAGTGCCACCAACGCGCCCTTGGTGTAATAGCTGACCAGCGCGTTCGGCGAATTTTCATCCTGCTTGTAATAGCGCGTCCAGGCATCGAACGAGCTCTCCGCCACCGACTGCTTCAACCGGCCCGGTGTACGCGCCACGCTGGTGATGGTCTTGGCCAGCAGCCGCAGATAGTCAGGCTGCGTGATCGCGCCCGAGCGCAACAGCAGCAGATCGTCGTAATAGGACGTGAAGCCTTCGAATACCCACAGCAGACGCGTCAGATCGGGCTGCGAAAGATCGTAGGGCACGAAGGCTTCCGGCTTGATCCGCTTCACGTTCCAGGTATGGAAGTATTCATGGCTTACCAGGCCCAGAAAGCCGCGATAGCCTTCGCCCTGGCCTTGCTGGCCCATCACCGGCAGATCCTTGCGGGCCGTCATCAGCGCGGTGCTGGCGCGATGCTCCAGGCCGCCATAGCCGTCGCCCGTCACCATGGTCATGAACACATAGCGGTCCGAGCTGTCCAGGAACGGCGCGCGCTTGCTGCGGGGCTCGAAGAACGCAATCTGCGTTTCGCAGATCTTGCGCACGTCTTCCGTGATCCGTGCCAGGTCCAGATTGGGTGCAACGCCCGTGAACACCAGTTCGTGTTCGGCGCCATGCGCCACGAAGCTCGAAACCTGTGGCGTGCCCATCTCCACCGGATGGTCGATCAGCGCGTCATAGTCCGGCGCCAGGTACAGCCCGAAACCGTGGCGGCGCGCGGCGCCCTTGTGGCCGCGCGCTTCAGGCAGGCTGGTGTAGACCTTCCAGCCCTGGATCGAGCGCGGCGGCGCCAGGTCCACCAGGCAGGGCAGATGGTCCTGGCCATGCACGCGCAGGAACACGCTGGTGCCGTTGAAAAAGCCGTGGGTTTCGTCCAGATGCGCGCCGCGCACCGACAGGTCCCAGGCGTAGACCTCGTACTCCACCCGCAGCGGACCCTCGCAGGGCGCGGCCTGCCAAGTGTGGTTGTCGATCTTCTCGACAGGCACGCGCCGCGTGCCCGAATAGGCCGTCAGCGATTCGATCTGGCGCGAGAAATCGCGGATCAGGTAGCTGCCCGGAATCCAGGCCGGCAGCGACAGGCGCTGGCCGTCGGGGGAGGGCGCGGCGATGCTTAGGGTTATCCGGTAGCGGTGTCCGGCCGGATCATGGGGCGCGAGGCGGTAAAGTAGCGGCAAAGCGTAGTCTTTTTCCATGGCCATATCTTACTTTCATACTTATTCGGAGACATCAATGAGCGAGTCGTTTGTGCTGGTCGAAACCCGGGGCCGCGTCGGCCTGCTGACGCTGAACCGTCCCAAGGCCCTGAACGCCTTGAACGATCAACTGATGGATGAGCTCGGCGCGGCCCTGCTGGCGTTCGAAGCGGACGCCGATATCGGCGCCGTGGTCATCACCGGCAGCGAAAAAGCCTTCGCCGCGGGCGCCGACATCGGCGCCATGAAAGACTGGTCCTACATGGACGTGTATGGCAGCGAATACATCACGCGCAACTGGGAAACCCTCAAGCGCATCCGTAAACCCGTGATCGCGGCCGTGGCCGGCTACGCCCTGGGCGGCGGCTGCGAACTGGCCATGATGTGCGACATCATCATCGCCGCCGACACCGCCAAGTTCGGCCAGCCCGAAATCAAGCTGGGCGTGATTCCGGGCGCGGGCGGCACCCAGCGCCTGCCGCGCGCGGTGGGCAAGGCCAAGGCCATGGACCTGGCGCTGACCGCCCGCATGATGGGCGCCGAGGAAGCGGAACGCGCTGGCCTGGTGTCGCGCGTGGTTCCGGCCGACAAGCTCATGGAAGAAGCCATGGACGCGGCCACCGTCATCGCCTCCATGTCCCTGCCGTCGGTCATGATGGCCAAGGAATGCGTCAACCGCGCCTTCGAAGGCTCGCTCAACGAAGGCCTGCTGTTCGAGCGCCGCGTGTTCCATTCGCTGTTTGCGACCGAAGACCAGAAGGAAGGCATGGCCGCCTTCACCGAGAAGCGCAAACCGGACTTCAAACACCGTTAATCCTTGTTACGCCCGGGCGGCCTGTCCGGGTGCACCAGGATCCGCCCCGCGCGCCCTCCCAGGGCGCGTTTTTTTGCGCGCTTCCAGGCCCATGAGCGGAGTTGCGCCTTGAAACGGTTCGGCAGCACCTTGTTGCAGAGTTCGGCCCTATCCTGAAAAAGCGTCACCGCGAGGTGCCGCGCCAGAGAGGCTTGCCCGAACTGGCAAGCCCGGCGCGGCGGCTCGCTTGCAGACAAAATCAATAAGGAGCCTTGCATGCGTACATCCATCGCTACCCGCCGCTGGTCCGCCGCGGTCCTTGCTGGCGCACTGAGCGCCTGCTTCGTCACCGCCGCCCAGGCGCAATCGCCGCGGCCTACTTTGCGCCTGGTGTCCGAGACGCCGTACCCGGCCGCCTCCGCGCCCGCGGCGCAGATGAGCGAGCAAGAGCTGCGCGACATCGCCATCGACGCCTATGTCTATGCTTATCCGATGGTGCTGATGGAGTTGGCCCGCCGCAAGGCCACCGCCGTGCAGACGCCGCTGGACGGCAAGGCGCCGGTGAACCAGTTCGGCCACAAGGCCGCCTTCCCCGATCCGCGCGCGGGCGACGTGCCCTGGCCCAGCGCCGACGCGCTCTATTCCAGCCTCTGGTTCGACGTGTCGCGCGCCCCGCTGATCGTGAACCTGCCCGCGACCGGCGACCGCTATATGGTGTTGTCGGCGTTGGACATGTGGAGCGACGTATTCGCCTCGCGCGGCACGCGCACCAACGGCAACGGCGCTCAGTCGTTCGCCATCGTCGGCCCAGGCTGGCAGGGCAGCGTGCCCCCCGGCATGGACGTGATCCACAGCCCTACGGCCACCGGCTGGTTGATCGGCTGGACCCAGGCGGGCGGTCCGCAGGACTACGCGGCCGTCAATCAGATCCAGGCCGGCATGACCGCCAGCCCGATGGCCGCGCCCGTGCTCGCCAGGCCCGCTGCCAACCGCGGTTCCCGCAGCGCCTATCCGCAAACGGGGCCCGGCGTGGGTTCGGCGCCGATCGGCAGCGACCTGCCGCCGCCTATGCCCGTGACGGTGCCCGACGGCACGCCGGCCGAACAGGCGGCCGGCATGGACGCCGCCTCGTTCTTCACGCTGTTCTTCGACGTGATGCGCAACAACCCGCCGCACGCCAACGACACGCCCATTCTGGACCGCATGCGCCGCATCGGCCTGGACAGCCGCCAGCCGTTCTCGTATGGCCGCCTGAGTCCGGCCGTGCAGCAGGCGCTGGCGCAGGCCCAGCCGTTGGCCGGCCGGCGCATCGCTGATGGCGTGTCGCGCCTGGGTACTCTCATGAACGGCTGGAGCACCGTGCTGTCCGGCATCGGTACCTATGGCACCGACTACACGCGCCGCGCCGCCATCGCCTATGCCGGCCTGGGCGCGCCGACGCCGGAAGACGTGCTGTACCCGGTCACGGTGTCCGACTCCAAGGGCCGCGCGCTGAATTCCGATGAAGACTATGTATTGCACTTCGACAAGGGGCAGTTGCCGCCGGTCAACGCTTTCTGGTCGCTGCACGTCTATGACGACAAGCACGGCTTCGCCGACAATCCGGCCAACCGCTACGTACTGCGCAGCACCGATGGCCTGAAGTACAACGCCGACGGTTCGCTGGACATCTACATCCAGCGCCGCGATCCCGGCGAGCGCAAGCGCTCGAACTGGATCGCCACCCCGGCCGCCGATGCGCCGTTCCTGCTCAGCATGCGCCTGTACTCGCCGCAGGATACGGCGTTGGACGGACTGTGGGCGCCGCCGCCGGTCAAGGAGGATTGATCCTGGTTTGATGGTATAAAGCGCGGCCTCCATGACGGAGGCCGCGGTTCATTGAGCAGGGTTTGCGCAGCATGCTGCGAGGGGTGATTCGCGTCCCTAATTTCGGCCGATCCAAGCGTTGTTTGCGCCTTACAAACGGCCGAAAGTTCATTTGCTAGGGTAAAAAGAATCACGCTATACTCTGCGGGTTTGACGCTTGCGGGATAAGAACACGTAGCGGCTGACAAGTAGCGGGCACGGTGTTGATGAGCCTTTTGAAATCAACGACTTGGCGCCGGCTATGGGGGCAGCTACGGGCAGCGAGACGCGCCGGTTCTGATAGGGGCAAAGAAGCAAAGCGAGGAAGTTTGATGCAACAGAACTCCATGCAGCATGAAGTGCGGCAGGGTCCGGTTGACGGTCAGGGTCAGCAGCAAGCAATGTTTGACCACGACATGACGGATAAAGTTCTGGTTCTCAGTGACGCGGATCGCGCGGCGCTGAATGCTCAAGCTAGCCGCGGGCTCCTGTTGGCATTGGCAGCGCAAGGTGCCATGGGGCTCGCAGCAGCAGTAATTGCGGGGGTTGTCGGAGGGGCGGCGGCAGGTTGGTCGGCGCTGGCGGGGGCGGGAGCGTATTTCATTCCCAATGCGTTGTTCGCATTGCGCCTGGCTGTCAGCGTACGGGCCGGTAAGGCCAGTCCCTTTACCTTTCTCTCTGGTGAGTTGATCAAGTTGTTCGCAACGGCGCTGCTGTTGTGGCTGCTTTCGCGTGTGACGCAGGATAGCCTCGTATGGCCTGCCGCGTTGCTCGGTCTGATACTCACATTGAAGGGCTATCTCCTGCTCTTGATGTTCCGCAAGTTGTCATAGCGCCGAGCAGGTTTACGGCAAACGAAATCGTGGAATCGTCCGGTTCGCAAGGGCCGGGCACAGCAAATAGGGTAGGATTCAAATGGCTGCTGCCAGCGACGTGTCGCCTCAGTCCGCGTATATTCAGCACCACCTGGTGCATCTGAACAATACGGGTGAGAAACAGAGCGCTATCGCTCAGTTCGACATCATCAACTACGACTCGTTGTTCTGGTCGGGCCTGATGGGTCTGATCGTCATTTTCTTCCTGTGGCGCGCTGCGCGCCGCGCCACCAGTGGCGTGCCGGGCCGTTTCCAGGCCTTCGTGGAAATGATCGTCGACATGGTCGACGACCAGGCCAAGGGCATCGTCCACAACGCCAAGAGCCGTCTTTTCATTGCCCCGCTGGCGCTCACCGTGTTCCTCTGGATCATCCTGATGAACGCGCTGGACCTGCTGCCCGTCGACCTGCTGCCCTCCATCTGGCGCCTGACCGGCCTGGGCGCTGAGCACGGCGATCCGCTCTACTACCACCGCATTCTGCCGACCGCCGACCTGAACGTGCCGATGGGCATGTCGCTGGGCGTGCTGCTGCTGATGTTCTACTACGGCATCAAGATCAAGCACCCGGGCGGCTTCGTCAAGGAACTGTTCACCGCGCCGTTCCACGCGCACGGCATCGGCGCCATCGTGCTGGCCCCGTTCAACCTGCTGCTGAACCTGATCGAATACGCCGCCAAGTCCGTGTCGCTGGGCATGCGGTTGTTCGGCAACATGTTCGCCGGCGAACTGATTTTCATGCTGATCGCCCTGCTGGGCGGCGCCTGGACCGGCTTCAACGGCGCCAGCATCGGCCTGGGCATCGGCCACATCCTGGCCGGCTCCATCTGGGCGATCTTCCACATCCTGATCGTTCTGCTGCAGGCCTTCATCTTCATGATGCTGACGCTGGTGTACCTCGGCCAGGCTCACGAAGGCCACTGATCCCCCGAATTTCCCATGCTGGCCACCCGGCCAGCATGGGATAGCAAGATTATCTTGCATTGAGCAGTACCCCTTATTTTTCAATTTTTGACTTCAGATTTCTAACCAAGGAGTTGTCATGACCAACGTCGCTTTCGTTGCCCTCGCTTGCGGTCTTATCATCGGTCTGGGCGCTATCGGCGCTTGCATCGGCATCGCACTGATGGGCGGCAAGTATCTGGAAGCCTCGGCTCGTCAGCCTGAACTGATGAACGCTCTGCAAACGAAGATGTTCCTGCTGGCTGGCCTGATCGACGCGGCATTCCTGATCGGCGTGGGTATCGCCATGCTGTTCGCCTTCGCCAACCCGTTCGTCGGCTAAGGCACCGCCCGCCGGCGAAAAGGCGGGTCATGACGCTGGCGGCGATGTGGGTGCAAGCTCCGTCGCCGACTAGCAAAGTATCGAGTGCTCCGTGACGCCCCTTTCCGGGTGCGGTCGGAGCCGCAAGGTGTTAAAGGAACGACCGTGAATCTGAACGCGACGATCATTTTCCAGATGCTCGTGTTCTTCGTTCTTGGCTGGTTCACGATGAAATTCGTGTGGCCTCCCCTGACGAAGGCGATGGACGAGCGCCGCCAGAAAATCGCCGACGGCCTGGCCGCCGCCGAGAAGGGCAAAGCCGATTTGGCTCAAGCCCAGGCGCGCGTCAGTCTGATCGAGGCTTCTGCCAAGTCCGAAAACCACGCCCGCATCATCGAGGCCGAGAAGCAAGCCGCCTCCCTGATCGAGCAGGCCCGCCGTGAAGCGGAAGCCGAACGCGCCCGCATCGTGGCGCAGGCTGCCCAGGATGCCGCGCAGGAAGTCCAGCGCGCCCGCGACCTGCTGCGCGACGACGTCGCTGCGCTGGCCGTCAAGGGTGCTGAACAGATCCTCAAGCGCGAGGTTGACGCCCGCGCACACGCCGAGCTGCTCAACCAGCTCCGCGCGCAGCTTTAATCCGGGACCGTCATGGCTGAACTTTCCACTGTTGCCCGGCCCTACGCTGAAGCGCTCTTCAGCGCGGCGCGCGACGACCGCGCCGGCTTGCCGGCCTGGTCCGATCTGGTCAGCGAACTGGCTCAGGTCGCCTCCAACCCCGACGTGCGCGAGGCCATGGCCGACCCGCGTCTGGGCGACAAGCAGCGCGTCGAGCTGTTCTCCGGCCTGGTAAAGGCCGAACTGCCTCAAGCCGCCCGCAATTTCATCGAGCTGCTGGTCGAAAACGACCGGCTGCTGCTGCTGCCCGACATCGCCGCGCAATTCGCGGTGCTGCGGAATCGTCACGACGGCACGGCGCAGGCGGAAATTACCAGCGCGTTCGAAATGAGCGATGCCCAGGTCAAAGAACTGGTCAGCGCGCTCGAACAAAAATTCGGCCTCAAGCTCAAGCCCAGCGTCACCGTTGATCCGTCGCTGATCGGCGGCGTGCGCGTGGCCGTCGGTGACCAGGTGCTCGATACTTCCGTACAAGCCCAATTGGCCCGCATGCGCGATCAGCTCGCCGCTTAAGGCAACTAACAGGATTCCAGGAGTCAATATGCAACTCAATCCCTCCGAGATCAGCGAACTGCTCAAGAGCCGCATCGAGGGCCTGGGCGCTTCGGCTGATGTCCGTACTCAGGGCACCGTCGTGTCCGTGACCGACGGTATTACCCGCATCCACGGCTTGTCCGACGTGATGCAGGGCGAAATGCTCGAATTCCCCAACAACGTTTTCGGTCTGGCGCTCAACCTCGAGCGTGATTCCGTCGGCGCCGTTATTCTCGGCGACTACACCGGCGTTTCCGAAGGCGACCAGGTCAAGACGACCGGCCGCATTCTGGAAGTTCCGGTCGGTCCCGAACTGAAAGGCCGCGTGGTCAACACGCTGGGCGAGCCGATCGACGGCAAGGGCCCGGTCAACGCCAAGGCCACCGACATCATCGAAAAAGTGGCGCCTGGCGTTATCGCCCGCCGCTCGGTGTCGCAGCCGCTGCAAACCGGCATCAAGGCTATCGACTCGATGGTGCCGATCGGTCGCGGCCAGCGCGAACTGATCATTGGCGACCGCCAGACCGGCAAGACCGCCGTCGCTGTCGACACGATCATCAGCCAGAAGGGCAAGGGCGTCACCTGCGTGTACGTCGCTATCGGCCAGAAGGCTTCGACGATCAACAACGTGGTGCGCAAGCTGGAAGAGCACGGCGCGATGGAATACACCATCGTCGTGGCCGCTTCGGCCTCCGACTCGGCCGCCATGCAGTACCTGGCCGCCTACGCCGGCTGCACGATGGGCGAATACTTCCGCGACCGCGGCGAAGACGCCCTGATCGTTTATGACGACCTGACCAAGCAAGCCTGGGCCTATCGCCAAGTGTCGCTGCTGCTGCGCCGTCCGCCGGGCCGTGAAGCCTACCCGGGCGACGTGTTCTACCTGCACTCGCGCCTGCTGGAACGCGCTGCCCGCGTGAACGAAGAGTACGTCGAGAAGTTCACCAACGGCGCCGTCAAGGGCAAGACCGGCTCGCTGACCGCGCTGCCGATCATCGAAACCCAGGCAGGCGACGTGTCGGCCTTCGTTCCGACCAACGTGATCTCGATCACCGACGGCCAGATCTTCCTGGAAACCGACCTGTTCAACGCCGGTGTCCGCCCCGCAATCAACGCCGGTATCTCGGTGTCGCGTGTGGGTGGCGCTGCTCAGACCAAGGTCGTCAAGAAGCTGTCCGGCGGTATCCGTACCGACTTGGCGCAGTACCGTGAACTGGCCGCCTTCGCGCAGTTCGCTTCCGACCTGGACGACGCGACCCGTCGCCAGCTGGAACGCGGCAAGCGCGTGGTGGAACTGCTCAAGCAGCCGCAATACCAGCCGCTGCAAGTGTGGGAACTGGCCGTCACGCTGTACACGGTCAACAACGGCTACCTGGATGAAGTGGACGTGGCCCAAGTGCTGTCGTTCGAGAAGTCGCTGAAGGATCAACTGAAGGCCAAGCATGCGGCCCTGATCCAGCGCATCGAAGACACCAAGGAACTGTCCAAGGATGACGAAGCCGAATTGGCCGCCGCCATCCAGGAATTCAAGAAGCACGGTGCTTTTTAAGAAAGTGATGGGTTAGGCGTCCGCGACGCCTCACCCATCCTTCCCGGATGGATGAGGCGCCAGCGGAACCCATCGGCCAGTCTTCACAGGAAAGCGCAATGCCCGGAATTAAGGAAATCCGAACCAAGATCAAGAGCGTGCAAAACACGCGCAAGATCACCAAGGCGATGGAAATGGTCGCCGCATCCAAGATGCGCAAGGCGCAGGAGCGGATGCGTGCTGGCCGTCCGTATGCCACCAAGGTGCGCGAGATTGCTGCGCACCTGATGCAGGCCAACCCCGAGTACAGCCACCCGTACCTGGTCGAACGCGAAGTCAAGGCGGTCGGCGTGATCATGGTCACGACCGACAAGGGCCTGTGCGGCGGCTTGAACACCAACATCACCCGCGTGACGTTGGGCAAGCTGAAAGAGTTCGAGAAGAACGGCATCGCCGTGCAAGCGACCGCTTTCGGCAACAAGGGCGTGGGCGTGCTGACCCGCATCGGCGCCAAACTGGTTTCCCAGGAAGTGCAACTGGGCGACAAGCCGCAACTCGACCGCCTGCTGGGCGCGATCAAGGTGCAGCTGGACGCCTACCTGGAAGGCCGCATCGACGCGCTGTACGTGGCCTCGACCCGCTTCGTCAACACGATGAAGCAGGAGCCGTTGTTCTTGCGCCTGCTGCCTCTGGCCAGCGGTTTGGATGATCCGTACCAGACGGGCGCTGATAGCCTGGCCAAGACCTCGGAAGTGAAGTCGGACTACAGCTGGGATTACATCTACGAACCCGACGCCCGTAGCGTGATCGACGACCTGCTGCAGCGTTACGTTGAAGGCCTGCTGTACCAAGCCGTGGCCGAGAACATGGCTTCGGAGCAGTCGGCCCGGATGGTCGCCATGAAGGCGGCGTCGGACAACGCCAAGAAGGTCATCGGCGATCTGCAACTGGTCTACAACAAGACCCGTCAGGCCGCGATCACCAAAGAAATTTCGGAAATCGTAGGGGGCGCTGCCGCCGTTTGAGGCAGGCAGCATCCCGTCAAAAGCTATCAAGCAAGGAATCGACATGAGCAACGGAACCATCGTTCAGTGCATCGGCGCCGTGGTGGATATTCAGTTCCCCCGCGATCAAATGCCCAAGATCTACGAAGCGCTTACCCTGGCCGACGAGGGTTCCTCGTTCGCCGAAAAGGGTCTGACGCTGGAAGTGCAGCAACAGCTGGGCGACGGCGTGGTGCGTACCATTGCGCTGGGCTCCAGCGACGGCCTGCGCCGCGGCATGAAGGTCACCGGCACGGGCGCCCCGATCTCGGTGCCCGTCGGCACCGGCACGCTGGGCCGCATCATGGACGTGCTGGGTCGTCCCATCGACGAAGCCGGCCCGATCCAGCACGACGAAAAGCGTGGCATTCACCAAGCGGCTCCCCGTTTCGACGAGCTGTCGCCGTCGGTGGAACTGCTGGAAACCGGCATCAAGGTTATTGACCTGGTTTGCCCGTTCGCCAAGGGCGGCAAGGTCGGCCTGTTCGGCGGCGCCGGCGTGGGCAAGACCGTCAACATGATGGAACTGATCAACAACATCGCCAAGCAGCACAGCGGCTTGTCGGTGTTCGCCGGCGTGGGCGAGCGTACCCGCGAAGGCAACGACTTCTACCACGAAATGGAAGAGTCGAACGTTCTGGACAAGGTTGCGATGGTGTTCGGTCAGATGAACGAACCCCCGGGCAACCGTCTGCGCGTGGCGCTGACCGGCCTGACGATGGCCGAGAAGTTCCGCGACGAAGGCCGCGACATCCTGTTCTTCGTGGACAACATCTACCGCTACACCCTGGCCGGTACCGAAGTGTCGGCACTGCTGGGCCGTATGCCGTCGGCAGTGGGCTACCAGCCCACGCTGGCCGAAGAAATGGGCAAGCTGCAAGAGCGCATCACGTCGACCAAGACCGGCTCGATCACCTCGATCCAGGCCGTGTACGTCCCTGCGGACGACTTGACCGACCCGTCGCCTGCCACGACCTTCCAGCACTTGGACTCCACCGTCGTGCTGTCGCGTGACATCGCCGCCCTGGGTATCTACCCGGCCGTGGACCCGCTGGATTCGTCCAGCCGCCAGCTCGACCCGCAAGTCGTGGGCGAAGAGCACTACGCCGTGGCCCGTGGCGTGCAGCAAACGCTGCAGCGCTACAAGGAACTGCGCGACATCATCGCGATTCTGGGCATGGACGAACTGTCGCCGGAAGACAAGCAGGCCGTGGCCCGCGCCCGTAAGATCCAGCGCTTCCTGTCGCAGCCGTTCCACGTTGCAGAAGTGTTCACCGGTTCGCCCGGCAAGTACGTTCCGCTGGCCGAAACCATCCGTGGTTTCAAGATGATCGTGAACGGCGAGTGCGATGCGCTGCCGGAACAGGCCTTCTACATGGTCGGCTCGATCGACGAGGCCTTCGAGAAGGCCAAGAAACTGCAATAAGGAACCGATATGGCTACCCTGCATGTGGATGTCGTCAGCGCAGAGGAAGCGATCTTCTCCGGTGAGGCGAAGTTCGTGGTGTTGCCTGGCGAAGCGGGTGAACTGGGCATTCTGCCCGGCCACACCCCGCTGATTTCGCGCATACGCCCCGGGACGGTCAAGATCGTTCGTGCCGACCAAGGCGAGGAAAACATCTTCGTCGCCGGGGGCATTCTGGAAGTGCAGCCGGGCAGCGTGACGGTTCTGGCCGACACGGCTATCCGTGCCGCCGACCTGGACGAAGCCCGCGCCCTGGAAGCGCGCCAGAAGGCCGAACAGGCCCTGGCCAACGCCAAGGACAAGGCGGACATCGCCGTGGTCGAAGCGGAACTCGCCATGCTGGCTGCGCAAGCCATCGCGGCGCGCAAGCTGCGCCAAGGCGGCCGTTCGCACTAAGCGGCGAAGCTGTGCCCCGGGGTTCGCCCCGGAATCGAAAGAAGCGGCCTCAGGGCCGCTTTTTTCATGCCTGTTTTTTTCATTGCCGTGTGAAGGTCCGCCGTCCTTTGGGCGGGCCGCAATGCGATCACTACGAATAGCTGCACGCCGGTTGCAACAGTAGCCTTCAATCTTCCTAGTCAAGCGTAGGGGGAAGCGTGCGAGAAGTCCTGGATTGCGGGGTATTGCTGGCGCCCGGCCATGATGGGCCGATGCGCGATCTGGTCGCGCTGCACCCGGCCAGGCAGACGCGCGTGCGGCTCCATCTGGTGTCGCTGAGTCCGGTGCGCTATGCGACCGCGGGCATGGCGGCGCGCGATGCCGTGTCAGGCGCGCAGACCGACGCCGACGCGCAGGCCGACAGCCAGGAAGCGGACGTGCAGGCGCTGGCCCGGCTGGCGGTGGCGCTCAGGCGCTACGACTGCTGCATCCTGCCGGTGGCGCCGTCATCGCTCGCCTGGACGCGCATGGCGCTGCAACAGGCGGGCAGCGCATTGAGCACGCCGGTGCTGTTGCTGATCTCCGATGTGAAGGCGCCCGCGATCGAAGACCTGCTGAGCCTGGGCGCGTCGGATTTCATCATGCAGCCGGCCTGCCTGGAAAGCATGCGGGTGCGGCTTGGCCGCCTGGCCGGCGCGGCGCACGGGCGTGGCGCGGCGCGGGCGGATATCCGCGAGCCCACGACGGCTTATCGCGAGGCGCGGATGGAACTGGGCGCGGACGGGGCGCCGAGGCTCGCTGCGTTGCACGCCCGGGTGCCACAGGATCTGGTAGAGCAAACCTTGTCGGGCATGCGCAAACCGCATCCGCGGCCTGCGCATGAATCCTTCCGCATCGCGAAGGCGCGGGTGGTGGACGGCTTCGAGCGCGACTATATCCGGCTTGCGCTGTCGCGCCATGGCGGCAACGTGGCGCAGGCGGCGCGGGCTTGCTGCAAGCACCGGCGGGCGTTCTGGGCGCTGATGCGCAAGCACGGCATCGAGGCGGCGCCGTACCGGCAGGCCGCGCAGGAGCGGGGGGCCTGAAGCGACGGACCTGCCGGCGGTCGGTCGACGCACGGCCAGCGGGCGGGGCGCCGCGCGCGCCGCCTTGCCCCTGAAAGCGCCCCGCTTGCGCGCCGGCAAGTCCGGCGCAGAGCCTGGCTGCGACTTGTCAGCCAGGGGAAGTAAAATCACGGCTTCCGATCATCGAGGATAGTCGTGTCTGCTTCCGTACTGAAGAACGATGTGTTCTTGCGCTCGCTGCTGCGCGAGCCCGTGCCCTATACCCCGATCTGGCTGATGCGCCAGGCCGGCCGCTACCTGCCTGAATACCGCCAGACGCGGGCCCGCGCAGGTTCCTTCATGGGCCTCGCTCAGAACCCGGACTACGCCTCGGAAGTCACGCTGCAGCCGCTGGAGCGTTTCGACCTGGATGCGGCCATTCTGTTCTCGGACATCCTGACGGTGCCGCACGCCATGGGCCTGGGCCTGGACTTCGCCGAAGGCGAGGGCCCGCGCTTCGCCCGTCCGGTGCGTACCGAAGAAGACGTGGCGCGCCTGGAAGTGCCGGACATGGACAAGCTGCGCTATGTATTCGATGCCGTGCGCACGATCCGGCGCGACCTGGACGGCAAGGTGCCGCTGATCGGCTTTGCCGGCAGTCCCTGGACCATCGCCTGCTACATGGTGGAAGGCCAGGGCAGCGACGACTATCGCCTGATCAAGACGATGCTGTATGCGCGTCCCGACCTGCTGCACCGCATCCTCGAAATCAACGCCGAAGCCACGCTGCAGTACTTGAACGCGCAGATCGCCGCCGGCGCCCAAGCCGTGATGCTGTTCGACAGCTGGGGCGGCGTGCTGGCCGACGGACTGTTCCAGCAGTTCTCGCTGGCCTACACCCGCAAGGTCGTGGCCGGGCTGACCCGCGAACACGAAGGCCGCCGCGTGCCGGCCATTGTCTTCACCAAGGGCGGCGGCCAGTGGCTGGAACAGATCGCCGCTTGCGGCGCCGATGCCGTGGGCCTGGACTGGACGGTGGATCTGGCCGCCGCGCGGCGCCGCACCGGGGACTCGGTCGCGTTCCAGGGCAACCTCGACCCCATGGCCTTGTTCGGTGGCGGACCCGCCATCCGTGCCGAGGCGCGGCGCGTGCTGGACGCGTTCGGACCGGTCGGCAAGGGCGGCCACGTGTTCAACCTGGGCCACGGCATATCCCGCTTTACTCCGCCAGAAGCCGTAGCCGAATTGGTTGATGAAGTCCACCAGCACAGCCGTTCGCTGCGAGGGTAAGTGAGTGGACGCTTCGGTCTACAGGGCCGGAGCAGGAGGGTCCCTGAGGACACTTGTGCACAGCAAGATTGCCCTCGGGGAAAACCCTTTAGATGCTAGTTTACAATCTCGGAAGCTCTCATAAGTCATTGTTTTAAATGGTGAAATGAGGGTTTTCAACAAGATTTCGCAAGTTTGCGCAATCTTGTCAAATTCCAATTTCCGATGTTGCTCCTGCCTTTTCCCCAAAGTTATCCACAGGCGGAAAATGGAGCGCGCCGGCATCATCCGGGATCATCCTTCTACATGCTCCGTCCTAGCACCCATGTCTGAAACGCTGTCGAACACGACCCCCGCGGTCTGCTGGGTGCGGGTGGCGCTGGACGTGCCCCTGCCGGGTCCGTTCGACTACCGCAGCGACGCGCCGGTGACGGTGGGCCTGCGGGTCATCGTGCCGTTCGGCCGCCGCAAGCTGATCGGCGTGGTGGTGGACAACCCGGCGGAGCCGTCCTTCGACCCCAAGCAGATCCGGCCGATCGAAGAGGTGCTGGATGACCTGCCGCCCTTCGACGAGGACTGGCTGCGCCTGGCCCGCTTTGCCGCTGACTACTACCAGCGGCCGCTGGGCGAGGTGATGCTGCCCACGCTGCCGCCGCCGCTGCGCAAGCCCACGGCCTACCAGGGCAAGCGCTCGGCGGGCGGCCCCGTGGCGCGCCTGGACGGGCGCAAGCGCAAGACGGCGCGCGCGCCGGCCCAGGCCGACCAGCCGCCGGAGCTCAACGACGCCCAGCGCGAGGCGGTGGACGCCATAGGCGCGCTGGACGGGTTCAAGCCCGTGTTGCTGCACGGGGTGACGGGCAGCGGCAAGACCGAGGTGTACCTGCGCGCGGCCGAAAGGGTGCTGGCGGCAGGACGCCAGGTGTTGCTGATGGTGCCCGAAATCAACCTGACGCCGCAGCTCGAAGGCGCGCTGCGCGCGCGCCTGGAGGCACTCGTTGGACCGGACGGTCTGGCCGTCATGCATAGCGGCCTGTCCGATGGCGAACGCTTGCAGGCCTGGACCCGCGCCCAGCGCGGCGAGGCCCGCATGCTGCTGGGCACGCGCATGTCGGTGTTCGCGCCCTTGAGCCAGCTGGGCCTGATCGTGGTGGACGAGGAGCACGACGCGTCCTACAAGCAGCAGGACGGCTTGCGCTATTCGGCGCGCGACCTGGCGGTGTGGCGCGCCCATGACCTGAATATTCCAGTAGTGCTGGGGTCGGCCACGCCGTCCCTGGAGACCTGGCAGCATGCCGAGCGCGGGCGCTACCTGCGCCTGACCCTGCCGGGCCGGGCGCGCGCCAGCAGCCTGCCGTCCATGCGCCTGATCGACACGCGGCGCCTGCAACTGAAGCAGGGCATGTCGCCGCAACTGCTGGATGCCATCGGACAGCGCCTGGAACGCAAGGAACAGTCCCTCATCTTCCTGAACCGCCGCGGCTATTCGCCGGTGCTGCATTGCCAGTCCTGCGCGTGGGTCAGCAATTGCCCGCGCTGCACTGCATTTACCGTCCTGCACCGTACCGACGGCCGCGGCCATCGCCTGCAGTGCCATCACTGCGGCTACCAGGCCCCGGTGCCGCGCGCTTGTCCCGAATGCGGCGACCAGGACCTGGCGCCCATGGGGCGCGGCACGCAGCGGGTGGAAGAACATCTGGCGGAATTGTTTCCCGAGGCGCGCATCCTGCGCATCGACGCCGACAGCACGCGCAAGAAGGGCAGCGCCGAAGCGCTGTTCGCCTCGGTGCATGCCGGCGAGGTGGACATCCTGGTGGGCACGCAGATGGTGGCCAAGGGCCACGACTTCGCGCGCCTGGGATTGGTGGGTGTGCTGAATGCAGACTCTATGTTGTTCGCGCATGACTTCCGCGCGCCCGAGCGCCTGTTCGCGCAGCTGATGCAGGTGGCGGGCCGCGCCGGCCGCCATCAAGGCAACGGCGAGGTGCTGATACAGACCAACTACCCCGAGCAGCCGGTCTATCAGGCGCTGCTGCGGCATGACTACGCGGGCTTTGCCCGCCATGCCCTGCACGAGCGGGAAAGCACCGGCCTGCCGCCTTTCGTTTACCAGGCTCTGCTGACCGCGGAGGCGCGCGAGCTGAAGGTGGCGCTGGAATTCCTGGAGCGGGCGCGGGCCTTGCCCGAGGGTGAATGGGCGGCCGATTTTCCAGGCCTGGACGCCATCATGCTGTACGACCCGGTGCCGCTGCGCGTGGTGCGCGTGGCCAATATCGAGCGCGCCCAGTTGCTGGCGGAAAGCAGCAGCCGGCCGGCTTTGCAGGCCTTCCTGGCGTCCTGGTCGCACCACCTGCCGTACCTGGCCAACGAGGCCCGCGTGCGCTGGCAACTGGAAGTCGATCCGCTGGAAATCTGATCGGCTGCGGCCGGGGCCAATGCGCCGTCGATCCGATTGTTCTATGATCTTTCTCCTCTATCGCGCCGGCGCGGCAGGCCCGCCGTGGCGGCTGCGCCCGTCCCCTTTTTCTCGCGTGTTACCGGCCCGCTGACGGGCGGCCGCAAGCTTCATGCTTGCTGGCCGCAGCTTCAATGCGGCCGCCGCGATGCATGATCACCTGACTCGAATGTCCGCCAGCGAACCTATAGCCCAAGGCATGAACCCCGCTCAACGCGAAGCGGTGCTGTATCTGGACGGCCCCTGCCTGGTGCTGGCCGGCGCCGGCAGCGGCAAGACGCGCGTGATCACGCAGAAGATCGCCTACCTGCTGCGCGAGTGCGGCTATATGGGGCGCAACGTGGTGGCGCTGACCTTCACCAACAAGGCCGCGCGCGAGATGGACGAACGCGTGAAGACCCTGGTGGATCGCAAGCTGTCCAAGGGCCTGATCATCAGCACCTTCCATTCGCTGGGCGTGAAGATGCTGCGCGAGGAGGCGCGCAACGCGGGCCTGAAGCCGACGTTTTCGATCCTGGACGCCGACGATGCCATGGCCATCATCCAGGAACTCTTGAACACGACCGACAAGGCCCGCCTGCGCCACGTGCAGGGCATCATCTCGCTGTGGAAGAACGGCTTGATGGAACCGGACGATGCCGCGCGCGAAGCCATCACGCCGGCCGACGTGGAGGCGGCCAACGTCTACCGCAGCTACGCCGCCACGCTGGCCGCCTACCAGGCGGTGGACTTCGACGACCTGATCCGCATCCCCGCGCTGCTGCTGGCCAACAACGAAGAAGTGCGCACCCGCTGGCAGAACCGCGTGCGTTATCTGCTGGTGGACGAATACCAGGACACCAACGTGTGCCAGTACCGCCTGGTGCAGCTCCTGACGGGTTCGCGCGCCATGTTCACGGCGGTGGGCGATGACGACCAGGCGATCTACGCCTGGCGTGGCGCAACCATCGAGAACCTGGCCAAGCTGACCACCGACTACCCCAACATCAAGCTCATCAAGCTGGAGCAGAACTACCGGTCGGTGCAGCGCATCCTGGCGGCCGCAAACCAGGTGATTGAAAAGAACCCCAAGCTGTTCGACAAGAAGCTGTGGTCCGATCTGGGCGTGGGCGAACCCATCCTGGTATCGGCCATGGACGGCGAGGAGCAGGAGGCCGAATCCATCGCCATGAAGGTGTCGGCTTCGCGCTTCGAGCGCCAGGCGCAGTGGAAGGATTTTGCCATCCTGTACCGCAGCAATCATCAATCGCGCATCCTGGAACAGGCGCTGCGCAACCTGAAGATCCCGTACACGATCTCGGGCGGGCAGAGTTTCTTCGACAAGACCGAAGTGCGCGACGTGCTGGCCTATCTGCGCATCCTGGCCAACGACGACGACGATCCGGCCTTCATCCGCGCGGCCACCACGCCCAAGCGCGGCATCGGCCAGGCCACCTTGCAGACGCTGGGGCAGTACGCCGCAAGCCGCGAGCTGTCGCTGCTGGCGGCCGTGGCCGAGACCGGCCTGGAAAGCCTGCTGGCGCCACGGCAGCTGGAGCCGCTGCGCACCTTCACCGAGTTCATCCGCCGCATGCAATGGCGCGCCGGCCGTGGCGCGGCCGATGCGAAGGACGCCGCGTCGTCCGAGCCCGCGGGCGTGCTGCTGGACGATCTGCTGGAAGCCATCCAGTACGAACGCCATCTGTACGAGCTGTTCGAAGAGCGGCCCGCGCAGACGCGCTGGCAGAACGTGCTGGAGCTGACCGGATGGCTCAAGCGCAAGGCCGAAGAAGACAACATGACGCTCTTCGACCTGGTGCAGCATGTGGCGCTGGTCACCATGCTGGAGCGCGGCGAGGAAGAAGAGCCCGATGCGGTGAAGATGTCCACCCTGCATGCTTCCAAGGGGCTGGAGTATCCGCACGTGTACCTCGCGGGCGTCGAGGAAGGCTTGCTGCCGCACCTGGGCAAGGATGACGAGGTCGGCGATCCGGCGCGCGCGGCCGAGAACCTGGCTTCGCGCATCCAGGAAGAGCGCCGGCTCATGTACGTGGGCATCACGCGCGCGCAGCGCAGCCTGAACCTGAGCTGGTGCAAGCGCCGCCGCCGCGCGCGCGAAGACCTGGTGCGCGAGCCTTCGCGCTTCATCGAGGAAATGGGCCTGGGCGATGTGCGCATGCAGGAAGACGCGGCCACCGCTGCAATGAATCCCAAGGAGCGCATGGCCATGCTCAAGGCGTTGCTGAAGAAATAGGGGCGGGGCGGCGGCTTGTGGAAAGCCGCGGCCTGCTCCTACACTGGACTGCGCCCGCCCCGCCGTCCGGGGCGCGGCAATTCCGTGGATCGAAGGAGCGCGCCATGTGTCGCTGGCTGGCTTATACCGGTAGTCCCATACAGATGGAGAGCGTGCTGTTCAAGGCCAAGCACTCCCTGATCGACCAGAGCCTGCACTCGCGGCTGGGCGCTACCACCACCAATGGCGACGGCTTCGGGCTGGGCTGGTATGGCCGTCAACACGAAGGCCGGCCGCCGGAGCCGCCGTTCCGCTACCGCAGCGTGCATCCGGCCTGGAACGACCGCAATCTGCGGGAAGCGGCGCGCGCGATCCACGCGCCGCTGTTCGTGGCGCACATCCGCGCCGCCACCGACACGCCCGCGCAGGAAACCAACTGCCATCCGTTTCGCCACGGCCAGTGGCTGTTCGTGCACAACGGCGTCATCCGCGACTATCCGTTGCTCAGGCGCGACCTGATGCTGATGATCGCGCCGGCCTATTTCGGCTCGCTGGAAGGGTCGACGGATTCCGAGGTGATGTTCCTGCTGGCTTTGAGCTTCGGCCTGGAGGAAGACCCGCTGGCGGCGCTGGCCCGCATGGTGGGTGCGGTGGAAGAGACGGGCAGGCGGCATGGCGTGGCGCAGCCCATCAACATGACGGTGTGCGCGCTGGACGGCCAGCGGCTGATCGCCGTGCGCTATTCCAGCGAGGCCGATTCACGCACGCTGTTCCACAACACCTGCGTGCGCCATCTGCGCCAGCTATATCCCGACAATCCGCAGATCGCGGCGCTGGATGACGACGCATTCCTGCTGCTGTCGGAGCCCTTGACCGAGATGCCCGGCGCCTGGGAGGAAGTGCCCGAAGCCACCGCCATCATCGCGGGCGGCGGCACGGTGGCGCACTATCCGTTCGTGCCGGTGCCGCCGGGGGCCTGAGCCGGGCCGGGCTTCAGTGGCCCGTATGCAGGGCCGGATTCAGCGTGCCCCAGGCAGCGGTGCGCACCAGGCACTCCACGGCGCCGGTCTGCGAATTGCGGCGGAACAGCAGGCCTTGCTGACCCGCAAGCGAGGTGGCCTTCACCACCGCGCCTTCCGGCGTCAGCACGCGCGTGCCGGCGGTGACGTAGCAGCCGGCTTCCACCACGCAGTCGTCGCCCAGCGAAATTCCTATGCCCGAGTTGGCGCCCAGCAGGCAGCGCTTGCCGATGGATACCACCTGCTTGCCGCCGCCGGACATGGTGCCCATGATGGATGCGCCGCCGCCGATGTCGCTGCCGTCGTCGACGATGACGCCGGCGCTGATGCGGCCTTCGACCATGGACGCGCCCAGCGTGCCGGCGTTGAAATTGCAGAAACCTTCATGCAGCACCGTGGTGCCGGGCGACAGATGCGCGCCCAGGCGCACGCGCGCGGTGTCGGCGATGCGCACGCCGCTGGGCATGACGTAGTCGGTCATGCGGGGAATCTTGTCCACGCCGCGGATTTCCAGGATCTGTCCGGAGGCGCGCAGATGCCAGCGCAGCGCATCCACCTGATCCACCGCGCAGGGCCCGGCCGACGTCCAGGCGACGTTGGCCAGCACGTTGAACAGGCCGTCCAGGTTGGCGTCGTGCGGACGGATCAGCCGGTGGCTGAGCAGGTGCAGGCGCAGATAGGCGTCGTGCGCATCGACCGGCGGTTCGTCCAGCGACGAGATCGCGGTACGCACGGCGACGATGTCGACCTTGCGGCGGGTGTCGCGGACCAGGGCGGTGGGCACATGTTCGCCCAGCGCGGCGCGGGCTTCCTCGGGCGACAGGTGGCGGGTGCCGGTGGCCGGCGAGTTGTCGGCCAGCGAGGGACGCGGATACCAGGTATCCAGGATGGCGCCGTCGGCGGCCAGCGTGGCGACGCCATAGGCGATGGCGCTGAGGGGCTTGGGGGAATCGGCCATGATGAAAGAGGAAGTGCGCAGTCTGGGTGCGTAATTCTAAGGCGAAAGGGCCGCGGTTTTCAGAGGCTGCCGAAGGCCCAGCGCAGGCTCAGCGACCCGGTGTGTTCGCGGTTGCCGCCGCCATACTGGCCGCCGTATGCCAGGCCGATGACGGCCGAGCGCGACACGGCGATTTCCAGGCCGGCGCCCGCCAGCGCGGCGGACCGGGCGATGGGCGCGCCGGCGACCGTCAGCACGCTGCCGCCGTCCAGCACCAGGGTGGTTTCCGGTTGTACGTCGCCAAAGGCGCGGCGCCAGCCCAGTGTCGCGTGCAGTCTGCCGAAGGTGGGGCCGAGCGCGAAGCCGGTCTGGCCGCGCAGGCCCAGCGTGGTGGTGGTCTGCCGGATCCGTCCCGCATCGGCCGAGAGCGCGGTGAATCCGCCCGATTCGCTGAAGCTGCGCGTGCGCACGTTGCGCACCGCCAGGCCCGCGAATGGTTCGATGGTCGCGCTTTCCGACAGCGGCAGCTCGTAGCCCAGTTCCGAAAAGGCCTGCGCGGTGTAGGCGCTGAAGTCGGCGGTCAAGGTCTGCCGGGCGATGCCGGGCATCTCGAAATGCCGCCGGGTGTCGATGTCGTGCCAGGTGTAGGAGGCGGCCGTCAGCAGGTTCAGCTTGCCGGGGCCGGCGTCGAACGACTTCTTGCCGTAGAGCCCCGCGGTATAGCTGTATACGTCCACCCGCGCATTGGCCGCGTCGATGCGGACGCGGCTGCGGGTAGCGCCCAGCGCGCCGCCCAGCCGCCAGCCGGCGCCCGCGTCGAATTCGCCGCCGCCATACAGGCCGGTGGTGCGTTGCTTGATGCGGGCCGTGTTGGCGCCGCCTTCCAGCGTCTGCCAATTGTCGACGACGACGAGCCAGCCCGGCTGGGCCGGCGCGGGACGGGCCGGACGGTCGGCCAGCAGGCTGCGGTCCGGTTCGGCCTGTCCGGCGTGCGCGTGCGCTGCGCCAGCCGCGAACAGGACCTGCATGGCGAACGCCGGCGCCAGCAGCCGCCGGCGCACGGCTATCGGTGGCGGCAAGGACTGTTTACGCCAGTTCTTTCAGCAGCAGTTCCCAGAATTTCATGCGCTGTTCCAGCGTCGAAACCAGGATGTACTCGTTCAAGGTGTGCGCGCCGTCGCCGTCGGCGCCCAGGCCGTCCAGCGTCGGGATGCCCATGGCGGACGTGAAGTTGGCGTCGCTGCCGCCGCCCGTCATGGGCGCGTCTTCCAGCAGGAAGCCGGCGCGTTCGGCATAGCCCTGCACCAGCGCCAGCAGATCGGCGGCGGCTTCGGTCTTCACCATGGGCGGGCGGTTCAGTTCCACGTCGATGTCCAGTTCCACGTCCGGACCCACGGCGCACAGCTCGCGCATGCGGCGCAGCACGTCTTCGGCGGCGCCCATGTCGGGCACGCGGAAGTCGACCACGCAGCGGCACAGCGCCGGCACGGTGTTGGTCACGGTGCCGCCGGCGATGGTGCCGACGCTGACGGTAATGCCGCGGTCATAGTCGGTCATGGCTTCCAGCGCCAGCACCTGGTGGGCCATTTCGCGGATGGCGCTGCGGCCCTTCTCATGCTGCATGCCGGCATGGGCCGGACGTCCCTTGACGTTCAGGTTCAGCATGCCGGTGCCCTTGCGCGCCGTGACGCACTTGCCGCCGTTGGGGCGGGCGGGTTCGCAGACCAGCGCGTACTTGGCGTTGGCGGCAAAGCGCTCGATGTGCGCGCGCGACGCGTGGCTGCCGGTTTCTTCGTCGGGCACCACCAGAAAGTCCACCGGCAGCTGGGTCGCGCCGGGGCGCGCCAGGCCGGACAGCGCCGTCAGCGCCAGGTAGATGCCGGCCTTCATGTCGTAGCCGCCCGGCCCATAGAGGCGGTCGCCTTCGATGCGCACCGGGTTCTCCAGCAGCGTGCCCACCGGATGCACCGTGTCCATGTGCGCCAGGATCAGGATGCCGGGGCGCGTGTCGCCGGGGGCGCGGTTGGTCGCGTACAGCAGCGGACCCGTGGTCGGGCCCAGGGACGATAGCTCCACCGTCAGGCCGGCGGCCGCGGCGTAGTCGGCGATGATGCGCGCCATGGCGGCGATGCCCTCGGGGAAGTTCGAGGGCGATTCGCATTGCAGCCAGCTCTTGATGCCGGCGACGATCTGTTCAGTGCTCTGGGTGTTGGACATGACGGTATCGGATATCTGCAACGAAGAAAGTGGGGGCGGTCAGGCGACCTGCTGGCCGGCCAGGCGGGCCAGTTCGGCGGCGTCGGGCATCTTGCCGTCGAACCAGAGGCTGGCGCAGACGGCGGACATGGCGCGGCCGTCGTGGCCGATGCCCGGTACGACCTGCAGCTTCCAGCCGAACGGCACGCCGCGGCGCTCGGCTTCCTTGCGGCCGAACTCGAAGTAGTTCTGCGCGCGTGCGAAACGGTGCGGGCCCTGGCGCATGGCGGCGGGTTCGGACGGCAGGTTGGGGTCGTCGGTGGCGATGTCCTGGTCGCCCGCCAGGATGGTCATCGGATAGGCCAGCAGCTTCACCAGGTGGTCTTCCGTCATGCCTACGCCGTCCATGCCTTCAGGGAAGGGATAGTCGAACGTGGGCAGCGTGTACCAGCCCGGGTTGCCGGCAGCCACGGCCTTGAACGGCGCGTGCGACTGGCTGCTCATCAGGCGGTGCACGAACTGGCCGCCGGCGGAGTGGCCGAACAGGTAGACGTTCTGGCCGTCGGTGATTTCGCCGGCGATCAGGTCCTTGATGACATTGCCCACCAACGCGTAGGTCCAGCCGTCGATGTGGCGCGGATTGCCGCCGGCCGAGAACACGCGGCCGTTGTTGTAGCTTTCCACGCCGGGCCAGATCTCGTTGGAGAAGGTCAGCGCCACGATCAGCAGCTTGTGCTTGTCGGCGGCTTCCACCCAGAAATCGCGGTACTCGTCGCCGTTGCGCAGCACGCCGTGCTGCACGATGACCACCGGCATGTCGGGCGTGTAGCCGTAGGGGCGGTAGGTCTGCAGCTTGAAGGGGCGGTCGGAGTTGCGGTCCTCGTCCACATACAGGATGGCGTTGCGGCCGGCATGGCCCAGTTCGATGGCGATGCGGTCGACGTTGGACATCTCGGAGGGTTTCATCAGGCGTTCGCCTCATTCAGGTGGCAGGCCGACCAATGGCCTGCCGAGATTTCTTTCAGGACCGGCGCCTGCTCGCGGCAGCGCGGCATGGCGTGGGGGCAGCGGGGATTGAAGGTACAGCCCGGCGGCGGATTCAGCGGCGACGGGATCTCGCCCTTGATCGGCGTGAACTTGCGGCCGCGGCGGCCCACGTCCGGCACCTCGGCCATCAGGGCCTGGGTGTAGGGATGGTTGGCGCGCGCGAAGATCTCGGCCGACGTGGAGATTTCCACGATCTTGCCCAGGTACATGATCGCCACGCGGTCGGAGATGTGCTTGACCACGCCCAGGTCATGGCTGATGAACAGGTAGGTGAAGCCGTGCTGTTCGCGCAGGTCCATGAACAGGTTGATCACCTGCGCCTGGATCGACACGTCCAGCGCGGCCACGGGCTCGTCGCAGACCAGGAACTTCGGCGCCACCATCAGCGCACGCGCGATGCCGATGCGCTGGCGCTGGCCGCCCGAGATCTGGTGCGGGAAGCGGTCGCGGTACTCGGGGTCCAGGCCCACTTCCTTCAGCGCCTGGTCGATGCGCGCGGGAATCTGGGCGGCGGGCGCCAGTTTGTGGACCTTGAGCGATTCGCCCAGGATCTGGCGCAGGCGCTGGCGCGGATTCAGCGAGGCCTGCGGATCCTGGAAGATCATCTGCACGCCCAGCGTGTAGGCCAGCTTGTCGGCGCCGCGCAGGCGGCGGGCTTCCTGGCCCTGGTACAGCAGCTGGCCTTCAGTCTGGCCATGCAGGCCGGCAACGACGCGGCCCAGTGTGGACTTGCCGCAGCCGGATTCGCCGACCAGGCCCACGACTTCGCCGCGCTTGATGGACAGGTCCACGCCGTTGACCGCATACACGGTGCGGCGGTCGATGGGACGGCCGGTCAGGGCCAGGATGCGCTGGGCCAGGTCGGGCCGCTGCTCGAAGCGCTTGTGGACGTTCTTGAGCTCGATGACGGGAGTATCGGCTTGGCTCATACCGGCTGGGCCTCGCGGGTAATCGGCACGTAGCAGCGGTAGTTGCGCGCGCCTTCGGTGGTGACAGTGGGGGCTTGTTCGGTGCAACGCGTGACCGCGCTGGTGCAGCGCGGGCGGAACGGACAGCCCGAGGGGCGGCCGGCGAGGCTGGGCGCCATGCCGTTGATCTGGTGCAGGCGCGCGCCGGGCTGGGTGGCGCCGGGCATCGAATCCAGCAGGCCCTTGGTGTAGGGGTGGCGCGGCGCGTCCAGCACTTCTTCGACCGGGCCGCTTTCGACGATGCGGCCGGCGTACATCACGGCCACGCGGTCAGCCAGTTCAGCCACCACGCCCAGGTCGTGGGTGATCCAGATCAGCGCGGTGTTGTGCTCGCGGCAGATCTCCTGCATGCGGTAGAGGATCTGGCCCTGGATGGTGACGTCCAGCGCCGTGGTCGGCTCGTCGCAGATGATCAGGTCGGGCTTGTTCAGCATGGCGATCGCGATCGCCACGCGCTGGCGCATGCCGCCCGAGAATTCGTGCGGATAGCTCTTCAGGCGCTTTTCGGGCGAAGGAATGCCGACCATGGCCAGCGCCTCGCGGCAGCGTTCCTCGGCTTCGGCGCGCGGCACGTCTTCGTGGGTCAGGATGGCTTCCATCATCTGCTCGCCGATGCGCAGCACCGGATTGAGCGTCATCAGGGGATCCTGGAAGATCATGGCGATGCGGTTGCCGCGCAACTGGCGCATCTGCTCTTCGCTCAGCTTGCGCAGGTCCGTGCCCTTGAACTTCACTTCGCCGTCCACCACTTCCCCGGGCGGGTCGATCAGGCCCAGGAGCGAAAAGCCGGTGACGGATTTGCCGGAACCCGATTCGCCGACCAGGCCGACGATCTCGCCGCGGCGCACGGTCAGGTCGACGCCGTCGACCGCCAGCCACGCGCCGGCTTCGGTATGGAATGCGGTGCGCAGGCCGCGCACCTCAAGAATGTTTTCGCTCATTTCAGTTGCCCATTGCGCCAACCGCGGCGCATGTAATGGAGATAGCTCCATCGGGATGCCGCGGAGCCGGCTTTGCCGGTCCGCAGGCATGCCCCCTTGAGGGGGAAGCGCGCAGCGCTTCGGGGGTGGGCCTCATCTCTTCGGGTCCAGGCTTTCGCGCAGGCGGTCGCCCACGATGTTGATGGAGAGGATCAGCACCAGCAGGGCGATGCCCGGGAACAGGCTGATCCAGTAGTCGCCCGACAGCAGGTACTGGAAACCGTTGGAAATCAGCAGGCCCAGCGACGGCTCGGTGATGGGCACGCCCACGCCCAGGAACGACAGCGTGGCTTCCAGCGCGATCGCGGTCGCGATCTGGATGGTGGCGAACACCATGACGGGGCCCAGGCAGTTGGGCAGCAGGTGGAACAGCATGATGCGCCAGGCGGGGAAGCCCAGGTTGGCGGCGGCTTCCACGTATTCCTTGCGGCGTTCCTGCAGGGCGCGGCTGCGCATGATGCGGGCGTAATGCCCCCACTGCACCAGCACCAACGCCAGGATCACCTTGTCGACCCCTCGCCCCAGCACCACCAGCAGCACCAGCGCCACCAGGATGGTCGGAAAGCCCAGGATGAAGTCGACGATGCGCATGAGCACGGTGTCGACTACGCCGCCGACATAAGCGGCCACCAGGCCGATGGCGCCGCCCACGGCAGTGGCCAGGACCACGGCGGACAGGCCCACCATCAGGCTGATGCGCAGGCCATACAGGATGGCGCTGAGCATGTCGCGGCCCTGGTCGTCGGTGCCGAGCCAGGCGATGCTGCCGTCCATCAGCGCCTGGCGCGGCGCCAGGCGGCCGTCCATCAGCGAAAGGTTGGCGAGGTCGTAGGGATTCTGCGGCGCGAAGAAAGGCGCGAAGACCACCAGGACGATCAGGATGGTCAGCGCGATGACGGAGCCGCGCACCGTCGGGCGCGCGTGCAGTTTCTTCAGGATGGAGGCGCGCTGGGGCGTCTCAGCCAGGGGCTGGACGGTGCGGGTGCGGCCGGGATTCGGAGTTTGAGCCATGGCGGATTATTGAGCGGGAGTCACGAGCTGCACGCGCGGATCGAGCGTGGCGTACAGGATGTCCACAACCAGGTTGATGATCACGAAGATCAGGGTGACCAGCATCACGTAGGCCACCACGACCGGGCGGTCCAGCTGGTAGACGCTGTCGATCAGCAGCTTGCCCATGCCTGGCCAGGCGAACACGGTTTCGGTGATGGTGGAGTAGGCGATGAGGGTGCCGAATTCCATGCCGATCACGGTGACCACGGGGATCAGGATGTTGCGCAGGATGTGGCGGCGCACGATGCGGCCGGGCTTGACGCCCTTGGCGCGCGCGAACTTCACGTAGTCCTGGCTGCGGGCCTCGACTACGCCGGACGCGGTCAGGCGCAGCACCAGGGCGATGTTGGCCAGCGCCAGGTTGATCGCCGGCATGATCAGGTGCGACCAGCCATCGGCAGTCAGGATGGACAGCGGCACGCCCAGCACGGTGACCGTGTCGCCGCGGCCGGTGGCGGGCAGCCAGCCCAGCCATACCGCGAACAGCAGGATCAGCATCATGCCTTGCCAGAAGTTCGGCAGCGAAAAGCCCAGCACCGAAGTGGCCATGATGCCGCGGCCCAGCGGCTGGTCGCGGTACAGGCCCGCGATCAGCCCCAGCGGAATGCCGAACACACAGGTCAGCATGATGGCGACCACCACCAACTCGAACGTGGCGGGGATGCGCTGCACGATCAGCTCGATGGCGGGGATGCCGTGCACGAAGGATGTGCCCAGGTCGCCGTGCAGCGCGCGCCACAGGAATCCTGTGTATTGCTGCCATACCGGCAGGTCCAGGCCCAGGCG
Organism: Achromobacter sp. ACM01; assembly: GCF_014851745.1. Lineage (NCBI taxonomy): Bacteria > Pseudomonadati > Pseudomonadota > Betaproteobacteria > Burkholderiales > Alcaligenaceae > Achromobacter > Achromobacter sp. ACM01. The sequence continues at coordinate 463,517 of NZ_JACVAF010000001.1, forward strand.
GGCGATCATCGCCTCGCGTGCGGCCTGGCTGGCTTCGGGGCTGACCAGCAGTTCGATCGGATCGCCCACGGCATAGACCGCGAAGAAGACCACGACCGAAACGGCCAGCAGCACGAACAGACTCTGTATCAGTCTGCGTAGGATGAACAAGGCCACGAGATTATTTCCTTGGTGGGCTCAGGGTTTGCGGGCGCCGCGTAGGGTCTTACTTGGCGGGCTTGGCCGACATGGCCAGGGTGTACTGGTCGGCGCGGCCTTCATAGGTCAGTCCCTTGCGGAACGCCCAGATGCTGCTTTCGAAATGCAGGGGAATGCTGGGCAGGTCGGCCAACGCCAGCGTCAGCGATTCCTGCAGCAGCTTTTCGCGCGCGGCCGGGTCCACGGTGACGAGGGCGCGCTTGAACACGCGGTCGAACTCGGGGTTGTCATAGCCGCCGTAGTTGCTGGTGCCAAGGCCGTGTTCCTTGTCGAACGCGCTGACCCAGTATTGCAGGAAGGACGAGGCCTCGCCGGTTTCCGACGACCAGCCGCCCATGGCGAAGCTGAACTCGCGCTTGGCGCGCTTGGGGAAGTAGACCGAGCGCGTCATGGTGTCGACGGTGGTCTTGATGCCCACGCGCGACAGGTATTGCGCCACTGCCTGCGTGACCTGCGCATCGTTGATGTAGCGGTCGTTGGTCGATGAGACGGTCAGCTCGAAGCCATTCGGGTAGCCGGCTTCGGCCAGCAGCTTCTTGGCGGCGGCCGGGTCGTACTTCAGCGCGGGCGGGTTGGGCAGGGTGCCGAACATGCCGTCAGGCAGGAACTGGTTGGCCGGCGTGGCGGCGCCGTCCATGATGCGGTCGGCGATGGCCTTGCGGTCGATGGCCATGGAAATGGCGCGGCGCACGCGCACGTCCTGCAGCGGGTTCTTGCCGTCCGCGGCTTTCACGCCAGGGCTGGGATTGCGCGCCACGTCGGGCTGGAAATACACCACGCGCACCGACGGGGTGATGACGTGGCCGAAACCCGGCGTTTCCGAAATGCGCTTCACGTCGCGCGCGGCGGGATTTTCGATCAGGTCGAAGTCGCCCGCCAAGAGGCCGGTCAGGCGCGGGCCAGCGGCAGGCACCGGCACCAGCTTTACGTCCTTCCATGCCGGCTTCGCGCCCCAGTAGGCGTCGTTGCGCGTCAGTTCGATGGCGGTGCCCTTGACGTAGCTCTTGAGCGTGTAGGGCCCGGTGCCGATCACGGAGCGGCCGGTGTTGAAGTCGGCCACGGTAGGCCAGGCGCCGGTGACGCCGCACTTGTTCTTCAGGTCGAAGCTGATCGGGCCATGTTCGGCGATGCCGTTCCACAGCATGCCCATGCGGGTCAGGTCGTTGGGCAGCAGCGGATAGGGCTGGCGCGTCTTGATCACCAGCGTGTTGCCGTCGCGCACCTGCACGTCGGCGAACTTCTGCACGATGGAGGGGTACGAGCTGCTGATGGACTGCTCGTTGTTGACCACGCGACAGAAAGTGAACAGCACGTCCTGTGCCGTGAAGGGCTGGCCGTTGGAAAACTTGACGCCATCGCGCAGCGTGAATTCCCAGGTCGTGTCGTCCACCGGCTTCCAGGCCGTGGCCAGGCGCGGGATCAGGTTCATCTTGGCATCCTGCCCCACCAGCGTCTCGAACATGTGCGAGGTCATCGCATCGTTCGGCGTGGCCTGGTGGTAGTGCGGATCCATCGACGTCGGCTCGGACGACAGGCCGATCCGCAGAACGCCGGCGGCATCCTGGGCGATGGCCGCGGTGGTACAGGCGGCCATGGCGAAGGCCGTGAGCATGCTGCGGTAGAGCGTCTGGGCAGACATGGATTTTGTCCCTTTGTTGTATTGGTTATGGTGTTGCGGGGCGGCGTTCCTGGCGGGCCGCCGCAGGTCTTCAGGCGATGGGCTGCGCCAGCCGGACGACGGTCACGCCGGGCCGCAGATTGGCGGTGGAAGGCATGATCAGCACGCAATCGTCATAAGGCGTGACGACGGGCTCGCCCTCGGACCAGCCGATCAGGTCGCCGGCGCGGGCCAGCGTTTCCAGGCCCTTCCAGGGTTGGGCGAAGCGGAAATCGGCGCTCTTGGCGGCGATCGCATGCGTCACGCGCAGTGCGCGCTGCGTGGACGCGGCGGGGGCGAACCAATCCGCGGGCAGGTCGCCGCGGTCCACCGTGCCCGCTTCCACCAGGAAGCGCGCCATCTGGTCGACAGCCACGCCGCGCGCTTCGGGCGCGCCATGGAAGCCGCATTCGATCAGCAGGGAACGGGTGCCGTTGTCGCCGGCTTCGCCGAAGCGGCCGTAGTCGCGCATGCGCACGCCCGCGGCGTGGCCGGCGTCGGCGATGATGGTGGCGGGGTTGCCCAGGGCCAGCGCCAGGTCGATATTGCGTTGCTCCATGCCGGTCAGCTGCAGCGGCACGTCGGAATTGCTCATCGAATGGAAATCCAGCAGCCAGTCGGCCTGCTCGACCCAGGGCTGGATCTCGGCGGCGCGGCGGCGTTCCTGGCTGGTCGGCACGCTCAGCTTGTCGTCGCTCCAGACGCGGTTCATGTCTTCGTCGACGAAGCGCGCGGGCGCGTAATTCGCAGGGTCGAAGCGATCGAACGCCGCCAGGTTGCAGAACGCCAGCGTCAGCGAACCGCGGCGCGGGCGCAGGCCCGCCGCCAGCGCGTCCTTCAGCGCCCAGGCGCCGCAGAGTTCATTGCCGTGGATCAGCGCGCTCAGCATGACGCGTTTGCCCGGCACGCCCGAATCGAAATGCCAGACCCCCGGGGTATCCGTGTTGCCCACCCGCTCTGCCGACAAGTTCGGACAGGCAAGTAGAAATGGACGCGGTGTGGACGCGGGGGCGGACGTGGGCATGGGAACTCCGATGAAGCGACGGGATTGTATAGGCGATGGCGCTGGGGGGGCGGCTAGCGGCCGGCATGAGCGGGCGCCGCGGCGCGACGGGCGCTGAAACAGGCTGCTAGCACGGGTTTTCCCTTATATATAGGGCGCGTCAGGCGCGCGCCGCCTTTGAGTATTGGGCGAATTCTAGGAGCTTGGCTGCTTTCTCTACAATTAGAATATTTATCTCGAGCTTTGCAGAAAAGGCAAAGCTTGTTCCCCATTCCCATTCTCTGAGAACCGCGAGGGCTGACGTGCACGGCATCGCCTTGAAGTATTTTCTGGAGGTCGCCCAGGCGGGCAGCCTGAGCGGCGCGTCCGAGCGCCTGCATGTGGCGGTGTCTGCCATCAGCCGGCAGATCGCCAAGCTGGAGGAAGAGGCGGGCGCGCCGCTGTTCGAGCGCGCCGCGCGCGGCATGGTCCTGAGCGAAGCGGGCCAGCTGCTGCTGGCGCATGCCCGCCGCACCATGCTGGAAGCCGATTCCGTGCTGCAGGAAATCGCCGCCATCAAGGGGGCCGCGCGCAACGAGATCCGGGTGGCCTCGGTCGAGGGCGTGGCGCGGATCTTCCTGCCCTCGGTGATGGCGCGTTTTCGTCGCGACTGGCCCAACATCCGCTTCGACCTGCACGTGGGGTCGCCGGCCGAAGTCAGCCGCCGGGTGGCCGAAGGCAGCGTGGAACTGGGCATGGTCTTCATCGCCGAACGCATCGGCGGGGTCAGTCCGCGCTATTCGCGCCGCGCGCCGGTGCATGCGGTGATGGCGGCCGACCATCCGTTGGCGGGGCGCGCCAGCGTCAGCCTGCAGGATCTCAGCCAGTATCCGCTGGCGCTGACCGGGCCGGGCACCACTACGCGCCAGCTGTTCGAGATGGGCTGCGCGCTGGAGTCGGTGCAGCTGGAGCCAGCGCTGACCTGCAACGATTCCTCGCCCTTGCACGGCTTCGTCTTCGGGTCGGACGCCATCATGCTCAGCGGCTATATCTCGGTGGCCTGGAGCCTGCGGCGCGACGAGCTGATCGCCGTGCCGATTTCCAATGCCGAGCTGCAATCGCGCACCCTGCAGATCCAGGTCATGCCGGGCCGGGTGCTGCCGCCAGCGGCCGAGGCCTTTGTCGAATTGCTGGCGCGGGAGCTGGACGACGCGCTGCAAGGCAGGGCGGCCGCATAGTCCGCCAAGGACGCAGAAGTCCTCCGCCCAGGCAAAAAAACGGCTGCCCTGGGGCAGCCGTTCTTCGTTCAGGCGGACCTGATTACTTCTTTTCGGGCGTGACCGAAGTGGCCAGCGTGTACTGGTCGCGGCGGCCTTCGTAGGTGATGCCCTTGCGGAAGGCCCAGATGCTGCTTTCGAAGTGCAGCGGGATCAGCGGCACGTTGTCCAGCGCGATCTGGGTGGATTGCTGCAGCAGCTTCTCGCGCTTGGGCGCGTCCACCGTCACGATGGCTTCCTTGTAGACCTTGTCGAAGTCGGCATTGCTGAAGCCGCCGTAGTTGCTGGTGCCCAGGCTGTTGGGGGAATCCAGGGATGCCACCCACAGCTGGAACAGGGCCGAGGCTTCACCCGTTTCCGCCGGCCAGCCGCCCATCGAGAAGCTGAACTCGCGCTTGGCGCGCTTGGGGAAATAGATGGAGGCCGTCATGGCGTCCACATTGGTCTTGATGCCGACGCGGGCCAGGTACTGGGCCACGGCTTGCGCCACCTGGCCGTCGTTGACGTAGCGGTCGTTGGTCGACGACAGGGTCAGTTCAAAGCCGTTCGGGTAGCCGGCTTCGGCCAGCAGCTTCTTGGCGCCTTCCGGGTCGAACTTGATTTCCGGCGCCTGGGGCAGCGCGCCGAACATGCCGTCGGGCATGTACTGGAAGGCGGGCGTGGCCATGCCGTCCATGATGCGGGCGGTGATGGTCTTGCGGTCGATGGCCATCGAAATCGCCTTGCGCACGCGCAGGTCCTGCAGCGGGTTCTTGCCGTCGGCGCTCTTGACGAAGGGGCTCGGGTTGCGGCCCACGTCAGGCTGGAAGAACACCAGGCGGGTCGACGGGGTGGCGACGAAACCGAACTTGGGGTTGTCCTTCAGGCGCGGCAGGTCGCGGGCGGCGGGGTTTTCGATCATGTCGAAGTCGCCGGACAAGAGGCCGGTCAGGCGCGGGCCGGCCGACGGCACCGGCACGAACTTCACTTCCTTCCAGTACGGCTTGGGACCCCAGTAGTTTTCATTGCGGACCAGCTCGATGCCGGTGCCCTTGACGTAGGACTTCAGGGTGTACGGGCCGGTGCCGATGGCGTCCTTGCCGTTGTTGAAGTCGGCCACGGTGGGCCAGGGGCCGGTCACGCCGCAACCCTTCTTGGGGTCGAACGTGAGCTTGCCGTGTTCGACGATGCCGTTCCAGACGATGGGCAGCGAACGCGCCAGTTCGGCGGGCATCAGCGGGAAGGGTTCGCCGGTCTTGATGATGACGGTGTGCGCGTCCGGCGTCTGCACGTCGGTGATGCGCTTGGTCATGTCCATATAGGACTGCGACACGTTGGTTTCGTTGTTCAGCGTGCGGCAGATGGTGAACAGCACGTCTTCGGACGTGAACGGCTTGCCGTTGGAGAACTTGACGTCGTCGCGCAGCTTGAATTCCCAGGTCTGGTCGTCCAGCGTCTTCCAGGAGGTGGCCAGGGCCGGAACCAGCTTCATGTCGGCGCTGCGGCCCACCAGGGAACTGTAGACGTGCGCAGAGAAGGCGTCGTTCTGCGTCATCTTGTGGTAGTGGGGATCCGCCGAGGTGGGCTCGGCCGACAGGCCGATCTTCAGCGTCTGGGCTTGGGCGGCGGCCAGGGGAATGGCGGCGGCCGCAAGGGCCAGGGTGGTACGCAACTTCATGGTGAAAACTCCGGATGGGGAACGAACCGGATCGCGCCTGCGTGTAAACCGGCCTGCGCCAGCCGCGCGGGCGGCCTCGCCTGGAAGGGGCTCAGGGGGTTTTGGCGCCGGGCACGACGGCAAGGGGCCGATTATCGGTAGGGGCTTCGCGCACTGTCAATGCGCAATGGCAAGCGCGGCGCTAGGGAAAACGCGGAGAGGGAGGGGGAAAGAGGGCGCCGCGCTGCCTCGTCTGGAGGCCTGCGCGGCGCGATGGCGCCCGGGTGAGGGGCTGGGCGCCGAAGAACCGCCGCAAGGGGCGCCGGGAAACCGGCGGGCGTTGCGGCGGGGTCGCGCCGGGCTGAATCGCGGGAGATCGATCGCGACTCAGGCCGGCGCGGCAGGGCTTACCACTGCGAACCGGAGAAGCGCGAGCTGGCGGCGCGGGCCTTGTTCATCGACTCGTTCACTTCGTCGATGAAGGAAAACACGGCGGCAACAGCTGCCACTACGGCTTGGCCGGCCTTCTTCAGGCTGGTCAGCGGATGGGAATTCGGTTGGTTCTCGAGGGCGCCGCGGAGCAGGTCACGCTCCAGCGCGTCGGTCAGGCGGGCAGTGTGGTTCAGGGTCAGTTCGCTCATGGTTTGCTCCAGTCCGTTTCGTCTTGGGGTAAACCATTATAGGGATAACCCTAGAATAAAAGCAATGCCATTTCTAGGGTAAACCCCTATATGTTGTAAAAATGTTTATGCCGCAGGGAACTTAGCCGCCATTGCGCAGGGCGCGGGCGGCATCCGCCAGCTCGCCGGCGGTCAGTCCGATGGGGCCGACACCCTGGGCGACCAGCGCGTCGGCGGCCGCGCCGTGCAGCCAGACTGCCCCGGCGACCGCTTGCTCCAGCGGCAGCTTCTGGGCGATCAACGAGCCCAGCATGCCCGCTAATACGTCCCCCGTTCCGGCGGTGGCGAGCCCCGGATTGCCGCTGGTATTGACCCACAGGCCGCCATTCGGGGAGCAGACCACGGTGCCCACGCCCTTCAGCACGATCCAGGCGCGGTAGCGCTGGGCCAGTTTCCTGGCGGCGGCCGGCCGGTCGGCCTGCACCTCGGCCGTGTCCATGCCGAGCAGCCGCCCGGCCTCGGCCGGGTGAGGCGTCAGCACCACGGCGCCCTCGCCCCAGTTGGGCTGGATGTCGCCGCGGGCCAGCAGATTCAGGCCGTCCGCGTCCAGCACCAGGGGCGAGCCGCGGCGCAGCACGAACAGTTCGGACAAGGCGTTGGCCGCCAGGGCGTCCGTGCCGATGCCGCAGCCCGCCACCCAGGCGGTGACGCCCCAGTCTTGTTCCAGCAGCGAGCGGGCGTCGCGCAGCATCAGTTCGGGCTGCAGCGGATCGCAGGCCAGCGGCGCGGCGTCCTGGGCGAAGCCGACCAGCACCTTGCCGGCGCCGGTCTTCAGGGCGGCGCGCGCAGCCAGCAGCGCCGCGCCCGTCATGCCCGGGCCGCCGCCCACAACGCCCACTGTGCCGAAACTGCCCTTGTGGGTGTCCTGGCCGCGCGGCGCGAACAGGGCGGGCAGGGCGGCGCGGTCGATGGTGCCGCCGGCGGACGGGGCGGGTGTGTTCATGGGCTGAGGCTCCTGGGGATGGCGGCGTGGCGCGAAAGCGCGTATCTACTATAGTGCGCCCAAACCGGCCGGCATCCGGCCCGGCCTCAAGACAAGATTACGTGGAGACGAACATGAGCGACATCACGCTGGAACACTATTCCGCCTATGAGTCCCTGAAACTGCGCCGGCACCCCGGCGGGGTGCTGGAGGTGATCATGGGCGCCAAGGGCGGCATGCCGGGCAAGCTGTCCACCGCCGATGACCGCATGCACCGCGAATTGGCCGACATCTGGCGCGATATCGACACCGACCCGGACACCCGGGTGGTGGTGATCCGCGGCGAGGGCAAGGGCTTTTCGGGCGGGGGCGACCTGGACCTGGTGCAGCAGATGGCCGACGACTTCGACGTGCGCACCCGCGTCTGGCGCGAGGCTCGCGACCTGGTCTACAACATCATCAACTGCAACAAGCCCATCGTGTCCGCCATGCATGGCGCGGCCGTGGGCGCGGGCCTGGTGGCCGGCCTGCTGGCCGACATCTCAATCGCGGCGCGCGACGCGCGCATCATCGACGGCCATACCCGCCTGGGCGTGACGGCCGGCGACCACGCCGCCATCGTCTGGCCGCTGCTTTGCGGCATGGCGCGCGCCAAGTACTACCTGATGCTGTGCGAAACCGTGACCGGCGAGGAAGCCGAGCGCATCGGCCTGGTGTCGCTGTGCGTGGACGAGGCCGAACTCATCGGCCGCGCCTTCGAGGTCGCCAACAAGCTGGCCGCCGGTTCCCAGACCGCCATCCGCTGGACCAAGTACTCGCTGAACAACTGGCTGCGCATGGCCGGGCCGAGCTTCGATACGTCGCTGGCGCTGGAATTCATGGGCTTTGGCGGCCCGGACGTGCGCGAAGGGATCCAGTCCCTGCGCGAACGCCGCGCCCCGAACTTCCGGCCGGATTCGCCGTTCTGAGGCGACGGATTACGCGCGCCAGGCTAGGGCGCGCAATCCGGCTTTCCTACTTCTTGAAGAACTTCGCGAACGCCGCCTGCGCTTCCTCGGATTGCAGGCGGATGCGGAATTGCTGGGCTTCATAGTCCAGCGTGTCCTGGATCGCCTGGCGGTCCGGGCGGCGCAGCATGGCCTTGGTCAGGCGCAGCGCGGCCGGCGGCTGGCGCGCCAGGTCGGCGGCGGTGGCTTGCGCCGCCGCCAGCGCCTGGCCCTTGGGCGTGACCGAAGTGGCCAGCCCGGCGTCGCAGGCGTCCTGCGCCGTGAAGGCCTTGCCCTGCAACAGCCATTCAGCGGCGCGGCGGGCGCCGGCCAGGCGCGGCATCAGCAGGCTGGAAGCGCCTTCCGGGCACAGCCCCAGCGCCACGAACGGCATGCGCAGAGTGGCGCCTTCGCCGATGTGGACGAAATCGCAGTGCTGCAACAGGGTCACGCCGATGCCGATGGCATAGCCTTCGACTGCGGCGATGACCGGCACGTCCGCCATGACCAGCGCCCGCAGGAAGGTCAAGGCGGCGCTGTCGCCTGCGCCGCGTTCCGCCTGGAAGTCGCGCAAATCATTGCCCGCCGTGAAATGCTCGCCCGCGCCGGTCAGGACCACTGCCGCCAGCGCCGTGTCGGCGCATGCCAGAGTGATCTGCTCGGTCAGGGCGGCATAAGTGGCCGTATCCAGCGCGTTGCGGCGGTCCGGGCGATTGATGGTCAGCGTCAGCACCGCGCCGTCGCGGCTGACCTGCAGGCCGGCGCTCATGCGCCGAAACCGTCGGCCAGGCGGGACTTGGCGTCCGCGTATTCGCTGCGCAGCGTGTCCACGATCTGGCGGGTCGGCAGCACGCTGGCGATGCCGCCTACGCCCTGGCCCGCGCCCCAGATGTCCTTCCAGGGCTTGACCCGGGTGGAGCCGAAATTGGACGCGCCGCTGTCTGGCTGCGGCAGGTTGGCCGGGTCCAGGCCGGCGGCGGCGATGCTGGCCTTCAGGTAGTTGCCGGGAATGCCGGTGAAGAACGGGGTATACAGGATGTCCGAGGCGCTGGCGTCCACGATGGCGGACTTGTAGCCTTCGCTGGCGTTGGCTTCCTCGCTGGCGATGAAGCGCGTACCCATATAGGCGAAGTCCGCGCCCATGGCCTGCGCGGCCAGGATGTGCGCACCCGAGGTGATCGCGCCCGACAGGATCAGCGGGCCGTCATAGAAGCGGCGCACTTCGGACACCAGCGCGAAGGGGCTGAGCGTGCCCGCATGGCCGCCAGCGCCGGCGCACACCAGGATCAGGCCGTCCACGCCGGCTTCCAGCGCCTTTTCGGCGTGGCGGATGGTGGTCACGTCATGGAACACCTTGCCGCCCCAGTCATGGATGCCTTTGACCAGGTCGCCGGGGGCGCGCAGGCTGGTGATGATGAGCGGCACGCGGTGGCTGGCGCACACGGCCAGGTCCTGCTCCAGCCGGTCGTTGGACTGATGGATGATCTGGTTGACCGCAAACGGCGCCACCGTCGCGCCGGGGTTGGCCTCGCGGTGCGACGCCAGGCCGGCCTGGACTTCGTCCAGCCAGTCGGTCAGCAGGCTCTGCGGACGCGCGTTCAGCGCGGGGAACGAACCCACGATGCCGCTGGTGCACTGCGCCACCACCAGCTTGGGATTGGACACGATGAACATCGGGGCGCAGATGACCGGCAGGGACATCTGGCCGTACAAATCATTCACGAGAGAGTGGGGCATGGCTTCGTCGCGGAAAAAGGTCACGGGAGAACTTGAACATCGGGACTTGAACACCGTTGGCGGGTGTGCCTATAATTACCTACCGACCGTCCGGTAATTAATTAATCCTTATTAAACGGCATGCGCTGAAGCGCTGTCAATGGAGGTACGCGAGTCCCTCCGGCAGCTGCGGCGCGGCCCTTGCAAAGGCTGCCATGGCGACCTCCGCCCCTCCCGCCCAGAAACGCGCCCGCGCCGGCCGGCCGCCCACCGTGGCGGCCCCGCGCGAACGCATCCTGGAAGAAGCCGCCAAGCTCTTCGCCCAAAGCGGCTACGACGGCAGCTCGGTATCCGACCTGGCCGGCGCGCTCGGCGTGTCCAAGGCGGCCATCTACCACTACTACACCACCAAGCAGGACATCTACGACGCCATCATCCTGGCCGTGCTCAGCGGCCTGACGCAGGCCGTCGCCCAGGATGTGGCGCGGGCGGAGGGCGCCACGGCCCGGCTGCGCGCCTTCATGGTGGGCCACGCGCGCTACTTCGAGCAGCACCACGCCGAATTCGTCACCATGCTGATCGGCTATTCCGGCATGGCCCTGACCGAACGCGAAGACGCCGCCCGGCTGCGCGACGGCTACGAGAAGCGCCTGCGCGAACTGATCGCGCAAGGCGTCGCCGCCGGCGAGTTCCGCGTGCTGGACGTGGCCGCCGCGGGCCGCGCCGTGTTGTCCATGCTGAACTGGATGGTGCGCTGGTACAAGCCCGGCCAGGGCGACAGCGCCGAAGCCATCGCCGCCGGCTATTTCGATCTATTGGTCGGAGGCATGCGCGCCTGAGGCGCGGCTGTCCCCGGCTTGCCCCGTATCTTCTTGAGACTCCCACCATGGCCCTCGATACCGAAACCCTGAACCTGTTGCTGGACGCCGTGCGCCGCTTCGTGCACGAACGCCTGATCCCCGCCGAAGACGAACTCGCCGAAAGCGGCCAGGTGCCGCCCGACATCGTCAACGAGATGCGCGACCTGGGCCTGTTCGGCCTGTCCATCTCGCCCGACCATGGCGGCCTGGGCCTCACCATGGAAGAGGAAGTGCGAGTGGTCTTCGAACTGGGGCAGACCTCGCCCGCGTTCCGTTCGCTGGCCGGCACCAACATCGGCATCGGCTCGCAGGCCATCGTGCTGGCCGGTACCGACGAGCAGCGCGCCCGCTACCTGCCCAAGCTGGCCAGCGGCGAATTGATCGGCTCGTTCGCGCTGACCGAACCCGACGCAGGTTCCGACGCAATGGCGCTGCGCCTGTCCGCGGTGCGCGATGGTGACAGCTACGTGCTCAACGGCACCAAGCGCTACATCACCAACGCGCCCATCGCCGGCCTGTTCTCTGTCATGGCCCGCACCGCGCCGGAACGCCGCGCCAATTCCATTTCGTGCTTCCTGGTCGAAGCAGGCACGCCCGGCCTGACCATCGGCAAGCCCGACAAGAAGATGGGCCAGGCCGGCGCCTTGACCAGCGACGTGGTGTTCGACAACTGCCGCGTCCCGGCCAGCGCGCTGCTGGGCGGCGAAGAGGGCAACGGTTTCCGCACCTCGATGCGGGTGCTGGACAAGGGCCGCCTGCATATCTCGGCGCTGTGCGTGGGCATCGCCGACCGCCTGCTGAGCGATGCCGTGAAGTACGCCATTGAGCGTAAGCAATTCGGCCAACCCATCGCCGAATTCCAGCTGATCCAGGCCATGATCGCCGACAGCCAGGCCGAACTCTACGCCGCGCGCTGCATGGTGCTGGACGCCGCCCGCATGCGCGACCGCGGCGAGAACACCACCATGCAGGCCGCTTGCTGCAAGCTGTACGCCACCGAAATGGTGGGCCGCGTGGCTGACCGTGCGGTGCAGATCCACGGCGGCGCCGGCTACATGTCGGAGTACGCGGTCGAGCGCTTCTACCGCGACGTGCGTCTGTTCCGCATCTTCGAAGGCACTTCGCAGATCCAGCAGCTGGTGATCGCCCGCGAAACCATCAAGGCGCATTCCTGAGCGCGGACCCGGCGCAAGAGGCTAATATCCTGCATGACTGACGGTGATCCGGCGCACGGCCCATGGCCGCGCCGGCATATGACGCGCCAGCGGCCGCGCGCCGCCGGCATGACGGAATTCCAGTCTGGCTTGCGCGCCGCCGCAAGCCGGACGTTTTCATTTCTCTTCTAGCGAAAAGACTAATGTCGCAACGTCCCGCTCCCCTTACCGGCATACGCGTGCTGGATCTCACCCGCGTCCTGGCGGGTCCCTGGTGCACCCAGAACCTCGCCGACCTCGGCGCCGAGGTCATCAAGATCGAACGCCCCGGCGCGGGCGACGACACGCGGGCCTGGGGGCCTCCGTACCTGAAGGACGAGGCGGGCAACGACACCACCGAAGCTGCGTATTACCTGTCCGCCAACCGCAACAAGCTGTCGGTGGCGCTGGACATCGCCTCGCCGCGCGGCGCCGAGCTGGTGCGCGAACTGGCGCTGCAAAGCGACATCCTGGTTGAAAACTTCAAGGTGGGCGGCCTGTCCAAGTACGGCCTGGACTACGAAAGCCTGAAGGAGCTCAACCCGCGCCTGATCTACTGCTCCATCACCGGCTTCGGCCAGACCGGCCCTTACGCCAGCCGCCCCGGCTATGACTTCATGATCCAGGGCATGGGCGGGCTGATGAGCATCACCGGCGAACGCGATGACCTGCCCGGCGGCGGGCCGCAGAAAGCGGGCGTGGCGGTGACCGACCTGATGACCGGCATGTACTCCACGGTGGGCATCCTGGCCGCGCTGCACGAGCGCTCGCGCAGCGGCCTGGGCCAGCACATCGACATGGCGCTGCTGGACTGCCAGGTCAGCATGCTGGCCAACCAGAACCTCAATTACATGACCTCGGGCGTGGCGCCCAAGCGCGCCGGCAATGCGCACCAGAATCTGGTGCCTTACCAGGTCTTCGCGGCCAGCGACGGCCACCTGATCGTGGCGGTCGGCAACGACAGCCAGTTCCGCAACTACTGCGGCGCGATCGGCCTGCCCGAGCTGTCGGCCGATCCGCGCTTTGCCACCAATCCGCAGCGCGTGAAGAACCGCGCCGAACTGGTGCCGCTCCTGGCCGAACGCATGGCCACCGGCGCGCGCGACCACTGGCTGGCCGCGCTGGAAGGCGTGGGCGTTCCCGCCGGCCCCATCAACACGCTGGACCAGGTCTACGAAGACCCGCAGGTCCTGGCGCGCGGCATGAAGCGCGAAATGCCGCATCCGACCGCGGGCACAGTGCCCATTGCCTCCAGCCCGCTGAAGTTTTCCGACAGCCCGGTCGAGTACCGTCGTCCGCCGCCCATGCTGGGCGAGCACACCGAACAGGTGCTGTCCGAGAAGCTGGGCCTGTCGGCCGAAGAAATCCTGGCGCTGGCGCAAAGCCGGGCCTGAACCCCATCCAATAAAGGCAGGAGAGTGTTGATGAAGGAGATTCAAACCATCGGCGTCGTCGGCGCCGGGGCCATGGGGCGCGGCATCGCGCAGATCGCGGCGCAGGCCGGGCTGCGCGTGCGCCTGTACGACACCAGCGCCGATGCCGTGGCGGCTGCGCGCGAATCGTTGCGCCAGACCTGGGACAAGCTGGCCCAGAAGGGCAAGCTGAGCGCGGCCGACGCGCAGGCCGCGCTGGAACGCGTGGAATCCGCCACCGCGCTGACCGACATGTCCAACTGCCAGCTGGTGGTGGAAGCTATCGTCGAACGCCTGGACGTCAAGCGTGACCTGTTTGCCGCGCTGGAAGGCGTGGTGGCCGAAGACTGCATCCTGGCGTCGAACACCTCGTCGCTGTCGATCACCGCCATCGCCGCCGCCTGCAAGCGGCCGCAGCGCGTGGCCGGCTACCACTTCTTCAACCCGGTCGCGCTGATGAAGGTGGTCGAAGTCATCGACGGCCTGCGCAGCGCGCCCGAAGTCGGCGACGCGCTGGCCGAGCTGGCGCGCCGCATGGGCCACACGCCCGTGCGCGCCAAGGACATGCCGGGCTTCATCGTCAACCACGCTGGCCGCGGCATGAATACCGAAGGCCTGCGCGTGGCGCAGGAAGCCGTGGCGACCTTCGCCCAGGTCGACGCCGTGATGCGCGAGCAGGCCGGTTTCCGCATGGGTCCGTTCGAACTGCTGGACCTGACGGCGCTGGACGTGTCGCACCCCGTCATGGAGTCCATCTACCGCCAGTTCTTCGACGAGCCGCGCTTCCGTCCTTCGCCCATCACCACCGTGCGCCTGGCGGGCGGGCTGATCGGCCGCAAGGCCGGCGAAGGTTTCTACGTCTACGCCGACGGCCAGAAGCAAGTGCCAGCCGAGCCGCCCGTGCCGGCGCTGCCCGAAAACCTGAAGGTCTGGGTCAGCCCCAAGCACGGTGAAGGCTACGCCCGCGCCGCTGCGCTGGTCGAAAAGCTGGGCGCCACGCTGGTGACCGGTTCCACGCCCGACGCCGACGCGCTCATCCTGGTCACGCCCTACGGCGAAGACGTCTCCACCACCGTTTCCGCGCAAGGCCTGAACGCGGCCCGCACGGTCGGCCTGGACACGCTCTACGCTTTCGACAGCGCCAAGCGCCGCACCATCATGGTGTCGCCCGCCACCGAAGCCAAGTGGCGCGACGCCGCGCACGCGCTGCTGGCTGCGGACGGCGTGCCCGTCACGGTGATCGAGGATTCGCCTGGCTTCATCGCCCAGCGCATCGTCGCCACCATCGTCAACATCGCCAGCGACATCGCGCAGCAGCAGATCGCCACGCCCAAGGACATCGACCTGGCGGTGACGCTGGGCCTGGGTTATCCGGTGGGCCCGCTGGCCCTGGGCGACAAGCTCGGCGCCGACCGCATCCTGGAAATCCTCAAGAGCATGCAGCGCGTGACCGGCGATCCACGCTATCGCCCCAGCCTGTGGCTGCAGCGCCGCGTGCAGCTGGGCATGTCGCTGACCAAGGCGGCTGGCGAAGAGTGACGCGATGAGCATGGCAGGCGCCGCCCTGGCATGCGAAAAAGCCCGCAAGACATCATGTCTTGCGGGCTTTTTTTCGCGACGCCGGCCGCCTCAGTTCGCCGGCTTGACCCCGATCAGGGACACCAGCGGCGTCCATAGCGCGATGTCGTCGCGGATGCGCCGGGCGAACTTCTCCTTTACTTCGCCTGCCCGCGGCTGGCTGCCGGACGCGTCGAATTTACTGAGCACCTCCGGGTCGCGCAGCATGACCTGCACGGCGTCGGCCAGCCTGTCCACCACTTCGGCGGGCGTGCCAGGGGGCGCGAACAGGCCGTTCCAGGTTTCGATCTCGTGTCCGGAGATGGTGTCGGCGATGGCCGGCACGCCGGGCAACTGAGGCACGGGCTGGCGGCTGGACACGCCCAGGAAACGAATGCGGCCGCTGTCCTTGTACGGCAGGATTTCGGAGATGTTGGCCGAGTACAGATCGGTCGTGCCGCCCATGGTGTCGAGCAGGGCGGGGGCGCCGCCCCGGTAGCCGATCAGTGTCGCCTCGACACCCGCGCGCTTGAGAAACACCAGCACCGACATGTGCGACATCGACCCTTCGCCGCCGTGCGCGACGGTCAGCGCGCCCGGCTTGGCCCGGCCATACTCGATCAGTTGCGCCAGGCTCTGGAAACGCGAACTGGACGGCACCGTGAGCACCAGCGGATTGCTGGCGATGTTGGCGACCGGCACCAGATCGTTCAACGGGTCGTAACGCACATTGAACAAAAACCGCACCAGCGAAACCTGGCCGATGGAGCCCACCATCAGCGTGTTGCCGTCGTTGCGCGAGCGTATCAGCGCATCGGTGGCAATGGTGCCGCCTGCGCCGGCCTGGTTCTTCACCACGACCGATGAGCCCAGGGTGCGGCGCAGCGAATCGGAGGTAATGCGCGCCACGTAGTCGGTATTGCCGCCAGGCGGATACGGCACGATCAACGTGATGGCGGTCCCGTCCTGGGCGCGGACCAACGTGGGCAGCAGCAATGGCGCAGAAGCCAGCAGCCGCGAGAACTGACGACGATTCATGATGTTTTCCCCTTGTGTCGTAGTGATGCGCGGCCTGGGCTTCAGCGTACCGCGGCAGCCATCTGGCCGCCGCCCTTGGCGCCGACCACTTTACCGTCCGCGTACACCGTGGCGCCGCGCACCAGCGTGTGCACCGGCTTGCCCTTGAGGCGGCGGCCGGCATAGGGGCTCCAGCCCACCAGGCTGAGCACGTCCTCGTCACGCACCTCGTATTCCGTCTCCAGATCGACCAGCACCAGATCGGCGTCCAGGCCCGCTCGGATTTCACCCTTGCTGCGCAGTCGGAACAATTCCGCGGGCTTGGCCGAACATGCCTCGGCCACGCGCTCCAGGCTGATCTTGCCTTCCTGGGCCGCCGTCAGGAACATGCTCAGGTAGAACTGCGTCGATGGCGTGCCGGTATGGGCTTTCCAGCCATCGGTCCAGCCCACTTCCTTTTCTTCGCGCGTGTGCGGCGCATGGTCGGTGGCGATGATGTCGATCGTTCCGTCGTTCAGGCCTTCCCACAAGCCGGGCACGTTCTTCTCCGGCACCCAGTACGACAGCGCATACGAGCCCAGGCGCTGGATGGCCGACCATTCGCAACCCAGGAACAGGGCCCAGGGATTGATTTCGCAGGTGACCTTCTGGCCTGCCGCCTTGGCCTCGCGGATGAGCTGCACGCTGCCGGCGGTCTGGGTGTGCAGGATGTGCAGGTGGCAGCCGGCCGCCTTCTGCAGCCGCAGCAGCGTGGCAATGGCGGTTTCCCAGATCACGCCATCGTGGGCGGCGTAGGCGCGCGCATAGGCGAGAGCGTCACGTTCGCCCCGGTCCCAGTAGGTCTGTTCGATCACGTCCATCAGGGCCTGGTCGTGGGGATGCACCATCAAGGGCACGTCCAGTTCGGCGCAGCGCTGCATGATGCGCAGCAGCTTGCCGTGATCATGCACGCCGATGCCGGGCATGTGCGGGTAGTCTCGGCCCGTGTCCACCACCATGAAGATCTTGAACGCGGCGATACCCGTGGCGGTCATGGCTTCCATTTCCGACTCTATCGTCGGCGCCGGGTTGAAGTTCCAGTCGACCACGGCATCGCTGCGGTAGATGGCGAACTGCTTTTCCAGCAGGTCCAGCGAGTTGGGCGGCGGATTGACGTTGGGCATGCCCACGCTGGTGGTAACGCCGCCAGCGGCGCATTGCTGCGTGGCGGTGAGGATGGTGTCCTTGTACTCGAACCCCTTCTGCGAGCCCTGGCGGTGGTGCGAGTGCATGTCGATCGCGCCCGGCAGTACGGCCAGGCCGCTGGCGTCGATGACGTTGCGCGCCTCGGGTTCGCTGCCTGCCTCGTACAAGCCGGCGATCTTGCCGTCGCGGATGCCGATAGAGGCGCGCACCTGTCCCTGGGGAGTGACCACCAGGCCGTTCTTGATCAAAGTGTCCATGCTGTTTTCCTTGTGATGGGGAATGCCGAAACGATCAGGCCGCGCGGGCGGCAGGCGGGAGGGCGCGCTCGCGCACCGTGTCCCAGACCTGCATGACGTAGTCCTTGCTCAGGCCTTTGGTAATGAAAACCATGCGGGATTGCCGGTCCGCGTCCGGCCATTGCGGCAACTCGACAGGCGGATGGAACAGGCGCTGCACCGCTTGCAGCACGATGGGCCGTTCGTGGCCGGCTATGTGCAGGATGCCCTTGACGCGCAGCAGCTCGTCGGGATGCGCCATGACCAGCGCATCCAGCCAGGCGCTGACCTGGGACCAGTGCAAGGGGTCGGCGAAGTCCAGGCAGAAGCTGTCGATGCGCGCATGGTCATGCGCATGCGTGTGTTCATGGTGGTGCCCATGCCCGTCCGCGTAGGGCGCGGCATTGAGCCATTGCCGCGCCTGCTCCGGGCGCACATTCACGTCATAGACGTCGGCTCCGTCCAGCACGGCGGCGTCCGGCCGGGCGGCGGGGTCGCAGACCAGGCGCGTGGCGCCGGGGTTGACTTGCGCAAGCGTGTCCACAAGCGCCGCGGCGCGCGCGTCCGGCAGGTCGGTCTTGGTGACGATCAAGGCATCGGCCACAGCCACCTGCTTGATGGCTTCCGGGTGTGCCGCCAGGGTGCCTGGCCCGTTGACGGCATCCACCACGGTCAGCACGCGGTTCAGGCGAAACGAGCGCGCCACCGGAAACGTCATCAAGGCCTGGATGACCGGCACCACGTCGGCCATGCCCGTGGTCTCGATCAGGACGCGGTCGAAGGCCGGAATCTGGCCAGCGCTGCGCTTGGCGCGCAAATCGCGCAGCGTCTCGACCAGATCGCCCTGCACGGTGCAGCACAGGCATCCCGTGCTCAGTTCGATGGTGTTGTCGTTACTGCTGGCGATCAGCGCGTGATCGATACCGATCTCGCCAAACTCGTTGACGATGACCGCGGCATCGGCCAGCGCCGGATCGCGCAGCCAGTGATTCAGCAGAGTGGTCTTGCCGCTGCCCAGGAATCCCGTCAGCAAGGTGACCGGAATGCGTGTTTCGGAGGTTCCATCGATTGCCATGATGCGCCTTTGCAAAAAACATTAAATTCGCAACCATTGCGATTAAATGAATTTTTGCATCGAGTTGACGCTTTGGCAAGCCCCCCGCGATTTCGCGCCACGGCCCCGGGGCAGAGGGAGGGATGACGCTGCTAGAATCGCGGAGAAATTAAATTTCGCAATGGATGCGAAATTGCGGGCCGTAAAGGCGCAACAACAAAGAGAGGGCGACGTGGCGGGTGAAATCAGGACGCGCAACCGGATACTGCACATCCTGCAGCTCTATGACAGGAGCGCCGCATGGTCGGTGGAGGAAATCGCCGTTGAAATGGATGTGTCCGTCAGCTCGGCCTATCGCGACGTGCAGGAACTGGTGCGCGCGGATTTCCTGACCCCGGTGATGGGCGCGCGCTACGTGCTGGGGCCCACGTTTGCCCATTTCGACCTGCTGATGCGCCATGGCGACCCCTTGCTCAAGGTGGCGGAGCCGCTGATGCGGCGGCTGGTGGAGGCCACCACGCCCTCGTCGGCCTCGGTGCTCACGCGCAGCTACCAGGACAAGGTCATGTGCATCCACCAGGAAATCGGCGACCCGGCCGCGCGCGTGGGCCGCTACGAACGCGGCGCCACCATGCCGATGTTCCGCGGCGCGACCTCCAAAGTCATCCTGGCGCACCAGAGCCGCCGCGCCCTGGAGCGCATGTACCTGGCCCACGAAGAGGAAGTGCGCGCCATTTCGCACTGGAAGAGCCTGAAGGACCTGTGCCTGGAACTCGATGCCATCCGCGAGGCGGGCGTCGCCGTCAGCGATTCCGAGATCACGCCAGGGACCATAGGCATTGCAGCGCCGATTTTTCTGGAGCAACGCGTGGTGGCCGGGCTGAGCCTGATCGTGCGCGCCGAGCATTGCCGTCTCGAGCCGTTCCGCGCGGCGGTCATCGAGGCCGCCGGCCAGATCAGCAGCCAGTTGGCCGAGGTGGAAGGCGCCTGGGTGGCGCGCGCCTGAGCGCCAGCACAAGACTTCGCAATCGAGTCGCGCCCGTGGTCTGGCGCAAAGAAAAAGCCCCTTGATCAGATCAAGGGGCTTTATTCATCATGGGCCGCGAGCCTTACTTCACTTGGCCGCATCCACCATGTACTGCACCGCTGCGCGGATGTCGTCTTCCGACGCGTTGGCCGCGCCGCCCTTCGGGGGCATCGGCGGCTTGCCTTGCATGGCGACCTTCACCATGGCGTCCATGCCGGTCTTGATGTAGGGCTCCCAGGCGGCCTTGTCGCCGAACTTGGGGGCGTTGGCCACGCCGGTGGCATGGCAGGCGAAACAGACGCTCTTGTACAGCTTTTCGCCAGCCGGATTGACTGCCGCTGCTTGCGGCGCGGCGGCTTGGGCTGCCGGAGCGGGAGCGGGAGCAGGCGTGGCGGCGGCCGGTGCCGGAGCTGCCGCAGCGGGGGCGGCAGCGGCGGGCGCTGCAGGCGCTGCGGCGGGAGCGGCAGCGGCTTCCTTCTTGTCGCCTTCCGCGGCCGGAGCGGCGGGTTCGGGCAGCGAAGCGCCCGACTTGTTGGCCATGTACACCACGGCGCGCGCGACTTCGTAGTCGGACAGCGTGGGGTTGCCACCCTTGGCGGGCATGCCGCCCTTGCCGTGCAGGGCCACGTTCATCATGGCGTCGTAGCCCGCGGTGATGAAGGGCGCCCAGGCGGCGTTATCGCCCACCTTGGGTGCGCCAGCCACGCCGGCGGTATGACAGGCCGTACAGACGGCGGCGAAGACCTGTTCGCCGGTCTTGAAGACCTTGGGGGCATTTGCATCGACCAGCTGGAAACCCGCGACCGGGGCAATGCGCTTGGCGACAGCTTCTTGGGACAGCGTGTCCGAACCCGCTCCTGTTTTGGTGCCCGAGACCACCATGTTCACCAATAGGATGATGATGGCGATCGGGATCACGAAAGACAGGACGATCGTGACGATCAGTTGCTTCGGGGTCTTGATGGGGGAGGAGTGCTCTTCTATGTGTTCCTGCTCGTTGCTCATGACCAAATCCTGCTAACGGGTACCGGGGGCGCCTGGCGGCGGCAACAGAAAATCAGTACTGCACAAGTCGGCGGCATGAAGAGCCCGCCTTGCAAGCAAACGCTGGATTATATAACGGTGTCATAGACACGAGTCCAATGCAACCGACGGGGTTTTCGCTGAGTTTGCCGGAAGATTTGATCCCGTTCATGCAGTTCAGCGAAAACTGGGTACAATACCGCCTCCTTGCGCTGCGCCCGTAGTTCAATGGATAGAATGAGAGTTTCCGAAGCTCTTGATACAGGTTCGATTCCTGTCGGGCGCGCCACCAAATCCAAGACTAAGGAATGGCTTGGGTCCGCACCGGGCCTGAATGTGGCTGTTCCGACTCCGGTTCAGAAGGCCTGATTGCCTCGCCCGAAGATGCCGCGCAGCAAGCCGCCGCATCGTGTCTCTCCCCTGGCTGATTTGCCATCTTGTCGATCCACTTCGAGTAGCGCTCGAAGAGCATCTTGACGTCTTGCGCCCATCTGCGTGGACGGATGCTTCAGGATATGCCACTTCAAGAACTGCGGTAGACACGAGGCTTGTCGCAGAAGGTTTTGGCTGACATATTGCATGTCCAGCAGCCGTTCAAGGCCAATCATGATGCAGAACCCTCCGCATCCGGGTGAAATTCTCCGGAACGATGTAATTGTTCCCTTGGGGCTATCGTTGACCGAGGCTGCCGACAGGCTGGCCATGTCGCGCGTGGCGCTTTCACGAGTTCTCAACGGCAAGGCGGGCATCAGCCCGGATCTTGCCGTCCGTCTGGAGCATGCCGGGGCCAGTACTGCCCAGGCTTGGGTCGCAATGCAGGCTAACTATGATCTGTGGCAGGCGCTACAGCATGAGCAGCCGCCCGTTAGGCCGTTGACTTCGACAGCAGCCGCGCAGTGATCCTGTCAATTTGATCGCCAAACAGGCCAGCCTCCTGCCGTCTCAGGTAGTAGTCTGCACATGCAGCCGGCTGGACTTGCAGCGGTGCAAGGCGCGGTAGTGCTCCAGCGCCCGCCCGTTGGCGCCATAGGCGATGGACTCGATGCGCAGCATGGGTTCGGGATCTTTCATGCCCAGCAATTCGCAGGTCTGGGCGTCCGGTTGCACCGCGTCTATCCAACGTTCCGCGCGCACGATGCGCAGGCCGTACTGTCTGCGCAGCACGTCGTAGAGCGAACGGTTTTCCAGGCGGGTGCGGTGCAGGCCCGGCACCAGGTCCGCGGGCACGGCGGTTTCCACCAGCAATTGCAGTTCGCCGTCGACGCTGCGCAACCGCTTGAGCGCCACCACCTGGCTGTCTTCGGTCAGCCCCAGTGAACTGGCTTCGTGCGCCGTGGGCGCGCGCAGTTCCTGCAGCAGCACCTGGGTGCGTACCGTGCGGCCCTTGCGCTCCATTTCGTCCGAAAAGCCCAGCACGGTGGACACGAAGTCTTCGTCGCGCTCGCGCGCCGACACGAAGGCGCCCTGGCCGCGTATCTTGTAGATCAGGCCGTTGCGGACCAGGTCCGCCAGCGCTTCGCGCACGACGATGCGCGAAATGCCATATTGCTCGCCGAACTCGGCCTCGGTGGGCAGCTTGTCGCCCACGGCCAGTTCGCCTTGCAGGATCTTGCCGCGCACCACGTCGCGGAACTGTGTCCAGAGCGGGGCGCCGGCGCTGCGGTCCAATATGGCTTCGGTGGAGATGGGGCTGCTCATGTCGTCAAAGAGTTTGAAATCGAACCTGTAGCCAAGGCGGAATCGGCGGGCTCTGCCCAGGGCGCCTCGTCTGGAGGAAGTTGAACACAGTGCCGGTCCCGCAGCGTCGCGGTGCAGGCTCGTAACTCGTCTTGCCGGCGCGCCGGGCTCCAGCCCAGCTCGGCTGCGGCGATATCCGCCAGTTCCGCCAGCAGTGCCGGCGTGACATGGCCGCGAATGGCCAGCAAGGTGCGCCGGATCGCCAGGTCGGCCAGGTGCTGCACAGACGTTTCGCGGCACAGATAGCGGATCTCGGCCGTTGAATGATCTGGCGCGTGGCGCAAGGGCTTATCGCCCGCCGCGGCGAAATCCGCCGCCACGGCGCCCGCCCGCGCACCATAGCGCATGAACAGTTCGGCGACGCGCCCGCGGTCCAGCGCGGTGGCGGCCTGAATGCTGTCCAGAAAGCGTTGCCGTCCCGCCGCATCGGCGGGCATGCCCGCGCCTCCACCGATCGCCACCTGCTCGGTCGACTGCCGCCGCGCGCGGCCCAGTTGCTGCAGCACCGCGTCGGCCGCCAGTTGCGCCAGCGAACGGAACGTCGTCCATTTTCCGCCGACCAGGCACACCATCGGCACCTCGCGGCGCGCGTTGGGCGGGTCGATCACCACCGCGTGGTCGCGCGATATCTGCCCGGGTTTGTCGGCATCCGACTGGGCCAGCGGCCTGACGCCCACGTAAGTGTAGACCACGTCCTTCCGGCTGAAGTCCAGGCGGGGAAACACCTCATGCAGTACATCGAGCAGGTAGTCGATCTCCGCCGGTTCGGTCGCGGCGAGGTCGGGATCATCCACCGGAATGTCGGTGGATCCCACCAGCACCCGGTCCAGGAACGGGTAGACGATGCACACCCGGCCGTCGGACGCCTCGAAGTACGCCATGCGTCCCTGGAGCGCGGTGCGCAGTGCGGGGTGATCCAGGATCAGGTGTGATCCTTTGGTGCCCATGACGCGCGAGCCGTCGCCTTCCAGGGCGCCAGCCGCGCGGTCCAGCCAGGCGCCCGTTGCGTTGACGACCGTGTCGGCAGTCACTTGCACGGATTCGCCGGTCAGCGCATCGCGCAGGGTAATGGCGCGGCCCTGGCAAGCCGTCACGCTGCAATAGTTCGACGCGACCGAGGCCGGGTGGCCGCGATGCGCATCGTCGATCAGCTCCAGCACCAGCCATTCCGGATGCCGTATCCAGGCGTCGTAATACGTGGCGGTCCAGCGCACCGCCGCGCCGAACAGCGCGCTGTCCGCCGCCGGCAGGCGCTCGATGCGATGTTCCGGCATGACGCGCTGGTTGCGGCCCAGCTTGTCATAGAGGCGCAAGCCCAGTCCCACCACGCACAGTCCGCGCGCGCCAGGCGAGGCGTTCAGGCCGGCAAAGCGCAGCATGCTGCCCCACAGTCCGCCGAAGCGGCTGGATAGCGGCACCACGGTTTCCAGTGGCTGCACCAGATGCGCCGCATTGCGCAGCAGCAGATTGCGTTCGCGCGTGGCCTCCGCCACCAGGGAAAATGATCCGCTTTCCAGGTAGCGCAAGCCGCCGTGGATCATGCGCGATGGCGCGCTGCTGGCGCCGGCGGCCACATCGTCCTTGTCCACGATCAGGCAATCCACGCCCTGCAGCGACAGGTCGCGGAACACGCCAGCCCCGTTGATGCCCGCGCCTACGATCACCGTCGAAAAATGGCGTCCCGCCAACGAAGCCGGGCGCATGAAAGCGGATGTGCGAGGAGTCATCGCGCGGATCCCGCAAGATGGCCGAAAGCCGGGGCCATGCTGTCCACCAGGCCATGGAAGCTGGCGTAGAAATCGGCGTGCGCCTGCGCTTCGGCGGCCAGAGGTTCGACCCGTTCGCATGGGGCGGGCAGCAAGTCGCCGCCGCCAGGGTTCTGCGACAGCGCGGCATACAGCGCAGCGCCGCGCGCGCCGGTTTCGTCGTCGCCGCAGCGTTCCACGGCGTGGCCCAGAAAGCCCGCCAGCAGGCGCGCCAAACGCAAGTCCCGGGCGCCGCCGCCCAGCGCGGCGACCTTGTCTGGCACGCCCAGTCCAAGCGCCGCCAGGCGCTTCAGGTGCCGCGCGTGCAGCGCTACCACGGCGTCCACCACGGCACGCGCCATGTGCGCGCGGGTGTGATGGCCTTGCAGGCCGACGTAACCCGCGCAGGCTCCCGCCGGCCAGCTGCCGCCATTGATGAAGGGCAGAAAACGCAGACCGTCGGCGCCCAGGGGCACGCCCATCGCGCAATCCACCGCCGCGGCCGCATCCTGGAACTGCAAGGTGCGCGCCAGCCAGGCCACGTTCGCCATCGATGAGGGGCTGTTTTCCAGATAAAGCCTGCGGTCCGGATCGCCGAAGCTGACGATGGCGCCCAC
Source organism: Achromobacter sp. ACM01 (assembly GCF_014851745.1). Lineage (NCBI taxonomy): Bacteria > Pseudomonadati > Pseudomonadota > Betaproteobacteria > Burkholderiales > Alcaligenaceae > Achromobacter > Achromobacter sp. ACM01. The sequence continues at coordinate 488,273 of NZ_JACVAF010000001.1, forward strand.
CTCCGGCTTCGGTTCGCGGGCCGGCGCCACCACGGCATTCACGCACCAGGTGCCGAGCACGGCCACGGCGTGCCCCTGGCGCTCCGCGTTCACCGCCTTCAGCGAGGCGAGCAGATCGATTGCGCCGAGCGCCACGGGCAGGCCGGCGGGCAAACCGAAAGCGGCCGCCTGGGCCGGCCGCAGCCGGCCGATCACGGCGCCGCTGGGCGCGATGGGCGCCAGCGCCGTGGCGGACAGGCCGGACAGGCCGGCGGCCTCGAAAGCCATCGTGGACCAAGTCCCCGTGTTGAGCGACAGCAGGCCGGCCGTGCTGGCGTCGCTGGCGTCCGTGGCGATTTCGCCGGTCAACAGGAATCCCAGATAGTCCTTGGCGAACGCCAGGTGGCGGATGCGGCGGAGTTGAGCGGCGTCCGCGCCGTAGAGTTCTGCAGCGATCAGCGACGACTGTCCTGACCACGGCCGGCAGCCGACTTCGTCATACAGTGCGTCCCCCATGTTGCGGCCCAGCGCCCGGGCGCGCGCGGCGGCGCGCTGGTCAGTCGATGCCACCGCGCGGCCTTCCAGCAATTGGCCGCTTGCATCCAGCGCATACAGGCCGGCGCCATGGCCGGTGCAGCACAGCGCGCGCAGGTCGGCCACGCGCGGACCCAACTGGGTTGCCACGCCTTGCAAGGCCCGCGCCAGCGCCGTCTGGATGGCGCCCGCGGGCAGTTCACAACCGCCTTGCGCCAGTTGCCGATAGGGCAGCGCGCCGCCCGATGCGGCCAGTGTGGTCCCGCTCCCGGCCTCGAAGGCAACTGCCTTCAAGCCCGTGGAGCCCATGTCTATGCCCAGGTAGATGTCTGTTTTCATGTCATAACATTGTCTACAGATATTTTCCGCAGAATAGCAGTGTTTCCCCTAGTAATCTAAAAAATCCGGCTGCAATATAGTTCGTCGATGTCATAACAACGATTCGACCAAAACAAGGTTGAACAACAGGCACCGAGGGCTGCAGGGTTCTTGGAACGATGCGAAAAAAGGAGCGGAACATGAGACGAGATTTCTTGAAGACCGTAGCGGCGGCGGGCGCCGGCCTGGCGAGCGTCAACGCCTTTGCGCAGAACACTCCGCAAGCCCCCGGGCTGCGCGGCAACGCCAACGACGTCTACGTGATGAACGTGATGGTGTCCGGGGTGGAGTACTGGTTCCCTGTCTACGAAATGATGAAGCAGCTGGGCCATTCGCTCGGCGTGCGCACCCGCTATTCGGGCACGCCCGAGTACGACGTCAATAAGCAACTGGCCTCGTTCGAGCAGGAACTGGCGCGCAAGCCGGCCGGCATCCTGCTGCATCCCATGAACCCCGACCCCTTCATCGAACCCATCAACCGCGCCGCGGCCATGGGCATCCCGGTGGTGACCTTTGCGGCCGACTCGCCCAATTCCAAGCGCGTGTCCTTTGTCACGTCCGACAACGACCGCGAAGGCGCGCAGGCCGCCGACGCCATCGCGGCCTCGCTCAATGGCAAGGGCGAATACGCGGTGCTGGAAAACCCCGGCCAGGACAACCATGACCGCCGCGTCGCCGCCTTCATCAACCGCATGAAGACCCAGCATCCCGGCATGAAGCTGGTGGGCCGCGCGGCCAGCAACCAGGATCCGAACAAGGCCTACCAGGCCACGCTGAGCCTGGCGCAGGCCAACCCCGGCCTGGGCGCCCTGTTCATGCCCGAAGCCAACTCGGCGCTGGGGGCGGCGCAGGCCTCCATCGAGACCAAGAAGAACATCAAGGTCCTGTGCTGCGACGTGAACGCCAAGATCCTGGACATGATCAAGTCGGGCGAGGTCTTCGGTTCCGTCAACCCGAACCAGGGAGTGCAGGGCTATATGGGCATGATGCTGCTGTTCCTGGCGCGCAACCAGCAACTGATCGACCCGATGAATGACGCCAAGCGCAACGGCACCAACCCCATGGCCGTGCCGTTCCTGGACAACGGCCTGTCCATCGTCAGCAAGGCGAACGCCGACGACTTCTATTGGGACAAGTACCTGGCGCGTCGCGGCACCAAGGGCATCAACGAATGAAGGCGCCCGCAGCGCTGCTGGAACTGCAGGGCATCAGCAAGCAGTTCGGCGCGTCCAAAGCCCTGGCCGACGTGCGCTTCACGCTGCGCCGGGGCGAAATCCATGCCTTGTGCGGCGAGAACGGCGCTGGAAAGTCGACGCTGATGAAGATCATCGACGGCATCCACCAGCCCGACAGCGGCGACATCTACCTGGAAGGCGAGCGCGTGGTCATCAATGGGCCGGCCCATGCGATGCGCCTGGGCATCGGCCTGGTCCACCAGGAAATCTCGCTCTGCGGCGACGCGACCGTGGCCGAGAACATCTTCATGCCCATGATCAGCGCCGGCACGCAGACCTGGATGGATTACGCCGGCCTGCAAGAGCGCGCTGCGGCCGTGCTGCGGCGGCTGGGCCAGGACATCGATCCGGGCTTGCGGGTCGATGCGCTGGGCATATCCAGCCAGCAGCTGGTCGAGATCGCCCGCGCCTTGACGCTGGACTGCAAGGTGCTGATCCTGGACGAACCCACCGCCGCGTTGACGGAAGTGGAGTCCGTGGCGCTGTTCCGCGTCCTGCATGACCTCAAGGCCCAGGGCATTGGCATCGTCTACATCAGTCACCGCATGGCCGAGATCTTCGAGCACTGCGATCGCGTCACGGTGTTGCGGGACGGCCGCGACGTGCACAGCGCCGACATTGCGGCGCTTTCTCCGGATGCGCTGGTGCGCTGCATGGTGGGGCGCGACCTGGGCAATTATTATCCGCCCCGGCAAGCGGCTGGCGATGCGCCAGCCGAGACCCTGCTGGAAGTCGAGGACCTTGCCGACGGCGCCGCCGTCCACGGCATCTCGTTCACGCTGCGGCGGGGCGAAATCCTGGGCATCTCCGGCCTGATGGGCGCGGGCCGCAGCGAGCTGGCCGAAACCGTGTGCGGCCTGCGGCGCGCGCGGCGAGGCGCCGTGCGGCTGCGCGGCCAGCCCCTGCGGCTGCGCCGCTATGCCGACGCCCTGCGCCACGGCATCGCCTACCTGAGCGAAGACCGCAAGGCCGCCGGCCTGTTCCTGGACATGCCGATCGAGCAGAACGTGTCATCGATGGCGCTGCGCCGCATCAGCTCGCGCTTCGGCCTGCTCAAACGTACGGCGGAACGCAGCCTGGCGGTTGAACTGGGCGCCCGGCTCAGGCTCAAGTCGGACGGCGTGGCGATCGATGCCAGTTGCCTGTCGGGCGGCAACCAGCAGAAGGTGGCCATCGCCAAACTGCTGGCGACCCGCCCCTCGGTGCTGCTGATGGACGAACCGACGCGCGGCGTGGACGTCGGCGCCAAATCCGAGATCCATCACCTGCTGCGCGACCTGGCCAATCAGGGCGTGGGCGTGGTGGTGATCTCGTCCGAGCTGCCGGAGATCATCGGGCTGTGCGATCGGGCCCTGGTCATACGCAACGGCAGGCTCGCCGGAGAACTGGCGGCCAGCGAAATGACGGAAGAAAAATTGCTGCGGCTGGCCTCCGGCCTGTCCGCCGAGGAGGCGACATGACGAGCGACCTGAAAACCCAGCCGGCGGCGCAAGCAGTCCTGATGCCTCCGGCCACCGGCCTGCCGACGGGGGCCCGCCCGGGACGCCGGCTGGGCAGCTTCCGCGAAGCGGGGCTGCTGCTGATCATTGCCGCACTGTGCGTCGTCATGAGCTTCGCGTCGCCGCATTTCCTGACCTGGGAAAACGTGCGCGCCATGCTGCTGTCGTTTTCCATCGAAGGCATCGTGGTGGTCGGCATGACCATACTGGTCATCGTCGGCGGCATCGACTTGTCGGTGGGCTCGGTGGTCTGCCTGGCCATGGTCATCACCGGCAAGCTCTTCCTGATGGGACTGGACCCATGGACCGCCAGCCTGGCCGCGATCGCCGTCTGCACGATGGTGGGCGCGCTCATCGGCGGCTGCGTCACCCGCATCGGCCTCAGCCATTTCATCGCGTCGCTGGCGTTCATGGTGATCGTGCGCGGCCTGTGCCTGGCCATCACCCAGGGCACGCCGCAATCGCTGTTCTCCTTGCCGCCGCAGTTCAAGTTCATCGGGCAGGGATCCATCGCGGGCATACCCGCCGTCATCCTGATCTTCGCCGCCATCGTCGTCATCAGCGATTTCGCGTTGCGCCGCGCCGCCCTGTTGCGCAAGGTGTTCTACACCGGCAGCAATGAAAAGGCGGCGCTCTATGCCGGCATCCGCACCGGCCGCGTGAAGTTCTGGGTCACTGTGCTGTGCTCGACCTTGGCCGGCGTCGCAGGGGTGGTCTACACGGCCCGCTTCGGCGCTGCCACGCCCAACTTCGGCGTGGGCATGGAGCTCAACGTCATCGCGGCGGTGGTGATCGGGGGCGCCAGTCTCAAGGGCGGCTCGGGCACCGTGCTGGGCGCGGTGCTGGGCTTGGCCTTGCTGTCGGTCGTCACCAGCTCGCTCATCCTGCTGGACGTGTCGCCCTACTGGCAAGACGTCGTCAAGGGGCTGATCCTGCTGGCCGCGGTCACCGTCGACCATCTCATGAACGTCAAAAAGGTTTCACGATGAAGACAACAACACTGGGCGCGTCCGGCATTGCCTGCGAATCCGTCGGCCTGGGCACCTGGGCCATGGGCGGCTGGATGTGGGGCGGCGGGGACGATGCGGCTGCCGTTGCCGCCATCCAGGCGTCCCTGGACGCGGGCGTGCGGCTTATCGATACCGCGCCTGCCTATGGCCTGGGGCACGCCGAAAGCCTGGTCGGCCAGGCGCTCAAGGGGCGCCGCCAGCAGGCCGTCATCGCCACCAAGTGCGGGCTGGTCTGGCATACACGCCAAGGCGAGCATTTCTTCGACGAGGAAGGCCAGGCCGTGCACCGCCACCTGGGCCGCGCTTCCATCTTCCACGAAGTAGAGCAAAGCCTGGCGCGCCTGCAGACGGACTACATCGACCTCTACATCACGCATTGGCAGGACGCCGGCACGCCGGTCGCCGAGACCATGGACGCCCTGCTGGATCTGAAGCGGCAAGGCAAGATCCGCGCCATCGGCGTCAGCAACGTGGATCCCGGCACTTTGGCCGAATACCTGCGCCATGGCCCGGTGGACGCCATTCAGGAACGCTACAGCCTGATCGACCGCGAGATCGAAGCCACGCTGATGCCGCTATGCCGCCGCCACAACGTCGGCATCCTCGGGTATTCCTCGTTGGCGCTCGGCCTGCTGGCCGGACCCATCGATCCGGAGCGCCGCTTTACCGGCGACGACCAGCGCGCCGGCAACCCCCGTTTCAGCGTTGCCAATCGCAGCCGGCTGCAAGGCTTCTTCGCGGAACTGGAACCGCTGCGCCAGCGGCTGGACTGCTCGGCTTCGCAACTGATGATCGCCTGGACCACGCGCCCAGGCGGGGTCACCGTGGCGCTATGCGGCGCCCGCACGCCGCAGCAGGCCAGGCAGAACGCCGGCGCTGCCGCGCTGGAACTTACGCCTGAAGACATTGCCGCCATCGACCTGGCAGCCGGGCGCCATCTGCAAACACTGGATTGAACAAGGAATCCCCATGCTGCACAGAAAAGAAGCGCGCCTGAACCGCCTGCTGAACGGCGGCCGCTGCCTGGACATCGCCGTCGACCACGGCGTCTGCAATGAACCCAGCTTCCTGTCCGGACTGGAGGACATGCCGGCCGTGATGGAACAACTGGCCGCCGCGCGCCCCGACGCCATCCAGCTGAACTATGGCCAGGCCGACCTGCTCCAGCAACGCCCCGGCCGCGACAAACCCGCGCTGGTCATGCGGCTGGACATGGGCAATCCCTACAACGCCACGACCCACCGCGTCATGTGGGCCGTGCTGCAGAACGAGCAGGACCCGGTGCTGCCTGCGGTCCAGATGGACGCGGCCTGCGTGGTGGTCAACCTGTTCATGCTGCCGGACGAGCCCGACCTGTTCCGCCAGTGCGTCGCCAACATCGCGCGGGTACGCGCGGACTGCGACCGCTATGGCATGCCGCTGATGATCGAACCCCTGGTCATGGCGCCGCATTCCGCGCGCGGCGGCTATATGGTCGATGGCGACGCGGAGAAGATCGTCACGCTGGTCAGGCTGGCGCGCGAAATGGGCGCCGACATCGTCAAGGCCGACCCCACGACCGCCACGCGCGATTTCCACCGCGTGGTGCAGGCGGCGCGCTGCCCGGTGCTGGTGCGCGGCGGCGGCCGGGAGGACCTGCGGCAGGTCTTCGAGCGGTCGCGCGAGTTGCTCGATGAAGGGGCGGTGGGGCTGGTGTATGGCCGCAATGTCTACCAACACGCCGATCCGTCATCGGTGGTGCGGGCGCTGATGGCCATGATCCATGATGACGCCAGCGCCGGACAGGCATGGGACATCTACGAGGCAGGCGGCCGACAGGATGCAAGGCTCATCGGCCGAAGTTCCTGACACCTCAGCCAGATCCTAATGCTCTTCCTTCGCATGGTTGATCGTGTATTTGGGGATGGCGACGGTAAGGTCCTCTTCCGCGACGATCGCCTGGCAGCTCAGGCGGGATTGGGCTTCCAGCCCCCAGGCGCGGTCGAGCAGGTCGTCCTCGGACTCGTTCGCTTCGTTCAAGGATTCGAAACCCTTGCGCACGATGCAGTGGCAGGTGGTGCAGGCGGCGCTCATGTCGCATGCATGTTCTATTTCAATGCCGTTGGCCAGCAGGGCCTCGCAAATTGTGGTGCCAGCCCGCACCTCCAGCTCGGCGCCTTCGGGCGCCAGCTCGGCATGCGGGAGTACGGTGATTTTTGGCATATCGGATTCCAGGCGCTCAGCAAGCTGATGCGGGTTTTGCCGGCGATTCCTTGCGAGCGCTCCGCAGCACGGCGCCGCCGCGCGCGGCGGGCTCCTGTTCTTTTTCGTCCGGCTGCTCTAGGGTGTGCAGGATGGGGCAATTCGGCCGATCGTCGCCCGCGCAACAGCGGATCAGCGCCTCGAGCGTGTCGGCCATCTGCCGCATGCTTTCGATGCGCCGGTCCAGTTCAGCCAGGTGTTCCTGGGCTACGTGCTTGACGTCCGCGCTCTGGCGCGACTGGTCGTGCCAGAGGCTCAGCAGATCCTTGGTCTCGGCGACTGAAAAGCCCAGGTTGCGGGCACGGCGGATGAAGTGCAGCCGGTGAACATCGATCCGGCTGTAGGCGCGGTAGCCGGACGAGTTCCGCTGCGCCACGGGTATCAGGCCGATCTGCTCGTAATAGCGGATCATTTTTGCCGATACCTTGGAGGTCTTGGACGCTTCGCCGATGTTCATGGGAGTCTCCTCGCTCAAAGGAATGGGTAGAGGCATGAGAGAAGACTAGAGCTTTCCAACATGGGAAGGTCAAGCATGCCGCCGGCCGGGGAGGGGCCGGTCCGGCTGGTTACTGTGGCGTAAAAAAAACATCGGCGTGCATGTCCTGGACGTTCAGTCCGCGCTCGAACGCCAGAGCCATCGCCGCTTCCACCATCGCCGGCGGGCCGGCGACATAGGCTTTCCAGCTTTTCAAGTCCGCGAGGTCTGCGCCGGCGGCTTGCGTGACGAAGCCGGTCCGGTATGGCGTGGCATGCGCCTCGGACAACACGGGCACAAAGCTCAGGTTGGCGTGGCGGCGTGCCAACGCCTCGAAATGCTGGACGAAGTAAAGATCCCGTTCCGTGCGCGCGCCGAAGTAGACATGAATCGGCTGGCTCATGCCGTGCGCGAGCGCGGTTTCGACAATTGAGTTGATGGGGGCCAATCCCGAACCTCCCGCGATGCAGAGCATCGGTCCGGAATGTCCATCGCGCAGATGCGAGGAGCCGAGCGGCGCGCGCAGCGCCACGCGTTCACCAGGTTGCAGCGTGGCGTGGACATAGCCCGACGCGACCCCGCCCGGAACACGGCGGATGTGGAATTCCAGTTCGCGATCGCCTGGCCTGTTGGCCATCGAGTAGCTGCGCGCCGGCGACGGCCCGAACCTGATGTCGGCATACTGCCCGGCGGCGAACGGCAAGGTATTCGTTGCTTCAGGTCGGATCCTTACGCGCATGATGTCGTGCGTCAGTTCGTCCATGGCAACGACGGTCCCTTCCACATTCTGGATTGGCGCCGCGGCTGCTTCGTCGTTGCCCAGCCATGCCACCGCCACATCGCTCTTCGGTACCGCGCGGCACGCCAGGATGAAGCCGCAGCGCGTTTCTTCTTCCGTCAACGCGTAGCGCGAGTGCGGCAGCATTTCCACCGCGCCTTCGATCAGGCGCGATTTGCAGCTGCCGCAGCGGCCCGATCGGCAGCCGTGCGGATAGGCAACGCCATTCTGCAGTGCTGCTTCGAGTATGGTCTGGCCGTCCGGAACCGGCAGCCTGGCTCGCGCCTGCCGGATGTCCACCGTTCTACTGCTCATTGGGTTGCTCCAGATACTTCGGGTTGGTATGGAACGGCATCGAGATGCCCTTTGCCGTTCAGACGGCGGTCCCAATCTATTGCTTCCAACAGTTGCAAGGTCAATAGCCCGCCGCATCCGCCAGCGCATGCTTGACCTTCCTGTCGTTGGAATCCCTAGCCTTGCCGAATTTCTGCAGAGCGCTTCGGAAGGGCCGAAGCCCTGCCGTACAGAAGGGGCATGTCGATGCGTCGAAAATTCAGAATCGTTGTCGTGGCTGGAGCCATCGCGGCGGCCGGAACCATTGCGTGGGCGGCCGGTGATGCGTCCGGAGATGAAAGCAAGCCGCCGCCTTCCGCGGGCGCGCCGATGGCGCCTCAGGTTCCGGTCGCCGAAGTGATCCAGCGTGTCATCGCGCCATCGACCGACTTCACCGGATATCTGGCGGCTCCGGAATCCGTCGAATTACGCTCGCGGGTCAGCGGCGCGGTAGATGCCGTCAGCGTTCCCGAGGGCAGCCTGGTGCGCAAAGGACAGCAGCTGTTCCAGATCGATCCGCGGCCATTCCAGGTGGCGCTCGACACGGCCGCGGCGCAGTTGCGCCAGGCCGAGGCGCTGGCCAGCCAGGCCCAGGCTGACTTCGACCGCGCCCAGCGGCTGGTGGCGACCGGCGCGGTGTCGCGCAAGACCTATGACGACGCCGTGTCCGCGCGCAACGCCCGCCAGGCGGAGATCCTGGTGGCCAAGGCAGCCGTGGCGGCGGCGCGGCTTGATCTGTCCTACGCGCGCATCACGGCCCCGATATCAGGTCGCGTCGACCGGATCATGGTGACCGAAGGCAATCTGGTCAACGGCGGGGCGGGGGGCGCGGCCAACCTGCTGACCACGATCGTTTCGATCGACCCGGTGCACGTGTACTTCGACATAGACGAAGCGACCTACCTCAACGCCGTGAGGCTGGCCCGGCCAGACTCCCAGGGCGGAAAGGCGTCGCTGCCGGTCGCCGTGGCGCTCGCGACGGACCAGGGCTTTCCCCACAAGGGCACGCTGGATTTCGTGGGCAACCAGATCGACCGCGGCACAGGCACCATCCGCGCCCGCGCCGTCGTGCCGAATCCCGATGGCCTGTTGGCCCCGGGGCTGTTCGCGCGTGCCAGGCTGACGACCGGCGCCGAGCGCGCAGCCATTCTGGTCGATGATCTGGCGGTGGGCACGGACCAAGGGAAAAACTACGTCCTGGTCGTGGGGGCCGACAATCAGGCCCAGTACCGCGCGGTGCAGCTGGGCCAGATGGTGGATGGGCTGCGCATGATCAGTACCGGCTTGCAGGCTGGTGAGAGGATCATCATCAAGGGGCTGGTACGCCCCGGCATGAGCGTCACGCCGCGTATGGTGCCTATGCAACAGGTAGCCGCTGCGGAGGCCCGCCCATGAAGTTCCCTCATTTCTTCATTGCGCGGCCAATCTTCGCCATCGTCCTGTCGTTGCTGATGCTGTTGGCGGGCGGCATTGCGTTCTGGCAGTTGCCGCTGAGCGAGTATCCCGCCGTCACCCCGCCCACGGTACAGGTGACGGCAAGCTATCCCGGCGCCAATCCGGAAGTGATCGCCGATACCGTGGCGGCCCCGCTGGAACAGGTGATCAACGGCGTGGAAGGCATGCTGTACATGAGTTCCCAGATGGCCGTCGACGGCCAGATGGTGCTCACCATTGCCTTCAAGCAGGGAACGGACCCGGACATGGCGCAGATCCAGGTGCAGAACCGGGTCTCGCGCGCCTTGCCGCGCTTGCCGCAGGAAGTGCAGCGCATCGGGGTGGTCACGCAAAAGACCTCACCCGACGTGTTGATGGTGGTGCACCTGGTTTCGCCGGAAAAACGCTACGACTCGCTCTATCTATCGAACTTCGCCATCCGGCAGGTGCGCGACGAACTTGCGCGCCTGCCCGGCGTGGGCGACGTGCTGGTCTGGGGCGCTGGCGAGTACTCGATGCGCGTCTGGCTAGACCCCACCAGCGTCGCCGCGCGCGGCCTGACCGCCAGCGACGTGGTTGCGGCCCTGCGGGAGCAGAACGTGCAGGTCGCCGCGGGGTCGGTGGGCCAGCAGCCGGATACCACGGCGGCCTACCAGGTGACGGTCAACACGCTGGGGCGTCTGACCAGCGCGGAGCAGTTCGGCGACATCGTGGTGAAGACGGGCGCGGATGGCCAGGTTACCCGGCTGCGCGACGTTGCCCGCGTTTCGCTGGGGGCGGATGCCTACACCTTGCGCAGCCTGATCGATGGCGAATCGGCGCCCGCTCTGCAGATCATCCAGAGTCCCGGCGCCAACGCCATCGACGTCTCCAATGCGGTGCGCGGCAAGATGCAGGAGCTGCAGCAGAGCTTCCCGCAGGATGTGGAATACCGGATCGCCTACGACCCCACCGTGTTCGTGCGCGCCTCGCTGCAATCGGTGGCGGTCACGCTGCTGGAGGCCATCCTTCTCGTCGTCATCGTGGTGGTGCTGTTCCTGCAGACCTGGCGCGCGTCCATCATTCCCCTGGTGGCCGTGCCCGTGTCGCTGGTGGGGACCTTTGCGCTGATGCACATGTTCGGCTTTTCGCTCAACACGCTGTCGCTGTTCGGCCTGGTCCTGTCGATCGGCATCGTGGTGGACGACGCCATCGTGGTGGTCGAAAACGTGGAGCGGCACATGGCCCTGGGCGAATCCCCAAGGCAGGCCGCGATCAAGGCCATGGACGAGGTGACGGGGCCGATTATTGCGATCACCTCGGTGCTGGCGGCAGTCTTCATTCCGTCGGCCTTCCTGTCCGGGCTGCAGGGCGAGTTCTATCGCCAGTTCGCGCTGACCATCGCAATTTCGACCATACTCTCCGCCATCAACTCGCTCACCCTGTCGCCCGCGCTTGCGGCCATCCTGCTCAAGCCGCATCACGACGCGGCCAAGGCCGACTGGCTTACGCGCATCATGGGCCGGGCGCTGGGCGGCTTCTTCCGGCGCTTCAATGTCTTCTTCGACAGCGCCTCGAATGCCTACGTCGGAACGGTGCGCCGGGCGGTGCGCGGCAGTGCCATCGTGCTGCTGCTGTACGCCGGCTTCGTCGGCCTGACCTGGCTGGGCTTTCACCAGGTGCCGAACGGATTCGTGCCGGCCCAGGACAAGTACTTCCTGGTGGGTATCGCACAGTTGCCCAGCGGCGCTTCGCTCGACAGGACGGAGGCGGCGGTGAAGCAGATGTCCGAGATCGCGCTGGCCGAACCGGGCGTGGAGAGCGTGGTTGCCTTCCCCGGGCTTTCGGTCAACGGTCCGGTGAACGTGCCGAACTCGGCGCTGATGTTCGCCATGCTCAAACCCTTCGATGAACGCCAGGATCCTTCGCTTTCCGCCAACGCCATCGCCGGAAAGCTGATGGGCAAGTTCAGTCAGATTCCGGACGGGTTCCTCGGTATCTTCCCGCCGCCTCCCGTGCCGGGCCTGGGGGCCATGGGCGGCTTCAAGCTGCAGATCGAGGACCGCGCCGGATTGGGGTTCGAAGCGCTGGCCCAGGCGCAGGGGCAGATCATGGCGAAGGCCATGCAGGCTCCCGAACTGGCGAACATGCTGGCCAGCTTCCAGACCAACGCGCCGCAGTTGCAGGTGGACATCGACCGCGTCAAGGCCAAGTCCCTGGGGGTATCGCTGACGGACGTGTTCGAGACTCTGCAAATCAATCTGGGATCGCTCTACGTCAATGACTTCAACCGCTTCGGGCGCACCTACCGGGTCATGGCGCAGGCCGACGCGCCGTTCCGCATGCAGGCCGACGACATCGGGATGCTCAAGGTGCGCAACGACAGTGGCGAAATGATTCCTCTGAGCGCCTTTGTGACGCTGACGCGCGGGTCCGGGCCGGACAGGGTCATCCGCTACAACGGCTTTCCGTCGGCGGATATCAGCGGCGGTCCCGCGCCGGGATATTCCTCGGGGCAGGCGACGGACGCGATAGAACGCATCGTCCGCGAGACCTTGCCCGAAGGCATGGTCTACGAGTGGACGGACCTCGTCTACCAGGAGAAGCAGGCTGGGAATTCAGCGTTGTACATCTTCCCATTGGCGGTGCTGTTGGCCTTCCTCATTCTTGCCGCCCAGTACAACAGCTGGTCGCTGCCGTTCGCCGTGCTGCTCATCGCGCCCATGGCATTGCTTTCGGCGATAGGCGGGGTCTGGCTGTCCAACGGCGATAACAACATCTTCACGCAGATCGGCTTTGTGGTGCTGGTCGGCTTGGCCGCCAAGAATGCCATCCTGATCGTGGAATTCGCCCGCACCAAGGAGGACGAAGGCGCCGATCCGCTGGCGGCAGTGCTGGAGGCTGCCCGGTTGCGCCTGCGCCCCATCCTGATGACCTCGTTCGCTTTCATCGCCGGCGTGGTGCCGTTGGTGCTGGCCACAGGCGCCGGGGCGGAGATGCGCCATGCCATGGGTATCGCAGTGTTTGCGGGAATGGTTGGCGTGACCCTGTTCGGCCTGTTGCTCACGCCCGTGTTCTACGTCGTGGTGCGCAAATTGGCGCTGCGACGGGAAGCCCGCCGGGCCGCGACCCGCTCGGCCAAGCAACACGCATGATGGCCAGGAGGAATAACGACATGAAGCATCTTTACACCCGCTCCCGGCGCTGCCTGAAGCTCGCGCCGCTGACGCTTGCGGCCGCGTTGGCCGGCTGCTCCCTGGCGCCGAAGTACGAACGCCCCGCTGCGCCTGTCGACGCGACCTATTCTTCGGATGCCGAGGATGCGCGGCACAAGCCCGATGCGATGGCCGCGGCCGACATAGGATGGCGCGACTTTTTCCGGGATCCGCTCTTGCAGCAATTGATAGAAATCTCGCTGCACAACAATCGGGACATGCGCCGCGCCGCGCTCAACGTCGAAGCGGCGCAGGCGTTGTACCGAATCCAGCGCGCCGCGATGCTGCCGAACCTGAGCGTCTCGGCCAGTGGCGCATCCGAGCGCATTCCGGGCGACCTTGGCGCCACGCAGGACGGCCAGGTCTCGAAGCGCTATGACGTGGCCGGCGTGACGACCGCCTGGGAACTGGACCTTTGGGGCCGTATCCGCAGCCTCAGCGATCAGGCCCTGGCCACATATCTGGCACTGGAGGAGAACCGGATCGCCACGCAGCTGAGCCTGGTTGCCGAAGTGGCCAATGCCTACCTCACGCTGCGCGCCGACCAGGAACTGTTGCGGCTGACGGAAGACACGCTGGCCACGCAAAAGCGTTCGTATGATCTGACGGCCGATCTGGCTGCGGCCGGCAACTCGACGCAGCTCGACCTGCGTCTGGCCGAGATTGCGTTGCGTAATGCGGAGGCCAACCGGTCCGCCTACACGCGACAAGTAGCCAGGGACCGCAACGCGCTGGTGCTGCTCCTGGGACAGCCGCTGACGCCCGAGTTGTCCAGCCAGCTGGACGCGGCAACGACGCTGCCAGACGGTATCGTTCCATCGGATTTGCCGACCGGACTACCCTCCGAGTTGTTGGTCCGACGGCCCGACATACGCGCGGCGGAGCAGATGCTGCGCGGCGCCAATGCCAATATCGGCGCGGCGCGCGCCGCTTTCCTGCCGGCGATCAGCCTGACGGGCTCGGCGGGAACCGCCAGCGCCTCTCTGGACGGCTTGTTCGACTCCGGGTCGCGGGCCTGGGCGTTCCTGCCGCACATCACGCTGCCCATTTTTCGGGGAGGCGCCTTGTTGGCCAACCTGGACGTGGCGCATGTAAAGAAGCGGGTGGAAATCGCCAACTACGAGCAGGCCATTCAGGTGGCATTCCGCGAGGTGGCCGATGGCTTGGCGGGCAAGCGCACGCTTGACGACCAAATCCGTTCGGAGCAGTTGGCGGTGACGGCAAGCCGCAGCGCTTATGAGCTGGCGGAACTGCGGTTTCAGGAGGGCGTGGACGACTATCTCACCTTGCTTGAGGCCTATCGCTCGCTATACGGCGCGCAACAGATCCTGGTGCGCACGCGCCTGACGCGCCTGAACAACCTGATCGACCTCTACAAGGCGTTGGGTGGAGGTTGGTCCGAGCATTCGGCGCGCATGCCCGCCGGGGCATAGGGTCCGCCAAATGTCGCCAGGCCCTGGAGGACATAGCCAGTCCCCGGGCTTGGGCCGCCGCGTCAAAGCGGCGGCCCAAGCCTTGTCCGCGGCGACCGGGCAGCGATGCTGCTACACGGCCTGCTTCCAGGCGCGCAATTTCGACAGCCCATTGGCATAAGCCATGCAAGTCAGAATCTGGAGTTGGCCGCCCAAGGTTCCAGTTCCTGCGCCCGAGGGCGCGAAGAGGGCGGCGTCCGTATGCCGCGCTACGCTGCTGACCACGCGTTCCTGCCCCAGACGGGTCAGTTCATGCAGCCTGTGCAGGCTGCTGCCGTTGAAGTCGCGTCGGAAGCCGTGGGTCAGGCGGCAGAATCTGTCCAGCATCGCTTCCCTGCTGTAGAAGGGGGAGCCGGCATCTCCTGCCCCTGCGGCGGCGAACTGCAGGATCATCGTGTTCCAAAGAATGAGGTCGACCAACACGGTGGCGGCATCGATAGGCATGCGATAAGCATGTCCCACCTCGGCCGTCCTTCGGTAGAGGCTCGCGCGTATGGTGGCCGCCTCGACGCGGAATTGCCTGTGCCGGTCGCGGAGGTTACACAGCAGCTCTTGCCTGGATGCGGGTAGTTTCATCGGATCTTTCCACCAAGTCGTCGCGGATCGGGCCGTCGGATTGAGTCTGACGGGTTGCGCGCCTCGGGCGTGGTGCCGGCCGCAGGAAAGCGGGCAGGGAGCGCATACGCCCGGGGCCAAGGCGGAAATCCTGGGGTTTTCCACCGTTGGAATGTCAATGCCGAACGAAAATCGCGCAGCGCCTGCGGAAATCCGCACGATGGGTCTAAAATCCGCACACGTTTCGATCCGCCCCTGCGCAAGCGGCAGGTCCCTCGCACGTAACATCCCCACGCCATTGCAGCCAACCATCGGTCAGACTTCCGCTTCCACGCCGCCAAGTTCGTCCTATGCCGCCCGCATCCATCAGGTGCAGGTCGACGCATTGCGCCGAAGCTTTCCGTTCGCCCTGGCCGGGTCGCTGATCAGCGCCTGTTTTTCCGCATTCGCCTTGATCGGCGTGCTGCCCCACCACGAGATCCTGCTGTGGCTGGGCGCCACGTTGGCCGTGGGCGTGCTGCGCTGGGCCGCCGTGGTGGCGTACGACCGCCATCGCGCCGACCCGTCAGCGGCGCAGCGCTGGGTGCGCCGCATGCTGGCCGGGAATCTGTGCTCCGGCATCCTGTGGGGACTGCCCCTGGCCTACTGGACGTTTTTCGTCCCGCTGGAGTACCAGCTGTTCTTCATCGTCATCCTGTTCGGACTGGGTACGGGCGCCATCTATTCGAACTACATGATGCTGCCGGTGATGTACGCGTTCGAAGTGCCGGCTTTCGCGCCGATGTTCATCGCGCTGGCGGCGCAGCCTTCCGCCATCCATCTGGCGCTGGTGACGGGCGGCCTGGCATATCTGGTCGCGACCCTGGCGTTCATCCATCGCATGAACCGCACCCACCTGGACGCGTTGCGGCTGGGTTATGAAAACCTGGCGCTGCTGGAACAGGTGCGCCAGGAGAAGATAGCGGCCGAACGCAGCGATCTGGAGAAGTCCCGCTTTCTTGCTGCGGCCAGCCACGACCTGCGCCAGCCCGTGCATGCGGTGAACTTGTTCCTGGGCTTGCTGGCGAACGAACCCCTGTCCCGGCACGGGCGCTATCTGGTCGACAACATCACCAGCGCGCTGTCGGCGATGGGCCATCTGTTCGACGCGCTGTTGAATCTGTCGCGGCTGGACGCCGGCGTCATCGAACCTCGTTTCGAGACGTTCAGGATGCAGCCGCTGCTGGACCAGCTCAAGGCCGAATACGCGCCGCAGGCCAGCGAGAAGGGGATACGGCTGCGGGTGCGCGCGTGCGCGGCCAGCGTGCGTTCGGATCCCGTGCTGCTGGAGCGCATGCTGCGCAATCTGATCAGCAATGCCATCGTGCACTCCGACGGCGGCCGCGTCCTGGTGGGCTGCCGCAGGCGCGGAAGCCGATTGCGCATCGAGGTCTGGGACAACGGCCCGGGGATTCCCAAGGCCGAGCAGGAGCGCGTCTTCTGGGAGTTCCATCAACTGGCCAATCCCGAGCGCGACCGCAGCAAGGGCCTGGGCTTGGGCCTGGCCATCGTGCGCCGCACCGCCAGGCTGCTGGCCCACGAACTGGCGCTGCGCTCGGAAGAAGGCCGCAGCACGGTGTTCGCGGTCACGGCGCCGCTGTCGGATCCGGCCGCGGCAGGCCTTTCGATCACGGATGCCAATGTGGGACTGCCCCGGGCGCCTGCAAGTGAAGACAGCCTGCGCGGCAAGCTGGCGCTGCTGGTGGACGACGACGCGCAGAACCTGGCGGGCCTGTCGATGCTGTTCGAAAGCTGGGGCTGCCGCGTCATCGCCGCGACCAGCGGCAATGCGCTGTTCGAGCGCGTGCTGCCGCTGGCCGAAACGCCGGCCCTGATCGTCACGGATTACCGGCTGCGCGAACACGAGACCGGCATTCACGTAATCGAAAGGCTGCGCGAGGAATACAACGATCCCGATCTGCCTGCCTTGCTGGTCAGCGGCGATACCGATCCGGCGCGCCTGACCGAGGCCGCCGCGCGCGGCGTGCCGCTCTTGCACAAGCCCGTGCAAGTCCAGGCTTTGCGCGAGCACGTGACGGGCCTGCTGCATGCCAGGGAAGCAGCGCCCCTTCCCGGAGATGCCGAATGACGGCAGTGTTATTGGTCGACGACCACGCCATGTTCCGCGAAGCGCTGGTGATGGCGCTGGGCCAGGGCGTGGCCGGCCTGGAGATCCATCCCGCGGCCAGCGGCCAGGAAGCGCTGGAGATACTGGATCGGCATACGGCGATCCAGCACGTCATCATGGATTTCTACCTGCCCGACATGGCTGGCGCCGACTTGCTCAAACGCTTGCGTCAGCGCCGGTCGAAGTTGCGCATCCTGGTGCTGTCGGCCTCGCAAGATCCCGAGGACATGCGCCGGGCGCTGGAGGCCGGCGCGCAGGGCTTCCTGAACAAGTCCGCCAGCTGCCAGGAGCTGGCCGCCGCGCTGGAAGCGGTCAACGAGGCGGCGCCGCCGCAGCGCCGCGCGCTGTCCGCAGGCGACCAGGACGAAGCAGCCTTGCTGCGCGCGCTGACGCCTCGCCAGGTCGAGGTGCTATGCCTGATGTGCGACGGACTGCGCAACAAGGAAATCTCGGAACGGCTGAACATGACCGAAAAGACCGTCAAGACGCATGTGTCGGCCATTCTGGGCACCCTGGGCGTGCTCAATCGTACGCAGGCGACGCTAGTGGCGCGGCGCGGCGGCGTGTTCGGGAAGCCGGCATAGGCGGCAGCCCGCTGTCGCTGGCCACCTTGCCGGCTACCAGCGAGATCTCGCGCCCGGCCGTCGCAATCGTGTCGGGGCGATGCGCCACGATCACGCGCGCGGTGCGTGCGCATCGGTCTTTGGCCGGCAGGGAGATTGCGCTTGCGCTCAGAAGCTCGCCCGGCCCTCGCCCATGCGCGCGCCCGTCACCATCTCCGTCACCCAGTTGACCAGGATCGAGGTATACGCGCGTTGCGCCGGCTTTTCCGTCAGCGCGTGATCGGCGCCGTCGATGATGCGGTGGGTCAATGAGTGCGAACGGCGGAAGGCCGATCGGTAGCTCATGATGGTGGAGTGCGGGATATAGATGTCGTGCTCCGCTTCCACCAGCAGCACGTCGCCGGAGAATTCCGTGCAAGCCTTCAGCGCGCGGTTTTCTTCCGGCGGCACGTAGGCGCTGCGGTAGGCGCGCAGCGTGTCGCGGTTGAGCTGGTTCTTGGGCACCAGCCATTCGTCGTCGCGATACAAGGCGGGGACATGCAACGCAAGCCAGCGCACCCGGCGCAGCGTGCAGAGCAGGGCGGCCAGATAGCCGCCGTAGCTGCTGCCCACTACGGCGATGGAACCGGAGTCCAGCGCGGGGTGGAGCGACAGCCTGTCGTAGGCCGCCACCACGTCGCGCAGATTGTCCTCGCGGGTCACCTGTAGTTGCTGGGCCCGGGTGCCCGCATGACCGCGCAGGTCGAAGGTCAGGCAGACACAGCCCAGCGCGGCGATCCCCTTGGCCCGGGACAGGTCAAATTCCTGGCTGCCGCCCCAGCCGTGGATAAACAGCACGCCAGGGACCTTGTCCTGCGGAGTGAGAAAGGTCGCCTCGAGCGACACGTCGTCGACTTCCAGAGCGGTAGGGGTGCTATGCGCCGCCATCTTGCGCCTCCAGGATGCCTCCCGATTTGCTGATCTGGCCGATGGCGCTGTCGACCCCGTGGAACACCAGCCGTTGCGCGATTGGCACGGGTTCGCCGGCGCCGTAGCGTTCGCGGGTCTCGGCGCGCACTTCCATCAGCGCCGGTGACAGCGCGAAGGCCTGCATGGCGGCCAGTTCGGCCAGACTGGCGCCGCCAGCGCGCCAGGATTGCTCCAGCACGCCGGCGCGCGCGCCGCCGTCCGCCGCGCGCCCGATCGCCACGTCGTAGTTGCGCCGCGATGCGATCAATTGCGGATAGGCGGCCCAGGCCGCCGTGTCATAACGGCACGCCAGCTCGATGGCGCGTCGCTCATCCGCGCGAAGATCCAGCGCGCGCAGGGCGTCAAAACCGCCGCGCGCCACGCGCAGCTCGGACCCGCCGTACACCTGGCAGCCCTGATTGTCGTCGGTCAGCGATTGGGTGCCCACGTAGGCGATCTCCATCTGGCCCACTTTCGACCAGCCCACGCTATACGTTTCGATTTCCTCCAGGTCTTCTTCCAGCACCAGACCCAGGCGCTGCATCAAGCGCGGGGATTGCTCGGCCAGGGCAGCCCGCAGCGCATCCAGGCTCCTGACCACGACCTGTCCGCGACCCGCCGTGGCGTCCGCGGGCTTCACGCGTACCGTGCCGCGTGCGAGCAAGCGTCGTCCTGCGGCCAGGGCGTCTTCGGGGCAAAAGGCGGTATAGCCTTCCAGCACGGCGTCGCCCAGCATGTCCGCCAGTGCCATGGACCAGCTGGCAGGGCGGGAGGCCTGCGGCCCCACCAGTCCGTGGCTGATGGATTTGGTGGCCACGAACGCATGCGGCGCCACGCCGCCGTAAAGGTCTGTCTCGCTGACGATGCCCAGCACGGCGGCGCGCCTGGCGCCTATGATGGTGCGATCAGGCACATAATAGGGAACCACCCCGCCGCCGTGGCGGCTGGGTCGGTAATCGGGCACGTAGCGTCTGCCCAGCAACGCGGCCAGTCGGGCGGCTTGGGCATCGAGTGATGCCACCTCGTGTTCGGAGGCCCGCGCGCGCCGGGGAAAAGCCGCCACGATGCCTTCCGAGCGGGAATCGGGTAGGGATGTCATGGCAGGCAACTCAGCAAGCGGCGTGCCTGTGCAGGAATCGCGGTCCGGGGAGCCGGCGGCGGCGCAGTCAGGCGCGGGCCGGGCGTCGGGCATGGAAGTTGCTGCTCTGCGTTTTCCGCCGTGGCGATGGCTGCCGTTGTGGTGGCATCCGAAGCCGCGGCGAGAGCGCGTGCACATCACCTAGGAGAAATTCTTATGGCCACGCGAACCATCTGGAAGGGCGCGATCACCTTCGGCCTGGTCCACATCCCCGTGGGCTTGCATACCGCCACGACGGAATCGGGCGTGGATTTCGATTGGCTGGACCGCCGGTCGATGGACCCCGTCGGCTACAAGCGCATCAACAAGCGCACGGGCAAGGAGATCGAATCCAAGGACATCGTCAAAGGGGTCGAATACGAGGACGGCCAGTACGTCATCATCTCCCCCGAGGAGATCGCGGAGGCCTATCCGCGCACGACGCAAACCATCGAAATCCAGCAATTTGTCGAATCGGCCGAAGTCTCGTTCGTCTACCTGGAGCGGCCGTATTACATCGCCCCGATCAACAAGGGGCAGAAGGTGTATGCGCTGCTGCGCGACACGCTGGTGAAAAGCGGCAAGATAGGCATCGCCAAGGTCGTGATCCAGACCAAGCAGCATCTGGCGGCATTGATTCCCATGGGAGACGCGCTGGTCCTGAATCTGATGCGTTGGGGCGACGAGGTGAAGTCCGTGGAGGGACTGGATCTGCCCAAGGCAGGCGCCAAGAGCATGTCGCCCAGCGCGTCCGAATTGAAGATGGCCAAGATGCTGGTGGACGAAATGTCGGCAGAGTGGGATCCGGCCGAATACCAGGACGAATTCAAGGCGGCCATCATGGGGCTGGTGGAACAGAAGGCCCAGGCGGGCAAGACCGAAACCGTGATCGCGCCGCAGGAGGAAGCGCCTGCGTATGCGGATAACGTGATCGATCTGACGGACCTGTTGCAGCGCAGCTTGCGCGGCGGCGCGTCCAAGGGGCGCGCCAAGGCCGAGGCCAAGCCCGCCAAGAAAGCCGCGCCGCGTAGTTCCGCTGTGAAAAAGGCGCCTGCGAAGAAGGCCGCCAAGAGCGCCAGGCAGGCGAAAAAGGCGGCCTGAAAATGGCGGACAGTCTGAAGAAATACCGCGAGAAGCGCAATTTCGCCGTCACGCCGGAACCGGCGGAAGGCGGTGAATCAGGCGGCGCAGGCCTGGTGTTCGTCATACAAAAGCACTGGGCCAGCCGCCTGCACTATGACTTCCGCCTGGAGCTGGATGGCGCGATGAAAAGCTGGGCGGTGCCGAAAGGGCCGTCGTTCGATCCCTCCGTCAAGCGCATGGCGGTGCAGGTCGAAGACCATCCCATCGCGTACAACCAGTTCGAAGGCACCATCCCCGAGGGGCAGTACGGGGCCGGCAAGGTGATCATCTGGGACGAGGGGCGCTGGACGCCTATAGGCGATCCGCGCAAGGGATACAAGACAGGTCATCTGAAGTTCACGCTCGACGGCGTGAAGCTGCGCGGGCGCTGGGCGCTGATCCGCATGAAGGGCAAAGAGAGCGATCGCCAGCCGCCCTGGCTGCTGATCAAGGAAAACGACGAGTACGCGCGGCCAGACCGGGATTTCAGCGTCGTGGATGAGATGCCGGACAGCGTGGTGCCGCTGCGCACGAAGAAGAAGGCGGCGGCGCGCAGCAAACCGCAAGCCCGCGCCGTGAATGCAACAGAATCCACCGCGGCCTTGCCGGGCAAGGCCGCTCCCCTGCCCGTGTCGCTCAAGCCTCAGCTGGCCACCCTGGTCGACGGCGTGCCGCGGGGCGCGGACGACTGGTCCTATGAAATGAAGTTCGACGGCTACCGGATCCTGGCCAGGCTGGATGGCGGCAGCGCGAAGCTGTACACGCGCAACGGCCACGATTGGACAGCCAGGATTCCGCGGCTGGCCCAGGAGCTGGCGGCACTGGAGATCGCCAATGCCTGGATCGACGGCGAGATCGTGGTGCTGACGCGCGAAGGCGTGCCCAGCTTCCAGGCCTTGCAGAACGCCTTCGATGCCGCGAGCACGGCGGATATCGTCTTCTACGCCTTCGACCTGCCCTACGTCGCGGGACGCGACCTGCGCGACGAGCCTCTCGGGCTGCGGCGGGACCTGCTGCGGCAGGTCATCGCCAGGTGCAAGGGCCAGCACGTGAAGTTCAGCGAGGCCTTCGATAAGCCGCCGGCAGACCTGGTCGCTTCGGCCTGCAAGCTGGGCCTGGAGGGGATCATCGGCAAGCGTCTGTCCGCGCCCTATGTGTCGCGCCGCACGGACGACTGGATCAAGCTCAAGTGCACCAAGCGCCAGGAATTCGTCATCGTGGGCTACACCGAGCCCAAGGGCAGCCGCCAGGGCTTTGGCGCGCTGCTGCTGGCGGTGCACGAGCCGGATGGCGGGCTGCGCTACGCCGGCAATGTGGGCACGGGTTTCGACGACAGGACGCTGCTGGACCTGCATCGCAAGCTGGCCGGCATTGAACAAGAAACCAGCGCGTTGACCCAGGGCAAGCCGCGCGCCCTCAAGCAGGTCCATTGGGTCCAGCCTACGCTGGTGGGAGAGGTTTCGTTCGGCGAATGGACTGGCGACGGCCATGTGCGCCATTCGACCTTTCGCGGGCTGCGGACCGACAAACCCCCCAAGAAGATCACGCGCGAGGTTGCCATGCCGGCTGAAAAGATATCCACCCGCGAACGTCCCGCCAAGGCCTTGAAAGAGGGCGCGGCAACGCCGCCGAAGGGAATGAAACTGTCCAATCCCGACCGCGTCATAGATCCCTCTTCGGGAGCGACCAAGCTCGATCTGGCGCGCTATTACGGGTTGGTGGCGCCACTGATGATGCCGCACCTGCGCGGCCGCCCGGTTTCCTTCGTCAGGGCGCCCGCGGGGATCCAGGGTCAGCACTTCTTCCAGCGGCACTCGGAATCACCCATCGCGGGGGTGCTGGCGCTGCCTGAACGCCTGTACCCAGAGCATCCGCCGCTCATGGAAATCTCGAACGAAGCAGCGATACTCGCTGCCGCCCAACTGAACGTGGTGGAGTTCCATACCTGGAATGCGATCAAGACCTCGATCGCCAAGCCGGACCGGATGCTGTTCGACCTGGACCCTGGAGAAGGGGTGGATTGGCCTGCCGTGCAGCAGGGCGCGGAGCTGGTGCGCGTGCTGCTTCAGGAGCTAGGCCTGCGCGGCTGGCTGAAGACCAGCGGCGGCAAGGGCCTGCATGTGGTCGTGCCGATCCGCAAGCAATACGGCTGGGACGCCGTGAAGGACTTTTCCGAAGCCATGGTGCGCCATCTGGCGCAAACGCTGCCGAAGCTGTTCGTCGCCAAAAGCGGGCCCAAGAACCGCGTGGGCAAGATATTCGCCGATTACCTGCGCAACGGCTTCGGCGCCACGACCGTGGCGGCCTGGTCGGCCCGGGCCCGGCCCGGCCTGGGCGTGTCCGTACCGGTCCGCTGGGACGAACTGGACGGGCTGAAAGGCTCGGCGCAATGGACCATCGCCAACATCCACACCCGCCTGGATGCGGGCAACGAGCCTTGGGACGATTACGCGCCCCAGGCCATCGGCCGGGCCATGAAACAACTCGGGATCGAACCGAAATCCTGAACCTGAACATGGCCGTCAGCGCGCGCTGACGATTGTTGCCGCCGCGGCAACATCATGGTCCCCTCCGCGGGCCTACTGCCGTTTTGCCGGCAGACCTACGATTTGGGCGTCGTTCAACCCATCGAGGAAGTCACCATGAGTCAACGTCTGAATGCCTTTGCGCAATCGCCCGAACTGTTCAAGAAATTCGTCGAGTTCGGCATGCTCCTGAAGTCCGGCGCGATCGAGCAATCGATCCTGCGCCTGGTCGAAATCCGCGCTTCGCAGATCAACGGCTGCGGCTTCTGCCTGGACATGCATGTGAAGGATGCCAAGATCCACGGCGAAGGCGAACTGCGCCTGCATCACGTGGCGATCTGGCGCGAATCGACCGAGTTTTCGCCGCGTGAACGCGCCTGCCTGGCCTGGACCGAAGCGCTGACCACGCTGGGCGCGCAGGGCGTGCCCGACGAGATCTATGAACGCGTCCGCACGCAACTGTCCGAAAAGGAAATCTCGGACCTCAGCTTCGCCGTCATGGCGATCAATGGCTGGAACCGCCTGAACGTGGGCTTCCGCACCGTGCCGGGTTCTGCCGACAAGGCATATGGCCTGGATAAGGCCAAGTTCAACTAAGGGACTACCATGAAAATCCTGGTTATCGGCGGCACGGGCCTGATCGGCTCCAAACTCGTCAAACTGCTGACTGAGCGCGGCCATGAGGCGATTGCCGCATCGCCCGCTACGGGCGTCAACACCATGACTGGCGAGGGCTTGGACACCGCGCTCGCCGGCGTCGACACGGTGGTCGACGTCGCCAACTCGCCGTCGTTCGAAGACCGCGCCGTGCTGGAGTTCTTCCAGACCTCGGGGCGCAACCTGTTGGCGGCGGAGGCCCGCGCCGGCGTGCGCCACCACGTCGCGCTGTCGGTGGTCGGCACGCAGCGCCTGGCCGAAAGCGGCTACTTCCGCGGCAAGATCGCGCAGGAAGCGCTGATCGTGGCTGCTGGAATCCCGTACACCATCGTGCATAGCACCCAGTTCTTCGAATTCCTGGGCGGTATCGTGCAGTCGGGGACCGAAGGGGCGGAAGTGCGGCTGTCGCCCGCCTACGTCCAGCCCATTGCGTCGGACGACGTCGCCCTGGCCATGGCCGACGCCACGCTGGCGCCGCCGGTGAACGGCATCGTCGAAATCGCCGGCCCCGAGCGGGTACGCCTGGCCGAGCTGGTGCAGCGCTACATGGCCAAGATCGGTGACGCGCGCCCCGTGCGGGCGGACACCGGCGCGCGCTATTTCGGCGCGCTGCTCGATGACGACACGCTGGTTCCGGGAGCCGGCCCGCGCCTGGGCCAGATCGGCTTCGAAACCTGGTTCAGCCGTTCGGGCGCAAGAAAGTAGCGGCAGGCGCAAGGACCCTCATGAGCAAACTGCGGCCTCCTCCCCAGAGTCTCCTGGACAAGTACCGGGGGAAGGATTTCCATCCCCTGTACACCACCAGCGTGACGGTGCGCGGCGGGGAGGCCGCGCATGGACGCGCCTCCGGCATGGCCATTTCGGACGATGGCGAGCTGATCGTGGAACTGCGCCTGCCGGTGGAGCTGGGCGGCACGGGCGGGGGCACCAACCCCGAACAGCTATTCGCCGCCGGCTATGCGGCGTGCTTCCACGGCGCGCTCAGCATGCTGGCCGAACGCGCCGGCCTGGCCATCCCGGACGCTTCCGTGACGGCCACCATCTCGTTCGGCCGGGACCCCGTCGATGGCTTTTTCGCGCTGACGGCGGACGTCAATATCCACCTTCCGGGCGTGCCCACGCCCATCGCGGAAGAGCTGGTGCGCAATACGGAACGCCTGTGTCCTTACGCCAAGATGGCCCAGGGCGGGATCCAGAGCGTCGTGGCCCTGACCCAATAGCGCTCAGGCCTGTTTCGGCAGCAGGCTGTCGATGATCAGCAGGTCCTGCGCGCGGATGCTCTCGGTCATGAAATCGATGAAGACCCGCATGCGGGCGGGCAGGTGCTGGCGGCTGAGAAAGCACAGGTAGTGCCCGCGGTCGTCGGGCGAGTACTGCGGCATGCAGGCGACCAGCGTGCCTGCGCGCAGATGCTCGCAGACCTGGTACGCCGCCATCTGCGCGATGCCATGGCCGTCCAGCACGGCCTGCAGGACCAGGTCGGCATCGTTGAAGGTCAGCATGGCGGGCGGCGCGAACTTGCGCAGATGGCCGCCGACCTTGAATTCCCATTCGAATACGCGGCCGGACGCCAGCAGGAAGTTCACGCAGCTATGGCCGGACAGCTCGTCGACGCTTAGCGGCAGCCCGTGCCTGGCAGCATAGTCGGGCGAGGCGCACAGGATCATCTGCATGGGAATGACTTTCTTGGCGATCACCTGGCTGTCTTCCATGCGACCATTGCGAAACGACACGTCGACGCGGTCCGTGGTGAAGTCGGTCGGGCCGTCATCCAGCAACAGCTCCACCGAGATGTTCGGATGCGCTTCGCGGAACGCCTTCAGCAGGGGCGCCACGACCTTGCGGCCGAAACCCACGGTGGAGCAGACGCGCACCAGGCCGGAAGGCGGGCCCTCGCGCAGGTCGCGCATGTTGTCCAGTGCCTGGATGATCCGTTCCACGCCGGGATGGCATTGCTCGTAGAAGCGCTGCCCCTCCGCGGTCAGCGAGGTGCTGCGCGTGGTGCGCACGAAGAGCCGCACGCCCAGCTGGTCTTCGAGTTTCTGCACGCTGCGGCTGACTGCCGAACGGCCTATGCCCAGCCGGTCGCCGGCCTTGGCGAAGTTGCCCTCGGCGGCGACCGCCAGGAAGGCCATGACGCCGGCATAGCTGGTGGCAAAGCTGTCGGCCAGGGAGTCCGGGCCGTTCGCGGGAGGGGTGACCGGGGAGGCTGGGATAGGGGTAGGCATGGTGGCAGCGCCGCAAGTTGGTTGATCCTACCTGCTAAGACGTTGCGCTGGACGGTTTTGTGACGCCTCCTTGAAAAAAATGGCCATCCCCGGGCGGGGAGACACCCGGGGATGGCCAGGAAGGGATAAATATCCGTCCCTTATTGAACGGGGATCAGGGCGGGAGCGCCCTTTTTCTTGATCAGCACGACCACGAACTTGGCCGGCTTGGTCTGGCTGGCGTTGCGGCCCACGGTGTGGATGTCGTCCGGCCCTTCGTAGAAGGTCTGGCCCGGGGTCAGCGTCACTTCCTTGCCGCCTTTGACCTGCATGACGATGCTGCCCTCCAGCACATAGACGAAGGCCGAGGCGTCATGGCGGTGCAAGGGGTCGGCGGCCCCGGGCGGGTAGTCGACGACGAGCATGACGGCATCCCGGCCGGGAATGTCGGGCAGGTCCTTGCTCATCACTTCGGTGACGATGGGATCGGCCGGCTTGCCGGCGGGCGCGCCGTGGTGCGATGCAGCATGGGCGGGCTGGCCCAGCAGCGCGCCGGCGGCGATGAAAGACAACGCGAGTTTGGTGAGTTTCGGCATGGCCTGTCCTGAGTGGAGTGGTGACAGGTCCATCGTAGAAGCGAGGGCGGCGCGGCGGTAGGTCCGCGCAAGGGACCACCATGTTGCCCGCGATGCACCAACGCCGCTGCGGGCGGTCTCAGCGTTGCGCCAGGGCGGCCGCGATGCGGGCCAGCTTGTCCGGATTGCGCTGCACCAGCACCCGGGTCAGGCGCTTGCCGTCCGTTTCGTAGGACTGCACCGATTCGAGATCGCCATCGATGAAGCGCAGCAAGGTCCACTGGCCGTTCACCTGGACCACCTCGGTCCGCAACGCGTCGCGGTAGCGGCGCTTGCCGGCGTAGAACAGCTGCGCCAGCCGCTTGCCGCCCACCAGGCTGGCAAAGGCGGTGACCTTGTCGCCGCCGTCGCCGATAAGTTCGGCATCGTCGCTCAGCAGCGCATGCAGGCCGTGGAAGTCGCTGCGGTCCATCGCATCGGCAAAGGTCAGCAGCAGCCGGTGCAGCGTCGCGCGCGGCACGGCCTCGCGCGGGGTGCCTTGGCGCAATTGCTGCTTGGCGCGCCGCACCAGCTGGCGGACCGCGGCCTGGGTCTTGTCCAGGGTCTGCGCGATGTCCTCGTAGTCGGCGTCGAACACTTCGCGCATCAGGAAGGCCGCGCGGGCGTCCGGCGACAGGCGCTCCAGCATGAACAGAAATGCCACTGACACATCGTCGGCCAGTTCATGGATCTGTTCGGGCGTGGACGGCGCGGCCATCAGCATCGGTTCCGGCAGCCAGACGCCCACGTAGTTTTCCCGTTCCGTTCGGGCAGCGCGCAGGCGGTCGATCGCCAGACGGGTGGTGACGGTGACGAGCCAGGCCTCGGGGTTCTCCAGCGTGGAGCGGTCCGCGCCATGCCAGCGCAGCCACGCATCCTGCACCACGTCTTCCGCCTCGGCCACCGAGCCCAGCATGCGATAGGCGATCGCGTAGAGGCGCGGGCGATGGCGGTCGAACAGGGTCACGGAGCCGGTCATGGAATGGGCCAATGCCTAGCGGAAATGGGGGGGCGGGAGGGCAGAGTATTTTGCCGCAGCGGCCCGGGCAGGACAAGCTGCGCAAGCCTCTGCCAGCCAGTCCCGGGCGGAGGGGCGCGCCGCGTGCCGCGCGCGCTACAGCGCGATCACCGAGGCAGGCAGCGCGGGCAGGTTGGCGCTGCCTGCCATCTGCTTCAGATCCCTTTCGATCATGACGCTCAGGCGGCTGATGGGTACGTCGTTGGCGCTGCCCTCGAAGGGATTCTCCGTGCTTTCGCCCACCTGCTCGAGCGAGGTGTAGATCCACGAGATGATTACGCTGAACGGCACCGCCAGCCACGCCATCTGGCCTTGCATGTAGCCGCCGATATCCTGGCCCAGCTGGGCGAATTGGCCCGTCAGTCCGAACGGCAGCGCCACGCAGAAAGAGCGCACGAACAAGGTGTTGATGATGGCGTACTGGCGTGGATACGGAAAATTCTTGATGCGCTCGGCCTGTCCCTGCAGATCCAGCAGTTCCCGGATGCGGCTGTTGAGCTCGGCGTATTCCGCCGC
Organism: Achromobacter sp. ACM01; assembly: GCF_014851745.1. NCBI lineage: Bacteria > Pseudomonadati > Pseudomonadota > Betaproteobacteria > Burkholderiales > Alcaligenaceae > Achromobacter > Achromobacter sp. ACM01. The sequence goes on from NZ_JACVAF010000001.1 coordinate 516,844, forward strand.
GGTGATGGCGCCTGCATCCAGCAGTCCGCGGACCGCCCGGCCTTGCATTGCCAGCATTTGCGCGGCCTTGTCGTCGGTCTGCATCAAACCGGCAATGTCCTGTGCCGGCAGGTAGCGGGAAAGCGCGGACTCCAGGGGCTCGGCGCGTTCCGGGATCACGTACTGCCTGCGGTATTCGGCATTGGGACGGTTGCCGACGGTCTCCCATAGGCGGGCCTCGCGCAGCTGGTAGCGCAACGCCGTCAACCAGGCCAGATGCCGCTGCACCAAGGCCGTGCCGCGTTCGGCGTCGCCGACGTAGTTGCGGCTGATCACGCCCCAGTAGCGGCTGGCGCTGACAATGCTCATCCAGACCTTCTGCGCTTCGACCGTGCGCGCGTAGGTCTGCACGTTCTTGAAGCCGACGACAAAGGTGGTGGCGGTGCCCAGTAGCGAAACCACCGACAAGGGCAAGGTCAGCCATTTCAGGCCAGCCAGCTGATGGAGCAGCACTGGCGCGAAGCCCAGCGCCAGCAGGACGTAGATCTTCCTGCGGGTCCAGATGATGAACTCGCCCAGGCGATAGGATTTTCCCAGATGCATGATGTCGGCCCCCCGGTCGGCGCGCAGCGGCGCGTCTGGTGTGTATGGGTGCGCTCATCCTAAGAGCGTCGCGCGTGACGCGGTAGGGCCATGCAAGGACGCATGGTGTTGCCGGCGCGACACCAATCATCGTTTCTCCTTCCGAATAAGTGCGGCCCGCGTGACGTGGGCCTGTGTGGCGCGCGTCATGTCCATGCCGCGGCGCATTGGTGCCCGTCGCGCAACAGCGTGCTTCCCGCCGCGTGCCTACCGCGGACCAGACCGCATACCTACCATGCCCTCACTCACTTTGCCGAAACAGGAGTTCCCATGAACGACTCGCACAACCCGGCCCGCCGCAGTCTTCTTGCCGGCAGCGCCGTCCTGGCGACGGGGGCATTCGCCATCCGCGCCGAAGCAGCCGCGCAGAGCAACGCGCAATCCAACCGGAGCACGACCATGACCCGCAATACCTTCACCACCAACGACGGTACGCAGATCTACTTCAAGGATTGGGGCCAGGGCCCCGTGGTCACCTTTTCACATGGCTGGCCGCTGAACGCGGATGCCTGGGACGGGCAGATGCACTACCTGGCGCGCAATGGCTTTCGCGTCATCGCGCATGATCGGCGCGGCCACGGCCGTTCTTCGCAGCCGTCTGCCGGCAACGACATGAACGGCTATGCCGATGACCTGGCGCAGTTGATCGAGGCGCTCGATCTGAAGAACATCACCATGGTTGGCCATTCCACCGGCGGCGGCGAAGTGGCGCGCTATATCGGCCGCCACGGCAGCAAGCGCGTGGCCCGCGCGGTGCTTATCGGCGCGGTGCCGCCGGTGATGTTGAAGTCCGCTGCCAATCCCGAAGGCCTGCCTGTCGAGGTCTTCGACGGCATCCGCGCGGGCGTGGCGGGAGACCGCTCACAGTTCTACAAGGAGCTGGCGGTTCCGTTCTACGGCGCCAACCGCCCCGATGCCAAGGTCTCGCAAGGCATGCTGGACCAGTTCTGGTTGTGGAGCATGCAAAGCGGCCAGAAGAACGCCTACGAATGCGTCAAGGCGTTTTCCGAGACCGACTTCACCGAGGACCTGAAGAAGATCGACGTCCCGACCCTGTTCATGCACGGCGAAGACGATCAGATCGTGCCGGTGCACGACTCGGCGAAGAAGGCCGCGCGCCTGGTCAAGAACGCCAGGGAAATCTATTACCCCGGCGCGCCGCATGGCCTGACCGCCACCATGCAGGACCGCATCAACGACGACCTGCTCGCCTTCATCCGCGCCACCGCCTGAACGGCGCACCTACCTGGAGATACCGCCATGTTTGCCATTGAAAACACCGAATCCCTCGACCTGGTCCCGTCGCGCTACGCGCTGCAGATCGGCGACATCGACGCCCTGGTCGTGAGCGACGGCGTGCTGCCGCTGCCGACTTCGACCATGGCCACCAATGCCGATCCTGCCGATCTCGCTGCCTGGCTGGAACACATGTTCATGCCTCCGGACGCGTTCGACTGGCCGCTGAACGTGATGGTGGCGCGCAGCGGCGACCAGACCATCCTCATCGATGCGGGGCTGGGCGGGCAGTTCGCGGGCTTTCCGCGCGCCGGGATGTTCCCGCAGAGATTGGAGTCCGCCGGCATCGCGCTGGAATCCGTGACCGACGTGATCATCACGCACATGCACATGGACCACGTGGGCGGGCTGCTCGTGCCGGACGTCAAGGAGCGCTTGCGTCCCGACGTGCGCATCCACGTGTCCGCGACCGAAGTGGCGTTCTGGACCTCGCCGGATTTCTCGCACACCGTCATGCCCAAGCCTGTGCCTGCGGTATTGAAGTCGACGGCGACCAGCTTCTACAACGAGTACCGCGACCGGCTGCGCCTCTTCGACGATCGGCATGAGGTGGCGCCGGGCGTCATCGTGCGCATGACCGGCGGCCATACTCCCGGGCACAGCGTGGTCGACCTGATCTCGGGCGGCGAAAGGCTGACGTTTGCTGGCGACGCCATGTTCCCGGTCGCGTTCGACCATCCCGAATGGCAAAACGGTTTCGAGCACGACCCCGAGGAATCGGCCCGCGTCCGCCTCGGTCTGTTCCAGGAGCTGGCGCAGAACCGCGGGCTGTTGGTCGCCGCCCATCTGCCGTTCCCGTCCCTGGGACGTGTGGCGGTCGACGGCGACGCGTTCCGCTGGGTGCCGGTCATCTGGGACTTTTAAGCGCGCCGATGCCGGCCGACGAGGCCTGTCGCGTCGGCCGGCGTCTTACCTGTACGAAGGAACATCATCATGAAAAAACTGTTGGGCAAGACTGCCGTCGTCACCGGCGGCAACAGCGGCATAGGCTATGCCGCGGCCGAGGCCTTCATTGCCGAAGGCGCGCGCGTGGCCATCCTCGGGCGCAGGAAAGATGCCGTCGACGCGGCGGTGGCGCAACTTGGAGCGTCCGCCTTCGGCATGGTTGGGGACGTTGCCGACCTGGCCACGCATGACCGCGTGGCGGCAGAAGTCCGTGAACGGTTCGGCGCCGTCGACATCTACATGGCCAACGCCGGCATGAATAACATCGAGCCTTCGACCGCGGTAAGCGTGGACAGCTATGGCGTCCAGTTCGACACCAACACGCGCGCCGTGTTCTTCGGCGTCACCAAGGTCCTGCCGCTGGTGCGTGACGGTGGTTCCATCATCATCACTGGCTCCATCGCCAGCGCCAAAGTGCTGGAAAACCATGCGGTCTATGCCGGCTCCAAAGCCGCCATCGAGGCGTTTGCGCGCGCCTGGGCGCTGGAATTCAAGTCGCGCAAGATTCGTTTCAACGTATTGAGCCCCGGTCCTACGGATACGCCCATTCTGGAAAAGCTGGGCGTGGGCGCGGCGCATCGGCCCGCATTCGAACAGGGCATGGCCTCATTGATTCCGCTTGGGCGGCTGGCGCAATCTGCGGAATTGGCGCGCGCCGCATTGTTTCTCGCTTCGGACGACGGCGGGTTCATTACCGGGGTCAATCTGCGCGTCGACGGCGGCATCGCGCTGACTTAACTGGATCATCACTGCCTGGCAGAACGCGGGCGGACGATGGCAGGCGCTGGATCGGAAACGTTTGATTGCCTCTGCGCGTGGCGGATTTCAAATTCAGGCAACGATTGTTTATTGCCGATTCTTCACAATTTGAACAACCGATCCTGTGCAGACGTTCCAGCGCCATACGCGGCTGTCTACCCGCAGGTACTGGATCTGACCAGGTATGCGCCCGTCTGGGCGACGGCAATGTGGATTAATTTTGTTGCAGTGAAACACGCGGAATATTTCGATTATCCAGCATCCTGATCCCGCGTCGATTGGCAAACTCTTACAAGGTTGAAGCACACAAAAAAACACGAAGTTCTGATAGGGTCCATTTATGTGGAAATCTCGGAAAATTCGTTAAAATCAATTGCTTGGGATTATGAGCGGGAGCCTTGTCTCCCGCTTTGTGTTCAGATCCGCAGGTCGCCACCCGCGTCTGCGGTCCACGAAAAAAATGGGTTGACCGGCCGTATTTTTTTCTGGAATCAGCGTTTGCTGGCTAATCCAGTCAGCATTTTGATGCATTGCAGCATCGCAACAACGAAGCCCAGCTCCCTGCAGATTCTGATTCTGATGGCCTATCCCATTCCTGGCGGATTGTCCTGATGCCGGCCGGGGGCTTGGGTTGCGTCTCAGGCTTAGGATATCCACGCATGAATCTCCGGTTTCTGGAAACGTTTGTCCGAGCCGCCAGGCTCAAGAAAATGACCTTGGCCGCGGAAGAACTGCACGCGTCCCAGGCGGCCATCTCTGCCCGCATCGCAGCCTTCGAGGAAGAACTGGGGGTGAGGGTTTTTGTGCGGGAGAAGGGCAAGCAACTGAGCTTGACGCCAGTCGGCGCTGAAATGCTTGGACCCGCGGAAGAACTGCTGGCTCATGCGAGAGCCTTCACCAGCCGGTTCGCGACCACGGACGTACGGCTTACCCAGATCAGCATCGGCCTGAGCGGAACCGTCGCGGAAGCCATACTCGAGCCTATGGCCGCCGCCTTGAGCAGACAATGGCCGAACGTCACCGTGCACCTGCAATCGTTGACCAGTACGGATATACGACAGCAATTGCTTGGGGGGGCGCTCGACATCGGACTGTTGCTGGGCAGCATCGAAGAGCCGACGGTGGTCAACCGGCAATTGCTGGGGCTGGATTACGTCTGGGTCTGCAGCCCGAGCCTGATGCGCGGCGAGGTCGAGCCGTCGATGAATCAGTTGAAGCGGCTGCCTCTGCTGTCCTATCCGGTGGATTCGCTGCTGTACTCCTCGATTGCCAGCTATTTCTCATCTCCGCAGATGCAAGGCTTCAAGTTGATCGTCGTGAGGTCGCTGACGGTCATGCTGCGGCTGGCCGTTGCGGGTGCGGGCTACGCGGTACTGCCGCTCGAACTCATCCGCGGCGAACTCGATTCGGAAAAGCTGGTGCGGCTGCCATTTCCCAGGCCCTTTCCGAAGCAGACCTACTTCGCCGCCTATGTCGACCAGCCTGCGATTCCGTTGCGCGCAGCCATGGCCGACTGCATTTGCGAGGTAGCGCGGCTGGTCTCAGATGGCGTGGCGGACGAGACAACTTTTGCCGCCTGAGCGCAGCCGCGCTTCGGTCTGCGCTGTCTGCCCCTCAGTCCGGTTCGTTGGGGGACGCCGCGATGATCTGCCGCCACGCGATGGCATCGCGCTGTATCGTCTGCGCAAACGCTTCGGGGCCGTCTCCTACCGGTTCCGCAATCTGCCTGGCGAATGTTTCCCGCAACGCGAGTTGGGCCAAGGCCAGCTGCGCGCTGCGGGCGACCTTGGCGCTGATCTCGGGCGGGGTGTCGCGCGGCGCGCAAATGCCGACCCAGCCTTCGAAGCCCAAATCGTCCAGGCCCTGTTCGGCCAAGGTCGGTACGGACGGCATCTGCGGCAGGCGTTGATCCGTGCTGACGGCCAAACCCTTGACACGGCCAGACTCGATAAAGGGCAACGCTGAAATGATGCTGTCCATCATCACGTTCACGCGCCCCGTGGCCAGATCCGCATAAGCCGGCGTGGATCCGCGGTAGGGCACATGCAGCATGTCCAGGCCATTGCGCGCGCTGACTGTCTGGCCCGCAAGGTGGGGCATGGTGTTCTTGCCGCCCGAGGCGTAGCCGTATTTGCCGGGCGCCTGTTTGGCCGCCGCGATGAATTCCTGGAGATTGTTGGCAGATACGGCCGGATCGGCCACCCAGATAGTCGGCGTATCGGCGATGTGGACGACGGGAGCCAGATCCTCGACGCGGTACGGCAAGCCGGGATAAAGCGCTGTCGCCATGACCAGGCTGCTGGTGGAGCAGAGCAGCAGGGTATATCCATCGGGGCGTGCCCGGGCGACGGCCGCCGAGCCTATGGTGCCTCCTGCGCCCGGCCGGTTTTCGATGACCAGCGGCTGGCCCAGTGCCTGGCCCACCGGGCCGGCGATCTGCCGGGCCACTGCATCATTGCCGCCGCCGGGGGGGAAAGGCACCACCAGCGTCACGGGTCTGCTTGGCCAGTCGGGGGATTCGGCCGCGTGCGCAGCGGGCGTCAGCGCGCAAGCAAGGAACAGAAGCCCGGCAATGGCGGAACCGTGCAAGGGGAGTCGGCGGATCATGCTGCTTCTTGGTGGCAAGAGTGGGTGGGCGAATTGCGCGCAACCCCGCATGCTGCCGGACATCCTTGCGTTAATGAAGCTAGAAAATACTTATTCAAATCAAAGAAAATTCATAACCTGACTCGTTGACGAGCAGGCGTCGTCGCCGGGCCGAATTGGGCCCGGCACGGCGGATACGCGTTCAATCGTCCAACGCCGGTACGGTCCCGATCTGGGCGAGGATGCGCGGCGATTCCATGTCGCCGGTTTCCTTGTCCACCAGCACTTCGTAGGCGGCAACGCCGGCGAACTTGGAGGCCATGGAGTTGGCGATGCGGATGGCGCCGAACTCGCTGCTGGCGGCGCGGATTTCACCAGGCGCGACGCCATCGGCGGCGGCGCGGTAGGGAACGACGATGTACTGAACGAGATGGGCAGCTTCTGACACAGGGTTCTCCTGGACGACAGTTTTTGGGCGAGCGAAATGTATCACGTTGCACTGTGTTTTTGTACAGTATTGTTTGACACCGCGCCAACAATTTTCAATCAGCCTGGGAAAACCCCTAGCGCGCATTCATTGCCCGATTTTCCGCTGGCCTCTATTATTTTCGAAAATATTTAAATTTTTATAAAAAGAGGCAAGGGATGGAAGCGAACCGCTATGACGCGTACCGCGAGGACACCATAGGCCGCGCCAATGTGGCCGACTCGCCCGAGCTCATCGCCTACTACCAGGAGCTGGCCCGCCTGGAGACCGGCGCCCTGTGGACGGTGGCGAACAAGATCGAACCGTGGGCGCCGCGGTCGGCCTCGGTGCCGGTGGTGTGGCGCTACCAGGACCTGCGCGGCCACGTGCTGCGTTCTTCCGAGCTGGTTTCGCCCGAAGAGGCAGGCCGGCGCGTGATCTACCTGAACAACCCGGGCCGGCGCGACGTGGCCGCCGCCGTGGGCTGGCTGTACTCGGGCCTGCAGGTCATGAAGCCGGGCGAACTGGCTTCCGCCCACAAGCATTCGCATTCGGCGCTGCGCTTCATCATGGAAGGGCGGGGCGCCTTCACCGTGGTCGACGGCCACAAGATGACACTGGGCGCGAACGATTTCGTGCTGACGCCCAATGGCACCTGGCACGAGCACGGCGTGGCCGAAGACGGCACTACCTGCATCTGGCAGGACGGCCTGGACATTCCGCTGGTCAACGCCATGGAGGCCGGTTTCTATGCCGTGCATCCGGACCTGAACCAGACTGTGACCTATCCGGTGGACGACACCACCGCCGCCTGGGCCAACCCGGCGCTACGGCCTCAGGTGTCCGGTTGGACCAAGCCGTATTCGCCGCTCTTCAAGTACGAATGGGAGCCCACCTACGAGGCGCTGCGCCGCTATGCGCGCACTACCGCCGGCAGCCCCTACGACGGCATCCTGCTCGAATACGTCAACCCGGCCACGGGCGGCCCGGTCATGCCCACCATCGGCGCCAGCATGCAGCTGCTGCGGCCCGGCGAGCACACCAAGGCCCACCGCCATACCGGCAGCTTCATCTACCAGGTGGCCAAGGGCAGCGGCTATTCCATCATCGACGGCAAGCGCTACGACTGGACCGAACGCGACATCTTCTGCGTGCCCTCGTGGGCCATCCATGAACACGTCAATCTTTCATCGAACGACGACGCCTGCCTGTTCAGCTTCAACGACCTGCCCGTGATGCGCGCGCTGGCGCTTTACCGCGAAGAAGCGGTCAAGGAAAACGACGGCCATCAAGTGCTGATCTAGCGCTGCCCGATCCCTCTTGAATTTTTCATCCGCCGCGCGGGCCGGGCCCGCGCGCCTGACTCAACTCGTCCTGAATTTATGGAGTTCTTATGCGCTTGGTAACTTTTCGCGCCCATCCCACCGCCGCTGCCCGCCTGGGCGCGCTGGCCGAAGGCTATGTGATTGACCTGGCCCTGCTGGGCCGTGCAGGCGGCGTGGACCTGCCCGACGACATGCTGGCTTTCATCGACCTGGGCCCCGTGGCGGTGGCGCAGGCCAGCAAGCTGATGGAGGCTTATCGCGGCAACTGGCCCGTGGGCAGCGCGCTGCCGCAGGAAAACGTCAAGCTGCTGGCGCCGATTCCGCGTCCGCGCAAGAACATCTTCGGCATCGGGCTGAATTACGTGGAGCACGTGGCGGAATCCAGCCGCACGCTGGATACCTCGGCCGACCTGCCCAAGCAGCCGGTGATCTTCTCCAAGCCGCCCACCACCGTCATCGGCCCGGGCGACGCCATCGAGCACAACGCCAAGATCACGCAGCAGCTGGACTGGGAAGTGGAGCTGGCCGTGATCATGGGCCGCCGCGCCTCGCGCGTGGCCGAAGCCGATGCGCTGTCCTATGTGTTCGGCTACAGCGTGATGCTGGACATGAGCGCGCGCGATTGCCGCCGCGCCGGCCAGTGGATCTATTCCAAGGGCCAGGACACCTATGCGCCCTTCGGCCCGTGCATCGTGACCGCCGACGAGATCCCGGATCCGCAGGTGCTGGATCTGTGGCTGACGGTCAATGGCGAGAAGAAGCAGGGCTCGAACACGCGCCACATGCTGTTCAAGGTGCCGTTCCTGATCTCGGACATCAGCGCGGGCATCACGCTGGAGCCGGGCGACATCATCGCCACCGGCACGCCTGAAGGCGTGGGCGCGGGCCGCAAGCCGCAGGAATGGCTGTGGCCGGGCGACGTGGTGGTGGCCTGCGTCGAAGGTATCGGCACGCTGCGCCATCCGGTGGTGGCGGTCTAGAAAACGCCTGGCCGCGCCGCGGCGGGCAACGCAGTCTCCAAGGGGAAAAACATGATCAAGAAACAGATACTGGGCGGCGCGTTGTCCGTCGCGCTGGGCGCCGCGGCGTCCATGGGAGCGGCCCATGCCGCGGAACCGGTCAAGATCGGCTTCATCGCCACCTTGTCCACGCCGGCGGGCTACATCGGCGAGGACGAGCGCGATGCGTTCAACCTGGCCATCAAGCAGGGCGGCGGCAAGCTGGGCGGCGTGCCCGTGCAGCTGGTGATCGAGGACGACGGCCTGAAGCCCGCCAACGCCAAGCAGGCGGCCGACCGCCTGCTGCAATCGGGCGTCAAGCTCTATACCGGCGTGAACTTCTCCAACGTGCTGGCAGCGGTCGTGCCCAGCGTGGTGAAGTCCGGCGCCTTCTATGTCAGCCTGAATCCCGGCCCGTCGAACTTCGCGGGCGAAAAGTGCGATCCCAATTACTTCGTGGCGTCCTACCAGAACGACGCCTTCCATACGGCCGGCGGCGTGGCGGCCAACGAACTGGGATACAAGAAGGTCGTGCTGCTGGCGCCCAACTACCAGGCGGGCCGCGACGCCATCGAAGGCTTCAAGCGCACCTACAAGGGCGAAGTGGTCGCCGAAATCTACACCAAGCTCGACCAGTCGGACTTCTCGGTCGAGCTGGCGCGCCTGCGTTCGCTGGCGCCCGACGCCATCTATCAGTTCCATCCGGGCGGCACGGGCATCAACTTCGTCAAGCAGTACGCGGCGGCCGGGCTGAACAAGAGCATCCCGATGCTGATGCCCAGCTTCTCGATGGATGCGCGCATGATCCAGGCCACGGGTGACGCGTCGGCCGGCGCCTACATCACCGGCATCTGGTCGCAGGACTTCGACAACGCGCAATCCAAGGCCTTCGTGCAAGCGTTCAAGGACGCCTATGGCCGTGTGCCGACGGACTACGCCATGCAGGCCTACGACACCGCGCAGCTGATTGGCGCGGGCCTGAAGGCTACCGGCGGCGACCTGTCCAAGGCGGCTGAGTTTCGAGCCGCGCTGCGCAAGCCCGAGTTCACGTCGCTGCGCGGCAAGTTCAGCATGAACACCAACCAGCATCCGATCCAGGATCTGTACCTGATGCGCATCGAGAAAGGCAGCGACGGCAGCCTGTCGCCGAAGCTGGTCCGCAAGCTGGTGTCCGATGACAAGGACGCCTACGCGCAACTCTGCAAGATGCCGTCATGACGCTCCTGTTTGAACAGCTGCTCAACGGGCTGCAGTTCGGCGCCATGCTGTTCATGCTGGCAGCCGGACTGACGCTGATCTTCGGCATTATGGGCGTGGTCAACCTGACGCATGGCTCGTTCTACATGGTGGGCGCCTACTGCGCGGCGTACGCCATCGGCACCACCGGCTCGTTCCTCGCGGGCGTGCTGGCGGCGCTGCTGGGGGCGGGCCTGTACGGCATTTCGGTCGAAGTGGTGGTGATACGCAAGCTGTACAAGCGGGATCACCTGTACCAGGTCCTGGCCACCTTCGGCCTGCTGCTGTTCTCGAACGAAGCGGTCAGCCTGATCTTCGGGCGGCGTCCGCCGCTGGTGGGCATCCCAAGCTTCCTGGAAGGCGCGGTGACGTTGGCGCCGGGATTCCAGTATCCGCTGATCCGCCTGTCGTTCATCGCCATTGGCGCGCTGGTGGCGGTGGGCCTGTGGTGGCTGGTCAACCGCACGCGCATCGGCATGCTGATCCGCGCGGGCGCCGACGACCGCGAGATGGTCGACGCGTTGGGCATAGACATCCGCAAGCTCTACACGCTGGTGTTTGGCCTGGGCGCCTTGCTGTGCGGGCTGGCCGGCGTGATGGCCGCGCCCTTGCTGGCGGTGGAAATCGGCATGGGCGAACGCATCCTGATCACCACCTTCGTGGTCATCGTGATCGGCGGGGTCGGTTCGGTGCGCGGCGCCCTGGCTGGCGCCTTGCTGGTGGGCATGGTGGACAGCCTGGGGCGCGCGTTCCTGCCGCAGCTGCTGTCGACGATGTTCTCGCCCGCCACCGCGGACCCGCTGGCCGCAGGCATGGCTTCGGCAAGCATTTATGTACTGATGGCGATCGTGCTGATCGCCAAGCCGGGCGGGCTGTTCCCGGCGCGAGGATGAAGATGGCGTACACACTTACGAACCGCGCCCGCTGGGGGCTGGGCGGCCTGGCGGTGCTGATCCTGCTGCCGGCCGCGGCGCTGGCCTCGGGTTCGCCGTTTCTGATCGGCGTGGTGACGCGCTTTCTGATCTACGGCCTGGCCGCGGTCAGCCTGGACCTGGTGATCGGTTATGGCGCCATGGTCAGTTTCGGCCATGCCATGTTCTTCGGGCTGGGCGGCTATGCGGTCGGCATCATCGCCTTCCATACTTCGGAAGCCGGTCCGATCTTCGGCTGGGCTGGCAGCAACGCGGCGCTTGTGGTGTGGCCGATAGCGCTCATCGTGTGCGCGTTGGCCGGCTGGCTGTTCGGCTATCTGGCGCTGCGCACGCGCGGCGTGCAGTTCATCATGATCACGCTGGCGTTCGGCCAGATGGTGTACTTCGTGCTGGTGTCGCTGCAGTTCTACGGCGGGGACGATGGCCTGATGATTCCGCAGCGCAATGAGCTGCCGGGCATCAATCTGGAAAGCCCCATGGTTTTCTACTACCTGTGCCTGGCGCTGCTGACCCTTTGGACGCTGCTGTGCATCCGCGTGACCAACTCGCGCTTCGGCATGGTGCTGCAGGCGCTGCGCCAGAGCGAGCGGCGCGCCATCAACCTGGGCGTGGCGCCCACGCCGTACCGGCTCAGCGCCTTCGTGCTGTCGGCGGTGGGCACGGGGCTGGCCGGCGTGCTGTGGGCCAACTATGCCGGGCTGGTGACGCCCGACATGGCGGCCTGGACCAAGTCCGGCGAACTCATGGCCATCGTCATCCTGGGCGGCGTGGGCACCTTGCTCGGGCCGATCGCGGGCGCGGCGGTATTCCTGGGGCTGGAGCAGATGTTGTCGTCCCTGACCGAGCACTGGCTGCTGTACATGGGGCCGATTCTGGTGCTGGTGGTGCTGTGGGGCCAGAAGGGCCTGTTCGGAAAGCTGCTGGAGACGCGCCATGCCGACTGACGCAAGCGCCAGCCTGTTGCGCCTGACGCAGCTGCGCAAGGCTTTCGACGCGGTGGTGGCCACCAACGGCGTGGACCTGGACGTACGCGCCGGCGAGATCCACGCCATCATCGGCCCCAACGGCGCGGGCAAGTCCACCCTGATCGCGCAGATCTGCGGCGAGATCCGGCCGGACTCCGGGACCATCCATTTGGATGGGCAGGACGTGACCGCGCTGCGCGCCTTCGAGCGTGCGCGCCTGGGGCTGGGTCGTTCGTTCCAGATCACCGAGCTGTGCCAGGAGTACACCGCGCTGGAGAACGTGATCCTGTCGCGCATGCTCAAGAGCGGCCGCGCCTTCCAGGCCTGGTCCAATCCGCGTCATGACGCGGCGTTGAAGACCGAGGCCATGCAGTGGCTGACGCACGTGGGGCTGGAGGACCGTCGCCACGTGCGTTCGGCGGACCTGGCGCACGGCGAGAAACGGCAGCTGGAGCTGGCGGTGGCGCTGGCGCGTTCGCCGCGGCTGTTGCTGCTGGACGAGCCCATGGCCGGCATGGGGCCGGAGGAATCGGCGCGCATGACCCGGCTCTTGCAAGGCATGAAGGGCGACTACGGCATCCTGCTGGTGGAACACGACATGGACGCGGTCTTCGCGCTGGCCGACCGCATCAGCGTGCTGGTCTACGGCCGCGTGGTGTTCAGTGGTTCGCCAGAGGAGGTGCGCCGCCATCCGGAGGTGCGCGCGGCGTATCTGGGAGAAGAACATGTTGAAGGTTGAAGGGCTGACTGGCGGCTACGGGTCCAGCAAGGTCCTGTTCGGCATGTCGTTCGAGGCCAGTGAAGGCGAGGTGATCTCGCTGATCGGGCGCAACGGCATGGGCAAGACCACCACGATCAAGACCCTGATGGGCATGCTGCCAGCCACCGGCGGCGCGGTGCAGTTTCGCGGCCGCACGCTGGGCCGCTCCGCGCCCAGCAGCGTGGCGCGGCTGGGCGTGGGGCTGGTGCCGGAGGGCCGGCGCGTGTTCGGTTCGCTGACGGTGCAGGAAAACCTGGTGGCGACCTCGCGCACCGCGCCGGGCGGATGGGATCTGGAGCGGGTCTACACGCTGTTCCCGCGTTTGAAAGAGCGCCGCGGCCAGTCGTCGCGCACGCTGTCGGGCGGCGAACAGCAGATGCTGGTGGTGGGGCGCGCCCTCATGACCAACCCCAAGCTCCTGATCCTGGACGAAGCCACCGAGGGGCTGGCGCCGCTCATCCGCCAGGAGATCTGGCGTTGCCTGCGGGCGCTGAAGGCCGAAGGCCAGACCATCCTGGTGATCGACAAGAACCTGCCCGAAATGGCGACGCTGGTGGACCGCCACTACATCGTGGACAAGGGCCGGGTGGCCTGGTCGGGGCAGCCCGCCGAGCTGTCCGCCCAGCCCGAGCTGGCGCAGCGCTACCTGGGCATATGAACAGGCCGCGCGGGTAGAATGAGCCGCCTGTGCGCGGATACGCGCCCCGGCCGCTGACATCTGGAGACCATCTTGAAGCCTAGAATAAAAGCTTCCCGCCAGGACGATCCCGGATCGGACGGGAGCGCCGGCATTGAGGAAATCACGCTGTCCGAGCAGGTTTACCGCCTGCTTCGGCGCGACATCATGCGCGGCGCCTTCGCGCCGGGCCAGTCCTTGCGGCTGGAATTGCTGAAGCAGCGCTACGGCAGCAGCTTCTCTCCCATCCGCGAAGCCCTCAACCGCCTGCGCAGCGAGCGCATGGTCATCAGCACCACGTCGCGCGGCTTCAGCATCGCGCCCTTGTCGGTCGAAGAAATGTGGGACGCCTGTGAAACCCGCATCCTGATCGACTGCGACGCGCTGCGCCGCTCGCTGGCCAACGCCGACGACGCCTGGGAAACGCGCCTGGTCGGCGCGTACCATGCGCTGACGCTGGCCGCGCAGCGGGCCGACCAGGCCGCCGAGCCGTCGGAAGAATTGGACGAGCTGCTGGAGGCGCGCCACCTGGAGTTCCACCACGCGCTGATCGGCGCGTGCCGTTCCAACTGGCTGTTGGACCTGTCCACCCAGCTCTACGCGCAGACCGAGCGCTACCGCCGTCCGGCGCGCGCCGGCGCGACCGCCTACGGGCCTGAGCGCAACGTCGACGACGAGCACCGCCAGCTGTTGGACGCCGCCATCTCGCGCGACGTGGAAGGCTCGGTCGCCATGCTCGCCGCGCACTACCGCAAGACCGCGCAGTTCATCGAACGCATCATCTCCCAGCCCCAATCGCAGCCAACATCGCAGGCCAGGCATGCATAACAGCGACATCGATCTCTTCTTTCCCACCATCGCCGAGCGCGAGGTGCAATACAACGCGCGCGAATCGGTGCCGGATTTCGACGCCTGCGTGCGCCGCTATGCCGAGTCCTCGGCGCGGGTGCGCACGCGCCGCCCGGGCGTGCTGGACCTGCGCTACGGCATGGGCCAGGATGAAAGGCTGGACCTGTTCCTGCCCGCCGCCTCGCAGGCGCGGGCGCCGCTGTTCGTGTTCATCCATGGCGGCTATTGGCGCGCGCAGCGCAAGGAAGACGCGCCCGTGATGGCAGAGGCCTTCAACGCCGCGGGCGCCGCCGTGGCTACCCTGGAATACACGCTGGTGCCCGAGGCGACCCTGGGCGAAGTGGTGCGCGAAGTGCGCTCCGCCGTGGCCTGGCTGTACCGCAACGTGGCGGCCTATGGCGTGGACCCTGAACGGATCTACGTCAGCGGCAGTTCGGCGGGCGGCCATCTGGCCGGCATGCTGGTCGCGCCCGAATGGCAGGCACGCTACGGCGTGCCGGACGACGTGATCAAGGGCACGCTGGCATTGAGCGGGCTGTTCGATCTGCGGCCGCTGTGCGATATCCTGCCCAACACCTGGCTGCAGCTCACGCCCGAGCAGGCCGCGCACCAAAGCCCGATCTTCCATCTGCCGGAACGTGCAGGCCCGATGCTGCTGGCCGTGGGCGGGTTGGAGACGCAGGGTTTCAAGAACCAGACGGCGGCGTACGAAGCGGCGTGGAATGCTGCGGGGCTGGCCTCCACCCGTATTCCGACGCCGCACTGCAATCATTTTGACCTGGTCAATGAACTGGAAAATCCGGACAGCGATCTGACCCGCGCCACCCTGGCGATGATGGGGCTGGGCGCCAAGTGAACGGCCGGCCGATGGCGTAAGCTTGACGTCCATGGCCGACCTGAAACTCCTTGAAGACCTGATTGCCCTGGCGCAGACCGGCAGCTTCGTGCGCGCGGCCGAGCTGCGCCACGTCACTCATCCGGCGTTCGGCCGACGCATCCGCGCGCTGGAGGCCTGGGCCGGCGCGCCGTTGATCGAACGCCAGCGCCTGCCGGTGGTCCTGACCGCCGAAGGCGAGGCCTTGCTCAAGACCGCGACGCAGGTGGTGGAGCAGATGGGGCAGGTGCGCCATCGCATCCGCAGTTTCGGCGCAGGCGGGGAGGCGGTGCTGCGCATCGCCACCGGCCGCAGCCTGGCCCGCACGTTGGTGGCCGACTGGATCGCGCGCCTGCGCCACCGCACGCCCAAGGTGTTGACCGAGGGCACGCAGGTCGAATTGTCCACCGGCATGATGCAGGACATGGCGGCGCGGCTGGAGCAGGGCCGGGTGGACCTGCTGTGCTGCTACGAGCATCCGGCCCTGTCGGTGCAGCTGAGCCCGGGGCGCTACCGTTACATGACCCTGGGCACAGACAAGCTCGTGCCCGTCAGCCAGGCGGATTCCCGCGGCCGGCCCCGTTACGTGCTGCAGGAAGGCGGTCCGTCCGTGCCCTTGATCACCTATGCGGGCGGCCTCGCGATGGAACGCATTGTGGGCGACCGCCTGGAGGCCACGCCGTACGCCCTGGCGCCATTCTTGCGCAGCGATTCGCTGGACGCGGCGCATGGCGCGGTCGCCAAGGGGCTGGGCGTGGCTTGGCTGCCGTGGTCCATGGTGGCGGCGGACTGCCGCCGCGGCGCGCTGGCAGCCCTGGGCGGCCGTAGCGAGGAAATCTCGTTCGAGGTGCGGCTGTACCGTTCGCGGGCGCGCCTGGCGGACCTGGCCGAAGCGGCCTGGGAAGCGACGGCCAGTCGCAAGGCGTGAAATCCGTCAGCCGCGCGTCCGGCGTGTGCCGAATCCGCACGGCCATGTGTCGATTCAGCACGAAATATCCCTGGTGTACGCCCGAGAATAGCTCCCGAAACATTAAATGAGACGGCGCCGCCGTCCGCCTCAGCACCCCAGGGAGAAAACATGAAATCCGTCCTGCATCCATTGCGCGGCGCGCTAGCCGCTATCTGTGCCGTCTCGGCGCTGGCCGCGGCGCCTTCCGCCCACGCCGAGTATCCCGAACGCGCCATTTCTCTGGTGGTCGGCTACCCGGCGGGCGGCAGCGTGGACCTGACCGCCCGCCTGTTTGGCGAAGAACTGGCCAAGCGCCTGGGCCAGAGCGTGGTGGTCGAGAACGTGGGCGGCGCCGGCGGCACCATCGGCGCGCAGCGCGTGGCGCGCGCCGCGCCTGACGGCTACACGCTGCTGCTGGGCTCGACCAATGAGATGGTCATCGCCAGCATGATCAACAACGCGGTCAAGTACGACAGCGTGAAGGACTTTTCGCCGCTGGGCGTGATCGCCTCGCAGCCCATGCTGCTGGCCGCCAGCAAGAATTCCGGCGTGAAGACCGCCGCCGAATACCTGCAGAAGCTGCGCGCCTCCGCGCCCGGCAGCTTCAACTACGGTTCTTCCGGCGTGGGCACGACCCTGCACCTGGCCGGCGAGATGATCAACCAGTCGACCGGCACGCGCGCCGAGCACGTGCCGTACCGCGGCGTGGCGCCGCTGGTAACGGACTTGATGAGCGGTCAACTGGACTACGGCATGCTGGTGCTGTCCTCGGGCCTGCCGCAAGTGCGCGCCGACAAGATCGTGGCGCTGGGCGTGACCGAGAAGAAGCGCTCGCCGGTGGCGCCGGACCTGCCGGCCCTGGCGGAAACCCCGGGGTTCGAGTCCGTGGACATCAGCGTCTGGTTCGCGCTCTATGGCCCGGCCGGCTTGCCGGAGCCGGTGGCCGCCAAGCTGCGCAGCGCGCTGGCCGACACGCTGAAGTCGGAGCAGTTCCGCGCCAAGATGCAGGAAGCCGGCGGTGTGCTGTCGCAACCGGGCCTGGACCCGGCGGCCTATCAGGCCGAGGAAACCAGGAAATACGGCGCGCTGGTCAAGGCCGCCAAGATCGAAGCCCAGTGATCCGAAACCGGATCATCGCAACACCCTAGTACCGCAGCGGACGACATCCATGGAATTCAAGCTTCCCGTACCCGACCTGAGCGCCGAGCGCGCCGGCAATACCGGCACCCCTGGCGTGTGGCATTTCGATTCAGGCCTTCCGGGGCGCGCGTTGATGGTGTCCGCGCTGGTGCACGGCAACGAGCTGTGCGGCGCCTGGGCCTTGAAGGACCTGCTGGCGGCGGGCGTGCGGCCGCGCCGCGGCAGCCTGACGCTGGCATTCTGCAATCTGGATGCGTTCGACCGCTTCGACCACGCCAACCACGACGCCTCGCGCTTCGTCGCCGAAGACATGAATCGCGTCTGGAGTGCCGAACGCCTGGACAATCCCACGACGCCGGACCGCCGGCGCGGCGCCGAGCTGCGTCCCTGGGTGGAGCGCGCGGACTGGCTGCTGGACCTGCATTCCATGCATGAGCCGGGTGCGCCCTTGCTGCTGACCGGCGTCCTGCCGCGCAACATTGCGCTGGCGCGCCGCCTGAAGGCGCCGCAGCACGTGATCGTGGACGCGGGGCATAAGGACGGCGTGCGCATGCGCGACTTCGGCCAGTTCGGCGATCCCGCCCGAGAAGACGCCTGCGCCTTGCTGATCGAATGCGGTTTCCATGGCGAGCTGGCTGCGCGCGACGTGGCGCGCGACATGGTGGCGCGCATGCTGCTGGAGTCGGGCGTGGCGGATGCGGCGGACGTGCCGGCGGGCTGGCTGTTGCCGGATGCCGAAAACCAGCGCGTGCTGGAAGTGACGGACGCGGTGGTCGCGCCATCCATGGACTTGCGCTTCTCGCAGCCCTGGACCGGGTTGGAAACGTTCGAGCACGTCGGATCGACGATAGGCTGGGCCGACGGCCAACCCATCGTGACGCCGTACGATCAGTGCACGCTGGTCATGCCGTCCTTGCGCCAGCTGAAGCCGGGCGTGACGGTGGTGCGGCTGGCGCGGGACTACGCCGGTTAAGCGCTGCGGCGCGTCTTATTTCTGCGGCGTGAACCGCAATTCATCCAGCTGATAGCCTTGGGCCTTGGCCGCATCCAGGGCCTTGTCCAGTTCTTCCTTGGGCAACTGCGGCGAGCGCGACAGGATCCACAGGTATTTCCGGTCCGGGGTGCCGACCACCGACCAGCGGTATTCGGGGTCCAGGCCGATCACCCAGTAATCGCCCTTGAACGGCTTGAAGAACGAAACTTCGAGCTTGGCGTTGTTGCTGCCTTCCACCACGGTGGCGGTGCCCGAGGCCGAATCGATGTCGCCATCCTTGGTGCGGCAGCGGTTGTTCACGCCGACCGTGCCGTCGGCATGTGCGGTGTATTCGGCGGTGGTGTCTCCCACGCAGTCGCGCTGGAAGAACATGGGGAAATTCGCGATTTCGTACCACATGCCTGCGTAACGCTTCAGGTCCACCGATTCCACGGTTTGCATGGGCGGCGGCGCGGCATGGACTATCCCCGCCACGCTGGTGGCCAAGGCCAACAGGAATGTTGCGGTGCGGCGCATGGGGGAAACCTCCTGATGTGACAGAGCGGTCCGCGCCGGCCGGAGGGCCGGCGGCGCGGATCAAAACCCTAACGATACGCCTTATTTGCGCGGGGCCTTCAGCGCGGCGTGGTAGCGGGCCACATAGGTATCGAAATCCTCGGTGTCCGATTGCTCCAGGCGCAGCTGTTCCGCCGTGGACTGCGCGGCGGCCTGTTCATACGCTGCCGCCAGGTCGGCGGGCAAGGCCTGGGCGCGCAGCGCGTCGGCATGCTTGCGGCTGAGGTCCAGCGAATAGTCATGGAACGACAGGCCGCTGTCGGTCAGCGAAGCCAGCAGGCGCGCCGACGGCGTGGAGTCGGGCTGATCGAGCTTGGCGCGCTGGGCCGCCAGGGCCTCGGCATAGGCGCTGCCGCCCATGGCCGAGTCGAACAGCGCGGCGTAGGGCGCGATCTGGTCCAGCAGTTCGTGGCCCCATTGCGCCAGCCCGATGGGCTGGCCTTCGCGATCCAGCATGAGGCCGGGCTTGCGACCTTCCTTGACCACGGTCGAGAAGTTGTCGGCGCTGCGCTGACAGTAGCCGTTGGCGGGGAAGAAGGGGCTGTCGGACGCGGTGCAGAACAGCAGGAAGGCGTCGACGAAGCGGCTGGTGCTGGCGTCGATGCCGACCGGCGAGTTCGGATCGATATCCAGGCAGCGCACTTCCACGTACTGTACGCCGCGTTCCGCCAGCGCCGTGATCGGGCGTTCGCAGCGGCCAGTGGCGCGCTTGGGGCGGATGCTCGAGTAGTACTCGTTTTCGATCTGCAGCACGTTGGTGTTGAGCTGGATCCATTCGCCGTCGCGGTGCGTGCCGATCTTCTGGTAGTCGGGCCAGGGCTGGCTGACGGCGTCGTACAAGCGGCCCAGGAACGTGTCCAGGTCGTTGTAGCAGAGCTTGAGCTGCGACTGCGCCTTGTTCTGGTAACCCAGGTCGCTCATGCGCAGGCTGGTGGCGTAGGGCAGGTACAGCGTGCTGTCATCCAGCTTTTTCAGCGGATGTTCGCGCCCGCGCAGGAAGTCGCTGGACAAGGCCGGGGCGGCGCCGAACAGGTACATCAGCAGCCAGGAATAGCGCGTGAAATTGCGGATCAGGCCGATGTAGCCGCGCGAACGGCGGTCCTGGGGGCTACCCGGCTGCGTGTCCAGCACGGACCACAGGTCTTCGGCCAGCGAGAAGTTGTAGTGCACGCCGGCGATGCATTGCATGGTCTTGCCGTAGCGCACGGCCAGGCCGCGGCGGTACACGTGCTTGAGCATGCCGGTGTTGGACTTGCCGTACCAGGCGATGGGGATGTCTGCTTCGGGCGGCAGCGTGGCGGGCATGGACTGATTCCAGATCAGTTCATGGTCCAGCACGCTGTAGACGTGGCGATGGGTGTTGGTCAGTTCGGCCAGCAGCGCGTCGACGTCCTTGTGCGTGCCCGTGATGAGTTCAAGCAGGGATTCGGAGTAGTCGGTGGTGACGTGTTCGTTGGTCAGCGCCGATCCCAGGCCGGCGGGGTGCGGCTTGCGGGACAGGACACCCTGTTCGTCCACGCGCAGGCCTTCCTTTTCGATGCCCCGCAGGGTCTGGGTCAGCAGCGATCGGTTGGCCTCCAGGCGGGAGAGGCGGTTGGCGGCAGTATCAGTCACGGGTTCTTCTCGTTTGGGTCTGTCGCCGGATTTTACGGGGTGCCGGCCTCCTGTGCCGAGGGAGCCAATACTGGGGACAGGGACAATGCTTGAGCGGTGCGCGCCAGCCACTCGTCCAGGTCTGCGTAGACCGGGTCGGCGATGGGGGCGGTTTCATTGAAAATCTCGTGCCAGGCGGTGTCGTACCAGCGCAGCGTCAGCAGTTCGGCGGGTGCGCGCTGGGCGAACTGGCGGCTGCCTTCGGCAGCGACGATGGAATCGTCGCCCGCCACCATCAGCAGGGTGCGGCAGGCCAGCAGCGGGGCTTCACGCAGGGACTCGCGGCCGCCTTCGTTTACGAAGCGCGCCAGGCGTCCCGTCATTTGGCGCCGCACCAGCGGATCGCTGCGGTAGGCCTTGACCACGGCCGGGTCGTGGGAAATGCGGGCGGGCGCCAGGCCGTGGGGCACGCGCAGGTCGGGCGCATGCAGCGACATCCAGGTCAGGGTGCGCCGCACCCACGGCGGCACGTGCACCACGAACGGCGGCGAACTGAGCACCAGGCCGTCGATCTCGGCCAGGCGGCGCAGGGCGATCCGCACCGCGACCAGCGCGCCCAGGCTGTGGCCCAGCAGGATGGGCGGGCGTCCATGGGCCGCGGTCCAGGCCCGCAGGCGGTCGACCGCATCGACGACCAGATCGTCCTCATGGTTCAGGGTGGCGGGCCGCCCGCCGGAGCGGCCATGGCCGCGGTGGTCATGGGCGCCCACCGTCCAGCCGCGCGCGGTCAGCCAGCGCGCCAGGCGGTCATAGCGCCCGGCATGCTCGCTAAGTCCGTGCAGCAGGTAGATACTGGGGGTGCCCAGGCCGGCGATCGGCGGGGGCACGTTGGGCGCGGCTGGCCACACATAGTTGGCCAGTGGCGTGCCGTCGGGCGCGGGGGTCATCGAAATCGGCGACAATTTCTGGCTTCCTCGAAATGAATAGACAGTCCAGGTCCTCGGGTAATGACGATTTCATCGCTGTTTCGTTTCATGTTCAAGAAAGCCGGCGCAATTGTCGCGCTGGCCCTGCTGATCACGGCCTGCTCGCCCAGTTACAACTGGCGCGAAGTCGACGTGGCCGACGGCCACGCGCGCGCCGCGTTTCCGGACCGGGTTACGACCGACACCCGCGACCTGAAGCTGGATACCCATACCTTGCGTTTTACCCTGGCCAGCGCCACCGTGGGCGAGGCGGTCTTCGCCGTGGGATCGGCGCCGCTGCCGCCCGACATCGCGAAGGATCCGGCCGCCAAGCAGGCGCTGGGCATGGCGCTGATGCATTCGCTCTACGCCAACATGCAATCGCCGCCGCCCAATGAATGGCCTGCCTACGGGCAGGACATCGAGGTCCAGGGCAAGGCCATGGGCAAGCCGGGCTGGCTGCGCGCCAGGGTCTGGGTGACCGACACCATGTTGATCGAGGCCGTGGCAGCCGGCACCGTGGAAAGCCTGCCGGCCGAGCGGGCGCATGAGTTCCTGCGTTCCGTTGTCATCAAGCCGTGACGGGCGCGATCAGGCCCAGTCTCAATGCCGCGACCACTGCGGCGCGGCGGCCGCGCACGCCGAGCTTTTCGCAGGCGTTGCACAGATGGAAATTCACCGTGCTTTCGCTGACGCCCAGGATGCGGGCGGTTTCCCAGCTGGTCTTGCCCATGGCGGCCCAGTGCAGGCAGCTGGCCTGGCGTTCCGACAGGGGTTTGATGGGCCGGGCCGGACCAGACGCGGCGTTCAAGGTGGGATTCGCGGCCGGGTTTGTGGCCACGTGTGTGGCCAGATGCGGGGGCGTGGCGGAATGTGCGGTGGCTGACATGGCGGTTGGGGGCAGAAGCCCGGCGATTGACGAGTTGCTCCATGCTGCCGCCCGGGCGCGTTGCCCGGCAAGCGATGATGCCTTCATGCATCAAACCTCTTATCTCTAACGGAATAAGCGCATGTCTGCCGTCGTGCAGTTCTATTTTTCATCGATCGTGCTGATGCTGCCTTTGCTCTTTTGCGCGGGCATAGGGGTGTATTGGGGCAAGCGGGACCTGCCGTTCGGCGGTTCCTTCATCACCATGCTGGTGACGTCGGTGACCACGCCGGCCCTGGTGTTCCACACTTTCGTCACCACCCACCTGGACGACCGCGCGTTGGCCGACGTGGCGGTGGCGACCCTGCTGGCGCTGCTGCTGTGCGCCCTGGTGTGCGCGTTGTTGCTGAAGGCATGGAAGCTGCCCGTGCGTACGCTGCTGCCCACGGCCTTCCTGCCCAACGCCGGAAACCTCGGGCTGCCGATTTCGCAGATGGCCTTTGGCGACGCGGGCCTGTCGGTGGCGGTCGCGTTCTTCGCGGTCAGTTCCTTTGTCATGCACACCATCGCGGTGCGCCTGTTGCCGGGCGTCAACACCAAGGGCAGCTGGAAGAGTCCGATTTTGCTGGCTTCGCTGGTCGCCGTGGCCCTGCGTCTCATGCACGTGCCGGTGCCCGCATGGCTGATCGAGACCTCGCGCATGCTGGGCGCGGTAACCGTGCCGCTGATGCTGCTGAGCCTGGGTCACGCGCTGGCCTTGATTCCGTCCAACGGCTTGCGCGACGGCGCCAAGGTCGCCGCCATCCGCCTGGCCGTGGGCCTGGGCGCGGGGCTGGCGGTGGTGTGGGCGCTGGATCTGGAACCGGTGCTGGCCGGGGCGCTGAGCCTGCAGATGGCCATGCCCTGCGCCGTGGTGAGCTACATGTACGTCAAGCGCTACACGACGCAGGGCGATACCGCGGCTGGCGCGGTGCTGGTGTCGACCGTGGCGTTCCTGTTGCTGGCGCCGGTGATACTTTGGTTCAGCCGCGGGGTTTGACCTACCCCGCGCCCGACATCGTGCGCAATTGCGCCATCAACGCATCGGGAATCTCCACGCCATGCTTGAGCGCTTCGTCGCGCAGCTTGCGGCGGCGATCACCCGGCAGGCGCACGCCTTCATCTTCCAGCATGGCGTCGACCAGGACCTCGACGCGATCCAGATAGGCGTTGTTGCCCGCCAGGGCGCCGGGGTCGATCGCCATGAAGGCCTGGCCCAGCCGCGCCGGGCCGCCTTCGTCGACAAAGAAGGACTCGGTCTCGAAACCGAAGTGCGAGCCGGTCAGCGCGCAAGCCAGCAGTTCGATGATCAGCGCCAGCATCGCGCCCTTGACGCCGCCCGCGGGCAGCATGCTGCCCGCCAGGCCGGCCTTGGGATCGGTGGTCGGCTGGCCGTCGGCGTCCAGCGCCCAGCCCAGGGGGATGGGCTGGTTGTCGCGGGCCGCGATCATGAGCTTGCCGCGCGCGACCTGAGACAGCGACAGATCGATCACCAGGCGCGCGCCGCCGCGTCGCGGAAAGACCGCGGCGATGGGGTTGGTGCCGAATAACGGACGCTTGCCGCCCCAGGCGGGCATGGCTGCGGGCGAGTTGCTCAGCGCCAGTCCCACCAGCCCGAGGTCGGCCAGGGCTTCCAGGTGGTAGCCGGCTTCGCCGAAGTGGTGGCTGTTGGCCACGCCGATGAAGGCTACGCCATGCTCGCGGGCGCGCAGGCCGGCCTGTTCGATCGCCATGGCGCAGGCGGGAAAGGCCAGGCCGGACCCGGCATCGATCAGCGCGGCGCCGCCGCGCTCATGCACGATGCGCGGCACCGCCGTACCGATGGCGCGGCCGGCGCGCAGGTGTCCGGCATAGAAAGGCACGCGCGACAGGCCGTGGGAGCTGAGTCCCTGGCTTTCGGCGAAGACCAGCGCACGCGCCGTGCTGTCGGCCATGGCCGGGTTGGCGCCAGCGGCGGCCAGGCCGGCCGCGGCCAGGAGTTGCAGTTCGTCCAGATAGATGTGAGCCATATCCTTCTCTTCAAGGGCGCGCGCCGGGCCGTGTGGCTTCATCGGTCGCCGCCGGTAAGCGCCATTGTCACCCCGGCGGCCACCATGTCGGAAACCCGGGTGTTGGCTTCCTGCGTCAGCCCGGCGATATGCGGCGTCAGGATCAGGTTGGGCGCGCCCGCCAGCGGGCTGCCGGCGGGCAGGGGTTCCTGTTCGAACACGTCCAGCGCCGCGCCGCGCAGATGGCCCGTGCGCAGGGCATCCGCCAGCGCGGCCTCGTCCACGATGCCGCCGCGCGAGGTGTTGATCAACACGGCGCCGGGCCGCATGCGCGCGATGCGGCCGGCGTCCATCAACCGCCGCGTGCCGGGCGTGAGCGGCAGGTGCAGGGTGATGGCATCGGCCTGGGCCAGCAGCTCGTCCAGCGGCAGGGCGGTGACGCCGGTCTCCCGCCACGCGGGATGGTCTGGCGGCAGCGCGGCGTCGCAGCCGGCCACGCGCATGCCCAGTCCTTGCGCCAGGCTTGCGGTCAGCCGGCCTATGCCGCCGAAGCCCACGATGCCCAGCATGCGGTTGTGCGCCTCCAACCCCTGCGAGAGCGCGTTGCGCGGCCATGCGCCCGCCGCGACCTCGGCCGTCGACCCGTAGGCGCCGCGCAGCAGCATCAGCATGGCGCCCACGACGTACTCGGCGACAGCGCGCGCGTTGGCGCCGGTGGCCGGTATCACCGCGATGTTGCGCGCGGCGCAACCGTCCAGGTCGATGTTGTCCAGCCCTACGCCCAGGCGGCCCACGGCCCGCAGCCGCGGGGCCGCCTGCAGCAGGGCGGCGTCGACCTTGCTGCGGTTGCGCACGATGAGGGCGTCGGCGTCGGCCGCCGCGGCCAGCAAGGCATCGCGCTGCTCCACCAGTTCGGGCTCGTACCGCACCTTGAACCGCTGGCGCAGCGCGTCGACCGCGGGCGCGTCCATGAACTCGGAAATGAGGATATGCATCGGTTGGGACTCCACGGTGCTCAGGCGATCTGGATGTTGGCGTCGCGGATGATCTTGGCCCAGCGGTCGACCTCGGACTTCAGGTAGGCGCCGAACTCCGCGGGGCCGCGCGGCTGCGGCACGAAGCCCAGCTGCAGCAGCGCCTGCTTCATGGCGGGCTGCGAGACCTGGCGCACGATGGCGTCGCCGATGCGCTGCACCAGCTCCGGCGGCGTGCCTGCGGGCGCCAGCACGCCGGTGAAGTTCTCGACGATCAGGTCCGGCAGGCCGGCTTCCTTCACGGTGGGCACGTCGGGCAGGTCCGCGCTGCGTTCGCGGGTGGTGATGGCCAGCGCCCGCAACGAGCCGTTCTTCACGTGCGAGAGCGATTCCGGATAGTTGGAGAACACCACGTCCAGGTGGCCGCCTATCAGGTCGGTGAGGGACGGCGCGCCGCCCTTGTAGGGGATGTGCATCATCGGCACGCCGGTGAGCTTCTGGTACAGCGCCAGGGTGAGGTGCGGCGGCGTGCCGTTGCCGCTGGAGCCGGCCGACAGCGATTTCGAGCGGGCGGCCTTGGCCAGATCGGCCATGCTCTTGATGTCGCTCTTGGCGTTGACCACCACCATGATGGGCGAGGACGCCAGGCCGGCCAGCGGCGTGAGGTCGCGCGTCAGGTCGTAACCCGCCTTGCCGGCAAAGAGCGTCGCGTTGGCGGCGTGCGACAGCGTGATCGCCAGCCAGGTGTAGCCGTCCGGAGCGGCATGGGAAACGTGGGCGGCGCCGATGTTGGCGCTGCCGCCGGGCTTGTTTTCCACCACCACGTTCCAGCGCTCGGCGTCGCTTAGCGCTTTGCCGACCTGGCGCGCGGCCACGTCGGTCAGGCCGCCGGGCGGAAAGGGCACCACGTAATTGATCGGACGTTCGGGCCAGGCTTTCTGCGCCAGCGCGCGCTGCCAGGGCGCCAGGGCACAGAGGCCGGCGGCGCCCAGGGCGGCAAGCAGGCGCCGGCGTTGCGCGGCGTCGGGATGGTGATCGTGTTCGCTGTTCATCTGTCTTCCTCCTTGGGGGACGCCCGGGTAGGAATGCAACCGCCTGTGCTGCCGTGGCGGATGTCGCCCGGGTCTGCTGGTGTGGTTCTGAGACGATGCTGCGGGGAAATGCTGGCGGCAGGACGGCGCGTCCGCAATCCTGCTTGCGGACGCGCCGTTGCCAGGGACGACAGGCGCGATTAAGCGCTTTCGAAGATGCGGGTCAGGACGAATTCGCGGTGGCCCAGCGCTTCGGCCGCGGTCCAGCGGCCGTTGGCGGTGGCCAGCATGCATTCCAGCAGCTTGTCGCCGGCCTGGTTCAGGTCGATTTCACGCTGCAGCAGGCCGCTGGTGTCCACGTCGATGTGTTCGGACATGGTGCGCACCGTGCGCGGATTGGCGCAGATCTTGATGACCGGCAGTATCGGGTTGCCGATGACGTTGCCCTGGCCGGTGGGGAAGAAGTGCACGGCGTAGCCCGAGGCCGCGCACAAGGTCACCATTTCGGCCGCGGCGGAGGACGAGTCCATGAACCACAGGCCCGGGCCGTCCGGGATCTCGGCCTTGTCGATCACGCCGTCCACGCGGCATTGCTTGCCGATCTTCTGGATGTTGCCCAGCGCCTTTTCCTCGATGGTGGTCAGTCCGCCCGCGATGTTGCCCTTGGTGGGCTGGGATTCGGACAGGTCGCTGGTCTTCCAGCGGTCGATCATGGCCTGGTAGCGGTTGAACATGAACATGAAGCGCTCGCGCACCGCGTCGTTGGCGCAGCGCTCGGCCACGATGTGTTCGCCGCCGGTGAGTTCCGAGGTTTCACCGAAGACCAGCGTGGAGCCCAGCGCGTACAGCTTGTCGAAAGCGTTGCCCACGGTGGGGTTGGCGCCACAGCCGGAGGTGGTGTCGGATTCGCCGCATTTGGTCGACACCCACAGGTCGGCGATAGGGCATTCGCTGCGCGTCAGGGCCGTGGCGTAGTGCACGAATTCCTTGGCGCAGCGCGAGGCGCGCATGATGGTGTCGTGGTCGCCGTGCAGTTCGATGCTGAAGCCCATGACCGGCTTGCCGGTGGCGGCGATGCCGTCCACCACGCGCTTGGTCCAGCCTTCCTCGATACCGATTACCACCACTGCGGCGACGTTGGGATTGCAGCCGGTGCCGATCAGGGTGCGGAAGTGCAGCTCCAGGTCCTCGCCGAATTGCAGTCGGCCATAGGGATGAGGCAGGGCCATCGTGCCCTTGATGTTGTTGGCCACGGCTTCGGCTGCGGCATTCGAAATATCGTCCACGGGCAGGACGATGACGTGGTTGCGGACGCCGACGCGGCCGTTGTCGCGGCGGTAGCCCTGGAAGGTGGTCGAGGCGGTGATGATGGACATGGCGGATTCCTGTGCGGGGTGGGGGGCTTACCAGCGCTTGGTCTTGATGTTGTGCACATGGGCGTGCTGGCCGGCCTTGATGGGCTCCACCACGCGGCCGATGTCGACGCCGTACTTGAAGACGGTGTCGCCCACGGCCATGTCCTTCATCGCCACCTTGTGTCCGATGGGGATGTCCTGCGATGCGCGCACGTGGATGATCTTGTCTTCATCCATGATCCAGGCGTTCAGTTCCGTTCCGGCGGTGACTCCTTCCACGACGGCGACCGCCACCGTGTCCTTGGCATCGTGCAATACGGCGTGAATCATTTGTCTTCCTCTCTTGGGCTTGGGGGCGCCCGGCTGGTGCGGCGGCAGGGCGCGGATCGCTACGGCCAGGAAATCTTAGGACCGCGCTTCATGTGTGTCAACTAAATCATATATATGAATTGTATGACTTGAGCAGGTTCCGTCCCCGCCGCTACACTGTGGGCTCCTGATTTTTGCGATGCACCCATGAACACCAGCCTGTCCTCGACCGTGCCTTTGGGCAGTCCTCTGTACGCGCAGGTCAAGCAGGCCGTGCTGGCCGCGCTGGCGCAGGGCGAATGGAAGCAGGGCGAGGCGATCCCGCCCGAGAAGCTGCTGGCGGAACGCTTCGGTGTCTCCATCGGCACCTTGCGCAAGGCCATCGACGAACTGGCTGCGGAGAACATCCTGGTGCGGCATCAGGGCCGCGGCACCTTTGTGGCCGTGCACACGCGCAACCACCATTTCTTCAAGTTCTTCCGCATCGTGCGGCAGGACGGCGACAAGTCCTATCCCGCGACCGAGCTGCTGCGCTTTCGCCGCGTGCGGGCCTCGGCCATCGCGCGCGAGAAGCTGAACCTGCCCGCTGGCGCCATGGTGTTCGAGTTCCTCAACCTGTTGTCGCTCAACGGCGATGTGGTGATGATGGATGAGATCTGCCTGCCGGAAGCATGCTTTCCGGGCATGACCGAAGCGCACCTGCGCGACCGCGCCAGCACGCTGTATGCGCTGTACCAGGACGTATTTGGCGTCAATGTGATCGCCACCGACGAGCGGCTGCGCACCTGCGTGGCCGAACGCACGCAGGCGCGGGCGCTGGGCGTGGCCGAAGGCAGCCCCTTGCTGGAGATCCGCCGCGTGGCGTTTTCCTACAAGCGGCAGGCGGTGGAATGGCGCATCTCGCGCGTCAACACCGAACGCTACGAGTACCTGGGCCAGGAGCCCTGGGAGGCCGGCGCCTGAATGGCCGCCGCGCGCGCCAGGCGGGCCGGATGGGCCGCCCGCCGTTGCGGCGCGCGTCAGCAGTGCTAGAATTCCTGCCGCAGTACAAAATTTTTCGGCGCCGATTTGCCTGATCCGCTTGCGGGCGCCTTCCAATAAATCCAGCTAAAGAGGTCCGTATGACCACTCCTGCCCAAAATTTGGCCGGTGATTCGGCCAGCGGGTTCGTACCCGCAACCGTCACGACTTCCGCTTCCGCTGATCCCGGTTCGGTCGGTCTCGTTGCCCCCACCTTCATCCGTTTCGATGAGCCCCTGTCCTTGCAGAGCGGCCAGTCGCTGGCTGCCTACGAACTGGCGGTCGAAACCTACGGCACGCTCAATGCCCAGCGCAGCAACGCGGTGCTGGTCTGCCACGCGCTGAACGCTTCGCACCACGTGGCGGGGCAGGCGGCCGACAATCCCAGCGACGTGGGGTGGTGGGACAACATGGTGGGGCCCGGCAAAGCGGTGGACACCAACGTCTTCTTCGTCATCGGCGTCAATAATCTGGGCTCCTGCTTCGGCTCGACCGGCCCGGCCAGCATCAATCCGGAAACCGGCAAGCCCTGGGGCGCCGCTTTTCCGGTGCTGACCGTCGAGGACTGGGTAAGGGCACAGGCCAGGGTCGCGGACCACTTCGGCATCGAACGTTTCGCCGCCGTGATGGGCGGATCGCTGGGCGGCATGCAGGCGCTCAGCTGGGCCATTACGTTGCCCGACCGCGTGGCCAATTGCGTGGTCATCGCCAGCACGCCGCGCCTGTCGGCGCAGAACATCGGCTTTAACGAGGTGGCGCGCCGCGCCATCATTACCGATCCGGATTTCCACGGCGGCGACTACTACGCGCAGGACACCGTGCCGCGCCGCGGCCTGTCGGTGGCGCGCATGCTTGGCCACATCACCTACCTGTCCGACGACGACATGGCCGAGAAGTTCGGCCGCGCCCAGCGCGCGCCGGCCGAGAACGGCGCGTACCACTACGGCTACGACGTCGAGTTCGAGGTGGAGTCGTACCTGCGCTATCAGGGTGAGAAATTCACCCGTTATTTCGACGCCAACACCTATCTGCTGATTACGCGCGCGCTGGACTACTTCGACCCGGCGCGCACCACCGGCGGCGATTTGGCCCGCGCGCTGGCTCCGGCCAAGGCCGATTTCCTGCTGGTGTCGTTCTCGACCGACTGGCGCTTCCCGCCGGAACGTTCGCGCGAAATCGTGCGGGCGCTGCTGAAGAACGCCAGCCCCGTGACCTACGCCGAGATCGACGCGCCGCACGGCCACGACGCCTTCCTGCTGGAAGACGCGCGCTACCATGCCGTGGTTCGCGGCTATTACGAACGCATCGCGCGCGAGCTCGGGCTCGGCGTTGCCGCCCAGACCGAAGGACGTTCCGCATGACTCCCGTGACTCCCCGACCCGCGCACAGCGTCTTGCGGCCCGACCTGGCGCGCATCGCCAGCTGGATCGAGCCCGGCAGCCGCGTCCTGGACCTGGGCTGCGGCGACGGCGCGCTGCTGGCGCATCTGCGCGACCACCGGCAGGTGCGGGGCGCGGGCGTGGAACTGGACGACAACTGCGTCATCGCCTGCGTGCGGCGCGGCGTTGAAGTGATCCAGCAGAACCTGGAAGACGGGCTGGCGCTGTTCGACGACAAGCAGTTCGATACCGTGGTGCTGTCGCAGACCCTGCAATCGATGCACCGCACCGAGCACATCCTGCGCGAAATGGCGCGGGTGGCGCGCTACGGCGTGGTGTCGTTTCCCAACTTCGGTTACTGGCCGCACGGCTGGGCCATCCTGCGCGGCCGCATGCCGGTGACGGGCCAGATGCCCTACCAGTGGTACAACACGCCGAACATTCACTTGTGCACGCTGCGCGACTTCGAGCAGCTGGCCGGCGAATTGCGCCTGTCCATCCTGGAACGCGCCACCTTCAACGAAGGACGCGAGGTCAAGCTGCTGCCCAGCTGGCGCAGCACCCTGGCGGTGTACCGCTTCGCGTCGCCCTGACATTCCGACACGCCTGCTGCCTGCGGCGCGGGCGCATAGGCCCTAAAATGCCGCAAGCCTGCGGCCGCCAGCGGTGCGCTGGCGCGTTGTTTTAGGAGACCGTCATTACCGCTGCATCCAACGTCTATACCAGCCCCCGCGTGGCCCCCTTGCTGGTCCTGGGATTCGCCAGCGGATTGCCTCTGGCCCTGACCAGCGGCACCTTGCAGGCCTGGGCCACGGTGGAAAACGTGCCGCTGCAGCAGATCGGTTTCCTGACCCTGGTGGGCAGCGCCTATACCCTCAAGTTCCTGTGGGCTCCCTTGGTGGACCGCTACGCGCCGCCCTTGCTGGGGCGGCGGCGCGGCTGGATGCTGCTGACGCAGTTGCTGCTGGCCGTGGCCATCATGGCGATGGGCGCCTTGTCGCCTTCGTCCGCCTTGCAGACGCTGGCTCTGCTGGCCGTGCTGGTGGCGTTTCTGTCGGCCACGCAGGACATTGCTTTCGATGCCTATTGCACGGACGTGCTGCGCAAGGATGAGCGCGGCGCCGGCGCGGCCATCAAGGTCATGGGCTACCGGCTGGCGATGATCGTGTCGGGCGGGCTGGCGCTGATCCTGGCGGACCAGTGGATAGGCTGGGGCAATACCTATGTGTTGATGGGCGGGCTGATGCTGTTGTGCGCGTTGGCGACCTTCTGGGCGCCCGAACCCGAGCACGTCGCCCGACCGCCGCGTACGCTGCGCGAGGCCGTGGGCGAGCCTTTGCGGGAATTCTTCACGCGGCGCGGCGCGCTGGCGGTGTTGCTGCTGATCGTGCTGTACAAGCTGGGCGACGCGTTCGCGGGGGCTTTGTCCACCACCTTCCTGATCCGCGGCGCGGGCTTCACGCCGACGGAAGTGGGTACGGTGAACAAGGTGCTGGGGCTGGCCGCCACCATCATCGGCGCACTGGCGGGCGGGTCGCTCATGTCGCGCTGGGGCCTGTACCGGTCGCTGATGGCGTTCGGGCTGCTGCAGGCGGTGTCGAATCTGGCGTACTGGCTGATCGCCGTCAGTCCCAAGAACCTCTGGCTGATGGCCGCGGGCGTGGGAATCGAGAACCTGTGCGGCGGCCTGGGCACGGCGTCCTTCGTTGGCCTGCTTATGGCGTTGTGCCGCCAGCAGTTTTCGGCGACCCAGTTCGCGCTGCTGTCGGCGCTGTCGGCGGTGGGTCGGACCTACCTGGCCGGCCCTCTCACGCCGCCGCTGGTGGAAGCCATGGGCTGGCCGGGTTTCTTCCTGCTGACCGTGGCCATCGCGTTGCCGGGCCTGGTGCTGCTGCATCTGCTGCGCGGCACGATAGAAACCATGGAGAAGCAGGGCGATCAGGCCCCGGCTTGAAGCCGGCGGGTCCAAAAAAAACGGCGCCGAGGCGCCGTTTTTTCATGGCCGGACCGGGGTTTATTCCTCGCCGAGCAACCTGACGATCAGCACGTCGCTGGGCAGCGACTCCAGCAGCCGTTCGGCCACGCTGCCGATGGCGGTGCGCAGGATGCCGGTGCGGCCATGGGTGCCCGTCACGACCAGATCGGAACGGTGGTTGAAGGAGTATTCCGACAGCACGGTTTCCGGCTGGCCGCATTCCAGCACCACCTTGGGTGCGGCGACCTGGGCGAGTTCGGGCGTTTCGGCGATGAAGTCCTGGGCGCTCTGCTCGGCCGCCTTGTAGAAGCTGCGCGTGATGGCGTCATCCGGCGTGTTCTTGCCCTGGAAGGGGACGTCGTAGGAGTGGAACAAGGTCAGGTCCGCGTTCGGCACCAGGTGCAGCGCGGCGCGCAGCGCCTGGCGCGAGCCGGCGGAGAAGTCCGTGGCGACCAGCACGTCGCGGTACGGCCGGCGCGGACGGGTCTTGACCACCAGTACGGGCTGGCGTGCCTGGCGGGCCAACTTTTCGACCGTGGTGCCCAGCAGCAGGCGGCCCAGGGTTTCATCGCGCGCGGTGCCGGTGACGATCAGCGAGCAGCCGTAGCTGTCGGCGGTTTCCATGATGCGGACCAGCGGATCGCCGCTGACCACCACCACTTCGGTCGCCACGTCGGCGGCGGCCAGGTCCTCGGCCAGCTCGCGCTCGGCCAGCGCCTTGTGGTCCGTCGACAGGCGCCGCCACACGGGCGTGGTCAGGCGAGCCGGCGTGGCATGGGATTCCATGACATGCAGGACGATGAGCTTGGTGTCGAGTTCCTTGGCCAGCTGCAGCGCGCGGTCCAGGGCGCGGTCGCCGCGCGCGCTCAGGTCGGTCGCCAACAGGATGGGGCCAGTTTGCTGTGTCATACGTTCTCTCCCGGTTGTGGTTGGACCGCCGACTCCCGCGTGCGTCGCTCCAGCCGTTCCGCCCTCGCGGGCCTTATCCCCATTCTCGCGCGGCTGCGCGGAAGGGGACTTGATAGATATCAACGCAAAGTCGAGGGTAAGGGATGGCGGGCGCGCAGGCAATGGCCGTCCGCTACCCCGCTGCCTTAATACAATGGGGCCAGTTCAACTCCCTGCCTGCCCATGTTTCCGGATCTGTCTCCCGCCTTGCTGCACACGCTGTATCTTGTCGCCATCGTGGCGGAAGCGATGACCGCGGCGCTTTCGGCCGGCAGGCGCGACATGGACTGGATGGGCGTCTGCATCATTGCCTGCGTGACGGCCCTGGGCGGCGGTTCCCTGCGCGACGTGCTGCTGGGGCATTACCCGCTGACCTGGGTGGTCCATCCCGAGTATCTCTGGATGACAGCGGGCGCGGCGATCTTTACGGCCCTGATCGCGCCCGTCATGCGGCGCCTGCGCAGCCTGTTCCTGCTGGCCGATGCGCTGGGCCTGGTGGCGTTCACGGTCATCGGCTGCCAGGTGGCGCAGCTGATGCAGCTGCCGATCACCGTGGTGCTGATCAGCGGCATGATCACCGGCTGCGCCGGCGGGGTGCTGCGCGATGTGCTGTGCAACGAGGTGCCGCTGCTGTTCCGCAAGGAGCTCTATGCCAGCGTGTCCTTCGTGACCGGCGGGCTGTACCTGGGCTCGCAGGCCTTGGGCCTGTCCGCCAACGCCGCGGTGCCGATTGCGCTGGCCGCGGGCCTGGCGGTGCGCCTGCTGGCCCTGCGCTTCAATTGGCAGATGCCGAAGTTCGTGTATCGGGACGACTGGGACTGAAGCAGGGCGGCAGGGCGCTCTGCAACAATTTTCTTATTTATGTTTCAAGAGATTTCTAGTATCTTCACGAAGTCTCATACCATGCATTGCGCAGTACAAGGGGAGCCGATTGGACGTCAAAGCGCCCGCCACGATTCCGTATTTCCTGCAGGAACAGATTCGTGAATTGATCGTGGACGGCACCATCCGTCCCGGCCAGCCGCTGCGCGAACAGGAGCTGGAGCAGCGTTTCGGCACCAGCCGCAGCCCGATCCGCGAAGCGCTGCGCCTGCTGGAGCTGAGCGGCCTGGTCACCCATATCCAGCGCAAGGGTTTCAGGGTCACCCTGTACACCGAGGCGCAGATCCGTCATCTGTACCAACTGCGCGCCGAACTCGAGGCCTATTGCATCCGCCAGGCGGCGGAAGCGGCCGACCAGGCGCCGCTGCTGGCCGAGCTGCGCCTTCATGACGCCGCCATCGGGGCGGCATTGGCGTCGGGCGATGGGCGCGGCGCCATTGCCTCGGCCTGCGCGTTCTATCTGGCTGCGGCCCGCAGCACGGGCAATACCCCGCTTGCGGGCATGCTCAGCAAGCTTTACGAGCAGATCGAACCGTTGCGCTACCTGTTGGCCAGGCAGGCGCTGCCGTTCACCGGCATCCAGGCCTGCACCAGCGGCGTCATCGAAGCATTGGCCGGCCGCGACGTCGAGCGTGCTGCCAATCTGACGCGCAGCTATCTGGCGGACGTGCTGCCCAGCGTGGCGCAGGCGTATCGCCAGGCCGCGCTGCAGGACGCGGAAGAACCGCAGCCGCGCTAGGCACGCGCCTGAGCCGGCCGCGCCTCGCCAGCCGCGCCTAGCCGGCCGCGCCTATTCCCTCGGTGGGGTGCGGACTTCTATGCCGGCCTGTTCCAGCGCCTTGCGGATGCCGTCGGCGAAGATCAGCGCGTTCGGCTGGTCGCCATGGATGCACAGCGTGTCGGCCTGCACCGCCACGTCCTTGCCGTCCACCGAACGCACCTTGCCTTCGCGCACCATGCGCACCACCTGCGCCACCGCCTGATCCAGGTCTTCGATCATCGCGTCAGCGCGGCTGCGCGGCGTGAGCGAGCCGTCGTCCTGGTAGGAGCGGTCGGCGAAGACCTCGTTGGCGGCGGCCAGGCCGATGGAACGGGCCGCGTCGATCAGTTTGCTGCCGGCCAGTCCGTACAGGATCAGCGAGGCGTCCACGTCCTTGACCGCCTGGCAGATCGCGCGCGCCAGCCCTTCGTCCTTGGCGGCCATGTTGTAAAGCGCGCCGTGCGCTTTCACATGGTGCAGCCGCGCGCCTTGCGAGGCGGCCACGCCGGCCAAGGCGCCGATCTGGTAGACCACGATGTCGTAGGCTTCGTCGGGGCTGATCTGGATGACGCGGCGTCCGAATCCGGCCAGATCCTGCAGGCTGGGGTGCGCGCCCAGCGCCACGCCGCGCGCCAGCGCGGCCGCCACGGTCTTGCGCATGGTGGCCGGGTCGCCGCCATGGAAGCCACAGGCGATATTGGCGGAGCTGACGAACTGCAGCACCGCGGCGTCGTTGCCCATGGTCCAGGCGCCATAGCTTTCGCCCATGTCGCAGTTCATGTCGATGCGGGTGGTCATGGCAAATTCCTTTCTAGGCGAGGAGCGCGCGCAACGGCGCCAGCGCGTCCTGCAATTGCGTGAAGGCGCGCTCGCGTTCGCCGTCCAGGCGCTGCGCTTCTTCCAGTTCGATCAGCTGGAAGCGCAGCGTCTGGCCCGGTGCGCACTGCGCCAGGACGGGCAGGTCCACCGTGGCGATCTGCGCGATCTTGGGGTAGCCGCCGGTGGTCTGCCGGTCGGCCATGAGGATGATGGCCTCGCCGCCCGAAGGCACCTGCACGGTGCCGAAACACGCGGCTTCCGACAGCATCTGACGCGGCTGGCTCATGGCCAGCGCGGGGCCCAACAGGCGGTAGCCCATGCGGTCGGACTGCGGGCTGATGCGGAACTCCGCGCCGCCGCCAAAGGCCTGGCGGGTGGCCTCGGAGAATTCCTCCCAGTGCATGCCGGGCAGGAAACGGATGAACTCGCGGCGCTTGGCGCCCAGCGCCGCCGGCAGGTAGACGCGCTGGTTCCACAGCGCTTCCTGCAAGGCGTCGAGGTCGCGGCCAGCGGCCAGCGGCGCATGCAGCGGCACCTGGTCGCCCTTGGCCAGCGCGCGTCCCTGGAAGCCGCCGAAGCCGCTGCGCAGGTAGGTGCTTTCGCTGCCCATGACGCGCGGCAGCGCAAAGCCGCTGTGCACCGCGAGATAGCCGCGCACGCCCACGGCCGGCCTGGCGCCGAAGGCCAAGGTGTCGCCCGTCCGCGCCACCAGCGGGCGGTGGACGGGAATGTCCTGGCCGTTGAGCGTGGCGCCAAGGTCGGCGCCAGCCAGCGCGAAGCAGGCCGCGGCGTCAAAGCGCAGGGTAGGACCCGTCAGGGTTATTTCCAGCGTGGCGTGTTCGTCTTGATTGCCGGCCAGCGCGTTGGCCAGCCGGTGCGCGCGCTCGTCCATGGCGCCCGCGGCGGGGATGCCCTGATGCTGGTAGCCCTCGCGGCCGCGGTCCTGGAAGCTGGACAGCATGCCGGGCTTGATCACGGTCACGCTCATGGCCGGGCTCCCCGGATGCGGTTGAATTCCTCGGGGCTGATGGGCACGAAGCGGACCGAGTCGCCGGGTTGCAGCAGGGCGGCGGGTTCGCGGGCCGGGTCGAACATGGTGAGCGGCGTGGCGCCGATGATGTTCCAGCCGCCGGGCAGGCGGTTCGGGTAGATCACGGTCTGCCGGTTGGCGACCGCCACGGCACCGGGCGGCACCGCGGTGCGCGGCGAGGCGCGGCGCGGGATATTCAGTTTTTCGTCGTGCACGCCCAGATAGGCGTGGCCGGGCGCGAAGCCCAGCATGAAGACCATGCTGCGCGGCTGGCTGTGCAGCTGGATGACGCCTTCGGGAGTGAGGCCGGCGGCGTCGGCCACTTCGGCGAGGTCGGGGCCATGTTCGCCGCCGTAGCAGACCGGGATGTCGATCTCGCGTCCGCCCAGGGCGTCCGCGGCGATGCCTTCGGACAATAGTTGTCCGATGCGCTCGGCCAGTTGCGGGTAGGTGGGGCCGCCGCTGGCGCCGGGGCGGTAATGCACCGCCACCGCGACGAAGGAAGGCACCACATCGGTCACGCCGGCAAGCCGCGCGTCGCGCAGCTTGCCGGCCGCGGCCAGACAGGTCCTGCCGACGTCGGCGTCGATCTGGTCGCCAAAGGAAACGATCAGACAGCGGTCACCCTGGGGCAGGATGCGCCAGGAGGTTTCGGCCGGAGAAGGAGGTTCTGAATTTGCGTTCAACGACACGAAACCTGTAGAGACGGATTACTTGGCGAACAGGGAATCCAGGTTCTTGAACGCCTTGAATTCCAGCGCGTTGCCCGACGGATCCAGGAAGAACATGGTGGCTTGTTCGCCCACTTCACCCTTGAAGCGGATGTAGGGCTCGATGACGAATTCGGTGCCGGCGTCGGTCAGACGCTTCGCCATCGCTTCCCATTGTTCCATGGAAAGCACCGCGCCGAAATGGCGCACCGGCACATTGTGCGAGTCCACGGCGCTGGTGGCCTTGTGGCCGCATTCGCCGGGAGCCAGGTGGGCGACGATCTGGTGGCCGTAGAAGTTGAAGTCGATCCATTCGGGCGAGCTGCGGCCCTCCGGACAGCCCAGTTTTTCGCCATAGAAGGCGCGGGCTTCGGCCAGGTCGCGGACCGGGAAGGCGAGGTGGAACGGCGGCAGGTTGGTTTGAGCGGTCATGGAAGGCTCCGGGTCAGGCAAAGAAAAAATGATCAGTCAGATTGCGAGCCATCGCAAGCTTGGACGGCCTAGCATCGATGGGTAGTTTAGGTATTGTTTTTTTGATTGAAAAACGATATTTTTTGCTACTTAGCATCGAAATAATTGATCGTGATCAAAGAGTTCAAGACCTTCATCGCCGTGGCGCGGGACGGCACCTTTACCGGAGCCGGCGCCCGGCTGGGCCTGACCCAGTCTGCCGTCAGCGCCCAGATCAAGCGCCTGGAGGATTACCTGGGCGGGCCGCTGTTCGACCGTAGCGCGCGCGCCGCGGTGCTGAATGCGCACGGCCGCGAAGTGCTGCCGCAGGCGGAAGAACTGGTCGCCATGGCCGAGCGGATGATTACCGCTGGCGGGGCGGGCCATGTCAGCGGCTTGCTGCGCATCGGCGCCATCGCGTCGGTGCAGCAGGACCTGCTGGCGCGCGCGCTGGGCGGATTTCGCGCGGTCTATCCGGATGTGCGGGTGCGCATCGTGCCAGGTGTGTCGCTGTCGCTCCTGGGGCAGGTGGATGCGGGCGAGGTGGACATGGCCATGCTGATCAAGCCGCCCTTCGCTCTGCCGCCCGAACTCGGCTGGCAGCCCCTGCTGCGTGAACCGGTGATGCTGGCCATGCCCGCTTCCATGCCCATCGCGCCCTGGCGCGAGCTGCTGGCAAGCCAGCCCTTCATCCGCTACGACCGCGCGTCATTCGGCGGGCGCGTGGTGGACCTGTTCCTGAAGAAGCAGCGCATCCCGGTGCGCGAGGCTGTGGAGCTGGACGAGATCGACGCCATCGCCAACATGGTGCGGTTGGGGCTGGGCGTGGCGCTGTTGCCGCAGCTGCGGCGGCTGGACATGACCGGCTTGCGGCTGTTGCCGCTGGGGGAGGCGGCGTTCCACCGCGAGATCGGCCTGATAGGCCGGCTGCCGTTCGATGCCGGCAGCGTGCAGGAGAAGATGGCGGAATGCCTGGCGGCCGCCGCGGCAGAGTCTTGAGCCGTTTGGCGGGCGGCGCATGACGCGCTGCCCGCCACGGCGGCGGTGGCTTACAGCCGGTCGCAGCGGACCGTGATGGGGTGGCTGCGCAGCGTGGACATCACGACGTCGTTGACTTCGCCTTCCACGTCGGTGATCACATAGCCGATCTGGCCGCGGGTCTGCAGGGTCTGGCTGACGATGTTCAGGCCATGCTGCGCCATCAGGTTGTCCAGCGTGCCCAGCGCGCCCGGGGCGTTGCGGTGCACGTGCAGGATGCGCGTGCCGCCGGCGGGCTCCAGATACGGCAGTTCGGGGAAGTTGACCGCGCCCTTGGTGGTGCCGGCCTGCAGGAAGCGCACCAGCTTCTCGGCCACTTCCCGGCCGATGTTCTCTTGCGATTCCTGCGTGCTGCCGCCGATGTGCGGCGTCAGGATCACGTTGGGCAGGCCGATCAGCGGACTGGCCAGCGGCTCGTCCGCGCCCTTGGGCTCGGTCGGGAACACGTCCAGCGCGGCGCCGGCCAGATGGCCGGATTTCAGCGCCGCATGCAGCGCGTCGATATCCACCACCGTGCCGCGCGAGGCGTTGATCAGGATGGCGCCACGGCGCATGCGGCCGATGGTTTCCGCGTTCATGATCTTTTCGGTGGTCTTGCCGCCCGGCACGTGCAGGGTCACCACGTCGGCCTGCTCCAGCAGTTCGTTGAGCGTGGCCGCGGGCCGGGCGTTGCCCAGCGGCAGCTTGGCTTCGACGTCGTGATAGACGACGCGCATGCCCAGGCCTTCGGCCAGCGTGCTGATCTGCGAGCCGATGTTGCCGTAGCCCACGATGCCCAGCGTCTTGCCGCGGGTCTCGAATGCGCCGGCAGCGCTCTTGTCCCAGTGGCCCAGGTGCACGCGGGCGTTCTTTTCGGGAATGCGGCGCAGCAGCAGGATGGCTTCGCCCAGCACCAGTTCGGCCACCGAGCGGGTGTTCGAGAACGGTGCGTTGAACACCGGGATGCCGCGCTGCATGGCCGCGTCCAGGTCGACCTGGTTGGTGCCGATGCAGAAGCAGCCCACGACGCGCAGGTCGGGGTTGCCGGACAGC
This sequence comes from Achromobacter sp. ACM01, assembly GCF_014851745.1. Taxonomy (NCBI): domain Bacteria; kingdom Pseudomonadati; phylum Pseudomonadota; class Betaproteobacteria; order Burkholderiales; family Alcaligenaceae; genus Achromobacter; species Achromobacter sp. ACM01. The sequence continues at coordinate 556,935 of NZ_JACVAF010000001.1, forward strand.
AGGGCGGCATCCAGGTGCGTGCGAGAACGGATCCCCGCCACCTGAGCGCCGCGCAGGGCGTCGCTCAATTGCGACGCCGGCAAGGCGGCCGCATGCGTGACGATGTCGGAGTAGCCGGCGGCTTCAAAAACAGCGCGGGCGCTCGGGTGGATGTTCTCGAACAGGACGATTTGTGCCATGACAGCCTGAGGGGTGGGTGAGGAATCCGTTTTATTGATTGTGGCCCATTTTTGCTGCAGTGCAAGGAGTAGCCATTGAGGCGGCATGGATGAATTGTTTCAGGCGCACAAACGATACGGGCATCGCCACAAAGAGCGATGCCCGGACAGAACCTGAAGGTTCGCGCGTTAACGGTAGGCCTGGAACACCTTGGCGCCGCCCTGCTTGTCCACCAGGACCACGTCATGCGGCGTCTTGCGGCCGCCGTATTCGGGGCCGTCCATGCCGGGGGAGCCCAGCGGCATGCCTGGCGCGGCCAGGCCGGCTGCGTCGGGCTTTTCGAGCAGCAGGCGGCGCACGTCGCTGGCCGGGACGTGGCCTTCGATCGCGTAGCCTTCGACGGCCGCGGTGTGGCACGAACCGTAGTTGGCCATGCCGGCGTTGCGGCGGATGGGGCCAGTGTCCTGGACGTCGTGGGTGGTGACGGCGAAGCCGTTGTCGCGCATGTGCTTGACCCAGTCTTCACAGCAGCCGCAGGTCGGGGTCTTCCAGACCTCGACCTTGACGGGCGTCTGGGCGGTGGCGAAAACGGGCGCGCACAGGGCCGCGGCAAGGGCCAGGCGGCGCGTAAGACGGGAAAGGTTCATGATGCTCCGTTGCGGGACGATGTGATTGCAAGCGTACTGTAGAGGAACGGGGGTGACCCCATTCTGTCCCGCACATTACGATTTTGTAATGTTGTCCGCGGTGGCATGGCCCTCCGGCGCGCGCAGCGTGATGCCGACCACGGTGCCATGCGCGCCCGAGGCCGCGTCGACCTCGCCGCCATGCATGCGCGCGATGGCGCGCACGATGGCCAGGCCCAGGCCGTGGCCTTCGCTGCGCGGCGCGCGCGCCTGGCTGGAGCGGAAGAAGCGGTCGAAGATGCGGGGCAGGTCCGTCGGCGGGATGGGCGGGCCTGGGTTGCGCACTTCCACCCGCGCGCCCGCGGGCGAAGCCGAGCAGGTCAGCACGATTTCGCCGCCCCGGGGCGTGGCCTTGATGGCGTTGGAAATCAGGTTCGCCAGCGCGCGCCGCACCAACCCGGCGTTGGCGGCCACGGTGGCGTCGCCTGCGCAGCGCAGATGCACGCCGCTTTCTTCCAGCGTGGCTTCGTAGTATTCGGCCACGCGTCGCGCTTCGGCGGCCAGCGATACTGGCGCCAGGTCCGCGGCCCGTTCGCCGCGGTCGGCGCGCGCCAGGAACAGCATGTCGTTGACCAGGGTCTTCAGGTCTTCCAGCTCTTCAAGGTTGGATTCCAGCGCATCGCGCAGTTCTGCCGCGTCGCGCGGCGACGACAGCATGACCTGCGTGCCGTTGATCAGCGTGGCCAGCGGCGTGCGCAGCTCGTGCGCCACGTCGGCATTGAAGCCTTCCATCTGCTGGTAGGCGGCCTGCAGGCGTTCCAGCGTGCGGTTGAAGGAACGGACCAGCTCGTGCAATTCGCGGTCGGTGTCTTCCAGCGGCAGGCGCCGCGCCAGATTGTCGGGCTGGATGCTGGCCGCCTGCTCGGACAGCCTGCGCGCCGGCGCCATGCTGCGCCTGACGGCCCAGGCCGCCAACACCACGGTCGCGCCGACCCACAGCGCGCAGATCAGCACCAGCGCGGTGCCATAGGCATACAGGAACTGCGAACTGGTGCGCGTGCTGACCGCCACGGTCAGTTGCGCGCCGGGCAGGATGCGGTCGTTCATGGCGACCCGCAGGCCGCGCATGCGGCCGCCGTCGGCGGTCTGCAGCACGACCTGCCTGCCGTCGCCGGTCGCCAGCGTTTCGGGAGCGGGGCCGCCGTACACGGAGTGGCCGTGCGCATCCACGATCCAGATGCCCAGCTGGCCTTCGCCCGCGCGCATCTCGTCGAAGGTGGCGGCCAGGTCTTTCAGGCCGCGGGCGTTGTTCTGCATGTCGATCAGGTGATCGATCAATTCCAGCTTGCCGCTGACTTCGGTGATTTCCTGCCGTTCCACTTCGCGCTTGAGCGCCCAGAACAGCGTGGCTCCCGCCAGGCTGGACACAAGCAGGGCGATGGCGCCCAGCAGCAGCGTCAGCCGCGCCTGCATGGAACGCATGCGCAGCGGCTTCATGCCGGGCGGCTATCCGCGGGGCGCGATTCCAGCACGTAGCCCATGCCGCGCACTGTATGCAGCAACTTGGTGTCGTAGGGGTCGTCCAGCTTGCTGCGCAGCCGCCGCACCGCCACGTCGATGACGTTGGTGTCGCTGTCGAAGTTCATGTCCCAGACCTGCTCGGCCAGGGTGGTGCGCGACAGCACCTGGCCCTGGCGGCGCAGCAGCAGGGCCAGCAGATTGAATTCCTTGGCGGTCAGGTCCAGGCGGCGGCCGCCGCGTTGGGCGCGCCGGCGGGCCAGGTCCAGTTCCAGGTCGGCCAGGCGCAGCAGGGTGGGTTCCTGAGAACGTCCGCGGCGTAGCAGCGCCTGCACCCGCGCGAGCAGTTCCGAAAAGGCGAAAGGCTTGACCAGGTAGTCGTCGGCGCCGCCTTCCAATCCGCGCACGCGGTCCTCGACGGCGTCGCGCGCGGTCAGCATCAGGATGGGCGTGTCCTTCTGTTCGCGCACCGCGGCCAGCACGCCGAAGCCATCCACGCCCGGCAGCATCACGTCCAGCACGATCAGGTCGTAGACGCCTTCCAGCGCCAGATGCAGGCCGTCCACGCCGTCGCGAGCCAGGTCCACGACGTGGCTTTGCTCCGACAGGCCCTTCTTGAGGTAGTCGGCCAGTTTGGGTTCGTCTTCGATGACCAGGATGCGCATGGCAGGAAATTTACCATCCGCGCTGCGTCAGGTCCGGCGGACGGCTCAGGCCGGGCTGTCGATGGCGATGCGGTCGGGCGGAAAGCGCAGGGCGAACACGCTGCCCTTGCCGGGTTCGCTGGTGATCAGCAGTTCGGCGTCGTGGCGCATGGCGATGTGCTTGGTGATCGCCAGCCCCAGGCCGGTGCCGCCCACCGCGCGCGAACGGCCGCGGTCCACGCGGTAGAAACGCTCGGTCAGGCGGGGCAGGTGGCGCGCGGGGATGCCGATGCCGGTGTCCTGCACGCTGTAGCGCGCGCCGCCGTCTTCCTCGCGCTCCCAGCGCACGGTGATGGTGCCGCCGTCCGGCGTGTAGCGCACCGCGTTGGTCAGCAGGTTGGACAGGGCCGAGGTCAGTTCGGTTTCGGCGCCCAGCACGTCCAGGGATTCATCGATGTGCCACTCCAGCACGTGGCGGCCGCCCGACAGGGCCTCGATCTGCTGGCGCGCCTTCTGCAGCAGCGCGCCCATGTTGACCGCGCGCGGGTCGCTGCCCGGCGAGGATTCCAGCGTGGACAGGGTCAGCAAGTCTTCGACGATGGCCTGCATGCGCTGGGCCTGCTCGTGCATCATGTCGATGTACTGCTCGCGTTGTTCGGCGGGCAGGGCGTCGGCGGGCATGTCGCGCAGGGTTTCCAGAAAACCCGCCAGTACCGTCAGAGGCGTGCGCAATTCGTGCGAGACATTGGCCACGAAGTCGCGGCGCGTGGTTTCCAGGCGTTCGATCTGGGTGACGTCGCGCGTGATCAGCAGGCGCTGGTTGCTGGCGTAGGCCGTCAGTTGCATCATCATCAGCCGCTCCTGGCCTTGCTGGCCCAGGCGCACCAGTATGGGCTCGGGCCAGGACGGACGGTGCGCATATTCGACGAATTCGGGCGCGCGCAGCAGGTTCAGCAGGTTATGGCCGCGGTCGGCCGGCAGGCGCAGGCCCAGGTGCTGGCGCGCCATGCGGTTGCACCAGTCGATCTGGAAATCCTCGTTCAGCGTCACCGCGCCGTCCGGCAGCGCTTGCGCCGCGGCCAGCATGCCTTGCATGGTGTTCTGGGTTTCGTTCAGTTCGCGGGCCCGGGCGCGGGTGTAGCGGTACAGCGGCGCGAGGATGTCGTCCCAGGGACCGACCGAAGCGGGCGGCGAGGTATCGGGGTGGTTGGCCCAGTGGGACACCAGGTGCAGGCGCCAGCTGCGCCAGAGCAGCATGGCGGCCAGCGCGAAGGAAAACAGTATCCAGCCCGCCGGGTCTCCTATGAGCCATTGGGCCAGTAATGCGGCAACCGCCCACAGGGCGACCAGGAAAAGAGTGCGCAGCCAGATCATCGTGCGGGAGTTTTTACCGCGTCGGGAGCTGGGCAGTAAACCGGTAGCCGCTGCCGCGGACCGTTTCCACGTGCGCGTCGTGGCCGCTGGGTTCCAGCGCCTTGCGCAGGCGGCGGATGTGTACGTCGACCGTGCGCTCTTCCACGAAGACGTGGTCGCCCCAGACCTGATCCAGCAGCTGGGAACGCGAGAACACGCGTTCGGGGTGCGTCATGAAAAAGTGCAGCAGGCGGAATTCGGTGGGGCCGATCTGCAGCGACTGGCTGTTGCCCGACAGGCGATGCGTCACCGGATCCAGCTTCAGGCCGCCCACGTCGATCACGTCGTCGGTCAGCTGGGGGGCGCGGCGGCGCAGCACGGCCTTGATGCGCGCCATCAGCTCCTTGGGCGAGAAGGGCTTGGTAATGTAGTCGTCGGCGCCGGCTTCCAGGCCGTCGACTTTGTCCTGCTCGGAACCCTTGGCGGTCAGCATGATGACCGGCACGGCGCGGGTGCGCTCGTCGTTGCGCAGTTTGCGCGCCATGGCCAAGCCGGAGGTGCCGGGCAGCATCCAGTCCAGCAGGATCAGGTCGGGAAGTTCGGCGCGGATCAGGGTCTGGGCCTGGTCGGCGTCGAAGGCGCGCAGCACCTTGTGTCCGGCGAAGGACAGGTTGACGGCGATCAGTTCCTGGATGGCGGGTTCGTCTTCGACGACGAGGATGGTGCTGGACATGGCGGATTGGGCACACTTCTGAGCGCCGGCGCGGCGCGAACATTGCGATAGTATGGCCGCAATATTTCAGGTATGTGACCGCCGGGCGTCATCGTCCGCGTCCGCCGGCCGCCCGCGGGAGCCCGATAGGCTACCATTGAACGATATATCGGGAATTCACCATGCAAAACCCCTCCGAATCGCAACATTCCGCGGATTCCGCCTCGCAATCGACCCATTTCGGCTTCCAGACGGTGCCGGAAGGCGAAAAGGCCCGCAAAGTCGCCGAAGTCTTCCATTCGGTCGCCCAGCGCTACGACGTCATGAACGATTTCATGTCGGCCGGGCTGCACCGCGTCTGGAAGGCGTTCACCATCGGCCGCGCCGCCATCCGCCCCGGCATGAAGATGCTGGACATTGCCGGCGGCACGGGCGATCTGGCAAAGGCCTTCGCCAAGCGCGCCGGCCCCACGGGCGAGGTCTGGCTCACGGACATCAACGACTCCATGCTGCGCGTGGGCCGCGACCGCCTGACCGATGCCGGCCTGCTGGTCCCCACCGCCGTGTGCGACGCCGAGCGCCTGCCGTTCCCCACCGGCCATTTCGACCGCGTCAGCGTGGCTTTCGGCCTGCGCAACATGACCCACAAGGACCGCGCCCTGGCTGAAATGACCCGGGTGCTGAAGCCGGGCGGCAAGCTGCTGGTGCTGGAATTTTCGCGCGTGGCCAAGCCGCTGGCCCCCGCCTACGACTGGTATTCCTTCAATGTGCTGCCCTGGCTGGGCAAGAAGGTCGCCAAGGACGAAGCCAGCTACCGCTATCTGGCCGAATCCATCCGCATGCACCCCGACCAGGAAACCCTGGCGGACATGCTGCGCACGGCCGGGCTGGAACGGGTGCAGTACTTCAACCTGACCGCCGGCATCGCCGCTCTGCACGAAGGCGTGAAGCTGGGCTGATCCGCCCCGGCCATCCGGATTTTTCGCCGCCCTGCGGGAACTTGTGGGGCGGCGTCTTGTCCGTTATTCTTACGGTATTCAGATTAATGTAAGAAAAGTCGCGACGAAGGTCCCGCGGTCCGTGGGACTTCCTGCTGCTCGGGGCGGCAGGAGCGCGAGTACGAGGGAGCAAACCTATGTCCAAATTCTGTCTTTCGCGGTTTGTCGCCGCGGCGCTGATCGCCGTTTCCGGCGCGGCACTGGTGACGGCGTCGTTTGACGCCGAAGCCCGCCGTGCGGGCGGCGGCAGCAGCGTCGGCCGACAATCCTCCAACGTGACCCAGCAGCGCCAGGCGACCACGCCGCCGACCGCCGCCAGCAACACGGCGGGCGCTACCGCCGCTCCGGCAGCCGCCGGCGCGGCCACGGCCGGCGCTGCCACTGCGGGCGCCGCCGCCAAGAGCGGCGCTTCGCGCTGGCTCGGCCCCATCGCCGGCATCGCCGCCGGCCTGGGTATCGCCGCGCTGCTCTCCAGCATGGGCCTGTCGGGCGCTTTCGCCGAGTTCCTCGGCTCCGCGCTGCTGATCGCCGCGGTCGTGTTCGCCGTCATGTTCATCATCCGCCGCCTGCGCGGCGCCGGTCCGCGCACTGCCACGCAGGGCGCGTTCGGTGGCGCCAACAACGCGCCGGGCCAGCAGCAACAGCAGCCGATGTGGCGTGAAACGCTGAAGCCGGCGGCTCCTGCGGCAGCGGCTCCGGTTGCCGCCGCCGCGGCGCCGGCCGCCATGCCCAAGATGGGCGACGACAACAACTGGTTCGTGCCGGGTGACTTCGATACGCCCAACTTCCTGAAGCAGGCCAAGGAGCAGTTCGTGCGCATCCAGGCCGTCTGGGACAGCGGCAGCACCGATGGCCTGCGCGAGTTCCTGACCGACGACCTGATCACCGAGCTCAAGCCGCAGCTGGCCGAGCGCGGCGCGGCGCCCAACAAGACCGAAGTGGTCCTGCTGAACGCTGAAATGCTGGGCATCGAAACCGTGTCCGACGGCCACCTGGCCAGCGTGCGCTTCTCCGGCATGCTGCGCGAAGCGCCGGGCGCCGAGGCCTTCCGCTTCGAGGAAGTCTGGAACCTGTTCAAGCCCGCCAATGGCGGCTGGCTGCTGGCAGGCATCCAGCAGATCCCGGTGGATCTCGCCAGCTAAGCCTGGCCGGCCGGGGCCGATCCCCACCTCCGTTGCGGATGCCGCAAGGCATCTGTTTGAACCGGCCCTTACAGGGCCGGTTTTTCCATGTGCTTGCGCAAAACACCCAGCCATCTAACCCGTTACACTCCCGATTTACCCATTAACTTCCGCAACCCCCGCAATCGGGGCCGTTGCAGACCGCCATGCTGCCTCTTCCGTTCCTGCCCACCCCCTCGCGACTGGCTGTAAGCGCGCTCAACGCCCTGTTGCGGCGCGAGGACTGGGCGCGCGAGCGCCTGGTCCGGCATGCGGGCAAGACGGTGCGTTTCGCGCTGGGCGGCTTCAGCCTGGGCCTCACCATCGATAGCGAAGGCCTGGCGGCCCAGGCCGATGCGGCCGTGGTGCCCGACGTGACCCTGACGGTCGCGCCTGAAAAACTGCCGCTGCCGCGCCTGGGCGCGGACCGCGAGCGCCCCGATTTCGCCGAGGCCACCCATATCTCGGGCGACGCGGCGCTGGCGCAGGTGGTGTCGGACCTGTCCAAGCAGCTGCGCTGGGATCCGGAGGACGCGCTGGCCCGGGTGGTGGGCGACATCGCCGCGCTGCGCCTGGTGGGCGGGGCGCGCGCGGCCGCCGGCGGCGCGCGCACGGCCAGCCTGAGACTGGCCGAGAACGTGTCCGAGTACCTGTCCGAGGAAAGCGGCATGCTGGCCAGCCGACCGGCGCTGGAACAGTGGCGGCTGGACCTGGCCGAGCTGAACGCCCGCGCCGAGGCGCTGGCCCGCTCGGCCGCCGCGCTGCAAACCCGCCTGGCATCCGCCAGCGCAAAGCGGGGCGCCTGATACATGTTTCCCTTGCTGCGCCTTTTCCGCATCATTCTGGTTTCGCTGCGCTATGGCCTGGATGAGCTGGTGCTCTCCAGCCTGAACCATCCGCTGGCCACCTGCCTGTTGCGCGTCATCCGCCTGGGCACGCGTCCGCGCAAGCCGCGCGGCTTGAGGCTGCGCCTGGCGCTGGAGTCGCTGGGCCCCATCTTCGTGAAGTTCGGACAGGTGCTGTCCACCCGCCGTGACCTGATCCCCGCCGATATCGCCGACGAACTGGCGCTCTTGCAGGACCGCGTGCCGCCGTTCCCCTCGGCGCAGGCCGCGGCCTGCATCGAGGCGGCGCTGGGCGCGCCGCCCGAGAAGCTGTTCGCGCAGTTCGAAGTGGATCCGGTGGCCTCGGCCTCGATCGCGCAGGTGCACTTTGCCGTGCTGCACGACGGCCGCGAGGTCGCGGTCAAGGTGCTGCGCCCGGGCATGCTCAGCATCATCGAGAAAGACCTGTCGCTGCTGAAAGTGGTGGCGCGCATCATCGAACGCCTGGGCGCCGACGGCCGCCGCCTGAAGCCGCGCGAAGTGGTGGCCGAATTCGACAAGTACCTGCACGACGAGCTGGACCTGGTGCGAGAAGCGTCCAATTGCAGCCAGTTGCGCCGCAACTTCGGCCCCGAGTCCGGCCGCGGCGACATGCTGATCGTGCCCGAGGTGATCTGGGAATACACGGCATCCACGGTCTTCACCATGCAGCGCATGTACGGCATGCCGGTGGGCCAGGTGGAGCGCATGCGCGAGGCCGGCATCGACATCCCGACGCTGGCGCGCACCGGCGTGGAGATCTTCTTCACCCAGGTCTTCACCGACGGCTTCTTCCACGCCGACATGCACCCGGGCAACATCTACGTGTCCGACCGTCCGGAAACGCTGGGCAGCTACATTGCCCTGGACTTCGGCATCGTGGGCTCGCTGTCCGAGTTCGACAAGAATTACCTGGCGCAGAATTTCCTGGCCTTCTTCCACCGCGATTACCGCCGCGTGGCGCAACTGCACATTGAATCGGGCTGGGTGCCGCCCGATACGCGCGAAGAAGAACTGGAGGGCGCCGTGCGCGCCGTCTGCGAACCGTACTTTGACCGGCCATTGTCGGAGATCTCGCTGGGGCAGGTGCTCTTGCGGCTGTTCCAGACCTCGCGCCGGTTCAATGTGGAGATCCAGCCGCAGCTGGTCCTGTTGCAGAAGACCCTGCTGAACGTTGAAGGATTGGGCCGCCAGCTCGATCCCAACCTGGATCTCTGGAAGACCGCCAAGCCCTATCTGGAACGCTGGATGCGTCAGCGCGTCGGATTCAAGGGGCTGCGGCAGAGCCTGGAAAAAGAAGCCGCGCAGTGGTCGCAAATGCTGCCTGCTTTGCCCAGGCTGGTCCATGACCACCTGAGCCGTCCCAACGTCTCGCCCGCCTTGCTGGCCGAGATGATCCAGTTGCGGCGGGCCCAGGAACAGAACAACCGGCTGGTTGCAGCGCTGGTTGGGGTGGCCGCGGTTGCCATCGGGGTCGCGATATGGGCCTTGACCCGATAGGCGGCGCGATGATCTAGACGGTATCTGTCATGTTTCATTCATGAAACGGTCATCATAGCTTCGCGGTACACGGCGAAAAATAGCGCTGCGGTGGATGAATGCAGCGCCCTCGCCGGCAGCGCGCGCGCCATTCTTAATCTCTATATCTATAGCCCCACTAGCGGGACGAATACAAGGGCAGACCATGCTTTATCCTGAACTCTTCAAGACCATGGAAGCCGTGCGCTGGAACATGGCGCATGACATTCCCTGGGGCGACTTCGATCGCAGCAAGCTCTCGGACGAGCAGGCACACACGATCAAGATGAACGCCATCACGGAATGGGCCGCCTTGCCGGCCACCGAAATGTTCCTGCGCGACAACCGCGGCGACAGCGATTTCTGCGCGTTCATGTCGGTGTGGTTCTTTGAAGAGCAGAAGCATTCGCTGGTGCTGATCGAATACCTGCGCCGCTTCCGTCCGGATCTGGTGCCCACCGAGGAAGAGCTGCACAACGTGCGCTTCGAGTTCGACGCCGCGCCCGAACTCGAAACCCTGATGCTGCATTTCTGCGGCGAAGTCCGTTTGAACCACTGGTACCGCCGCGCCGCCGAATGGCACACGGAACCGGTCATCAAGGCCATCTACAAGACCGTGGCCCAGGACGAGGCCCGCCACGCCGGCGCCTACCTGCAGTACATGCGCCGCGCGCTGCACGACCGCGGCCAGGACACGAGCGAGCAGGCGCGCCTGGCGTTCTCCAAGATCGGCGTGCTGATGGCGTCGGCCGGCCGCACGCAGCAGGCCCTGCATCCGACCAACCTGCACGTGAACAAGGACCTGTTCCCCAACGACACGGTGCAGTCGCGCCTGCCGGAACCCGGCTGGCTGGAGCACTGGCTGGACACGCAGATCCGCTTTGACGGCGTGTGGGAGCAGAAGGTCGCCACCCGTATCCTGCACATCCTGTCCAAGCTGATGGACCGCAGCTTCGAAACGGTGAAGGACCTGAACCGCTACCGCAAGGAAATGACGGCCCTGATCGTGCCCAAGGAAAAGCAGATCATCCTGGGCGGCGCCTGAGCCGGGGCGATACAATCGCCGCATGCCTGCCGCCCGTTTCGAATCCAAGGTCCTGTCCCGCGACGAATGCGTCGCTGCCGTCGCCGACGGCCGCTATCCGCGGCCGCTGGTGTTCACCAACGGCGTCTTCGACATCCTGCACCGGGGCCACGCGACCTACCTCGACCAGGCCGCCCAACTGGGCGCGACCCTGGTGGTGGCGGTGAACACCGACGAGTCGGTGCGGCGCCTGGGCAAGGGCGCCGAGCGTCCGCTGAATCGCATGGAAGACCGCGCCGCCTTGCTGGCGGCGCTGGGCTTCGTGACCGTGGTCACGTCCTTCCATGAAGACACGCCCGAAGCCCTGATCGGCCAGCTCAAGCCGGACCTGATCGTCAAGGGCGGCGACTACGACATGGAAAAGCTGCCCGAGACCGCCCTGGTCAAGAGCTGGGGCGGCCGCGCGGTGGCGATTCCATTCGAGTTCGAGCGCTCGACCACGGCGCTCGTGAAGAAAATCCAGAACAAGTAAACCGGGCCCCGTAGCGGCTCAGCGCGGTTCCCGCAGCAGGCGGTTGATTGCTTCCAGGTCCGCTTCGGCCAGGATGCCGCTGGTGGCCTTCAGGCGCAGGCTGGCGAGCACCGTGCTGTAGCGCGCCAGCGCCAGGTCGCGCTGGGTGGCATAGAGCTGCTGCTGGGCGTTGAGCACGTCCAGGTTGATGCGCACGCCGACCTCGTAGCCGGTGCGGTTGGCCTCGACCGCGGCGCGGCTGGATTTTTCGCCTGCCTCCAGCGCCTGGATGCGGGCCAGGCCGCTGGTGACGCCGGTGTAGTATTGGCGCGCGGCCTGCACGGCCTGGCGGCGCGCTGCCTCATAGTCATGGCGCGCCTTCTGTTCCAGCTGGACCTTTTCGGTCACTTGCGACGACACCCCGCCGCCCGAGTACAGCGGGATCGACAGCACCACGCCGATGGTGCTGTCGATGGGCTTGCCGGGCGCGGCATTGCGCATCACGGCGTCGCTGGCGCTGCCGCTGCTGGCGCGCAGGTTCAGGGTGGGATAGTGGCCGCTTTTGGCGATCTGGATCTCGCGGCCGGCGATGCGCGTCAGGAGCTGCGCGCGCAGCACGTCCAGGCTGGAGGACTCGGCCTGGTTGCTCCAGTCGGCCACGCGGGCGGGCTGCGGCGCGGGCAGTTGCACGCCATAGGGCAGTTCGGACAAGGCGCCGGGCGGCGTGCCGATGATCTTGGCCAGTTCGTCGCGGCGGACTTCCAGGTCGTTCTGCAGGCGCAGTTCCTGCGCCACCACCAGGTCGTAGCGCGCCTGCGCTTCGTAGGTGTCGGTGATGGTGGCGTTGCCGAGTTCGAAGTTGCGCTTGGCGGATTCCAGCTGCCCGGCCACGGCGGCCTTCTCGGCCTCGGTGGCGGTCAGCGTGTCCTGGGCGTAGAGCACGTTGAAATAGGCGTCGGCCACGCGCAGCAGCAAGTCCTGGTAAGCCTGTTGCAGCTGCACTTCGACGTCGGCGACGATCAGCTTGGACTGTTCGAAGTTCTGCCAGCGGCCCCAGTCGAACAGCGGCTGGGTCAGGGACAAATCCCAGACGCCGCGGCCGCCGCTATAGGCGATGCCCATGCCGCGAGTGCTGCGGGTTTCCTGGTAGGCGCCGCCGGCTTCGGCGGAAATCAAGGGCAGGAGCAGCGAACGGGCCTGGGGTTCTTTTTCCAGGCCGGCGCGATAGTTGGCGCGCGCTGCGGCGTAGATCGGGTCATTGCCCAGCGCCGATTGCCAGATCTGGATCAGGTTCTGCGCGCGGGCAAGCGTCGGGCCGACGCTTGCGGCGCAGGTAAAAACCAGTAAAGCCGTTAGCAATCGGAAACGCATGGTGGTCAACGATACGCCGGGCCGCCCGGGGCGCGGCGGCCCCGTCAAGGAGGCAGGCGCCGGGCGGCAGGGTTGGGGATCAGAACTTGAACTGGGAGACCGTGACGCCGCGCAGCGGCTTGATGACGGTTTCGAACAGGTTCACCGTTTCGAAGCTGGCCGCGGTGGTGCGGGTGATGCGACAGGCCGTCATGACGGGCGCCTGGCCCACGATCACGACCAGGCGGCCACCCACGCGCAGCTGGTACTTCAGCGCGTCAGGGACGGTCGGCACGGAACCCGTGACGAGGATGGCGTCGTATTCGGTGGAGCCCCAGCCGTTGCGGGCGTCGCCGGTTTCGACCTTGACGTTGGTGACGTTGTTCATCTGCAGGTTCTGCTGCGCGAACGTCACCAGGCGGCTGTCGATTTCGACCGAGGTGACCTGCTGCGCCAAGTAGCCCAGCAGCGCGGCCTGGTAGCCGGAGCCGGTGCCGATCTCCAGCACGCAGTCGGACTTGGTCAGCTGCAGCTCTTGCGCCAGGCGGGCTTCCACCTTGGGCGCCAGCATGTTCTGGCGGGTGTTGACCGCGTTGATCTCAAGCGGCAGTTCCAGGTCGGAAAACGCCAGCGCGCGCAGGGCCGGCGGAACGAATTGTTCGCGGCGCACATCGAACAGCGCTTGCAGCACGTTGGCGTCCAGAACGTCCCACGGGCGGATCTGCTGTTCCACCATGTTGAAGCGGGCTTGTTCTACGTCGGGCAGGGTCGAAGCGTTCATGACGGTCAGAAAAAACAGAGGAATCAACAGACCATTGTACCGATTCGTAGCGTACTGTGACGCCCGGCCCCGCCGACAGATGTTTCAGACGCCCGGATCTACCACCAGGCGTGGAAGTGGTGCACCGGGCCGTGGCCCGACCCCACCGACAGGCGCTCGGCGTGGCGGATGGCCTCCGTGAGGTAGGCCTTGGCGCGACGCGCCGCCTCGGGCACGTCCCCGGTTTGCGGCAGCAGGGCGGCCAGCGCCGCCGACAGCGTGCAGCCGGTGCCGTGGGTATTGGCGGTTTCGATGCGGTGGCCGGGCAGCTCGATCATGCGGTCGCCGTCGTGCAGCAGGTCGATGGTCTCGTTGCCGGGCAGGTGGCCGCCCTTGACCAGCACCCAGCGCTCGCCCGAATGGGCCAGCTTGTTGCGCAGGCGTTCGGCCACGCGCCGCATTTCCTTGACCGTCTCGACCGGGCGCTCTTCCAGCAGCACGCCGGCTTCGGGCAGGTTGGGCGTCAGCAGGGTGGACTGCGGCAGCAGGGCTTCGCGCATGGCGCCCACGGCATCGCGCTCCAGGAGCAGGTCGCCGCTCTTGGCCACCATGACCGGGTCCAGCACCACGTGGGCGGGGGTCCACTTGGCGAGCTTCTCGGCCACCACCTGGATCACCGGCTGCTGGCCCAGCATGCCGATCTTGACCGCGTCGATGCGCACGTCCGCGAACAGCGTGTCGATCTGCTGGCCGACGAAAGCGGGCGGCACCGCAGAGATGCCGGTGACGCCCTGGGTGTTCTGCGCCGTCAGCGCGGCGATCACCGCGCAGCCGTAGGCGCCCAGCGCGCTCATGGCCTTCACGTCGGCCAGGATGCCGGCGCCGCCGGACGGGTCGACGCCGGCGATGGTCAACGCGTTGGGGATGGGGCGGCCGCTCGCGGCCTGCTGGCGACCGTTCATTTGGGGGCGCCTGCCGTGATCAGGCCTTCGTTGGGCGAGCTGGGAGCGCCGCTGTACAGCTTCTTGGGCATGCGGCCGGCCAGGAAGGCCTCGCGGCCGGCTTCCACGCCTTTCTTCATGGCGCTGGCCATCAGGATGGGATCGCGCGCGCCGGCGATGGCGGTGTTCATCAGGACGGCGTCGCAGCCCAGTTCCATGGCGATGGCGGCGTCCGACGCGGTACCCACGCCGGCGTCCACCACGATGGGCACGCGGGCCTGTTCGATGATCAGGCGCAGGTTCCAGGGATTCAGGATGCCCATGCCCGAGCCGATCAGCGAGGCCAGCGGCATCACGGCGACCGCGCCCAGGTCTTCCAGCATGCGGCACTGGATGGGATCGTCGGTGCAATACACCATGACCTTGAAGCCTTCGTCCACCAGGGTCTTGGTGGCCTTGAGCGTCTCCGGCATGTTGGGGAACAGGGTCTGCGGGTCGCCCAGCACTTCCAGCTTCACGAGGTCGTGGCCGTCCAGCAGTTCGCGCGCCAGGCGCAGCGTGCGCACGGCCTCGTCGGCGCTGTAGCAGCCGGCGGTGTTGGGCAGCAGCGTGAATTTGGACGGCGGGACGTAGTCCAGCAGATTCGGTTCACCGGCGTTCTGGCCGATATTGGTGCGGCGGATGGCGACGGTGACGATCTCGGTGCCGCTGGCGTCCAACGCCGCGCGGGTCTGTTCGAAGTCCTTGTACTTGCCGGTGCCGACGAGCAGGCGCGACGAGTAGGCGCGGCCGGCGATGGTGAGGGTGTCTTGAGTGGTCATGGCGGAGGTTCAAAGGGCGGGTGCGCACGATGCGAGACCCGCGGGGACTGGCGATTCGTTGGACGAATGATAAAGCACGGCGCCGCGCGGCAGGCCCGTCCGGTGAAATGTAGCGTTCCACTATTTGCAGATCGCGGCGCGGACGCGGTTCAGCGCAGGCGGTCCAGATCGGCGCAGATCGCCTCGGCGGCGTCGATCAGGCGCGGACCCGGGCGGTACAGGGCGTCGGCGTCCACGCCGTACACGCGCCCCAGCCGCGCGGCGGGCAGCCCCAGCGCCTGCCAGGCGGCCAGGTTGCGGGCGCCGTCCTCGGGTCGGGACGTGCCGGCCAGCACGGCCTCGGGCCGCGCCGCCAGCACGCTTTCCAGCGTGACCTGGGGCGCCACCACGGGGGCCTGGCCGAAGACATTGACGCCGCCGCAGACGCGCAGGGCGTCACTGACGATGCTGCTGTCGTTCAGGGTGTAGATGGGATCCAGCCCCGCCTGCACGAAGACGCGCACGGGGCGGCGGCCGGCATAGCGGGCGGCCAGGGCGTCCAGCCGCGCGCGCAGGGCCTGGGCCGCGGGCCGCGCCTGCGCTTCGGTGCCGAACAGGGCACCCATGCGTTCGACTGCATCGGGGATGGCGGCCAGGGTCTGCGGATCGCTGTAGAACACCGGCACGCCCAGCTTTTCCATCACCCGCGCCAGCGGCGCGGCGGCGGCGGGCTGCCAGGCGATCAGCAGGTCCGGGCGCACGGCCGCCACGCGTTCGGGATCGGGCTGGGTGCCGTCGCCGATGACGGGCAGCTGGCGAGCGGCGGGCGGATAGTCGCTGCCGCGGATGGTGGCGATGAGCCGGTCGCCCGCGCCCGCGGCAAAGACGAGTTCGGTGGCGTGCGGGGCCAGGGTGACGGCGCGTTGCGCGGGGGCGGCCAGCGAGACCTGGCGTCCCTGGTCGTCGCGGACCTGGATGGCCGCGCCGGCCGCGGCACGGGTTGCCGGACCTGCCAGGGAACTTGCCGCGGCGGGTCCCGCAGACAGCAGCGCGCCCAGGGCCAGGAACAGCCCCGGAGCGATGCGAGGGAGGGTGCGTGCGCGGGTCATGCAGGAGACCGATATAGCCAGCGGGGAACGCCGACTATATCGGAATGCCGCGATCAGTAGCGCAGCGTGAGCGACGCGTAGAAGTTGCGGCCAGGCGCGGGGTACAGGCTGTAGTTGGCGACCGGGCCCAGCATCTCGAACGAAGCATTGCCGCCGCGGATGCCGTACGTGGCGTACTGGCGGTCGAAGATGTTGTTCACGCCGATGGCGCCTTCGATGTTGCGCGTGAACTTGTACGCCACCTTGGTGTTGAACAGTACGTAGGCGTCCAGTTCCTTGGCGAACTGGTTGGCCTGGTCGTTGTCCATGCGCGACTTGCCCACGTATTGCGCCGTCACGTTCCACAGGAACGCATCGGTGGGACGCCAGGTCACGCCGGCGTTGGCCAGCCACTTGGGCGCCAGCGGCACGGTCTTGCCAGCCAGGTCCACGCCGGCGTAGGTGCCGGAGCGGAATTGCGCTTCCATCCAGGTCAGGTTGGCGTCCAGCGACACGCTGCTGGAAATGGCGGTGTGGCCTTCCAGTTCGATGCCTTGGCGGCGGGTCGGATCCAGGTTGGTGTTGGCGCCCGTGCCCGGGCCCCAGATGCCGTCGGCCAGCGGGTTGTACTGGATCTCGTTGGTCAGGTCATAGCGGAAGTACGACAGGCGGGCGCTGCTGCTGGCCGATTGCCAGGTCACGCCGATTTCCTTGTCGGTGGAGGTCTGCGGCGCCAGCGGGGTCTGCACCGACAGCAGTTCATCGGCGTTGGGCAGGCGGAAGCTGCGGCCGACCTTGCCATACACGCCGAAGCCGGCGGGCAGGTCCTGGCGCACGCCCAGCTGCCAGGCGGTCAGGTGGTTGCTGCGGTCCGACGCCGTGCCCGAGCCGGAAATCACGTCGAGGTCGTCGGAGGCGTACTGGCGGCGCACGCCGGCCGTCACGTAGGTGGTATCGGTGGCGCGTACCTGGCCTTCGGCGAACAGGCCGTACTGGTGCTGGCGCGACTGCCACTTCGAGGGCTGGAAGTCGTAGTAGGCGTTCTGGTTGGCGGTGGTCTTGGCTTCCTGGCCGTCGGCGCCGAAGACGATGCTGTGGCCGCCGTTGATCGGCAGGCGGTAGCGCACGCTGGCGATGTTCTCTTCCAGCTTCTGGTCGCGCAGGATGTCGCCGAAGCCGTCGTAGGTCAGGCCGTCGAGCTTCTTTTCGCGGGTCGACAGGTCGGCGTACAAGGTGCCGGCGCCGATGGCCTGCTCGAGCTGCAGGCCGAAGGTGGTGGTGGTGGTCTTGACGTAATCGACGTCGTTCTTCGAGCCGCGCGGATCGTCCTGGTATTCGTTCAGGCCGGTCTTGGGGTTGATCGTGCGCGGGCCGGGCAGTTCCAGCTTCTGGGTGGTGGTGCGGCCGTACAGGCGGATCGAGCCGTCGTCATGGCGGAAGGTGATGCCGCCGCCGCCGCCCTCGCGCCGCTCGCCGCTGTGATCGCGGTAGCCGTCGCTGTGCAGCGACTGCATGTAGGCGTCGATGCCGACCTTTTCATTGTTCATGGCCACGGCGGCGTCATACTGGCGCAGGCCGTAGCTGCCGAAGGTGGCGGTGGCGCGGGCGCTTACCGGTTCCTTGGCGAAATCAGGGCGCGTGATGATGTTGATCACGCCGCCGGTGGTGCCGCCGCCATATTGCACCGAACCGCTGCCGCGCACGATTTCAATGCGCTCGACCTGATCCAGCGGCACCACGCCCAGGCTCGGGGCCGACAGGTCGTTGGTGTTCTGCTTCACGCCGTCGATCAGGATCAGCGTGTTGCTGGCGCCGGTGATGCCGAAGCCGCGCAGGTCGACGATGGAGTTGTCGCTGGAGCTGCTGGTGTTGATCAGATGGATGCCGGCCTGGGTCGACAGCACGTCCTGCATGGTGCGGGCGCTGGACGCGGCGATGTCCTCGGCGGTGATGATCGAGATCGACACCGGCAGCGTGCGGCCGTCGGTCGGCACGCGCTGGGCGGTGACCGTGATGGCGTCGAACTGGGGAGTGTCGGGGGCGGCTTGCTGGGCGGCGGCGACGGCCGGGGCGGAGCAGAGCAGGGCGCCGGCGTAGCGCCGGATGGAGCGGGTTTTCATCTACGTAACCTCGATGCGACCCGCGACCCCGCAGGCCATTCACGATGGGGAGGATGCCCAAGCCGCGGCGGGCCGGTGAGGGCCTGGCGGCATTGCATGGACTTCCTGGCGATCGAACAGGCCGGTATCGGGCTGCCATGGGCGCATTGCGCGCATGGGGACCGTTGCGGGGGCAGCACAGGCTGGAGCCAGGGTTTGCCGGCGCCTTGTGGGGCGGCAGTCCTGGGAGGTTCTTCCTGTTTCCCGTTTACCTTTCGCGCGCGGCTGGCAAGTGTTGCGTTCTTGCCTGCCCAGTGCGCCGAAAGCACCGGTTCGGGGCCGAAACTGTATCACCGGGAGGCGCGGATAGGCCCATTTTGTTACGATCAGGGCTTGTTTTTGCGGCGTTTTTCGCTTTTTCGCCACATAGCGCCGCCATCGCCAACTCCATCCGGACCTGCCCGTGTCGTATCCCCGCCTGCCTTACCCGCCCGAAGCCTATACCCACGGCAGCGAATTCGCCCGCCTGCTGGGCAAGCGCATCCTGATCCTGGATGGCGCCATGGGCACCATGATCCAGCGCTACAAGCTGGGCGAGGCGGATTTCCGCGGCGAGCGCTTCGCCGACCACGGCAAGGACGTCAAGGGCAACAACGAGCTGCTGTCGCTGGTGCGTCCGGACGTGATCTCCGAGATCCATCGCCAGTACCTGGAAGCCGGCGCCGACGTCATCGAGACCAACACCTTCGGCGCCACCACCATCGCGCAGGGCGACTATGAACTGCCGGAACTGGCCTACGAACTGAACCTGGTGTCCGCGCGCCTGGCGCGCGAGGCCTGTGACGCCTACAGCACGCCCGAGCGGCCGCGCTTCGTGGCCGGTGCGCTGGGTCCGCAGCCCAAGACCGCGTCGATCTCGCCGGACGTGAACGATCCGGGCGCGCGCAACGTCACCTTCGAGGAACTGCGCGTCGCCTATGTGGAGCAGCTCAACGGCCTGCTGGACGGCGGCATCGACATCGTCCTGATCGAAACCATCTTCGACACCCTGAACGCCAAGGCGGCCATCTTCGCCACCGAGGAAGTGTTCGAGGCGCGCGGCGTGCGCCTGCCCGTGATGATCTCGGGCACGGTGACCGACGCGTCCGGGCGCATCCTGTCCGGCCAGACCGTGGAAGCCTTCTGGAACTCGGTGCGCCACGCGCGCCCCATCACCATCGGCCTGAACTGCGCGCTGGGCGCGGCGCTGATGCGGCCCTACGTGGCCGAGCTGGCCCGCATCTGCGACACCTACGTCTGCGTCTATCCGAACGCCGGCCTGCCCAATCCCATGGCCGAGACCGGCTTTGACGAAACCCCGGCCGATACCTCGGCGCTGCTGGAGGAATTCGCCCGCGCCGGGCTGGTCAACATGTCGGGCGGCTGTTGCGGCACCACCCCGGACCACATCCGCGAGATCGCGGCCAAGGTCATGTCGTTGACTCCGCGCGCCGTGCCGGACATTCCGGTCAAGACCCGCCTGTCGGGCCTGGAGCCGCTGAACATCGACGAAGACACGCTGTACGTCAACGTCGGTGAACGCACCAACGTGACGGGCAGCAAGATGTTCGCCCGCCTGATCCGCGAAGAGAAATACGACGAGGCGCTGGCCGTGGCTCGCCAGCAGGTCGAGAATGGCGCGCAGATCATCGACATCAACATGGACGAGGCCATGCTGGATTCGGTGGCCTGCATGCGGCGCTTCCTCAACCTGATCGCCTCCGAGCCCGACATCGCGCGCGTGCCGATCATGATCGACAGCTCCAAGTGGGAAGTCATCGAAGAAGGCCTGAAGTGCGTGCAGGGCAAGCCCGTGGTGAACTCGATCTCCATGAAGGAAGGGCTGGAGCCCTTCCGCCACCATGCGCGCCTGTGCCGCCGCTACGGCGCGGCCGTGGTGGTGATGGCGTTCGACGAACAGGGCCAGGCCGACACGCTGGAGCGCCGCAAGGAAATCTGCGGCCGCGCCTACAAGATCCTGGTCGAGGAAGAAGGCTTCCCGCCGGAAGACATCATCTTCGATCCCAACGTCTTCGCGGTCGCCACCGGCATCGACGAACACAACCACTACGCCGTGGACTTCATCGAAGGCACGCGCTGGATCCGCGAGAGCCTGCCCTACGCCCGCATCTCGGGCGGCGTGTCCAACGTCAGCTTTTCGTTCCGCGGCAATGAGCCCATGCGCGAGGCCATCCACACGGTGTTCCTCTATTACGCCGTCAAGGAAGGCATGACGATGGGCATCGTCAACGCCGGCCAGCTGGGCGTGTACGCCGACCTGGATCCCAAGCTGCGCGACCTGGTCGAGGACGTGGTGCTGGACCGCGCCGAGCCCGTGGGCAAGACGGAAGCCGACGACGAGCGCACCCCGACCGAGCGCCTGGTGCAGTTCGCCGACAGCGTGAAGGGCTCTGGCGCCAAGAAGGAAGAGGACCTGACTTGGCGTAATGCCGAGGTCGAGGCGCGCCTGTCGCATGCGCTGGTGCACGGCATCACCGCCTTCATCGTCGAGGACACCGAGGAAGTGCGCCAGAAGATCGCCGCGCGCGGCGGCCGTCCGATCGAAGTGATCGAAGGCCCGCTGATGGACGGCATGAACGTGGTGGGCGACCTGTTCGGCGAAGGCAAGATGTTCCTGCCGCAGGTGGTGAAGTCGGCCCGCGTCATGAAGCAGGCCGTGGCCCACCTGATTCCCTTCATCGAGGAAGAAAAGCGCCAGATCGCGGCCGCGGGCGGCGACGTGCGCGCCAAGGGCAAGATCGTCATCGCCACCGTCAAGGGCGACGTGCACGACATCGGCAAAAACATCGTATCGGTGGTCCTGCAGTGCAATAACTTCGAAGTCGTGAACATGGGCGTGATGGTGCCCTGCGCCCAGATCCTGGAAAAGGCCAAGGAAGAGAACGCCGACATCGTCGGCCTGTCCGGCCTGATCACGCCCAGCCTGGAAGAAATGGCCTACGTGGCCAGCGAAATGCAGCGCGACGAGTACTTCCGCAGCCGCAAGCTGCCGCTGATGATAGGCGGCGCCACCACCAGTCGCGTGCACACCGCCGTCAAGATCGCGCCCAACTACGAAGGCCCGGTGATCTACGTGCCGGACGCCAGCCGTTCCGTGGGCGTGGCGACGAACCTGATGTCGGACCAGTCCGCAACGTATCTGGCGGAGTTGGCCGAGGAATACGAAGAGGTGCGCCGCCGCCACGCCAACCGCAAGGCCACGCCCATCCTGCCGCTGGCGGAAGCGCGCGCCTCGCGTCCCGCGATCGACTGGGACAACTACACGCCGCCGCGCCCGAAGTTCATCGGCCGCCGCACATTCAAGAGCTACGACCTGGCCGAAATCGCCAAGTACGTGGACTGGGGCCCGTTCTTCCAGACCTGGAGCCTGTTCGGCCCGTTCCCCGCCATCCTGGACGACAAGGTCGTGGGCGAGCAGGCGCGCAAGGTCTACGCCGACGGCCTGGCCATGATGAAGCGCATCATCGAAGGCCGCTGGCTCACCGCCAACGGCGTGGTGGGCTTCTATCCGGCCAACAGCATCAACGACGAAGACATCGAGGTCTACAAGGACGAGACCCGCAGCGAAGTGCTGTTCACCTACCGCAATCTGCGCCAGCAGGGCGCCAAGCGCGAAGGCGTCAGCAACAAGTGCCTGTCCGATTTCATCGCGCCCAAGTCCAGCGGCAAGCTGGACTACATCGGCATGTTCGCCGTCACGGCGGGCCTGGGCATCGAAAAGAAGGAAGCGGAATTCGAAAAGGCCCTGGACGACTACTCCAGCATCATGCTGAAGTCGCTGGCCGACCGCCTGGCCGAAGGCTTCGCCGAATGCCTGCATGCCCGCGTGCGCCAGGATTTGTGGGGCTATGCGCCCGACGAAGCCCTGTCCAACGACGACATGATCGCCGAGAAGTACGTGGGCATCCGCCCCGCGCCCGGCTACCCGGCCTGCCCCGAACACGTCATCAAGACCGACATGTTCCGCGTGCTGGACGGCGCCGATATCGGCATGATGCTGACCGACAGCTATGCCATGTACCCGGCCTCCAGCGTGTCCGGCTTCTACTTCAGCCACCCGCAGTCGCAGTACTTCAACGTGGGCGTGATCGGCGAAGACCAGTTGCAGGACTACGCCGCCCGCAGTGGCCGCAGCATCGAAGACCTGAAGCGTACCCTGGCGCCGAACCTGGGTTGAGCGCTGCGGGGGAGCGGTCAGGCGTACTCGCTGGCCATTCCCCCGTCCATGCGGCTGCGCCGTTACGCCTGCTCTCCGTCTTGATGCGTCTTGCCTTTGCCCACATAGGGAATGGCCTGGTCTATGGTTTCCCAGATGTAGCGTCCCGATGGACTTTGCTGTTCCTCGGCCACGTGCGACACCAGGCCGGCCGCGCGCGAAATGACGGCGAAGCCGCGCATCAGTTCGGTCGGCACGCCGATCTCGCTGAGCAGCGCGGCCACCGCGCCGGTGGCGTTGATGGTGATGTGCTTGCCGTAGGTCTCGTCGATCGCGGCCGAGAGCAGGCGCAGCGCCTTGAGCGAGTCGCCCTTGAGTTCCGGTTCGGCCTCGGCCAGCGCCAGCAGCTTGATCGAGCGCGGGTCGTCGGGCTTGTGCAGATGGTGGCCGAAGCCGGGTAACGCGCTGCGCGATTCACGGAACTCGCGGGCGATCGCCAGGGCTTCTGCGCGGCCGTCGTCGGCCTGGCGGGTGCGGTCCAGCAGGCGCGAGCAGTTTTCCATGGTGCCGACGAACTGGCTGCCTACCGCCATGAGGCCGGACGCCACCGCGCCCTGCAGGTTTTCCGGCGCGCTCATGTAGATCAGCCGGGTGGCGATGGCGCTGGGCGTCAGGCCATGCTCCATCAGCGTGACCAGCACCGCGTCGACGATGCGCAGGTCCACTGGGCGCGCCTCGCGGCCCAGGATCTGCATGATCATGACTTCGGTGAAGGTCTTCTTGCCGATCAGGTCTTCGACCAGATCCACGTCGCGGTAGGACATGCCGGTAAGGTGATGCGCGCAGAGGCGGGTTTCGGGCGTTTTCATGAGGTCTCCTTCAGGGCCGCGTCGCGCACGGCGTTTTTCAGTACCTTGCCCACGCTGGAGCGCGGCAGGCTGTCATGGATGTGGAATTGCTTGGGCGTGGCCACGGGGCCGAGCAGGGCGCGCACGTGCGCCTTCAACTCGTCCGCGCTGGCCTGCGCGCCGGGATGGAACTGCACGGCGGCGTGGACCGCTTCGCCCCACTTGTCGTCGGGCAGTCCGAACACCGAGCACTCGTAGACGGCGGGATGCGCGGACAGCGCGTTCTCCACGTCCACCGGGTAGATGTTGAAGCCGCCGGTGATGATCACGTCGCGCAGCCGGTCCTTCAGGAACAGATAGCCGCGCGCATCGATCAGGCCGGTGTCGCCGGTATGCAGCCAGCCGTCCACCACCGTTTCGGCGGTTTTTTCGGGCAGGCGCCAGTAGCCCGACATGACCAGGTCGCCCTGCACCACGACCTCGCCGATCTCGCCGCGCGGCAGCAGCGCGCCGTCGGGCGACATGATAGCCACGTCGCTGAGCCAGGTGACGCGTCCGACCGAGGCGCGGTTCTCCGGCGCTTCCAGGTCGGCGGGGCGCAGCACCGTCATGATCTGCGGCGCCTCGGTCTGGCCGTAGGTGGTGCCCAGCACAGGGCCGAAGAATTCGCGCGCCCGATCGATCTTTTCCACGGGCATGGGCGCGCCGCCGTAGATCAGGTTGCGCAGCCGCGGGAAGTCGGCGCGCGAGACGCCGGGCTGCGCCATGATCATGTAGATCAGGGTAGGCGGCATGAAGCTCAGCGTGCCGCCGCGCTCGCGGAAGGCGGCGGTGATGCTGGCCGGCGTGACGCCATCCAACAGCAGATGGGCGCCGCCGCGCGCCAGCACCGGCAAGAGGTATGTGCCGGTGCCGTGCGTGATGGGGGCGGCCACCACATAGCGGTCTTCGTGGGTCAGGCCCCAGCTCATGATCTGGTTGATGATGCCCGCGTTCCACGCGTGGTAGGGCTGCATCACGCCCTTGGGCAGGCCGGTGGTGCCGCCTGTGAACTTGATGGCCTGGGTGGCGTCGCGCGGTAGCGCGTGGCGCTGCGGCTCGCGTCCGGCGCAGCGGGCCAGCAGCTCATCCAGCGCCAGCGGCGCCGATGCGTCGTCCAGATGAATGTGGCGGCGGCCTTGCGGCGCCTGGGCCGGAGGCGCCAGCGGCGCGCCCACGCCGTCCACGATCACGATGGACGGCTCGGTGGCGTCCAGGATGCGCCCGATCTCGCGTTCCGTGCTGCGGTAGTTGAGCGGCACCCACACCTTGCCGCTGGCCAGCACGGCCAGCAGCGCCAGGATGTGCCGCGCGGAGTTGCCGGCGCAGATCGCCACCCGCGTCTGCGGCGCGGGATCCAGTTCTTGCAAGGCCGCGGCCAGCGCCCGCGTATCGGCGGCCAATTGCGAGTAAGTGACCTGGCCTTCGGGACCGTCCAGCGCGATGCGCTCCGGATACTGCTCGGCGGCGCGGAAGAAGAAATCTATCGGGTACATCCTGGTGTTCCTAGTTGGCTTTGAGGTTGGCGCTCTTGACGACCTTGCCCCATTTGTCGATCTCGCTGGCGATCTTCTGGGCGTAGGTCTCGGGGGTGTTGGGCTGCTGCGGCGCGTAGAAGCCGGATTGCTGGTAGGACGCCTGCAGCGCCGGGCTGGCCAGCGCCTTGTTGATGGCCTGGTTCCAGCGCTCGACGACGGGTTTGGGGGTGCCAGCCGGCGCCATCACGCCGAACCAGGATTCCACCTCGAAGCCGGGCAGGCCGGATTCGGCCAGCGTGGGCGTGTCGGGCGCGGAGGGCAGGCGCTGCGGCGAGGTCACGCCGATGGCGCGCAGCTTGCCGGCCTGCACGTGCGGCAGCGACGAGGGCAGGTTGTCGAACATGGAATCCACCTGGCCGCCCAGCAAGTCGGCCACGGCCGGGCCGCTGCCGCGGTACGGCACGTGCAGGATGTCGGTGCCGGTCTGCATCTTGAACAGCTCGCACGACAGGTGGATGGACGAGCCGCTGCCGGAAGAGGCGCAGGTCAGCTTGCCCGGATTCTTCTTCGCGTAGGCCACGTATTCCTGCACGGTCTTGATCGGCAGCTTGGGGTTGACGACCAGGATGTTCGGAATGGTCGCCAGCAGGCCCACGGGCTCGAAGCCCTTCACGAAGTCATAGTTGAGCTGGCTGTACAGCGTGCGGTTGATGGTGTTGGCGATGGAACCCACATACAGCGTGTAGCCGTCTGGCGCGGCGCGCGAGACGATTTCCGCGCCTATGTTGCTGTTGGCGCCGGTCTTGTTCTCCACCACGATGGTCTGGCCCAATTCTTCCGAGAGGGACTTCGCCATCAGGCGCGCCACGATGTCGGTGGCGCCGCCCGCCGCGTAGCCGACGACCAGCGTCACGGGACGCTCGGGATAGGGCTTGGCCGCCAGGGCCGGGGCCGCGAGCAGCGCACCCAGGGCGGCCGCCGCGGCGGCCCACCGCTTGCTTTGCATCTTCATTGTTGTCTCCGTCCTGTTTGTCTAATATTTGGACAGCTCTGCGTCTGCCCGGATCCATATTGGGCTTTGATAGGGGCCTCATCAACGCAAGCTGTCCAAAAAATGAACAAACCAGAATCCGAAGGCTCGGGGCCGCGCGTATTGCGCCGCGGGCTGCGCGTGCTGGGCGTGCTGCGGCAGGCGGGGGCGGCGGGCATGCACGTGGTCGACATCGCGCGCGCTGCGGGCATGCAGCGGACCACGGCCTATCGCTATCTCGACGTGCTGGTGCAGGAGGGCTACGCCTTGCGCGAGTCCGAGGCGCCGCGCTGGCGCGTGGCCGAGCTGGGCGTGATGATGGCGGGCGATCCGCATGCGCAGGCTGTGCGCGACCTACGGCCGGTGCTGCGCCAGATCAGCGACGTCAGCGGCGATTCCGCTTTTCTCATCTGCCGCGCGGGCAACGATTCGCTTTGCCTGCACCGTGAAGTGGGCAACTATCCCGTGCAGGTGCTGGCGGTCACGGTGGGTCACCGCCAGCCGCTGGGCGTGGGGGCGGCCGGGCTGGCGCTATTGGCCGCGCTGCCGCCGGACGAGTCGGAAGAGGTGATTGCGCAGAACGAGCAGGCGCTACGCGCCTACGGCGGCATGACGGTGGCGCAGATGCGGCGCCTGGTGGAGAACACGCGCGGGCGCGGCTGGTCGGTGGTGGGCAACGCGGCGGTGCCGGGCGTGTTGGGGGTGGGCGTGGCCTTGTGCGACGCGGGCGGATATCCGCGTCTGGCCGTCAGCGTGTCCAGCCTGATCGGCCGCATGCAGGCGGCGCGCCAGCGCAATATCGCCGACCTGATCCGCGCCCAGTTGGCGCAGGATGAGGTCAGGACGCAGCGCTGGGCGCTGCCGGGATTTCCCGCGGCTTAGGCGGCTGCCGGCGTCGGCACGCGGTAGGTCTTCTGGTAATGCACCGTGAAGGTCTTGAACGCGTCCAGGGCCTTGTGCGGATCGTGGCCGGGCTTGACCAGGAAGCTGTCGAAGCCGACGCGCGCCTGGTAGTGGATGGTATCGATCATCACGTCGCCGACCGCGCGCAGTTCGCCTTGCCATTGGTAGCGCGTGCGCAGCAGCTGCGCCAGCGAATAGCCTCGGCCATCGGTGTAGACCGGGAAGTCGACGGCGATGAAGGCGATGCCGGCGGGGTCCAGCGTGCCGTCGGCTTCTGCCAGGTCGCGCAGGTCGGCGTCGGGGTCAAGCAGTACCGCGACCGGATGCTGGTGGCGGCGCAAGGTGGCGCGCGAGGTCTTCCAGATGGAAAGCGGTACGATCCAGCCCGGCGCGTCGCCAGGCACCTGGCCTTCGGCGGGGACCTCGGGTTCAGGCGTGAAGACGCGCGAGGCGTCGGCTTCCAGGCGGCCGTTGCGGATCAGGTGCGGGCCGGGGGCGTCGTGCGGATAGATTTCAGACATGGGCGGCCTCGGCTTGCTGCGCGGGTTTGGCGAAGGCGGGATCGGAGTAGACGTCCTGCTTGAAGGGGTCGATGCCGACCCGGTCCACCACGTCGATGAAGCGTTCCTCTTCGCTGTCGCGCAGGCCCAGGTAAGTGCGGATCAGGCGGTCCACCACGCCAGCGACCTGCTCGCGTGCGAACGACGGGCCGATGATGCGGCCGATGGCGGCGCCGCCGCCGCGCGTGGATTCGATATCGGGCAACGGCTTGGCGGCGCCGTTCTGGCGTCCGCCGATGGTGACCTGATACCACTCTTCGCCGGCCTTATCGACCCCGAGGATGCCGATGTGGCCCACGTGATGGTGGCCGCAGGAGTTGATGCAGCCCGAGATGTTCAGGTCCAGCTCGCCGATCTCGAAGAGATAGTCGAGATTGTCGAACTGGCGCTGGATGGCTTCGGCCACGGGGATGGAGACGGCATTGGCCAGCGCGCAGAAATCCCCGCCCGGACAGGCGATGATGTTGGTCAGCAGGCCGATGTTGGGCGTGGCCAGGTTCAGCGCCTGCAACGTGGTCCAGAGATCGTGCAGGCGCGCGCGGCGCACGTCGGCCAGGATCAGGTTCTGCTCATGCGAGACGCGCAGTTCGCCGAAGCCGTAGTCGTCGGCCAGGTCGGCTACCGCGTCCATCTGGTCGGCGGTGATGTCGCCCGGGGGCACGCCGGTGGGCTTGAGCGACACGGTGACGGCGGCATAGCCGGCCACCTTGTGCGGGTGCACGTTGGTGCGCAGCCAGCGCGCAAAGCGCGGATCGGCGGCGGCCAGCGCGGCGGTGTTGTCCACGTCCTGCGCGGCAGCGGCATCGTATTGCGGCCAGACGAAACGGGCCTTGATGCTGTCGACGAATTCCTGGGTGATGGTGTCGGGGCCGCCCTTGATGAGCTGCCACTGTTCATCCACCTGCTGCGCATAGACTTCCGGCGTCAGGTCCTTGACCAGGATCTTGATGCGCGCCTTGTACTTGTTGTCGCGGCGGCCGTGCAGGTTGTAGACCCGCAGCGCGGCCTGCAGATAGGTCAGCAGGTCCTGCCATTCGACGAAGGGATTGATCAGCTTGCCGACGATGGGCGTGCGGCCCAGCCCGCCGCCCACCCAGACGCGAAAGCCCAGCTTGCCGTCGCGTTCGACGGCTTGCAGGCCGATGTCGTGCACGCCCACGGCCGCGCGGTCCTGCACGGCGCCGCTGACCGCGATCTTGAACTTGCGCGGCAGGAAGGCGAACTCCGGGTGCAGCGTGGACCACTGGCGGATGATCTCGCACCAAACCAGCGGATCCACCAGCTCGTCCGGCGCGACGCCGGCGAAGTGGTCGGTGGTGGTGTTGCGGATGCAGTTGCCGCTGGTCTGGATGGCATGCATCTGCACCGTGGCAAGTTCGGCCAGGATGGCCGGCACGTCTTCCAGCTTGGGCCAGTTGAACTGGATGTTCTGGCGGGTGCTGAAATGGCCGTAGCCGCGGTCCCATTTGCGGGCGATGTGTGCCAGCGTGCGCAATTGGCGCGACGCCAGGATGCCGTAGGGAATGGCGACGCGCAGCATGGGCGCGTGGCGCTGGATGTACAGGCCGTTCTGCAGGCGCAAAACGCGGAATTCATCTTCCGTTAGTTGGCCATCGAGGAAGCGGCGCGTCTGGTCGGAGAATTGCGCCACGCGTTGCTCGACTAGCTGCTGGTCGACGGGGTCATACACGTACATGTCTACTGCCCTTGAAGTCTTCTCGGTCTGGATCCCGGCGGTCGCCCGGCGCAATGCGGCAGGAGAAAGGGGTTCATAACCGTAACAGGCAGCTGTAGCGACCGTCTAAGTCATTCTGGTAATAAGATAATGGGGCCCCCACGCTGCACGCGCTTGCGCGCGCTTGCTGCCCCCCGAGGGGGCTGTCCCGCCTTGGGGCGGCCCGGCGGCGGGACGGCGGGTGTGTGCCCCCACGCTGCACGCGCTGGCGCGTGCTTGCTGCCCCCCGAGGGGGCTGTCCCGCCTTGGGACGGCCCGGCGGCGGGACGGCCATTTTTGCGGGACAGCCGACTCAACGGCCGATTTACAACGCCGCGTTCACCGCCCACTTCGCCACCACGACCAGAATGACCACCAGACAAGCCGCCATCAGCAGCCCGGTCAATATCAATGGCGCCGGCTTGTTGTTGGCGATGTCGGCATCGTAGCCGCGCCCGCGGCGCACGCCGAAGAATCCCCACAGCACGGATTTGACCGTGCGCAAGAAACTCAGCATGTTGTCTCTCCTGGCGTCGTGGCGGATAGCGCCAATGTAGGCTGCCGGACGTCGGGGAAACAGATGCAGATCCGCCTTACCTGACCGTATCAGACGCCGAACCGGCCGGGGCGCCGATGCCGCGCACGATGTGGTCCAGCAGTTCGCGCGCGGCGGGCGAGACGTGGCGGCCGGCGCGGCTCAGCACATGCAGGCTGCCCTGGTTGAGGATGGGGTTGGCCAGCGGCAGGCTGGCCAGGCGCTGGGCGCGCAGGTCGGCCGTGACCGCGATGGGCGGCGTCAGCGCATAGCCGATGCCGGCGGCGGCGAATTGCCACAGTGCCTTGAAGGACGAAGTGGTGAGCACGTTGCGCAGCCTGACCTGTTCGCTGATTTCGGCGGCCTGGATGTGCTGGCGCACGCCGAACCCCTCCTGCATGGACGCGCCGGGATACTCGGCCAGGTCGGTCAGCAGCAGGGGACGGCGCAGCAGCGTCAGCGGGTGCTCCTCGCGCACGATGGCGCGGATGGGTTCGGGCCGCGAATAATGGGTGCGCAGGCGCGCGTCGTTGGGCGGCTGGAACACCAGCCCTATGTAGGCGCGGTCATCGACGATGCGCTGCACGATCTCGGACGTGCGCGCGACGTCGATGTCCAGCGTGACCTCCGGGTGGCTGCGCCAGTAGCCCGGCAGCACGCGCTCGAACATCAGCTCCACGAAGCCCTCGCCCAGCACCAGGTCTATGTGTCCCCGTTCGGCCTTGCGCAAGCTGTCGATCTCGGAGAAGAAGCTCTCCTGGATGTCCTGCTGGCGCTTGATGTAGCGCGCCAGGATGTGGCCCGCGTCGGTCGGCACTACGCCCCGTCCGCGGCGCTCGAACAGGGCGATGCCGCAGTCGCGTTCCAGGGCGGCTATGGCGCGGCTGACGGCGGACGGGTCCATGTCCAGCACTTCGGCGGCGCCGCGCACCGAGCCGCGGCTCATGACCTGCATGAAATAGTGGGTGCGGCGGGCGTCGAGTTTTTCGTCCATGGCGGGGCTCCGTGGCGGGGAGTGCGGCGGCAGATCCACAGATACAATCTAGGGTTTACCCTTGCATGAATCGAGATCATGCAAAATTTTCCCTGGAAAAGCCTGTCCGTTGCATTTTACGCAACGTTTATGCGCCAGCCCTGTCATGGTTGCGCGCCGGGCCCCCGGCGAAAATCGGCCCTGCTGCGCGCGCCGTCGCCGCCGCCGCGCTGCGACGCCCATTGCGGGCGCCGGCCGGCCGGGATCGCGGCGGGCAGCCACGACGACTATTCACATACTCAGGGGAATCCGATGTCACACGCCAGCGCCAGCCTGGCCGCGCCTTCCATGCCGCTATCCGGGCGCATCCGCATGCTCGCCGCCATCTTGCTGGTGGTTGTCGTTTCGGAGGCGATCGGCAGCGCCACCTTCAACGTAGGCCCGGGCAAGATCATCCTGCAGCCGATGCTGTGGGCCATCTTCATCGGCGCCATCGTGGCCGCCTTGGGCCAGCGCCTGCCGGCGGGCCTGAACATCGACACCGCCATGCAGACCCGCATCAGCGGCTATCTGCAATACGCGCTGCTGCCCTTCCTGGCCAAGCTGGGCCTGATGGTGGGCGGCGCCTTGCCGCAGGTGCGCGAAGCCGGCTGGGCCCTGGTGTTCCAGGAATTCGGCCACTTCTTCGGCACCATGGCCGTCGGCCTGCCGCTGGCGCTGCTGCTGGGCATCAAGCGCGAGGCCATCGGCGCCACTTTCTCGGTGGGCCGAGAGCCCAGCCTGGCCATCATCGGCGAACGCTACGGCATGAACTCGCCCGAAGGCCGCGGCGTGATGGCCGAGTACATCACCGGCACCGTGATCGGCGCGCTGTTCGTGGCGTTGATGGCCGGCTTCATCACCAGCCTGAACATCTTCGATCCGCGCTCGCTCGCCATGGGCGCCGGGGTGGGCTCGGGCAGCATGATGGCCGCCGGCGTGGGCGCGATCGCGTCCCAGCAGACGCCCGAAGTCGCGCACCAGGTGGCCGCGCTGGCCGCCGCCGCCAATCTGCTGACCACGGTGGTGGGCGTGTACTTCACGCTGTTCATTTCGCTGCCGACCACCATCTTCCTGTACGGCAAGCTGGAACCGGTGCTGGGCCGCTTCTCGCGCGGCAAGGCCGAGACCGTCGCCGCTGATGACGAGGTCACGCAGGACGCGCCCGCGCACGGCGTCAAGATGGGCTTCGGCGATCGCCTGACCGCCTATGTCATCTGCGGCCTGTTCGCGCTGGTGGGCAACCGCCTGGGCTACAACGTGCCGTTTGCCGACGCCTTGCCGGGCATGGGCATCATCATCCTGCTGGTCGTCATCACCGACCTGGTGCTGCGCGTGGTGCCCAAGTTGCCCGCCGTGTTCGTGCTGTCGCTGATCGCCATGACCGCGGGCTGCCCCGGCGTGCTGCCGTACTCGGACCAGATCATCGCCATGGTAGGCAAGGTGAACTTCCTGCCGTTCACGACCGTGATCCTGGCCATGGCCGGCCTGTCGATCCTCAAGGACCTGCCGGCGTTCCGCAAGCTGGGCTGGAAGATCGTGGTGGTATCCCTGGCCGCCAACGCCGGCACCTTCCTGGGCGCGACCATGATCGCGGAATTCTTCCACTGATCGCCGTTCGCTCCCGAATCAAGAACCGCCTGATGCGTCAGGCGGTTTTTTTTGTTCAGGGCGCGAAACCCGGTCGGTAGCGCGCGTTGTCAGTGACATTCTCGGTCGCGCCGATGTTGGCGACCTTGGGAACGCCCAGGCCCGCCGCCTTCATGGCGACTGCGGTCTGCAGTTCCTGCACTTGCGGATTGCCCATCGCGACGCGGTAGGCCTGCAGCGGCATCAGGCCTTCGATGGTGCCCAGGTCGTTGGCGGAGCCGGCGCGCTGGGCCGCGGGGTCGGGCTGCGCGGCAAAATCCTCAACGGCGCGGCGCATGCGCGATGCCGCGTGCAGGTCGCGTAGCGCGTCCGCATTCGAGGCGTCAAAGACGGCCAGCGCCAATGGCAGACTGTCGCGGTCGCGTTCGACGCGCAGCGCGTGGGCGGCAGCCGTTGCCCGGGCCGCGTGGACGTGGGCCACGCGTTGGGTTTCGGGAAATGCGCGGGTGGCGTCCAGCGCGGCCGAGCGCGCGGGATAGGGCGCATCAGCCCGGTGGATGGCGGAGATCGCAGCGACGTTCATGCTGGGCCCCTTCTGGTGATGGCCGGCGGATCGGCCCGCCTGCCGACTTCACTGTAACAGCTGGGGGCGATCCGGGCGAAAAAAAGGCCCCTGCACGCGTCAGGGGCCTAGCGACGCGGCTCGGGGCCGCGCCGTACCAGGGCAGGTGATGGCCAGGGAGCCCGGCGGGTTCTCCCGGCCCTGCGCCTGCCCAAACCGGATCAGGGCTTGGTGGCCTGCATGGACGGACGCTGGCTGAAGGTCTCGTACCAGGCGGCGGTGGCCGGATGTTCGGCGCGCCAGTCCAGGTCGGGGAAGCGGAAGTCCAGATAGCCCAGCGCGCAGCCGATGGTGATGGTGCCGATGTCCAGGCGGCCTGCCAGCGCGGCGGCGTTCTTTTCCACCAGCGCGAGGCCGTCGCGGACCTTGCCCAGCTGGCCCTCGACCCAGCCGTCCCAGCGCAGCGCTTCCGGACGCAGCACGGTTTCGTAGCGGGCCAGCAGTGCCGCGCCCAGCATGCCGTCGGCCATGGACTGTTCCGTCAGCACCTGCCAGCGGGTCTTGCCCGACGGGAACAGAGAACCGCCGCCCAGGTCGTTCAGGTATTCGCAGACCACGCGGCTGTCGTACAGCGCCTGGCCGTCATCCGTGATGAAGGTGGGCACCTGGCCCAGCGGATTGGTGGGGATGATGGTCTGGTCGCGGGCCACGGGGCCGGCTGCGCTCGGAAGCTTCTCGATGCGGTCGGCCAGGCCGAGCTCATGGGCGATGACCATGCATTTGCGCACGAAGGGCGAGGCGGGCGAGTAGAAGATTTTCATGGGGATCCTTGTCGGTGGAGAGGCGTCAGTGTTGTGCATGGGCCAGATGTTGTCCAGCGATCCAGCCGAAGGTCAGGGCGGGACCAAGCGTGATGCCGGGGCCGGGATAGGCGCCGCCCATCACCGACTGCATGTCGTTGCCGGCCACGTAGAGGCCAGCAATGGGCGCGCCCGTGGCGTCCAGGGCCTGGGCATGCGGATTGGCGGCGATGCCGCAAGCGGTGCCGATGTCGCCGGGATAGACCTTGACGGCGTAGTAGGGGCCCGCCGCCAGCGGCGCGAGGCAGGGATTGGGAGCGTGTTCCGGATCGCCCAGGTAGCGGTTGTAGGCGGTCGATCCCTTGCCGAAGTCCGGGTCCTGGCCCTGGGCGGCGTGGGTGTTGTAGCGTTCCACCGTGGCCTGCAGCGCATCGGCGGGCACGCCCAGCCGGGCCGCCAGGGCGGCCAGCGTGCCGGCTTGCAGCAGGTAGCCGGCGTCGATCAGATGCTGGCGCGGCCGGCCCCCTGGCAGCGCCAGGCCCAGGCCCCAGGTGTCGATGAAGCGCTGGTCGCAGATCAGGAAAGCGGGAATGCTGGGCGTCGTGCCATGGCTGCGGTACATGGCCTGCACGAACTCATGGTACGAGGCGGATTCGTTCACGAAACGCCGGCCCGCGCCATTGACCGCGATGAGGCCCGGCTTGGCCCGGTCCCACACCAGGTGCGGGTAATGCAGGGGCTTGCCGTCCGCGGATTCCAGCAGCGAGACCGGCGCCCAGAACGCGGGGCTGGCGTGGCCCGAGCCGAGCGCGGCGCCGGCGGCTTCCGACAGGCGGATGCCGTCGCCGGCGTTGTCTCGCGGCGACATGGACCACAGACCCGTGGGCTGAGGATAGCTCTGCGCGCGGCGCGCCGGATCCCAGGGAAAGCCGCCCGTGGCCATCACCACGCCGCGGCGCGCGCGGATGTTCAACGACTTGCCATTGCGCCGGACCGCGGCGCCCAGCACGCGGCCCGCTGCATCGCGGTGCAGCGCCAGCGCCGGCGTGTCCAGCCAGTATTCGATCTTGCGCGCCAGCATGCCGTGGAACAGCTGCGCGGCCAGCGCATTGCCCAGCAGCAGCCGGGTGCCGCGGCGATAGCCGCGCGCGCGGTCGGCGGCATAGCGCAGCACCAGCTTCATGCTGTGGCGCCAGGCCGCGAACGAACGCGTGGCGCGCAGCAGATGACGCACGTCGGTGATGTTGACCATCATGCCGCCCAGCACCGTGAATTCCTTCAGGGGATCCCGCAGGAAACGGAAATCGCCGCCGAGCTTGCGGCCGTCGAACTCCAGCGGGTCGAGCGAACGGCCGCCCATCGCGGCGCCGGGCAGGTCGGGGTAGTAATCGGGCGAGGCCGTGCGCGCCGCCAGATCCAGGATGCCGCGCGACACCAGGTAATCCATCATGCGCGGGCCGGCTTCGAGATAGGCGCGCTTCATGTCGTCGGGGGCCGCCGCGCCCACGGTCTGTTCCAGATAGGTCCAGACCTTTTCAAAACTGTCCGGATGGCCGGCGGCTTCTGTCTGCGCGTTCAGCGGTATCCACAGCGCGCCGCCTGAGATCGCGGTGGAACCGCCGATGCGGCCGGTCTTTTCCACCAGCAGCACGTCCAGTCCTTCCTCGCGCGCCGTCAGCGCCGCGGCCATGCCGCCCGCGCCCGAGCCGACGACCAGCGCGTCGACTTCCTTGTCCCAAGTAATGCCTTCCATGCTGCCTATGCTCCCGAGCCGCCCAGCGATTTTCCGCCGTCCACGAAGATGACCTGGCCGGTGATGAAGTCCATGTGCGGCGCGGCCAGGAAGGACACGGCATAGGCGATGTCTTGCGGCTGGCCCGCGCGGCCGGTGGGCTGCAGGGCCAGTTGCGCCGCAAGGCGTTCGGGCGTGAGGTTGCGCAAGAGCGGGGTGTCGATGAGGCCGGGGGCGATGGCGTTGACCAGGATGCCGCGCGGGGCCAGTTCCATGGCCGAAGCGCGCGTGTAGCCGACCAAGGCCGCTTTCGAGGCCACGTAGTGCGGGTGGTTCTTTGCGCCCAGGTAGGCGCGCGAGGCGATGTTGACGATCTTGGCGCCCGGCGGCATGTCGCGCGCGGCCTCCTGCGTCAAGGTCGCGACCGCCAGCAGGTTGACGTCAAAGGCGCGGCGGTAGTCGGCGCTGTCCACCTCAAAGAACTTGCGCTCGTCGAAGAGTCCCGCGTTGTTGACCAGCGCGGCCAGCGGCGCAAGCGAACGCGCCAGCGCCCGCGTGGCGGCTTCGTCCGTCAGGTCCACCACGCGGTGTTCCACGTCCAGCCCTTGCGCCCGCAGCGCCTCGGCCTCTTTTTCGGCCAGTTCCGCGTTGCGGTCGGCCATCACGACGCGAAAGCCATCGCGCGCCAGCCGCTCCACGATGGCAAGACCCATGCCGCTAGCGCCGCCCGTAACCAATGCCGTGCCCAGATTCATGATGTTTCCTCACACGGCCAGGTAGCCGCCGTCCACGGGCAGCACCACGCCGTTCACGTAGCTGGCCATGTCCGAGGCCAGGAAAAGGACCGGACCCACGATCTCGTCGGCCCGCCCCGCGCGGGCCATGGGCGCGCGCTGCATGTACCAGTCCGTGCCCTGCGCCTGCGCGCGCTGGCCCGCCGTCATCTCGGTTTCCATCAGGCCGGGAGCCACGGCGTTCACGCGCACGCCATGCGGCGCCAGGTCGCGCGCCAGTACCTCGGTGAACGAGCGCACGCCGCCCTTGGACACCACATAGCCGGCGGTCGAGATGCTGCAGCCGTAGGCCACGATGGAGCACAGATTGACGATGGCGCCGCGCGTGGCTTTCAGCTGTTCGACGAAGGCGTGGGTGACGTTGAACGTGCCTTGCAGGTTCACGCTCATCAGACGGTCCCAGATCTCGGGCGTATGGGGATCGTCGAACGGGGCGCGCGCCGAAATTCCGGCGTTGTTGATCAGGATGTCCAGATTGCCGTGTTCGGTGGCGGACCGTTGCGCAAAGTCGCGCACGGCGGCGGCATCCGTCACGTCCAGCACCGCGTCGGCGGCCTTGCCGCCCGCGGCGCGGATGGCTTGCACCGTGGCTGCGGCCAGCGCCGCATCCACATCGGCGACGATGACGGCAGCGCCTTGCCTGGCGAAGCCCAGCGCGATTGCCGCGCCGAGGCCGCGGCCCGCGCCCGTCACGAGCACCCGCTTGTCTTGCATCGATATCATGGTCGGTCCTTTCGGCGCGTCAGGCGCCCAGATAGGCGCGCTGCACGCCTTCGTCGCTGGCGAGCGCGGCGGACTCGCCTTCCAGCGCGATCTCGCCGTTTTCGAGGATGTACGCGTAGCTGGACACCGACAGCGCCAGCTTCACGTTCTGCTCCACCAGCAGGATGGTGATGCCTTGCTCGCGGTTCAGCCGCAGCACGATGTCGAAGATCTGTTCGACCACCAGCGGCGACAGACCCATCGAGGGTTCGTCCAGCAAGATCATGCGCGGGCGCGCCATCATGGCGCGGCCCGTGGCCAGCATCTGCTGTTCGCCGCCGGACAGCGTCGCGGCTTTCTGTTCGTAGCGTTCGCGCAGGCGCGGGAAGGTGTCGCACACCATGTCCAGGTCCTGCCGCACCGCGGCCCGGTCGGTGCGCAGGTAGGCGCCCATCTCCAGGTTCTCGCGCACGCTCATTTCGCGGAAGATCTCGCGGCCTTCCGGTACCTGCACGATGCCGCGTCCGACGATGGCGTCCGCCGCCAGGCGGTGTATGGGTTCGCCCGCAAAGCGCACGCTACCCGCGGTGGGCGCAACCAGGCGCGAGATCACGTTCAGCGTGGTGGACTTGCCGGCGCCGTTGGCGCCCAGCAGCGCCACGATGGCGCCCTGCGGCACTTTCAGCGATACGTCCTGCAGCGCGCGGATATTGCCGTAGGCGGCCGATACCGCATCGACTTCAAGCAAATAATCAGCCACCGGCCGCTCCCTTGCCCAGATAGGCTTCAATGACCCGCGGGTTGCTGCGCACCTCGGCAGGCGTGCCTTCGGCGATCTTCTCGCCAAAGGACATGACGGTGATGCGATGCGAGATCGACATCACCAGCTGCATGACGTGCTCCACCAGCAGCACCGTGATGCCGTCGCGTTCGCACAGTTCGGTCAGCAGGCGGTCCAGCGTTTCGATTTCGCGGTTGCGCAGGCCGGCCGCCGGTTCGTCCAGCAACAGCAGCTTGGGCGATATGGCCAGGGCGCGCGCCAGCTCCAGCATCTTCTGGCGGCCGAAGTCCAGGCTGCACGCCGGCGTGTCCAGGAAGTCGGCCAGTCCGACGCGCTCCAGCAGGTGCTCGACGCGCTCGCGCGTCTGCGCGGCAGCGGGGCGCAGCAGCTTGCCTGCGCTGTCGGCGCCATGCGCATAGGTGCCCAGCAGGGCGTTTTCGCGCACGCTGAGCGCGCCGAACAGCTCCAGGTTCTGGAAGGTGCGGGCCACGCCCAGCGCCGCCATTTCATGCGGCTTCTTGCGGGTGATGTCCGCGCCGTCGAACCGGATGCTGCCGCTGCTGGGACGGTAATAGCGCGAGATGCAATTGAAGGTGGTGGACTTGCCCGCGCCGTTGGGGCCGATCAGCGCGTGGATGCGGCCGCGCTCGACCTGCATGGACAGGCCGTTGATGGCGGTGAGGCCGCCGAACTTGACGGTCAGGCCTTGCACGTCCAGATAGGGATGGCTGCTCATGCGGCGCTCCTTTGGGTCGGTTTGGCCGCGGCCGGGCGCGTGGCGGAAGGCAAGGGCGCAGCCGGCGCCGGTGCCCGTCCGCGCGCACCTCGGCCGGCGAACAAGCCCTTGGGCGCGAACATCATGAAGCCCATCAGAATGACGCCGTAGATGATTTCCTGGAACGACAGGGCCTGGCGCAGCAGCTCGGAGATCAGGCCGAAGGCCAACGCGCCCGCGATGGCGCCGCGCACCGACCCGATGCCGCCAACCACCACCATCGTCAGGATCAGGATGGTGGTCTGAAAGCCCAGGCTCTCCGGGTGGATGAACGAGGCGAAGGTCGTGTACATGCCGCCGGCGATGCCGGCATAGGCCGCGGACAACGTGAAGGCCGTGCGCTTGATGGCGTTGACGTTCACGCCCATGGCCTGGGCCGCCACGTCGCTCTCGCGCACGGCGCGAAAGGCCGAGCCCAGTTGCGAGCGCGACAGCGCAATGGTGGCCCACAGCAACAGCGCGGCGATCAGCACCACGAAGGGATAGGCCTTGGCGTCCGACACCAGTTCGTAGCCGAACAGCGTGGCCGGCGAGATCCGGAAGCCGTTCGAGCCGTTGGTGACCGATTGCCAGTTCAGGAACACCCACTGCATCGCTTCGCCGAAGGCGAAGGTGGACAGCGCCAGGTAGATGTCGCGCATGCGCAGCGCCAGCGCGCCGATCACATAGCCGAGCACGGCGGCCAGCAGCCCGCCCGCGATGATCGAAATGAAGAAGGGCGGATGCCACAGATTGTTGATGAGGCCCGCGGTATAGATGCCCACGCCGTAGAAGGCGGCGTGCGATAGCGCGAACTGCCCGGTTTCGCCGATGACCAGATGCAGGCCCAGCGCCAACACCACGAACACCATCAGCAGGTTCACCACGTAGATGACATAGCCGCTGGCCGCGAAGGGCAGGATCGCCAGCACGATGGCCATCAGCGCCAGCAGCGCATGGTCTATTTTCTTGCTCATACTTTCTTCACCTGCAGTTTGCCGCCCAAGAGCCCTTGCGGACGCAGCAGCAGCACGACCATGATGGCCACGAAAGGCGCAACCACGATGGCATTGGTCGAAATGAACAGCCCCACCAGGTTCTCGGCCACACCGATCACGAAGCCGCCGACCACCGCGCCAGGCAGGCTGGTGATGCCGCCCACGATGGCCGCGGCGTAGGCCAGGATGGCGATGTGGCCGATGTCGGGGGTGATCAGGATCTTGGGCGTGATGAGCAGCGCCGCGACCGCCGATATCAGGCCGGCCAGCGCCCACACCAGCATGCGGATGCGGGTCAGGTTCACGCCCACCAGCCGGGCGGCCTTGGGATTCATACCCACGGCGCGCATGGCGCGGCCGACCCGGGTATAGGTGAACATGCCGAAAAGCAGCAGCATCACCGTCACGGCGACCGCGAAGATCACCAGGTCCAGCTGGGTCAGCACCGCGTCGCCGATGATGATGGCGTCGGTTGATGCCAGCGGCGGCAACGAGCGCGGCGTGTCGCCCAGGCCGGTCTGGCGCACCAGGCCCTTGAGCGCATAGGCCAGGCCCAGCGTGGCGATCACCATCTGCACGCCCACGCCCTTGGAGGCGATGACGCGCTCCATCACGACGCGCTGGAACAGGCCGGACAGGATGGCCACGGCGGCGAGCGTGATGGGAATGACGACGAGATAAGGCCAGCCCATTACCAGGGTGAGGAACAGGGCGATGTAGCCGCCGACCATGAAGATCTCGCCCTGGGCGAAATTGGGCACGTCGGTGGTCTTGAAAATGATCACTACGGCGACCGCCAGCAGCGCGTACACGCTGCCCGTCACCAATCCCGACAGCACCCCCTGCTGCAGGAACAGCCAGATATCGGCAAAGCTCATGATGTTCTCCGGCAGCCCGCGCGCTGCTGCGCCAGCGCGCGGGCCAGGCCCAAGGCGGGCCGCTGATTTACTTCTGGTACTGCCAGACGCTCTTGAAGGCGCCGGGCACGAGCGACATGTTGGTGCCGTCGAACTTGATGTAGATGGCGGATTCCTGCGCCGCGCGGTCGTTCGGGCCGAACTCGATCGGACCGGCCATGACGCCGGAGTCGAACTTCATGGTTTCCAGCGCCTGCAGCACTTTTTCGCGGGTGGGCTGCGGGCCGGCGGCCTTGAGCGCGTTGACCACCGCCATCGCGGGCGGCAGGCCGTAAGGCATGTAGGTCTGCGGATGGCCAGGCTTGGCGGCCAGGTCGGGGTAGGCCTGCTTGTACATGTCGTACACCCAGGTCAGCTTGGCGCCGCCCGGCACGTCGGACAGCACTTCCTGGATGTAGACGTTCTTGAAGGCGTCCTTGTTGCCCACGTTTTCCACCAGTTGCTTCAGGTCGGCCGTGCCGTTCACCGCCAGGACGATAGGCTTGTTCCAGCCCAGTTCCTGTGCCTTCTTGATGATGAGCGCGGCGGGGCGGGCGTATGTCGTCAGCAGAAGCACGTCGGCGTTGGCGGCGCGGATCTTCAGCATGGGCGCGGTCACGTCGGTGATGTTCGGGTTCACCGACTGGACTTGCAGCGATGCGTCGCCCAGCTGCTTGACCTGGGCCTGCGCGGCCTCCAGGTTCCAGCCGCCGTAGGCGTCGTCATGGTTGATGTAGCCGATCTTCTTGGCCTTAAGGTGCTCGGCGGCGAACTGCACCATCGAGCCGCCCACGGCGTGCTGGGAGATGGAGAAGGCGCCGTAGATGTACTTGGACGGCGGATACAGCGCGCCGTCGCCCGAGGCGTTGAGCATGACCAGCGGCACCTTTTCGCGTTCCACGTATTCGCGCGAGGCCACCACCGCGGCCGAGCAGGAACCGCCGTTCAGCAGGAACACCTTGTCCTGTTCGTTCAGCTTCTTCACCGCGGCGACCAGGTCGTTGGCGTTGCAGCGGTCGTCCTCGATCACCAGTTCGATCTGGCGGCCGTGCACGCCGCCTTCCTTGTTGACCTTGGCGTACCACATCTTGGCGGCGTTCAGCACGTCAAAGCCGTAGGCCATGCCGCTGCCGGACAAGGGCGCGAACAGACCGATCTTGATGGTCTTGTCGGTGATGCCCGGTTCCTGCTGCGCTTGCGCGCCCGTGCTCAGCGCCCATGCGCATAGCGCGGCGGCGGCTGCGTAGCGACTGCTTTTCTTCATCTTTGTCTCCCGTTCTTTTTTGATGCGCGCCTTTGTTTGGGTGTGGCGCTTTGCTGCGTTGCCGGCCTGGCCGCCGGAATGCCTTACTGCATGCGGTAGCCGCCGTTGACGTCGATGACGCTGCCGGTGATGTAGCCGGCTTCTTCGGACGCCAGGAAGCGCACGGCGGCCGCGACATCGTCCACGGTGCCGATGCGGCCCAGCGGAATGGCCTGCGCCGCGGCGGCCAGCGCGCCGCTGCTTGTGACGGTGCTGCGCAGCATGTCGGTGTCGATTAGGCCGGGGGCAATGCCGTTGACCGTCACGCCCAGGTGCGCGGATTCGCGCGCCATGGCCTTGGTCAGGCCCAGCACCGCGGACTTGGCCGCGATGTAAGACGCGCTGGAGCGGTAGCCGCCCAGCTGCGCCGCAACCGAGGTGAACGTGACGATGCGGCCGTGCGCCAGCGGCGCGGCCTCGCGCCGGCGCAGGTAGGCGCGGCCGCACAGGAACACGCCGCGGGCGTTGACGGCGAAGCTGCGTTCCCAGATGTCCAGCGAGGTGTCCTTGATGAGCGGGCGTTCGCCGTTTTCCTGGAACAGCAGCAGGCCGGCGGCGCTGACGAGCACGGCGATGGGGCCGTGCTGCGCTTCGATCTGTTCGAACGCGTTTTCGACCGAGGACTCATCGCTGACGTCGAAGGCGAGCGACGCGTGCGGCGCGCCCAGCTCGTCGGCCACGCGGCGGGCGCGCCCGGCGTCCACGTCCGAGACGACGACGCGCAAGCCGGCGCTGGCCAGTTCCTGGCAGATGCGGGCGCCTATGCCGCCGCCGCCGCCCGTGACGAGCGCAAGACGGGGAGCCGGGCCCTTGCCGGCCGGCGTGGATACATTGGACATGCTGTCTCCTGGTAGCGTGCTGTCCGCCTAGGGTGGGACCTGGCCGCTGGTTTGAATTT
Source organism: Achromobacter sp. ACM01 (assembly GCF_014851745.1). NCBI lineage: Bacteria > Pseudomonadati > Pseudomonadota > Betaproteobacteria > Burkholderiales > Alcaligenaceae > Achromobacter > Achromobacter sp. ACM01. The sequence continues at coordinate 599,204 of NZ_JACVAF010000001.1, forward strand.
TTTGCGATTATGTATACATGGATGATTCGCAGGTATAGGGGCTTACCCGGAGTGTTGCTTGATTTACATCGTGTTTTACGGAGATGTTCCGAAAACTAATAAGGCGCATGACGCCCTATGTATTCTTCATGTATACAATGCGGCTATGGACACGCTATCTCAACACGTTACCGACACGCTGCGGGACTGGGTGCTGCACGGCAAGTTCAGCCCTGGCGCCCGCCTGGAAGAAATCCCGCTGGCGGAAAAACTGGGGGTGTCGCGCACGCCGGTGCGCGCGGCGCTGGCGACGCTGGGCAATGAAGGTTTGCTGGAGCATCTGCCCAAGCGCGGCTACACGGTGCGCGCCTACGACATCGGCGAAATCGTGGCGGCCTACGAGGTGCGCGCGGCGCTGGAAGGGCTGGCCTGCCGGCAGGCGGCCTTGCGCGGGCTATCGAACGACGCCGTGGCGGTGCTGAAGAATTGCCTGGACGAAGGGGACCGGATCCTGGGCAAGGGGGTCTTGCTGGCCGAGGACCATCTGCCGTATCAGCAGGTGAACATCACCTTGCACAACGGCATCCTGGAAGCGGCGGGCAACCCCTGGGTGCGGCGCTTCGCGACGCAGGCGCAGGCTATCCCCTACGCCTCCGACCGGATCATCCTGTGGGAAGACCACGGGATCATCCTGCGATCGCATGACGACCATCACCGCATCGTCAATGCGATCATCGCCCGCGACGGCGCGCGGGCCGAGGACCTGATGCGCGAACACGTGTACTACGCGGGCATCATCCTGAAGAACAACTACGAGAGGCTGGCGCAGGCGTACCGGGTGTAAGGCCCGCCCGCGGTCCAACCTCAGGCTGCGGCCGCAGGCGCCTCGAGGCAGGGATTGAATTCGCCGGTGGCGGGGTCGCGCAGGTACAGCAGGCCGGTGGCCACGCCGAAGTAGGTGCCGTGCAGTTCCAGTTCGCCCTTTTCGACGCGGCGGCGGATGGAGGGGAAGGTCATCAGGTTGTTCAGGCTGTGCTCGACCACGGCCAGTTCCAGGCGCTTCAGGTTGGCCTGGCGGTCGCCGGTGCCGGGGCCCAGGCGTTCGGCCACGGGTTCGATCTGCGACATCCACTTGCCGATGAAATCGCCTTTGGTCAGGGGCTTGGCGTCGTCGAAGAACGAGCGGATGCCGCCGCAGGAAGCATGGCCCAGCACCACGATGTGCTTGACGTTCAGGCCGTTGACCGCGAATTCGATCGCGGCGCTGGTGCCGTGGTACGAGGATTCCGAGTCAGGGTCACAGGGCGGGACCAGGTTCGCGACGTTGCGCACGACAAACATTTCGCCGGGGCCGGCGTCGAAGATGACTTCAGGCGACACGCGGGAGTCGCAGCACCCGATGATCAGGATTTCCGGGTTTTGCCCCGATTCGGCCAGCTTCTGGTATCGGCTGCTTTCCGAAGGGAAACGGCCCCCCAGGAAAGATTGATAGCCTTCGGTAAGTCTTTTTGGAAACATGATCTTTTCTTCCTCGTAGCTGGAGCCAGGCGTGCTGGCGCGTCGGCGCACGCAACAAGGGGCTTCGTGTGGAAGCCCCTTTTATTGAGTCGACGAACGGAATTTTCCCATATTTGACCTTGCGCCACGCTGTCTAAACCCTGAAGTAATCAGGGTTTTTTCCGGCAGGCGGGCCATAACGGGCGCCTGGCGGGCGCCTAGCGGGCGTCGACGTCCAGCGCGGTGACGCGGGCGAATTGCAGCGGCGTGACGGCCCGGATCTGCTTGATCTGGCCGGGCGCCAGCGGGCCGATGACGTCGTCGCGAACGCGGCCGATCTCGCGGCCCTGCGAGTCGTACAGCACGAAGGTCAGCATGGCGCTGTTGATGTGCCGCGCCGACTGGTTGGACAGCAGGCCGGTGATGGCCGACACGTTCTGGTTGACGTCGCGCACGGCCTGGACATTGCCCAGCGTGACGCCGTAGACCAGGCTCTGCGCGCTGGCGGCGCCGGACAGGCCGGCAAGCAGCGCGAACGAAGCAAGGGCAAGTTTCATCATGGTCTCCTGTGCAGCCGCGCAGTCGGACGCCGTTCGGGTCCGCAGGGCGGTCAATGCCTCCTCTACCTTGGGGGGCATGCTTATCTCACACCTTTCCCGCCGTGTACACAACGGGGCAAAGGGATGAATGGGTAACAGGGTGCTTGGATTGGTCGCAAATTCGCCTGCGTGGATGGCCTGTCCACGAGGGAAGCGGCCGGTGGTTTCAGGGGCATGTAAGGCCTTGGCGATTCTTGACTTTCCGCACTCTTGCGCAGGGTTCGGGTTTGTTCGATCATGACCGGGCCGGCGATTGGGCCGGCGGATCGTGCGGCCCGCCTTTGCGACTGAGTCCAGGCGCGCGGGCGCCAAGGGAGGAACCCATGCTTTCCCGTACCAGCCAGTTGGCCTCGGCCTTTCTGTTGACCGCTTGTTTTGCTGGCGCAGCCCTTGCCCAGACCCCCGCAGCTCCCGCCACCGCCAAGACGCCTACGCCGCAACAGCAGCGCATGGCCGACTGCAACAAGTCCGCTGAAGGCAAGAAGGGCGACGACCGCAAGGCCTACATGAGCAGTTGCCTGAAGGGCGAAACCGCCGCGCCCGCCAAGGAGCTCACGCCGCAGCAGCAGAAGATGAAGGACTGCAACGCCAAGGCCAGCTCGCAGCAACTGACCGGCGACAAGCGCAAGACCTTCATGAGCACCTGCCTGAAAGGCTGATGCCGACGCAACGCGTCATCTCGCGAAGAAAAATCGCCAGCCCGTGAACCGGCTGGCGATTTTTTTGCATGAGGCGCCTTTCAGCCGCCGGAACGTCCCGGCCCCTGCAAGCGCCCCAGCACGCTTTCCAGCGCCAACCCGACCGCCAGCACCTTGCGGTCCTCGCCCGGCAGCCCGTCGACTTCCAATCCCACCGGCAGTCCGTCCGCTGCCAAGCCCGCAGGCACGCTCAGCCCCGGCAGGCCGGCGTTGCTGCCCGGATCGACGTTGCGCGCCAGGCGGCCGAAGCTCTCGAAGCTGCTGGCCTCGGGCGTGGCGGCCATCGGCGGGATCGGCACGGTGGGAAACAGCAGGCCGTCCAGCGCATGCTCCTGGAACGCGCGGCGGTACACGCCGATGAGCTCGTCGCGGTGCGTCGCCATGGCGCGTTCATAAAGCGGCTGCAGCGGCAGCGCCTCGCCCGTGGGCAGGGGCAGCACGCCAGGCACGATGAGGCCGTCGAAAATTCCTTTGACGTCCGGGCTGGAAATTTGCGCCACCACCTGTTCGAAGCTGAGGCCCGTGCCGTAGCGGCTGAGATAGTCGGTCAGGTCGCCCTTCTGTTCGTACAGGCAGACTGGCATGCCGACCGCGGCGTTGCTGGCTTCCAGGCCCGGCATTTCCAGTTCGACCAGTTGCACGCCGGCCGCGCGCAGCTTGGCCAGCGCGGCATCCGTGACGGCCTGCACCTTCGGATCCAGGTCCTTCCAGAAGTAGTCGCACAGGCCCAGGCGCATGCCGGCAGGCGGCAGGGCGGACAAGGGCTGGCGGTCGCCCGTCAGCACCGCGTCCAGCAGCACGATGTCGTCCATGCTGTTGGCGATGGGCCCCGGCGTATCGCGGGTGTGCGAGATCGGCGTGATGCCGGCGCCGTCGTAGCGGCCCACCGACGGGCGAAAGCCCACCGCGCCGTTCACCGCGGCAGGCAGGCGCACCGAGGCGCCCGTGTCCGTACCCAGCGCGGCCGGCGTCAGGCGCGCGCCCACCGCCGCGCCGCTGCCCGAGGACGAGCCGCCAGCGATCAGGCGCGCGTCATAGGCATTGCGCGTGCCTTCGCCGTGCGCGCCGGGAAAGGCGGTGTTGTACCCCGACACGCCGAAGGCCAGTTCGTGCATGTTGGTCTTGCCCACGATGACGGCGCCCGCCTCGCGCAGGCGGCGCACCACCGGCGCGTCCTCGGCCGGACGGAAATTCTTCAAAGCGGGCGTGCCGGCCGTGTTGGGCAGGCCGGCAACGTGGATGTTGTCCTTGATGGCGATGGGCACGCCCGCCAGCGGCAGCGCGGCCTGGTCCGCCTGGCCGCGGGCGGCATCCCGGGCGCGGGCCTGGGCCAGCGCGCCTGCGCGGTCCACGGTGATGAAGGCGTTGAGATCGGCGCGCGCCTCGATGCGGTCCAGGCAGGCCTGGGTCAGCGCAACGCTGGTGAGGCGGCCCTGCCGGATCAGGGCCGCGGCCTCGGTGACGGTCAGGTCCGCAGGGGACGCGGCGGGCAATGACTGTTTGGACGTATCGGACATGACGCTTCCTTACCTGTGCGGGATTCTGTCGAATCCGTACCTATACAGGGGGAAGCGGGCGCTGTCGAGCAGGTCCCGCCGCCGCAGCAGGAATCAGCCCGGCTTTCTCACCACGATGGTCGCCGTGTCGCTGGTGAAGGATGCGTCGTCCTGCACCTCGAAGTGCGCGCGCACCACGTCCGGCGCGATGCCGAACATGTGGCGCAGCGCCGCCACCAGCGTCTCCGGGGTGCGCATGCGCACAACCCAGGACTGGAACTCCAGCGGCAGGCGGCGCGGTGTCAGACCCTGCAGGGTGAAGCCGGCCTCGGTCAGCATGCGGGTCCACTCGGCGACCGAGTAGTCGCGCACGTGCGAGGTGTCGCGCAGCACCTCGATGGTTTGCAGCCAGGTGTCCAGGAGCGGCTCGCCCGGCGACACCACGTCGGCGAACACGGCGATGCCGCCCGGCTTCAGCACGCGGAAGGCTTCCCGCAGGCCGCGCCCGGCGTCCTGCCAGTGGTGGGTGGAGTAGCGCGACATCACCAGGTCGAACTCGCCGTCGCCGAAGGGCAGGTACTCCGCCTTGCCCTGGCGGGTGGCCAGATTGGCCAGCCCGCGCTTGGCGGCCTCGCCGGCGACCACGTCCAGCATCTGCTGCGACAGGTCATAGGCGGTGACGTGTTTGACCTGCGGCGCCACGTGAAAGCTCACGTGGCCGCCGCCACAGCCCAGGTCCAGCAGCCGGGCTTCGGGATGCTGCGCGGCGATGTCGGCCATCTGCAGCAGGTCTTCGCCCTGCGCGTGTACGGCGCTGGTCAGATAGGCGGTCGCGCGCGGGCTGAATTGGCGGTCGACGGCGGCGTCATGGGTACTGGCGGTCATGGGAATCCTTGGGTGGCTGGGGCCGGTACAGGGGCGGAAAGCATTTGGAAGCGGCGGCCCAGGCGCTAAGATAGGCGGCCGCCCATACACGTACAAGTCCATTGCTCATCCTGGTATGACTACTTCCCCCCAAGCCGGCGCCGCCGGTCACGAAGGCTCCCCCCTGCGCCGCCAGGCGCTGGGCGAATTCGTGCGCAGCGCCCGCTCCCGCATCACGCCCCAGATGGCCGGCCTGCCCGAAGGCATGCGCCGCCGCACCCCCGGACTGCGGCGCGAGGAAGTCGCCCAGCTTTGCGGCATCAGCGTCACCTGGTACACCTGGATCGAACAGGGGCGGGAAGTGTCGGTATCGCCCTCGGTCTGGTCGCGCATCGCGGGCGTGCTGCAACTGGCCCGCGCCGAACGCGCCTATCTGTTCGACCTGGCCGACTGCGCCGACCCTCAGCATGCCCGCGACGACGCCGGCGCGCCGGGTCCCTTGCAGGAATGCGTGAACGCGATCAACGCCCCGGCCTACGTGCTGGACCGCGCCTGGAATGTGCTGGCCTACAACGAGCCCCTGCGCGACCTGTTCGACAACTGGCCGGCGCGCGATGCCGAGCCCAACCTGCTGCGCTATATCTTCCTGGACCCCGCCGCCCGCGAGCTGGTGGTGGATTGGGACCAGCGCGCTCGCCGCGTGGTGGCGGAATTCCGCGCCGACGCCGGCGCGCATCTGGACGAGCCGGCCGTGCTGGCGCTCTTGGACAACCTGAACCGGCAAAGCCCGGTGTTCGCCCACTGGTGGACGCGCCACGCGGTGGTCGAGCGCGAAGGCGGCCTGCGTGAGTTCCTGCATCCGGGCCGCGGCAAGCTGGCTTACCAGCAGATCACGTTCCGGCTGGCGACGCATCCGGACCTGAAGCTGGTGATCTTGTTGGGCGGGGGCGCGCAGCCCTGAAAGATCAGCCCTTGAACAGGCTGTCCTGCATCCCGGCTTCGACCAGTCCTTGCAGCAGTTTTTTCACCGGCGCCGGCAGCGCCATCGACGGCAGTTCATCCGCCGGCACCCAGCGCTCCGGCCTTGCGGACTCGCGCAGCCCGGCTGCGCGCACCGGCACCAGCCAGGGCCGGATGTGCAGGCGGTAGTGCGTGAAGGTGTGGGCGAAGGCCGCCAGCTCGAAGCGCTGTTCAGGCTCCAGGCCCAGCGCGCGGGAAGCGCTGTCGGGGTCTTGCGACACGTCGAATTCGGGCAGGCTCCACAGTCCGCCCCAGATGCCGGGTTCGGGCCGCTGCTGCAGCAGGAAGGCGCCTTGGTGCCGCAGGACCAGCATACAGGTCTCGCGTTCGGGGATCGCCTTGCGCGCCTTGGGCGTGGGCAGTTCGGCCTGGCGGCCCTCGCGCTTGGCCACGCAGCTGTCCGCCACGGGACAGGCCTCGCAGGCGGGCTTGCCGCGCGTGCATAGCGTGGCGCCCAGGTCCATCAGCCCCTGCGTGTAGGCGGCCATGTCCAGGCCGGGCGCGGCCTCGACCTGCGCATCGGCCAGCGCCCACAGCCTCTGTTCGACTTCACGCTTGGCGGGATCGCCGGCGATGCCGAAGTGCCGCGTGAATACGCGTTTGACGTTGCCGTCCAGGATGGGCGAGCGCTCGCCGTAAGCGAACGCGGCGATGGCGGCGGCGGTGGAACGGCCGATGCCGGGCAGCGTGGCGATGGCTTCGGCCGTGGGCGGGAAACGTCCGCCCCAGTCGCGCGCGATTTCTTGCGCGCAGCGGTGCAGGTTGCGGGCGCGGGCGTAGTAGCCCAGTCCGGCCCAGTAGGGCATCACGTCTTCCTGCGCGGCCGCCGCCAGCGCGGCGACGTCCGGAAAGCGCTGCAGGAAGCGTTCGTAATAGGGAATGACCGTCGCCACCTGCGTCTGCTGCAGCATGATCTCGGAGAGCCAGATGCGGTAAGGATCCCGGGTGTTTTGCCAGGGGAGATCGTGGCGGCCGTGGCGGCGCTGCCAGTCGACGATACGAGGGGCGAAGTCCATGGCGGCAATTATCGCATCGCCCTATTGCCCGGGTTGGGGCTAGCGGTTACAAACAATGGAAACAGAAGCGCGCCAGCGCCCGCAATTCACGTCCCTTGCTCGCCCGCGTGCGCTTCAAGAGGGTGTCGCGCGTAGCCGGCCGGGGTTCCTGGATCCCTTGGAGTCGACATGAACGCTCCTGTTTCGCCCGCCTTGCGTGCCGCGCTTGAATCCGTCCAGCTGGACGACAAGTACACCCTGGAATCCGGGCGCGCCTGGATGAGCGGCATCCATGCCCTGGTCCGCCTGCCCATGATGCAACGCGTGCGCGATGCGCGCGCCGGCCTGAACACGGCGGGCTTCGTGTCGGGTTATCGCGGCTCTCCGCTGGGCGGCGTGGACCAGAACATGTGGAAGGCGGCCAAGTACCTGAAGGCGCATCACGTCGAGTTCCAGCCGGGCATCAACGAAGACCTGGCCGCCACCGCGGTGTGGGGTTCGCAGCAGGTCAACCTGTTCCCCGGCGCCAAGTACGACGGCGTGTTTGGCATGTGGTACGGCAAGGGGCCTGGCGTGGACCGCTGCGGCGACGTCTTCAAGCACGCGAACGCGGCCGGCACCTCGCGCCACGGCGGCGTGCTGGTGGTGGCGGGCGATGACCACCCCGCAAAGTCTTCGACCCTGCCGCACCAGAGCGACCACATCCTCAAGGCCTGCATGATTCCCGCGCTGTTTCCGTCCAGCGTGCAGGAAGTGCTGGACTACGGCCTGCATGGATGGGCGATGAGCCGCTACGCGGGCGTCTGGGTGGGCATGAAGTGCATCACCGACATCGTCGAAGTCTCGGCTTCCGTGGACGTGGATCCCCATCGCGTGGAGATCCTGCTGCCGCAGGACTTTTTGCTGCCGGCCGACGGCCTGAACATCCGGCTGCCCGACACGCCGCTACAGCAGGAAGCCCGCCTGCTGGACTACAAGCTCTATGCCGCGCTGGCCTATGCCCGCGCCAACAAGCTCAACCGCGAACTCTGGCACGTGCCGCAGCGCGATGCGCGCTTCGGCATCATGACCTCGGGCAAGGCTTATCTGGACACGCGCCAGGCGCTGTCCGACCTGGGGCTGTCCGAGTCCGTATGCCAGCGCATCGGCCTGCGGTTGTTCAAGGTCGGCATGGTCTGGCCGCTGGAATCCACCGGCATGCAGCATTTCGCCGAAGGCCTGGACGAGATCCTGGTGGTCGAGGAAAAGCGCCAGGTGCTGGAGTACCAGCTGAAGGAAGAACTGTTCAGCTGGATCGGCAGCGGCAAGAAGATTCCGCGCGTGGTCGGCAAGTTCGACGACAAGGACGGCGGCGAATGGTCGGTGCCGCAGGGCAACTGGCTGCTGCCGGCGCACTACGAGTTCTCGCCCGCGATGGTCGCGCGCGCCATCGCCGCGCGCCTGTTGCGCTTAGAACTGCCCGAGGACGTGCGCGCCGGCATCGAGGCGCGCCTGGCTTTCATCAGCGGTCGCGAACAGGCGCTGGCGCGCCCGCGCGTGGTCGAAGAGCGCAAGCCCTGGTTCTGTTCGGGCTGTCCGCACAACACCTCGACCCGCCTGCCGGAAGGTTCGCGCGGGATGGCAGGCATAGGCTGCCACTACATGGTCCGCTGGATGGACCGCAGCACCGATGTCTTTACACAGATGGGCGGCGAGGGCGTGCCCTGGGTGGGACAGGCTCCGTTCACCGAGGAAAAGCACGTGTTCGCCAACCTGGGCGACGGTACCTATTTCCATTCGGGCTTGCTGGCCATACGCGCGGCAGTGGCGGCCAAGGTGCCCATTACCTACAAGATCCTGTTCAACGACGCGGTGGCGATGACGGGCGGGCAGCCGGTGGACGGCCCCTTGAGCGTGCCCATGATCAGCAGCCAGGTGGCGGCCGAGGGCATCGAGAAAATCATCGTCGTCACCGACGATCCCGACAAGTACAAGCATGTCGAGGGACTGGCCCCAGGCGTGCCGGTGCGGCATCGCGACGAACTCGACGCGGTCATGCGCGAACTGCGCGAGCATCCCGCGGTATCGGTGCTGATCTATGACCAGACCTGCGCCACCGAGAAGCGCCGCCGCCGCAAGCGCAATGCCTACCCGGATCCGGCCCGCCGCGTGCTCATCAACGAGCGCGTGTGCGAAGGCTGCGGCGATTGTTCACAGAAATCGCACTGCCTGTCGGTGGAACCGCTGGACACCGAGTTCGGCCGCAAGCGCACGATCAACCAGTCCAGCTGCAACAAGGATTTCTCCTGTCTGAAGGGCTTTTGCCCCAGCTTCGTGACGGTGGAAGGCGGCAAGCTCAAGAAGCCGGACGCCCTGGCGCAGGACGGCGCCATCGACGACGACGTACCGCATCCGGCGGCGCGCGAACTGCATCAGCCCTACGGCGTCTTCATCGCCGGCGTGGGCGGCACGGGCGTGGTCACCATAGGCCAGTTGCTGGGCATGGCCGCGCACCTGGAAGGCAAGGGCTGTTCGGTGCTGGACATGGCGGGCCTGGCGCAAAAGGGCGGCGCGGTGTACTCGCACGTGGTGCTGGCGCAGACGCCGGACCGCCTGCTGAATACGCGGGTCGCCATGGGCGAGGCCGACCTGCTGCTGGCAGGCGATCTGGTCGTGGCCACCAGCGCCGAATCCATGGCGCGGGTGAATCCGGAGCGCACCCGCGTGCTGCTCAACAGCGACACCGCGCCGACCGCGGCCTTCGTCGGCAATCCGGACTGGACGCTGCCGGGCGCCAACCTGACCGCAGACCTGGCGTCCGCCTGCGGCAAGGAGCACCTGGCCACCGTCGATGCCGCCGCATTGGCCCTGGGCTTGCTGGGCGACGCGATCTACTCGAATCCGCTGATGATGGGCTACGCCTACCAGAAGGGCTGGATCCCGCTGTCGCAGCAGGCGCTCTTGCGCGCCATCGAACTGAACGGCCAGCAGGTGCCGAACAACCTGGCAGCCTTTGCCTGGGGCCGCCGCGCCGCGCACGACCTGGCGGACGTGAAGCGCCTGATCGCCAACGGCGGCGCGCCGTCGCGGCCGGAAGGCATCATCGAACTCAAGCGCCCGCGCGCCGTCAGTCCGGTGATGGAACTGAAGAAGCCGACCGGCGAACTGGAGCGGGTGGTGGCGGTGCGCAAGGCTTTCCTGACCGACTACCAGAACCAGGCTTACGCCCTGCAATACACCGAACTGGTGGACAAGGTGGCGCGCGCCGAGCGCGAGGCCACGGGCACCAACCGGCTGGCGCTGGCGGTGGCACGCTACTACTTCAAGCTGATGGCCTACAAGGACGAGTACGAAGTCGCGCGGCTGTATTCGGACGGAGAGTTCCTCAAACGGGTGCAAGCGCAGTTCGAAGGCGACTGGAAGCTGCGTTTCCACCTGGCGCCGCCGCTGTTCGCGCGGCGCGACCAGGAAGGCCGCCTGATCAAGCGCAGCTATGGCCCGGGGATGTTGCGCGTGTTCCGGGTGCTGGCGCGGATGCGGAGATTGCGCGGCACGAAACTGGACCCGTTCGGTTACACGGCCGAGCGCCGCGCCGAACGCGAACTGATCCGCGAGTACCGGGAGACGATCACGGCGATCCTGTCGAAATTGAATCGCGGGAATCTGGATCGTGCGGTGGCGCTGGCGAGCTTGCCCGAGGACATCCGGGGGTACGGGCATGTGAAGGAGGCCGCGATGGAGAGCGTGGCGGCGCGCAGGGAGACGTTGCTGAAGGACTTCAGCGCGACGGTGGTTTCCATCGGAGGAGCGCGGGTGGCTTGAGTTACTCCATCACCCGCCGCGTCTCGCGCGGCAGTTCCCCGAAACGTTCCCGGTAATACTCCGAGAACCTCCCCAGATGTCCGAACCCTACGCCCAGCGCCACTTCGGTGACGCTGGCGCCTGTCTGCGTGCGCAACCGGCTTCTGGCTTCGTCCAGCCGCAGCGCCCGCAGCGCGTTCATGGGCGTGGTGTTGCGGTGTTCCTGGAACAGGCGCGTCAGCGCGCTGGCGCTGGCGCCGGCGTGACGGGCGATGTCGGCCAGGGTGAGCGGAGCGGCGAGGCGGTCGCGCATATAGGCTTCGGCGGCGCTCAGGCGGCGCGGGACGGCGGGGGCGATGCCGGCGTGCGCCTGCCAGCTGTTGGGCTGGTTGTAGAGCAGGTGCAGCACCAGCGTGTCTTCCAGGTGTTCCAGCCAGGCCGCGGGCGGACGGGGGGCGCCGTCATCCAGGGTGGGCAACAGGTGGATCAGGCTTTCGACCATGCTGCGCCAGACAGCGCCCACGGGATTATCCAGGCGCAGGGCGGGGCTGAAATCCAGCGGCCTGGTGGCGGCTTCGCCGAATGCGCGCTGCCCGATGGCTTCGAGCTTGCCGCGGGGGATCTTGAGCAGCAGTTGTTCGCAGCCGGCTTCCCAGTGCAGCTTGAGCGGGCGGTTGGGGGCGATGACCGCGGCGCAGTCGGGGTCGGCGTCGACGCGGTCGTTGCCGCATTCGATACAGGCGCGGCCGCTCAGGGGGACCTGGACCAGCATGAAATCCTGCAGGCGGTCGGGTTCGATGTGGACTTCGGCGCCGTAGCGCAGCGTACAGACCGTCAGCGACCCGAAGCGGCCCCGGTTCAGTTCGGCATCGACGCGGCCACCCTTCCAGGTGAGACGGTGTTCCTTCAGGGCTTCAGATACGAGGGTGCGCGTCTCGTCCTGCTGGGTGGAGCTGAAGACGCGCCGCTTGAACAGCGGCGCAAGCGTAAGTCGGGACCAGCCGTGCATGGATGCCTCCGGGACGGGAACGCTCCCGTGTCACTGCCGAGGGTAATTTAAACGTCAAGGACTTGGAATTAAGTGATTCCCGGATAAGGCTGACGGAATCCGGATAGAGCGGCCCCCTGGCGCGGCCTAATCTAGCCGGCAGGCCCTTCGCGTGCAGGTTGGAGGGCGCCGCCGCGGCGCGTAAGCTGGCGGCGTTGTTCGGCAGCATGCGTTAACCGACGGCAGACGGGTTCTGTCAGCTTTCCGCCGGCATGGCCAGGCGGGGATAACGGGGTGGCTCATGAATCGGAATCTATGGAGCCGGCGCGCGCTGGCTGCGCTGGTGTGCATGACGGCGGCGGCGGGCGCGACGGCGGCGGACAAGGTCAAGGTCGGCTTGCTGACCACGCTGTCGGGGCCGGGCGCGGCGCTGGGCAACGAGATCCGCGACGGCTTCAACCTGGCGCTGCAACATACGGGCGGCAAGCTCGGCGGCTTGCCGGCGGAAGTCGTGGTGGCGGACGACCAGCAGAAGGCGGACACGGGCCGCCAGGCGGTGGAGCGGCTGTTGAAGCGCGACCGCGTGAACGTCATGACGGGCATCGTGTTCTCGAATGTGCTGCTGCCGGTGATGCCGGCCATCCTGCAGTCGGGCACCATCTACCTGAGCACCAATACTGGCCCGGAGAACTATGCGGGCGCAGGCTGTAATCCGAATTTCTTCGCGGTGGCATGGCAGAACGAGGACATCCCGGCCGCGATGGGCAAGTACGCCACAGACCAGGGCTACAAGAGCGTGGCGCTGATCGCGCCGGATTATCCGGGCGGACGCGAATCGCTCAACGGTTTCAAGCGCCTGTACAAGGGCGGGCTGTCCGAAGAGATCTACACCCAGCTGGGGCAGTTGGATTATGGCGTGGAGATCACGCGCCTGCGCGCCAGCAAGCCGGACGCGGTGTTCTTCTTCCTGCCCGGCGGCATGGGCGTGAATTTCATCAAGCAGTTCAACGGCGCCGGCCTGTCCAAGGAGATCGCGCTGCTGGCGCCGGGCTTCTCGGGCGACGAGGACACCATCGCGGCGGTGGGCGCGCCCATCGAGGGCATGCGCAATACCTCGCAGTGGGCCTCGGACCTGGACAACCCCGCCAACCGCAAGTTCGTCGAGGACTTCCGGAAGACCTACAACCGCAGCCCCACGCTGTATGCCTCGCAGGGCTATGACGCGGCCATGCTGCTGGACAGCGCGGTGCGCCAGACCGGCGGCAAGCTGGAGGCGGACGCGCTGCGTCCGGCGCTGCGGCGCGCGGACTTCAAGTCGGTGCGCGGCGATTTCAAGTTCAACCGCAACCAATATCCGGTGCAGAACTATTACCTGCGCATCGTCGAGGCCGGGGCGGGGGGCAAGTTGTCCAATAAGCTGTCGGGCACGGTGCTGACCCAGTATCAGGACCCTTTCGCCGCAGCCTGCCAGATGAAGTAGGGCGGACATCCGCAACAAGGAGATACGTATGACCCAGAACATTACGACGCGCGAAGTGACGGTGGCCTCGCATGACGGCAAGTCCTTCGGCGCCTATCTGGCCGTGCCGGCGTCCGGGCATGGCCCGGGCCTGGTGCTGTGCCAGGAGATCTTCGGCGTGAACGATTTCATGCGCCGCGCGGCGCAGCTGTTGGCCGAGGAAGGTTATGTGGTGCTGGTGCCGGACCTGTTCTGGCGCCAGCAGCCGGGCATCCAGCTGACCGATGGCCCGGCCGATATGCCGCGCGCCTTCGAGCTTTACCAGAAATTCGACGTAGAGCTGGGCCTGAAGGACATCGCGTCCACCATCGCCGCGCTGCGCGGGCTGCCTGAGCAGCAGGGCGGGGTGGGCGTGCTGGGCTACTGCCTGGGCGGCAAGCTGGCCTACCTGGCCGCCTGCCGCACCGACGTGGACGTGGCCATCGGCTACTACGGCGTAGGCATCGAGAACAGCCTGGACGAAGCGGCGCAACTGCGCGGCCGGCTGGTGCTGCACATCGCCGAGCAGGACGGCTTCTGTCCGCCCGAGGCGCGTCAGCGCATCCTGGAAGCGCTGGGCAACAAGCCCGGGGTGCAGATCTACGTCTACCCGGGCATGGACCATGCGTTCGCGCGCACGGGCGGGGACCATTACGACAAGCCTTCGGCGCTGATGGCGCATCAGCGCAGCATGGCGGCCTTGCAGCGCGCCATCGGGCCGGAGTTCGACTATTCGTACTTGTGGGACAAGCACTGCGAGTACGAATTCGGCACGCGCGATGTGGCGGCGACCATGGCGACCATGGTGGCCGAACCCTACGTTAACCACATTCCCACCATGACCGGGGGCGTGGGCCACAAAGAGCTGAGCCGCTTCTACCAGCATCACTTCGTCAACAGCAATCCGCCGGATACGCGCCTGGTGCCGCTGTCGCGCACGGTGGGCGCGACGCAGATCGTGGACGAGCTGCTGTTCTGCTTCACGCACACCACCGAGATCGACTGGCTGCTGCCGGGCGTGAAGCCCACGGGCAAGTACGTGGAGATTCCGCTGATCGCCATCGTCAAGTTCCGCGGCGACAAGCTCTATCACGAGCACATCTATTGGGACCAGGCCAGCGTGCTGGTGCAGGTGGGCCTGCTGGACCCCAAGGGCCTGCCCGTGGCCGGTCGCGAGACCGCTGCCAAGCTGCTGGACGAGACCCTGCCGTCGAACACGTTGATGGCGCGCTGGAAAGAAAGCGAGAACAAGTAGGAGCCGGACATGTCATACACCGAAGAGCAATTGGCCGCGATGGTGCGCGGCGACAGCGTGCACCGCGGCGTCTACACCGACCCCGCCATCTTCGACCTGGAGATGCAGCGGATCTATGGCCGCGCCTGGATCTACGTGGGGCACGAAAGCCAGGTGCCCAAGACGGGCGACTACCACACCACGCGCCTGGGCGACCAGGACGTGCTGATGGTGCGCGCCACCGACGGCCGCGTGCATGTGCTGTACAACCGCTGCCCGCACAAGGGCGCCAAGGTAGTGGCCGACGGCGAAGGCTGCGTCGGCAAGTTCTTCCGCTGCCCCTACCACGCCTGGACCTTCAAGCTGGATGGCAGCCATCTGGGCGTGCCGTTGAAGCAGGGGCTGGAGGGTACGGCCTACGATCCCGCCGATCCGTCCTTTTCGATGCGCCGGGTAGCGCGCGTGGAAAGCTATCGCGGCTTCGTATTCGCCAGCCAGGCCAAGGACGGCCCGGCGCTGGAACACTTCCTGGGCGGCGTGCGCTCGTCGATCGACAATCTTTGCGACCGTTCGCCGGTGGGCGAGGTGGAAGTGGCCGGTGGCATCTTCCGCGTCATGCAGCGTTCCAACTGGAAGGTGTTCTACGAGAACCTGCACGACACCATGCATGCCCGCGTCACGCATGAATCGTCGTATGCCGCGGCCCGCGACGAAGCCAAGGAAATGGGCGAGATGCCGCTGGAGCTGCACATCATGGACGGCAACGGCGAACCCTACGAATTCTGGGAAAAGCTGGAGCTGCGCGCCTATCCCAACGGCCACGGCTACATGGAAGGCATCTTCAATCCGGGCGCGGCCGAGCGCGACCCGGTGTCGCGCGCGCATTTCGAAACCCTGACCGCCGCCTATGGCGAGACGCGCGCCCGCGAGATCCTGGGCATGAACCGCCACAACACGGTGATCTACGGCAGCGGCTCGCCCCACACGGTGTTCCAGCAGTTCCGCGTGATCCGACCCATCGCCGTCGACCGCACCATGATCGAGATTCAGACCTTCCGCTGCAAGGGCGCGCCGGACGGCGTTTTCAAGCGCGCCATGCTGTACGCCAACGTCATTAACTCGCCTTCGTCCAACGTCATGCCGGACGACATCGAACTCTACAACCGCTGCCAGGAAGGCAACGCCACGAGAGGCGGTGAATGGGTCAGCATGCACCGCTACCACGGCAGCGACCGCAGCGATAGCGAAGGCCTGGTGTCGGTCAACGGCACCAGCGAGCTGCCCATGCGCAACCAGTTCGACGCCTGGAAGACCTATATGGAAGCCGGCCCCGCCGCCGCCGAAGCCGCCACCGGAGACCGCTCATGCTGCTAGACCTTGATTTCGACGTGAGCACGGAAGGCCTGTCGCCGGCCGAGGTCCCGGCCGACGCCTATCACCGCATCGCGCAGTTCCTGTACCGCGAGGCCCGCCTGCTGGACGAACGCCGCTACGAGGACTGGCAGGCGCTGTGGACCGCCGACGGCATGTACTGGATGCCGCGCACGGCGGGCCAGCAGAGCCCCTACGACCACATCTCGCTGTTCTGGGAAGACCGCATGCTGCGCGACGTGCGCATCCGCCGGCTGGAGCATCCGCGCAACTGGTCGCAGCAGCCGCCCACGCGCAGCGCGCGGCTGGTGGGCGCGGTGGAGATCGAGGGCGTGGACGCCGGCGGTAATCTGGTGGTGCATTCCACCTTCCAGATGACCGAATGGCGCAAGCGCCAGCCGCGCCAATTGGCGGGCCGCTATACCCATAAGCTGGCCGCCGAGGGCGACAGCTGGCGTATCCGCATGAAGCGGGTGGATCTGGTCAATTGCGACGACGTGCACGACGTGTTCGAGGTGTTCGTGTGACTGCGACCGACGCCGCGGTGCTGGCGCTGCACTTCCAGAACGACGTGCTGCACCCCGAGGGCAAGATCCGTGTCGGCCTGGATGCGGACAGCGGGGCGCGCCAGCGCCTGCTGGACAACGCGGCGGCCCTGCTGGCGGGGGCGCGGGCGCATGATCTGCCCATCGTGCACGTGCGCATCGCATTCCGGCCGGATTACGCCGACCTGATGGCCAATTGCCCCATCTTCCGCAACGTGGCCGCCATCGGCGCGGTGCCGGAGGGGCAGTGGGGCAGCGCGTTTTACGAGGGGCTGCAGCCGCTGGCCGGCAGCGCGCGCGAGTTCGTGGTGAAGCACACCCGCATCAGCGCCTTCTACGGCACGCCGCTGGAAGAGACCCTGCGGCTCTTGGGCGCGCGTCGGCTGGTGGTGGCAGGCGTCGCCACGCATTCGGTGGTGGAGGGCACGGTGCGCCATGCGGCCGACATCGGCTTCGAGGTCATGGTGGCGCAGGACGCCTGCGCGTCCGCCGACCCGGCGGTGCACGACGCGTCGCTGGCCAGCATGCGCCTGATTGCGCAAACCGGGCCGGTGGCGGAAGCTGTGCGCTGGGCCGCCGCGCCTCATTGATCAAGGATTCATCATGGATTTCACAGGCTTTCCCGGGCTGGCCGGCAAGACCGCCATCGTCACTGGCAGCACCCAGGGACTGGGCGCGGACATCGCGCGCGGCCTGGCCGCGGCTGGCGTCAACGTGGTGCTGGTCGGGCGCAACGCCGAGGCCGGCCGCAAGCTCGAAGACGAGCTGGACGGCCGTGCGCTGTATTGCGAAACCGACATCGGGCAGGACGCGCAGATACAGCGCTGCATCGATGCTGCCGTGGCGCGTTTCGGACGGCTGGATATCCTGGTCAACAACGCTTGCCAGTACGCGGACCGGGGCCTGGCCTCGTCGCGCGAGGAATGGCACAACACGCTGGACACCAACCTGGTGTCGGCGGCCATCTTCACGCAACTGGCTGCGCCGCTGCTGCCGCGCGGCGGCGTGGTGGTGAACATGGGCAGCACCGGCGGCAAGTTCGGCGCGGCCGGGCGCGCGCTTTATCCGGCGTCCAAGGCGGCGCTGCTGCAGATCACCAAGAACTTCGCGGTGGAGCTGGCGCCGGCCGGCGTGCGCGTGCTGGCGGTGTCGCCGGCCTGGACCTGGTCGCCGTCGGTGGAACAGTTGTCGGGCGGTTCGCGTCCGGCGGCGGACGCGGTGGGAGCGCATTTCCATCCGCTGGGGCGGGTAGGGTCGGGCGAGGAGATCGCCGCGGCGGTGTGCTTCGCCTGCTCCGACGCGGCTTCGTGGATGACGGGTGTGGACATACCCGTGGACGGCGGCTTTTCCATCCTGGGGCCGGACCGCGGCATTTCGCCGCGCGCCTGGTTCAAGGAGCTGGCGCCCTGAGGGCGCCAGCGGGCAGGATCAGCGGATGACGATCTGCCCTTCTTCGACGGCGGCCTTGCCGCCGATCTGGTCTTCCAGGAATTCCTGCACCTTGTTGCCCACCTGAATCGTCGCGCCGCCGCAGAAGCGGCGCGCGGCCTGGATGGTGGCGCTGGCCAGGGGCTGCAGGTCCAGCACCAGCTGGGCTTCCTCCGCGTCCAGCGCCAGCAGGTCCTGGCTGAGCTTGACGTGGGTGTTGCGGGCGCGGTCGGCTACGTCGCCCGGGGCGCGTTGAGGATTGGCCTTCAGGAACATCAGCAGTTGCTCCAGCTTGGATTTTTCCTCGTGCATCTTCTGGCGCTTGCGCGCCAATGCCGAACGCTTGATGTCGGCATGCGGATCCAGGCCGGCCTGCACCAGCGTCGGGATGCCCGAGGGCGAACCAATAGTGCCGGCGCGTACGGCCTGCATGGCGCGGGTCTGGCCGCCGGTGATGGCGCTTTGCTGGGTGTTGGGCGGGCCGACGTTGACGCTGCCGCCGGCCGCGATGCTGCTCTGGCGGATTTCGCGCTCCACGTCTACGTCCTTGCCTGCACTGATGACGGCGTTTTCGATGAACTTGGCGCGCAGTGCGCCGCCACAGACGACGCGCGCGGTGCGCGCGGCGGCGGTGGCGTCTTGCAGGGCTTCGGCCAGGCCGATGATGCCACCCTTGACCGTGACGTTGCCGCCGGCCTCGACCAGCGCAGCTTCCATGGTGCCGTTGACCATCACGTCGCCCGTCACGTGGACTTCCATGGTGGCGGCGATGTCGCCGCGCACCAGCAGCGAGCCTTCGAAATGGATGTTGCCGGTGCTGAGGTTGACGGCGTCGACTTCGACCAGCGGATTGACCTGCACGCCGTGGCTGACCAGGGTGGGCGTACCGGCGATGGTGGCGCGCAGCAGCAGCGGATCTTCCGGGTCGACGGCGGCGCCGGACAGGTCGCTGGCGAACGGCGTGTCAGGCAGTTCGTTGGGCAGGATCGGTTCGCCCAGCACGGTGCTGCCGTCCACGCCGGGCAGGGGCGGCGTGCGCCGCATCAGTGGCATGCCGGGCGTGACCAGCAGCAGGCTGCCGAGGTCGCGGTAGTCGACCTGGGCCAGTTCGTCGATATCCTGGCCGCGGGGCTTGAGGCGGTCCAGCAGGCTTTCGAAGCGCGTCGGGGTGCCGCGGGTGGGCGGCGTGCCGCGGGCGATCTGCGTGGTTTCGCGGCGGCCCTGCGTGACGGCGTCGATCAGCTCCTGTTCCAGGATGCCGTGGACAATGCCGCGTTCGGCCAGCACCTGGCGCACGGCTTCCAACGTGACGGGCTTGCCGCCCTTGGGCGGGAGCAGGGTTAGCAGGGCGGACATGCGCTCGGCGTCCAGTTCCAGCTCTAGTGAGCCGTCGATGACCTGGCCGACCGGGGCCTTCACGGTTTCGTTGGCGTGGCGGCACAGGTCGATGAAGGTCAGGACGGCCTGGCTGTCCAGCGCCTCGGCACCCCAGCCCTGAGCGACGGCCGCCGCTGCCAGGGTGTCCCAGCTGGGCAGGTCGGCATTGACGTTGGGACGCGGTTCGTCGTCGTCGACCGCGACGCTGACCTCGGTGTCCAGGGCGGTTGCGCCGTCTGTCTCGGCTGGCGAGGCGGGCGCCAGGGCGGAATCCGCCGAGTCGGGACGCGCGGGCGGCGTGTAGACCGCCGTCAGGACGTTGGTCGTGGCGTCCAGCGTCAGCCGGAGCGTGTTTTCTGCGTCCATCTTGCCTCTCTCCAGCCTGGTGTTTCTGCCAGGTGAAATTATTTGGTAATCATAGGAAATATTAAGTCATATTCTATCCCAAGCGTTATAGGCTACTGGAAAGTAGGTGGGGCAAATTCCGCCGCATGCCCTAGTTCTGCCCCTGTTTGCCCCTGGGATGGCGACCGTCCGGGCAGGACTAGGGCGTCGGTACTAGCGACAAAAGGGCGTTGCCGCAGCAGCATAGGAGCTCGATTCCGCGTCTTCGGACGCCGCCGGAGCCGCCCATGCACCGCCATCCCTGTCCCGTCCTGCCGGCCCTGCGCGCCTTCGCGGCGCGCGCCGCGGGCATGGCGGCGCTGGCGGCCCTGGTGAGCGGCGTTCTGGCCCTGGCGCCCGCCGGTTCCGCCCAGGCGGCCGACATCTATCGCTACAAGGATCCCTATGGCGTGTGGCGGTCGATGAAGGTGCCCACGGGTTACGCCAAGTATTACAAGCGGGCGCAGGCCAGGACCGCCTGGCGCGGCAGCAGCATGAAGGTCTGTCTGGACTGCGAGCCCAAGTCCGGCGATGGCGCGCGCCTGGTGACGCTGGCCTCTGCCTCGCGCGCGCAGCGTTGGGAAGACCTGAAGGTGCCGCAGGCGCATGATGGGCTGATTGCCCGGGCGGCCCGGGAGTCGGGCGTGGACCAGGCCTTGCTCAGGGCCGTGATCGCAATCGAATCGGGCTTTCGCAGCGATGCGCGTTCGCCCAAGGGGGCGCTGGGCCTGATGCAACTGATGCCTGCCACCGCGGCGCCGCTGCTTTCAGTGGCTGACGTGGAGACGGCGCTGGTGGATCCGGCGACCAATGTGAACGCGGGCTCGCGCCATCTGCGCCGGCTGATCGACCAGTATCCGGGCCGGCTGGATCTGGCGCTGGCGGCCTATAACGCGGGGGAAGGGGCGGTGCGCAAATATGACGCCGTGCCTCCCTATGCGGAAACCCAGGCGTACGTGCGGGATGTGACCGCCTTGTACGAGCACTACAAGGCGCCTTGAAGGGGAGCGGCCGCGGGCCGGCTCCCCGGCGTCGTTACATGGACGCGAAGACCTTTTCGGCGATGTCCAGGGTGGACTTGATCACCGCGTCGTCGTGCGTGGCCGAGACAAAGCCCGCTTCGAAGGCGGACGGCGCGAAGTGCACGCCGTGGTCCAGCATGGCATGGAAGAAGCGATTGAACGCCGCCGTGTCGCAGGCCGAGACTTCGGCGAACGAGGTCGGGACCTTATCGCTGAAGTAGATGCCGAACATGCCGCCCACCGAGTCGGCCGAGAAGGCCAGGCCCGCGGCGCGGGCGCGTTCCTGCAGGCCCTGGGCCAGCTTGGCGGTCTGGGCCGACAGCTTGTCGTAGAAGCCCGGAGCGGCGATCAGGCGCATCGTGGCCAGGCCCGCGGCCACGGCCACCGGGTTGCCCGACAGCGTGCCGGCCTGATAGACGCCGCCCAGCGGGGCGATGTGCTTCATGATCTCGGCGCTGCCGCCGAAGGCGCCCACCGGCATGCCGCCGCCGATCACCTTGGCCAGCGTGGTGATGTCGGGCTTGACGCCGGTCAGGCCTTGCACGCCTTGCGGGCCGACGCGGAAACCGGTCATGACTTCGTCGAAGATCAGCAGCGCGCCGTGCTGCGTGCAGACCTCGCGCAGGCCTTCCA
Organism: Achromobacter sp. ACM01; assembly: GCF_014851745.1. NCBI lineage: Bacteria > Pseudomonadati > Pseudomonadota > Betaproteobacteria > Burkholderiales > Alcaligenaceae > Achromobacter > Achromobacter sp. ACM01. The sequence continues at coordinate 620,612 of NZ_JACVAF010000001.1, forward strand.
GGAAGCCAGGGGCCGGCTTGATCAGGTTCATGTTGCCGGCGACCGGCTCGACGATGATGCAGGCGATGTCGGCGCCATGCTGGGCGAAAGCCTCGCGCACGGCGTCCAGGTTGTTGTATTCCAGGGTCAGCGTGTGCGAAACGAATTCCGGCGGCACGCCGGCCGAGCTGGGGTTGCCGAAGGTCAGCAGGCCCGAGCCCGCCTTCACCAGCAGGCTGTCCGAATGGCCGTGGTAGCAGCCTTCGAACTTCACGATCTTGGCGCGGCCGGTGGCGCCGCGGGCCAGGCGGATGGCCGTCATGGTCGCTTCGGTGCCCGAGCTGACCAGGCGCACCTGCTCCAGCGAGGGCAGGCGCGAGATCAGCACTTCGGCCAGCTCGATTTCCGCTTCGGTGGGAGCGCCGAAGGACAGGCCGTTGACCGCCGCGTCCTGCACGGCGCGCACCACTTCAGGATGCGAATGGCCGAGGATGGCCGGGCCCCAGGAACCGACGTAGTCGATGTACTGCTTGTCTTCCGCGTCCCACACGTACGGGCCCTGCGCGCGCTTGATGAAGCGCGGCGTGCCGCCCACGGAGCGGAAGGCGCGAACGGGCGAGTTGACGCCGCCGGGGATGCTGCGGCAGGCGCGTTCGAAAAGCTGAGCGTTACTGGACATGGCGTTCAAGGCTTGCGGTTGGGGTTTGCGGAATAGGGCGCGGAGCATGCGGCCGCGGCGGCGCGGATGCTGGGCGCTTCGAATAGCGCGGTGATGACGGCAATGGCGTCGGCGCCCGCTTGGGCCACCAACGGCGCGTTGTCGGGCGTGATGCCGCCGATGGCGACGACCGCGGGCCGGGGGGCGTCGCAGGTGTCCGTCAGGCGGCGGGCTTCGGTCAGCACCGACAGCGGCGCGCGCACGGTGTCGGGCTTGACGGTGGAGGCATACATGGCGCCGAAGGCGATGTAATCGGCGCCCGCGGCCAGCAGTTCCTGCGCGCGGCCCAGGTCGTCGTAGCTGGAGCCGCCCAGGATCAGGTCGGGACCGGCCTCGGCGCGGATTCGCGCCAGGCTTTCGTCCTCGCGGCCGACGTGCGCGCCGTCGGCGCCCACTTCCAGCGCCAGGCGCCAGTCGTCGTTGATCAGGAAGACTACGCCCAGCTCGCGGCACAGCGGCGCCAGCGCGCGGGCCTGGGCGGCGCGCACGGCGTCAGGCACGTTCTTGCGGCGCAGCTGCAGCGAGCGCATGCCGCCCGCGGCGGCCTGGCGCACCGCCAGCAGCAGGCGATCGGTGTCGTCCCATTCGGGGGTGACGCCATACAGGCCAGTGGGGAAGCGCAGCGCTTTCATTGGGAGGGAATCCGGTTGGGAATGCGCCGGCCCATGCCCGGCAGGAAGCTGGCGGCGACTGCCGCGTCGGCGTGCGCCAGCCCCTGGCGCACGGCTTCCGGCATTTCCAGGCCGCGAGCCAGCATGGCCGCGATGGCAGTGGCGGCCACGCCGCCGGCGTCGCCGTTGCGGTCCGGGGGCGCCTGCCAGGGCAGGGTGGCGGTCTGACCGTTGGGGCCTAGCAGCATGTTGGCGTAGTGGCCGGGCCGCTGCGGGCTGCCCAGAACCAGGACCCATTCCGCGCCCGCCGCCAGCAGGGCGTGCATGGGTGTCGGTGCGTCCCCGATATCAATGTCGCCGTCGGCGTGCCACTGCGCCAGACGCAGGTGCTCGATGATCAGCAGGTCCGTCTGCGGCAGCACCAGCTCCAGGGTGGCGGCCAGCAGGTCGTCGGCATCGTCCTCGTCGGCGGCGTCGGCCGGCGGCTGGGCGCGCTGGCCCAGATGCAGGACCAGCGGCACCTGGCTGTAATCGGCGGCGATCTGCGCTGCGACGCTGGCGGTTTCCGCGGTGTATAGTCCGCCCACCTTGATGGCCTGCACGGACATGTCTTCGAGCAGGCAGCGTGCCTGATCGTCCAGCAGGTCGGGTGTAACGGGATGGATTTCTTCGATGCCGGCGGTATCCCGCACGGTCAGCGCGGTCACGGCCGCGAGGCCATGGCAACCCAGGCCGGCACAAGTGACGGCATCTGCCGGCAAGCCGTCGGAACCCGAGGGATCGAGCGGACCGAAGACCAAAACGAGAGGGGGAGTAACGGGGGCCACTTGGACAGCGTTAGAGTGGGGGGGCGCCCGGACTCATTTGCGGTGAATCAGGGGAACCCCTATTGGGTTTCGGTAAGATTGTCCCCATTCTAATGGAAGCCCCTCACCTTTGCCCTGATGCCGGGCAAGGGCCTGGATTGATGTAAGAGAGAACTATGCGTACTTGGATGTGTTTGATTTGCGGCTGGGTCTATGACGAAGAGGCCGGCCTGCCCGACGAAGGCATTGCGCCCGGCACCCGCTGGGAAGACGTGCCCCCGAACTGGGTCTGTCCTGAATGCGGCGCCCGCAAAGAGGACTTCGAATTGATGGAAATCTGAGGCCATAGCGCCGACATATTCCGCCAAGGCTCGTAAGATGGGGCTAGGCCCCATCCCTCGCAACCGTGGACCCGACTGCCGCCAGGCATGATGCTTGCTGGATACGCGCGGCCTCCCCACGGTTCTTTCAGATTACCCATGTAGGGGTTGCCATGACGGAAAAACATCACGAAGACGCCGCGACGCAGGCAGCCAATTTTGCCAACCAGTTCCTGATCGCCATGCCCGGCATGGTGGAAGGCAGCCTGGCGGGTTCGGTCATCTATGTCTGCGAACACACCGAACGTGGCGCGCTGGGCCTGGTCATCAACCGGCCCACCGACCTGACGCTGGGCACCTTGTTCGAGCGCATCGACCTGACGCTCGAGATCGGTCCCGTGAAGGACACCCTGGTCTTCTTTGGCGGTCCGGTGCAGACCGACCGCGGTTTCGTGCTGCACGCGCCGGCCGGCGACTACAGCTCCAGCATCAAGCTGGGCGACATGGCGCTGACCACCTCGCGCGACGTGCTGCAGGCCGTGGCCGACGGCAAGGGGCCGGCCCGCATGCTGGTCACGCTGGGTTATGCCGGTTGGGGCGCGGGCCAGCTCGAGAGCGAGATGGCGCAGAACGCCTGGCTCAGCGTGGGCGCTGACGACGACATCATTTTCGACGTGCCCCCCGAGGAACGCTATCCGGCCGCGCTGAAGCTGCTGGGCATCGATCCGGTGATGCTGGCGGGCGATGCCGGACATGCCTGAAGAGACCCTGCTTGCCTTCGATTTCGGCGAGAAGAAGATCGGCATCGCCATCGGCAATACGCTGACGCGCCAGGCGCGTCCGCTGGAAATCATCTTCAGCGAAGTCCGCGAGGCGCGCTTCGGCCGCATCGCGGCGCTCTTGCAGGAGTGGCAGCCCCACCGTGTCGTGGTGGGTCTGGCCCTGGACGCCGACGGCGGCGAGCAACCCGCCACCGCGCGCTGCCGCCGCTTTGCCAATCAATTGCACGGCCGCTTCGGCCTCGCCGTCGAACTGGTCGACGAACGCGGTTCCAGCATGGAGGCGCAGCGCCTGCTGGGCACCCATGCGGCGGACGACGCGATGGCGGCGGCTGTTATCCTGCAACGATACCTGGACACCCTGCCTGCGGCTTGATGCACGCGGTCCGGACTGCCTATGCTCAATCCGCAACTCGATCGCCGCGGCGAACTGATACACCTGTTGACCACCGAAGGGCTGCCCCGCAGGCACGTCGAACGGCTGCTGGACGCGGCGCGCGCCTGGGCGGCGCGCGGCGATACAACGGGAGAGGCGCCAGCCGGCCCGTCGTCCGCGATGCCGGTATTCCTGTGCCTGCCCGATGAGTCCACGCAAGACCGCGATGCCTTTGCCGCCGCCGCGCAGCGCGTGTCGCTGTCTGCGGTCATGCTGGATCCGCAGGCTGGCGACGCGCTGGCCGCAACCGTCTCGCGCCTGGCCCCGGGCCTGCTGGTGCTGCGCCATGGCGCCAGCGGCGCGGCGCATTGCGCGGCCGCGCACGCGGCGCCGGGCCTGCGCATCCTCAACGCAGGCGACGGCTGCCACGCCGATCCCTTGCCCGCGCTGGCGCTGGTGCAAGCCATGCTCGACGCGCGGCAGGACCTGACCAACCTGGCCGTGACGCTGGTGGGCGACATCCGCCACTCGCGCGTGGCGCGTTCCGTCATCCATGCCATGACCACGCTGGGCGTGCCCGAAGTCCGCGCCGCCGCGCCGCGCACCCTGTTGCCCGACGGACTGCCGCAGCTCGGCGTGCGCGCCTGCGCCTCGCTGCGCGAGGGCTTGCAGGATGCAGACGTCATCATCGCGCTGCCCTTGCAAGTGGAAGGCATCAGCGGCGCGCAACTCCCTTCCGCACGCGAATACGCGCAGGCCTACGGCCTGACGCCGGATGCCCTGGCCGCGGCCCGCTCCGATGCCCTGCTGCTGCCGGCGGGCGTGTTGACGCCCGGCATCGAGGTCGACGGCGATGTGTCGGCCAGCCTGGCGCCCATCGAGGCGCGGCTGGAGGATATCGAGCAGCATCTGCGTCTGGCCGCCTTGGAATTGCTGACCGGAGACGCGTCGTGAGGCTGCATATCGCCAATGGCCGGCTGATCGATCCCGCCAACGCGGTGGACGGACAGCACGACCTCTACATCGCCGACGGCCACGTCGTCGCCGTGGGCCGCGCGCCCGACGGTTTTCAAGCGGATCGCTCGCTGGACGCCAGCGGGCTGGCGGTGTTGCCGGGCCTGATCGATTTGTCCGCGCGCGTCACGCAACCGGGCGCGGCGGCCTTCGCCGCTGCCGAACTGCGCGCGGCGCTTGCCGGTGGCGTCACCCGGCTGGTGCTGCCACCGGACCCTGGCGCGCCGCTGGATGAACCCGGCAAGGCCGAGGCCTTGATGCGCCACGCCGAGGCCGGGCAATGCCGGGTCCATCCCTTGGGCGCGATGACGGTGGGACTGGCCGGCGAAACGCTGGCCGAGATGGGCCTGCTGGCGCAGGCGGGCTGCCTCGCCTATACGCACGGCGAACAAGGCATCGCCGATACGCGCGTGTTCTGGGGCGCGATGCGCTACGCCAGCGGCATGGGCCTGGCGCTGTGGCTGCGACCACAGGATCCGTGGCTTGCGCGCGGCGCGGTCGCCGCAAGCGGCGCCTACGCCGAGCGCCTGGGCCTCGAAGGGCTGCCGCCGCAGGCGGAAACCGTGGCCCTGCACACCATTTTTGAACTGCAGCGCGCCACCGGCGCGCGCGTGCACCTGACGCGGCTGTCCTCGGCCGCTGGCCTGGAACTGCTGCGCGCCGCCCGGCGCGAGGGCCTGCCGGTCACGGCCGACGTGTCCGTCCACAGTCTGCACCTGACTGACGTGGACATCGGCTTCTTCAACACGGACTTCCGCCTGAACCCGCCGCTGCGCGGCCAGCGCGATCGCGACGCGATCCAGGCCGCGTTGGCCGACGGCACTGTCGATGCGCTGTGCTCCGATCACAATCCGATCGACGACGCCGCCAAAGCCGTGCCGTTCCCGTTGGCCGAGCCCGGCGCTACCGGACTGGAGCTGCTGCTGTCCCTGGCCCTGAAGTGGGCGCGCGACCACCGCCGACCTCTGCCCGAAGCACTGGCGCGGGTCACTTGCGGCCCCGCCGCGGTGCTGGCCAGCGTTTCTCCGCTGGCCGCATCCGCCGGCCATCTGGGCGTGGGAGCGTCAGCGGACCTGTGCCTGGCCGATCTGGAAGCCGAATGGCTGGTGATGCCCGGCGCGCTGCAAAGCCGCAGCGGCCATACCCCGTTCGCGGGTATGATGCTGCCCGGCCGCGTACGCGCCACCGTGGTAGGTGGCAGCCTGGCCTGGGAGACTCCGGTTTGAAGCTGCTGCGCTTTGTCCTTAGGCTGTTCCTCGTGGTGCCCTGGATTCTCTTCGGCCTCTTGTGTGTAGGCCTGGTATATCCCCTGATCGGCCCCAAATCACGTGCCTGGCTGAACCGCCGCTGGTCGCGCTGCCTGATGGCTTTCTGTGGCCTGCGGGTCGTCCTCAAGGGCGAGCCGCGCCTGACCGGTCCGGTGCTGCTGGTGGCCAACCACGTGTCCTGGATCGACATCTTCGTGCTGAACTCGGCGCGCGCCACGTCCTTCGTCGCCAAAAGCGAAATCCGCAGTTGGCCGATCATCGGCTGGCTGGTGGCCGGCGCCGGCACGCTCTTCATCGAACGCGGCCAGCGCCACGCGGTGCACGCCATGGGTGAATCCATGCAAGCCCGCTTCAAGCAGGGCGACGCGGTGGGGCTGTTCCCCGAAGGCACGACGAGCGAGGGTTTCGAACTGCTGCCCTTCCACGCCAGCCTGTTCGAGCCGGCGCGTTCGGCCGCCGTCGAGATCCAGCCCGTGGCCTTGCGCTTCCTGCAGCATGGCAAGCGCAGCGGTTACGCGGCGTTCGTGGGGGAAGAGTCCTTGGTCGCGAATCTCTGGCGGGTGCTGGGGGTGACGGGACTGGCCGTCGAAGTGGTGTTCCTGCCGCCGTTGGCGGCGCGGCATCCGGACGGGAGTTTGCCTACGCGGCTGGAGTTGTCTCATCAGGCGCGGGATGCGATTTCGAGTGTGCTGTAGCGCATAGGCGCTTCGTAGGTCGTCCGTCGTCGCGGGCGGCGTGGCGGCTCGCGCCCACGATTGCGGTCCGGAGCGTTCGCTCCGGACTGCCCCGTCGTCATCTTCGTCCAGGCCTTCGGCCTTCCCTTCAGATTCCCTCGGGCGCATCGAGGTTGCGAGCCGCCACGCCGCCCGCGACGACGGACTACGTGCGTCTTGGCTTGTCGTGCCGCTAGAGCAGTGGTTGGGGGCGTGTCTTGCGGGGCCCGCCCCAGGCCGGCCGCGCGGGCGGCCTTTTGGGGCTTACGCGGTGTCTTGCGTCGCGTGTTGGCGCTGCGCGCTGGTGGTTGGTGATTTTGGGTATGCGGGACGTTGAAGCGCGTCGGTTGGCCAACCATCGTCATTCAACGTCAGTGCGGGATGGGTGGCGCGCGTGACGGTCAGCATGCGCAAGCAGTTCGCCACCGCGCGCCATCCATCACCGCCCATCCCTCATGAGCTGGCGACCATTAGCAAACCACTCGCCGCATTCGCGCAAGCGAACACAATCGAGATTCAAGAAATCACGTATGTCATTCTCGGCCGCCCGCGCCGATGGGCGGCCTACGAAGCACTGGAACGGCGCCTCGAAACCATGCAAACGCAGCCTCGGCCGAGCTCAATACCACGAAGCAACATCGCCAGAAGCGACAAAGCCCGCCTACTTCCCAGCACTATCCGACCACCCCTTGGACAACTCCACCGCCTGCCGCCACCGCTTCATCCGCGCAGCCCGCACGGACTCCGGCCAAGTCGGTTCGAACGTTCGCTCAGCCTGCCACTTCGAGGCAAACTCCTCCAGCCCCGACCAGAACCCTACCGCCAGCCCCGCCAACCCCGCGGCCCCCAGCGCCGTCGATTCCGATACGCGCGGGCGGACCACCGGGACGCCCAGCAAATCCGCCTGCATCTGCATCAGCAGGTCGTTGCGGGCGGCGCCGCCGTCCACGCGCAGCTCGGTCAGCGCGATGCCGCTGTCGCCGTTCATGCAGGTCAGCAGTTCGGCGCTTTGCAGAGCGATGGATTCCAGCGTGGCGCGGGCGATGTGGGCGCGGGTGGTGCCGCGGGTCAGGCCCACCAGCGTGCCGCGCGCATACGGATCCCAGTGCGGCGCGCCCAGGCCGGCGAAGGCCGGGACCATGAAGACGTCGTCGGTGTCGGCCACGCTGGCGGCCAGGGATTCGATTTCTTCCGAACGCTGGATGATGCCCAGGCCGTCGCGCAGCCATTGCACCGCCGCGCCGGCCACGAACACGCCGCCTTCCAGCATGTAGGTCGGGCGCCAGCCGCTGTTGCCGGCCTGCGGCAGGCCCCAGCCTACCGTGGACAGCAGGTTGTTGTGGGACTGCACAGGTTTTTCGCCCACGTTCATCAGCATGAAGCAGCCGGTGCCGTAGGTGTTCTTTGCCATGCCCGGCGTGAAGCAGGCCTGGCCGAAGGTGGCGGCCTGCTGGTCGCCGGCGTTGCCGGCAATCGGGATCGAACCGCCTAACCATTCGGGCAGGGCTTCACCCACCACCGCGCTGCTGGGCGCGATGGTGGGCAGCACGCTGCGCGGGATCTTCAGCAGCGCCAGGATCTCGTCGTTCCAGTCCTGCGTGTGCAGGTCGAACAGCATGGTGCGCGAGGCATTGCTCGGGTCGGTGCTGTGCACCGCGCCGCCCGTCAGTTGCCAGATCAGCCAGGTGTCCACCGTGCCAAAGGCCAGTTCGCCGCGATCGGCCATCTGGCGTGCGCCCGGCACGTGATCCAACAGCCAGGCGAGCTTGGTGCCGGAAAAATAGGCGTCCAGCACCAGGCCGGTGCGCGATTGCAGGAAATCGGCGTGGCCGTCCTGGCGCAGCTGGTCGCACATGGGCGCTGTGCGGCGGTCCTGCCAGACGATGGCGCGCGCCAGCGGGCGGCCGGTGGCGCGTTCCCAGATCAGGGTGGTTTCGCGCTGATTGGTGATGCCGATGGCGGCGATGTCGGCGGCGGTCGCGCCGGCATTGCGCAGGGCTTCGCGCGCCACGTCCAGCTGGCTATGCCAGATCTCGCTGGCATCGTGCTCGACCCAGCCCGGCCGCGGATAGTGCTGGCGGAATTCGCGCTGGCCCACGCCGCGCACCACGCCCTCACGGTCGAACACGATTGCGCGGGAGCTGGTCGTGCCCTGGTCCAGGGCTAGGACAAATTCATTCGTCGTCACTTTGTTTGGCGCCGTTCAGGTGTGCCCCGGCCAGAGGGTCGAGGCGTCTAAAGGAGAAGGTCGAAGCCATGCACAGCACGCCGACGACGATGAAGCCCGCGACGACATCGCGGATCGCCAGCGTTTCCGCGCCGCGCAGGGACATGCTGATGTTCAGCGTCACCGCGGCCACGCCCACGCCCAGGCTGATGCCCAGCTGCTGCGCCATCGCGGCGAAACTGCTGGCGCGGCTCATCTTGGACGGGGGGATGTCGGCATAGGTTAGCGTATTTACCCCGGTGAACTGCAGCGAACGGAAAAAGCCGCCGACCAGCAGGATCGCGATCATCAGCCACACCGGCGTGGTGGGCGTGAAGGCGCCGCAGACCACGATGAACGCGCCCGCCAGCACGGCGTTCACGGTCAGGACCCGGCGAAAGCCGAAGTGCTTGACGATGGGGGTGGCCACGAACTTCATCAGCAGTGCGCCCGCGGCGCTGGCGAAGGTGATCAGGCCCGCCGCGAACGGCGTGAGGCCAAAACCCACCTGCAGCAGCATGGCCAGCAGGAAGGGCGTGGCGCCCACGGCGAAACGGCACAGGTTGCCGCCCAGCGTGGAGATGGCAAAGGTGGGGATCCGCATCAGCGACAGGTCGATGATGGGGTGTTCGGTGCGCTTGGCATGCCAGCCATAGAGCAGGCCGCAGATCGTGCCGACCGCGATCAGCCCCAGCAGCACGGACGGCGGCATGACGTCGCGGCCGATGGCCTCGAAACCGCTGACCAGGGTCGCCAGGCAGATCGCGCTGAGCAGGAAGCCCGGCCAGTCCAGGCGCGGGGCGGCTTCCTCGCGGATTTCCGCGACGTAGCGCAGCACCAGGAAAATTCCCAGGATACCGATAGGGATATTGATCAGGAAGATCCAGTGCCAGGACATGTAGGTGACCATGAAGCCGCCCAACGGCGGTCCGATCACGGGGCCCAGCAGGGCCGGAATGGAAAGGAAGGACATGGCCTTCAGCAAGTCCTGCTTGGGTACGGTGCGCAGCAGGATGATGCGCCCCACCGGCACCATCATTGCGCCCGCCATCCCCTGGACGATGCGGGCCAGGACCAGTTGCGGCAGATCCTGGGACAGCGCACAGGCCACCGAGCTGAGCGTGAACAGGCCGATCGCCGCCACGAACACCCGCCGCGCGCCGTAGCGGTCGGCCGCCCAGCCGCTGACGGGTACGAATACCGCCACCGACAGCAGGTAGGAAGTAATGGCCACGTTCAGCCGTACCGGGGTCGAACCCAGGGCGTGGGCCATGGCTGGCAGGGCAGTGGCCACCACGGTGGCGTCCAGCATCTGCATGAACAGCGCACAGCCCACGATGAAGGGAATCATGCGCGCCGCGCGCGCGGCTTGCTCACTGGAAAGAGGAGCGGGGCGGGCTGCTGCTGCGGTTTCTGCGGACATGGCGGGCGGGGGCGATGGGTGCCGCGAGATTGTAACGCCGGGGGGTGGGCCGCCGTGAAGTAAACTCCCTACATCCGAAACCCATTGAAATTGGTGCCATGGCGACCAACTACGAATCCGAGATCACCCTTTTCCTGAAGGACTACAAGAAATCGCATCCTGGCACCGAAGAGCGCCAGCGCGAGGGCCGCGCCCGCCTTTGGGACAAACCGCAGGACTCGGAGCTGCTGGAAGGCTTCCGCGCGGCCCGCGTGCCGCAAAAGCCGTACGTCTACCAGGCCGACTGAGCCCATTGCGGCAATCATGGCCCAAAACGCTTCCGTCCCGGGCGACGCCCTGGCCGCGCTAGTGGAACCGCCCGTCGACAGCACCCCTGACACGATCGACAGCGTGGCGTTCGCGCGCCTGTATGGCGAGCCGCTGTTCCAGATGCCCACGGACCTGTACATCCCGCCGGATGCGCTGGAAGTGTTTCTGGAAGCGTTTGAAGGGCCGCTCGACCTGCTGCTCTACCTGATCCGCAAGCAGAACTTCAATGTGCTGGACATCCCCATGGCGGATGTCACGCGGCAGTATCTGTCGTATGTGGAGCAGATCCGCATCCACAACCTGGAGCTGGCCGCAGAGTACCTGCTGATGGCGGCGATGCTCATCGAGATCAAGTCGCGCATGCTGCTGCCGGTCAAGAAGACCGACACCGGCGAAGAACCGGAAGATCCACGCGCCGAACTCGTGCGCCGCCTGCTCGAATACGAGCAGATGAAGCTGGCCGCCCAGAAGCTGGACGCGATGCCGCAGCTGGGCCGCGACTTCGTCAGCAGCCAGGCGGTGGCCGACCTGAGCGTCGAGCGCATGCTGCCCGAGGTCAGCGTGGACGACTTGCGCGCGGCGTGGGCCGACATCATGAAGCGGGCCAAGTTGAACCAGCATCACCACATCACGCGCGAACAGTTGTCCGTGCGCGATCACATGACGCATATCCTGCGGCGCCTGAACGACGTGCGCTTCATGGAATTCGGCGACCTGTTCATGGAGCGCGTCCGCGAAGGCGCGCCCGCGGCGGTGGTCGTCGTGCATTTCATCGCCATGCTGGAGCTGGCGCGCGAGTCCCTGCTGGAAATTACGCAGGCCGAGCCCTATGCTCCCATCTACGTGCGCCTGGCCTACACCAGCGTGTCGGCGGTCGCGGCCTGATCCTCACCGGGCTGCTCCCAACCCCGGAGAAACTCCTTGAAAGTCGTACACACCATCCAGGAATTGCGCGATCACCTGCGCGGCCAGAATCGCGTGTCCTTCGTGCCCACGATGGGCAATCTGCACGAAGGCCACCTGTCCCTGATGAAGCTGGCGCGCCAGCATGGCGATCCGGTGGTGGCCAGCATCTTCGTGAACCGCCTGCAGTTCGGTCCCAACGAAGACTTCGACCAGTATCCCCGCACGCTCGCCGCCGACATCGAGAAGCTCGAGCGCGAGCGCGACGTCTACGTGCTGTTCGCGCCGAACGAGCGCGAGATGTATCCGGAGCCGCAGAACTTCCGTGTGCAGCCCCCGGACGACCTGGGCGATATCCTGGAAGGCGAGTTCCGCCCCGGCTTCTTCGAAGGCGTCAGCACCGTGGTGCTGAAGCTGTTCTCCTGCGTGCAGCCGCGCGTGGCGGTGTTCGGCAAGAAGGACTACCAGCAGCTGATGGTGGTGCGCAACATGTGTCGCCAATTCCAATTGCCCGTCGAAGTGTTGGCGCACGAGACCGTGCGCGCCGAAGATGGCCTGGCCTTGTCCTCGCGCAACCGTTACCTCAGCGACGCCGACCGCGCCGAGGCGCCTGCGTTGTATGCCGCGTTGCGGCACGCCAACGAGCGCCTGGCCCAGGGCGAACGCGATGCCGCCGCCCTGGAGCGCGAAGCCGTCGAGACCCTGACCCGGCGCGGCTGGCAGGTGGACTACGTGGCTCTGCGCCGCCAACGCGACCTCAAGCGTCCCGAAGCCGCCGACCTGCAGGCCGGCGAACCATTGGTGGCGCTGGCGGCCGCCAAGCTGGGCACGACCCGCCTGATCGACAATCTGGAACTGGCCTACACGGCCTGAGACGGCAAGGCCGCGGGGGTGGCGTCCATGTCCACCCCTGAAAGAACTACCAGCTTACGTGGTGGCGGGAGGCGGGTCAGACTCGGTGCAATCCTACATTGCAAGCGAGCCGCCCCATGCAAGCTCCCCGTCCCGATCTGGAAGCCGTTCTTTCTTCCCTCACTCCCCGCGAACGGCAAATCGTCACCTATGTGGCCGCCGGCCGCCCCAATAAAGTCATCGCCATAGACCTGGGCATTTCGCTGCGCACGGTCGAGGCCCACCGCTCCCGCATCTTCACCAAGCTGCAAGTGCGCAACGCCATGCAACTGGCGTGCCGGCTGTGCGAGCACGGCCGTTCCGGCGCCTCGCCCGTGCCTGGGGCGGCTGGGCCGGACCGCCGGCATGCGCTGGTTTCCATGCCCCCGCCCGGCAGCGTCAGTCCGACCTATGTGCTGCATGAACCGCCGACGCCAGCGTACAGCCCATGCCTGGCAAGTCCCGCTGCACGCCGTTCCGATCTTGGCGCCGACCCAGACAGCCAGGCCGGGTAGTCCAAAAGCACCGGGCCCGGCGAACGTGATGTTCGTCGGGCCCGGGTAGGAAGGCTGCGCAGGCGGCGTACTCAATAGCCGCCGGAGGGCCTCAAGGACACTGGGGCGCGGCCGCCTTGGCCAATTCGTCGATCGGGTCCAGATCAGGCTGGCGGGTCAGGTTGTAGTTCAGGTTGGGCGTCTGGCCGTCAATGGAGCGCACGCGCAGCACGTTGTTGGCAGCCACTACGAATTCCGCGCGGCCATTGCCCTTGCTGTCCATCAGGATGACGCGCGGCGGGCGCTCGTCGGTGGCATCCCAGCAGCCTTGCTCGGTAACCGGCGGGCCTTTCTTGGGATCGTTTTCCAGGTAGGCCACGCGGCCGCGCCAACGGCCATTGGGCGCCAGCGTAAGCGTCACGCGCTGTGCGGTGCACTGCATGGCGGGCGAGAAGCACGGCAGGGTGCCCATGTAGGTCTGCGGCTGCGGCACCAGGCTCTGCACGGCCGGATTGGGCGCGCTGGGATTTGCCGGGCTGGCGGCGGCCGGCGCGCTTGCGGCGGATGCCGAGGTGGTGTGCTCGGTGTCTGCCGGGACTGCCTGGCCGTCTTCCGTGGTCTGACCGCCGGCGGCGGCCTGGGCGGCCTGATTCTGGTTCTTGCGGGGGGCATCCGGCTTGAGCGCGATCTGCACTTGCGACGGCGCACGGATGACGCTGCGATATCCCGCGCCCGACCCCTGGTACTGGGCGTCGGTCACGGTGCTTTCGGCGGGAGGGTCGTAGTAGCCTTCGGTTTTCTGTTGGGCACAGCCAGCTGCGCCCAATGCGGTGCCTGCGAGCAGCAGCCCCATGACGCTGAGTTTGCGGGAGCGGGTACCGATTTCTACGCGCGCGGTCATGGCAGCTTATCCGTGTGGTGAGTCTGTCTCCGATTTTACGCACTTATGCGAAGATTCGATACGTTCCCCTTAGCCGCACTTGGGCATCCTCAACACTTTATGCACTATTTACGACACGGCCGCCGCCAGCCTGCCCCGCGCACTATCGCCAGCTCCTGGCGTGGCGCCGTTGCGGCCCAGTGCCGCGCGTGTGGATGACGGCGATGCGGCATGTCTTCGACCTGCCTCTGGGCCTGTTCATCGGCCTGGCGGCGCTGGCGGGTTTGTTCGTCGGCAACTGGCTGACGGTGCTGACCCACCGGCTGCCACGCATGATGGAGCAGGAATGGCAGGCGCACTGCCAGGAAGCCTCGGGCAAGCCGCTTGCGGCGGGGCGCTATGGCCTGTGGTCGCCGGCATCGCACTGCCCCGCCTGCGACACCCCCGTGGCGGGCTGGCGGCGGCTGCCGCTGCTGGGTTGGCTGCTGTTGCGGGGTCGCTGCGGCGCTTGCGGCGTGGCCATCGGGTGGCGCTACCCGGCCATCGAACTGCTGACCTGCGCGCTGTTCGCTGCATGCGCCTGGCGGTTCGGCGCCACGCCGCTGGCGCTGTCCGCCATGGGCTTGTCGGCCATGCTGGTGGCGCTGGCCTGGATCGACTTCGAGTCCACACTGCTGCCCGACGCATTGACCCAGCCGCTGCTCTGGGCCGGGCTGCTGGTCAATCTGTTCGATGCCTATGCCAGCCTGCAGATGGCGGTGGTGGGGGCGGTGGCGGGCTACGTCTTCCTGTGGGTTATCTTTCATGTGTTCCGCCTGCTGACGGGGCGCGAGGGCATGGGCTATGGTGATTTCAAACTGCTCGCCGCGCTGGGCGCATGGTTTGGCGTGGAAGCCCTGCCGACGCTGCTGCTGAGCGCATCGTTGCTGGGCGTGCTGATCGGCGGCGCGCTGACCTTGAGCGGCCGCGCCAGCCGCGGGCAGCCATTGCCCTTTGGTCCCTATCTTGCGCTGGCGGGCGTCGTGACGCTGCTGGTGGGCGGCGAGCACGGCTTGGGGCGGTTTTTGCAATAGGGCGGTTCATGTCCTCCATGGGATGGGCGGTATGTTGAAGATAGGTCTGACGGGCGGCATCGGATCGGGCAAGACCCGGGTGGCGGACATGCTTGCAGAGTGGGGGGCGACGCTGGTCGATACCGACGAGATCGCGCGTGAGCTGACCGCCGCGGGCGGTGCGGCCATGCCTGCGATAGAACGCGAGTTCGGCCCGCGGGCATTGACGCCGGACGGGGCGCTGGATCGCGCGTGGATGCGGGATCAGGCGTTCTCGGATCCACAGGTGCGCTTGCGGCTGGAGGCCGTGCTGCATCCCGCCATCGGGCAGGAGACCGAGCGCCAGGCCGCGGCTGCGACCGGTGCGTATCTGGTCTTCGTGGTGCCGCTGCTGGTTGAATCGTTGCCGCGTTGGCGCTCGCGCCTGGACCGCATCTGCGTGGTGGATTGCGACCCGGAGACGCAGGTGGCGCGGGTGCGCCAACGCAGCGGGCTGACGGAGCCTGCCATACGGCGTATCATGGCGGCACAGGCTGCGCGGGCAAGCCGTCTGGAAGTCGCCGACGACGTCATCGTCAATGACGCAGGCACTACGCCGGAACAACTGCGCGCGCAGGCGAAGACCCTGCATGACCGCTGGCTGGCGCTGGCGAGCACGACGGGCCGGCAAGCTCCGCGCTAGGCCGGCACCCCTGAATAACATTGGCCCAGCCGGCCAAACACAGATGGGCCTGTAAAGAAGCGTGATCGTTTACGAATACCCCTTCAATGAGCGCATCCGCGCTTATCTGCGGCTGGAATACCTGTTCGACAGGCTGTTCTTCTTTGCCCGCGAGGGGGACTCGCGCCTGCATCAGGTCGCCGTCACCTCCCTGTTCGACTTGCTCGACGCCTGCGAACGCACCGATGTAAAAGGCGCGGTCCTGCAAGACCTGGAACGCCAGCGCATGGCGCTGGTCGGGCTGCGCGATCATCCCGGCGTTGCACAGGATGCGCTTGAAGCCATGCTGCGCGAAATGGAAAAGGTGACCACGGCGCTGGCCGCGCCTGGCAAGACCGGCCAGTCCCTGCGCGAAAACGAATGGCTGACCAGCCTGCGCGGACGCCTGTCGGTGCCGGGCAGCGCCACGCAGGTCGACATGCCCTCGTATTTCGCCTGGCAGAACAAATCCGAGGCCTCCCGCTGCGCCGACCTGCAGGCCTGGGTGGCACCCTTCATTCCTTTGTATGACGGCCTGACCCTGGCCCTGCGCCTGCTGCGCGAATCGGGCCGCAAGTCGGACATCGTGGGCGAGCAGGGCGCCTACCAGCAGATGCTGGGCGGCAAGCAGTTCCAGCTGCTGCGGGTCTGGCTGGACCCGGCCCAGGGCGCATTTCCCGAGATCAGTGCCAATAAGTACATGATCTGGATACGTTTTTCCACCCAGGACGGCGAATTCAAGCCCCAGCAGGTCGCCCGCGACGTCCCCTTCCAGATGACGCTCTGCACCTCATAGGATGGGTGGAGCGCGAGCATCCTCGCGCAACTCCGCCCGTTGTCCGACGCGCGTAACCCACCAAGCAGCGCTTGAATGGGGCAAGGCGGACCAAGCCTGCGGGGCCAGGCGGCCCACTTTGCCTTCCGCCCAGATTCCTGTTGCTCCCAGTTTCAACCAGGGATCGCGGCGCTGGAAACCGGGACGGTCTGGTACACAATACGGCTTTCCTCCGCCCGTGCCGGAACTGTTCCATGCCTGATAGCCGTCCCGTATCTCCGCCCACCCGTTGGACCCGCCGCCGCCTGCTTGGGCTGGCGCTGGTATTGCTCGTTGTGGCGGGCATAGCCTGGCTGGTGCTGCGGCCCGCGGCCAAGCCGGGCGGGGCGGGCGCCCCGGGGGGGCGTCCCGGCGGCCGGCCGCCAGCGGGCGCCATGATGACCCCCGCGGTGCCGGTGCGCATCGCCACGGCCGCCAAGCAGGACATCGATATCTTCCTGAAGTCGCTGGGCACGGTCACCGCCTACAACACCGTTACCGTGCGCAGCCGGGTCAGCGGCGAACTGGTGGAAGTGGCCTTCCAGGAGGGCCAGCAAGTGAAGGCCGGCGACCTGTTGGCGCAGGTGGAC
Organism: Achromobacter sp. ACM01; assembly: GCF_014851745.1. Classification (NCBI taxonomy): domain Bacteria; kingdom Pseudomonadati; phylum Pseudomonadota; class Betaproteobacteria; order Burkholderiales; family Alcaligenaceae; genus Achromobacter; species Achromobacter sp. ACM01. Next base: position 637,458 of record NZ_JACVAF010000001.1, read on the forward strand.
CCGCGGGCGTTCCAGGTGGCCCTGGACCAGGCGCGCGGCACGCAGATGCAGAACCTGGCCCAGCTGGAGAACGCCCGGCGCGACCTGCAGCGTTATCAGGCGCTGTACAAGCAGGACTCGATCGCCAAGCAGCAGGTCGACACGCAGGCCGCCCTGGTGCGGCAGTACGAAGGCACCGTCAAGAGCGACCAGGCCAACGTGGACAACGCCCGCCTGCAACTGGAATACGCGCGTATCACCGCGCCCATCAGCGGCCGTTTGGGCTTGCGCCAGGTGGACCGCGGCAATCTGGTGTCCAGCTCGGACACCAACGGACTGGTGGTGATCACCCAGACCCAGCCGATTTCCGTGGTGTTCACGCTGCCCGAGACCCAGCTGCCCGAAGTGCGCGCCGAGATCGCCGCCGGCAAGACGCTGGCGGTGGATGCCTATGACCGCGCCGACACCCGGCGCATCGCCACGGGCCAGCTGGAAACGATGGACAACCAGATCGACGTCACCACCGGCACCCTGAAGCTGAAGGCGCGTTTTGAAAACGCCGACGACGCGCTTTTTCCCAACCAGTTCGTCAACGTGCGCCTGCACGTGCTCACGCGCAAGGACGTGACCGCGATCCCCACCGCCGCCATCCAGCAAGGCTCGGCCGGCGCCTTCGTGTTCCTGGTGCAGCAGGACAACACCGTGCAGGTGCGCCAGCTGAAGCTGGGCGCCGTCAATAACGGCATGGTGGCCGTCAACGAAGGCCTGCAGCCCGGCGACCGGGTGGTCGTCGAAGGCACCGACCGTCTGCGCGCGGGCGCCAAGGTGGAAGTGGTGGGCGGCTCGGACGTGATCCCCGCCACCCGCGACAAGACCCTGGGCGCGGGCGCGCCGGCCGGCACCACGCCGCCGTCGAAGTAAGCCGGGAAACATCGTGAGCCCGTCGCGCCTGTTCATCCTGCGTCCGGTAGCCACCACGCTGTCGATGGTGGCGATCCTGATCGCCGGTTTCATCGCCTACCGGCTGCTGCCCGTTTCGGCCCTGCCGGAAGTGGACTATCCGACGATCCAGGTGGTGACGCTGTACCCCGGCGCCAGTCCCGATGTGATGACTTCGCTGGTGACGTCGCCACTGGAACGGCAGTTCGGACAGATGCCGGGCCTGAACCAGATGTCGTCCACCAGTTCGGGCGGGGCCTCGGTCATCACGCTGCAGTTCAATTTGACGCTGCCCCTGGACGTGGCCGAACAGCAGGTGCAGGCGGCGATCAACGCCGCTTCGAACCTGCTGCCCAGCGACCTGCCGGTGCCGCCGACCTACAACAAGGTGAACCCGGCGGATGCGGCGGTGCTGACGCTGGCGATCACGTCCCCCACCATGCCCTTGCCGCAGGTGCGCGACCTGGTGGATACGCGGGTGGCGCAGAAGCTGTCGCAGATTCCCGGCGTGGGCCTGGTCAGCGTGGCGGGCGGCCAGCGTCCGGCGGTGCGGGTACAGGTCAATCCGCAGGCGCTGGCGGCCAACGGCCTGTCGCTGTCGGACCTGCGCACGGCCATCGTTGGCGCCAACGTCAACCAGCCGAAGGGCAATCTGGACGGACCGCAGCGGTCCACCACCATCAACGCCAACGATCAGCTCAAGACGCCCACCGACTACAACGACCTGATCATCGCGTACAAGAACAATGCGCCGCTGCGCTTGTCCGACGTGGCGCGCGCCGTCGAAGGCGCCGAGGACACGCGCCAGGCGGCCTGGGCCGGCGACAAGCCCGCCATCCTCCTGAACATCCAGCGCCAGCCGGGCGCCAACGTGATCGACGTGGTCAACCGGATCCAGGCGCTGCTGCCCCAGCTGCGCGCCGCCTTGCCCGCGACCCTGGACGTGAGCGTGGTGTCCGACCGCACCCAGACCATCCGCGATTCGGTGGCCGACGTGCAGTTCGAGATGATGCTGGCCGTGGCCCTGGTGGTCATGGTGACCTTCGTGTTCCTGCGCAGCCTGACGGCGACGCTGATCCCCAGCGTGGTGGTGCCGCTGTCTCTGGTGGGCACCTTCGGCATCATGTACCTGGCCGGCTTCTCCATCAACAACCTGACCTTGATGGCGCTGACCATCGCCACCGGCTTCGTGGTGGACGACGCCATCGTCATGATCGAGAACATCGCCCGCCACATCGAAGAAGGCGAGACGCCGCTGCAAGCCGCGCTCAAGGGCGCCTCGCAGATCGGCTTCACGCTGATCTCGCTGACCTTTTCGCTGATCGCCGTGCTGATCCCGCTGCTCTTTATGACCGAAGTGGTGGGGCGGCTGTTCCGCGAGTTCGCCATCACGCTGGCCGTTTCCATCCTGATATCGCTGGTGGTGTCGCTGACGCTGACGCCCATGATGTGCGCGCGCCTCTTGCGCGCCGAATCCGAGCAGAAGCACGGCCGCTTCCATCAGGTTACGGGCGCCTTCATCGACCGCGTGATCGCCGGCTACGACCGCTGGCTGCAGGTCGTGCTGCGGCATCAGCCGCTGACGCTGCTGGTGGCGCTGGCAACCTTCGCGCTGACCGTGTTGCTGTACCTGGTGATCCCCAAGGGCTTCTTCCCGCAGCAGGACACCGGGCTGATCCAGGCCATCACCCAGGCGCCGCAATCGATTTCCTTCCCCGCCATGGCGGAGCGTCAGCGCGAGGCCGCGCGCCTGGTGCTGGAAGATCCCGACGTGCAGGCCGTATCGTCCTTCATCGGCGTGGACGGCAGCAACGCCACGCTCAGCGCCGGACGCATGCAGATCGCGCTCAAGCCGCAAGCCGAGCGCAACGGCGACCTGCGCACGGTGATGGGACGCCTGGAGCAGGCGCTGGCCAAGCAGGATGGCCTGACCGTCTACATGCAGCCGGTGCAGGACCTGACCATCGAGGACCGCGTGAGCCGCACGCAGTACCAGATGACGCTGTCCAATCCCGACCTGAAGGTGTTGAGCGAATGGACGCCCAAGCTGGTGAACCGCCTGCGCCAGGTTCCGGGCCTGAAGGACGTGACCGACGACCTGCAGGACGACGGCCTGCAGACCTGGGTCGAGATCGACCGCGACGCCGCGTCGCGGTTGGGCATCACGGCGGCGGTAATTGACGAGGCGCTCTACAACGCCTTCGGCCAGCGGTTGATTTCCACCATCTTCACGCAATCCAACCAGTACCGCGTGGTGCTGGAGGTCGAGCCGCAGTTCCAGGTGACGCCGGCCTCGCTGGGCCAGATCCACGTGCCTACCTCGACCGGGGCGCAGGTGCCGCTGTCGTCAGTGGCGCATATCAGCGAAGGCAAGACGGTGCTGGCGGTGAACCGGCTGGACCAGTTCCCGATGGTGACGGTGTCCTTCAACCTGGCGCCGGGCGCGTCCTTGTCCGGCGCGGTGGAGGACATCATCGCGGCCGAGGCCGACATCGGTTTGCCCACCGGCGTCGAGACGCGCTTCCAGGGCGCGGCGCTGGCGTTCCAGAATTCGCTGTCCAGCACCCTGTGGCTGATCCTGGCCGCCATCGTGACGATGTACATCGTGCTGGGCGTGCTGTACGAAAGCTATATCCACCCCATCACCATCCTGTCGACCTTGCCTTCGGCCGGCGTGGGGGCGCTGCTGGCGCTCCTGATCAGCGGCACCGAGCTGGACATGATAGGCATCATCGGCATCATCCTGCTGATCGGCATCGTCAAGAAGAACGCCATCATGATGATCGACTTCGCGCTGGACGCGGAGCGCAAGCGCGGGCTGAGTCCGCGCGCGGCCATCCATGAAGCGGCGCTGCTGCGCTTTCGGCCCATCCTGATGACCACGCTGGCCGCGCTGTTCGGCGCGCTGCCGCTGATGCTGTCGACCGGCACGGGCGCGGAGCTGCGCCAGCCGCTGGGCCTGGTGATGGTGGGCGGGCTGCTGCTGTCGCAGGTGCTGACGCTGTTCACCACGCCGGTCATCTACCTGATGTTCGACCGCATGTCGCGCCGCTGGCGCGGCGTGGACCAGGCGCGGGCGGAGGATGCGTCATGATCCTGTCGGCACCCTTCATCGTCCGGCCGGTGGCGACCACGCTGCTGAGCCTGGCGGTTGTGCTGGCGGGCTTGCTGTCATTCTTCCTCTTGCCGGTGGCGCCGCTGCCGCAGGTGGATATCCCTACCATTTCGGTGTCGGCCAGCCTGCCGGGCGCCAGCCCGGAGACCATGGCGTCCAGCGTGGCCACGCCGCTGGAGCGCTCGCTGGGCAGCATCGCCGGCGTGACCGAGATGACTTCCAGCAGCTCGCAGGGCTCCACCCGCATCACGCTGCAATTCGATCTGTCGCGCGACATCAACGGCGCGGCCCGCGACGTGCAGGCCGCCATCAACGCGGCGCGTTCGCTCTTGCCGACCAGCCTGCGCAGCAACCCGACGTATCACAAGTCGAATCCGTCCGACGCGCCCATCATGACCTTGGCGCTGACGTCCGACACGCTCAGCCAGGGCCAGCTCTACGACATCGCTTCGACCATCGTGGCGCAGAAGCTGTCGCAGGTGGATGGCGTGGGCGAGGTGACGGTGGGCGGCAGTTCGCTGCCGGCGGTGCGCGTCACCGTGCTGCCGGGGGCGCTGGCCAACCGCGGCGTCTCGCTGGACCAATTGCGCACCACGCTGGCCAACGCCAACGCCAATCGCCCCAAGGGCGTGCTGGAGAATGACCGCTACCACTGGCAGATCATGGCTAGCGACCAGCTCAGCCGCGCCGAGCAATACCGGCCGCTGATCGTCGCCTGGAAGGACGGCGCGCCGGTGCGCGTGTCCGACGTGGCCCGCGTGGAAGACTCGGTCGAAGACCTGTACCAGACCGGCTTCTTCAATGAACGCAAGGCCATCCTGATGATCGTGCGGCGGCAGGCCGACGCCAACATCATCGAAACCGTGGACGCGGTGCGCGCCCAGTTGCCCATCCTGCAGGCCCTGATGCCGGCGGACGCGCACATGACGGTGGCGCAGGACCGCACGCCCAGCATCCGCGCCTCGCTGCACGAGGCCGAGCTGACCCTGATCATCGCGGTGGGCCTGGTGGTGCTGGTGGTGCTGCTGTTCCTGCGGCGCTGGCGCGCGGCCATCATTCCCAGCGTGGCGGTGCCGGTGTCGCTGATCGGCACCTTCTGCATCATGTACCTCAGCGGCTTCACGCTGAACACCATTTCGCTGATGGCGCTGATCGTGGCGACCGGCTTCGTGGTGGATGACGCCATCGTGGTGCTGGAGAACATCATGCGCCACGTGGAACGAGGCATGTCGCCCATGCGTGCGGCGCTGCGCGGTTCGCGCGAAGTGGGCTTCACGGTGCTGTCGATGAGCCTGTCGCTGGTGGCGGTGTTCATCCCCATCCTGCTGATGGGCGGCGTGGTCGGGCGGCTGTTCCGCGAGTTCGCGGTGACGCTGTCGGCCGCCATCATGGTGTCGCTGGTGGTGTCGCTGACCTTGACGCCCATGATGTGTGCGCGCCTGTTGCGTCAGGAAGCACCGGAAGAGAAGCCGCCGGGCCGGCTCGCGCGCTGGTCGGAGCGTGGCTTCGACGCCATGCTGGACGGCTACCGCCGCAGCCTGCGCTGGGCGCTGACGCACAGCCGCCTGATGATGCTGATCCTGGCGGTGGCCGTGGGCCTGAACGTCTATCTGTACACCGTGGTGCCCAAGGGCTTCTTCCCACAGCAGGACACGGGCCAGCTGCTGGGCTTTTTCCGGGTCGACCAGGGCACCTCGTTCCAGGCCACGCTGCCCAAGCTGGAAGCGCTGCGCAAGGTGGTGCTGGCGGATCCGGCCGTGCAGAGCATGACGGGTTACGCGGGCGGACGCGGCGGCAGCAACAGCAGCTTCATGCAGATCCAGTTAAAGCCCCTGGAAGAGCGCAAAGTTTCGGCGGACGTGGTCATCAACCGGCTGCGCGGCAAGCTGCAGAACATGCCCGGCGCGCGCATGTTCCTGGTGTCGCAGCAGGACATACGCATCGGCGGGCGCCAGAGCCAGGGCTCTTACGACTACACGCTGATGGCGGGCGACCTGCAATTGCTGCGCACCTGGATGCCCAAGGTGCAGCAGGCCATGGCGCAGATCCCCGAGATCACCGACGTGGACACCGACGTCGAGGACAAGGGCCGCCAGATCAATCTGGTGATCGACCGCGAGGCCGCGACCCGCCTGGGCGTCAGCATGTCCACCATTTCCACGGTGCTGAACAACTCCTTCAGCCAGCGCCAGGTGTCGGTGATGTACGGGCCGTTGAACCAGTACCATGTGGTGCTGGGCGTGGACCCGAAGTTCGCGCAGGACATCGAATCGCTCAGGCAGGTCGAAGTCATCACCACGGCCGGCGCGCGCGTGCCGCTGTCGGCCTTCACCCGCCTGGAAAACGCCAACGCGCCGCTCAGCGTGCAGCACCAGGGGCTGTTCGTGGCCGATACCATCTCGTTCAGCCTGGCGCCCGGCGTGTCGCTGGGCCAGGCCACCAGCGCCATCGATGCGGCGGTGGCGCGCATCGGCCTGCCGTCGGACCAGATCCAGGCCGGCTTCCAGGGCACCGCCGCGGCCCTGCAGCAGACGCTGGCGCAGCAGCCCTGGCTGATCCTGGCGGCGCTGGTCACCATGTACATCGTGCTGGGCATCCTGTATGAAAGCTTCGTGCATCCCCTGACCATCCTGTCGACCCTGCCGTCGGCCGGTTTGGGCGCGCTGCTGGCACTGCTGCTGGTGCGCTATGACTTCACGCTGATTGCGCTGATCGGGGTGTTCCTGCTGATCGGGATCGTCAAGAAGAACGCCATCATGATGGTGGACTTCGCCCTGGACGCCGAGCGCACCCAGGGGATGAATCCGCGCGAGGCCATTTTCCAGGCGTGCCTGACGCGCTTTCGCCCCATCATGATGACAACCATGGCCGCCATCTTCGGCGCGCTGCCGCTGGTGCTCGCCACCGGCGCCGGGGTGGAAATGCGCCAGCCGCTGGGCATTACCATCGTCGGCGGCCTGGTCCTGAGCCAGATCCTCACGCTGTACACCACGCCCGTGGTCTATCTTTACCTGGACCGCTTCCGTCTCTGGGCCGCGCGCAAGCGCGCTTCCAGGAACGGGTCCTTCGCTTCCATAGAACCCACATGATGCGCAACGCCAAGTCTGTTCCCAACCTGTTCTTTCCCCGCAGCATCGCCGCGGCCGCGCTGTGCGCGCTGCTGGGCGCTTGCGCGGTCGGCCCCGATTACCAGCGCCCGGCGCTGGACGTGGGCACGGCCTACAAGGAAGGGCAGGACCAGGTCGAAGGCTGGAAGCCCGCCCGGCCGCTGGACCAGGCCGAGCGCGGCGCATGGTGGCAGGTCTACGACGATGCGACCTTGAACGGCCTGGTGGAGCGCCTGAACGCGTCCAACCAGACCGTGGCCCAGGCCGAGGCCAACTACCGGCAGGCGCTGGGCCTGGTGCGCGGCGCGCGCGCCGGCTTCTTCCCCACGGTGGGCGCGGGCGCGGGCATGACGCGCTCGGGCAGCGGCGGCGGGCAGAATGGTTCTTCGACTTCGTCCGGCAGCAATGTTTCGAACCAGTATTCACTGACCGGCAGCGTCAGCTGGGAAGTGGACCTGTGGGGCCGCGTGCGGCGCAGCGTGGAATCCTCGGAGGCCAGCGCCGCGGCCAGCCTGGCCGACCTGGGCGCCACGCGCCTGAGCGCGCAGGCCGCGCTGGTGCAGGCCTATCTGCAATTGCGCGTGCTGGATGAACAGAAACGCCTGCTGGACGCCACCGTGGCGGCCTATGAAAAATCCCTGCAGCTGACGCAGAACCGCTACGCCGTGGGCGTGGCGGGGCAGGCCGACGTGGCCGTGGCGCGCACGCAGGTGGAAAGCACGCGCGCGCAATCCATCGACCTGGATTGGCAGCGCGGCCAGCTCGAACACGCCATCGCCGTACTGATGGGCCAGGCGCCGTCGCAATTCAGCCTGCCGCCCACGGTGTTCGCGCTGCAACTGCCGCAGATCCCGGTGGGCCTGCCTTCCGAGCTGCTGGAACGCCGTCCTGACGTGGCGGCGGCCGAACGCCGCGCCGCCGCCGCCAATGCGCAGATCGGCGTGGCGCAGGCCGCGTGGTTCCCCAGCCTGACGCTGTCGGCCGATGGCGGTTTTCGCAACGGCCAGTTCGCGGAACTGTTGACGGCGCCGGCGCGTTTCTGGTCGCTGGGACCGGCGCTGGCGCTGACGATATTCGATGGCGGCGCGCGCGAGGCGCAGGTGGAACAGGCGCGCGCGTCCTATGACGCGCAAGCGGCCGCCTACCGTCAGACGGCGCTGACCGGATTGCGCGAGGTCGAGGACTACCTGATCCAGTTGCGCGTCATGGAGAACGAACAGGTGGTGCAGCGCCGCGCGCTCGAAGCGGCGCGTGAATCGCTGCGCCTGACGCAGAACCAGTACAAGGCGGGTCTGGTCGATTACCTGAGCGTGGCGGTGGTGGACGCCACCGCGCTCAACAGCGAACGCAATGCGCTGAGCCTGCTGGGTAATCGCTTCGCGGCCAGCGTCAATCTGATCGTGGCGCTGGGCGGCGGATGGGAAGGACTGCCTGCCGCGGGAGCGCAAGCGCGCGCGGACAATCCCGTCGCGCCTGCGGCGGCTCCCGCGCAGCCCTGAGGTCGGGCCGCGCGGATGCGGAATGGAGCGCTGGCGCGGTCAATGCCAGCGTTTCACCCGCGCGGCAGGAAGGCGATGACCAGCCAGGCCGCCGCGGCGGGTACCGCGAACACCAGCAGCAGGATGGGCAGTTCTTCGCGCACCGTGTAGCCGGCGCGCGTGACGCCGACCCACATGTTGACGATAGCCATCAGCAGCCACGCGGGCAGGAACAGTTTGGCCGCGGCGATCGAGCCTGCGGCGTCGCCGCCCCATTGCTTGCCGAACAGCGCGAACACGGCCAGCAGCAGCAGGCCTCCGACGATGGTCAACAGTACGTGCATGGCGCCGCTCCTATTTGGTGGTGTAGCCGCCGTTGATCAGCACCGTCTGGCCGGTGATCCACCAGCCGTCCGACACCAGGAAGCGGATGAAGGGCACCACGTCCTCGATATCGGTCAGCCCGGTTTTCGAGAACGGCGACAAGGCGGCCGCGGTCTTATGGTACGCCACCGCGTCGGCGCCTTCGGCCGGATAGAAGAACGGCGTGTCCATGGGACCGGGGCCTACCGCCGTCACGGAAATGCCGCGTGCGCCGTACTCCTTGGACGCGGCGCGGGTGTAGTGCTCCACCGGCGCCTTGGTGCCGGCGTAGGCCGCGTAAAAGGGCGTGTAGGCGCCCAGCAGCGAGGTCACCAGCGTGCAGATCTTGCCGTTGTCATTGACGTGGCGGCCGGCTTCCTTCAGGAAGAAGAAGGCGGACTTCGAGTTCACCGCAGCCATCTCGTCGTATTCCGCTTCCGTGATTTCGGTGAAGGGCTTCTTCAGCACTTTGCCGACGGTATTGATCGCAATGTCCGGCCGGCCTACCGCGGCCACCGCGTCGGCGAACAACTTTTCCATTGCGCCGGCCGAACTCAGGTCGGCCTGCAAGGCGACGGCCTGCGCGCCGGCGGCCTTGACGGCGGCGACCGTCGCGTCGGCGTCGGCCTTGGTGGCCGCGCTGTTGTAATGCACCGCCACCGCGCGCGCGCCTTGCTGCGCCAGGTCCCGCGCGATCAAGCCGCCCAGGTTCTTCGCGCCGCCCGCGATGATGACGGTTTTGCCTTTGATTCCGTGGTCTGCCATGGTCCTCTCCGCTATCGGGCTGCCGAATGCGAGCCCTTGTGCCGACGATGATATATTCCAAAAAATCCGCACAAAACTGATATTTCTGGTATCTCTATCCAGAAATCACGAACAGTGAGGCCAGGCCTCGCAGGAGCCATCCGCCCCATGGACCGCATAGATCTGTTCCGGGTTTACGCCCGCGTCGTCGAATGCGCGAACTTCTCGCGCGCGGCGGACACGCTGGGCCTGCCGCGCTCCACGGTGTCTGCCGCCGTGCAGGAATTGGAGGGCCGGCTGGGCGCGCGGCTGCTGAACCGCACCACGCGGCAGGTGGCGCCCACGCAGGAAGGCGCGGCCTTCTATGAGCGCTGTCTGCGCCTGGTGGCCGACATGGAAGAGGCCGAGAACCTCTTTCGCCACAGTTCGGTGGGTCCCAGCGGCATGCTGCGCGTGGACGTGCCCGGACGCGTGGGCCGCCTCATCGTGGCGCCAGCGTTGCCGTCTTTTCTGGAGGCCTATCCGCAGATCGACGTCACGCTGGGCGTGACGGACCGTGCCGTGAACCTGATCGAAGAGGGCGTGGATTGCGTGTTGCGAGTCGGCGTGTTGCCGGATTCGGGCCTGGTGGCGCGGCCGATAGGCATGCTGGGCTTGATCAACGTCGCCAGCCCGGCCTACCTGGCACGCCATGGCGTGCCGTTGACGCCGGACGATCTGGCGGCGGGGCATGCTTGCGTGAACTACGCTTCGCCGTCCACCGGCCGGCTTGCGCCCTGGGAATGGCTGGATGGCGGCGTGTCCCGGACCGCGCCTCTGCGTGGGCGGGTCACGGTCAATAGCGCCGAAGCCTATATCGCCAGCTGCGTCGCGGGTCTGGGTCTGATCCAGATTCCGGCCTACGACGTGCAGCCGCAGATCGCCGCGGGCGAGCTGGTCGAAGTCATGCCCGACCACCGCCCCGCGCCTATGCCGATGACGCTGCTTTATCCGCAGCGGCGATCTCCATCGCGGCGGGTGCAGGTGTTTGCGGACTGGCTGGAGGCGCTGCTGCGGCCGGCTTGCGGACTGGGTTGAACGCAAAAAAAGGCCGGCCCGTCTTGCTGAGGGGCCGGCCTTGGTGGCCTGGGGTCTACAACCGTCGGTCTACAACTGGATCGCAGACAGATCCGGACGCCGCAGGTGCCAGTCGGTGGCCGCCTGGAATGCCATGCCGATGCGGCCCAGCGCGTCTTCGCCATTGGGCTTGCCCAGCAGCTGCACGCCGATGGGCATGCCGTCCGCGGCAAAGCCGGCGGGCAGCGCCAGGCCCGAGGCATTGACGTAATTGCCGGGACGGGTGAAGGCGGCCAGCGGCGTGGCGGCCTCGTCCACGTCTTCCAGCGGGCAGGCGGCAAACGGCAGGCAGGGCGCGAGGACCGCGTCGTAGTCGCGCATCCAGTCCAGCCAGGCCTGGCAGGCGCGGGCGTGGGCTTGCAGCGCCAGCACGTAGTCGGCGGCGCTGGTCTGCTTGCCGCCCAGCACGCGGGCGCGCACGTAGCGGCCCAGCGGCAGGCTGTCGTCCTCGATGTAGTCGCGGTGCTGGGCGTAGGCTTCAGCGGCGATGATCAGGCCGTTGCGCAGCATCATGTCGTGGAAATCGAAGGGGAAGGGGGCTTCCACGCATTCCGCGCCCAGGTCGGTCAGCGCGCGCCGCGTGTCGTCCAGCGCGCCTTGCACCGCCGCGTCGATGGCGATCGGGTACTGCGCCTGCGGCATGACGGCGATGCGCGTGCCGGCCAGCGGCTTGGCGCCCGCGCGCAGATCGCGGTAGCGGTAGGCGGGTATGCCTCGCGTCACGGGATCGCGCGGGTCGGGTCCGGACATGGCTGCGGTCAGCAGTAGCGCGTCGCGGGTGTCGCGGGTCAGCGGGCCGATGGAATCCAGTGTGTGGGACAGCGCCACCGCGCCGTACAGGCTGATGAGGCCGCGCGTGGTTTTCAGGCCGGTGATGCCGTTGAGCGCGGCGGGAATGCGTACCGAGCCGCCTGTGTCCGAACCCAGCGCGGCGGGCGCCAGGCCCGCGGCCACCGCCACGCCCGAGCCGCTGGACGAACCGCCGGGAATGCGGGCGCGCACCAGGTCCCAGGGGTTGCGCGGCGTGCCCATGACGGGGTTGGTGCCCCAGCCGCCGAAGGCGAATTCGACCATGTGGGTCTTGCCCAGCACCACCATGCCGGCGTCGATCAGGCGGGTCACGGCGGTGGCGGTGGTGGCGCTGCGGCGCTCGCGCCAGGCTTGCGAGCCGGCGGTGGTGACCTGGCCTTCGATATCGCACAGATCCTTGACCGCGACGGGCAGGCCGTCCAGCGGACCGAGCAGGCCATAGCCGGCGCGGCGGCGCGCGTCGGCGGCTTCGGCCAGGCGCAGCGCGCCCTCGCGGTCGACGCTGACGTAGGCGCCCAGCGCCGGGTTGGCGCGGTCGATGCGGTCCAGGTAATGCCGCGCCAGCTCCACCGAACTGTAGCGGCCTTCGGCCAGGCCCTGCGCAAGTTCGCCGAGCGTGGCAAATGCAATGTCAGACATGTTTTCCTCGGGTGATGTCAGCGCGGCGCGCGGGCTGCCGCGCGCCGCCTTCCTGCTTGCGCGATCAGCGCTTGTTCCAGTCGGGGGCGGGGTAGACGGGTTTTTGCGTGGCCACGTCGGCCGGCCAGACCGGGACCATGCCCTTGCCCGGCAGCAGCTGCACCACGGGGAAGGGCATCAAGAGCTGCTTGCCCGTCTCGTCGATGGCGTAGGGGCCGGCCATGACGGTGAGCTTGCCCGACAGGTCCAGCGATGCCTTCTTCAGCGCGGCGGCGTCGGTGCTGCCGGCTTGCTTGACGATCTCCTCGGTCAGCGCGCCCGCGCCATAGGCCAGAGCAGTCTGGAAATCGGGCGGGAACTCGGCCTTGGGGAAGCGCTGGTCATAGGCGGCGGCGAACTGCTCGCGCGTCAGGCCGGCGTTGACCTTCCAGTTGATCGCGGGGTGGTAGTTGGTGTGGCTGTAGATGTAGTTGGAGTCCGCGCCGATGGCCTGGAATTGCGGCGTCGACGCATACACCATGAAGACATACGGGAAGTTGATATCCAGCTGCTTCATCTGGCGCGTCATGCTGATCAGATCGCCCTCGTAGGAGGTCGGCACCAGCGCCTCGGCTCCGGCCGCACGGGCCTTCTGCAGGATCGTGCTGAAGTCCTTCTGGCCCTTGGGGTACTTCTCGAACAGCACCACTTCCATGCCGTTCTTGGCGGCCTGCTCCTTGCCGCCTTCGGCCAGGCCCGCCGGGAACGGTTCGTCCGAATACAGCAGCGCGACCTTCTTCACGCCCTGCTTGGCGGCCAGTTCCATGTTCGCGCGCAGCATCGCCGACACCGGCATCTGCGTACCCGACACCATGTTCTTGAAGCCTTGCTTGTACAGGTCGTCGCTGGCGGCGGACCAGACCATCATGTACTTGCCCAGGCGTTCGGTCACCGTGGCGGCCGCGGCGGTCAGGGTGGAGCCGAAGGGCGCGAACACCAGATCCACTTTTTCATCGACAATCAGGCGTTCGTAAACGCGGGTCACCATCTGCTTGTCGCTGCGGTCGTCCAGCTTGACCAGCTCGACGGGGTATTTCTTGCCTTTGACTTCGATGCCGCCGCGGCGGTTGACGTCGTCGACCCACAGTTCGACGCCGCGCACGCCCGACTGCGAGGCGAGCGCGAAACTGCCGGTCGACGATACGGTCATGCCGACGCGGATCTTGTCCGAGGTCTGGGCGGCGCCCAGGGCAGGGGTCAGGGCGGCGACGGCGAGGGCCAGCGCCGGTATGCGGGACAGCCAGGGTCTAGCGTGCATGGGAGGTCTCCTATCGTTTTTGGTATGCGGCCCCGCGTTCCGTGGCGGACCATCGGACACAGGCCATATGTTGAGCAATGTTTGCTCAACATGCGAGATAGCGTATAACAAATAGGCATGGAGCGCACGCCTTGAATAAATTGAATTACCGACAGACCGAAATGTTGTGGGCCATCGTCATGGCCGGGTCCATCAGCGGCGCCGCGCGGCTGCTGAATATTTCCCAGCCGGCGGTCAGCCGGATGCTGGCGCATACGGAAAAAGCCATGGGGGTGACGCTCTTCGAGCGGGTTCGCGGCAAGCTCAGGCCGACCTCGCAAGTGCAGAGCCTGTTTGAGGAAATCGAGAAAACGCAGCGCATGATGCAGCGCGTCAACGATCTGGCCGACGCGCTGGCGGAGCACGGCACGGGGGTGCTGCGGTTGGCGTCGATTCCCAGCCTGGCTCAGTTCCTGGTGCCGCGCGCCGTGGCGCGTTTCCAGCAGCGCCATCCCGAGCTGCTGTTGCGCCTGAACACGACGGCGCTGCCCACGCTGATCACCGACGTGTTGCAGGGCGAGGCCGAGCTGGGCTTGGTGGTGATGCAGGCAGACCACCCTTTCCTGACGTCCCAGCCGTTGCATGTGGGGAAGATGGTGGCCGCCATACCCAGGGCGCATCCGCTGGCAGCTCGTGCCGAGGTGAGCCTGGCCGATCTGTCGCCGCATCCGCACATCGTGGTGGGGACGCGCATGCCCTTCGGCATGCTGGTGCTGGGCGCCTTCGAGCAGGCGGGCCTGCCGTGCCGCATGTGCGCCGACGTGCCATGGAGCCAGCTGGCCTGCGCCCTGGTGAATGCCGGGGTGGGCATTGCCATCGTGGATGAGTTCACGGTCATGCAGAACACCATGCCGGACGTGGTCATCGTGCCGCTGGCCGAGCGCATTCCCCTGAATATCTCGGCCGTCTATGCCAGCAACCGCGAGCCCTCGGCCATCGCCCTGGAGTTCATCAAGGAGCTGCGCGGGGTGCTTGTCGAGGCCTTTCCTGCCGAAAATAAGGGTTAGTCCTTAACTTGCAGTTATGGTTTGAACTGTTCATAATCGCCTCCAAATAAAGCGGCCGTCCAACCCGGAAACGGCCCGGAGGAAGACATATGAGCAGCAGTCCCGTCCTGGCGGCGGGCGCCGCCTCGCATCGCGCGCAGGATCAGCGCGCAATGCGGTTGCGCACCCGCATCGCCATCATCGTCTTTGCCGGCCTGGCCGCGGGCCTGGCTCTGATTCCGATGGCCACGTCGAACATCTCGTTCGCGTTCTACCTGATGTTGTGGATCACCATGGCCAGCGCCATGAACATCTGCGTCGGCTTCACCGGCTATCTGCCGTTCGGCTACGTGGTGTTCTACGGCGTGGGTTCGTACGCCACCGGCATTTGCTACAAGATCCTGGGCTGGCCCATCCTGCCGTCGCTGCTGGCGGCGGGCGGCGTGGGCGTGGCGATCGCGCTGCTGCTGGCGCCCACGCTGCGCTTGCGCGGGGTGTACTTCGGCATCGTGAGCCTGGCGCTGGCCACCATCGTCAAGCTGATCATCTCCAACCTGCCGCAGTCCTTCACCGGCGGCAGCATGGGCATCATCCTGTCCAATGCCAACAACCCCACGCATAGCTACTACGCCATGCTGGCGGTGATGGGCGCCACCCTTGCCACCGTCACCTGGCTGTCGGTGTCCAGCCTGGGCCGCGCGCTCAAGGCCATTCGCGACGACGACGGCGCGGCCGCCTGCGTCGGCATCCACGTGCCCAACACCCGCCTCAAGGCCTGGCTGCTGGCCGCGCTGTTCCCGGCGCTGGCTGGCGGCATCGAGGCCTGGTACACGAACGTGGTGGATCCGGAGTACGCCTTCCACGTGCTGATCACCGCCAAGAGCATCATCTACGCGATGGCGGGCGGCTTCGGCACCATCCTCGGACCAGTCGTCGGCACGCTGGCGCTACTGGGCATCGACCACATGATCTGGCAGAAATTCCCGGTGGTGAACCTGCTGCTGCTGGGCCTGATCATCGTGCTGCTGATGCTGTTCCTGCCGCGCGGCATCGTCGGCAGCCTGATCAAACGCAAGCCGCAATTGCGCCGCTACATCGCCTGAGGAACCGCCATGACCGGACTGATTATCCAAGGGCTGATCAACGGCCTGATCCTGGGCGCCATCTACGGCCTGATCGGCGTGGGGCTGAACGTGATCTTCGGCGTGCTGCGCGTGGTCAACTTCGCGCACGGCGAATTCCTGGTGCTGGGCGCGTACTTCGCCTTCTATCTGATGGAGTACGCCGGCATCAATCCGCTGGTGGCGCTGCCGCTGGCCTTCGCCGCATTCTTCCTGGCGGGCTACTTGCTGTACTTCGTGCTGATTCCGCGCTTGTCCAAGGCGGACGATCCCGAGATCAGCTCGCTGCTGCTGATGTTCGGCGTGTCCATCATGCTGGGCGCCATCATGCTGCTGGTGTTCGACGCCGACGCGCGTTCGTTGCCCTATGAGATCGAGCCCGTGTTCCTGAAATTCGGGCCGGTGCTGATCCCGACCGTGCGCCTCCTGGCGCTGGTGATCGCCCTGGCCATCATCGGAGCGCTGACGGTGTTCCTGTACCGCAGCCAGCTGGGCAAGGCGCTGCGCGCCATCATCATGAACCGCGACGCGGTGCGCATCGTGGGCATCAACGCCGAATGCCTGTCGGCCGTGGCCTTCGGCCTGGGCATCGGCCTGGCCGCCGCCAGCGGCGTGCTGGTGGCGATGGTGTTTCCAGCGTTCTCGCCGTTCATGGGCAACGACTACACGCTGATCGGCTTCATCGTCATCGTGCTGGGCGGGCTGGGCCATCCGGTGGGCGCCCTGGTCGGCGCGCTGCTGTTCGGCGTCACGGAGCAGGTCTCGGTGGTGTTCTTCAATCCTTCCATTGCCACCATCTGCGGCTTTGCGCTCATGGTCGCCACCATCTTCATCCGGCCCAGCGGACTCTTCGGCCGCCAGGCGCTGCGCTAACAGGAGCCGGACACATGTTGAAAGTCAGCAATCTCAAGAAGCGCTTCGGCGGGCTGGTCGCCTTGCAGGGCGTGGACCTGGACGTGCCGCGCGGCTCCATCCTGGGCGTCATCGGCATGAACGGGTCAGGCAAGACCACCATGCTCAACTGCATCAACGGCATCTACACGCCGGACGAGGGCCGTATCGAGCTCGACGGCCAGAACATCGCCGGCAAGCAGATCCACGAAGTCGCGCGGCTGGGCGTGGGCCGCACCTTCCAGGTGCCGCGCATCTTCCGGCAGCTGACCCTGCTGGACAATCTGGAGGTCGCGCAGCAGCAGACCGGCCGCAGCGCCGACGAGCGTTACGCCCAATCCGAATACTGGCTGCACAAGGTAGAGCTGCACCGGCTGCGCCACAACTACGCCGAGGAGCTGTCCGGCGGACAGCAGAAGCTGGTGGAACTGGCGCGCATCATGGTGGCGCGACCCAAGGTGGTGTTGCTGGACGAGCCTTTCGCGGGCGTCAATCCGGCGCTGGCGCAACTGCTGATCTCGGTCATCCGCGAACTGCCGGGCGAGCACGACTGCTCGGTGGTGCTGGTGTCGCACGACCTGACCTCGATCTACCAGCTGTCCCACCACATCATCGTCATGAACGAAGGCGCCATCCTGAGCCAGGGCAACGCCGAGCAAGTGCGCGCCGACCCCCGCGTGGTCGAAGCCTATCTGGGAGCCTGACATGAGCACGTCGATACTCGCGCTGGAAGACGTGACCGTGGCCTACCACGGCGACATCACCATCCTGAACCACGTCAACATCCAGGCGCGCGCGGGCAAGGTGACGGGCGTCATCGGCCCCAATGGCGCCGGCAAGTCCACGGTGTTGAAGACCATGTTCGGCTTCCTGCCGCCGCGCACCGGCCGCATCACGCTGCGCGGCGCGGACATCAGCGCCCAGCCCTCGCACGAGCGCGCCAGCAACGGCGTGGCCTTCGTGCCGCAGCACCGCAGCCTGTTTGGCGAATTGTCGGTGCACGACAACCTGCTGCTGGGCTGCTGGCCGTTCCGCAAGGACAAGGCTCGCGTGCGCCAGCGCATCGACTCCGTCTATGACCGCTTCCCGATCCTGGCGCAGAAGCGCGACGACCCCGTCTCCAGCATGAGCGGCGGACAGCAGCGTTTCGTGGAGTTCGGGCGGGCCTTGTTGATCGAGCCGTCCGTCATCCTGCTGGACGAGCCCACCGCCATGCTGGCGCCCAAGATCTCCAAGGAGATCTACACGCTGATCCGCGGCTTTGCCGACGAGGGCATGACGGTGGTGCTGGTGGACCAGAACGTGCGCCGCTGCGCCGAGGTGTCCGACTATATGTACATCCTGGAACTGGGTCGCAACAAGGCCGAGGGCGGGCGCGAAGCCTTCGACGACGGCGGCGGGTTGCGCGAGATGGTTGCGTCCTGGATGGATTACAAGATTGATTGACTGCGGGTCAGAGCGGTCGCCCCAGCCGCTTTTCGACCTCGCGCTTTTTCCATTGGTTCGGAGTCACCAAGGTAGCCGATAGGACGGCGCAGCGATACGACAGGGGCACGACAGCGGGGCGACGGACACCCAGGCTCAGTGTTTCAGCGTCCAATCGTCCAGCCGCAACCCGGGCACGCGGGAAAATTCACGCGTGTTGTTCGTAACAAGTACCAGGCCGCGCGAGTGGGTGTGGCCGGCGATCATGGCGTCGTAGGGGCCGATGGGCGTTCCGGCGCGCGCCAGTTCCGCGCGAAGCTGACCGGAATCTGCTGCCGCGTCATGGTCATAGTCGAGCACTTCCAGGCGCTTCAGGAAGCCGTCGACCACGGCGTGATTGCGGGTGGGGGCGGCGGACTTTTCCGCGCCATAAGCGAGCTCCATGGCGGTGATCGCGCTGATACATAACTGGCCCTGCCGTCGGTTGAACGCCTGCTTCACTGCGTCGGGCTTGTTCTTGATGGCAAAGATGCAGGTATTCGTGTCCAGCACGAACTTCAGCGGCATGAGCGGCCTCCTGCCCTGTCCACGGGTTGATCGCGGTCGTTGAGAAAGTCGGCAGTGACGGACTCGCCTGCGAACCAGGAGTCCCAGGACGTGTCGGCGGGTGCGGGCGCCGGCGCCGGCGTTTGCCGTTGGTTGATGGCGACGATGTACCCCAGTGCCGGACTGGCTGGCCGGGCGGCGGTTTTGTGCCGGCCTGCTGGGCGGCCATGGGAAGTTTTATAGATGGATTCTGATTTCATGGCGCTCTCCTCGACTGATGTATGGCGCCCGCCTTTTATAGCGCGCCGCATGTCTCCCGCCTATGACGGCTTACCGCAGGTCGCTGCGAGCCTAGTGCGGCTTCGGCTGGGTTCCGTGCTGTTGCGGGTGGCGGCAAGGCCGCGCAGATCCGGCCCGTGGCATCGCCGCCACGCCCGCCGGGCTTTGCATTTTTTGACGATCCGGCACGACCCGCCTTGCGCTAATCTGGCTGCGCCATCATCCCCAAGGCGAGGCCCATGCCATGACCTTTCTCGCAAGCGCCAACCTGCTGCGCCGCCGCGACGGGCACGAAGCCCGCGTCACTTTCGTCGAGCTGTTCTTCGATCTGGTGTACGTCTTCGCGGTCACCCAGATCTCCCACGGTCTGCTGCATGATCTGACCTTGTTGGGCGCGCTCCACTCCCTGGTGCTGTGGTTCGCCGTCTGGCTTGGTTGGCAATACACCTGCTGGGTCACGAATTGGTTCGATCCCGACGCCGTGCCCATGCGCATCATGCTGTTCGCCGTGATGCTGGCCGGCCTGGTCTTTGGCGCCGCCCTGCCGGGCGCGTTCGGCGCCACGGGGCTGGTGTTCGCCGTCAGCTACGCACTGATCCAGGTGGGACGCACGCTATTCATCGTGCTGCACCTGGGGCCTGCGCATCCGCTGGCGCCCAACTTCCGCCGCATGCTGGCGTGGCTGTGCGTGTCGGCGGTCTTGTGGATTGCGGGCGGACTGTCCCAGGACGGCACGCGGCTGGCGCTGTGGGCGCTGGCGGTGGCCTGCGAGTATCTGTCGCCCATGATCGGCTTTCGGTTTCCCGGCCTGGGGCGTTCCGCGACCAGCGAATGGACGATCGAGGGCGGCCACCTGGCCGAGCGCTGCCAGCTGTTCGTCATCGTGGCGCTGGGCGAAACCCTGCTCATCACCGGCGCCACGCTGGCAGGCCTGGAGCGCTGGAACGCGCCCGCGCTGATCGCGTTGCTGGCGGCTTTCCTGGGCACGGCCGCCATGTGGTGGGTGTACTTCGACACCAGCAGCCGTGACGGCAGCGAGGCCATCGTGCATAGCGACGATCCAGGCCGCATCGGCGCCTGGTTCCACTATGTGCACGTCATCCTGATCGCCGGCGTGATCGTGTCCGCCGTGGCCAACGAACTCGTCATATTGCATCCGGACGGGCGCATCGCCATGCCGGCGGCCGCCGCGCTGATCGGTGGCCCGGCGCTATACCTGGCGGGCAACGGTATTTACAAGACAGTGGTCTACGGCCGCTTCCCGCTGTCGCACGTAGTGGGGCTGGTGCTGCTGGCCGTGCTGGCGCCCGTGGCCTTTGTGACCGACAACCTCATGGTGGGCGGTTTGACCACGTTGATCATGATTCTGGTGGCGGCGTGGGAGAGCGTGTCGCGGCGCAGGGCGCATGCCGGCGTTCCGCAAGGAATCGCGGAGTAGCGTCAATCCCGTGAGGGCCGGAGGGCTGCCCCAGAGGGAGCCGTTGGATGCCCCCGTGGAGCTGGCAGGCGGCGGCTTTCAGCAAAGCCGCCGCGCGGCTCAGATCAGGCCGCGTATCCCTGCAATGCCGTGCGCGCCGTGGCGCAGCGCCTGCGATACGGTCTGGGTGGACTGGCCGCCCAGCGCGAACACCGGGATGCCGGCGTCGCGATTGCCCGCGACGAAGCCTTCCCAACCCAGCGTCGCCGCGCCAGGGTGGCTGGGCGTGTCCAGCACGGGACCCAGTACCGCGAAGTCGGCGCCGAGTTCGCGTGCGTGGACGACCTGGGCATTGTCGTGGGCCGACACGCCGACCAGCGCGCCCGCGGGGAGTTCAGGGCGCGCCGTGAGCTTGGCGGCATCGGCCGCGCGCAGATGCACGCCATCGGCCTCGCGCCACCAGGCGGCGGGATGGATGCTGTTGACCAGCAGCCGGGCGCCCGCGGCGCGGCAGCGCTTCTGCACCTGTTGCAGCACTTCATGCAGCGAAGGCGAGGCCACGCCGTCCGGCCATTGCGGTTCGCGCAGCTGCACCAGCTTGACGCCGCGCGCCAGAGCCGCTTCCAGACGGCCCAGGAACGCGGCCACGCCGGCACGGGAACCCACGGAGCTGATGCCGTAGGACGTGGGCAACTGCAGCCAGCGCAGCGGGGGCAGGGTGGCGGGCAACAGATCTCCCACCGATGCGGCCTGCGCAGGGGCGACCCATTCCAGGCGCTGGTTTTCCAGGCTGCGCGGTTCGCCCTCCCAGCCGGTGACGTGGCAGAACGCCAGGCGCACCGTGGTGTGGGGGTAGGCATGCACGTAGGTGACCCAGGGGCGCGACTGCGTGACGCGGATGCCGATTTCTTCCTGCAGTTCGCGCGCCAGGGCTTCCAGCACGGTTTCGCCGGGTTCGAGCTTGCCGCCGGGCAGCTCCCACCAGCCCGCCCAGGGCTTGCCTTCGGGGCGCTGTCCCAGCAGCAGCATGCCGTCCGGACGCAGGATCAGGCCGGCGGCGACGTCGACGATCTTTTCAGACATGACGGGCTGCCCAGTCGCGCGCGAACTGGTACGCCACGCGGCCAGAACGCGAGCCGCGCTCGATCGTCCATTGCAGCGCCTCGGTGCGCGAGGGTTCGATCTGCGCTTCCGGGCAGCCCAGCTCGCGCAGCCAGTGGTAGACGATGTCCAGATAGTCGTCCTGCTTGAAGGGGTAGAACGACAGCCACAGGCCGAAGCGTTCGGACAGCGAGATCTTTTCCTCGACGGTTTCGCCGGGGTGGATCTCGCCGTCGGGCTGATGCTTGGCCGCCAGGTTCTCGCTCATGTATTCCGGCATCAGGTGGCGCCGGTTGGACGTTGCATAGATCAGCACGTTGTCGCCCGAGGCCGACACCGACCCGTCCAGCACCGACTTCAGCGCCTTGTAGCCGGCCTCGCCTTCCTCGAAAGAGAGGTCGTCGCAGAACACAATAAAGCGTTCGGGACGGGAGGCGACCAGCTCGACGATGTCGGCCAGGTCGCCGAGGTCGGACTTGTCCACTTCGATCAGGCGCAGCCCGCGGTCGCCATAGGCGGCCAGCATGGCCTTGACCAGCGAACTCTTGCCAGTGCCGCGGGCGCCGGTCATGAGCACGTTGTTGGCCGGCTTCTTTTCCAGGAACTGCAGGGTGTTGCGATCGATGATGCCCTTCTGGCGCTCGATGTGCTGCAGGTCCGCCATGTCGATGCGCGCGACGTGGCGTACGGCGTCCAGCCAACCGCGCGCGCCGCGCTTGCGCCAGCGGTAGGCGTGGGCGGTCCAGTCGATTTCGGGCGTTGCGGGCGGAAGCCAGGCTTCCAGCTGCGCCAGCACGCGCTCGGCGCGCTGGATAAGGGTGGAGAACTCGGTTGCGGTCACGTCTGAAGTCCCGGAAGTTTCGGATCAGGAGCGGTAGTCGGCGTTGATCGACACGTATTCGTGCGAGAAGTCGCAGGTGTAGACCGTGTCGCTGACCTGGCCGCGGCCCAGGGCGATGCGCACCTGGATCTCGGCCTGCTTCATCACGCGCTGGCCGTCGGCTTCCTGGTAGGCGGGGTTACGGCCGCCGTCCTTGGCCACCAGCACATCGTCCAGCCACAGGCGGATGTTGGACACGTCCAGGTCGTCGATCCCGGCGTAGCCCACTGCGGCCAGGATGCGGCCCAGGTTGGGGTCCGAGGCGAAGAAGGCGGTCTTGACCAGCGGCGAGTGGGCGACGGCGTACGCCACCTTCAGCGCTTCCTCGGTGGTGCCGGCCTCTTCGACGCGGATGGTTATGAACTTGGTGGCGCCTTCGGCGTCGCGCACGATCTTGGTCGCCAGTTCCAGCGCGGCGGCCGTCAGGGCTGCGCGCACGGCGGCGTAGGCCGGATCGGATTCGGCGTTCACTTCGACGCCCGACTTGCCGGTGGCGGCGATGATGAAGGAGTCGTTGGTGGAGGTGTCGCCGTCGACCGTGATGCGGTTGAACGAGGCGTCGGCGATTTCGCCGGCCAGCTTGGACAGCAGCGGCTGGGCGATGCCGGCGTCGGTCGCCAGGAAGCTCAGCATGGTGGCCATGTTGGGCCGGATCATGCCGGCGCCCTTGCTGATACCGGTGAAGGTGACGGTCTTGCCGTCGATCTGCACCTTGGCGGACGAGATCTTCGGCAGGGTGTCGGTCGTCATGATGCCGTGGGCGGCGCTGAACCAGTGGTCGGCGCCCAGGTCGGCGATGGCGGCGGGCAGGCCGGCCACCAGGCGGTCCAGCGGCAGCGGCTCCAGGATGACGCCGGTGGAGAAGGGCAGGACTTCGGCCGCGGGTACGCCCAGCAGCTTGCCGAGCGCGGCGCAGGTGTCCTTGGCTTTTTGCAGGCCTTCTTCGCCGGTGCCGGCGTTGGCGTTGCCGGTGTTGATGACCAGCGCGCTGATCGGGCCGCCGGCGGCCAGGTGGGCCTGGCAGACCTGCACCGGCGCGGCGCAGAAGCGGTTGCGCGTGAACACGCCGGCCACGCTGGTGCCCTGCGCGAAGCGGAACACGGTCAGGTCGCGTCGGTTGGCTTTGCGGATGCCGGCCTCGGTAACGCCGATTTCAACGCCGGCAACAGGAAAAATTTCGGACTCGGAGGGGATCTGCAGATTAACGGCCATGACTTCGTCTCATGTATGAGCAGGACGGAATCGCCGCCAGGCGAGGCGGCGCGCGGGGGAAAGCTTCGTATTATCCCACCGGATTGGGACAGCGTCCGGTCAGGGGCCGATCCGCATGGCCGCGACGTCCAGCACGCCGGCCTCGCGGTTGCCCAGCACGCTGCGCACGGCGCCGTCCGGGGACTGCAGCACCGACTTGCCCGCCGGCACGTCCTCGCCGCCCGCGCGCCGCGCCGAACGTCCGCGCGACGGCGAGAACAGCAGGTCGCCGGGCTGGGCGCCGGGCAGGCTAGGGTTGGCGGCCAGCACCCGGGTGCCGGGCTGGTAGGTCATGTCGCCCAGTACGGTCTCGCGCGCCAGCAGGCCTTCGAAATCCAGCATGCGGCGCTGGCTGTCCAGCTGCATGTCCACCTTCAGCATGGGCATGCGCCCCACCTCCAGCGCCTCGCTGCCTTCGGTGCGCAGCAGCCAGCGCGGCGCGTCGGCGGCGCTGCCGCCATTGATGACCTTCAGCCAGGCGCCGGGCGGCACGGGCTGCTGGTTCAGGGTATTGCCGATGGCCAGATGGCAACTGGCAAAGCGCGGGCGGCCATCGTGCAGCACGAATTCAAGGCGGTGCCCATGCGCGCACAGCCAGCCGTCCTGCGCCTGGTCGCGCGCGATCTCCACCGACAGGGTCTCGGCCTGCTTGCTGCTGGCCGGGTAGCGGAACATGCGCGTGGCCGCGACGCCCTGGATGGAGGCGGGGTTGCTTTCGGGGAAGACGGCGAGATCGAACGATGCCAGATCGCCTGGCTTGGCCAGGCTGAGCACGGTGCCGGCCGGCATCTCCACTCCCGCCAATTGGGTGGACTGGGCCAGCACGGTCTTGCGGTCGGCGTCGGCCTGGGCGCTTTGCCGGGCCGAGAACCACAGGCTGAACTGCTGATAGGGAAAGATGGCGCCGACGATGGCAAGCAGGGCCATCAGGACGGCGCCGCCACGCCGGTGGCCGCCAAGCCATTCCCGGGCGCTGGACGTGGTGGCCAGCACGGCCAGCCAGGTCAGCAGCGTGGCCAGGCAGGCCAGCGAAGCTGCCATCAGCACGTAGAAATTACCGCCAGGAAGAGAAACCGGAATCATGGCGGCAATTATGCGCCAATCCGCAGGCGGACATGGGCGCCTGCGGGCGTTCAGTTCTTGGCGGATTCGGAGCGGGTCGCCACCACTTGCAGCTTGAGTTCGCCCAGGGCCTGGAACAGCGCGTTGCGGGTGCTTTCGGGCAGGTCGCCGAACATGGACTTGACCCAGGATTCGTGGGCGCGGGCCATGCGGGAGAAGCTCTTCTTGCCCAGCGGCGTAAGTTTGATGAGCGAGCTGCGGCGGTCGGATTCGACCTTGGTGCGCACCACCAGGCCTTCTTTTTCGAGCTGGTCGGTGATGCCGGTGATATTGCCGTTGGTGACCATCATGTGGCGCGACAGTTCGCCCATCTTCATGCCCTTGGGCGCGCGCTGCAATTGCGCCATCAGGTCAAAGCGCGGCAAGGTCGTGTCGAACTCATTGCGCAGGCGGCTGCGGATCTCGCTCTCGACGAGATTGGCGCAGGTCAGCATGCGCAGCCACAGGCGCAGCGCATGGTGATCGTCGGGCGCTGCGCGGGATTCCAGGTCGGGGGTGTCGGTCATGGCTATGGAAATTACCGGGAATGAGGGGCGGGCGCCAGATGCTGTCGATCAAGGATCGTCAGGCGGGCCGCGGCGTTGCCGGCGGCGCGCTTCTTGAGTATCGGCGGGATGTCGGGTACTGTCGCGCGAACGTCGCGCCGGGTATCCGGCACGGCGCGTTCATAGTTTGGGTGGAGGGTAACCATGGCGGTAGCTTATTAGTAAAAACCCTTTGGTAAAAACCCTAGACTTGTTTTGCCGAATACTTTAAACCTAAACTATGAAGCACGCCAGCCTTGGCTGTGCTGCACGAAGTTTTTCGAATCGCGATTTCAAAAAAGAACACCCTCTGCGCGGGCTCGCGCACGGAGCACACCACCATGCGTTTGATCACTTCCCTTCTGGCCGCCGCCGCCCTGGTGCCGGCACTGGCCGGCGCCGACACCATCAAGGTCGGCATCGCCAACGACATCTCCGGTCCGTTCTCCGCCCTGGGCGCCGAAGCCCGCGACGGCTTCAACCTGGCCATCAAGCAACTGGGCAGCAAGCTGGGCGGGCAGCCCGCCGAATTCGTGCAGACCGACATGGGCGGCAACCCCGACCAGGCCCGCCAACTGGTGACGCGCTACATCCAGCGCGACAAGGTCGATTTCTTCACCGGCCCCATCGGCTCGAACGTGGCGCTGGCCGTGGGCCCCGCGCTGTTCGCGGCCAAGGTGCCGTACCTGTCGAACAACCCCGGCCCCAGCCAGTTTGCCGGTGCGCAGTGCAATGCGTACTGGTTCGGCACGTCCTACCAGAACGACGCCTTCCACGAAGCGGCCGGCAAGGTTGCGGCGGATCGCGGCTTCAAGAAGATGTTCATCATGGCCCCGGACTATCCGGCCGGCAAGGATGCGCTCAACGGCTTCAAGCGCGGCTACAAGACCGCCCCGGGCGACGAGGTCTACACCAAGCTCGGCCAGATCGACTACGCCGCAGAGTTGGCGCAGATCCGCGCCGCCAAGCCGGACGCCGTCTATATCTTCCTGCCGGGCGGCATGGGCATCAACTTCGTCAAGCAGTTCGTCTCGACCGGCCTGTCGCAAAGCGTCAAGCTGATCGGCCCGGGCTTCTCGGCCGACGAGGACGTGATCCAGGCCGTGGGCGAACCCATGCTGGGCATGTACAACACGGCGCAGTGGGCGCATGACCTGGACGTGCCGCAGAACAAGGCCTTCGTCGAAGCCTTCCGCAAGGAATACAACGGCCGCTACCCCTCGGTGTACGCTGCCCAGGCCTACGACGTGATCATGGCCATGGACGCTGCCGTCAAGCAGGCCGGCGGCAAGGCCTCCGACCGCGAAGCCATCGTGCGCGCGCTTGAAAAAGCCGACTACCCCTCGGTGCGCGGCAGCTTCACTTACGGCAAGAACCACTATCCCATCCAGTCTTATTACCTGCGTGTCGTCGACAAGGACGGCAGCGGCCGCATTACCAACAAGCTGGTGGGCAAGGTGTTCGACAAGTACCAGGACGTCTACGTCGGCGAATGTAAGCTGTAGAGGGAAAGACCCACCCCCGAAGCGCTGCGCGCTTCCCCCTCAAGGGGGCATGCCTGCGGACCGGCGAAGCCGGCTCCGCGGCATCCGGGTCGGGTGACACCGCTGCATGCGCCGTGCCTGGTGCGCGGACGCGATGCGCAATCAGATGGCTCTATTGATTAGGCCGCGAACCAGGCCATCGGCACTTCGCGGCAGGGGGAAGTCTTCATGACGTTTACGCTGATCGTCGAGCAATTGCTGAACGGTCTGCAGTTTGGGTTGATGTTGTTTCTGATCGCGGCCGGGCTGACCCTGGTGTTCGGCATCATGGACATCATGAATCTGGCTCACGGCTCGCTCTACATGGCCGGCGCCTATGTCGCCGCCGAAACCATGCAGCGCACAGGTTCATTCACCGCTGCCGTCCTGGTGGCGGCAGTCGCCACCGGCATCGTCGGCGTGGTGCTGGAACTCACGCTGATCCGCCGCCTGGCGCTGCGCGACCACCTGGCCCAGGTGCTGGGCACCTATGCCGTCATCCTCATCGCCAACGATCTGGTCAAGATGATCTGGGGGCCGGCCCCCGTCATGCTGAACATGCCGGCCGCGCTGTCCGGCCCGGTCCGGCTGCTGCCCGATCTGCTCTATCCCGCCTACCGCCTGATGATCATCGTGTTCGGTGTGGCCGCCGCCGCGGGCCTGTACTGGTTCGTGACGCGCACCCGTGCGGGCGTGCTGGTGCGGGCAGGGGCGTCCAACCGCCAGATGGCCACCCTGATGGGCGTGCGCGTGCCGCTGCTGTTCCTGGGCGTATTCGTGCTGGGCGCCATGCTGGCCGCCGTGGCCGGCGCCTTGCTCGGCCCGATCACGTCGGTACAGGTGGGCATGGGCGAGGAAATCCTGATCCTGGTGCTGGTATGCATCGTGATCGGCGGCATCGGATCGATTCGCGGCGCCTTTGTCGGCGCACTGTTGGTGGGCATGGTGGATACGGCGGGGCGGGCCTTCCTGCCCATGCTGCTGCGCCAGGTCTTTTCCCCGGCCGTGGCCTCCAGCGTCGGACCGACGCTGGCCGCCATCGCCATTTATGTATTGATGGCGGCAGTGCTGGTGTTCCGGCCCTCCGGCTTGTTTCCGGCGCGGGGTTGAGCATGAAATCCATGATCTGGACCGTGGTCCTGCTGGCCGCGCTGGCCGTATTCCCCCTGGTCGCGCCGGCGTTGGGCCTGGACTTTTACATTTCCTTCGTGCGGCGCGTGCTGATCTATGCGCTGGCCGCGACCAGCCTGAACCTGATCCTGGGCTATGGCGGCATGGTGGCGCTGGGACACGCGGCGTTCTTCGGCGCGGGCGCGTACGCGGTCGGCATCCTGGCCATGTCGGGCGTGACGTCCGCCCTGATCGTCTGGCCCGTGGCCATGCTGCTGGCGGCGGTGCTGGCCTGCATCACGGGGGCGATTTCGCTGCGCACCCGCGGCGTGTACTTCATCATGATCACGCTGGCCTTCGCGCAGATGCTGTTCTACATCTTCATCTCGCTGCGGCAGTACGGCGGCGAGGACGGGCTGAACCTGCCGGGCTACTCCAGCCTGCCGGGCATCGACCTGGCCAATGACGTCAGCTTCTATTACCTGGTGCTGGCGCTGTTCGCGCTGATCATGTGGGTGTTCGGCCGCGTGGTGACCTCGCGCTTTGGCACCGCCCTGCAAGGCATACGCGAAAACGAATCGCGCATGGAATCCATGGGTTATCCGGTCTATCGCATCAAGCTGATGGCCTTCACGCTGAGCGGCGCGGTGGCCGGCCTGGCCGGCGCGTTGCTGGCCAACCATAATCTCTTCATCTCGCCCAGCCTGATGCACTGGACCCAGTCGGCCAACCTGCTGATCATGGTGCTGGTGGGCGGCATCGGCCTGCGCTATGGCGGCGTGGCGGGCGCCGTGGTCATGCTGACCCTGGAGGAAGTGCTGCGCCTGTGGACCGAATATTGGCACCTGCCCCTGGGCGTGCTGCTGCTGTGCGTGGTGTTCGGCGCGCCGCGCGGCCTGGTCGGGCTGTTCGGCCCCTTGTTCAGCGGCCGCGCCGCTGCCACCCAATCCGGCAAGGCGGGATCATGAACGCAGCTGTAACGCCGGCCCTGCAGGCCACGGGACTGGTGCGCCGCTTCGGCGCGCTGGTCGCCACCGACAATGTGTCGCTGTCCCTGAACCCGGGCGAGATCCATGCCCTCATCGGCCCCAATGGCGCGGGCAAGTCGACGCTGATCCATCTGCTGTCCGGCACGTTGACGGCTGACTCGGGCAAGCTGACGGTAGGCGGACGCGACGTCACCAGCATGAACGCCCATCAGCGAGTGGCTGCCGGGCTGTCGCGGTCGTACCAGATCACCAATATCTTCAAGCAATCCTCCGTGCTGGACAACCTGGTGCTGGCGGTGCAGGCGCATGCCGGCAGCAGCTTCCGCTTCTGGAAGCCGCGCGCCGCCGAATCGGCCCTGTACGAGCAGGCGCGCGAGCTGGCCCGGGAATGCGCCATCGACGCCAGCCTGCTGGAACGCCCGGCCGGCACCCTGCCGCACGGCGAACAGCGCAAGGTCGAATTCGCGCTGGCCCTGGCCGCACGGCCTGCCGTCCTGCTGCTGGACGAACCCATGGCGGGCATGGGGCCCGACGAAACCGTGCGCCTGACCGAATTGATCGAATCCATGCGGGGCCGAGCCGCCATGCTGCTGGTCGAACACGACATGCAGGCGGTGTTCCGCCTGGCCGACCGCCTGTCGGTGCTGGTCTACGGTCGCGTCATCGCGACCGGCACCCCCGACGAAATCCGCGCCAACCCGGAAGTGCGGCAAGCCTACCTGGGCGACGAGGAGACCGCGTGATGCTGACCATCGAATCCGCCAAGAGCGGTTACGGCGCCAGCCAGGTGCTGTTCGGCGTGGACCTGCAAATCGGCGCGGGCCAGGTCGTGACCTTGCTGGGCCGCAATGGCATGGGCAAGACCACGCTGCTGCGCACCTTGTTCGGCCAGTTGCCCCTGCGCGGCGGCAAGATCCAGTTCGCGGGCCAGGACATCAGCGGCTGGAGTCCGGACCGCATCGCCCGGGTCGGCATGGCCATCGTGCCGGAAGGGCGGCAGTGCTTCCCGAACCTGACGGTGCGCGAGCACCTGACGGCCTTCGTTGCCGCCCGCAACCCGGACATCGGCGAACCCTGGACGCCGGAGCGCGTTTTCGAACTCTTTCCCCGCCTGCACGAACGCGCCCGCAACATGGGTAACCAGCTCTCGGGCGGCGAACAGCAGATGCTGGCCATCGGCCGGGCGCTGGTCACCAATCCGCGGCTGCTGATCCTGGACGAGGCCACCGAAGGCCTGGCGCCCAAGATCCGCGAGGAAATCTGGAATTGCCTGGCGCGCCTGCGCCAGGCCGGGCAGACTATCCTGGTCATCGACAAATACGTCGAACGGCTGCTGAGCCTGGCGGACCGCCACGTGATCCTGGAGCGCGGCAAGGTCGTCTGGACGGGGGACTCCCAGGCCCTGGACGCGGATCGCGGCCTCTGGGAACGCTATCTGGGCGTGTAGCAAGAAAGCTGCAATGTAAACAGGCAAACGCTGCCGGTCGTGAAATAAAAAGCAATAAATCGATATTTACATTGCAGTAGTGCAACTTAGGACGCCCGAGCGTCTTACAAGCGTTTGCTCCTGTTTCAATTGGATCCACTGTTCTCTACACTTGTCGCGCCGGACGTGCCTCCAGGGTACGCCTGCAACAGGCTCATGGCTGGACAAGCGGGGCAAGCGCGCGGCGAAACATCGTTACACAACGAAAGTCTGCCCATGCGTCCCCTTCACGCACGTTACGTCTTATCAGGCAGTAAGGAAGACTTTGCATGGCGAAATGGGGTTTGCGCAGAAAATCGTTGATGGCGCTGTTGCTGGCGTGCCTGGTTGCCCTGGCGCCGGCGGCCCTGATCGGCTGGCAGGTGCTGGACGGGGTCAGGGAGCACTTCGGACGGGCTTTCTCCGACAACTTCACGCAATTGAACCGCCAGCGCATCCTGGCGCCGGTGTCCCGTGAACTGGCC
The DNA here is from genome assembly GCF_014851745.1 of Achromobacter sp. ACM01. Classification (NCBI taxonomy): domain Bacteria; kingdom Pseudomonadati; phylum Pseudomonadota; class Betaproteobacteria; order Burkholderiales; family Alcaligenaceae; genus Achromobacter; species Achromobacter sp. ACM01. The sequence continues at coordinate 668,199 of NZ_JACVAF010000001.1, forward strand.
CTGTCGCAGCGGTTGGCGGATAGCGAGGTCACTCGCCGCTGGCTGCGGCACGAAAGCGACCCGGCCGCGCGCGAGCTGTTCTTTCGCGAAGCCGACGGCTACCGCCGCGATCTGCTGGGACGCGCCTACTTCATCGCCAGCGCCGCCTCGGGCAATTATTACTTCAACGACGACCAGCCCCTGTCCGAGACGCCGCGCTACACGCTGAGCAAAAGCGCGGCCGACGACGCCTGGTTCTACCTGACGCTGGCGTCTCCCGCCAAATACAACATCAACGTCAACCCGGACCTGAAGCTCAAGACCACCAAGGTCTGGATCAACGTCCAGGTGCGCGACGGCGACCGGGTCATCGGCCTGACCGGTTCCGGTCTGGACGTAGGCGGATTCCTGCGTGAATTCGTCAACAGCGGCCAGCCCGGGGTCACGCCGATCATCGTCGACGAGGAAGGCGCGATCCAGGCCCACATGGACGCCTCGCTCATTGCCTACAACTCGGGCGCGGGCGGCGCTGCCCGCGGCACGGTGTTCAACCTGCTGGACGGCGGCGAGGGCCGCGCCGAGCTGGCCGCGGCCATGAAGGCGGCGCGGACCGACCCGCAGTCGGTGCAATCCGCCTGGGTCAAGATGGACGGCATCCGGCAGCTGGTGTCCGTAGCCTACATGCCGGAACTGCATTGGCATGTGCTGACGGTGGTGGACCTGGGCGCGGCCCGGGTACTGGACACGGATTGGCTCTGGCCCGCGGCGATCGGCCTGGTGGTGCTGTTCGCGGCCATGTTGCTGTGCTTCGGCTACGCCATCGAGCGCCTGATGCTGCGCCCCTTGCGCCGCCTGCAGCAGTCGGCGCGCGCCATCGCCGACGGCAGCTACGACGTGCGCCTGCCTCCGGGCGGCCAGGACGAAATCGGCGACCTCAGCCGCGCCTTCGGCGTGATGGCGGACAAGGTGCGCCAGCACACGGCTGAACTCGAAACCAAGGTGCGCGAGCGCACCTCCGAACTCGAGGACGCCAATCGCGCCATGGCCGCCGCGCACAAGAAAATCGACGACTCCATCGATTACGCCAGCCTGATCCAGCGCGCCATTCTGCCGGATCGCCAGCTTACCCAGTCCCTGGGCGCGCACCATTTCGTGCTGTGGAAGCCGCGCGACGTGGTGGGCGGCGACTTCTACGTATTCCGCTCCGACGGCGCCAACTGCCTGCTGGGCATCATGGATTGCGCCGGCCACGGCGTGCCCGGCGCATTGATGACCATGCTGGCCCGCGCCGCCATAGATCTGGCGATCACCGAGGCCGGCCCGGCCGACCCCGCCGCCATCCTGACCCGCACCGACAACGCCATCCGCGCCATGCTTGCCGACGCGCAATTGCCCCGTGCGCTGGCCACGAACACGGATGCGGCCCTGGTTTATATTGACCGCCAGGGCGGCCGGTTGCGCTATGCGGGCGCCAAGATCAGCCTGTACGCGAGCAACGGCGAGGAACTGCGCGAGGTGCCCGGCGGCAAGCGGGCGCTGGGCGACAAGCGCACCGAGACCTACGAAAACATCGAACTGCGGATGGAGTCCGGCTGGACCTACTACCTGGTCACGGACGGGTTCCTGGACCAGGCGGGAGGCGAACACGGCTTTGGCTTTGGCAATACCCGGTTCGCGGAAATGCTCAAGACGCACGCGCGCCGGCCGTTAACCGAACAGGCGGCCGCCTTTACCCAGGCGCTGGCAGAGTACCAAGGCGGGCGGCCGCAGCGTGATGACATCACCTTGCTGTCGTTCCGTTTCGAATAAACGTTATCAGGGCGGTTACCCCCATGAATGCCTCCGATCTTTACGCATTGGGCGAACGGTTCAACCAGAATCGCACTCTGTTGTGCTTCAACGGACCGACTTCCCGCAGCCTGATCGAGGAAATCGGCAATGCGCTCAAGAACTATCTGAACGCGGAGCACGCGCGGCCGGCCGAGGCCATGGACGTTTTCTCCGTCTACATCGAGATGATCCAGAACATCCGCCAGTACGCCGCGCTGCATGACGACCTGGACGCCTCGGCCACCGTGGTGATCGGCCGCCGCGATGAAAGCCGCTACGTGGTGTCGGCGGGCAACCTGGTCAAGGCGGAGGACGGCGAGGCGCTGGTCGCCCGCATCCAGGAACTGGCCGCGCTGGACAAGGCGGCGCTGAAGGCCGAGTACAAGGCGCAGCTGCACAAGCCGCGCGCCCAGGGCGTCGCCTCGGGCGCCGGCCTGGGGCTGATCGATATCGCCCGCCGCGCTGGCGCGCCGCTGGAGGCCAGCCTGACGCCCGCCGCAGCGCCCGGGCAGGCCTTCTTCAGCCTGAGCGTCGTGATCTGAAGGCGTGCCGGGCCAAGAATATATTTGGAGCAACTAATGAACGATTTGAACATTCCCGGGACCCAGTCCACGCCCGCCATCACCGCCGACACCGCTGCCGGCGTGCTGGCGATGCGCGGCGACTCCTATCCCGAGAATTCCTTCGAGCTGTTCGGTCCCGTCATCGAATGGGTCGAAGCCTATCTGCTGAGCAGCGCCGCGCCCCTGAAGCTGGAGCTGGAACTGCTCTACCTGAACACCAGCAGCATCAAGTCCGTCATGGACATCTTCGATCTGCTGGAGGCTGCCCACAACAAGGGCCGCGAGGTCAGCGTCACCTGGTTCTACGACATGCGCAATGAGCGCGTCGGCGAACTGGCCGAGGAATTCAAGGAAGACTGCACGTTTCCCTTTTCCGTTGTCGGCCGCCAATGAAATCCGACGCCGCCCAGCTGGACAAGCGCATCGCCGAATTGCTGGCGGATCCGGTCTATCAGGGCCATCCGTTGCATGAAGCGCTGGACGCGCTCTGGCGGCATACGGCCGAACAGATGGCGCGCATCGAGCGCGTGACCCAACTGTCGGACGCCTACCAGAGCATGGCGCACGAACGCGAGCTGGGCCTGTGCGACCGTTTCGACCGGCAACTGCGCCGGCTGACCCGCATCGCGCGCATCTCGGACCACTACCAGAACATGATGCGGGACCTGAACTCCGCATTGCAGGAAACCTCCAACCGCGATCCCTTGACCGGCCTCTTGAACCGGCGCGCCTTGATGGAAATGATCAAGCAGGAGGTCTTGCGCGTGTCTCGCGGCGGATCGACCTTCGTGGTGGCGATGCTGGACGTGGATCATTTCAAGTCGGTCAACGACCGCTATGGCCATGAAACAGGCGACCGCGCGCTGGTCGAGCTGGCCGGCGCGTTGGGCGACAACTTGCGCGAATACGATCTATGCGGCCGCTGGGGCGGCGAGGAATTCCTGGTGCTGCTGCCCAGCACCCAGCCCGAGGATGCCCAGCGCGTCATGGACCGGCTGGTTGGCGCGGTGCGCGCCTTGGCAATCACGGTGGGGGATGGCGTGTTGAGATTGACGGTCAGCATAGGCATGGCATATCACCAGTTGGGAGAAACCTTCTCTGAAACGCTCAGCCGTGCGGACCAGGCCTTGTACCTGGCCAAGCAGGACGGACGCGACCGCGTCGAACTCGGGTTTCCGAAGCGCAGATGAAACCGGATCAGCTGTTATCCGGCATGGAGCCCCATATGCTTGATTCTTATCCAGGCGTTACCGACGAGCGCCCTCAAGGCGCCGCGTGGCACTCCGCCACTTATCTGGCGTCCATGGATCGGGCGCTGCTGCTGTTCGATTTTGATCCGGCTGGCTCCTTGTTGAACGCCAACGCGAATTTTCTCGCCCTGGTCGGCCATGCCCGCGAAGAGGCCCTGGAGCTGCGCCATGACATGCTTTGCGACAGCATGGACGAAGGCAAGGGCATCGTCGGCGGCGAGCAGGTCTGGGCCAGGCTGCTGGGCGGCAAGCACTTCACCGGCACCTGCCGCTATCGCAAGAAGGACGGCGGCTTCGTCTGGATCGAAGCCACCTACATGCCCATCGCCGGCGAAGCCGGCGATGTCGTACGCATTTCCGTCATCTCCCGCAAATCCATCGCGGACGCCGACCGCCAGGAAGAGATCCGGCTCCTGTTGCTGGGCATCAACGAAACCGGCAATGCCGTCGCGGTGTCGGGCAAGGACGGCCGCATCCTCTACGTGAACGACGGCTTCCAGCGCATGCTGGGCTTTTCCCGCGGCGACGCCGTCAACCAGGAGCTGGGCGAACTGCTGGCCGGAGGCAGGCCGGACGGCGGCACGCGCGAAGAGCTGGGCCGCCGCATCGCCTGCCGCGAGGGCTACCACAAGGACGTGCTGGTCTACGATCGCGCCGGCCGCCCGCTGTGGGTGTCGGTGATGGCCAACTCCGTGTTCGACGAACGCGGCGCCCTGGTCAATATCGTGGACGTGCTGACGGACATCACGCCCACCAAGGTGCACGAAGTCTTGCAGCGCCGCGTGCTGCAAGCCATGGTCAATGAGGCCTCGGTGGTCGAGGTCATGAACATGGTGTGCCGCGAGGTCGAACGTCTGGCGCCCGAAGTCGCGGCCAGCGTCCTGCGGGTGGACGATGCCGGGCTGCTGCGGCCGCTGGCCGCGCCCAGCCTGCCGCAAGCCTACACCGACGCCTTGGACGGCGTGGCCATCGGGCCGCAGGCGGGCGCTTGCGGCACCTCTGCCTTCCTGGGCCGGCCGGTGATCGTGCCGGACATCTCCACCGATCCGCTGTGGGACGACTATCGACACCTGCCGCTGCCGGACGACGTGAAGGCCTGCTGGTCGTCGCCGATCAAGTCCAGCGATGGCCGGGTCATAGGCACCTTCGGTTTTTATTTCCGCGAGCGGCGCCTGCCCGACGATTTCCATCACCGGCTGGTGGACGTGTGCGTGTACTTGTGCGCGCTGGCGCTGGAGCGCGAGGAGGCCCGCGCGCGTATCCGCCAGTTGGCGTTCTATGACGAACTGACCGGCTTGCCCAACCGCAACCTGCTGCTGGCGCAGGCCGAGCAGGCCATCGCGCGCGCTGAACCCGAGCGCAAGCGTGTCGCCATTCTGTTCCTGGACCTGGATCGCTTCAAGCAGGTCAACGATACGCTGGGCCATCCCATAGGCGATGCGTTGCTGCGCGACGTGGCGCAGCGCTTGCGCCGCCTGGCGCGCGCGACCGACATCGTGGGCCGCTTGTCGGGCGACGAGTTCGTGATGCTGATGCCGGACTTTGAACACGGTCGACTGACGACGGCGGCGGAGCATGTGCTGGTCGCCTTGGCTCAGCCGTTCTCGGTGGGCGGCATCACGCTCAATCCCTCGGTCAGCATCGGCATCAGCGTGTTCCCCGAGAACGGACGCGACATGGATACGTTGCTGCGCCATGCCGACATGGCGATGTACCAGGCCAAGACGGCGGGGCGCAACCGCATCTCTTTCTTCAGCGCCGAAATGAACCGGCAGGCGCAGGAGCGCCTGGCGCTGGAGGCCGCCTTGCGCGATGCGCTGGAGGCGAAGGCTTTGCGGTTGCACTATCAACCGCAGGTGGGGTTGAAGAACGGTCAGCTGTACGGGGTCGAGGCGCTGGCGCGCTGGCGTCATCCGACGCTGGGCGATATCTCGCCGGCGCGCTTTGTGCCGCTGGCCGAGGAATGCGGGTTGATCGGCGACCTGGGCGACTGGGCGGTGCACGAGGCTTGTTCGCAGTTGGCGGTCTGGCGGGCGAAGGGCCTGCGGGTGCCGTCGGTGTCGGTGAACCTGTCTGCGACGAATTTCCACAATCTGAATCTGCCGCGGTTGATCGAGGCGACGCTGGCCGAGTTCGGGCTGGCGGCGGCGGATCTGATGCTGGAGATCACAGAAGGCGTGGTGCTGGATGCGACGGCGGGTACGTTGCGGACGATCGCGGAGCTGCATCGCTTGGGGGTGCGGTTGTCGATGGACGATTTCGGGACTGGCTATTCCAGCCTGGGGCATTTGCGGCGACTGATCGTGGATGAACTGAAGCTGGATCGCAGTTTCGTGCAGGGGCTGGAGAGCGATGACGCGGCTCGGGCGTTGACCAGCGCTGTGATTCGTATCGGCGAGAGCCTGAGCCTGCCTGTGGTGGCTGAAGGCGTCGAGAACGAAGAGCAGCGGCGGTTTTTGATTGAGCAGGGGTGTGCGGCGGGGCAGGGGTTTTTGTTTTCGCCGCCGTTGCCGGCTGCTGATCTTGAGGAGTGGCTGCGGGGGCGGCCGTAGGTTCTTTGGCTGCTGCTGCTTTCGCCGCTTCTGTGGTTTCTGTGGCTTCCGTTGGTTCTTAAGGCGCCAGTCGCTTCGGCGGCCTGGCGTGCGCGGGGCAACGATTGCGGTCCGGAGCGTTCGCTCCGGACTTCCCCTTCGTCATCGTCGTCCAGGCCTTCGGCCTTCCCTTCCGATTCCCTCGGGCTTATCGACGCCCCGCGCACGCCAGGCCGCCGAAGCGACTGGCTCGGCTGGTTGAATCTTTACGGGTGTTGGGGCGGGTGGTTTGCTTGGCGTTCTTGGCGCCGGTGGCGGATGGTGGAAGATCTTGCGGGGCCCGCCCCAGGTCGGCCGCGCGGGCGGCCGACCTGGGGCATACGCTTGGTATTGCGACTGCGACTGTGACTGCGGTCGCGGTTGCTGTCGCAGGCGCTGCGCGCTTGGCGCCACGGGCCGCCATGTCTTGCCCGCGGCGCGCCTGCCTCTTACTTCGACGCCACCGTTTCCGGCGGCACCGGGTTCTCCCAGCCGCCGCCAATTGCGCGGATCAGGCCTACGGCCGAGCGCGCTTGTTCGCCGCTGAGCTGCACGGCGACGCGTTGCTGCAGCAGGACGCTGCGGTCGGCTTCGATGACGTCCAGGTAGCTGATGGAGCCTTCGCGGTACTGCGTGTGCGAGAGCTTGGCGGCGCGGGCGGCTGCGTCGACGGCTGCGTCTTGCGCCTTGGTCTGGTCGGCCAGGATGCGCAGGTTGGCCAGGTTGTCTTCCACTTCGCGGAACGCGTTCAGCACGGTCTGGCGGTAGACGGCGACGTCTTCCTCGTAGACGGCGCGGGCGCGGTCCAGGCCGGCCTGGCGGCGGCCGCCGTCGAAGATGGGCATGGACAGCGCGGCGCCGACCAGCGGGCCCAGCAGGAAGGTGCGGCTGGACCACTGGAACAGGTTGCCCAGGTCCGAGGACTCGTAGCCGAAGGCGCCGGTGATGTCCAGGCGCGGGAAGAACGCGGACTTGGCCGCGCCGATGCGGGCGTTGGCGGCGGCCATGGCGCGTTCGGCGGCGGCGATGTCGGGGCGGCGTTCCAGCAGCGTGGATGGCAGGCCGGCGGGGATCGACAGCGCGACCTTCTGGATGGGCTGCTCGGGCATGGCGAAGTCTGACGGGGCGCGCCCCAGCAGCACGGCCAGCGCGTGCTCGGAGGCGGCGCGGCGGCGGTCGATGCCCAGGGCTTCGGATTGCGCGCTGGCAAGTTCGGCCTTGGCGCGGGCCAGGTCGAGTTCGCTGATGTCGCCGGCGTCGTAGCGGCGCTGGATCAGTTGCAGGGTGTCGGTGCGCAGCTTGACCGTCTGGCGGTAGAGCTGCGATTCGGCGTCCTGTTCGCGCACCAGGAAGTAGGTGGTGGCGACGTCGGCCTGCAGGGCCAGCAGCACGGAACGGTACAGGGCCTCGCTTTGCTGGGCGTCGGCGCTGGCGGCGTCGTAGGTGGAGGCGACGCGGCCGAACAGGTCGGCTTCGTAGGAAACGGCGCCTTGGGCGCGCCAAGTCGTGACCGGGCTGGTCGAGGTGCCGTCGGGCAGGCCCTGCGACACGGCCGAGGGGCGCTGGCGGTTGGGGCCGAAGGCGGCGTCCAGGTTGGGGAAGAAGCCGGCGCGGGCTTCGCGTTGCAGCGCGCGCGATTGGGTCAGGCGGGCGGCGGCGGCCTGCAGGTTCTGGTTGGCCTTTTGGGCTTCTTCCTGCAGCTGGTTCAGCCCTTCGTCGCCGAACACTTTCCACCAGGCGCCGCGCAGCGCGTCTTCCGACGGTTCGGCGGTCTTCCAGGTGCCGGCCTCGGAAGCGGGCAGGGCGGCTTCCTTGAAGGCCGCGGGCACCGCGGCCGAGGGGCGTTCGTAGGTGGGGCCCACCGCGCAGCCGGCCAGCACGAGCAGGACGGCAAGCAGGGCGGAACCGCGGGTCAGTCTTTTGATCATGATGACTATTCTCTTGTGGGCGCCTTCCGCCTAGGGGGCGGAAGGCGCTGTCTAGCTACTGTGGTGAGCCGGCTCAGGCGTGATGTTGCTGGGCGGGTTGCGCGTTCGGGGCCACGTGCGGGACGCACACGGGAGCCTCGTGCGGCGCGGCGGAGTGCAGCGTCTTGCCGCCCAGCGTGCGCAGCAGCACGTAGAACACGGGGGTCAGGAACAGGCCGAACAGGGTCACGCCCAGCATGCCGAAGAACACCGCGATGCCCATGGCCTGGCGCATTTCAGAACCCGCGCCCGAGGACAGCACCAGCGGCACCACGCCCATGATGAACGCGATGGACGTCATCAGGATGGGGCGCAGGCGCAGGCGGCTGGCCTCGATGGCGGCGTCCAGCGGACTGCGGCCGTTCATTTCCAGTTCGCGGGCGAATTCCACGATCAGGATCGCGTTCTTCGCCGACAGGCCCACCAGCACCATCAGGCCGATCTGCGTGAAGATGTTGTTGTCGTTGCCGGTCAGGTAGACGCCCGTCAGCGCGGCCAGGATGCTCATCGGCACGATCAGGATCACGGCCAGCGGCAGGGTCAGGCTTTCGTACAACGCGGCCAGCACCAGGAACACCAACAGCACGCTGATCGGGAACACCCACAGGCCCGCGTTGCCCGCCAGGATCTGCTGGTAGGTCAGGTCGGTCCACTCCATCTTCATGCCGCGCGGCAGGGTCTCGGCGGCGATGCGCTCGGCCGCGGCCTGGGCCTGGTCGGACGAGTAGCCGGGCGCCGGACCGCCGTTGATGTCGGCGGCGGTGTAGCCGTTGTAGCGCACCACCATTTCCGGGCCGAAGGTCTGGTTGACGGTGACGAGCGAGGATAGCGGCACCATTTCGCCGGCGACGTTGCGGGTCTTCAGTTGCAGGATGTCGTCGGCGTGCGCGCGGAATTGCGCGTCGGCTTGCGCCCGCACCTGGAAGACGCGGCCGAAACGATTGAAGTCGTTGACATACATCGAGCCCAGGTAGATCTGCATGGTGTCGAAGACTTCCGTCACCGGCACGCCCAGTTGCTTGGCCTTGACGCGGTCCAGGTCCACGTCCAGCTGCGGCACGTTGATCTCGTAACTGGAGAAGGCGGGGCCCAGTTCCGGCGTCTGGCGCGCCTTTTCCAGGAAGGCTTGCTTGGCCTTGTCCAGTGCGGCGTAGCCGGCGGCGCTGCGGTCTTCGATCTGGAACTTGAAACCGCCCAGCGTGCCCAGGCCCATCACGGGCGGGGGCGGGAACACGGCGATGAACGAGTCCTGGATGGCCGCGAACTTCTGGTTGAGCGAGCCCGCGATGGCGTCGCCCGACAGCGCGGCGTTCTTGCGCTCTTCGAAGGGCTTGAGCATGACGAACACGATGCCGGCGCTCGAACTATTGGTGAAGCCGTTGATCGACAGGCCGGGGAAGGCGATGGTGCTCTGTACGCCGGGTTCCTTCAGGGCGATGTCGCTCATGCGGCGGATCACCGCGTCCGTGCGGTCCAGCGAGGCGCCGTTGGGCAGCTGCGTGAAGGCGATCAGGTACTGCTTGTCCTGCGCGGGCACGAAACCGCCGGGCACCAGATAGGAGACGCCGACGGTGGCGGCCACCAGCACGGCGTACACGCCCATGGCGCTGGCCTTGCGGCGGATCACTTTGGTGACGCCCGTGCCGTACGACTCGGACGCGCGGCCGAACATATTGTTGAACCAGTTGAAGAAGCGGCCGAAGACGCGGTTCATGCCACGGGTCAGCCAGTCGGGCTTGTCGTGGTGGCTCTTGAGCAGGATGGCCGACAGCGCGGGCGACAGGGTCAGCGAGTTGAAGGCCGAGATCACCGTCGAGATGGCGATGGTCATGGCGAACTGCTTGTAGAACTGGCCGGTCAGGCCCGTCATGAAGGCCAGTGGCACGAACACCGCGCACAGCGTCAGCGCAATGGCGATGATGGGGCCGCTGACCTCACGCATGGCGCGATAGGTCGCATCGCGCGGACTCAGGCCTGCGGCGATGTTGCGCTCCACGTTTTCCACCACCACGATGGCGTCGTCCACCACGATGCCGATGGCCAGCACCATGCCGAACAGCGACAGCGCGTTGATGGAATAGCCGAACATCAGCAGCAGGGCGAAGGTCCCCACGATGGACACGGGCACCGCCAGCAGCGGGATGATGGACGCGCGCCAGGTCTGCAGGAACAGGATCACCACCAGCACCACCAGGGCGATCGCTTCCAGCAGCGTGGTCACCACGGCTTTGATGCTGGCGCGCACGAATTGGGTGGGGTCGTATTCGATGCGGTATTCCACGCCCGGCGGGAAGTCCTGCGACAGCTCGGCCATGGCGGCGCGCACCTGGCTGGACACGTCCAGCGCGTTGGCGCCGGGCGACTGCATGATGCCCATGCCCACCGCCTGCTTGTTGTCCAGCAGCGACCGCAAGCCGTATTCCTGCGCGTCCAGTTCCACGCGGGCCACGTCCGACAGGTAGGTCACCGCGCCATCGGGCGAGGTCTTCAGGATGATGTCGCGGAATTCCTCTTCGGTCTGCAGGCGGCCGCGGGCATTCACGTTCAGCTGCAGCGGCACGTCACCCAGCGTGGGGGACGCACCGATGACGCCGGCGGCGACCTGCACGTTCTGTTCGCGGATGGCGGCGACCACTTCGCTCGCGGTCATGCCGCGCTGGGCGACTTTCTGCGGGTCCAGCCAGACGCGCATGGAATAGTTGCCCGAGCCCCACACCGTCACTTCGCCCACGCCGGTGATGCGGGCGAGGCGATCCTTGACGTTCAGGATCGCGTAGTTGCGCAGGTAGGTGATGTCGTAGCGGTCATTGGGCGAGATCAGGTGCACCACCAGCGTCAGCGTGGGCGAGCTCTTGGCCGTGGTCACGCCCAGGCGCTGCACGTCCGGCGGCAGGCGCGGCAGCGCTTGCGACACGCGGTTCTGCACCAGCTGCTGCGCCTTGTCCGGGTCCACGCCCAGCTTGAAGTTGACCGTCAGGGTCAGGTTGCCGTCGCTGTTGGCCTGCGACTGCATGTACAGCATGTCCTCGACGCCGTTGATGGATTCCTCCAGCGGCGAGGCCACGGTTTCGGCGATGACCTTGGGGTTGGCGCCTGGATACTGCGCGCGCACGACCACGGACGGCGGCACCACTTCCGGATACTCGGAGATGGGCAGCTGGAACATGGCCAGCAGGCCCGCCAGCAGCACCAGGACCGACAGCACGCCGGCGAAGATCGGCCGGTCGATGAAGAATTTCGAGATATTCATGGACGTTCTCGTTAGACGCGCCGGCTCAGTTCAGGGTGGCCGAGGCGGTCTTGACCGGGTTGCGTTGGGCCGCAACCATGGGGACGACGGTGGGGGTCACGGCATCGCCGGGACGGATGCGCTGCAGGCCGTTGACGACGATGCGTTCGCCGGCGGCCAGGCCCGAATCGACCACGCGCAGGCCTTCCTGGTTGGCGCCCAGCTTGACCTGGCGGTAGACGGCATGGTTCTTGTCGTCCAGCACCAGCACGTAGCGCTTGTCCTGGTCGGTGCCGATGGCCTTTTCGTCGATCAGCACGGCCTGGCGCGGTTCGCTGCCGCCCAGGCGGACGCGGGCGTACAGGCCGGGCAGCAGCTGGCCGTCGGCGTTGTCGAACTCGGCGCGCACGCGGATCGTGCCGGAGGTGGTGTCCAGGCGGTTGTCCACGGACTGCACGACGCCGGTGCGCGAATAGCCTTCCTCGTTGGCCAGGCCCAGCTCCACCGGCACGGCGCCGGCGCGGCCGCCGCGCGCAGGGTTCACATAGCGCAGGAAGGTTTGTTCATCCACGTCGAACGATGCGTACATCTTGGACACCGACACCAGGCGGGTCAGCGGCACGGAGCCGGCGCCAGCCGCCACCACGTTGCCCACCGTGACCTCGGCGCGCGACACGCGGCCGTCCACCGGGGCTTCGATGCGGGTGTAGCCGAGGTTCAGCTTGGCATAGTCCAGCGCCGCCTGGGCGCCTTGCAGGTTGGCGGCGGCTTCGCGTGCGGCGTTCTGCTTTTCCTCGAAATCGCGGCGGGCGATGGCGTTGTCTGTCAGCAGGCGCTGGCCGCGGGCCAGTTCGCTGGCGGTATACGAGGCGCGGGCCTTCGCGGCGGTCAGGGCGGCGGCGGCGCGGTCCACCTCGGCCGCGTAGGGACGCGGGTCGATGGTGAAGAGCACGTCGCCCTTCTTGACGATGCTGCCGTCCTGGAAGTGCACGGCGGTCAGGGTGCCCGACACCAGGGGACGGATGTCGACGCGGTCGATGGCTTCCAGGCGGCCGGAGTAGCGCTGCCAGTCCACGATGGTCTTGTTCAGGACCTCGGCCACTTCGACTGGCGGCGCCGTGGGGGCAGTCTGCGCCTGCGCCGCATTGGCGCCAGCGGGAGCGCGGAAGAGGGCATAACCGCCGCCAGCGGCGACGATGGCGGCAAAGACGGCGAGCACAGCAATACGATTGCGCGAAACCATGGTGTTTCCTTGAGAGATGATGGGGCGAAAGCGCGCTTGCCTGGATGAGCCTGGGGGCGGAGGCGGCTGCGGCGGCCTGGGGCAGGCCTGTCCTCGGGATCCGGCGGAAATGCTGCAATGCAACATGCAATGCTGCTGCGCATCCCAGGCAAAGGCGCCTGATCGGGGCGGGTCTTTGCGGGTGCCGGAATCTGAGGATAGGCTTGCCCTTTGATGGCGCCTGGCGGCAAGGGCACTTCAAGATGGTTTGCATTCTGAGCGGTTTAGGGGGTCGGATAAACCCTGATGTTTCGGCAACACTAGTCGTAAGGATCGACTAATCAACGCCGAAATCGGGTTATGCTCCGTCCACACCGACTATTTCCCCTAAAGGACACCGTCGCCATGGACCGTTTTCAGGCTATGCAGGTGTTTGTGCGCGTCGTGGACGCCAATAGCTTCACCCGGGCGGCCGACAGCCTCTCGCTTCCGCGCACCACCGTCACCACCATCATCCAGAACCTCGAACGCCTCTTGGGCGTGCGCCTGCTCAACCGCACCACGCGCCGTATCGGCCTGACGCCCGACGGCGCGGGCTATTACCAGCACTGCGTGCGCATTCTGGCCGACGTCGAGGAAACCGAGGCCTGCTTCCAGGAAGCGGCCCTGCGCCTGAAGGGCAGGCTGCGCATCGATGCCCCAACCTGCATCGGGCGGCTGATCCTGATCCCCTCATTGTGTGATTTCCACGACAAATACCCCGACGTGGAGCTGGTGCTGGGCCTGGGCGACCGCCCGGTCGACATGGTGCAGGAGGCCGTGGATTGCGTGATCCGCGCCGGCGACCTGGAGGATTCCAGCCTGGTCGCGCGCCGCATCGGCACGCTGCAGAGCGTGACCTGCGCCTCGCCCACCTATGTGGCGCGCCATGGCTTGCCGCAGAGCATCGACGAACTGCGCGACCATCACGCCGTGCACTATTTCTCCAGCCGTACCGGCCGCAATTGCGCCTGGGATTTCCGGGTCGACGGCAAGCACCAGGAAGTCGAAATGAAGGGCGTGGTGTCGGTGAACGAATCCGGCGCCTACCTGGATTGCGGGCTCAAGGGCTTCGGCTTGATCCAGACACCGCGTTACATGGCGCTGCCGCACCTGCAATCGGGCGAACTCATCGAGGTGCTGCCGCAATGGAAGCCCAGCCCCACCGCGATTTCGGTGCTGTATCCGCAAAGCCGCCAGCTTTCGCCCAAGGTGCGCGCCTTCACCGACTGGGCCGCTGAATTGTTCGCCAGCTGCCCGCTACTGAGCGGCCGCGACGAGACCGATCCGGCCGCGGCCAGTTGCAGCGTCTACGCCCGCGGGGCTGGCCAGGCGAACGCCGCGCCGTCTGCCGCGCCCAGGCCTGCGCTGGAGGAATACCTGCCGCCGCGCCGCCGTACCGCGCGCGAAGAGGCCGCGGAGTACGCGTTGTAAGCGCATGGCGTGGGGGGCGGATCCGCCCTCCACCTGGGGAATCACGGGAAACCCCGTAGTAAATACAGACCTTGCGTCCCTCGAATTGCATGAAACGTCTGTATAGTCCGACAGTCAAAGCCTACAACGTCCTTACTGTCGATCCGCTCCATGCAGCCTGTACTACCCGCTTACCTGATCGCCCGTTGGCTTTTGTTGCTCGTGCTGTTGGCGGGGGTGTACTTCCTCAGCGGTTTCCTGGTCCCCGCGCTCGCCGCACTCATCATCGGCCTGGCCAGCTGGCCCTTGTACCAGCGGCTGGTCGCGCGCTGCGGCGGCCGCAACGCGCTGGCAGCCTCGCTGGCGCTGCTGGTGGTGATCGTCGTGCTGATCGTGCCGATGTCGTTCGCGCTGTCCTACGCCATCAAGGAAGCCAGTACCTTCTTCGCCTGGGCCATCGCCGCCAACCGCCATGGCGTGGCCGTGCCCAACTGGATCACCTCCATGCCCGTGGTGGGCGAGCGCCTGAGCCAGTACTGGGAATCCTATATCGGCCAGCCCCATGCGCTGGGCGCCCTGGTCGAGGCCGTCAGCGGCGAGCATCTGGGCAATATCTACCGGATGGTCCTGGCGGCCACGGGCAATGTGTTCCAGTTGCTGCTGACCGTGCTGTTCATGCTGATCACGCTGTTCTTCGTCTACAAGGACGGCATCCGCATGGTGGCCCAGCTGGACGTGCTGGGCGAACGCATCCTGCCTGCCCGCTGGCAGCGCTTTTCGCGCGTGGTGCCGGCCACCATCAACTCCACCGTCACCGGCATGGGCCTGATCGCCCTGGGCGAGGGCGTGGTGCTGGGCATCGCCTACTGGGTGGCGGGCGTGCCGTCGCCCGTGCTGCTGGGCGTGGTCACCGGCTTCATGGCGCTGATACCCGGCGGCGCGCCGCTGTCGTTCACGCTGGTGTCGCTCTATCTGGTCGGCTCGGGCCATCTGGTGGCGGGCATCGCGCTGATGGTGTGGGGCAGCGTGGAACTCTTCATCGTCGACAAGACCCTGCGTCCGCGGCTGGTGGGCGGGCCGGTCAAGCTGCCTTTCCTGCCGACCTTCTTCGGGTTGGTGGGGGGCGTGAAGACGATGGGCATCGTCGGGCTGTTCGTCGGCCCCGTGCTGATGGCCCTGCTGGTGGCGGTGTGGCGCGAATGGGTGCACCATGAGGTGCAGGAACGCGATGCCGCCCGCATCAATCCTCCCGCCCAACCCCCTGCTGCTTGAATGCCATGTTGTTGCCTGATGACCAGATAGCCGTCCTGCGCGAGCAGGGCTTCGTGGTGGCGCGCCAGTTCGCCAGCCCGGAACAGGTGGCGGCGCTGCGCGCCGTTGCCGAACGCCATTTGCGCGACCACGTCGCGCCCATCGAATACGAAGCCGACCTGCGCTATCCCGGCGCGCCCGAGTCGCGCGCGGCCGAAGGCGGGCTGACCGTGCGGCGCCTGCTCGGCGCCTATGGCCGCGACCCCTTGTTCGCGCAATGGGCCGCCGATTCCCGCATCGGCCAGTGGCTGGGGCGCTACTTCGGCGAAACGCCGGTGCTGTCCACCGTGCATCACAACTGCGTGATGACCAAGCATCCGGCCTATGGCAGCCTGACCGGCTGGCACCAGGACATCCGCTATTGGTCGTTTTCCGACACCGATCTGGTGTCCACCTGGCTGGCGCTGGGCCCGGAAACGCGCGCCAACGGCGGCCTGTCCTTCATCCCGGGTTCGCACGCGGCCGCCTTCGCGCCGGAACAGTTCGACCAGCAGAAGTTCTTCCGCGACGACGCGCCCCAGAACGCCGAGTGGATCGCCCGCGCGGTCTGCCCCGAACTGCAGGCGGGCGACGTGGTGTTCTTCCATTGCCGCACCCTGCATGCCGCCCAGGGCAACGCCAGCGACCGCGTGAAGCTGTCGCTGGTGCATACCTACCATCCGCAGTCCTGTCATCCGCTGCCGGGCACGCGCTCGGCCAGCCAGCCGGGCGTGCCGCTGACGGTCCCGGCCGCCTGATGCTCTGAGTCAGCGCCGCATTCTGCGGCGCTGTTCCTTTCTCGATCAGCCGCCACTGCGGCCCGTGCTGTCCGCCTGAAATCTCTCCGGGCGCGGCCCCGCATGCGCCGACTTTCCCGGTCCGGGTTCGTGTCCTGACGGGATCTTTCCCCTTGATTGTCGACCACTGCGCCCGCTCGCTGGCGGGCTCGGCTGCGGGCGCTTTTTCCGGTGCTGAAAGGGCCTGCGCCAAAAAATGGGCCTAGTCCTATGTCTTGCCCGGATCGGAGAGGACTAGCCCGATGGGCGGCCTGCGCCGCGAAATCTACGATGCAGTTGTTGAGTACGCGAACTGAAAAGACCTGTCCCCAACGGTCCCTCAAGCACTAGCGCACGCAGCAAAGATCCGCCCGCAAAGGCGATTTCCCTCACCTCAAAACCCAACTCAAAAGACTCATCATGAAAAAGACCCTCCTGACCGCTGCTCTGGCCATCGCCGGCCTCGCCTCCTTCGCCAGCGCCCACGCCGCCGACGGCACCATCGAATTCACCGGCAACATCACCGCCAATACCTGCATGATCAACGGCGGCAACGGCGGCGAGAACTTCACCGTTGCGCTGCCCGCCGTGTCGGCCAAGACGCTGGAAGCCGCAGGCGCCACCGCCGGCCGCACTCCGTTCAAGATTGCGCTGAGCGGCTGCACCTCCGACCAGCCGGTTTCGGTCCACTTCGAAGGCGGCGCCACCGTTTCGCAAACCACCGGCCGTCTGGTCGTTGACGCCGGCGGCGCCGAGAAAGTCGAACTGGGCCTGCTGAACAACTCGTTCGGCGAAATTATGGCCGGCGCGGCCATCGGCCAGCAGAACTCGCAGACCGTGACGCTGTCCGGCGGCAAGGCTGACCTGGACTACTTCGTCGAGTACCACTCGCTGGGCAACGCCACCGCCGGCGCCGCCAACTCGCGCGTGCAGTACTCGATCTCCTACGAGTAATGCGCCGACTCGGCGGCCGCCTCCCGGGGCCGCCGAGGCAGGTGTTTCCCTGCAAGCCGTCTCACCCGCTCCCCGAGACGGCTTGGAAGGAAACCGACCATAGACGCAGCATCCACCACCAAGGGCTACATCATGAAAACTCTACGCCGCACCCTGATGGCCGCCGCAACGCTTGCCGCGGGCTGTTTTGCACTCCAGGCGCAGGCCAGCGTCGTTATTTCCAGCACGCGCGTGATCTATCCGGCGCAGGAGCGCGAAGTCACCATCAAGCTGAGCAATGACGGCCGTACGCCTGCCCTGGTTCAGTCGTGGCTGGACGACGGCAGCATCACCGACGCGCCGGAAACGCTGAAGGTCCCCTTCGTGCTGACGCCCGCCATCTTCCGCGTGGATCCCGGCAAGGGGCAGACCCTGCGTCTGATCCACACCAAGGAATCGATGCCGCAGGATAAGGAAAGCATGTACTGGCTTAACGTGCTGGAAGTCCCGCCCAAGGCTCAGGCCGGCGAAGACGCCAATCGCCTGCAGCTTGCCTTTCGCACGCGCATCAAGGTGATGTATCGCCCGCAAGGCCTGCCGGGCCAGGCAGACGAGGCGCCGGCGCAGCTGCGTTGGGAGGTCGCTCCCGCCGCGGCCGGCAAAGGCTATGCGCTGAAGGCCAGCAATCCCACGCCCTATGTCGTGAACCTGGGCAAGATCAGCCTGCAGTCTGGCGGCCAGACCTTCGATGCCGGAGCCGGTTACGTCAAGCCGGGCGACTCCACGTTGTTTCCCCTCGCGGGAATGACATCGGCGCCGGCAGGCGGCGCCCAGGTCAAGTTCAACAGCATCAACGACTGGGGCGCGAACGTCGAAGGCTCCCTGCCGCTGATGTCGGGACCCGCCTCGTCCCTGCGCTAGGACGCTAAGCCGCGCACGCGCGCGGCCCTCATCTCGCCAAACTCCTCTTGTGAGGGATGCCGGTAACGGTATCCCCGGGGAGAGTGTTGTCCAGCGTTTTCATCGAATCCACTCTTTCAGCTCCGCCGTTATGAAGAAAACCCTTTCAAAGCTCCTGCATACGCGAGATAGCGTCAGTCTGCGTCTGACCCCTCTTTGCGCGGCACTGCTGGTGGCCCTGGTTGCGCATGAGCGGGTGGCGCAGGCCGCCGAGGCCGACGCATCCGGAAGGATGGTGGCTTCGGTGGAATTCGAGGATGCCTTCCTGATGGGCGGCTCGGGCCAGCGCACCGACCTGTCGCGCTTCGCCAAGGGAAACATGGCCGCGCCCGGCAACTATTCGGTGGACTTGTTCATCAACCAAAGCTATGTGGGCCGCGTCGATGTGCCGTTCGCGGCGGTTGCCGGCGAGGCGGCGGCGCAGCCCGTGTTCGACCGTCAGCTGTTGCAGCGCATCGGCGTCGACCTGGGCAAGCTGCCCGCCGAGGCGACCGCAAAGCTGGCGCAAGACGCCAGCCTGCGCCTGGACGAGATCGCCGCGGACGCCGGCAGCGATTTCGACTTCGGCGACCAGCGCCTGGACCTCAGCATTCCCCAGGCCTCCATGAGCCGCCACGCCCGCGGTTACGTCAGTCCGGAACTATGGGACTCAGGCGTCAACGCGGCCATGGTCGATTACGACTTCAACCTGTACAACTACCGCAACAAGGCGTTTGGCGGCACGCAGCGGCAGGGCTATCTGGGCTTGCGCGCGGGCGTCAACCTGGGTGATTGGCGTCTGCGCCACAACGGCTCCTATTCTTTCGATTCCCAGGGCCAGCGCCAGTACCAGAACATCTCGACTTACGCGCAGCGCGAAATCGTTGCGCTGTCGTCCCAACTCACCTTGGGCGAAGCCTATACCAGCGGCGAACTGTTCGAGTCCACGCCCTTCAAGGGCGTACGCCTGGCCAGCGACGATCGCATGCTGCCCGACTCGATGCGCGGCTACGCGCCCGTGGTGCGCGGCATGGCCAACAGCAACGCGCGGGTCACCATCCGGCAGAACTCGGTGGTCATCTACGAAACCACGGTGGCGCCGGGGGCCTTTGAAATCACCGACCTGTACGCCACCGGCTACGGCGGCGACCTGGATGTGTCGGTGCAGGAAGCCGACGGCAGCGTGCGCAGGTTTTCGGTGCCCTACGCCGCCGTGCCGATGTCGCTGCGCCCGGGCGTGAGCCGCTATAGCGTGGTCGGCGGCGCCGTGCGCAACAAGCAGTTGTCGAAAAGCCCGCATTTCCTGCAGGCTACTTACCAACGCGGCCTGTCCAATCTGGTCACGGGTTATGCCGGCGCCACGGTGGCGCAAAACTACACCTCGGTCTTGTTGGGCGGGGCCCTGAATACGTCGGCCGGAGCGTTCGGCCTGGACGCGACCCAGTCGCGCCTGTCGCAGGCAGACGCTACGCATACCGGCACCAGCATGCGCGCCAGCTATGCAAAGAACCTGCCCAACACTGGCACCAACGTCTCCATCGCGGCGTACCGCTATTCCACCAGCGGCTTCTACGGCCTGAACGAAGCCATGAATTCGCTCTACGGCTATGGCCAGTACCGTTATACCGGCAGCATGGTGCGCGAGCGCAACCGCGCCTCGATCATGCTGAGCCAGCAGTTGGGCGGGCAGCGCGGCAGCATCAACCTGACCGCCTCGGGCGTGGACCATTGGAACCGCGATGGCCGCGACGTGAACTACAGCATCGCCTATGCGAACCGGTACAAGACCGTGGGCTACAACATCAGCGTCCAGCGTCAGCGCGACAGCCGGCAGCAGATGGGCACCGCGGTCTACGCGACCATCAGCATTCCGCTGGGCAAGAGCAATCCGCTCAGCCTGTCGACCAATGCCGGACGCGACTCCGACGGCCGCTTGCGGGTGCAAAGCACGTTGTCCGGCTCCACGGGCGAGGACAATGACCTGTCCTACAGCCTTAGCGCCGACCATGCTTCCGGCGGTTCGGGCGACAGCATGAACGGCGGCAGCGCCAGCATGCTCTACCGCGCGCCGGTCGCCGAATTCACGGGCAGCGCAGGCGTGGGTACGGGCTATTCGCAAAGCTCGGTAGGCGTGCGCGGGGCGCTCGTCGCGCATCCGGGCGGCCTTACGCTGTCGCAGCCGCTTTCGGAAACCTTCGGCATCGTTGAAGCGCCCGACGCCGAAGGCGCGCGTCTGCTCAATGCCTCGGGCGTGCGCGTCAACAGCCGTGGATATGCCGTCGTGCCGCATCTGACGCCGTATCGCATGAACACGGTGGAAATCGATCCCAAGGGGCTGTCCACCGATGTGGAACTGCAGGTCACCAGCCAGCAGGTGGCGCCGCGCGCCGGTGCGGTCGCGATGCTGCGGTACGCCACGGTCTCGGGGCGGTCGGCCATGCTGCAGGTGCTGAAAGCCGATGGCAAGCCGCTGCCGTTCGGCGCCAGCGTGGTGGATGAGCATGGTGTGGAAGTCGGTCTGGTCGGGCAGGCAAGCCGTGTACTGGCGCGCGGCCTGCAGGACCGCGGCCAATTGACCGTCAAGTGGGGCGAACTGCCTGGCGATGTATGCCGCATGGATTATGAACTTCCGGCCACGGAAAAAGGCATGGGTCCGGACAGCTATCGGCAGATCGAAACCCACTGCGGCTAGACATCTCAGGACTTACCTTCAACCGGAATCGCACAATGAATACGTTTCGAGCACTACTTTTACTTGGCGCCGCGTTGCTATCGCAGGCCTTCTCTCCCAACGCATCCGCCGACAACAACCTTCGTTTTGACTGTGAGACTCCATTTGTCTTGGGGATCGTCCTTCCTTCCACGATCGAGCTTAATGCCGACGTGGGCGTCGGTCAGGTGATGTGGTCCGGTACTAGCACCACCCGGACGCTCAGGAATGGCGTATGTTCGCACGCGGAATCCGTGGATTTCGCCATGATTATCGACCTCGAAAAACTTGCGCAGAACGGGGTATTCGATACTGGCATTCCGGGGGTAGGCGCTCGCATCAAGTCCCGGTACAGGTCCTGCGTTTCGGATTATTGGCCGACGGTGTGCGAGAGTACGTTTGAAGGGGTTGCAGCTCCGAGGGTAACGATCGAGTACGAACTGATCAAGACCGGGAACGTGGGTTCTGGAACGCTGGCGTGTTGTAACGATATCGCTTACTGGAACCCCGCAGGCACCAAGTATTACTATGCCACGTTCCGGTACGGCGGGACTAGCTCCGTACGCGTGAGAAGACCGCCGACTTGCTCCTTTTCGTCGAAGGACACCATCCAGACCTCGCTCGGCGTGGTCTCCAAGACGGCTTTCAAGGGTCTTGGCTCTACGTCGCCTGAGCGGCCGTTCAAGATCGATCTGAGTTGCAAGGGCGGGGATGGCCTCAGTTCGCTGGACGTGTACGCCACGTTGACGGACGCCACCAACCCTGGCAACCGCTCCAATGTGCTGACCTTGTCGCCCGGGTCTGGCGCCACGGGTGTCGGGGTCGAAATATTGAGCGGCACCACGGTGCTGGGATATGGCGCGGACTCGAACGTGCTTGGCAACCCTGGCCAATGGAAGGCAGGCACCGTGTCGCCCGGAGCCAGTGTCTTTTCCATCCCGTTGACGGCGCGCTACGTGCAAACCGACGAGGTCGTGACTGTCGGAACCGCCAATGCGCGGGCCACGTTCACGATGAGCTATCAGTAGCGGCGCCCCAGCCGCCACAACAGAATCGTCGCGATCAGGATCGCGGCGACATTGAACTGCATGGCGTTGGCAAAAGCGCTGGCATGACGTTCGGCCGCGCCCGCAGCGGCATGCGCATCGAGTGCGCCGGCGTACAGCATGCCCGCCGCCGACACGCCCAGCGCCGCGCCCACCTGCTGCAAGGTCGACACCACGCCGGCCGCCATGCCAGCGTGGCGGTCGTCGACGAAGCCCAGCGCCAGATTCACCAGCGGCGTGTTGACGGCGCCCTGGGCCGCGCCCAGCCACACCAGCGCCGGCAACAGCGACCACGGCGCCAGGCTCGCGCCGGCCGCGTCCACCTGCAGCATCAAGGTTGCCGTGGCGCCGCCATACAGCAGGGCGGCCAGTGCGATGGCGAGCGTGCCGAAGCGCGCCACCAGCCGCGGCGCCGCCATCGATCCGGCCACGAAGCCCACGCTGGCGGGGGCGAAGATCAGGCCGGCCGTCAGCGCGTCCAGGCCGAAGCCAGTCTGCACCAGCAGCGCATAGCAGAGGAACATGGCGCTGGCGGTGGAGAACACCAGCATGACCAGCAGACAACCCGCCGCGAAGCGCGGCTGCGCCAGCAAGGCCATGTCAACTAGCGGCGCGCCGCCGCGGGCCGCGACACGCCGCTGCATGCGCACGAACAGCGCCAGCGCGATCAGCGCCGCCACGCCGCAGGCCACCGTCCACACGGGCCAGCGGCGCGCGGGACCTTCTATCAGCGCCAGCAGCAGCAGGGCCAGTCCTGCGCCCACCAGCGCCGAACCGGGCCAGTCCATGCTGGCGGCCGAGGGCTCGCGTGATTCCGGGATATGGCGTGCCAGTCGCCACGCCAACAGGCCCAGCGGCACGTTGAGCAGGAATATGCTGCGCCATGCCAGCCCGAACAGGTCGGCATGCACGATCCAGCCGCCCAGCACCTGTCCGGCGATGGCCGCCAGTCCCAGCGTCATGCCCAGCAAGCCGAAGGCGCGCTGCCGTTCCTGGCCCTGATAGCTGACTCGGATCAACGCATACACCTGCGGAAACAGCATGGCCGCGGCCATGCCTTGCAGGATGCGCGCGGCGATCAGCGTGTCGGCCGTGGGCGCCAGGCCGCACAGCGCCGAGGCCAGCGCAAACCCCGCCATGCCCAGCATGAACAGGCGCCGCCGGCCATGGCGGTCGCCCAGCCGGCTGCCCGCGATCAGCAGCACGCCATAGGCCAGCTCGTAGGCGGCGATGATGAAGCTGATCTGCGCGAAGCTGGCGGACAAGGTGGATTGCATGCTGGGAATGGCGACGTTCACCACGAACAGATCGAAGATCGTGATGAAGCCGCCAGACAGCAGCACGGCCAGGCCCAGGCGGCCCAGGGCGGGCTGCGGCGCGGCGTGCGCGCCAGGGCAGGGGAGTGTGGAAGAAGACATGGAAAGCGCCATCGGAGTCAGGATGGGCGCTATTCTGGAGAGGCTTTTAGCCTTATACAATTTAGCTGTTTATGCTATTACCAGGTGCAATAGACTCATGACCGCAACCGCAACCGCAGCCCCCAAGCGCCTGGAGCGCACCCGCGCCGATCTGTCGGAATTTCTGCGGCTGCGCCGCGAACGGCTCAGTCCTGCCGAGCTGGGGCTGCCCGCGGGAGGCCGCCGGCGCACGCCGGGATTGCGGCGCGAGGAAGTGGCCGCGTTGGCCGGCGTGGGCCTGGCCTGGTACACCTGGTTCGAACAAGGGCGCAACATCAGCGTGTCGGCAGGCTTCCTGGAAAACCTGGCGCGCGTGCTGAAGCTGGACGCGGCCGAACGCCGTCATCTCTACCTGCTGGCGCACCAGCGTCCGCCATCGGAACCGGGGCGCACCTGGTGCACGGTGCCCGCGCAGGTGCGCCGCCTGATGGACGACCTGCCCACGCGCCCGGCCTACATCCTCAATCTGCGCTGGGACGTAGTGGCGTGGAATGCGGCCGCGGACCGCGTGTTCAATTTTTCAACGCAGGCCCCGGGCCGCAGGAACCTGTTGTGGATGCTGTTCGCGGATCCGGCGATGCGCGAACTGTTCGTGGACTGGCCAGCGCAAGCGCCCGCCATGCTGTCCACATTCCGGCGCGACTTCGCCAGCGCGGGCCAGGCGCCGGACGTCGGAGAGCTGGTGGATGAACTGGAGCGCGTATTGCCGGACTTCAAGAGCTGGTGGCGCGAACACGATGTGCACGGGTCCTGCATGGGCCTGCGCAGCCTCTGCCTGCCAGCCCTGGGCGCGCTGGCGTTCGAGCATTCCACCTTGTCGGTGGACGAGAGCCGGCACCTGCGGCTGGTGGTCTACGCGCCCGCGCCCGACGAACCCAAGGCGGCGGCGTTCGAGCGTTGGCTCGCGGGGCGCGTAGCGGCCCGATCCAAGCCCGCACGTGGCACCAGGGAATAGGCGCGCCGTGGGTCTACGGAGCCGTGGCGGGCGGCTCCTATAGTCGGGGCATCTTCATACCGCCGCGTCCTCGCGGATGCTTCCGCCGGCCATGTCCACCGCTGCGCTTTCCCGCCGCCACGCCTTGCTGCTGCTGGGCGTGGAGGTGCTGGCCTGGGGCTTCACCTGGATCGTCAACAAGCTGCTGTTGCAGTACATGACGCCTATCTGGGCAGCGGCCGCGCGCAGCATCGCGGGCACCGCCGCATTGCTGTTGCTGGGTCTCGCGCTGCGCCGCGTGGCCCGGCCGGTCAAGGCCGACCTTCCGGTGATTTTCAGCGTGGGGCTGCTGCACATGGGGGCGTTTGCCGCGCTGGTCAGCCTGGGCATGCTGTACGTGCCGGCGGGCCGCTCGGCCGTGCTGGCCTACACCACGCCCTTGTGGGTGATACCGGGCGCCTGGCTGTTCCTGAGGGAGGCAGTGGGGCCAGCCCGGCGGGCCGGGCTGGCGCTGGGCCTCCTGGGGCTGGTCGTCATCTTCAATCCGCTGGCCTTCGACTGGACCAATCGCGATGCCCTGTTGGGCAATGGCCTGATCCTGCTGGCGGCGCTGTGCTGGGCGGCCAATATCGTCTACGTGCGCGCACACCGCTGGGTTACGCCGCCCTTCGAACTCGCGCTGTGGCAGGCCCTGTTGGCTTCGGCCGTACTGTCGGCCGTGGCGTACGCAACCGAAGGTCCGCCGCAAGTGGCGTGGAGCGCCGACCTGGCATGGCTGCTGGGCTATGCCGGTGTCTTCGGCATCGCGGTGGCGCACTGGGCTGCCGTGAATGTAAATCGTGCCTTGCCCGCGGGCGTGACTTCCATCGGATTGTTGGGGGTACCCGTGTTCGGCTTGCTGTGCTCGGCCCTGTTCCTGCACGAGCCGGTCAGCGTTTCGCTGCTGGCGGGCATGGCGCTCATCGTGGGAGGGATCGCGGCAGGGGTGATCGAACGTCGCGCTTGACGGCCGGACTATCGCAGGTATATCGTAAGATATATGTCGTAAGATATAACTCGTACGATAGACACCGGAGGTAAACCATGCGTGACGCCCAATTCCTTACCGCATTCGTGCGCCGAGCCCGCCAGAAGCCGCAGGGCCGCCACGGTCATTCCCATTCCCATCATCCCCATGCGCACCATCGCCACCACGGCGAAGGCCATGGCCACCACCAGCGCCACGCCGCCGCGGGCGGGGACTGGTTCTCCGGTCCGGCCGACGAGCGCGGCGAAGGCGGCGGCTTCGGGGGCGGTTTCGGCGACGACGGTCGCGGCTGGACCCGCAGCCGCAAAGTCAGCGCCGACGACCTGCAGCTGATGCTGCTGGGCCTGCTGGAAAAGAATCCCAGCCATGGCTACGAGCTGATCAAGGCGCTGGGTGCGCTCAGCAACGGTTTCTACACGCCCAGCCCCGGCATGGTGTATCCCGCGCTGACCTACCTGGAAGAGCTGGGCTACGCCACCGTCGAGCAAGAGGGCGCGAAGAAGCGCTATCACCTGGCGGAACCGGGCCGTGCGCACCTGGACGGCAATCGCGAACGCCTGGCGCTGATGTTCAACAAGCTCAAGCACGTGGCGCGCAAGATGGACTGGATGCGCCAGGCCTGGAGCGGCCAGCCGCGCAACGTCGGCCCCGAAGGCGAAGACACCGCCACCGGCTGGCTGCCGGAGTTCGTGGCCGCGCGCCAGGCGCTCAAGCGCGCGTTGCTGGACCGCACCGACGCCTCGCCCGCCGAGCAGCGGCGCATCGCGGTCATCCTGGCCCGCGCCACTGCCGACATCACGGAACAGAGCTGTTCCTGAAGACCTCATTCCTGGAGTATCCATGACCCGCAACGACCTGAATGTCGAACGCGTCCGCCACAACCTGAAGATGCGCACGCTGACCGTGGCCAGCGTCGAACGCGTCGCAGGCCTGATGGCCCGCGTCACCTTCACCGGCGACGAACTGCAGGACTTCGTGTCCGCCTCGTTCGACGACCACGTCAAACTGTTCTTTCCCGCCGATCCTTCCCTGCCGCCAGCGCTGCCGGCGGTGACACCGGACGGCATCAAGTTCCCGGAGGACATGCCCAAGCCCGCCGCCCGCGACTACACGCCGCGCTTTTTCGACGCGGCGCGCAAGGAGCTCGTCATCGACTTCGTGCTGCACGGCGACGGCCCCGCGTCCACCTGGGCCGAACAGGCCAAGCCGGGCCAACTGCTGGGCATAGGCGGGCCGCGCGGCTCCTTCGTCGTACCCACGGGCTTCGACTGGCATGTGCTGATCGGAGATGAAACCGCCTTGCCCGCCATCGCCCGCCGACTGGAAGAGCTGCCGGCCAGCGCGCAGGCGCTGGTGCTGATCGAAGTGCCGGATGCTTCCAACGAAATCCCGCTGGCTACCGCAGCGCAAGTCTCGGTGCGCTGGCTGCACCGCAACGGCACCGCGGCGGGCTACAGCACCCTGTTGCTGGAAGCCGCGCGCGAGCTGACGCTGCCGCCGGGCGAAGGCTATGCCTGGGTGGCCGCGGAATCGGCCGCGGCCAAGGCCGTGCGGGAAATCATGGTTGCGCAGCATGGCGTCGACAAGAGCCGCATCCGCGCGGCCAGCTACTGGAAACGCGGCGCCGTGGCTGTGCACGAATCGCACGAAGGCTGAATCGTCGGCTGGCGAGGGAGTAAAGATCTTCAGCCGCCGGCCAACGCCAGCAGATTGCGTACCCGCCCGCCCGCGCCTTCTTCGCGCACAGCCAGGCCCAGCACTGCGCGCGGCCAGTCCAGCGCGAAAGGGCGGTACACCACGCCGTCGGGACGCAGATGGCGCAGCGATTTCGGTACGATGGCCACGCCCATGCCCGCCGCTACCAGGTTCACCGCCGACGACAGTTGCGGCGCGCGCTGGCCGATCTGCGGATTCAGTCCATGCTGGCGGCAGGCGGCCATGATGTCGGCGCTGAGTCCATAGCCGGATTTGCGCGAATACAGGATGAAGCGTTCCTGCTCCAGATCGGCAGGCGCCAGCCGCTTGCGCCGCGCCAGCGCGTGGCCCAGCGGCAGCGCCACCACCAGCGGTTCCTGCGCCAGTTGCGTGAATGCCAGGCCGCCGTCCAGCGCGAAGGGCGGGCGCACGAAGGCCGCGTCGATCGCGCCGCTGCGCAGTTGCGTCACCAGCGTTTCGCTATCGCCCTGCGACAGCGTCATCTCCACGTCCGGATAGCGCTGCCGGTACTGCCGTATCAGTTCCGTCACCACGCCGCTAAAGGACGCGGATTCCGTGAATCCCAATGTCAGTTCGCCGACTTCGCCGCGCGCGGCCCGCTGCGCCGTGCGCACGGCGGCGTCAGCCCGCTGCAGGATGTCTTGCGCGCAGACCAGGAAGGCGCGTCCGGCATCGTTCAGCGCAACGCCACGCCCGGTGCGATCGAACAGCGGCGTGCCGACTTCCTGCTCCAGTTGGCGGATCTGCTGCGACAGCGGCGGCTGCGCCATGCCCAGCTGCTCGGCCGCGCGTGTGAAGTGCTGGGCCTCGGCGGTGGCGACGAAGTAACGCAGGTGACGCAGTTCCATATTGGTACTTTGAAAGTATTGATTATGAATTTTCCATATATTGGACATTCTATTGCGACGGGCCGATCATGCATACATCGACGACACCCGCAAAGGAATCCGCATGACTGCCCCCATCAAACCCAGCACCCTGTTGCGCCAGCGCCTGGCCCGCGACATCGTCGTGGCGCCCGGCGCCTATGACGGCATGTCGGCCCGGCTGGTGGCCGCGGCCGGCTTTTCCGCCGTCTACGCCAGCGGCGGCGCCATCGCGCGCGCAGCCGGCTATCCGGACATCGGCCTGCTCAGCTTCACCGAGGTCATGGACCGCGTGGAAAAGATCGTGGACGCCAGCGGCCTGCCGGTGGTGGCCGATGCCGACACCGGCTTTGGCGGTTCGGCCAACGTGGAGCGCACCGTGCGCATCATGGAACGCGCCGGCGTGGCGGCCTTCCATATCGAAGACCAGTCCTTCCCCAAGCGCTGCGGCCATCTGGACGACAAGAGCCTGGTGGACGCCGAGGAAATGTGCCGCAAGGTGCATATCGCGCGCCAGACGCTGAGCGACCCCGATGCGCTGGTGATCGCGCGCACCGACGCCATTGCGGTCGAAGGTTTCGAGGCCGCGCTTTCTCGCGCCGAGCGCTATCTGAAGGCGGGCGCGGACATGATCTTCGTGGAAGCGCCCGAGACGCTGGAGCAGATCCGCGCCATCGCCGAACGCCTGCCGGGCCTGAAGCTGATCAACATGTTCTACGGCGGCAAGACGCCGCTCACGCCGCTGGCCGACCTGGCGGCCATGGGCTACCGCCTGGCGATCATTCCGTCGGACTTGCAGCGCGCCGCCATCCACGCCATGCAGGCCACGCTTGCGGCCATCAAGCAGACAGGCGACAGCAGCGCGCTGGCCGATCAGCTCACCAGCTTCAAGGAGCGGGAGGAGATCGTGCAGACGCGCCGCTACCTGGCGCTGGACACGCAGTAAGCGCGCGACCCTAGCGGGGGCAGCGGCTCGGCAGGCTCAGCGGCCACAGCCGCTGGTTGTGCGAGCCGTACAGCGTGCGCATGCCGCATTCCATTTCCACGCGCGCCACCTGTTTGCCGGAGGGATCGATGATCATCGATTGCTCCAGCGTGGATACCACCGCGCGGCCCTTGCTGAATGGCGCGACCACCCGGTAATCCGCGGCGATCGCGAGCTTGCCCTGCGCATCCACGTAGCCGTAGCCGCTATCGATGCCGACCGGCGCCAGGCCTTCGTGCAGCGGGCCCAGCGCGTCGAATGCCGGGCCGGACAGCGCGCCCTTGCCGTCCAGCGCGCGCATGCCGCGGTTGGACACGCGCGTTACCGCGCGCCCTTCGGAATAGGCTGACGCAAGGCCTTCGACGGAAAGCCGCTTCTTGCCGTCCAGGCCGGTGTAGTCGGTCATCTCCCGGTTGCCCGCGTAGTAATGCCGCAGCAGCATGTCGGAGCCCAGCGGCCAGCGCCATTCGCCGGCGGGCAACGCGATCACGGTCTTGCCTTGGTCGTCGATCAGGCGCGGACCGTCTTCGCCCGTCAGCAGGGCGCGGGCGGGGGCGCCGCGGAAGGCGCCGGCGACGGCCGAGGACGGCGCGATCTGCCATTGCCCCTGGCTGTCCAGATAGCCTTGGCGCGGCTGGCGGCGCAACACCGTCCAGTCGCCCATGCGCACGTAGTCCGCGTCTTCCATGTCCACCGCTTGCGAGCCGTCAGGCGCAATGGTCCAGCGGTGCTTGTCGTCGCTGGCTGCGATTGCGCCTTCGCTGTCCACGCCGACCGAGAGCTTGGGCCGGAAGGCGGTCAGCGCGCGGCCCTCGGCGTTGAAGACGGCGGCGGGACGTTCGTACTCTTCCTGCTGCGGGCCGGCCTGGCGCAGCTTCCAGATCTTGGCGGTAATACGTTCCGCGCTGTGGTGGCTGGGCGGCACGATCCACTTGCCCTTAAGGTCGATGATCCCGACGCGATCCTGGCCCAGCGAGGCGACCGCCTGGCCGTCCTGGAAGAGGCCGATGTCCTGGAACGCGGGCGCGGCGATTTCCTTGCCGGCGACGAAGTCGTACAGGCCCCAGGGCGAGCCCTCGGCTGCGGTCTTGAGGAAACGGACCACGCCGGGGGCGACGATCTGCGCTTCGAAGAAGTCGCGGGGCAGGTCGTAGGTCTTGCCGCTGCGGTCCAGCATGCGGCTCACGCCATCGGCGTAGGCCGGTGCGTAACCATGGCGGAACGGCCCGATGTGCTGCTGCGCGGGCAGATCCATGGGCTTGCCCACGGCATCGAGCAGCAGCAGGCCTGCGGCGGTCTGGGCTGCGTAGCGCAGCTGCTCCGCCTTGAGTCCGGCGGCTTCCGCATCCGCCTGCGCGCCGTAATCCTCGTCGGATCCGTCCAGCGGGATGATGCTGCGCCAGGCCGGGTCGGAGGCAATGCCGCCGTCGGCCAGCAGCAGGCCGGCGCCGTCCTCGGTGCATTGGCAGTGGTCCTGGGCCAGCAGGCCCAGTGCGCTGCCGGGTATGTCCAGCGGCAGCTCCTTGAGCGAGCGGCTCTTGGCGGCTTCCACCGTTTCGGG
Source organism: Achromobacter sp. ACM01 (assembly GCF_014851745.1). Classification (NCBI taxonomy): domain Bacteria; kingdom Pseudomonadati; phylum Pseudomonadota; class Betaproteobacteria; order Burkholderiales; family Alcaligenaceae; genus Achromobacter; species Achromobacter sp. ACM01. The sequence continues at coordinate 698,501 of NZ_JACVAF010000001.1, forward strand.
CTTGAGCAGCAGGCGGCCTTCATCGTCCAGCACGTTGAGCAGCTCGCCTTCCTGCTTGAAGAGCCACAGCTTGCCCTGGCTGACCACCATCCTGCCGGTGTCCTTGAGCCAGGCGGGCGCCGTTTCGCCGTGCAGCCAGTTGCCCATCGGCGTCAACAGGCCAACCGGTACGCGGTCCTCGTTCGAGAACAGCACGTAGCCGTTCTGGTCCTCGGCCACGAACAGGCCCGCGCCCAGCGTCAGCGGCTCCGCGCGCCCCGGAACCAGCGCCATCTGCTTGCCGCCCGAGGGGTAGACGATGGCGTCGCCGTGGCGCTGCGATTCCTGCGCTTCGGCGGACTTGAGCGTAACGACGGGCTTGCCGCCGCTATCCAGCACCACATAGGAACCGCGGCCGAGCTCGGCGCTCCAGAATGCCTTGGTCACGGGCATCAGGCTGCGATAGCCCTGGTCAGCGCCCACGGGCTTGCCATCGAGGTCCAGCAGCAGCGCACCGCCGTCGGCATAGGCGACGGCCATCGAGCCGTCTTCGCCCGGCACCGAGATGTCCTGATAGTCGGGCTCGAGCACCCACTTCCAGTCCCGGTCCACCAGGCCGTGCCGGCCTTCCTTGTTGGTGGCGATGTACAGGCCATTGCCATAGGACTTGATGATGCTGACGCCGGCATCGCTGTAACGGCGTTCGCCGGTGCTGGAGCGGTACTCCGGCTTGTATTCCACCGTCGCCAGCGCCGGCACGCCCGCGCCCACGTGCAAGGACTGCACGCCTTCGTCCAACGGTGCGCCCACCGGCTGGCCCTTGCGGTCTATCAATAGATAGCGGCCGTCCAGTATGGCCACGGTCAGGCCGATCTCGGCGTAGTCCTGCACGGCGTCATAGCGCGGCGGCACCGCCATCCGGCCTTTGGTGTCGATGAAGCCCCACTTGCCTTTCCATTTCACCGCGGCCAGGCCGTGACGGAAATCGCCCACCGCTTCGAAGATGGGCGAAATCGCCAGCCGGCCGTTCTGGTCCAGGAAACCCCAGGCATGGCGGCGCAGCGAATGATCGCGCGGCACGCGGTCGATGTTCACCAGCGCGGACGGCAGCAGCACTGCGGCGCGTTGGTCCGCCAGCGTGCGGATGCAGCCGTTGGCGTAGGGACTGATGTCGTCGTCGGCTGCGACGCTGTAGGGCTTTTCCTCGATGCAGTACGAGTATTGCGCATGCGCCGACAGGGACGCGCCCAGCGCGGCCAGGGCGCAGGCAAGGCGGGTGGTGCGTATCGCGCGTGACTTCATGGTTGTTTCGCTTTGGCGTTGTCGGGGGCGAGTTCGAACTTGTCGGCCACGGGGCAATCCATTTTCTGCTGCGGCCAGGTGATCCTGCCCTGGTCGTCCAGGATGGTCACCGTGTCGCATACCTCGGTGAACGTGGCGATGGGCACGCCCTTGGTATCGATGTACTGCGTGTTCCGGCCCTGATGGTTGCTGCGGACTAGCGCGCGTTCTTCGCTGAAGTTTCCGGCCCAGGTAAAGACGGGCGGAATCGCATAGCGTCCCGTCAGGTCGATGTAGCCATATAGCGTGCCGGAATACTGCAGGCGGCGCGCCACCGCCAGGCCGTTGTTCAGCGGGCCCAGCGTGTCGAAGTGCGGTCCCACGATGCGCTTGCCGTTGGCATCGATGAAGCCGTGCCTGCCGTTGCCCGAGCGGCTGCGATAGGGGGCCACGCCTTCGTTGGCGCTGCGGTCTTCCACGCTGTAGGTGCCGTCGATGCGCGTGATCTCGCGGCCCTGCAGGTCCGTCATGATGCTGACGGAATTTTCCGAGTCGTGGAACACGATGCGCTGCATGGTTGCCAGCGGCGAGCCGTCGCCCAGCTTGCCCAGCACGGTCTTGCCTTCCTGGTCGATCACGCGGTAGTCGGAGCCGTTGTAGGCGCGCGCCAGTCCCTCGGGCTGCGCGAAGAAGGGATTGAACTCGCCGTAGATGGCGGGGACCTTCATGTTGCCGCGGGCATCGATGGCGCCCTCGCGGTCGTCATGTTCGATGTAGAGCCAGTGCTGGTAGAGCTCCGTGCGCTTGGCCCGGCCGTCGGAGACTCGCGTGGCGCCGCCCTTGGCGTCGAACAACATGGTTCCGCCGCCCGCCAGCGCGGCCAGGTAGCGTCCGTCCTTCAGGCGCTCAGGTTTGCCGGTCACGGGCTCGCTGGGCTTGCCGGTGCGCAGGTTCACCAGGCGGTAGGTGGTGTCGAAAGAGCTGCGGGAGCGTTGTCCGGGAGCGTTGTCCTCGACCAGCATGAGGCCGTTGCCCAGGTATTCGAGTTTGTACGAGCTGTCCTGCGTGGCGGGCACCACCCATTTGCCCTCGCGGTTCATGACGCCCCAGCGGTCCTGGTGCTGGACCTTGGTCCAATCGTCTTCGAACTTCTCCATGCTTTCGTACACCGGCTTGACGGCGGGCGCACCCTTGGCGACATTCCAGATGCCCCAGCGGTTCTCGCGGTTTTCGTCCGGCGCGCGGTACTGGATTAGTTCGCCGTCGAAATACCTGGCGCCGTCCAGTATCTCGGCAGGGACCGCGACGGCCTTGCCTCGGGCGTCGATCAACTGGTCGCCGTCGCTGCGGCTGCGCCCCGCGCCCGCCTGCGCGTAGCCGCCGCGGAACGGATGGATGACGCTGTAGCGCGGCTGCACAGCCCAGTTGCCGTCGGCGTCGATGGCGCCATACTTGCCGTTGGCGGCGCGCACCGGCAAGGGCATGGTCACGTCATAGCTGGACATGTCCTCCCAGTCCGGGTTGGTCACGATCTTGCCCTTGGACGTCAGTATGCCGAGAGGCTGCGTGTAGTCCAGGGGCCGCAACAGGGCCAGCGGCAAGCTGTCCGCGAAGGCCCGGCCGTGTGCGGACTCGCGCGCGGAAAAGGCCCTGATGTCGTAGTCCTGCAGGCGTGCGACGGTGTCGGCGTCCAGCAGCGGCTTGCCTTCGCGCGTATAGATCTGCAGCAGGCCGCCGCCGGTGTCGGGCGCGGCATCCGCGCTCGTCGCTTGCGCGGCGGCGTCCACTGCGGCGGCGGCCACGTCCATTGCGGCAGGCGTGGCGACGTCGACGGCCACGGTCTCGGCTTCCGAGGCCGCGGCTGCCGCGGCGACCGCCTCCTGCGCCGCAATTGCGGCGTCGGCCGAGGCCTCCACCGCCTCTCCGGGACCGTCATCAGGGACCGCGGCGGCGCCGGCCGCTGCGGCATCGGCTGCCACTGCCGCGGCCTCGGCCGCGTCGACCGCCATATCCACGGCGCGCGGCGGCAAGGAAGCCGTCACCCAGGCCTGCCCGTTGCTCAGCTGCACGCGGCCATGGCGCGCGTCTATCTTGCGGAAATTGCCGGCGGGATCGATCAGCAGCACGGCTTCGTCATCGATCATGACGCGCCAGCCCTCGCGTTCATCCAGGCCGATGTAGTTGCCCTTGAATGCATGCTGGACGCCGAGCTTGGCGTTCAACAGCAGCGCCTTGCCCGCGCCTTTCTGCTTGACCAGCCATAGCCCAGGTCCCGCCAGTTGCACGTGCTCATAGCGCTGCTTGTGGATGGTCTTGCCGCGCGGATCCACGAACGTCCAGCCTGCGTCGCGGCTCACCGCCAGCACGTCGCCGTCGCGCAATGCGGGCTCGCGGGCGCGCAACACGTCCGGCGCGATCGCCCAGCGGGCCTGCTCGTCCAGCAGCCCCCACCAGCCGCTGTAGCGCGAATCGCGCAACTGGGCGGGCAGGTAGCCGCCGCTGGGCGCGGCCAGCGCCATGACGCCGGCAGGCAGCGTCGCCGCCTTGCCGGTTGCGGTATTGAACAGGCGCGGCGGCATGGGCATCTCCATCGATGCCAGCTTCTGCCCCCGCTGGAAGCCCCACGAGCGCGTGCCCAGCTCGAAGGTCTTGATGATGTTGCCCTTGCGGTCGATCAGCACATCGTGCCCGTCTTCCTCGGCCAGTGCGGAACCCTCGGCGTTAAAGCCCGTTGCCTCGGAAAAGCGCGGCTTGATCGCCCATTGCCCTTGCGTATCGATATAGCCCCATAGCCCATCCTGGTTCACGGCGGCCAGGCCGTTCTGAAAGGACTTGGCCTCCTGGAAGGACGGCGCGATGGCCATGCGGCCTCGCTTGTCGAGATAGCCCCAGCGGCCGGCGTCGTCATCGGCCGATCCGGTCAGCACGGCGGCCAGCCCTTCGTGGAAGGCCTGCTGGCATTCCAGGTTGGCGCCGTTGTATTCGTTGTAGCCAGGCGCGCACTGGTCGATCCAGTTGGACCTGGCCTGCGCCGCGCCGGGCACGGCGGGCAGGGCGGCCAGCGCCACGGCCAGCGCCAGGGGTTTGAGGGCGAGCGGGGTCTTCATTGTGCAGCGGCGCGGGCTGCAACCGCGCAAGCGTAAAGGCCGGGCTGGGCGTGCCACATGGTCGTATGCCTGCCAAGAATGATGGGAAAGGCAGCACTGTAACCAGCGTCAGCGGGCAATTGCGCGGCAAATGTAACTGTAGAAAACAAACCGTTAACAACACTGCCGCCGCTGTCCGGAAAGGGGCAGCGCTGGCATTCCCGCCATGCATGCAGCGGACAAAAAATAATCGGTTGATGCGCGCGTCCTGCGGCCCTGTAATGGACGCCGGTGCCTGCTCGCACGCAGGCGACGTTCCACTGCCGAGGTCCGCCATGCCCGTCCTGCGCAAGTCTTCACTGGATGCTTCTCAGCTGTTGCTGCTGGTGCTGGCCGGCGGCGTCATCATGGGCCTGGCGCTGGGCGTGCGCCACGTGCAGGGCCTGTTCCTCCTGCCCGTCACGATGGACCGGGGCTGGAGCCGCGAGACCTTCGCCATGGCGCTGGCGGTGCAGAACCTGACCTGGGGCGTGGTCCAGCCCTTTACCGGCATGATTGCCGACCGCTACGGCTCGGCCAAGGTGATCGCGGGCGGGCTGGTGTTCTATGCGCTGGGGTTGGTAGGCATGGCGCATGCCACTACGCCCGCCGGGTTCCTGTGGACCGCCGGGGTATGCATAGGCATCGCGCTGTCCGGCACTGCATTTGCCGCGATCTACGGCGCGCTCAGCCGGCTGGTGGCGCCCGAGCGCCGCAGCTGGGCGCTGGGCGTGGCGGGCGCCGTCGGCGGCCTGGGCCAGTTCACCATGGTGCCGGCCGCCCAATGGCTGATCAGCGGCTGGGGCTGGGTCGCGGCCCTGCTGTCGTTCGCGCTGGCGTTGGCCGTGCTGCTGCCCCTGGCTTGGCCGCTGAGGGAGTCTCCCGGCCGGGAGCAGGGCGCGTCCGCGGGCGAGGCGGGGCTGTCCATGTCCGCGGCCATACGCGAGGCCTTCGCCCAACCCGGCTTCTGGTTGCTGAACCTGGGTTTCCTGGCCTGCGGTTTCCAGCTGGCCTTCATCGGCACGCATTTGCCCGCCTACCTGATGGACAAAGGCCTGCGCGCGTCCGACGCGGTGGCGGCGTTGGCCATCATCGCGCTGACCAACGTCATGGGCACTTATGTCTGCGGCGTCCTGGGCGGACGCCACCGCCGCAAGTACCTGCTGGCCGGCATCTACCTGCTGCGCACGGCCGCCATCGCGCTGTTCGTGCTGCTGCCGCTGTCGTCGTGGACCGTATATGTGTTCGCGGCGGTCATGGGCTTTGTCTGGCTGGGCACGGTGCCGCTCACCAACGGGCTGATATCCCAGGTGTTCGGCGTGCGCTACATCACGACCCTGTTCGGCTTCGTGTTCTTCGGCCACCAGCTCGGTTCCTTCCTGGGCGTGTGGCTGGGCGGCGTGGTGTTCGAGGCCACGGGGTCCTACGACCTGATCTGGCTGGGCGCGATGGCGCTGGGCGTGCTGTCGGCGGCGCTGCATTGGCCGATAGACGACCGCGAGATTCCCCGCGTCCGCACCGCGGGCGCGCCCGGATAGCGGGTGGCCTACAGCGGCCGGTGCTGCGTGCCCGCGCCCATGGTGATGTGCAGCATGCGGCAGGGACCGGCCACCTTGAGCGTGTGCCAGATGCCCTTGGGGACCACATAGGCGTCGCCCGCCTGCATCCGCACGGCCTGCTCGCCCGTCGGCCATTCCAGCCGCAATTCCGCGGCGCCTTCGATCAGGCGCAAGACCTCGTCGGCCTGCGGGTGCATTTCCCATTGCGGCCAGTCCTTTTCGAAGGCGTATTCGGACACCAGCCAGCCGCGGCCGAACCGCTCCAGTTCCTCTTCGGGCTGCGACCAGAAGGCGTTGCCGCCTTCGACGGCACTACAGGCGCCTGAGGCGTCCAGCAGGAGATAGTGCGACGACAGATTGGTAGTCATGTTGCGCTTCCTGGGGTGAGGAGTGTCGGGCCAGTGTAAAGCGATATCATGTGCATCTTCATCGGCTATAACAGGAGAGGGCGATGCGCCAGGGATTCGACGGGGTCAGGCCCGCGTCCGAGTCTTCCATCGAGATCGGCTTCTTCTATGAAGGCCGGCATTGCGTCGAACGCATCCGGGCCAAGCCCACCGCCGCCAACCTCAAGCGCGCCGCCGACAGGCGGGCCGCCATCCTCGAGGCCATCGCGCGCGGCGAATTCGACTACGACGCCGAGTTTCCCAAGCGCGGCGGCGCGACCAAGCCACCACAGGGTTCCGCATGACGAGCGACAAGCAGCTGGACATCAACGATCTGACGCCGGACGCCTTCAGGGCCTACGGTTGGATGCTGGGCAAGCCCATGCCGGACGGCAATGGCGTGCCGCTGTTCTCCAATCCGGATACTGACTTCTGGCAGGAGCATCTGTTCAACACCGGCGCCGGCGGCGACGCCGAGCTGCTGTGGGTCAACTACCGCAGCCAGTCCTTTGAAATCTCCAGCCTGGAAAAGCATCTGCTGACGCAGCAGGCCATCGTGCCGCTGACGGGCGAGATCATCCAGGTCGTGGCGCGCAGCGCGGCTGACGGCAGTCCGGACCTGGCCACGCTCGCGGCATTCCGCGTGCCGCAGGGGCAGGGCGTCTGCATGCGCCCGGGCTGCTGGCACGCCACGCGCGTCACGGACGAGGAAGTCACCTGCCTGATGCTGACCCGCCGTTCCACCACAGTGGACCTGATCCAGCACCTGACCACGGATGCTTCCGCCAGCGAAAGCGCCATTGTCGCGATTCCGGTCCAACGGCTCGAAGCCCAGGCCCAGGCCGCCTAAACGCTGATCTTCGCCGCTAGTCGCGGCGTATTCCCGCTTACCGGCAGGCAGGCGGGATGGCAGACTGCCGCCTCCGGTCATAGCAACCCAAGAATTCCCCCATGAGTGAAGTATCGATCGAGGCGCTGAGACGAAATCTCGCAGCCAAGATAAAGCAGGCCACCCAAACACCCAATCCGCCGCCCACCCGCTGGCAGCGCCTGCGCCAGCGCTTCCTGACTCGCGATCCCAAGGCCCGCGGCCTGCGTGTCCTGACCGTGGTCACGCTGCTGTATCTCTACATCGAATTCAGCTTCAGCGCCTGGCTGCTGGACGTGATGTCTGAAAACGCCAGCAACCGCGTGGACACGGCCGAGGCATGGGGACGCCTGATTTCGGGCTTTGCCGTGGCCCTGCTGGTCTGGCCCGTCATTTTCGCGCGCACCCGCCGATGGCGGATCACGGTGCCATTGTTGATCGTTGTGTCGCTGGCCATCATCACCGCGGTGTATCAGGGGGAGCGCAAGCTGATCGACTCCCTGGTGGACAGCTCCACCGCTGAAAGCCGCGCCGCCGCCGTTACTGGCGCCTTGCTGCGTCAAGGGCTGGCCACCGGCACCGTAAGCGCCAGCATGCTCGATGGGCTATGGGCCGACGAGAACGCACAGTCGGTGGCCGGCAAGGCTTTCGTGGGCGTGGTGTCCTACATGGCCGCGCAATCCGACGCGGCGCGCCGGCAGACCATGGCGATCGCGCCCGAGGTGGTGCGCGCCGTGATCGAACAGAACGTGGGCGGGCGGGACGCGGAGTACCAGCGTTTCGTCGACAGCCAGGAAGATATCCGCGGCCGCCACAAATACTTCTACGAGCGCGGCATCCAGAACCACCAGAAAGAACTGGCGCGAATCCCGGCGCGCGCCGAGCGCGATTGGGAACACTACCTGGACCGGCTGGACGCCAAGAACCGCAAGTGGGGCCGCGCCCGCCTGCGCGACCGCAGCGGCGAGCTGGTACCCGGCTTCGTGGCGCCGCGCGTGCGGGACGAAGTGCGCAAGATGGGGCTGGACGTGCCCGATTCCTGGCGCACCGGCGACAAAGCCTACTTCGTGCGCCTGGCGCAGCAGAAGTACCGCAAGCAGATGGACGAGGCGCTGCAACGCGAACTGGAGGGCATGCCGCCCAACCTGGGGCTGGAGGCGTTTGCCGCGCATCCGGTCGTGCAGAAGAAATGGCGCATGAGCCTGGGCTATCCGGACAAGGTGGCGCGCCTGACGCTGGCCGTGATCTCGGCGGACGAATTCAACAAGCGCTACTACCAGCCGGTGCTCACCGGCCGCACCATGGACCGCCTGCAGGACTACCGCAGCCAGGCCCGCGACTACGGCGCCGGCGGCAAGCGCGAGGCCGAAGGAAAAAAGGCCTATGAAGCCATGATCGCGCCCGTGTTCGCCCTGACGCTGTCGCTGCTGGGCGCTCTGGTCCACATCGGCAAGACCAGCCTGCTGCTGGCGCAGCTTGCGAGCGGCTGGCGCTTCAGGAGTCCGCTGGTCAAGGCGGGGGCGCTATTGGCCGCGGTGCTGCTGGTCTGCCTGCTGGCGCGCGCGGCCATCAGCACGCCGCTGACCTCGCATCCCACCTACCAGGCGTGGACGCAAGCCGCGGGCGGGCAGCCGGTGTTGACGGCGGTGCTGGACACCATGATCAAGATGCAGTCGCTGGCCTACCCCGTGTTCGACGTGGCCAGGCAGGGGCTGGAATTCGTGGCGGGCAAGGCGTCCCGCTAGAGTGCGGAGCCGCCCTCGCCGTCAATCCGCTTCGCTGTATTCGTAGCCCAGGCGGGCGAACAGCGGCCACTTGTTGCGGTAGTTGGCTGTCCAGCACATGCCGTAGTAGGCCTCGAATGGCTCTTCCACCTTGCGGACCTGGATCCGCGCGGCCGCCTCGGCGTCCGCGGGGCTGAAAGCCTGGCCCGGTGTCGGGTATAGATCGCCCTCCCATATCGGCTTGCCGCAGTGGGCGCAAAAGTTGGTCCATTGCCCTTGGTTGTCGGGGTTCTGGCGGTAGTGGGGAGACAGTGCCTGCATGGCCTGCGCCACCGCGGGCGACAGCAGCCCGGTCTGGGAAATCAGCGCGGGATCGGCAATATCCAGCCATTGCGGCGGGCTGAACAGCCACGTGCTGAAATCCGTGGGGCTCAGCCCGGGGCTGTCGGCATCGGCTTCGTCCAGCTCGATGTCGGCTTCCGTGCATTGATGGCCGGGCGGCACCGCCAGGGCGTGCACCGGCGTTTCTTCGCCGCAGCGCGTGCACGCATGCGTCGCCTGCAGCACGAAGTAAGAGGACGCGCGTATGTTCATCTGCGGGTATTCCGCGGCCGGATCTTGCGTATGCATGGGCTGGTGCTGTTCCTGTTCTGGCTCGCTGTTTCTTCTACATCGCCAGGAAATATGCCAGAATTCCCCGGACTTTACGCTTTGAATGCGATGCCGGCCGCATGGGCGTCGCCAACCTCACGCAGTGTTGTGTTGGAGCACCGGATGCGCGATAGCCAGAGTAGCACTGGATTTTCCTCCAAGGTCCGCGGCAGCGGTCCCGCGCTGATGGCGGCGCGCCTGATGGTCGCGGCCGCGCTGGCGGGCGGACTGGCGGGATGCGCCTTCAACTCCCATGATTCGAGCGGTTCGCAATCGGTAGGCATCGACGGCGTCACCGCGCAGCAGGCGCGCGCCATCGCCCGCGAAGCCTATCTCTACGGCACGCCCATGGTCGCAAGCTACCAGACCATGCATGCCTTCAGCATCGACAAGAACAACCCCCAGTACAAAGGTCCGTTCAATACGGTCAACAACGTCGCGCGCGTCTTCACGCCCGAAGACACCGCCTTCGTCACGCCCAACGCCGACACGCCGTACACCTTCGCGGTGCTGGACCTGCGCGCCGAACCCGTGGTCATCACCGTGCCCGCCATGGAGCCGCGCCGCTACTTCGTGCTGCAGCTGATGGACCTGTACACCTACAACTTCGCCTACATCGGCAGCCGCAGCACGGGCAATGGCGGCGGCCGGTTCCTGGTGGCCGGCCCGCGCTGGAAGGGCAAGGCGCCGGCAGGCATCACCAAGGTAATCCGGTCGGAGACCGATCTGGTCAATCTGGTCGGGCGCACCCAGCTCTTTAATGCGGGCGACCTGCCCAACGTCAAGCGCATCCAGTCACGCTACAAGATCCAGACGCTGTCCGCCTACCGCAAGCAGCGCGCGCCGGAACCGGCGCCGGCGGTGGACTGGATAGCGCCCGAGCCGCCCGCGCAGATGCGCAGTTCGCTGGAGTTCTACAACCAGCTTGCCTTCCTGCTGCAGTTCGCGCCGACCCATTCTTCGGAACAATCATTGCGCGAACGCTTTGCCAGCATCGGCCTGGAACCCGGCCGGGAGTTCGACTTCAACAGCATGAACCCCGCGTTGCGCCGCGCCTTGCAGGAAGGCATGCACGACGGCCAGAACGATATCGACAAGAACCGCGAGGCCCTGAATGGCAAGACCGATCGGCTCTTCGGCGACCGCAATACGCTGAAGAACGATTACCTCGCGCGCGCCACGGGCACACAGGTCGGCATCGGCGGCAACAGCCGCGAGGAAGCGCTCTATCCCGTGCTGGAAAACGACAGCACAGGCCAGCCGCTGGACGGCCGCAACAAATACACCTTGCGCTTCGCCCCGCGCAGCCTGCCGCCCGTCAACGCATTCTGGTCCATGACCATGTATCGCCTGCCCGAACAGCTGCTGGCGTCCAATCCGCTCAAGCGGTACCTGATCAATTCGTCCATGCTGCCGTCGCTCAAACGCGATCGCGATGGCGGCATCACGATCTACATCCAGTCGGAGTCGCCCGGCAAGGGCAAAGAGTCCAACTGGCTGCCCGCGCCGGCGGGGCCCTTCATGGTCACGTTGCGGTACTACTGGCCCAAGCCCGCGCTGCTGGAAGGCAAGTGGACTTCGCCGCAGATTGAGCGGGCCAGACAGGCGCCGCAGGCGCGGTCCGCGCCTTCCCCGCTCCAGGTTCGACACTAGCGGCGGTCTGGGCTACAAGAAGGCCTCGCGCAGGCCGGCCATCGACGTCCGGCCGGGCGCAGTCGGGCAACCGACCACCCAGGGAGGCTCGCGCCGCATGAAGCGCAATTTCAATATTCACGACCTGCGCATTTTCTACGCGGTGGTCATGACCGGATCGACCCGGCAGGCCGCGCAGTCCATGCACCTGACGCAGCCGGCGGTCAGCCACGCGATATCCCGCCTGGAAGGCGCGACCGGCGTGCAGCTGTTTGACCGGTCCCACAAGACCTTGCGTCCGACCGAGGCCGGACAGTACCTGTACAGCGAGGCCAAGTTCGTGCTGGACGAGCTGGTCCGCATCGACGAGGCCCTGCACAGCATCGAACAATTCGGCGGGCGCGGCCTGCGCATCGCGTCTTCGCCCGCGCTGGCGCTGGGCTACGCGCCCGACGCGGTGCGGCGCTATCTGGACGCCAACGGCACCCGGCCTTTTTCCATCGACATCGAATCATCCGTGCAGGCCATCAGCGCGGTCGAAACCATGCGCGCGGACTTCGGCCTGGGCGCGGTGGAGCGCGACAGCGCCCGCCTGGCGTTCACGCCGTTTCTGCGCGCCGACGTCATGGCCATCGCGCATCGCGACCACCCCTTGGCCGGGCGCGACACCATCGCGGCGGCCGATATACCGCCAGACACCTATGTGAAGCCCTTGTGGTCCGACTATGTAGTGGCCCAGGGCGACATCGCGGATACGCTGCTGCTTAGCTCGGGCATGCGGGCGCACATGTCGCTGCTGCCCGGCACGGTGCGGGCGGTCCGGGGCATCAGCCTGGTCAATGCGCTCTCCGCCTGGGACATCGTGGCGGCCTATCCCGATCTGGTCGCCCGGCCCCTGGCGTCGCGGCAGTGGTTCGATTTCTACCTCATCACCCGCAAGGAAGAGCGCGGGCAGGACCTGGCCGAGCGGCTGCTGGACGCCCTGCGCGCCACGGCTCAGGACCGCCGCCAGGGCGTATATGCGCATACGGTCCAGTTGCTGGAGTAGACGCCGGTCCTACTCCGCCGGCGGCTGCCAGGGCAGCGATTGCAGGTCGCCGTCTATGCTGATCGCCTGCCCGCTGATCATCGCTCCGAACGGGCTGGCCAGGAACAAAGCCATGTTGGCGATGTCGGCGGCCCGCACGAACTGCCGCAGGCTGACGCCGGCCAACTCCAGCCGGGTCTCTTCTTCCACGGTCAGGCCCATGTTCCGGGCACGCGCCTCGATCACGCGGTCGATCCGCGGCCCCGCCACCAGTCCGGGCAGCAGCGCGTTGACGCGGATGCCATGGCCGCCCAGTTCGACCGCGAGCGAACGCGTCAAGCCCACCACTCCCCATTTGGTCGCTGCGTAGGGGGTGCGCATGGGGATGCCCATGCGGCCCGCCACCGAACTGATGTTGATGATGCTGCCGCCGCCCGACGTACGCAGCGCCGGCAGCGCATGCCGCACCGTGTGGAATTGCGATGCCAGGTTGATGTCCAGCGTGGCGTCCAGTTCCTGCGGCTGGATGTCCGCGATCCCTGCCGTGGGGCCGGCGATGCCGGCGTTGTTGACCAGCACGTCCAGGCCGCCCAGCTGCGCCAGCGCTTCCTGCATATAGCGGTCGATCTCTTCGCGCCGGCTCACGTCGGCGCGCGACCAGGGGTGAGGGCAGGCCGCCAGCGCCTGCCCATCCACATCGCAGACGTGCACCTTGGCGCCGCGGTCCGCGAATGCGGCGGCGATTGCCGCGCCGATACCGGCGGCGCCCGCGGTCACGATGACGCGCTTGCCGGACAGATCCACGGGCAACGCGGAAATGTCCCCCGGAACAACGTTCTTCATAGTCATGCCAGATCCTTGCCGTTACGGCTCAGGGCTTCATCAAACGGCAGGTCGATTCCGCCGGCGAGGTATAGACCTGATCGCCCGGCACGCGGGCCACCTGCTTGTAGTAGTCCCAGGGCGCCTTCGACTCCGACGGGCTCTTCACCTGCATCAGGAACATGTCGTGCACCATCAGGCCGTCGGCGCGGATCTTTCCGTCCTTCACGAAGAAGTCATTGACCGGATTCGCCTTCAGCCATTTCATGATGGTGTCGCCATCGGTGCTCTTGGTGGCTTCCACTGCCTTCAGATAGGTCGTGGCGGCGGAATAGTCGCCGGCTTGCAGCATCGACGGCTTTTTCTTCATGGCGGCTTCGAAGCGCGCGGCCCACTTGCGCGAGGCGTCGTCCTGGTCCCAGTACCAGGCCGTGGTCAGATACATGTTCTGCGCGGCTTGCAGTCCCAGCGCGTGCACGTCCGTAATCAATACCAGCAGGCCCGCGATCTTCATCTTGGGCGTCAGGCCGAATTCATTGGCTGCCTTGACGGCATTGCTGGTGTCGCTGGCCGAGTTCGCCAGCCCCAGCACCGATGCGCCGGATGCCTGCGCCTGCAGGATGAAGGAAGAGAAATCCGCCGCGTTCAGCGGGTGCCGGACCCGCCCCTTGACGTTGCCGCCGTCGGCCTGCACCACCGCTGAGGCATCGCGCTCCAGCGCGTGTCCGAAGGCGTGGTCCACCGTCAGGAAGTACCAGTCCTTGTTGCCTTCCTTCATCATCGCGCGGGCCGTGCCGCGCGCCAGCGAAACCGTGTCGTACACATAGTGCACGGTGTAGGGCGTGCATTGCGAATTCGTCAGCTCGGAGGCGCCCGCGCTCACCACGAAGAACGGCGTCTTCTTTTCTTCGGCCACTTTCGCCATCGCCAGCGCTGCCGCGGAATTGGCGCCCGCAATCAGCATGTTCACGCCCTTCTGGTCCAGCCATTCGCGCGCCCTGGACGAGGCGATGTCGGCCCGGTTCTGGTGGTCTGCCACCAGCACCTCGACCTTTTTCCCCGCCACCACGCCGCCCAGGTCCGCCACCGCCATTTTGATCGCCTCGGCTCCGCCCGGGCCGTCGGCATCCGCCGACAGGCCGGACATGTCGGTGATGAAGCCGATGCGGATCACGCCGTCGTCTGCCTGCGCCATGCCGGCCGTCCCCAACAGCGTCGCGAGCGCGGCTGCGCACAATGTCTTTTTCATGTCTGTCTCCCCACTGAATGGATCTGGTTCAGAACGCGACGTTGTCGCGGCCCTTCAATTGCAGCGTTTCGCGCGCCTCGTCGGGCGTGGCAATCTGTAGCGAAAGGTCTTCCAGGATGCGGCGGATGCGCCGCACCTGGTCCGCGTTCGAGTGCGCCAATTCTCCCGGCCCGTCCCAAAGCGAGTCCTCCAAGCCCACGCGCACGTTGCCGCCCAGGGTGGCCGCCATGGTCGCCAGCGGCGTCTGCTTGCGTCCGGCGGCCAGCACCGACCAGATGTAGTCGTCGCCGAACAGGCGGTCCGCGGTGCGCTTCATCATCATCACGTCTTCGGGATGCGTGCCGATGCCGCCGCGTATGCCGAACACGGACTGGATCAGGAAGGGCGGCTTGAGCAGCTTGCGGTCGACGAAATGCGCCGCCGTGTACAAGTGCCCGATGTCGTAGCACTCGATCTCGAAGCGCGTGCCGTTGTCGCCGCACGAGGTCAGGATGCGCTCGATGTCCTTGAAGGTGTTCTTGAAGATCAGGTCATTGCTGCCTTCGAGATACGGACGTTCCCAGGCGTGCTTGAACTCCTTGAATCGCTCCAGCAGTTCATACATGCCGAAGTTCATCGAACCCATGTTCAGCGAGGCCACCTCGGGCTTGAATTGCAGCGCGGGCGCCATGCGGTCGGCAAGCGGCAGCACGGGCGAGCCGCCCGTGGTGATGTTGATCACCACGTCCGAAGCGTTCTTGATGCGGGGCAGGAACTGCGCATACAGCGCGGGGTCCTGGGTAGGCTGCCCGGTATCGGGCTGGCGCGCATGCAGATGCACGATGGCGGCGCCGGCCTTGGCCGCATCCAACGCGGACTGCGCGATCTCATCGGGCGTGACGGGCAGATGGGGCGACATCGACGGCGTATGGACCGATCCGGTGATGGCGCAGGTAATGATGACCTTGTTCCTGGACTTTTTCATGGGCCTCGGGCTGCGCGCTTGCGCATGCGTTCTTGATGGTTTTCATGGCCCCGGTTGTCTCCTCCGGGTGTGGGCCATTCTGTCCCACGCCCGCGGCCCGTGTCACCTGAACAGAAATAATCAATTGATAGGATTTCCGGTGCTGCGGTGCAGCGACGCTCGACGCCAGCGCTGCGCGCCAGCCCTGACAGGACTACAATTTGCCTATGCCGGAACGCCCGTTCCGACGGCCATCCGATCACGCAGAAGCTGCCTCCCATGCTTGATATCCAGACCCTCCGCCCGCTGCGGGCCATGCAGCCCGGACGCGGCCAGATCCGCCTGATGCAGGTGCCGGCATGAGCTACGTCCTGGCAGTGGATCTGGGTGGCACGCGCTTTCGCGCCGCGTTGGTGGACGATCGCGGCGGCATCGCGCATTCGTGCTTCATCGAAAGTCCGGCGCGTGCCAGCCCCGCCGCTCATCCTGGCTGGGACGAGATCGACGCCGATGCCTGGTGGAACGGGCTGCAAGCCCTGACCGATGCGCTGGCGGCGCAGGCGGACGCCGCTTTCAGTGCGGTAGAGGCCATCGCGATCTGCGGCGTCACGCGCACGCAGGTCTTCATCGATGCGCACGGCGCTGCCATCCGGCCGGCGATCACCTGGCGCGATACGCGCGCGGCGGCGGACGTGGGCGCGTGGCTCGCGTCCATGCCGTCCTCCCATCCCGAGCATGGACAGATCAACGCCTTCCATCCCTGGGCGCGCGTGGCCTGGCTGTTGCACGCAGAGCCAGAGCACGCGGCGCGGGTGCGGCTGGTGCTGGAACCCAAGGATTATCTGAATTTCCGCCTGACCGGACGCACCGTGAGCGACACCGTGTCGATGGCGCGCCTGGCGGCGGCCGCCACGGCCGGACCGGACTGCGCCGACCTGCTGACGGCGGTGGGGGCCAATCCGGCCTGGGTACCGCGTCTGCTCGATCCGCTGGAGGTCGTCGGCGTCGTGCAAAAGGGTCTATCGGGCGCGTTGGCGCGTCTGTCGGGACGTCCTGTCGTGGCTTGCGCCAACGACACCTGGGCGGCCGTGGCCGGCCTGGGCGCACTGCGGCCGGGTTACGCCTACAACATCTCCGGCACCACCGAAGTTTTCGGCGCCGTGGGCGCCGAGCCGGTGCAGGCGCAAGGCCTGATGACGGTGGACTGGGGCGGCGGACATCATCAGATCGGCGGGCCAGGCCAGAATGGCGCGGATACGGTGGCGTGGCTCTTGCCGCTGCTGGGCCGCCTGGGCGACGAAGGCATGGCCGGGGTGGGCGAGGCCATGGACGCCTTGCTCGATGCGCCGCGCGATCCGCAACCGGCGCTGTTCCTGCCCTATCTGCAAGGCGAACGGGTGCCGTATTGGGATCCGCACCTGCGCGGCGCTTTTCTGGGCTTGAACCGTCGCCACGGCCCCGGCGACTTGGCCTGGGCCGTGCTGGAAGGCGTGGCCTTTCTCAACCGCATCGTGCTGGAGCGCGCCGAAAGCGCACTGGGCAGTCCTGTGGAAGAGATCCGCTTCGGCGGCGGCGCGGCGTCCAATGCCCAGTGGTGCCAGGTCAAGGCCGACATCTGCGAACGCGCTCTGGTGGTCGGCCAGGCCGAACAGCCCGGCGTACTGGGCGCGGCGGTCGCCGCCTGGACGGGCCTGGGACGCTACGGCAGCTTCGCGGCCGCCCAGGACGCGCTGGTGCGCGTGGCGCAACGCTATGAACCCCAGGCCGAGCGGGCGCACGCCTATCGCCGCATGTATCGCCAGTTCCGCGCCGCGGAAGCCGCGCTGGCGCCAGTATCGCGCGCGCTGGCCGGCATCGACATGGGCTGATGGCCCAGGTATAAACTACCTCGCCATCAGCGGGGCGCAGTGACGCGCCCACATAACAAGCAAAACGCAGCAAGGGTTGAGTCGATGCGCGGCATCCTGGAAAAGTACGGCACGGCAATCGCGGGATTGGTCCTGGTGGTTTTCTTCGCGTTGGCAGCCCCGAATTTCGCGGCGCCCAATAATCTTCTGAACATCGCCAAGGAAACCAGCTTCCTGGCCATCATTGCCATCGGCTTCACGCTGGCGCTGGTCACGGCCGAACTGGACCTGTCGGTGGCCGACGTCGCCAGCCTCGCGGCGGTCGTCACGGGCGCCCTGGTGCATACCGGCCAGCCGGTGCTCCTGGCCATAGGCGCGGGCCTGGGCGTAGGCCTGCTGTGCGGCCTCGTGAACGGCATCGCCGTCACGCGGCTGCGCGTGCCCTCGCTGATCGCGACGCTGGGCATGGCAGCCATGGCGCGCGGTTTCGCCTTCATGCTGACCGACGGCGTGTCCTATGTGGGCCGTTGGCCCGCCGCCTTCACCGACCTGGCGCGCGGCAAGCCCTTCGGCATTCCTGCCCTGGTGCTGTGGATGCTGGGCGCCGTGCTGCTGGCGTTCTTCCTGGTGAAATGGACCCGCACCGGGGCCCGCATGACCGCTACCGGCGAGGCCGGCGAATCCGCGCGGCTGGCCGGCATCAACATACGTGCCATGAAAAGCATAGGCCTGGCGCTTTCAGGCCTGTGCGCGGGACTGGCGGCCG
Source organism: Achromobacter sp. ACM01 (assembly GCF_014851745.1). Taxonomy (NCBI): domain Bacteria; kingdom Pseudomonadati; phylum Pseudomonadota; class Betaproteobacteria; order Burkholderiales; family Alcaligenaceae; genus Achromobacter; species Achromobacter sp. ACM01. The sequence goes on from NZ_JACVAF010000001.1 coordinate 716,360, forward strand.
TGCTGCTCACGTCCAGCCTGTCTTCGGCCGCGCCCAATATGGCTGGTGACTACTTCCTGTACGCCATCGCCGCGGTGCTGCTGGGCATGACCATGTTCAACCCCGGCCATGCCAACATACCCGGCACGCTGGTCGCCGCGCTGATCCTCAAGGTGCTGGGCAACGGCCTGGTCCTCATGGGTGCGCCGTATTACGTGCAGGACATCGTTCTGGGCTTCATCATCATCGCGTCCGTCGCGGTGTCATCGGCCGTGCTGAAGAAAGCGGCCTTCAAATTCTGATCGGAAGGGGAAGAGAACCATGCGTAAATCCTTGATGCGCAATCTGCTGTTGGCCGCGTTTTCGGTGCCGGCCCTGGCCATGGGCGCGGCGGCGCACGCCTTCGACGTGGGCATCGTCGCGTTCCAGATGTCTTCGGAAACCCACGCGCGCGTCGCCAACGCCGCTGCCGAAGCCGCCCGCTCCAAGGGCTGGACCGTGACCCAGCTGAACGCCGAAGGCTCGCTGCCCAAGCTGGCCGAACAGCTCGACACCCTGGTCAACAAGAAGGTCGACGCCATCGTCATCGCCATGGGCAAGCCCGTGGAAACCGACGCGCAGCTGCAGGCCGCCAAGGAGAAGGGCATACCCGTCGTCGGCGTGATGTCCGGCGCCAGCCCCCACATGCTGTTCGACGTCGAGGTCAACGAATACGCCACTGGCGCCCAGTCCGTCCTCTATATGCTGGGCAAGATGGGCTACCAGGGCAACATTCTGTCCGCCCGCTTCGACGGCAACTCCGGCACCCGCATCCGCGGCAAGATGCTGGACGCCGTCCTGACCGAGAACACCGCCGTCAAGGACCTGGCCAAGTTCAGCATGGCCCGCACCCAGAGCTGGCGCGACGATGTGCGCAACGGCATGCAGGCGCTGCTGCTGCGCCATCAGGGCCAGTTCAAGGGTATCTGGGCCTCGTTCGACGGCCAGGCCTATGTCATCGACGATCTGCTGCAGGCCCAGGGCATGAAAAAGGGCGACATCACGCTCGTGTCCGTCGACGGCAGCCCGGAGACCTACCGCCGCATCGCCGATCCCAACAGTCTCATCACCGCGACCATGATGATTCCCTTCGAGCAGATGGGCACCAAGGCCATCTACGCCATCGACCGGATCGTCGTAAAGAAGGAACCCAGGGAAAGCATCGCCGCCGGGCCCTACCTCTTCATGGACTCCGTCCTGGTCGACGCCAGCAATGTCCAGAAATTCCTGCAACCCGCCAAGTAAGAGCCAAGAGCCATGACCGCCGCGTTGTCGCTACGCCAGATCAAGAAGTCGTATGGCGCCGTCGAAGCTCTGAAGGGCGTGGACCTGGACGTGCCCCAGGGCAAGGTCATGGCCATCTGCGGCGACAACGGCGCGGGCAAGTCCACGCTCATCCGCATCATCTCAGGCGCGCAGGAACCCAGCGCCGGCGCGATGAGCCTGAACGGGCAGCAGGTCGCGTTCGGATCGCCCCACGACGCCCTGGTGCAAGGCATCGCCACCATCTACCAGGATCTGGCGCTGGCTCCGCGCTTGTCGATCTGGGAAAACATCTTCATGGGCGCCGAACTGGTGCGGCGCGTGGGGCCGCTCAGCATCCTGGATAAACGCCGCATGGCCGAGGATGCGCGCGGCTACCTGCAACGCCTGTCCGTGCCCATCGATGACATGGACCGGCCCGTGGAGCGCATGTCCGGCGGCCAGCGCCAGGCCGTCGCCATCGCCCGCGCCCTGCGCTGGGACGCCCGCGTCGTCATCATGGATGAACCCACCGCCGCGCTGGGCGTCAAGGAAACGGCGCTGGTGCTGAACCTGGTGCGCAAGCTGCGCGAAGAGGGCCGCACTGTGATCCTCATCAGCCACAACATGGCCGACGTGGTGGCGCTGGCGGACAGGGTGGCGATCCTGAAGAGCGGAACCAAGGTCATCGAGCGCGACGTGGCCGGGCTGGATGCGGACGCGTTGGCGCATATGGTGATGACGGGCAAAGAGTAAGGCCGCGCTTGGCCCCAGCGGCCATGCGAATGAAAAAGGCCGCCGCCAGCGATAGACCCGGCGGCGGCCTTTTTCATGTGGCGGCAGAGTCAGATCGGCGCTTCATCCGCGTTATAGCTGAACAGCCATTCATAGCGTTCACGCACGCGCGTTTCGTTCCACTCGCGGTCCACGTAGTCGGCGGCGCCTTGCGCGTGTGCCAGTGCCGGATTGTGGAAGCGCCGAGCGTTCTCGGCCGAACCGCGCACCACGCGAGATGCCCGTTCCACGCGCGCCGCTTCGTAGCGTTTGAATGCCTGGGGAACATCGTCCGGCTGCGCCTCCAAGGCGCGCGCCAGTACATAGCCGTCCTCGATTGCCATCGCCGCGCCCGAGGCCAGCATGGGCAGCGTCGGATGGCAGGCGTCTCCCAGCAGCGTCACGCGGCCCTGCGACCACTCAGGCAGCGGTTCGCGCAGCATCAGCGCCCATTTGTAGGGTTCGTCCAGCGCCTGGATCAGTGTCTGCACATCCTCATGCCAGCCCGCGAAATCCCGCGCGCATTCCGCTACGCTACCGCGCTCGGTCCAGGACTCCACCTGCCAATCGTCGCGCTCCAGGATGCCCACGAAGTTCACCAGTTTTCCCTGCCGCAGCGGATAGTGGATGACGTGGGCGCCCGGGCCTACCCAGTTGCAGGCATAGGGCTCGCGCAGATGCGCGGGCAACTTTTCGGCCGGGATCACGCCGCGCCAGGCGACGGTGCCAGAAAACGCCGCGGCGTCCGCGCCGAACAGCGCGGCGCGCACGCGCGAGTGCACGCCGTCGGCGCCGATGAGCGCCGCGCCTTCGATTTTTTCGCCCGACTCCAGTACGGCGGTGACGCCTGTGTCGTCCTGCGTGAACCTGGTGACCTTGGCGCCCAGGGTGATGGCCCGCGGGTCATTGGCCTGCACCGCCTGCGCCAGAATCCGGTGCAGGTCGGCGCGATAGATCGTCAGGTACGGATAACCATAGCGGGCCACGGATTCCGCACCCAGGTCGAACAGCGGCCAGGTTCGTCCGCTGGACCACAAGCGGATACGCTTTCCGGCCGTCGGGCGTGCGACCTCCGTCAGGGCGTGTTCCAGACCCAGTTGATACAGCACGCGGTTGGCGTTGGCGCTGAGCTGGATGCCCGCGCCGACTTCGCGCAGCTCCTGTGCCTGCTCCAGCACGCGCACGCGCAAGCCGCGCCGCTGCAGGGCCAGCGCGGCGGTCAGGCCGCCCAGGCCGGCGCCGGCGATGAGATATAGGGGGGAGGCTTTGTGAGACATATGTTGCGGGGGTGTGGGTTAGTCAGGCTTGATGCCGGCTTGCTTGACGACCTGGGTCCATTTGTCCAGGTCCGTGCGGATCGATTGCGCAAATTGCTCCGGCGTATCGCCCACAGGCTCCAGGCCCAGGTCGGCCAGCTGGCGCTTGACCTCGGGATCGCGCGCTGCGGCGGCCAGCGCCTTGGTCAGGCGTTCGATGACGGGCTGCGGCGTGTGGGCGGGCGCCATGAGACCGAACCAGGAATAGGCTTCGAAAGGTTTGCCCAGCACTTCAGCCACGGTGGGAACGTTGGGCAGTTGCGGGTAGCGCTGCGCGCCGGTAACGGCATAGGCGCGCAGCTTCTGCGCCGCGATCTGCGGATACAGCAGAGTCACCGTGTCGAACAACAGATCAACTTGGCCGCCCAGCACGTCGCTGAGCGCCGGCGCGCCGCCGCGGTAAGGAATGTGCAGAATGTCCACGTTCGCGCTGCGATCGAACAGTTCGGCCGTGAGATGGCCGACCGAACCCGTGCCGGCCGAGGCCACCGTCAGCGGCTGGCGCCGAGCAAGGTCGAGCAGCGCCTTGAGGTCAGCACTGGGCAGGGCGGGGCGGCTCACCAGGATTAGCGGGCCGCGCACCGCCATGCCGATAGGGGTGAAGGAGGCGATGGGGTCATAGTCCAGCTTGGGATAGAGCGCAGGCGCCACCACCATGCTGCTGGTGCCGCCCCATAGCAGCGTGTAGCCGTCAGGCTGTTCGCGCGTTACCGACGTGGTGCCCACCGAGCCGCCCGCGCCTGCACGGTTCTCCACGATGACCGGTTGGCCCAGCTGTTCGGCCATGGTCTTGCTGAAGAGGCGCGCGCTCGTGTCGGTCGGGCCACCGGGCGGAAATGGCACCACTAGCCGGATCGGCTTCTCGGGGAAGTCCGCAGCCTGGACGGCGGGCGCCGGCGCAAGGGCCGCGCACGCGATGGCGAATGCCGAGGCAATTCGCAGGGGGAATCGGAACATGCTTGTCTCCTGTAGGCGCATTTGCGCTTTTGTTCTAGGCCCATCCGGACGGAAGGCAGCGCATTTCGCAATTGCAACGCAAACAGATAAACAAGTAAAACTGCGTTATCTTGTCTATTAACAAAGAAGTTTTATTAATTATCTGGTAGTCCACGCGTGAATTTCTCCCTGCGCCAACTGCGCGGCTTCCTTGCCGTAGCCGAACATGCCAGCTTCACCAAGGCCGCGGCCCAACTGCACCTGACGCAGGCCGGCCTGAGCGCCATGGTGCGCGAATTCGAACAGAGCATAGGCAGCCGCCTGTTCGAACGCAGCACCCGCGCCGTGTTGCTCACCGATGCGGGACGAACGCTCCTGCCCGTCGCCCAGCGCATGGTCGATGAACTGGGCGGCACGCTGCGTCAACTGGCCGCCGCCAGTACGCCGCAGGCGCGCGTGCTGCGCGTGGGCGTCACCCCGCTCATCGCCAGCAGCATCCTGCCGCAGGTGCTGCGCGCCTGCTCGGCAGCACAGCCGGAATGGCGTGTCGAAGTGGCCGACATGGACCGCAGCCTGATCCAACAGGGTGTCGAAGACGGAACCCTGGACGCCGGTTTCGGCGCCTTCTTCCAGAAGGCGGCTGGCCTGCGCCGCCGCGGGTTGTTCCCCGCCGAACTGGTGCTGGCGCAATCGGCCGAACATGCCGCCCGGACCCGCCGCGCTCCCTTGCCCTGGCAGCGGCTCGATCCCGCCAGTCTCATCGTGCTGCCTTCCAGCAACCCCATCCAGCAACTGATAGACCGGCACGTTCCTCGCATGCCCGTTGTCGCGAACCTCCCGCCGCGCCGCGTCTACAGCCACCTGGAAACTATCCTGGCCATGGTCGAGTCCGGGCTGGGCCAAGCCGTCGTACCCTCGTTTGCCGCCTTGACCGGCACGCGCTGGCGCGTGCAGCTCCGGGCCCTTACGCCCCGCGTCGCGCTGGACTACGCCATCGTCACCCGCAGTGGCCGCCGTGACAGCGCCGGATTGACCGCGTTCGTGGACTGCCTGAGAGCGGCGGCCCAGATGCGCGAGCCATAAAGAAAGCCGCCGCCAGTTGCCTGGCGGCGGCTTTCTTTGAGACTACTGCTGGACTTAGTCCTTGCGGCTGGTCACTTCAACCAGGTGGTAGCCGAACTGGGTCTTCACCGGACCCTGGACCTCGCCGACCGGGGCGCTGAACACCACGGTGTCGAATTCCTTGACCATCTGGCCCGGACCGAACGTACCCAGGTTGCCGCCGTCGCGCGAGGACGGGCAGCTGGAGTTTTCCTTGGCCAGCTGAGCGAAGTCGGCGCCGTTCTCGATGGCGGTCTTCAGTTCGTTGGCCTTGGCTTCGGTGGAGACGAGGATGTGGCGGGCGGAGGCTTGTGCCATTTGGGGCTCCTTGCGGACTTGAATTGGGGAGGGGGAGAGTAACGCATTCAGCGGACTGGCGCTGGCTAGGCTAGGGTAACTCGCGGATGATGAACCACTGACGACTGTTGTGTATCCCTTCAATACAAGACGTCCGGGGGCCAGCGTTCCGGAAATTTTGTCACATATCGATCGGCCACTTTGGCCTAGGAATATGTTTATACGGCAGGTTCCTCTGGTCCAGCGTCGCCGACCCCGGCGCATCCGCAAAGATCACATGCCGCGCTACTTTCGAGAACGACGCCTGGAAATGCTGCGCCGACTTCACCACGATCAGCGCCTTCTCCTCCAGCCGGCACCCCAACTGCGTGAACACATCGATATCCATGGCCTGGGCCCGCACCGTGATCAGCACGATCTCGATACCATCTGCTTCGACCAGGGCGGAATTCCCCACGACAGCCGGCGATCCGGACAAGCCCGTCATGACCATGTCCGGCGTCAGCGCCTTGACCGTACACATCAAGTCCAGCGGTTCCCCTGACAGGGGGCTGATCTTGCCCCCGATGCGCAAGGGCAAGCGCGCGCCGACGCCAGCGCTGAAAGCGATGCGGACGGCGATGGGATCCCACATGGGGCCTATCGCCGCATTGCGCACGCCCCGTTGCAGCAGGCGGCGCAGCAGGAAGGTGGAGTCGCCCGCACCCCCGCCGCCGGGATTGTCAGCGGCATCGGCAATGACGACAGGCGTTGCGCCATATGCCAGAGCCTGGTCGATGGCTTCGTCCGGTTTGGGGTAGATGGGCGTCAACACTTCGCGCATGCCTATGAGCTCGTCGGCCAGGCGCCGCGCAAGCTCCTGGGCGGCTTGGGCATTGCCGTCGGCATAGACCAGCAGCTTCGTCCCCATGTCGGGTACGTCGCCCCAGGCGAAGCTGTGCACCACGGAAATGGAGAGTATGCCGTCGCTGCCTTCCAGCGCGCTGATGCGGTCGATATAGCTGCGCGCCGGTTCCTGTGGCGTGCGGATGGTGACGACCATCTCGCAGTCGGCCACGGCGGCAACCGGGGCGATGCGCCGATCGACGATTGCCGCGCAGAAGTCCACCAGTTCCAGCGCGCGTTCGCGGATGTCGGTGTGGGGATATTCCTTGTAGGCGACCAGCATGTCGGCGTTGGCGACCATGGCGTCCGACAGATGGCAATGCGGATCCAGCTCCGCGCCGACGACGACCTCGGGGCCGACGATGCCGCGGACGCGCGCCAGCAGATCGCCTTCGCAGTCTTCGTAGCCGTCGGCCACCATGGCTCCATGCAGGCCCAGCACCACCATGTCGACGGGCAAGGCCTGTCGCAGGTCGCGCAGCAGTTCGTCGCGCAAAGTCTCGTAGGCATGGCGCGTGGTAATGCCGCCGGGCTGGGCGCCGGCGGCCATGCCTTCGATCACGGTCCAGCCGTGTTGCGCGCCGCGCTGGCGCGCTGCCCACAGAGGTCCGCTGAAGATGGTCATCTCGGGAGGATGGGTGCCTGCGGGGTAGTAGCCCCGGTCGGCAAAATCATCCAGCGAGGTGGGCAGCGGAGCGAACGTATTGGTTTCCGTGGACAGCGAACCGGTGAAAACGCGCATGGTACGAGTGCTTAGTCCGCGGTGGCGCCAGAGGCCTTGACGACGTCGGCGTACTTGGCGATTTCGGAAGCGACGTGCTGGCGCAGTTCTTCCGTCGTGCCGCCGCCGGGCGTGGCGACCATGCCGGCGAGCTTCTCCTGGATTTCCTTCTCTGCCAGGATCGCGTTGACTTCCTTGTTCAGCTTTTCCACGATGCCGGCGGGCGTGCCGGCAGGCGTGAACAGCGCGTACCAGGACGTCATCTCGTAACCCTTGACGGTGGCGTCGATGGTGGGGATCTCGGGCGCAAAGGGCTGGACGGTAGCGCTGGTGACGCCCAGTGCGCGCAGCTTGCCGCCCTGGATGAGCTGCATGACCGAAGGCGCGGTGTCGAACATCACCTGGATGCGGCCGGCCATCAGGTCGGTGAGGGCGGGCGCGCTGCCCTTGTACTGCACGTGTTCCATTTCCACGCCCGTCATCATCTTGAACAGTTCAGCCGACAGGCGGGTCGACGAGCCTGCGCCGGACGAGGCGAAGAAAATGTTCTTGGGGTTGGCCTTGGCGTAGGTGATGAACTCCTGCACCGTCTTGGCCGGCACGGTGTTGTTCACCACCATGATGTTGGGAAAGCGCGTCAGCAGCGCCACCGGCGCGAAGTCCTTCTGGAAGTCGAAGGACAGTTCCTTGTACAGCGACACGTTGATGGTGCTGGCGTTCGAGCCCAGCAGGATGGTGTAGCCGTCGTTGGGCGAGCGCGCCACGGTCGCGGCGGCGATGTTGCTGGCGGCGCCGGGACGGTTCTCGACCACGAAGGTCTGGCCCAGCTTGTCCGACAGGCGGCCGGCGATCAGCCGCGCCACGGCGTCGGACGAGCCGCCCGGCGCGTAGCCGACCACGACCTTGACGGGCTTGCTCGGGTAGGCAGCTTCCGGCGAGGCGAAAGCGGCCTGTTGACTGAATACGCTCAGGGTTGCGGCAGCGAGGATCGAAGCGAAGAGTTTCATGCTTAAAGGCTCGAAATGGGCGTTACCTCGCATTGCCGCCGCTGCTGGCTTCCAGCTTGCGGCTCGCAACCGAGCGGATTTGAAAGTACGCGCATTATTCGCAATCGCAGCCCTGTAAATCAATGTAAGCTGCGAGGGATTTTGTTGCCAAAAAGGCAACGATTTAGAGAAATCGTAGAAAAAGGGGACAAGCATGGACGGAGGACTGAGCGCGCGGCGCCTGCAATACTTCTTCGAGGCGGTGACGACCGGATCGGTGCGCGGCGCCGCCGAGCGCCTGGGGGTGGAGCCTTCCATCGTCAGCCGTCAGATCCAGTTGCTGGAGACGGAGCTGGGCGTGGCGCTGCTGGAGCGCAAGGGCCGGGGCATCGTGCCCACCGACATGGCCTCGATTGTGATGGACCACTGCCGCGACCGGCAGGCCAGCGAGCAGGCCTTGCGGGCCCGGCTGGACGAGGTCAATGGTTTGCAACGCGGCGATATCCAGATCGTCACCAGCGAGGGCTTCGTCGATATCCTGATGAGCGGCGTGGTGGATGAATTCTGCCGGCAGCATCCTGGCGTGCGGGTTTCGCTGAAAGTGGCCGGCGCTTCCGACGCGGTGCGCGCCGTGGTGCACGACGACGCCCATATTGGCGTGGTGTTCGGCGCGCCGGCGGACCCCGGCATACGCGTGGTTCACACGCGCAACCATCCGTTGTGCGTGATCGCGTGGCCGGATCATCCGCTGGCGCGGCAGCGCAAGCGGCCGACGCTGAAGGACGTGGCGCGTTATCCGATTGCGCTGATGGGGCCGGGCTTCGGCTTGCGCCAGCTGATCGAGATGGCGGAACTATCGGAGAACATCGTGCTGTCGCCCAGCTTCATCGCCAACTCGGTGGTGACGCTCAAGCGCTATGTGGAAAGCCGCCTGGGGCTGACCTTCACGTCGGCGAACTCGGTGGTGAAGGAGGTGGCTCGGGGTGAGTTGGTGGCGCTGCGCACCACCAATCCCATCTTCGAGGCGGCGCAGACGCGCTTGATCGTGCGGGCGAATCGGCCGTTGACCAGCGCGGCTAGAGGCATGTTGGAAAGAATCCAGGCATCGCCGCTGTTCCACGGCGCGAAGCCGTAGCGGGCGATGCCTGGCGTGGTCCTGCTGTGACTTTAACGCACCGGCCAGCCGTACATCAGCCCGCCATCGCGGTACGAAGCGTTCAGGCCGCGCGGCAGCTTCAGTGGGCTGCTGGGGCCGAGGTTCTTCTCGAAGCTCTCGCCGTAGTTGCCGATGTTCTTGATGATGTTGTAGGCCCACTTGTCGTCCACGCCCAGGTTCTTGCCCATCCCCGGCGTCACGCCCAGGAGGCGCTGCACGTTGGGGTTGGTGCTCTTGAGCATTTCGTCGACGTTCTTGGACGTGATGCCGTACTCCTCGGCTTCCAGCATGGCGAACATGGTCCAGCGCACGACGTTGAACCATTGTTCGTCGCCTTGGCGGACCATGGGGCCCAGCGGCTCCTTGGAGAAGTTCTCCGGCAGGATGTCGTACTTTTCCGGGTTCTCCAGGTTGCTGCGCGCCGCGGCCAGCTGCGACTTGTCGCCGGTGAAGGCGTCGCAACGGCCCACTGCGAAGGCGCGGATGATCTCGTCCAGGCGCTCGACGACCACAGGCTTGAAGACGATGTTCTGCGAGCGGAACCAGTCGGCCAGGTTCAGTTCGGTGGTGGTGCCGGGCTGCACGCAGACCGTGGCGCCGTCCAGCTCCTTGGCGCTTTTCACGTTCAGGGACTTGTTCACCATGATGCCCTGGCTGTCGTAGTAGTTCACGCCCACGCCGATCAGGCCCAGCGTGGTGTCGCGCGTCAGCGAGAGCGTGGTGTTGCGGGGCAGCACGTCGACTTCGCCGGACTGCAGGGCGGTGAAGCGTTGCAGCGCGCTGACCGCCATGATCTTGGCCTTGGAGGCGTCGCCGAACATGGTGATGGCCAGTGCGCGGCACAGGTCCACGTCCAGGCCGATCCAGCCGCCCTTGCTGTCGTTCACCGAGAAGCCGGCGACGCCGGTGGACACGCCGCATTGGACGAAGCCCTTGTTCTTGACCGCCTCGAAAGTCGCGCCGGCGTGGGCGGTCAAGGACGAAATGAGTAAGGCGGTGCCTGCCGCGGCCAGTTTGAGTGCTTTCATGGGTGTCTCCGCGCCATCCGGCGCATTTGTAGCGATCAGCCGAAGGCTGAGGTGCGGCGAATGGTAGCCAGCGGGCCGGAGCGGGAGTATCAGGGAATTCCCGTTAAATCCATGAGGCGGAATTTACGCGTCGCGAGCCGCCGGGAATAGCGCGGCATGCACGGCTTCAGGAGTGAAAGGCGCTTCGTAGAAGCGCAGCCCCGTCGCGTCGAAGAGCGCATTGGCAATCGCCGCGGGGCCGGGAACCGACGCGGATTCGCCGGCGCCCATGGGCGGCTCGTCCTGGCGCGGCATCAACAGCACGTCGATGGCAGGCAGGTTCTTGAAGCCGATGATGGGGTATCCGCCCCATTCCCGGCAGGCCACGCCGGCGTCGTCGAAAACGACCTTCTCCAACAGGCTGCGGCTTAGCGTCTGATTGACGTTGCCATGGATCTGGTGGTGGACGCCGTCGGGATTGACGACCATGCCGGTATCCTGGCCGACGACGATGCGCTCGACGTCGATGCGCCCGCTTGCCGGATCCACGCTCAGGTCGATGACCCATGCGGCCCAGGCGGCGCCGAAACCGGGGAACTTGCTATGCACGTAGCGCGCATAGGCGACGCCCCGGCCATGCAAGCGGCCATCGGCGCCGGGGCGGCCCCGGCTGCCTGGCGTCATCGGGCGCCACTGCGCGCGGGCGGCCGTGGCTTGCAGCAACGCGATGGCGCGCGGATCCTCCAGATGGCGCAGTCGGTACTCGACAGGATCAGCGCCGGCCGCGTGCGCCAGTTCGTCGATCATGCACTCATGGGCAAAGGAGTTGGGCAGGGCCGACACCCCGCGCAACCACGATGCGCGTACCAGCGGCGCCATGTCGTGGCAGACGATGCGCCGGTTGGGATAACGATAGGGCGGCGCGGCCGTGCGGTCGCCCATTTCGAGCGTGCGAGGTTCGGCGGGAATGGCGCCAGTCAGCAGCAGGGCTAGCAATGGCGCGTCGTTGGAGGGGTAGCGGACGCCGAAGTCATAGGCCAGCAGTTCGCCGTCGGCATCGATCGCGGCGCTCACGTCCATCAATTGGCCTGTGCCCTTGGGTTCCCACTGATGTTCCTGTTCGCGCGTGAGCTGTACGCGGACCGGGGCGCCGACGGCGATCGACAGCAGCGCTGCGTCGGCGCAGACGTCGTCCGCGCAGTTGCGGCCATAGCAGCCCGCGGCCTCCAGGCGGATCAGGTCTATCCGATCCTCGCCCAGCTTGAGCAAGCGGTTCAAGTCGGCGCGCAGCATGTGGGGATTCTGCGTGCCGGTCCAGACCGTCAGGCGGCCGCCGCTGAAGTCGGCGACAGCGCAAGACGGGCCGATGGAGGCATGCATTTGATAGGGCCAGACATAGCTGCGGCGCAGATGCGTGGCGGCGCGGGCGCAGGCCGTATCGATGTCGCCTTCCTCGATCAGCGGCCGGGCCGTCGATGGATTGGCGCGGATGGCTTGCTCGAGATCATCCAGGCGCGGCGCGGGCGGAACAGGCTTCCAGCGTACTTTCAGCGCACGCATGGCGGCGATCGCCTGTTCCTCGCGATCCGCGACCACGCCGATGAAATCACCCTGCGCCACCACCTGCACGTTGCCCGGCAGGTGGGCGACGGAGTCGCGGTCCAGATCGGCCAGGCAACGGCCGATGAAGCTGCCGGCGTCACGCCCCGGATGGGGAGGGCGGATCACGCGGCCATGGCGCATGCCGGGCACGCGCACGTCGTGCACGAAGCTGAGTTCGCCGGTGGCCTTGGCGGGAATGTCGACGCGGGCGACGCCCTGTCCCACGATCTTGTATTCGTGGGCGGGCTTGAGGCGGACCTCCTGGTCAGGGGGTGCCAGGAGCAGCCGTATGTGCTGGCCGCGCAGCAGCTGTCCATAGTGCAGCTGCCGCGGGTCGTTGGCGTCGGCGGGCCGGATGACGCCCTCGCGCACCCGCAAGGCATCGCGCGGGATGTCCCATTGCCGAGCCGCGAGCATCAGCAGATGTTCGCGGGCCTGGGCCGCGGCGCGTCGCAGCGGTACCGCCGATATCTGGATGCTGGCGCTGGCGATGGTGGGCCCCTGGTTCGGAGCGGCATTGGTGTGCCCCAGCACCATCTCCAGGCGCGACAAGGGAACCTCGAGTTCTTCCGCGACGATCTGGGCCAGCGAAGTGCGGATGCCGGTGCCCAGGTCCACGTGGCCGTTGAAGGCGAGCACGCGCCAGCCGGCGGACGCGGTGTCCTGGGACGGCTGGCCGCTGTCGCCCAGCAACGCAATGAAGATCTCCGGCGTAGCCTGGACATAGTCCGACGCGACACCGGGCTGGCCGGGCGCGGGGCGCGGCGGGGCCGTGGGTTCGCGCACGACCAGCAAGGCGTCGGTATGGGCGAGCAGCGCGCCAGGCATTTCTTCAGGTTGAGGCAGGTTCATGGGGCTGACAGAGTCCGGGCCGGTGGATGATTATGCCGGCATTACCGGACGCCATGGGCAGGGCCGCCGTTCATGGCCGCGTGTCGGTTATCGCCTGGTCCATGGGCATGACGGCGGCGTACTTCTGCGCCATGTCGAACAGGTTGGCCTCGTGCGGCCCCAGCGCGCGGTCGCCGCAGCAATCGGACACGACCAGCGGCCGGAACCCCGCCTGCATGGCGTCCACCACGCTGGCCCGCACGCAGCCGCTGGTGACGCAGCCCGCAACCAGCAGGGTCTGAACGCCGCGCTGCGCCAGCCATGGCGCCAGCATGGTGCCGAAGAAGGCGGACGGGGTGCTCTTGCGCACCACATACTCGCCGGGGGCGGGGGCAAGTTCCGGCACGATGGCGCTGTTGTGGCTGTGTTCTTTCAGCGCCAGCATGGCCGGTACCTTCAGGCAGAAGATATTGCTGTCGGCATCGTCGTCCGAGAACACGATGCGGCTGTGCGCTACCGGCCAGCCTTGCGCGCGGGCGTGGGCCAACAGATGGCGCGTCTGCGAGATGGCTTCGGGGATGTTGCCGCCGCCCAGAACGGCCGGGTCGGCGAAGCCGTTGACGAAGTCGATGATCAGCAGCCCATAGGGGGCTTTGAGCGGCAGCGGAGTGCCGAAACCCTGCCGCGCATAAGCGGAGATGTCGCCGGCTGTGTCATCGATGCGGGCGGGTTGCTGGGGCGCGTTCATTTGAGCTCTCCTCGGCGCGCAGCGCGGGCCAGTCCCGGTGCATCCTGCACGACTCCGTTAATTACGACTGGCTGGCCGTCCAGGGCGACGCTGCAGCGGCGCATCGGGATGTCGATGTGGCAGGCGGTAGTACGGCTGCCGCCAGCTTCGTTGTTGGGGCCCATGGACCACAGGAAATTGCCTTCGAAGGCGCGGGCGTCCATGCCGATATGGGCTTCCTTATTGTAGTGGGCCAGCATGGACCACTGGGCGCGCGGCTGCAGGCCCCAGCCTATGTGGGATACGGCATAGGCCTCGGGATCTTCATACGCGGCCATGTATTCCTTGAGAATGTCGGCCTGCAGCCCGCCATTGATGCGGGTGACGTAGCCATTTTCGACCACGAGCTCGATCGGATCGGTCACGTAATCCTTCATAGGCAGCAGGATGTCTCCGCGATCCAGTACTACGCGGCCTTGGCTATGGCCCTCGTTGGGCCAGGTCAGCACGAAGCCGCTGGGCCAATGATCCCAACGGCCGGGCTGGTCCACGAAACCATATTCGGAAATGGCGGGGAAGTCGCCCAACTGGCAGCGCAGATCGGTGCCGGCCGCCGACGTGATGTGCATCTGGCGCGATGCTTCGATCAGGCGGGCGGCGGCCTGCACGCGGGCGCGGTCCGCCTCGTTCGGTACCAGCCGGCACAGCACTTCGGGCGGCTCGATCGCCAGCAGGATCTTGGTGCCGGTCTGCAGGATCTCGTGTTGTTCGGGGGAGAACAGCAGTGTCATCAGGTCCAGCACCAGGTCGCTGGCGGTCAGTGCCGCGATGGCCGCGGCATTGCCGGTAAGTGGCGTAGCGCCCAGATACGCCAGGGCGTCGCGGCTGATGGACTTGTCGGCGTTGACGGGCGGCAGGTCCAGCCGGGTGACGCGCGCGCCCATGTCGGTGGCTGCGGCGATGGCGCAACGCAGGGTCTGCGGATGCGTGTCGGCGCCGGTAAGCACGGTGACAATCTGGCCGGCTTCCAGCCGGGAGAGGGTGAGCACCTGTTTCCAGGCATGGATCAGATCGGTATCGCTGACGGACATGAGGGTTCCTTGAAGCGGCTGAATGGAGGCGTGCAGGTCCCGTGCGCGGTATCAGTCCACGGCGTGGCCAAGGAAATCGCCGAAGGCGGCGTAGAAGCCGGCTTCGTTGTCCCACGGAATCATGTGGCCGGCGCCCGACACCCGGACGTGCTGCGTCTGCGGCGCCAGGCCTTGCCATTCGGCGACGTCTTCATCGCTCACGACGCCGCCCCGTTCGGCGGTCATCAGCAGCAGGGGCAAGGCGATGCCAGGAAGGTTGGCGTGTATGTCGTCGCGGCCGAAATCCTCGAAGCTCTGGACGATGGCGGGTTCATGGCAGGTGTGCAGCCACTGGGCGCGCAACTGGCGTTGCGGTTCGGTCCAGGTCGGGCAGAACGCCCGCATGTCTTCGGCGGTCATGCCGCGCGTCGCCTGCCGGATGGAGTCCACGTACCACGCCAGGTTGGCGGGGTAGGCGCGGCGGCCCGGGCCCGAGACGGGCGGGTCGACGATGACCAGGCGCGCCAGCCCCTGCGGCTTCTTGCCCGCGGCGCGCACGGCGATGCGGCCGCCCATGGAATGGCCGACCAGCGCATAGCGCTCCAGTCCCAGCGCCTGCGCGAACGCCGTCACGTCGGCCGCTTGCGCGTCCAGGCCATAGTCCAGGTCAGGCCCGGACGCCGACAGCCCGCGTCCGCGCACGTCCAGCACATAGGTGTCGAATTGGCGGCCCAGGCGTTCGGCCACGAAGCCCCAGGTGACGGCGGGGCTGGTGATGCCGGGAATGATGATGACCGCGAGGCGTTCGGCGCGTTCGCCCTCAGGGCCGCCATAGCGCAGGTAGTGCTGGCGGATGCCGTTGGCATGGACCTGGCCGCCGTAGAGATAGGTGCTGGAGTTCGTCGTCATGGGGGTGCCTCGAGAATCGGACCTAGGGTTTCCGATAAATTCAAAATAAAGTGTATACGCTCTATTCTTGCAAAGAGTGAGGCCGGTAGCCAACCTGGTTTTAGTAGTGGTTTTCACCTAATAAGGTGAAAAACATACGATATTTTTGATTTCGATTTTCGGAATTGCGAGCAAGCTGAAATTCTTGATATCAAAAAATGAAGTGTGTACTTCATAAATTTTCAACTCCAGCGCCTGGCGGCAGCATCTTCGTAAGCCGGCCGGCAACGCGTTCGCGCAATCACTTGTCCAGTCATTCATCATTCAGCAAGGAGTAGCCCCCGTGTCCAAATCCCCTCGTATCGCCATTGTTGGCGCCGGTCTTGGCGGCGCCGCAACCGCTGCGCTGCTGCTCAAGGAAGGACTGAACGTCCGTGTCTACGAGCAGGCGTCGGGGTTTTCGCGGCTAGGGGCTGGCATCCATGTGGGGCCGAACGTCATGAAGATCCTGCGGCGGATCGGCGTCGAAGATGCGCTGAACGCGCAAGGCTCCCACCCGGACTACTGGTATAGCCGCCATTGGGAGACGGGCGATATCATGGCGCAGATCCCGCTGGGCGACTACGCCGTCAAGAACTACGGCGCGTCCTATCTCACCGTGCATCGGGGCGACTTCCACGCGCTGCTGATCGATGCCTTGCCGAAAAGCGCCGTCGCCTACGGCAAATCGCTGACCAAAGTCGAGGACCGGGGCGATGTGGTGGTGATGCACTTTGCCGACGGTACGTCCGAAGAGGCCGATATCGTGATCGGCGCCGACGGCGTGAACTCCCGCATCCGCGAAGAGTTGCTGGGGCCGGAATTGCCTAAGTACGCGGGCTATCTGGCGCACCGCGCGGTGTTCCCCACGCCGCCGGTCAAGAACGGCATGCTGCCCTTCGATTCCTGCGTCAAGTGGTGGAGCGACGACCGCCACATGATGGTCTATTTCGTGACAGGAAAGGCCGACGAGCTCTATTACGTGACCGGCGTGCCGGTAGAACACTGGGACTTGAACGACCGCTGGCTGCCCAGCAGCAAGGATGAAATGCGCGAGGCTTTCAACGGCTGGCATCCCACGGTGCAGGCGCTGATCGACGCCACCGTCGAAGTGACCAAATGGTCGTTGCTGGAACGCGATCCGCTGCCGCTGTGGAGCCGCGGGCGCATGGTGCTGTTGGGCGACGCCTGCCATCCGATGAAGCCGCACATGGCGCAGGGCGCAGCCATGGCGATCGAGGACGGCGCAATGCTGGCGCGCTGCTTCCGGGAAGTAGGCGTAGATAAGCATGAACTGGCGTTTGCACTGTATGAGGCGAACCGCGCGGAACGCGCCAGCAAGGTGCAGCGCATTTCGCACGACAACACCTGGCTGCGCACCAATGAAGACCCTTCGTGGTGCTTCGGCTATGACGTGTTCAACGAACCGTTGGTCGAACCCAAGGCGCGAGCCGTGGCGTAAGGGTTTGCGCTGCGTGGGGAAAAATGGACTTGATCCCCGGCCTGCGTAGCGGCAACCTTCCTACCTTTCAAACTCAGCCACGTGCCACGCCCATGGGATCCACCGTCTATCCAAGCAGCGCCCCGCAGCCGATCCGCCTGATGGTGAATGGATGCGCGCACGATGTGCCGGCTGCGCCCGGCACGGCGCTGCTGCACGTGCTGCGCAATGATCTCGAACTCAATGGCCCGAAGTACGGCTGTGGCCTGGGCGAGTGCGGGGCCTGCACGGTGTTGATAGATGGCGTGGCGGCGCGGTCCTGCGTGATTCCGGTCAAGGCCGCGCTTGGGCGTGCGATCACCACGCTGGAGGGCCTGGGTACACGGCAACGGCCCGGGCCAACCCAGCAAGCCTTCATCGAGTGTCAGGCGGCGCAATGCGGTTACTGCCTGAACGGGATGATCATGACGGTGGAGGCGCTGCTGCGGCGCAATCCCTGCCCCACTGAAGCGGCATTGCGCAGCGAGTTGCACCACAACCTGTGCCGCTGCGGCACCCATGTAGAGATCATGCAGGCGGCCGTGCGCGCCGTGCAATTGCGCACGGCTGGCGTCGCGGACGATCCCGCCCCATGAGCGCGCACGTTTTCGGGGCCCCGCCGGCAAATGGCGGCCTGCCGACGGTTTTGCCCGCCGACGTATTGCATGGCATTGCGCTGCGGCCGCCTGAACTGGCGTGGGACGGCCTGCGCTACCGCGGGAGCCGGCTGCTGAGCGCGAGACTGGCAGAGGCCGGAGCCCTGGCTGGCGTGGTGGCGACGACGCAGCGTGCGCAGTTCATCGGCGTGGTTGCGGTGACCCTGCTGTATGCCCGGCAAGCCGCGGCAGAGTTGGCCCCCGTGTGGCAATCGGCTGATGCGGGCGAGACACCGCGCATGTCCACGTCCGGCTCGGAGCAGATCCGTTACGGCTTGCGCCTGCCGTCGGCCGAGCCGCAAGCCGGCGTTCGCGTCACGGCGTGGAGCGTCGATGGGTATGCCGGCGTATGGCTGCCGGCGTGTGCGCCTGGCGTGCAGCATATTCTGCGGCGTGAGCTCGCGGCCTTGCTACAGCTGCCCGAGGCGGCGATACGGCTGAACATTGTTGACGCCAGTAGTGCGACCGCAGTCCACCAGAACATGCCGCATCCGCTGGATCTGATGGATGCGGCTGCAGACGCTGCCTTGCTGTCGCAGGCCGTGGGCCGGCCTGTGTGCGTGGCCTGCCGCGCAGAGGCTGCGGACGAACTGGTGTTGCAAGCCCCTCAACCAGCGGTAGCGCCGGAACCTGCCTCGAACCTGCATGCAACGACGCCTGGCGTCGAGAGCACTCGCGATCAGCCCGCGATCCTTTGGGCGGACGCATCCTGGGCCATGCGCCCGAGCCTGGCGCGCTTGTTGAGCCAGCCCGCGCACGCGCGCGCGTCCGCCCAAGCGACGGTGCGCAGCGATTTCGCCGTGCAGGCCGGTACTCGGGCGGCGCTCCCCCTGCGCGCCAGCGTGGACGAGTTGAATGCGGCGCAAGTGTTTGCCCAGGAAAGTCTGTGGCATGAGCAGGCTTTGGCCCGCGGCGAGGAACCGCTCGCGTGGCGCCTGCGGCATTTGCCCGAAGGACCGGGGCTCGAACTCGCGCGCCAGGTGGTGGAGCGGGCGGAGCTGTCCAGGGACGACAACGACGCGCCGCGCATCGGCGCGTTGCGCGGCACAGGCTTCGCCACGGCGCAGGTGCAGTGCGAGGACGAGACGGGCGCCGCGCGGACGGTATGGAGCGCCTGGGTGGCCGAGGTCACCGTACAGCCTCTTACCGGTCAGGTCGATGTGACGCGGGTGGTCGCCGGGCATGACAGCCAGCACTTGCGGCAGGCCCAAGGCGCGCCGATACGTGCGGCAATCGAGCATCAGTCGCCCCGGCTGCTGGCCAATGCCCGTCGCCTGCTGGCGGGGCCGCCAGTCTTCGATGACTGGCGCAGTCCAGCGCTGGATGCCGAAGACGAACAGCACGGCGCATTGAGCCTATACGAAGGACACGATGGCCTGTCGCGCCGTGATGCAACCGAGGACGGCGTGTTGGTCCAGGGACAATTGGGCATGGATGGCGTGGTTACGCTGCCCGCCGCAGCCGCCATTGCCAACGCGATCCAGGACGCAACGGGCGTGCGCCTGCGGCAGGCGCCTTTCGATTCCGAGCAGTTGCGGCTGGCGCTCGCCAGCCGTCGCCGCGAGCGCATGCGCAATCCGCTGAGGCGCGGCTGGGTCTGGCTGGCGGCAGGCATGGCGGGCGTCGCCGGCATGGCCGCCGCGCTCTGGCCTGTCAAACCGGCGCTGCCGTTGACGGCCGGTTCCGACGTGTCGCTGTATTCGTCACGCGCGATCGAGCGCGGTCGCCTGGTGGCGGCCGCGGGCGATTGCATTGCCTGCCACACCGCGCCGGGCGGCAAGGGCAATGCCGGCGGCCTGGCGCTGGACACGCCATTCGGCACGATCTACACCACCAACATCACGCCCGACAACGAGACAGGCATCGGCCGGTGGTCATACACGGCGTTCGAGCGCGCCATGCGCCAAGGCGTGCATCAGGACGGGCGCCAGCTGTACCCGGCCTTTCCGTACACGGCCTACGCCAAGCTGAGCGACGCCGACATGCAGGCGCTGTACGGCTATCTGATGTCGCAGCCCGCCGTGCGCGCCGAGCCGCCAAAGACGCAGCTGGCCTTCCCCTTCAGTTTCCGTCCCTTGCTGGCAGGCTGGAATGCGTTGTTTCACGACGCCACGCCGTTCACGCCCGATGCGTCGCGCAGCGCGGAGTGGCTGCGGGGAGCCTATCTGGTGCAGGGGGCCGGACACTGCGCGGCATGCCACTCGCCGCGCAACCGCCTGGGGGCGGAAAAGACGGGCGTGCATTACCTGGCTGGCGGCGAGGCCGAGGGCTGGACCGCGCCCGCGCTGAACCAATTGGCCGCGGGCTCGCGGGCCTGGACGGGAGAGGAACTGTTCCAGTATCTGCGCACGGGGTACTCGCCCCGCCACGGTGTGGCGGCGGGTCCGATGGCGCCGGTGATCCAGGGGTTGGCCGAGCTGCCGGACAGCGACGTAAGGGCCATCACCACGTATTTGCTGGATCTGCCGCAAGCGGCGGGCTCTGCCGGGGCCAAAGCTGCTGAGGCCTCGCCGGCTCCCGCGCCGATCGCAGCCACGATCCAATCCCTACAGGGCCGGCGGGCAAACGGCGAACGCGTCTACCAGAACGCATGCGCGGTCTGCCACGAGGCAGGCAGCGGCCCGACGCTGTTTGGCGTGAAACCCCAATTGAACGCGAACACCAATCTGCAAGCCGCTACGCCCGACAACCTGATCCAGGTGATTCTCAACGGCATCCAGAATCCGGCCAATGACGAGCTGGGCTACATGCCGGGATTCAAGGACAGCCTTGACGACAGACAGATCGCGGACCTGGTCGGCTATTTGCGGGAACGCCACGCGCCAGGGAAAGACGCCTGGCCAGACACGACGAACACGATTAGCAAGCTGCGCGAGCACGCGGAGCTGAATTAAAGGAAGCGCGGCCACAACGCGTGCGGCAGTTTGTGTTGATCACAACAAGGGGTTTCATCTATGTCAGCTTCATTGGTTTCAGTGGACAAGGCCATTTTGGTGGCCGGCGTCGGCAAGTTCCAGTATCGGCTATTCGTGATTTTTGGCCTGGTCTGGATGGCCGATGCCATGCAGGTGCTGTCGATCGGCTTCAGCGCGCCGTCGATCGCCAAGACCTTTGGCATTACCGTGCCGCAGGCACTGCAAAGCGGCACGTTCTTCTTCATCGGCATGCTGATTGGCGCGTTCGTTTTCGGACGCATGGCCGACCGCATTGGCCGCCGCCCTGTCCTGATGATTGCGGTGATCATCGACGCTTGCGCCGGCGTGGCGTCGGCCTTTGCGCCTGAATTCACCTGGCTGCTGTTCCTGCGCTTCCTGACCGGCATCGGCGTGGGCGGCACGCTACCGGTGGACTACACGATGATGGCCGAGTTCCTGCCCAGCGACCGCCGCGGCCGCTGGCTGGTGCTGCTGGAATCGTTCTGGGCCGTGGGTACCATTCTTCTCGCGCTGCTGGCGCTGGCGGCGACGTCGTGGGGCGACGATGCATGGCGCGTGATCTTCTTCGTGACCGGCCTGCCGGCGCTGGTCGGGGTGGCCTTGCGTTTCTATATCCCCGAATCTCCCATGTACTTGAACCGCAACGGCAAGTCGGACCGGGCGCGCAAGGTGCTGGAAAGGGTGGCGCGGGTCAACCGCCGCGATGTGGACATGCCCCACTTGCAGCCAGAGACGCCGGTGCATAAGTCCATGTTCGCGCTGTTCTCGGGCAACTATCGGCGCCGCAGTATCGGGCTGTTCCTTGCATGGGCGCTGATCTCCATCGCGTACTACGGCGTTTTTGTCTATCTGCCGGTGAAGCTCAGCACTGAAGGCTTCGCATTCATGCGCGGGCAGGAGTTCCTGGTGGTGCTGGCGCTGGTGCAACTGCCCGGCTTCGCGCTGTCCGCCTACGGCGTTGAGCGCTGGGGACGCAAGCCCACGCTGGTCGGATTCCTGTTGCTGAGCGCGGTGGGATGCATGCTGTACAGCCTGGGCACGTCGCCGTTCGTGGTGATCGGATCTACCCTGCTGATGAGCTTCTCGCTGCTGGGAACGTGGGGCGCCTTGTACGCGTTCACGCCGGAGGTGTACCCGACCGACCTGCGTGCCAGCGGCATGGGCATGGCGGGCGCCGTGGCGCGCTTCGGCGGACTTTTCGCGCCGGCCATCATCGCGCCCATCATGGCCAGCCACTTCACGCTGTCCTTGGCCGTGCTGTCCAGCATGCTGGTCGCAGGCGCCATCGCGATCTGGTCGGTCGACGTGGAATCGCGCAACCGCGCGCTGGACTGACCTTCACCTGACGAACGGCGGCGAACAGTCAACCCTGTTCGTCGCCGTTCAGCATTTTCGTCAATAGATAGTTCAGCGCCAGGCGTTCGGCAGGATTCAGGTTGCCGTACGTGCTTTCCGTGATCTGCTTGGCGAACGGCTCCATCTGCTGCACCAGTTCCTGGCCGATGGGCGTCAGGTTGATGACGACTTTGCGGCGGTCGACGGGGTCATGGTCCACCTGGACCAGTTCACGCTGCTTGAGCCTGTCGACCACGCCGCGCACCGTGGCCTGGTCGATGACCGTGGCCTTGACCAGATCGGCCAGCGAGCTCGCGCCCTTGTCCCGCACCGAACACAGCACGACGAACTGCGCCGCGGTGAGTTGGGAATCGGGAATGTACTGCTGGAATAGGGCGGTATGCCGCTGGTACACGCGCCGCAGCAGGTGACCGACTTGATCAGAAAACAAATAGCCATCCGTATTGGACGAGGACTTGCCTTTTATATTGCGCATAAGCCTATCCGAAGCAATGCAATGAGCATCATGATTTTTGTCAACGGCACACGCATTGGACGTGCTGAACGTACGGACTGAGCACGGATTTTACTGTGATGCCGCCGGTTGGGCGTCCTTGCCGCCTCTATCCACATTGCAGCCAGGCGGCGACAATGGCAAGCATGGAATTTCCGATCGGGCCTGTACATGAACAATAGCGATGAGCCGCAGGGCGGCGGCGGCCGTCCCGATTCCTGGCGTTCATTCGCCTTTGCAAAAGCGCGCCTTTTGGGCGTGTGGCGCGAACTGATCCGGGTCAACGCCAGCGACCGGCCCTGGGAAATGCCCCTGGCCGCGGCCCTGTCCTCTGGGCTGCCCTTGCTGGTGGGTGCCTATTTCGGCCGCATGGACTACGGCCTGATGTCGAGCCTGGGCGGCATGGTGTTCCTGAGCCTGCCCAATTCCTCGCTACAGCACCGCATGATGATGCTGTTGGCGGCGTCCTTCGGCATGGTGGCCTGCTATGCGGTGGGCGCGCTGACGCAGTTCTGGCCTGCTGTCATGCTGGTGGCGTTGACCTTCATCGCCATGGTGGTGAACATGGTCTGCCGCTGCTACCGGCTGGGGCCGCCGGGCAGCCTGTTCTACATCATGGCGACTGCGATCGCGGCCTACACGCCGGGGAGCGTGGAAGAAATCCCCACACGTGTCGGCATGGTGGCCTTGGGCAGCCTGGTCGCGTGCCTGGTGGCGTTTGTGTATTCCCTGCACATGACGCGGGTCGCGCCGCCGCCGCCCGAAACCGCGTTGCCCAGGCCCACGTTCGACTTCGTGGTCTACGACTCCGTAATCATTGGCCTGTTCGTGGGCGTGTCGCTGTTGGTGGCCGAGTTGTTGCAACTGCCCCGGCCTTACTGGGTGCCCGTCAGCTGTTTGGCGATCATTCAGGGCGCGACCCTGATGGCGGCCTGGAACCGTCAGCTGCATCGCATCCTGGGCACCGCCGTGGGCTTGTGCGTGGCATGGGCCTTGTTGAGCCTGCCGCTGAACGTATGGACCCTGAGCCTGGTGATGATGGCGCTGTCGTTCGGCATAGAAACGCTGGTGGTGCGCCATTACGCCAGCGCCGTGGTGCTGATCACGCCCTTGACGATCTTCCTGGCCGAGGCGCCGCACCTGGGACAGGGCTATCCCGCGGCCGTCATCGAGGCCCGCTTCCTGGATACGGTGGTCGGCGCGTTCATCGGCGCCGTGGGCGCCGTGCTGCTGCACAACCAGCGCATCCGGCCGCGCCTGTCGCGCTGGATGCGGGCGGTGCTGCCCAAGCGCGTGAACTGACGGCGCCAGCCGCTACGCCCCGTTTCATCTCCGCCTGATCCACGGATCCGCCCCCGCGCTACGCGAGCCGGGCGAGGGGTCCCGCCTGCGCGTTTTCCCGGGCCGCATTGCTGTTGACACCCGTTGGGCCAGTCCCTATAGTTCGTTTTACACAGTCGTGTAAAAAAGAGGAGACAACATGGCATACATGGACAGCAGGTTCCTGGGTGAAACCGTTCCCGTCGTACCGGTGGAGGCGATGGAACGCGATTGCGTATTCCGCGCGGAAAACGAGGAAGGGTCCGATCTCTGTTTTCTCGATCAGCGCATTCCGCGGTATCAGCGGGAAATCATCAACGTGATCGGAATGGGTGTGACCGAGAACGTCAAGGAGTCCGCCCTGGCGCCGAAACTCGCCGGTGGCGCGCATGGCTTCGCAATCGCCTACGTGCGCGGCGTGCGTCGCGGCGATGGAGCAGCCCTGCATCGCCATCCCACGGAAGAAATATTCGTGGCGATAAGCGGTGCGTGGCGCGTGGTGTGGTTGGAGGGAGATGAGGAGCGATCCATCCTCTTGAACCAGGGCGACCTCGTGGCCGTGCCGCCCGGCGTCTTCCGCGGATTCCGCAGCGCCAACGACGACCAGAATTCGCTGTTGATGGCGATCGTCGGCGGCCCCGATGCCGGGCGCGTGGATTGGCATCCGTCCGTGATCGTCGAGGCGCGGGACACCGGGCTTTCGGTCGATGACCGCGGCAACCTGCTGATCAACTGAGCTGGGGTTCTCGCCGTTTCAATGCCGCCCGAAAGCGTGCATCGAGACGGCCTTTGAAACACCGGCAAACAATACTGAGGAAACCATGGCGCGCTGGCCTGAGCTGGATAGTTACATTGAAGATGCCGTCTCCTGGGGAGTGCCGCAACTCGCGGCGGCGGTGGTCGGGCCCGACGGGCTCATTTACCGAGGATCCCGGCAACAAGGAGCCGACGGTTCCCCAACCCGGTCGTCCGAGGCGCCAGCGGTTTACTGGCTGGCATCGATGAGCAAGCTGGTGACTGCCATCGCCGTTCTCCAGCTTTGGGAGCGGGACTTGTTGCAATGGGACGCGCCGGTTGCCACATGGTTGCCTGAGCTGGCGTCGCCGAGCGTGCTCGAAGGGTTTAGCGGGCAGGAGCCGGCGCTTCGGCCCGCGGCAAGCCCGATCACGCTACGCCAGTTGATGACGCACCAGTCCGGTCTGGCATATCCCATCTGGCAAAACGATATTGCGCGCTACATAAGTCAGCGCGGCATACCCATGCCGGGCAGCGGCAAGATCGAATCGTTGGCCTTGCCGCTGGTGTTCGATCCAGGAACCAGCTGGATGTATGGGATAGGCCTGGATTGGGCTGGCCAAATCGTCGAGCGCGTTTCCGGGAAAACGCTGGAGGATTACTTTCAGGAAGCGATCTTTCAACCGCTGGAGATGCGCGACACGAGTTTCCTCGTAAACGCCTCCATGCGTGAACGAATGGTCGATCTCATGTCCAGGGATGACACGGGCGCGATGGCTCCAATAGAGCGATCATTCCCCACGCCCGAGACGTTCATGGGCGGATCCGGGCTGTACGGAACCGAAGATGATTTCTCCAAGCTGCTGACGGCGCTGCTGCGAGGCGGCGAGCTGGCAGGGCGGCGGATACTGCGCACTGAAACGGTAGCCCTGTTGCTGCAGCCTCAGGTAAGCGGGACGCACATCGGCATCCTGCGTACTGCGATGCCTCGCGTTGCGGCCGACGTCGACCTGCATGCCGGCGCGGAAAGCGGATGGGCGCTAGGCGGATTGGTCAATTTGCAGGTCGGCGCCGCCGGGCGCTCGGCGGGCAGCGTGGGATGGGCGGGCGCCGCCAATACGTTCTTCTGGATTGATCAGAAACGAGGCGTGGCCGTGCAGGTGATGATGCAGATGTTGCCATTCGCCAATCCCCTGGCGCTGAAGACCCTGGCGGGCGCGGAGGAACTGATCTGTGGAATTTTGGACAACCTGCCTGGTTGAGTGCCGTCAGCTGGACCGGGACAGCGACTCGAACACGCCCGCCGCAACGAAGTCCACGATATAGGCGACGCGTTGCTCCAGGTTCTTGGCCGCATCGCCTTCGGACAATCTGATGGCTTGCCGTGCGCTCACGCCCAGCGTCAGCAGCAAGGTAATCATCGATTGATAGGCGTAAGCGATGTCCGAATTCGATGCCTGTGGAAACACCTGGCGCAGCTTGCCGATGAACACGCGGGCCGAAGGATCGAAGTACTCCTTGATGATGCCGCGCTGTTCGCTCTCGGGGTCATAGTATTCGCGGGCAAGCAGGCGGATGAAGCGCGCGCCGCCGCGTTTTTTCGTCAGCAGCAGCGAAGGCGCCACCCAGACTTGCACCAGGGCATGAGTCCAGGCCCGCTTGTCTTTATCGGGGGAGATCAGTTCGATTCTGGACAGCCGCTCGTCGGTCACCGAGCGGTAGCGTTGCTCAAAAATGCTTCTGTAAAGAGATTCTTTGGTACCGAAGTAGTACTGGACTAGCGCCGAATTCACGTCAGCCGACTTCGAGATGTCTCGTATGGACACGCCGTTGTATCCGTGGAGGGCAAATAGCGACTCTGCGGCTAGGAATATCCTGTCCCGGCGCCGCGTTTCCTTGGTCAATTGAAGCTCCTCTTTGAGGCTTCAAATTGTAGTGGATTTCCCCAGGGGGAACGGCATCGCGCGAGCAAGGGCGACGGGATCGGGATTAAACGATCAGGAGAAAACATGTACTTTCCCATGGCCGAACTCAGCGGCGATCAACGCAGCAAAATCATGCATTCGACCGTGCTTCCGCGGCCGATCGCATGGATCACATCCACCGACCCCGAAGGAAACGTCAACGCCGCGCCCTTTTCCTTCTTTAACGTGATCTCCGGGAACCCGCCGCTGCTTTGCGTCTGCATCGGAAAGAAGGATGGCCGTCCGAAGGACACGGCGCACAACATCGCCACGACCCGCGAGTTTGTGGTGAACCTTGTTTCCGGGGCGTTGGTGCATCGCATGGTGGCCACCTCCATCGAATTCGAACCAAAAGTGGACGAATCCGCCGAGGCCCAGTTGTGTCTGGCTGCGTCGCGGCTGGTGCAGCCGCCTCGTATCGAGGACAGCCCCGCGTCTTTCGAATGCCGGGTGCGCGAGCTGTTCGACATCGATGGGGTGCGCAGCCTGGTGCTTGCAGACGTGCTGGCCGTCCATGTGATGGATGCCGCCGTGCTCAATGCCGAGCGCATGCATTTCGATCCGAATCCCATGGATTTGATCGCGCGGATGCAGAACCCTGGTTGGTATGGCCGTATCGGGTCGGCCTTTCAGGTCGGCACGCCCAGCGTGGAACAATGGGATGCGATGAAGCGCGACGGAGACGCCAGCGCCTACCTGGAACGGCAGGCAGGCGATTAGCGAGGCATCGCGCCGTCAGGCCGGCCGCTTGACCAGCACCACCAACGCGATGCCGAGCAGGATCAGCACCGACGCCGTCACCAGGATTCCGGTCACGGGCTCGTCCAGGAACAGGGTCCCGCCAAATGCCGTCAACACTGGCACGCTGAGCTGTACGGTGGCGGCGTGAGTCACTTTCAGGCCTTTGAGCGCGGCATACCAGACGACATAGCCCAGGCCCGAGGTCACCGCGCCGGAAGCCACGGCATATGCCACGCCCGCAGCGTCGTAGCCCACGCGTGAGCTCAGCCCGTGCAGCAGGAATAGCAACAATGCGACAGGCGTGGCGCGGATGAAGTTGCCCGCCGTCGCCGAGGCCGCGTCCCTGGCGCGGCGGCCCAGCAGCGAATAGGCGCCCCAGGCGACGCCGGCCGCGATCATCAGCAAGGCGTGGAACAACGGCGGGGCGCTGACGCTGGGCAACATCAGGATCACCAGACCGGCCACCGCCAGGCCTATGCCCAGCCCCTGCGTGATGCTCAGCCTCTCGCCGATGAAAAATCCATACAGGATCATGCTGATCTGGATCGACGCGAACAGCAGCAAGGCGCCGGTTCCTGCCGGGATCTGGGTGTAGGCATAGGCGAAGGCCACGGCATAGGCCAGCAGCGCCAACGCACCATGCCAGTTGCCTTCCAGCGCCTTCGTCGGCTTGCGCAGGCGCAACACCAGCCACAGCACCAATGCGCCGGAAGCGATGCGGATGGCCACGAAGGTGGCTGGATCGATCGCGGTCTGCTTGAGCGCAAGGCGGCACAGCAGCGAGTTGCCGGCGAAGGCAAGCATGGAGAGCAGGGTGAGCGCGTACAGGCGGGGTGTCATGGCGCGGTGTTTCCCTTGGGCAGCGCTTCGGCGATCGTGTCCGGAAAAAGCGGGATGGAACGATGATCAGATCGTAGCGCGGAGTTTCGGCTGGCGGTTGGGATACGCGTGCGATTCGTCTCAGTGGGTACGTACTTTGGCCGAAGCTTTTGAGCTGAGGGCATGGGCGGCATGCTGCCACAGCGCGCCCACTGCCGCGGATTGCCGTCCAGCGGCAGAGCGCACCAGCCCGAACTCCCGGCGCGCCGCCGGGCTCAGCGGCAAGGCGCGCAACTGGCGCATGTCCGCGGGCAGCGTGGACTCGGGAACCACCGCGACCCCCATGCCCTCGCGCACCAGCGCGCAGGCGCTGGCCCAGTCGCGGACCGTGACGCGGATGTCGTTGAGTTCCAGTCCGGCCTTGCGCGCCAGGCTCAGGCCATTCACGGCGCAGCCGCCGGTCGCGAGAATGAACGGTTCATCGGCCAGCTCGGCCAGTGCGACGCCCCGCGACGACGCGCGGCGGCTGAGCGCATGCATGCCGGGCATCAGCGCCATCCAGCGATCGCGGCCCAGGATCAGGGTTTGCCTTTGCGTTGCGGGGTTCATCACCACGCCCAGATCGATGGCGCCGCGCGACAGCCATTCCTCGACCTCTTCATCCGTGCCCTCCAAGGCCACCACCTCGATGCCGGGGTGGCGCAGCCGGAAGCCGTGCAGCAGGGGCGGCAGCAGCGTCGAGATGACCGAGGGAAAGCTGCCCAGCCGAATGCGGCCCTGGCTCAGTCCCTGGCTGTCGTCGGCCAGGGCGCGGATGGACTCCAGGTGAGACAGCATCGCGCGGGCGTGATCGATGACCTGTTCGCCCAGCGCCGTTACCGCCACTTCCTTGCGGGAACGGGTGAAGACCTGGAGCCCCAGCGACGCTTCCAGCTGCGCAATGGCCTGGCTGGCGCCGGACTGGGTGATGCCCACGCGCTCGGCGGCGCGGGAGATGTTGCCTGTGTCGGCCGTCGCGACGAGCAGGCGCCAATGTCCCAGGTTCAACATATTAAGTAGCTGAGCTAATGATAAGGAATTAGAGCATTAATTTTACCGGTGCACCGTGGCGCGAGAGACTGCCCTCTGTTGTTTCCCGGAGATGCCATGAAGCTCTACTACGCCCCGCATACCTGCTCGCTGTCGCCGCACATCGTCTTGCGCGAACTTGAATTGCCCTTCGAACTGGTTAAAGTGAACAACCAGACCAAGCAGACCGCGGACGGCCGCGATTTCCGCACCATCAATCCCAAAGGCTATGTCGCCGCGCTGGAGCTGGTAGATGGCGATGTGCTCACTGAAGGGCCGGCCATCGTCCAGTACCTGGCCGACCTGCGTCCTGGCATGCAGCTGGCGCCACCCAATGGCACGCGCGAACGCACGCGGCTGCAGGAATGGCTGAACTTCCTAACCAGCGAGATCCACGCAGGATCGGCGCCCTTGTTCCAGTCGGCCTTGCCCGAAGCCGCCAAGGCGCATTTCCGCGAACGGCTCTTCAAGCGCTTCGACTACCTGGACGGCATCCTGGCCGAAAGCACCTACTTGATGGGCCAGCAGTTCAGCGTGGCCGATGCCTATCTGTTTACCGTGCTGGGATGGTGCAGGTTCTTTGCGATCGACCTGGATCGCTGGCCATCCCTGGCGGCATACGCGGCCCGCATCGGAGAGCGCCCTGCGGTGCGGGCCGCGCTGCGCGCAGAGGCGCAGGGCTGAACGTCATGCGGCCACGGCAACGGATGCATTAGGCCTGTTGGCGCGTGGCCGCCAGCACGATTTCCCGCACGCAAACCCCGTCCGGCTGCGCATAGGCGTAGTGGATGGCGTTGGCCACGTCCTCGGCGGCCAGCACCTTGCCGCCCATCTCGGCCTTCCAGGCCTCGTAGCCCGTCTTGATGTCCGCATCGGTGGTATGGCCCAGCAGCTCGGTTTCCACGGCGCCCGGCGCGATGGTGGTCACGCGCACGTTGTGCGCCGACAGTTCCTCGCGCAGGTTTTCCGAGAGGCCGTGCACGGCGAACTTGGTGCCCACGTAAGCCACGTGATTGGGAAAGGTCTTGCGCCCGGCCACTGAACTGATGTTGATGATGCTGCCGCGCTTGCGTTGGACCATGCCCGCCGCGACCGCATGCACGCCGTTCAGCACGCCTTTGACGTTCACGTCCAGCATCCGGTCCCATTGGTCCGGGTCCTGGCGCGTGATGTCGCCCAACAGCATGACGCCCGCATTGTTGATGAGCGCATCGGCGGGACCAAAGCGCGCTTCGCCTTCCTGCACGGCGGCGGCCAGCGCGGCGCGGTCGGTCACGTCCACGGACAGCGCCAGGGTGTCGGGCAGGTTCAGCGCCTGCATTTTTTCCAGCCGGCGGGCCAGCAGCAGTAGCGGGTGGCCGTGAGCCGAGAACAGGCGGGCGGTGGCCAGGCCGATGCCGGAGCTGGCGCCCGTGATGATGACAAGGGGTTTTTTCAAGGTAGACATGGTGGATTCCTGATATCGGTTTTATGTATGCTTGAGTGATCGGAAATCATTCTATTCCCGGGAATTCTCCCTGAGAAATGGTTTATTCCTTTGGAAGAAATCGGAAAATCTTATGGATAGCCGCCAGCTCAAGGCCTTTGTTGCCGTCTTCGAAGAGCGCAACATCACGGCCGCCGCGCGTCGCCTGCACCTGAGCCAGCCGGCTCTGTCCGGCACGATCAAGAGCCTGGAGGACTTGCTGGGCACGCAATTGTTCGCACGCCAGGCGCGGGGCGTGGCCGTGACGGAGGACGCCCGCATCCTGTATCCACAGGCGCGGCGCATCCTGTCGCAGACGGACTCGATGACGCATCAGTTCCGCCATGGTTCGTCTGCGTCGCGCATCGAGATCGGCGTGGAGGCGGATATCGCTGGGCCGGACATCGCGGCCTTCATGCGCGCGGCACAGGAAGTCGTGCCGGGGCTTTTCGTGAATCTGCTTGAAGGATGCCAGGGCGATGCCCGACTGGCGACCGAAGACGAGCGTTGCGAGGACGAACTGTTCTTGCCGCTGTCCGTCGACCCCTATGTGCTGGCCCTGCCCGCGGGCAGCGGCGCCGACGCGGCATTGCCGTGGATTGTGTGCCCGAGCCACCCGACGCATCAGCGCCTGCTGCCCTTCTATGGCGCCGGTGCAAATACGCCGGCCGCGCACGCCGGATCGCTGCGCCTGGCCTTGGCGTTGACGGCCGCCGGCGCGGGCATGTGCGTGGCGCCGGAATCCCTCGCCCGTAGCCAGGCCGGCGTGGCGATCAGGCCGCTGGAAGGACTGGAGATGTCGCGGCGCATCGGACTTTGCTATGCGGTGCAATCGTTGGACAAGTCGGTGGTGGCAACGCTGGTGGAGCGGCTCGGGGATCCTGCGGTCCGGGCCAGGCATACAACATAGAGAAGCCTTTCAACGCCATCGATAGGCTGGGCCAGCCTGCAACTTCACTCGTTAAGTTGTAGTCTTGCGCCTTTCGCCAATAAACATGGCCGCGCCGCGGCCGCTCAGGGAGGAGATAACTATGACAACGCGATCCGGCGCCAAGCTGGGCAAGGCGGTACTGGGGATGACGCTGGCTGCCGTGGCGTTTACCGCATCGGTTTCCAATGCGCAGACGGATGACTACCCTTCGCAGCCGATCAAACTGATCGTGCCCTTTGCCGCCGGAGGCGGCAATGACGGGATCGCGCGTCTTCTGGGGCAGTTGCTGTCCGATGGCCTGAAGCAGCCCGTGGTGGTGGAGAACCGCCCCGGCGCGGGCGGCAAGCTGGGTGTGGAGCAGGGCCTGAAGGCAGCGCCCGATGGCTACACCCTGACCTTGATTTCCAACAGCTATTCCGTCAACCCCAGCCTGTACAAGCTGCCGTTCGATCCGGTCGAGGACATGACGCCGATCGGCATGATCGCGCGTGCGCCGTTCTTCGTATCGGTCAATCCCAGCGTGCCGGCGGATAGCCTGGGTGATCTGGTGGCTTTGGCCAAGAAGAAGCCGGGCGGGTTGACCTATGCCTCGTCGGGTACGGGCGGCATATCGCATCTGGCGATGGAGGCCTTCTTGAAGACGGCCGGTATCACCATGGTCCATATCCCGTACAAAGGGTCCGCGCCGGCTCTGACGGACACGGTCTCAGGCCAGGTCAACGCGATGCTGACCACGGCCGGCTCGACCCTGCCTTACCGCGAGGACAAGCGCCTGAAGGTGCTGGCCGTGACCTTGCCGCAGCGCGTGTCCTCGGCGCCGGACATCCCGACGGTGCGCGAGGCTGGCGTGCCGTATGACGTGACGGTGTGGTACGGCATCATCGCGCCCAAGGGCGTGCCGCCGCAGGTGCAGGTCAAGCTGAACGCGGCGATCAATGCGGCCGTCGTGAAGCCCGAGATGGCCGATCGTTTGAAGGCGACCGGGGAAGAGGCTGCGCCGGGTAGCCCGCAGGATTTTCGCGATCAGATCGTGAAGGAGATTTCTTTGTGGGGCGATGTGGTGCGCGAGGCGGGCGTGACGGTTAATTGATCGTCTTGCGGGGAACTGGGCACAGGACTGTCAACATCCGTCTACAACAGTCTGTGCCGAGTGGTCGGACGCCAAAAAGCTTGAACTCACAAGCAGAAGGATCACATCCGCCGCGTTGATCTGCTGATCAATCTCCGCTTCCAAGCGGCAGCCCGCGACAATACGGCGGTCATGCCAAGACTCGATGAGTCCCTAGTGTTGCAAGGGCGCGAGGTGTTTTTCGAGCTGATCGCGATATTGCTCGTCATCATGCGAATAAGAGAAAAATAACTTGGCCATCGAAGATCCTCTGTCTGTAAAGCCGCCTACCTCCCCCGGGGGCCGCGACTGCACCACAAGGCTTGATGAAGTATGATTTTGTAACATAGTGGCCTCTAGCACTGCTCCTACCGGGCGTGCCCGCATTGCCCACATGCGTCCCAACAACGGAAACCGGATTGACCATACATGTTCCGAATTGACCATGCATCGAATCGCATCATCAAGCTGAAGGAGGTGAGTTTTTCGGAACTGGGATTCACCGAACGGCACCATCTTCAGGAATGGCTGGCTAATCAGCCAGATGCTCTGGGCGAAGAGCTTCTCATCATCCAAAAGGAATTCGACGGCTTCGACGACACCCGGGAGCGACTCGACCTGCTGGCCATCGATAAGAACGGTGACTTAGTCATCATCGAGAACAAGCTTGACGACTCGGGAAAAGACGTCGTTTGGCAAGCTCTCAAATACGCCTCCTACTGCTCAACCTTGTCGAAGTCACAGATCGCCGAGGTCTTTCAGAAGTATCTGGACAAGTCCGGACCGGGCCAGGATGCGAAGGCGCTCATCTGCGACTTTTTGGGACAGGAAGAATTTGCGGAGGTCGTGCTGAACCCCGGCAACGATCAGCGTCTCATCATGGTGGCGGCGCAGTTCCGAAAGGAAGTGACATCCACTGTTTTGTGGCTATTGAAGCATCGGGTGTTCGTGAAGTGCTTTCGAGCGACGCCGTTCAAGGACGGAGACGATCTGTTCCTCACTGTCGAACAGGTCATTCCGCTTCCAGAAGCCGAAGAACTCATGATTGGCATTTCCGAAAAGGAAGACGAGGAACAGTCCTCGGAGCGCGGCCAGGCGACACGGTATCAGTTGCGCACGGATTTCTGGCATGCGGCCCTAGAGGCGCTTCGGACAGCGAATGTGGAACTCTACGCCAACGTCAGTCCCAGCCGAGACCATTGGCTCAATGCGGGCTCCGGCGCCAGCGGCATCTACTATTCGATGATCTTCAACAGAGACGAGGCGCGGGTAGAGTTCGCCCTAGGCACACGATCGAAGGAGGCGAACAAAGCGCTGTTCGACTACCTCTACGCACGCCGGGAGGAGCTTGAGGTGGCTTTCGAAGGTCCGCTGTCCTGGCGGCGCATGGACGACAAAAAGGTGTCACTGATCGAATGCGCTGCTTCCTTCGACGGACACAACCGAGAGAGCTGGCCAAGCATGATTAAGTGGCTCGTCGAACATGTGAGAAGAATGGAGAATGCATTCGACAAGGAGATTCCTGCACTTCGGCACCTCGCGAAAACGCAGTTCTCGAAGGAGGCCACAGTCGAAGAGATGGCACTTTCATGAAAATGCTCGAGCCGGTGCGGACAGTCAGGGGCGCCCAAAGCCGAGCTTTGGCGGCTGACGGTGCCGACAAGATACCGGCAGAGGCGGCTGCGCACAAATGCCAGCATTGGCGATAGCCCGGACAAGCCCAGAATGCTCAGCGATGCCTCGGTCTGGCCTCAAAGTAGGCGCTCTGAGGCGTGCGTTTCCGTTCGCTGTAGAGCCAAGGTGCATGATAGGGGTCCACGGGGATTGCCGATATTCGTAGCCTGAGTTGGGATATTTCGCTAACGGCGACGCTCACCGTCTTTCAAAGCAAAAAGCCGTCCCTGCATTTGCAGGGACGGCTTTTTGAATTCTGGTGCCCGGGGCCGGAATCGAACCGGCACGCCTTGCGGCGGGGGATTTTGAGTCCCCTGCGTCTACCAATTTCACCACCCGGGCTAGGAGGTCGCGGACACGTCCAGATGACGGTCGCGGGAGAAGCGAAGACGGCGATTATATGCGGTCTGGGAAAAATTGTCAGGCGGCCCTGGATCCAGCCATCTGACGGGGGCCAGTCCCTCCGCACACAGGCGCAGGCCGGGACCGGCTTTCCGAGGAATTCGCAGCCTTACTTCTTCTCAGGCAAAAACCAGTTCATCACCAGCGCGCAGATGCCGCCGGTGGCGACGCCCGACTCCAGCACGTTCTTCACGGCATGGGGCAGGTGCGACAGGATTTCCGGCACTTGGGACACGCCCAGGCCCAGGGCCAGGGACACGGCGATGATCAGCAGGGCGCGGCGGTCCAGGTGGATGCCGGCCAGGATGTTGATGCCGGACGCGGCGACCGCGCCGAACATGACCATGGCGGCGCCGCCCAGGACGGGTTCGGGCACGGCCTGCAGGATGCCGGCCACGGCCGGGAACAGGCCCAGCAGGATCAGCATGCCGGCGATCCATACGCCGACGTGGCGGCTGGCGATGCCGGTCAGCTGGATCACGCCGTTGTTCTGCGCGAAGACCGAGCTGGGGA
Source organism: Achromobacter sp. ACM01 (assembly GCF_014851745.1). Classification (NCBI taxonomy): domain Bacteria; kingdom Pseudomonadati; phylum Pseudomonadota; class Betaproteobacteria; order Burkholderiales; family Alcaligenaceae; genus Achromobacter; species Achromobacter sp. ACM01. The sequence continues at coordinate 751,617 of NZ_JACVAF010000001.1, forward strand.
AGGTGTTGAAGACCCCGGCCAGGAGCGAATTCGCGCCGTTGACCAGGACGCCGCCCTTGATACGCTGCATCCACAGCGGGCCTTCGACGGGCTGCTTGGAGACCTTGCTGGTGGCGGTGACGTCGCCGATGGCTTCCAGGGACGTGACCAGGTAGATGATCAGCATGGGCACGAACAGCGCCCACGAGAAACCCAGGCCGAAGTGCAGCGGGGTGGGGATCTGGAACAGGGCGGCTTCGCGGGCGCCGGTGAAGTCCAGGCGGCCCATGTAGGCGGCGGCGATGTAGCCGACGGCCAGCGCCAGCACCAGGGCGGTGCTGCGCACCCACACGACCGGCACGCGGTTCAGCAGGATGATGGTGCCCAGGACCAGGCCGGACAGGGTCAGGTTCTCGGCGCTGGCGAAGGTGCCGTTGCCCATGGCGCTGTAGCCGCCGCCCATGCTGATGAGGCCGACCTTGATCAGCGTCAGGCCGATCAGCAGCACGACGATGCCGGTGACCAGCGGGGTGATCAGGCGCTTGACGAAGGGCAGGATGCGGCTGATGCCCATTTCGACGAAGGAGCCGGCGATGACCACGCCGAAGATGGCGGCCATGACGGCTTCGACCGGGGTGCCTTGCTTGACCATGACCGAGCCGCCAGCGATCAGTGGGCCGACGAAGTTGAAGCTGGTGCCCTGCACGATCAGCAGTCCGGCGCCCAGGGGGCCGAAGCGCTTGCACTGGACGTAGGTGGCGATGCCGGAGATGACCAGCGACATGGACACGATCAGGGTGGTGTCGCGGGTGCTCACGCCCAGGGCCTGGCAGATCAGCAGGCCAGGGGTGACGATGGGAACCAGGATGGCCAGCAGGTGCTGCAAGGCGGCGACGAAGGCGACGGGAGGCGCGGGGCGGTCGTCGGGGCCGTAGACCAGGTCAGGGCTGGGGTCGGCGTCGGATGAGCCGTGGGGGGCGGGTTGGGTCAGGGAGGCGGGTTGCATGGCGGATGGGCCGGCCAGGGTCGGGGTAGGGGAGGAAAGTGCGGGATTTTAGCGGGGAAGGCCCCGTGCCGTCCGGGGACGGACCGGGAGGGGGCGCAGGCGCGGGCCGGGATCTCCGCCGCTGGTTAGAATCCCTGGTCGCCAATCAACGGCAGGTCAGCCCCGCCACTCCATGCAAAAACGCGCCAAATGGGCCGTGATCACGCTGGTCCTGATCATCGCCGCGCTGCCGATGTTCCTGTTGTTCTGGTTGATGGACGGCGACGACTTCGCGGCCGTCGACCGTGGGCAGTCTTACGGCAACAGCATCTATAAGAATTATCAGGGCGGCGTTTACGCCGCCGTCCCCAGCAACGGCTACTACCGCATGGACGAGGCCGATCCAGCCAGTTTCACGGCCTTCGATACCGGAGCCTTCGACGGCAGGCAGGCGGCCAGGGACCAGCGCCGCGTGTATTGCGGCAATCAGGTCGTGCCCGACATGAAGCCGGCGTCGGCGCGCTACCTGGGCAACAGCTATTTCAGCGACGGCGCGGTTACGGTTTTCTGCTCGATGCACAGCGTGCGCAACGAGGAGCTGGGCATGCTGGACGAGTTCTGGCAGAGGATCCAGTACCAGGCGGACGCCGGCCCCAAGCCGCAGACCTACCTGTATCCGTTCGTCGCCCTGCCGGCCAGCGCCCGGCCCTACCGGCCGCTGCTGGACCGCGAGCTGGCCACCGACGATGTGCGCGTGTACTACCGCGGGCGCGAAATGCCGCAGGCGGCGCCGGCCTCGCTACGCCGCCTGCCGGCAGGCCGGGACGGGGACGTGCGTTCCAGCGACGATTTCTTCGCCGATGGCCGCCGCGTCTATTTCCACGAGCAGTTGCTGCCGCTGTCGGATGATCCCGCGCTGTACACCTTCATGGTGGGCGACCTGTACCGCCAGCCCTATCTGCAAGACCCGCGCGACGGCATGGTGTACGTGGGTGCGCAGCCCTTTGACGCGGCCCATGCGCCGTACCGGCTGTTGAGCGAGCACGGCCGGCATGTGTACCAGGCGCTGTTCCGCAGCAAGGACGGTATCTTTTTCTACAACACGCAGACGCGGCAGGTGGAACGGGCGGGTGACGACCCGTTGGCTTCGGGCACATACACCGCGCTGTCGCCATACGTGTACACGGATGGCAAACAGACGTTGTTCCTGCAGGCGCAGGAAGTTTGGGCCCGCAACTCGCGGGGCGGGGGCGGCGGGCTGGTGTCCCGTTCCACGCTGGTCAACCAGCTGGCGGATGCGCCGGCTGGGGAATGGATCAAGCGCGGCGTGGTTTATCACAACTTCGGCACGGTCTGGCAGAAGGGAGAGAAGCTCTATTACCTGGATGAGCTTGGACCCTCGCAGCTGATTTCCCATTCGATCTATCAGATCATGGACCGCGGCGCGGCGGATTTCCTGCTGAGTTCGCAAGAAACACGGCAGATCACGGCTGCCGACATACGCAAGCTGGTCCGGGTCGGCAAGCTGGCGGTGCCGCAGTATGAAGCGGTGCTGGAAGCGAAGACACGTTACCGCAAGGTGTTCTCGATTTTCTGAGGCGCTGCCGCCACTCCCCAAAAGGGGAGGCTAGAACCTGCGGGGGTTTTTTTGCCCGCCCTTGAAAGTGCGCCATTGGCCCCCACATCAGTAGGGTTTCCCGGCGGCCGCGCGGGCCAGATGTCCCGGCAGCCAATAACCGTCCCTAATTTTTACCTAGCCACGTAGAACTATGAGCCAAACCGCCACGCCTTCCACGTCCGAAACCCTGGGGTTCCAGGCAGAGGTGAAGCAGCTGCTGCACCTGATGATCCATTCGCTGTACAGCAACAAGGAAATCTTCCTGCGCGAGCTGGTGTCGAACGCATCGGATGCCTGCGACAAGCTGCGCTTCGAGGCCATCGACCAGCCCGAACTGCTGGAAGGCAATGGCGAACTGGCCATCACGGTCAGCTACGACAAGGCCGCCCACACCATCACGATTTCCGACAACGGCATTGGCCTGTCGCGTGAAGAAGCCGTGGCCAACCTGGGCACGATCGCGCGCTCCGGCACGCGGGAATTCTTCTCGCAGCTGACCGGCGACAAGCAGAAGGATGCGCAGCTGATCGGCCAGTTCGGCGTGGGCTTCTATTCGTCGTTCATCGTGGCCGACAAGGTCACGGTGGTCAGCCGCCGCGCCGGCGCCACGGACGCGATCCAGTGGGAATCCGACGGCCAGGGCGAATTCACCATCGCCGCTGCCGAGAAGGCCACGCGCGGCACGGACGTGACGCTGCACCTGCGCGCCGACGAAGACGAATTGCTCAACGGCTGGAAGCTGCGCGAGATCCTGCGCCGCTACTCGGACCACATCTCCCTGCCCATCCGCATGGCCAAGGAAGAGTGGGACGAGGAAAAGGGCGAGCAGGTCAAGACCGAAGAACTGGAAACGGTGAACCAGGCCAATGCGCTGTGGGCCCGCAGCAAGTCGGACGTCACGGAAGAGCAGTATCGCGAGTTCTACAAGACGGTGTCGCACGACTACGACGACCCGCTGGCCTGGACCCACAACCGCGTCGAAGGCCGCAGCGAATACACGCAGCTGCTGTACGTGCCCAAGCATGCGCCCATGGACATGTGGGACCGCGACGGCCGCCACGGCGTGAAGCTGTACGTCAAGCGCGTCTTCATCATGGACGACGCCGACCAGCTGCTGCCGTCGTACCTGCGCTTCGTGCGCGGCGTGATCGACTCGGCCGACCTGCCGCTGAACGTGTCGCGTGAAATCCTGCAGGAAAGCCGCGACGTGCGCGCCATCCGCGAAGGTTCGGCCAAGCGCATCCTGTCGCTGCTGGAAGACATGGCGGAGAACAAGCCGGAAGACTACGCCACGTTCTGGTCGGAGTTCGGCCAGGTGCTGAAGGAAGGCGCGGGCGAGGACTCGGCCAACCTGGAACGCATCGCCAAGCTCATGCGTTTCGCCTCGACCCACACGGGCGAACAGGCCCAGACCGTGTCGTTCGCCGACTACGTGTCGCGCATGAAGGAAGGCCAGGACAAGATCTACTACGTCACGGCGGATACCTTCGCCGCGGCCAGCAACAGCCCGCATCTGGAAATCTTCCGCAAGAAGGGCATCGAAGTCCTGCTGTTGTCGGACCGCGTGGACGAATGGATGCTGTCCTATCTGCGTGAATTCGACGGCAAGTCGCTGGTGTCGGTGGCCAAGGGCGGCCTGGACCTGGCCGAGCTGGCCGACGAGGAAGAAAAGAAGCACCAGGCCGAAGTGGCCGAGGACTTCAAGCCGCTGGTCGAGCGCCTGCAGAAGACGTTGGAAGACCAGGTCAAGGAAGTGCGCGTGACGCTGCGCCTGGTGGACTCGCCGGCGTGCGTGGTGGTGGGCCAGAACGAACTCAGCCCGCACCTGCTGCGCATGCTCAAGGCCGCCGGCCAGGAAGCGCCCAACGTCAAGCCGGTGCTGGAAATCAACCCGGAGCACCCGCTGCTGGCCCGCATCCGCGCTGCCGAAGACGGCGAATTCGACCAGTGGGCGCGCCTGCTGCTGGATCAGGCGCTGCTGGCCGAAGGCGCGCAGATCGCCGACCCGGCCGCGTTCGTGAAGCGCTTGAATGCGTTGCTGCTGAAGTAAGCGGCGCATCCGCTTGAAGAAAGAAAGGCGCCCCTTGGCGCCTTTTTTCTTTTGGGAGACGTTTCACAAGCAGTGATTAAAAAATTACCGATCGGTAATTTTGTACAAAAAATCCGCTTGGATAGAAAAAAATATTCCCGTTCGGTAATTTTTTCGCCGTAGAAAAATGTGCTGCGGCAAATTTTTCCCGCTCGGTAATTTTTTTCCTGCGCCAATCAAATTTTTATCCTAAAATTACCGATCGGTAATTTTGGAGGCGGCCATGCCCTCGCAAGATATTCCTGCCGAGCTCGCAGGCGGGGCCGGCGTAACGATCCGCACATCGACCGAACTGGGCGAATTGGTGAAGGCCGTGCGGCGCTCGCAGGGCTTGCTGCAAGCGGACTTGGCTGGCCTGTCTGGCACCGGCAACCGCTATGTGGTGGATCTGGAGCGCGGCAAGCCCACGCTGCAATTGCAGAAGGTGCTGGACATGCTGGATCTGCTGGGCCTGGAAGTGCAGGTAGCGCCCAAGCGCCCGAGGCTGCCATGACCGTCGCTGACGCGCTGGACCTCTATCACGCTGACCGCAAGGTCGGCCGCTTGTTCGACGAGAGGCCGTTGCGCTTCGTGTACGAAGATGCCTGGCTGAATTGGTCTGGCGCGCATGCCATTTCGCCGTCGGTGCCTCTGCGCAGCGGCGATCATGCGGGCGATGCCGTGCATGCTTTTTTTGAAAACCTGTTGCCCGAAGGGCATGTACGCAAGTTTCTGCAGGTCAGCCGCCATGCCACCACGGTCTTCGGTCTGCTGCGCAGCGTGGGCGGGGATACCGCCAGCGGGTTGACGATACTGCCGCAAGGGGAGCGGCCCGCGCCGGCGCGCCACCGGGTTGCTACATGGCAGGACGTGACAAAGCGCCTGCAAAACGTGGCCGTGCCCGCGCTGGCGGCGGAGAACGCCGAGGGCGCCCGCATTTCTCTGGCCGGGGCGCAGGACAAGCTTCTATTGACGGTCATGCCCGATGGTTCGCCAGCGATACCCGAGGGGGCTGCACCGTCCACGCATATTCTGAAGCCGGATATTCGCGGCCTCGATGGCGTATGGTCATCGGCCCTGAACGAAACGCTGGTCATGCAGTTGGCCGCCAGAATGGGCCTGGGCGTGGCGGAAGTCCGCTATCAGCCCGATACGCGCGCATGCCTGATTACCCGGTATGACCGCAAGCCTGACGGCAAGGGTGGTTTGCTGCGGCTGCATCAGTTGGATCTCTGCCAGCTGGCTGGCAAACCGTCCGACGTGAAGTATGAGTCCGATGGCGGTCCGTCGCTGCAGCAATGTCGGGAGCTGTTGGGAAGCATGGGCATCGGCGCGGCGGATTTGAAGCGATTCCTGCAATGGATATTCTTCAACTTGTGCGTCGGCAACAACGATAGCCATGCCAAGAACCTGTCCGTGCTGCAGACGCAAGATGGCCGATACCGGCTGGCGCCCTTTTATGACCTGATGTGCACGGGCATGTACTCCGGGCTTGCTCGCAATTTCGCGTTTGCGATCGGCGGTGAAGTGAAGCCGGGCAGCATCGGCGCGGAACATATCGCGACCATGGCTAGGGAGTTGGGTTTTGCCCTGCGCTACGTCAGGGCAGCAGGGGAGTCGCTGGTGGATGCGCTTCCCGTCGCCTTGGATGAGGTGCAGGCAGGACTGCTGGCGCAGGCGCCGGGGGGCGCGGAGCGCACGTTGATCGAGCGCTTGGGGCGTTGGATCAAGACCAACACCCGCAAGCATGCCAGGCGGTGGGGGATGGACGCGTAGCAGCCCGCGGCCGCATCGGCGCCACCGTCCGGGTGGCACCTAGCCCCGCATCACCACCGCATCCAGTGCCACCACCCCTTGTCCCTCGGGCAGCGCCAGCAAGGGATTGATCTCCATTGAACTGAAGTCCTCCCGCCGCGCGTGGGCGTAGCGGGATAGCGCCGCCAGCGCGTCAGCCAGCGCATCGACGTCGCAAGGAGGCGCGCCGCGCGCGCCTTGCAGCAGCGCGTAGCCCTTGATCTCGCGGATCATCGCCAGGGCTTCCTCGCGACCGAAGGGGGCCAGGCGGAAGCTCACATCCTTGAGCACTTCGACGAAGACGCCGCCCAACCCGAACATGACGACCGGCCCGAACACCGGGTCGCAATGCACGCCGGCGATGCATTCCACGCCCTTGGTTGCCATGGGCGCGACGAGCACGCCGTCGATGCGGGCGTCGGGCCGGTGCTGGCGCACGGCGCCCATGATGTCGGCATAGGCCTGCCGCACGGCGGCTTCGCCGCGGATGTTGAGCTTCACGCCGCCTACGTCGCTCTTGTGCGTGATGTCGGGCGATACCACCTTGAGCACGACGGGAGCGGCGTCGCCGTCCGTAGCAGCCAGCTCGGCGACGGCGCGCACCGCCGCGTCCACGTCGGCGGCCAGCGTGCAGGGCGAGGCCGGCAAGCCGGCCTGGCGCAGCAGCGCCATGGCCTGGACTTCGTTGTAGGCGTCCAGCAATGGCGGTGTGTGCGCCGCGGGCATCGTGGGAGCATCGTCAACCACGTCGCTACCCGTATGAGCAGCCAGCCCGGCCACCGCGCCTATCGTGCGGATGGCGGCGCTGGGATCAGTGAACACCAGGCAGCCCAGTTGCTCCAGTTCCCGGCGGCGCGCGGGCGGGAACAGCGCGCTGATGGCCAACGGCACGTCTGGATGGCGGGCCTGCATCTGCCTTGCGAAAGCCTCGAAGGTAGGCCACAAGGCTTCGGAGGATCCTGCGGCGGCCAGGAAGACGGCCAGCGCGTCGTAGCGTCCATCGGCCAGCATGTCGTCGGCGGTGGCCAGCAGCAGCCCGGGTTCGGACACGGCCTGGCCGGTGACGTCGACGGGATTGCGGCCGCTGGCGAAGGGCACGCGCTCCAGCAGGCGGGCTTGCGCTTCGGCGGCGGGCTCGGGCAGCGCCAGGCCAGTGTCGTCGGCCTCGTCGGCCATCAAGGCGCCCACGCCGCCAGAGATGGTGAAGATCCCCAGCCGGCGGCCCTGCGGCGGCTGTTTCCAGGTGTCCAGCGCATAGCCCAGGTTGAAGAATTCCTCGATGGTGCGCGCGCGCAGGGCGCCGTATTGGCGGAACAGCGCGTCGTAGACGGCATCATCGCCGGCCAGCGCAGCGGTATGCGAAGCCGCGGCTTGCGCGCCGGCCTGGGTACGGCCGATCTTGGTGACGACGACGGGTTTGCCGGCCGCGCGCGCCGCGGCCAGGGCGAGGCGCAGCTTGGCGCCGTCGCGGCAGCCTTCCATGTAGGCCATGATGACGCGCGTATCGGTGTCGCGAGCCAGCCATTCGATGCAGTCGGCCACGTCGATGTCGGCCTCGTTGCCGGTGCTGATCCAGTGCGACAGGCCCAGGGCGCGCTCGCGCGCCATGCTGTAGGCGTAGGCGCCGAATGCGCCGCTCTGCGACACCATGCCAATGCCGCCGGCGGCGACGATGCCGTTGGCGGGGGCGGGCGAGAACGTTGCGTAGACATTGCGCCGCACGTTCATGAAGCCCAGGCAATTCGGCCCCAGCAGGCGGATGCCGCGCTCGCGCGCGATGGCGCAGAGCCGTTCCTGTTGCGCGGCCCCTTGCGCGCCGGTCTCGGAAAAACCCGAGGTGAACACCACGGCGGCGCCTACCTGCCCGGGCCGGGCGCGTTCCAGCGCCTGCGCGGCATGAGCGGCCGGCACGGCCAGAATGGCCAGGTCCACCTCCGCGTCCAGCGCGTCCAGGCCGGGTACGGCCGGCAGGCCGGCGATTGCGTCTGCGCGCGGGTTGACGGGGATGATGCGGCCGCCGTAGCCGTGCTGGAGCAGCAGCTTCACCGGCATCGCGCCGATCTTGCCGGGCGTGGCCGAGGCGCCGACGATGGCGATGCCTTGCGGATTGAAGAGGCGGGACAGGGAAGAGTCAGTCATGATGTGGCGATGAAAAATCAGGAGTAGCGCACGACGCTGCGGCCCGTGCTGCCGCGTTCGAGCATGGCGGCCAGCGCTTGCGGCAGCTGGCGGGGTTCGATGACGCGCGCGATCAGGTCCAGGTGCGCGGGGCGGTATTCGGCGGCGAGCTTGTTCCATACCTGGCGCCGCAGCGGCATGGGGCTGTTGGCGTTGATGCCCAGCAGCTTGACGCCGCGCAAGATGAAAGGGATGACGGTGGTGGGCAGTTCCGCGCCGCCGGCGTTGCCGAAGGCGGCGGCCACGCCGTCCGGCTTCAGGCTGGCCAACGCGTGGGCCAGCAGCGGCCCGCCCACGGAGTCGACCACGCCGGCCCAGCGCGCGCTCATGAGCGGCTTGATGCCGGCCGACAGGTCGGGCGGGGCAATCACCTCTTGCGCGCCCAACGAGCGCAGATAGTCCGCCGCATCCGGCTTGCCGGACATGGCGCAGACGCGATAGCCGCGCTGGCTCAGGATGTCGATGGCGACGCCGGCAACGCCGCCGGTTGCGCCGGTGACCAGGACCTCGCCTTGTTCCGGCGTCAGTCCGCAATGCTCCATCCAGTGCAGCGAGAGCGCCGCGGTGTAGCCCGCAGCGCCCAGCACGGCCGCATCGCGCAGTCCAATGCCGGCGGGCAGCGGCAGCACCCAGTCGTGGCGCACCCGCGCATACTCGGCATAGCCGCCGTCGCAATCCACACCGATGCCGAAGCCATGCACCACGACCTCCTGGCCGGGCGCGAGCGCAGGGTCGGCGGAATGCACAACGGTGCCAGAAAGATCAATGCCGCCGATGCGCGGATACTCGCGGATGATGCCACCGCGCCCGGCCTGGGCCAGCGCGTCCTTGTAGTTCAGGCCGGCATAGGCCACCTTGATGAGCGTGTCGCCCGCGGACAATTGGTCCGCGGTCAGCGTGTCGAAACGGCCCTGCGGCGGTTCGCCCGCCGCGCCTGCGTGCAGGCGGTAGGCCTGGAATTCGGGATTTTCCATGTTCGTCTCCTTAAGGGCTCAGGCCAGCAGCCGGCGCGCCAGCGTGGCGCGGTGCAATTCGTTGGCGCCGTCATAAATGCGGAAGGGGCGCATCTCCTGCCAGACCATGGATACGGGCGTGTCGTCCGACAGGCCCGATGCGCCCATCATCTGTACGGCGCGGTCGGCCACGCGGTTCACGGCCTCGGACACAAAGACCTTGGCCATGGCGCTGTGCTGTTTCACCGACAGGCCTTCGTCCATGCGGGCTGCGCAGTCCAGCGTCATGAGGCGGCTGGCATGCAGGTCGATGTGGGAGTCCGCGACCATGGCCTGGATCTGTTGCAGGTCAGCCAGGCGCGCGCCGAAGGATTCGCGCCGCACCACATAGGCCTGCGCCGTCTCCAGCGCGCGCCGGGCGCGGCCGATGTAGCGCATGCAATGGGACAGCCGGGCAGGTTCCAGCCGCAGCTGCGCATATTCCAGGCCGCGGCCGGGCTCGCCCAGCACGGCCTCGTCACCGACCTCGCAGTCTTGCAGCAGGATTTCGGCGTGGCCGCCGATCTGGTAGCCCGTCACCATGCCGATGTCGCGCACCACCTGGTAGCCCGGCGTGTCCGCCGGCACCAGGAACAGCGTGGCGCCGGTATCGGTGCGCGCCAGCACCAGCGCGAAATCCGCACCCACGCCGCCGCTGATGAATTGCTTGTGGCCGTTGAGCACCCAGCGTCCGTTGCGCCTTTCGGCGCGCGTGCGCAGCATGGACGGATCGGAGCCGGCGCCGGGGGCGGGCTCGGTCATGGCGAAGCAGGCGCGCTGTTCGCCGCGCACCAGCGGCGCGAGGAAGCGCTCCTGCTGGGCGGTGTCGCCCAGGCGCAGCAACGTCAACATGTTGGGCTGGTCGGGCGCGGCGCAGTTCAGCGCGGCGGGGCCCAGGAAGCCGCGCCCCGCTTCTTCCAGCACCTGTGCCAGGGCGCGCCAGCCCAAGCCCAGTCCGCCCCATTCCTGCGGCAACTGGGGCGCATACAGGCCGGCCTCGCGGGCCTGTACGCGCAATTGGGCGACGCAGCGATCCAGCGCGGCCACGTCGCGGGCAATGGCGGGGGACTCGGCCGGTATCGCCACCTCGTCGACGAAGCGGCGCACGCGCGCGCACAGGTCTTGCAGGGCGTCGCCGCCGTTGCGTTCTGGCTTGGACTGCATGGTTTATTCCTCGATCTTGACGCCGGCCTGCTTGACCACGGCGCGCCATCTGTCGGTTTCGTCGGCGATGTGCCGGCCGAACGCTTCGGCCGTGCCCCCCGTGGCTTGCATGCCCAGCCCGCTGAAGTAGCTGCGCACTTCCGGATCGGCCAGCACGGCGTTGATCTGCCGGTTCAGCAGGGCTATCACCTCCTTGGGCGTACCGGCGGGCGCCATCACGCCCCACCAGGACGAGGCCGACATCGGCACGCCCAGTTCAGCCAGCGTGGGCACGTCGGGCAGCTCGGGATTGCGTGTTTGCGAGGCGATGGCGACGGCGCGCAGACGTCCCGCCTTGACCTGCGCATACACCGGCGGCAGGTTGTCGAAGCTCATCTGGACCTGGCCGCCGACCAGTGCGGTGGCGGCTTCGCTGCTGCCCTTGTACGGGATGTGCCGCAGCGCGATGCCGGTCTGGTGCGCGAACTGTTCGCCTGCCAGATGGGGGATGCTGCCCGTTCCCGCAGTGGCGAAAGTCAGCCCCTGCTGCTGCGCGGCAGCGCGCTTCAAGCCTTCCAGGCTGCGTATCGGGCTGGCTGCGGGCAGCAGCAGGTAGACCGGCACATCCGTGGCCCAGACCACGGGCGTCAGGTTCTTCTTCACGTCATAGGGCAGCTTGGCGTACAGCACGCTGTTGGTCGCCAGGTTGGCGGTGCCCATCAGCAAGGTGTAGCCGTCGGGCGCGGCGCTGGCGACAAAAGCGGTGCCGATCTGCGTGGCGCCGCCGGGCTTGTTTTCGACCACCACGGGCTGGCCCAGCAAGGGCGCCAGCTTGCGGGCGATCATGCGCGCCGCGGTGTCGGTGCCGCCGCCGGCCGCGTAGGGCACGATCAGGCGTACCGGCTTGTCGGGATAGGCAGCCTGCGCCGCCCCGGCCGCGCCCAGCAGGGCGACGGCGCACAGCGCGCGCAACGTTCGGGTCAAGGCTTGCATGGCGGTCTCCCGGCGGGCTTACTGGATGCGGGTGCCGGTGGACTGCACCAGCTTGCCCCACCAGGCGGTTTCGTCCGCGATCTGCTTGGCGAACTCGGCGGGCGTGCTGGCCAGCGGTTCCGCGCCCAGCTCCTGGAAGCGGGTGCGCAGCTGCGGGTCTTGCAGCGCCTTGACCACCGCCGCGTGCAGCCGTTCGATCACCGCCGGATCGGTGCCGGCGGGCGCCATCAAACCCTTCCAGGCCATCACCACAAAGCCCTTCTGGCCCGCTTCATCGAAGGTGGGAATGTCAGGGGCGGCGGTGGCGCGCTGGTCGCTGGGGACCGCCAGCGCGCGCAGGCCACCCGCCTTGACCTGCGGCAGCAGCGCAGGCATGTTGTCGATCATGAAATCGATGTGGCCGGCCACCAGGTCGGTGATGGCGGGGCCGGTGCCTTTGTAGGGCACGTGCTCGGCCTGGATGCCGGTCTGCTGCTTGAGCAGTTCGCCAGCCAGTTGCGCGGGCGAACCGTTGCCGGGAGAGCCGAACGACAGTTTGCCGGGGTTGTTGCGCGCGTACTGCAGGAACTCCTCTAGCGTCTTCACCGGCATGGACTTCGTCACCACCATCAGGTTGTGTTCGCGTTCCAGGCAGGTGATGGGCGCCAGGTCCTTGGCCGGGTTGAACGGCATGTTGGCGTACAGGCTGGGATTGATGACGGTGGGACCGGCAGCGGCCAGCAGCAGCGTGTAGCCGTCGGGCGCGGCGCGGGCCACGAAGTCGCCGCCGATGTTGCCGCCAGCGCCGGGCTTGTTCTCCACAATGACCGGCTGGCCCAGGATGGGATGCAGCGCCTCGGCCAGCAGGCGGCCCAGGATGTCGGTCGAGCCGCCCGGGGCGAAGGGCACGATCAGCCTCACGGGCTTGTCGGGATAGGCGGCCGCGGCTTGCGGCGGCAGCGCCGCGCAGGCGAAGGCGGCGGCCATGGCGCCGATCCACTTCGGCAGGTGCTTGTGCAGCATGATGGAAGTCTCCTTTGGTTTGGCGGGCCGCCGGCTTCTTGCGGCTGCGGTCCCTGTATTGCCCTAGCGGCCGGGCGTGTAGCCCGCCTGGCTCAGCGTATGGCGGGCGATGTTCAATTGATGGATCTGGCTGGTGCCCTCGTACAGGCGGAACAGGCGCACGTCGCGGTAGAAGCGTTCGATGCCGTGATCGGCGATGTAGCCATACCCGCCATGCATCTGCACACATCGGTCCGCCACGCGGCCACACATCTCGGACGCGAAGTACTTGCAGATCGAGGCGTTCAGCGTCACGTCCTCGCCCGCATCGCGCTCTCGGGCGGTTTGCAGAACCAGCGCGCGGGCGGCCTGGATCTCGGTCTGGCAGTCGGCCAGCATGGCCTGGATCAACTGGAAGTCCATCAGCGGCTTGCCGAACTGCTGGCGCTCGGCCACGAAGCGCAGCGTGTCGTCCAGCATGCGGATCGCCGGGCCGATGCACAGCGCGGCCAGATGGATGCGCTGCTTGTTCAGCACCTTCATGGCCGTCTTGAAGCCCACGCCTTCCTGGCCGCCGATGATGCAGTCTGCCGGCACGCGGCAGTCCTCGAAATGCACGGCGGAAACCGGCGATCCGGCCTGGCCCATCTTGTCGTAGGGCTGGCCGGTGGACAGGCCCGGCGTGCCGCGCTCCACGATGAATGCGGTGATGCCCTTGGCGCCAGGCGCATCGGGATCGGTGCGCGCCATGACGGTGAACAGGCCCGCCAGCGGGGCATTGGTGATGAAGCACTTCTCGCCGTTCAGCACATAGTGGTCGCCGTCGCGCACGGCGGTGGTGCGCAGCGCAGTGGCGTCGGAACCCGCCTGCGGCTCGGTCAGGGCGAAGCAGCCGGTCAGTTCCCCGGAGGCCAGCCGCGGCAGGTAGCGGGCCTTCTGCGCGTCGGTGCCGTCCGCCACCAGCGCCTCGGAGCCGATGCCCGTGTTGGTGCCGACCCGGGCGCGAAACGCCACCGAGCATTGCGACAGTTCCATGGCCGCCAGGATCAGCTCCTCGGTCGTCATGCCGTCGCCGCCGTATTGCTCCGGGATGGAATAGCCGAACAGTCCCTGCGCGGCCATGCTGGCGACCAGGTCCTGCGGCACCTCGTCCAGGCGGGCGACCTCGGCTTCGCGCGGCGCCAGTTGCTCTCGCACGTAGCGGCGCAGCGATTCGAGGAATTGCGGGAATCCGTCAGGGTCCCTGATCATGGCTAGTCTCCGTTTCATCATGGGCGCTGATGCGTGCCGCGCCGTGTTGAATCCAGGCTAGCAAAAGGCCGCGGGATTTGAGACAAGTGTTTTGATATCTTGAACGCATGGCGGGCCGTCGCTGCTCTATGATCGGCAGGGACAGACCGCGCATTCCGCGCGCGCCGCGCCCAGGACCTCCACCATGACCACCCGCCCCGGCGAGCGCCATGCCGACCCCGCCTTCGCCACCACGCTGGCGCACGGCTTGTCAGTGCTGCAGGCGTTCCGGCATGGCGAACCCGCGCTCAGCAACCGCGAACTGGCGGACCGCACCGGCCTGTCCAAGGCCACGATTTCACGCTTGACCACCACGCTGATGCAGCGCGGCTTGCTGCGCTACGACGGGGGCTTGCGGCGGTACCGGCTTGGTACGGCGGTGTTGTCGCTGAGCTATCCGCTTCTGGCCAGCATCAAGGTTCGCCAATTGGCGCGCCCGCTGATGAAGCGCCTGGCCGATGCGGCGGGCGGCTCGGCCTCGCTGGGCATGCATCACGGCCTGAACATGGTGTACGTGGAAACCTGTCGCGGCCATGACGCCGTGTCGTTCCGGCCGGACATCGGCGCCTTGCTGCCGCTGCTGCCTTCGGCCATGGGGCGCGCCTGGCTCGCGCAGGCGCCGGCGGACGAGGCTGAGCCCTTGCTGGCGGCGCTGCGGCGCCAGGATCCCGCCGTCTGGCGGCGTCACGCGCCGGACTGGGAGCAGGCTCAGCGCGACTACGCCGAGCATGGCTATTGCGTGGGCCAGGGCGACTGGCACTCGGACGTGCACGCGGTGGCGGTGCCCATGCGCACGCGGGTCGACGGCCAGGCGCTGGTGTTCAACTGCGGCGTGCCCGTGACGCGGCTGCGGCCGGGCGACCTGCGCGGCCGCATCGCGCCGCGTCTGCTGACGCTGGTGGCGCGCGTGGAAAAAATGCTGGAGCGCCAGAATGACGCATGACCAGGACCGGGAATTCACCACCACGCTGGCGCGTGGTATCGACATCCTGGCGTGCTTTCGCGCCGACCGCCCGGTGCTGGCCAACAAGGACTTCGCGCAGCAGACCGGCCTGTCGCGCAGCGCTGTGGCGCGCTTGACGCATACGCTGGTTGAATTGGGTTTTCTGCAACGCGAGGGCGAGCCGGCGCGCTACCGGCTGGGCGCCTCGGTGCTGGCGCTGAGCTATCCCTTGCTCGCCAGCATGCAGATCCGGCAATTGGCGCGGCCGCTGATGAAGCAGCTGGCCGACCACGCGCGCGGCGCCGTGTCGCTGGTGGTACGTGACCGCCTCCAGATGGTGTACGTGGAGACGGCCCGCTCCAACGAAGCCTTGCAGACGCGGCCCGACATAGGCGCGGCGCTGCCGCTGTTGTCCAGCGCCGCCGGCAAGGCTTGGCTGGCGCGGGTTTCGGATGAGGAGCGGGCGGTCGTCCTGAACCAGCTGCGCGTGGCGGATCCCCGGCACTACGAGGCCCACTTCCCCAGCCTGGCGGCCGCGCGCCGCGATCTGGAGCGCAAGGGATATTGCGGCAATAACCTGGAGTGGCGGCCGGACGCCTATGGCTTTGCCGCGCCGCTGGGCAGGCCCTATCAGTCGTTGCTGTACGTCTTCAATTGCGGCGTGCCGGCGCAGGACGGGCCTTACCGCGAGCGCGCGGCCGACATCGGCCCGCGCCTGGTCGCCCTGGCGCGAGAGACGGAAAGGTTGCTGGGACTGGCCTGAGACGAATCGGCCCCTTTTCCGGATTCATGACTCCAGATCAAAAGTGTTTCGCTGTTTCCTGCCTTTTTTCGCAAGGATGACGGCGGCATACTGGACGCCTGTCTTCCGATCCGGGTTTTCCCGCGTTCCGGCCCCTTTGCGCCGGCCCGCTCTCCCGGTCGGCGCAATCGAACCCAAGGAAACCAGATGAATCCCCAGGACTCCCAGCCGGTGAAGGCCGGCCTGCCATTGCTGGCGCTCGCCGTCGGTGCCTTCGGCATCGGCGTGACCGAGTTTTCTCCCATGGGCCTGTTGCCCGTCATCGCCGAAGGGGTGGACGTGTCCATACCCAGCGCCGGCATGCTGATCAGCGCCTACGCCATCGGCGTGATGGTGGGCGCGCCGCTGATGACGCTGGCGCTGTCGCGCTGGTCGCGCCGCAACGCCTTGCTGGTGCTGATGGCGATCTTCACGGTGGGCAACGTGCTGTCCGCGCTGTCGCCCAACTACACGACGCTGCTGTTGGCGCGCCTGGTCACCAGCCTGAACCACGGCGCCTTCTTCGGCCTGGGTTCGCTGGTGGCGGCCAGCGTGGTGCCGCGCCACAAGCAGGCCAGCGCCGTGGCCACCATGTTCCTGGGGCTGACCATCGCCAACGTCGGCGGGGTGCCCGCAGCCACGTGGCTGGGTCAGGTCATAGGCTGGCGCATGTCATTCGCCGCGACCTCGGTGCTGGGCCTGATCGCGATGCTGTCGCTGTGGTTCGCGCTGCCGGCCGGCGAGGCCGGACGCCGTCCCGACATCCGCCGCGAGCTGGCCGTGTTGAAGAGTCCGGTGGTGCTGGTGGCCCTGCTCACCACGGTGCTGGGCGCGGGCGCGATGTTCACGCTTTACACCTACGTGGCGCCGACCCTGGCCGAACTGACGGGCGCATCGCCCAACTTCGTCACGGCGATGCTGGTGCTGATCGGTATCGGCTTCACTATCGGCAATACGATGGGCGGGCGTTTTGCCGACCGTTCGCTGGATGGCAGCCTGATCGCCTTCCTGGTGCTGATCATCGCCGACTTGCTGGCATTCCCGTGGCTCGCTACGACGCAGACCGGCGCCGCGATTGCGCTGCTGATCTTCGGTTTCGGCACGTTTGCGGTGGTGCCGCCGCTGCAGATGCGCGTCATGCGCGCCGCCACCGATGCGCCGGGGCTGGCGTCGTCAGTGAACGTGGGCGCCTTCAACCTGGGTAACGCGGTAGGCGCCGCAGCGGGCGGGGGCGTGATCTCGGCGGGCATGGGCTATGCCGCGGTGCCGGTCGCCGGCGCGATCATCGCCGCAGCGGGTCTGGGCCTGGTGCTGTGGCAGCGCGCCAGCAACCAGCGCCAACGCAAGCTGGCGATGCAGGGCTGCTGAGGCCGCGACGCGCAGCAAGTAAATAGGGCGCCTGTGCATGCAGGCGCCCTTTCTTCATGCAGGGAAATCGCGGCGTCGCTCAGGCCTCGATCCGTTCCACCTTCCCCACCAGCAGGATGTACGACAGCGCACCCAGCAGGGCCAGCGACGACACGTACACGATGGCGGGCGCGAAGCTGTCCTTCGTCACCAGGAAGCCGATCACGATGGGCGTGCAGATCGACGACAGGTTGCCGACGAAATTGAACACCCCGCCCGTCAGGCCCAGGAGGCGTACCGGCGCCAGCGTGGACACCAACGACCAGGTGATCGACGCCAGGCCGTTGCCGAAGAAGGCTACGGCCAGGAAGAAGATCACCCAAGGCGTGGAGTCGGTGAAGTTGGCGCCGATCATGGACGTGGATATCAGCAGGCCCAGGATGATGGGCAGCTTGCGCGCCAGGCCGACGGTGGCGCCGCGGCGGATCAGGAAGTCGGACAGCACGCCTGAGCACAGCACGCCGATGAAGGCCGCCAGGAAGGGCACCGACGCCAGGAAGCCGGACTTGATGAAGTCCATGCCGCGGTACTTGACCAGGTAAGTGGGGAACCAGGTCAGGAAGAACCACAGCGTGGACGTCAGGCAGAACTGGCCCAGGTACACGCCCCACAGCTTGCGCTTGCTCATGACCAGGCCCAGGTCGTTCCAGTTGAACGGGGCCTTCTTTTCCTTGACGCTGCGGTCCAGGTCGACCACGCCGCCGCCTTGCTGGATCAGCTCGATTTCCGCCGCGTTCGCGCCCTTGAACTGCCGCGGCTCGCGGTAGATCATGAACCACAGCACGCCCCACACGATGCCCAGCAGGCCGGTGCTGACGAACACCATATGCCAACCGTAGTGGTGCTGCAGCCAGGCCAGCACCGGCGTCAGGAACGCCAGGCCGACGAACTGGCCCGAGGTATAGAAGCCGATGGCGGTGGCGCGTTCGCGTTCCGGGAACCAGGTGGTGACGACGCGGTTGTTGATCGGATAGGCCGGGGCTTCCAGCGCGCCCACGGCCAGGCGCAGCACGAACAGGATGACGAAGCTGCCGGCAAAGCCCATGAAGAACGTGGCTGCCGACCACAGGATCAGCGCGGCCGCGTACAGCACGCGCGGCGACACGCGGTCCACCAGCCAGCCGCCGGGGATCTGCATGGCGGCGTAAGTCCAGCCGAAGGCCGACAGGATCAGGCCTTCATGCACGGTGTCCAGGCCGAACTCGTCCTTGAGCGCGGGTGCTGCGATCGACAGGTTGCTGCGGTCCAGGTAGTTGATGACGACGGTGATGAACAGCATCACCATGATGAGGTACCGGCTGCGCGTGGGGCGCTGGGCGCCCTGCAGGCCGGCGTGGGTGGCTGTGGACAAGGGATGTCTCCTCTTTCTCTCTATCGGCTGATTTTTATCGGCTTACCATTCGGCGAAGCTGCCGTCGGCGTGGCGCCAGATCGGGTTGCGCCAGCGGTGGCCCACGGCGGCGCGTTCCTTCACGTATTCCTCGTTGACCTCGATGCCCAGGCCCGGGCCTTGCGGAATCGCGACCATGCCGTCTTCGTACGCGAAGACTTCGCGGTTGCTGACGTAGTCCAGCAGGTCATTGGCGGCGTTGTAGTGGATGCCCAGGCTTTGTTCCTGGATGAAGGCGTTGTAGCAACCGGCGTCGATCTGCAGGCAGGTGGCCAGCGCGATCGGGCCCAGCGGGCAGTGCAGCGCCAGCGCCACGTCATAGGCTTCGGCCATGGCCGCGATCTTGCGGGTCTCGGTGATGCCGCCGGCGTGCGACGGGTCAGGCTGGATAATGTCCACATAGCCTTCGGACAGCACGCGCTTGAAGTCCCAGCGCGAGAACAGGCGTTCGCCCAGCGCGATCGGGGTGGAGGTCAGCGGGGCCAGTTCCTTCAATGCTTCGTAGTGTTCGCTCAGCACGGGTTCTTCGATGAACATGAGCTTGAACGGATCCAGCTCCTTCATCAGCACCTTGGCCATGGGCTTGTGCACGCGGCCATGGAAGTCCACGCCTATGCCCACGTTGGGGCCGACCGCGTCGCGCACGGCGGCCACGTTCTCCAGGCACTTCTCGACCTTGTCGAAGGAATCGATGTACTGCAGTTCCTCGGTGCCGTTCATCTTCACGGCTGTGAAGCCACGCTCCACGGCGCTCTTGGCGGCCGCGGCGGTGTCGGCCGGGCGGTCGCCGCCGATCCACGAGTACACGCGGATGCGGTCGCGCACGTTGCCGCCCAGCAGCTGCGACACGGGTACGCCCAGGTCCTTGCCCTTGATGTCCCACAGGGCCTGGTCGATGCCGGCCAGCGCGCTCATGTGGATGGCGCCGCCGCGGTAGAAGCCGCCGCGGTACAGCACGGTCCAGTGGTCTTCGATGTTGCGGGGGTCTTTGCCGATCAGGTAGTCGGACAGTTCCTCGACGGCGGCGGCGACCGAATGGGCGCGGCCTTCGACGACCGGTTCGCCCCAGCCTACGATGCCGGCGTCCGTTTCAATCTTCAGGAAGCACCACCGCGGCGGCACGATGTAGGTGGTGAGCTTGGTGATCTTCATGCTTGGGTCTCCTGGGCGGGATAGGCGCGTTGCCAGGCCGCGATGAATGCGCGCGCGTTCTGGCCGACTTGGGCGGCCGACAGGCCGGGTTTGTACAAGGCGGAGCCCAGGCCGAAGCCGCTGGCGCCCGCCTGGGCGTAAATCGCGATGTTGTCGGGCGTGATGCCGCCCACGGGCGCCAGCGCGATCGGCGGGCGCAGCACGGCGCGCCAGGCCTTCAGCACGACGGGGCCGAGTTGTTCGGCCGGAAACATCTTCAGCACGTCGGCGCCGGCCGCCAGTGCGGCGTAGGCTTCGGTGGGCGTGGCCACGCCGGGGCAGGAGGCCATGCCTAGCGCCTTGGCCGCGCGGATCACTGCGGCGTCGCTGTGCGGCATGACGATCAGTTCGCCGCCGGCCTGCTGCACGCGGGCGCAGTCCTCGGGATCCAGCACGGTGCCCGCGCCGATCAGGCAGTCGGTGGGCAGCGCCGCGCGCATGGCGCGGATGCTGTCCAGCGGATCGGGCGAATTCAGCGGCACTTCGATCAGGCGAAAGCCCGCGGCATAGAGTTCCTGCCCTATGGCTTCGGCCTCGGCGGGCTTGATGCCGCGCAGGATGGCGATCAGGCCGCAGTGGGCCATGGCGGTTTGCAGACCGGGATGGTTCATGTTTGGTTCCTATTCCGTGGGGGGCGAGGCGATCAGCCCGGCGCAGATGGCCAGGTGCCACAGGCCGCGCTCGGTGGCGTTCTGCGCCTGTTCGGGCGTGCCCAGGCCGTAGTGCTGCATGGCCTGGATGTAGCGCCGGCACAGCGCGGGGTCGCCGCAAAGCACGATGCGGGGCAGTTCGCCCTGCTGCTGCAGCATGTCGGCAAGCGCCGCGATTTCATGGCCGATGAGCAGGCCCGACAGATAGTCAGCCTGCGATTCGGGCGCCAGTTCGCCGGTCAGGCCGAGCGCGCGCGTGCTGAAGATGGTGGACAGCACGCCCGCGCGGCCGGCGGGCGCTCCGGCAACCTTCAGGCCGCGCTCGAAGGCGGCCATGTCGGCGCTGGCGGCGTCGGCCATGGTCCGGCCCAGGATGGTGTGGCCGCGCAGCGCCGCGTAGACCTCGCCGGTCATGAAGGTGTCGAAGTGGGTGACGCGGCCGCGGCGGGCGCTGACCCACTTCGAATGCGTGCCGGGCAGGCCTATCAGGACGCTGTCGGCGCTGCGGGTCGCCTGGTCCGCCATCACGCCGACGACCTGGGTTTCTTCGCCGCGTATGACGTTGGGCAGGCCATGGCGCTGGATCAGGCCGGGCACGATGTGCAGGGCAGGGCCGTCCTCGCGTTCGACCTTGGTCAGCAGCGTGCCGATGCGCTGCAGGTCGACCGGCACGTCCAGGTAGGCGGCTTCCTTCCAGCCCTGGGCGCTGCCGACCATGCCGCAGGCGATCACAGGCAGGGCCGGTTCGGCGCGCAGCCAATCGCCGCAAGCCTGTTCGAAGGCCAGCTCGAAGCCCGACAGGGCGGTGGTGGCGGCGCCGTCCTGCAGCGGCTGCGGCAGGCGCATGATGCCCCAGGGCAGATGGCGCGTGTCCAGCGTGCGGCCGGCGGCATCCAGACGGTAGGCGCGCAGCGAGGAGGTGCCCCAATCCAGCGCGATAAGCGCCGCGCGGGCGGGAGATCCGGTAGTCATCAGAAGCTGTCTCGTTTCCGGCCGCAAACCGGGCTGCGGACGCGCGGTGAGGCTGGCGCGGGGGCAGGGCTCTGCGGACCTTGTTGTCTCAGGCCCGCCGGATGTTCGTGAGCACGCGGCGGGCGATGGGAAAAATTCTAGATCAGCGCTTGAAAAATCTCAAAATATAGAATTAAATCCCACATACAGGGAACGAACGGTGATGAGGCGCGCTCCCTGCGCCTGGAGCATCCTCCGGGCATATCGCCCGGAAAGCGCGCCTTTTCCCCGCATCTCGCTGCGATGGTGGCGGTTATGCTTGCAATCGTTCTCTTTGTCGCCTGGCCCCGCTTTCATGACCTCTACGCAGACTCCCGACCGTACGCCCACCCTGGACCCCGATGGCGCCGCGCCCGCCGGCACGCAGACGCTGATGCGCGGCCTGGCGGTGGTGCAGGCCGTGTCCGGCGGCGCGCGCGACCTGAAGGAAATCTGCGCCCGCATCGGCGTGGCGCGCAGCACCACGCACCGGCTGGCCAGCTGCCTGGTGCAGGAACGCTATCTGCGGTCCCTGCCCGGCGTGGGCTATGTGCTGGGGCCGAAGCTGATCGAACTGGGTTTCCAGGCGCGCGAAGCCTTTCCGATGGCGACGCTGGCGCGTCCTTATCTGGACAGCCTGGCGGAACAGACGGGCGACACCATCCACCTGGCCGTGCGCGACAACGACGAAGTCCTGTACCTGGAAAAGATCCCCGGCAAGAAGGGGCTGGAGATGCGCTCGCGCGTGGGGCACCGCATGCCGCTGGCCGCCACGGGCGTGGGCAAGGCCTTGCTGCTGGATACCGAAGAACCGCAGTGGAAAGCGCTATACCGTGTCGGCGCGCCGGTGTCGTCGCGCGCGGGAGGCGGCAGCCAGACCTGGGAGGCCTTCCGCGACCGTATGCGCGACTATGCCGCCCACGGCTACGCGTTCGACCTGGAAGACAACGAACCGTCGATCCGCTGCGTGGCGGCGCCCGTGCGCGACGCGTCCAGCGGCATCGTCGCCGCCATCAGTGTGTCCAGCACGGTGCCCTATATGTCGCTGGATCGCATGCGCGACATGGTCGCCGTGGTGCAGGGCGCCGCAGCGGGGATTTCAGCGGAACTGGGATGGAAGGTGGATCGCGGCTGAGGCCGCGGCCCTGTGTCTTATTCCAGCGGCAGCGTCAGCACGCCCTGCGGGGCCGGACGCATCATGACGCGGCGGTACCAGGCCGACAGCGCTGGCGTGTCCGGTCGTTCGATCGGCAGGGCCAGCCAGCGGTGGGCGGAGCAGACCAGGGCGATATCACCCATGGTCAGTTGGCGGCCGGCGATGAACTCGCGGCCCTGCAGGGCCTGGTCCAGGATCAGGGCACGGGCATTCGAACGCTTGACCGAGTTTTCGATGGCGGCGCGGTCGCGCTTTTCCTCGGGTGTGCGGATCAGGCCCAGGAACGCCGGCCCCATGACGCCCTGCCATTCGGTGGCCTGCCAGTCCATCCAGCGGTCGGCGTCGGCGCGCAGGCACACGTCTTCCGGCCACAGGCTGCCCACGCCGTAGCGCGCGGACAGATAGCGCACGATGGCGTTCGATTCCCACAGCACGAAGCCGCCGTCGTCGATGACGGGGACCGTACGGTTGGGATTCAGCTTGGCGAATTCGGGCGTATCGACCACGCCGAACGGACCGCCAGCCTGTGTGAAGGAGTGCGGCAGGGCCAGTTCGCGCACCGCCAGCATGACTTTCTGAACGTTGACGGAAGTCAGGCGTCCCCAGATCTTCAACATAACCATTCCTTTAGTGTCAGACGGGCGGCAGTTGCCGCCGTGCAAAGCCGCTGTCGCGCGAGAAGCGCGTCCAGTTGAAAGCGGGTCCGGGATCGGTCTTGCGGCCCGGGGCGATGTGTTCATGGCCCCAGGCGGCGGCCAGCGGATGGCGCGCGCGCAGAGCCGGCGTCAGCTTGCGCAGCGCCAGGTATTGCTCTTCGGCATAGGGCAGGGTATCCGTGCCCTCGAGCTCGATGCCGATGGAAAAGTCATTGCAGCGTTCGCGGCCGGCAAAACGCGACACGCCCGCATGCCAGGCGCGTTCGTCGGTGGACACGAACTGGATGATGCTGCCGTCGCGGCGGATGAAGAAATGCGCCGACACGCGCAGGCCGCGCAGCCGTTCCAGCCAGGGATGCGAACCGTAGTCCAGCGTATTCAGGAACAGCCCCGCGACTTCAGGGCCGCCGAATCGCCCCGGCGGCAGGCTGATGTTGTGCAGCACCAGCAGCGACGCCTGCGCGCCGGCAGGGCGCGCGTCGCAGTTGGGGGAGGGCATGAGCGAAACACCCGGGGCTGGCGCCAGCCAGCCATGACGATCCAGAAGCAAGGCCATGGGAAGAGAGCATGCGTGTGGTTTCCAACACGCATTATGCCGTGCAGGGCGGCAAGCCTCTAATCAGGCGGATCAGTGCCGGGCCGGGCCCAGGCGCGCGTGTTCCGAGCTGCACCAGGTCTGGCCGTTCTGCTGCAAGGCTTCGGACCGAGGCAGATGGATGCCACAGTGGGCGCAGCGCACCATGGACTCCAGCGGCTTGGGGCCGCGCGCATCGGCCTTGGGCTTTTTCGCGTCCTGCTGGCCGGCTTGCCGCGCCGCGGCCATGCGGCCCGCCAGACGGGCCACGAACAGCACCAGGATGATCAGAACAATCCAGAACAGCAACTTGCCCACTTCAACCTCGATGCAGAATCATTTCCAGCACGAACCGGCTGCCGGTATAGGCCAGAATCAGGAACCCGAAACCCGTCAGCGTCCAGCGCAGGGCGACGCGGCCGCGCCAGCCCCAGACGTGGCGGCCGGCCAGCAGCACGCCGAAGGTCAGCCATGACAGCAGCGTGAACACGGTCTTGTGGTCGAAGGGCAGGATCTTGCCCGTCAGCTTCATGGACGCCACCGAACCCGTGCCCACGGCCAGCGTCAGCACGATGAAGCCGATCCAGATGATGCGGAACAGCAGCTGTTCCTGCACCAGCAGCGGCGGCTGGGAGTCCAGCACGCGGCCGACGATGCTGCGTTCGGCGGGAGCTTCCAGCGGGCGATGCAGATGGCGGTCCAGCAGCGCCATCATCATGGCGTGCAGCGCGGCGATGGTGATCAGGCCGTAGGCCGCCAGGGCGATCAGCAGGTGGACGCGCAGCCACGCGTCGTTGGCATGGGGCACGAATTGGCCCTGGGGAAAGATTGCGGCCAGGCCGCTGGCGATGGTGGCTGCCGGCAGCAGCAGCAATTGCAGGCCGTCTATGCGCACCAGCAGGCTTTCCAGCCAGAACACCACCATGCCCAGCCAGATGGCCGCGGACAGGGCCAACGCCCACCCGATGAACAGATGCTGGGCCCCCAGCATCGATTGTTGCAGCCCGATTCCATGGAGAACCAGGGCACCCAGCAGGCACAGGCGGGCGATTTTGCCGGTCTGTTCCACGCCGCCGCCACGGGCCAGGCGGATCCAAAGCGACCCTCCCAGCACCGCGTACGCCAAGGCAGCCGCCGTGTGAAATACAATGCCTAGTGACATAGAAACCGTTGTCTGGATGGGGCCTTGGGGCGCATGCCGCCCGAAAGCGCAGAATCCGCGCCTGCGGCCACCGTTCAATCAACTAGTTTAAGCGGAAACGCCTCTCATGCTCGATAACCTAACTCAACGCCTGTCGCGCGTCGTCAAGACGCTGCGCGGGGAAGCCCGCCTGACCGAGGCCAACACCCAGGAGATGCTGCGCGAAGTGCGCATGGCGCTGCTGGAAGCCGACGTGGCACTGCCCGTCGTGCGCGAGTTCGTCGCGCGCGTGAAGGAAAAGGCGCTGGGCGAAGAAGTCGCCAGCAGCCTCAGCCCGGGCCAGGCCCTGGTGGGCGTGGTCCACAAGGAACTGACCGCCCTGATGGGCGGCGATCTGGGCGCCGACTCCGGCGAACTGTCGCTGGCGGTGCAGCCGCCTGCCGTCATCCTGATGGCAGGCCTGCAGGGCGCCGGCAAGACCACCACCACCGGCAAGCTGGCGCGCTGGCTCAGCGAAGGCCAGCACACCCAGCACGGCCGCAAGACTGGCAAGAAGAAAGTGCTGGTGGTGTCCGCCGACGTCTACCGCCCGGCCGCTATCGATCAGCTGAAGAGCGTGGCAGCACAGGTGGGCGTGGACTTCCTGCCGTCCGACCCCAGCCAGAAGCCCGAGGACATCGCCCGTAACGCGGTGGACCACGCGCGCCGCCATCACTATGACGTGCTGATCCTGGACACGGCCGGCCGTTTGGGCATCGACGAAGCCATGATGCGCGAAATCCGCGCGCTGCATGACCTGGTCAAGCCGGTGGAAACGCTGTTCGTGGTCGACGCCATGCAGGGCCAGGACGCAGTCAACACCGCGCGCGCCTTTGCCGAAGCGCTGCCCCTGACCGGCGTGGTGCTGACCAAGCTGGACGGCGACGCCCGCGGCGGCGCGGCCCTGTCGGTGCGCCACGTTACCGGCAAGCCCCTGAAGTTCGTCGGCGTCTCGGAAAAGCTCGATGGCCTGGAGCCGTTCTATCCCGAGCGCATGGCGCAGCGCGTGCTGGGCATGGGCGACATCGTCTCGCTGGTCGAACAGGCCCAGAAGAACATCGACATCGCCGAAGCCCAGAAGCTCGCCGCGAAGATCAAGTCGGGCAACAAGTTCGACCTGAACGACTTTCGCGACCAGCTGGGCCAGGTGAAGAAGCTGGGCGACATGGGCTCGCTGCTGGAAAAGCTGCCCGCCCAGTTTCAACAGGCTGCCGGCCAATTGCAGGGTGGCCAGGCTGAAAAGCAGCTGCGCCGCACCGAAGGCATCCTGAACTCCATGACGGCGGCCGAACGCGCCAAGCCCGAACTCATCAAGGCCTCGCGCAAGCGCCGCATCGCGGCCGGCTCCGGCGTGCCGGTGCAAGAGGTCAACCGCCTGCTGGCACAGTTCGACCAGATGCAGGGCATGATGAAGCAGATGAAGAAGGGCGGCATGGCCAAGATGATGCGCGCCATGGGCGGGATGAAGGGCTTGGGCCGCTTCGGAATGAAGTGATGCCCCCACGGCGCGCGCACTGCGTGCGCTGGCGGTGCCCCCCAAAAGGGGGCGCTTTTTCCCTAGGCAGCCCTGCGGAAAAGACCCTTTTTGCGCCGGACCGGAATGCCCCTGTTGGGGCATTTTTCATTGGAGAGACGGGCGAAAAAAATGGCCAGACATTGCGTCTGGCCAAGTAATCGCGGCTAGCAGGGGGCGCCTGCCGCGATGCAAGCCGGAAAGCGCATGGGTGCCTTCCAGCCTGTCCGATTTACGGCAATGATCAGGACAGGGGCGGGATACGCAGCACCTGGCCCGGGTAGATCTTGTCGGGGCTGGTCAGCATGGGCTTGTTGGCTTCGAAGATCAGGTTGTTCTTCGCGCCCTGGCCCTTGCCGTATTGCGCTTCGGCAATCTTCCACAGGTTGTCGCCCTTTTGCACCGTGTACATCTTGGCTTCCGGGGTGGCCTGCTTCACCTTCAGTTGGTTGTCCACCTGGGCCACGCCCACGGTGTTGCCCAGCGCCAGAGTGATTTTCTCCGCCGCTTCAGTGCTGAGGGCCTCGCCCGCCACCGTGACCTTGTCGCCATCGACCGAGATCTGCAAGCCGTCGGCATTCAGGCCGTGCTTATCGAGCTCTTTCTTCAATTCGTCCGCCGTCGCGGCCTTGGCCTCGCTGGCGCCGAAGAGCTTTTCTCCAACGTCCTTGATGAAATTGAGCAGACCCATAGTGTTTCCTTTATCTATGTTGCGGTGAGAGAAACAAGTGCCATCAGGGCTTTTGGCCCATGAACATTTTGCGCACGATGCCGGCGATCAAGGTCAGCACGGCGCCACCGACGCCGCCGCCGACCACGCTGCTGGCGATCGCGGAAAGATCCAGTCCCGTATTGCCTGCTGCAACCGCGTTCGCTCCGGCGGTGATCATCGGAGCCAGCCAGGAACCCCCTGCCAGGCCGCCGATGGCGCCTGCGATGGTATTGCCCAACGGACCCAGATTGAACTGCTGGAGCATCTTTCCCAAGCCATTGCCTGCGGCAGCGCCGGCGACAAGCTGGATGATCAGGTTGATGATGACTGCGGTGTTCATGATGCCTCCTCTGCCCCGCGAGGGCGATGTGCAACGCTAGAACAACAGCAAGACGAACGTACGAAACCAGCAGGAACGATTATGACTCGCACATTCCCCGGGCGACGAGGGGTTAACGTGTAACAGGTTGCTAGCCTGTCGGCAGACTACGCAAGAATGCTGGTCAGTTTGCAGGGAATGCGCCGCGATCGGTCTAAACCGCATCGGGCGCGCGGCTACATGCGACAAGGGCCGCTATCGCAGCGGCCCTTGTCTTGGCTGTCTTTCAGCGCGGCGCCGGTGTCAGCCGCCGCCCACAGCCACCACGATTTCGATCTGGTCGCCGTCCGTCAGCGCAGTCTGCGCGTGCTGGCTCTTGGGCACGATTTCGCCGTTGCGTTCCACGGCCACGCGCTTGCCGGCATAGCCCAGGGCTTCCAGCAGCTCGTTCACGGTCGTGTCCAGGGGAAACTCCCGTGCGTCTCCGTTCAGGGTGATGTGCATGCAGGTCTCCTCAGTTATCGCGCATAGCCGTCGGTGGCGGCGATCAGCCGCGCCAACGTGCCGGGTTCGTCAAACGCATGGCCCGCATCCGGGACCAGGTGGAATTCGGCTTCGGGCCAGGCGCGGTGCAGATCCCAGGCGGTGCGCGCGGGCGTGCAGACGTCGTAGCGCCCCTGCACGATGGTGCCCGGAATGCCGCGCAGCTTGTGCGCATCGCGTATCAGCTGGCCTTCTTCCATGAAGCCGCGGTTCACGAAGTAGTGGTTCTCGATGCGCGCGAACGCCAGCGCGGCGCGGTCGGCGGCATGGCTTTGCTGGTGGCGCGGGCTGGGCAGCAGCGTGATGGTGCTGTCTTCCCATTTGCTCCAGGCCTTGGCGGCGCGCAACTGCTCGGCCGGGTCGTCGCCCGTCAGGCGCTTGTGATACGCCGCGACCAGGTCGCCGCGCTCGTCTTCCGGAATCGGCGCCAGGTACTCTTCCCAGCGGTCGGGGAACAGCCACGACGCGCCTTCCTGGTAGAACCAGTGGATCTCCGCGCGCCGCAGCCCGAAAATGCCGCGCAGCACCAGTTCGCTGACGTGGGACACGTGCGTTTCCGCATAGGCCAGCGCCAGCGTCGAACCCCAGGACCCGCCGAACACCAGCCACTTTTCCGCGCCCATGACCTCGGTGCGCAGACGTTCGATGTCGGACACCAGATGCCAGGTCGTGTTGTTCTCCAGGCTGGCGTGGGGCTGCGAACGGCCGCAACCGCGCTGATCGAACAGCAGCACGTTGTAGCGCTGCGGATCGAACAGCTGCCGGTGCACGGGCGAGCAGCCGCTGCCGGGGCCGCCATGCAGGAACACGGCGGGCTTGCCCTGCGGATTGCCGCAGAGTTCCCAGTAGATCTGGTGGCCGTCGCCGGTGTCCAGCGTGCCTTGGCGGTAGGGTTCGATGGGCGGGTATAGCATCAGGCGACTCGCTTGAAGATCAGGTCCCAGACGCCGTGGCCCAGTCGCAGGCCGCGGTTCTCGAATTTGGTCAGAGGGCGGTAATCGGGGCGCGGAGCGTAGCCGTCCGCGGTATTCGCAAGCTGCGGCTCATTGCCCAGCACTTCCAGCATCTGCACCGCGTAGTCTTCCCAATCGGTGGCGCAGTGGATGTAGCCGCCCGGCGCGATGCGGCTGGCCAGGAGCGCGATGAACGCGGGCTGGATCAGGCGGCGCTTGTGATGGCGCTTCTTCGGCCACGGATCGGGGAAATAGATATGCACGCCGGCCAGCGAATCGGGGGCGATCATGTCGCGCACCACTTCCACCGCGTCGTGCTGGATGATGCGCAGGTTCGGGATATTGGAGTCTTCAATGCGGCGCAGCAGCGAGCCCACGCCAGCGTTGAACACCTCCACGCCCAGGAAATTGTCGTCCGGGCGCGCCAGCGCGATCTTCTCGGTGGTCTCGCCCATGCCGAAGCCGATTTCCAGCACCGTCGGGGCCTGCCGGCCGAAGGCGGCGGCGGGATCCAGGCGGCGCGGCGCATAGGGAATGGACCATTGGCCCATCAGGCGCTCGAGCGCGGCCAGCTGGCCCTGCGTAATGTGGCCGCGGCGGTGCACGAAACTGCGGATATGGGTCGCGCCCGGGCTGTTGGGAGCGTGGGCGGTACTGGCCAGCGCCGCCTGCGTTTCTGGGGAAACTGCGGTAGCCGAGGGCTCGCCGCCAGGCGTCGCGGGGGCGCTTGCGGCAGCCGGGGCCGAGGTGGCTGCGGGGTTGTTTTCGGGGGTGTTCGTATTCATAGCCCGAATTGTAGTGGCAGGCCCGGCATGCCGCTGTCGCCCAGATGCACTAAATTGGGGACATATTTACAACCTTGAGGCTGAGGGCCTGTTGCAGCAGGGCGGCGGCGGCCAGCAGCGATGAAAAAAGGCGCGCTATAATCGCCGCCTCTGCTCCGGCTTTGCGCCGAGGGCACGACACCCGAGCGGGTGTAGTTCAATGGTAGAACGGCGGCTTCCCAAGCCTCAAGCGTGGGTTCGATTCCCATCACCCGCTCCAATTACGCGCCAGGTCCAATTCCTCGGTTTGGGATGCAATTCCCTCAGACTGGGGCTTGCCGCGCCTGCGCATCAAAGATGGTCAAGCGGCAACGCCGTGGTGTACTTGAGTTCCTCCATCGCAAAACTCGAACTGACGTCAAACAGTTCGGCGACCTGGATGAGCTTCTTGTAGACGAAATCGAACCCGGCGATATCGGGCACCACCACCTTGAGAAGGTAGTCGGTGTCGCCGGTCATCCGATAGAACTCCATGACCTCCGGCATATCCTTGACGCCGAGCGAGAATTTCTCGAGCCAATTCAGGTCATGGCGGTTCGTCTTTATCGACACGAACACAGTCACGCCCAGCCCCGCCTTGTTGTTGTCCAACAGGCAAACCTGGCGGCGAATAAGGCCGGACGCCTGCAGATGCTGAATCCGCTTCCAGCACGCGGTCGGGGACAGGTGGACCCGTTCGGCGATTTCATTGTTCGAGAGGCGCGCATCAGTCTGAAGCAACGCGAGGATGCAGCGATCTTTCTTGTCCATGGCTCACTCAACTTACCCTCCCTTTTGCGCAGCGTACATACCTGTATGCCGTTGCCGCCGCGCGGTTCGGAGGCCAAACCTGAGGTCGATGTTATAGGCCGCTACCCCCGGGGGCGATACAATTCATCGAGCCAAACCTACAAGAAATTTTATATTTGAGCCGGCGAGCCGGAGGCGCGATGCAAGAGGTGGACCTTACTCTCACGCAGACTTTTTTCCTTGTCGCACAGGAGGGCACGTATTCCGCCGCGGCGCGCCGGCTGAACATCACCTACCAGTCGGTGGCCAATCACATCCGGCGCCTCGAGCAGCGCGTCGGCGAGAAGCTGGTGGTGGCTGGGCGCGGCGCCAAGTCGATCAAGCTCACTCCGCGCGGCACCAGCCTTTACCGGCTGCTGGCGCCGGAATTCGACGTCATGCTGACGCGCCTGGGCAACCTGATCGACAAGGAACGGCCAGTCATCCGTATCGGGATGCCGCACGCGATCTTCTACTACCTGCTGCCGCCGGTGCTGACGAAGTTTCGGCGCATGTATCCCAACGTCGAGATCGTCGGCTACGAAAAGGACGTCTCGCTGCCGGAGCTGATCCGAAACGGCTCGCTGGATGTCTGTTTGAGCGAGCGCTATTTCGGCGACACCGTGATTCCGCAGCGCGTTATCTGCCACTACCAGCCGGCGCTGGCGTTCCCGTCGAGCTGGCCGGCGCCAGCCGATGAGACGGCTGTTCCGGAATGGGCGCTTGGGCGGCCGCTGGTGACATATGAACCGGGCCAGATGCTCCGCAATATCGCATTGGACTATTTGTCGGTCGGCAACGAGCAGCCCAAGGTCGCGGTGTCTACCTCGACCAGCATGAGCGTCAAGCGTTGCGTCGATGAAGGCCTGGGTTTCGCATTGCTTCCCACGTGGTGCATCGACGAGTCGGATCGGCGCCTGAGCTGCATCGCGCTTCCCAACGCGCCGAGGATTCCCATCTATTTCGGCGAAGCCATGTTCCTGAAATCGAATCCATTCGTGCGTTCGCTTCACAAGCTTTGCCTGGAGATTTTTCCCTCCACCATCGAAGAACGCGCGGGCCGGTGGAATTCCCTTGACGCAAGCAGGCCGAGACGCGCGCGCGCCGCTGCCCGAAGCTGAGGCCTTTCCTCCCCCGGGTCTGAGCTGACCCGGCTTAGCCAGTCCGCCTTCGCCAGATTGTCAGGATTCGGCGGTGATTATTTTTCTCTTTTTGCCTCCGGAAGGGGTAAAAAATCGAAGAGTTTTCACCCACTCTCCTCATAGACTTGATCACGTCATCAGTGGTCATCGACTTCCCCTGGAAGCGCTGGCCGTGCATCCACGGAGATTGAAGTTCATGAGGCAAAGCACTCAACTCGTCAGCGCAGGCCGGCATCCGGAACGTTTTGGCGGCCTGGTGAATACCCCCATCTGCAGGGCATCGACGATACTCGCGGGCAGCATGGCGGAATGGGAAGGCATGAAGCGCGCCCGCGCCGCGCAAGAGCCGGGCGCCACCACCTATGGCCGCTATGGAACCGCCACCACCCACGCGTTCGAGGAGGCCATGGCCACCCTGGAAGGCGGACACCGCTCCCTGGTCTTTCCCTCGGGCCTGGCGGCCATCGCCACGACGCTCACCGCATTGCTCAAGGCCGGCGACCATATCCTGGTTTCGTATAGCGCCTATTCCCCGACCCGCTCCTTCCTCGATCGCGTGCTCAGCCGCTTCGGGGTTGAGGTACAGGTCTACGACCCTGCTTGCGGCAAGCGCATCGAATCGCTCATGCAGCCCAATACGCGCGTCGTATTTGTCGAATCGCCGGGTTCCGAAACGCTCGAAATCCAGGATATTCCCGCCATCGCGGCGGCCGCACACGCGCACGGCGCCTTTGTCGTCATGGACAACACCTGGGCCACGCCGTTGTTCTTCAAGGCTTTCGACCATGGCGTCGATGTGTCCATTCACGCCGCGACCAAGTACATCGTGGGTCATTCGGATGCCATGCTGGGCGTGGTGACCTGCAACCAAGCCACCTGGCCCAAGGTCAGGGAGACGACGCAGGAAATGGGCCAGACGGCCAGTCCCGACGATATCTTCCTGGCATTGCGCGGGCTGCGCACCATGGACGTGCGGCTGCAGAAGCATATGGCGTCGGGAATCCGCGTGGCCCAGTGGCTGGAACAACAAGCCGAGGTCGAGGCCGTGGTGCATCCCGCGCTGCCGTCGCATCCGGGCCATGCCATCTGGAAGCGTGATTTCAAGGGGGCAAGCGGCCTGTTCACGGTAGTCCTGCGCGCCAGCGACGACGAATCAGTCGCCGCCTTTGTCGATGCCTTGCATCATTTCGGAATCGGCGTGTCCTGGGGCGGATATGAAAGCCTGGCCATACCGTTCACTCCGGGAAAGCACCATGGTGATCGCTGGCCTCACAAGGGCAAGGCAGTACGCATGCATGTGGGGCTGGAAGACCCGGAAGACCTGATCGCCGACTTGAAGCAAGGTTTGGCTGCGATGGTTGCCTGCCAGGATGCGCAGCAGCAAGATACTCAGAAAGAAGTCGCCCGCTCGGTTTGAGCCTCCACCATTTTTGACTCGTCCATTACTGGAGATACACATGAGCAAGATGAAGATCACCGGGTCCTTCGTGGCCCTGATTACGCCCTTCAACAAGGATGGCAGTCCCGATTACGAAGCCTTCCGCGAACTGCTGAAGTTCCAGGAAGACAACGGCACCAGCGCCGTGCTCATCATGGGATCCACGGGCGAGGTTTCCATGCTGTCGCAAAAAGAGCGCCAGGACATCATCGTGGAAACCGCGAAGATGAAGACCGGCAAGATGAAGCTCTTCTATGGCTGCACCGGCAACAACACCGAGGCCACCATGGATTACCTGCGCTTTGCGCGGGCCAACGGCGCCGATGGCGCCATTCTGGCAGCGCCTGCCTACATCTGCGCCTCCGAAGCGGACATCGAAAGCTATTTCCTCGAGATAGCCGACGCCACCGATCTGCCGCTGGGCATCTACAACAATCCGCCGCGGGTCAAGAGCGATCTGCACTGGGATCAGCTGCTGCGCATCTTCAAGCACCCGAACTACGTGGTCCACAAGGAATCCACCACGCGCGTGGGCCAGGTGGCGCAGGTGCTATACGGCGCGCCCGACGTATCCGTAATGTGCTGCGATTCGCCCAATCTGGGCCTGGTCGTGCCGACCATGAGCCTGGGTGGCCATGGCACGGCCAACATGACCGGCAATATCGCGCCGGCAGAGTTGACGGAAATTTCCCAGCCCTGGACCTCGCCCGAGGTCAGCTTCAGCTTCCGCGAATCCTATTTGCGCAATCTGCAATTGCTGCACTACTCGTACTCGGCCATCAACCCCGTGGCCATCAAATCGCTGATGAAGGCCGTGGGCCTGCCGGCAGGCGAACTGCGCAAGCCGCTGCGCGCACTGGAAGGAGAGCCTCTGCTCAAGGGCCTGCGCGCGGTCAAGGCGCTGGGGCTGGACAAGAAGTACGGCTGGAATTCGCTGCAACTGAAGGCCGCCTGATCCCTTGCAGGATGGGGCCGGAAAGAACGCGCGTTGGGAGATTGTCCGCCTTGCGGCTTCCTGCTGACTGAATTCCTTTCCGGCCATTTCATGTCATGGATCGGGCTGCGCCTTTGCAATAGGAAACGCTATGGATTTGGGAATTCGAGGCCGCCACGCGCTGGTTTTCGGCGGCAGCAAGGGAATGGGCCGCGCCTGCGCCCATCAGTTGGCAAGCGAAGGCGTCAACGTGACCATCGCGGCGCGCACGGAAAGCACGCTGGCCCAGGCCGCTGAGGAAATCACGGCGGCCACGGGAACCCGGGTCCGATACGCAGTTGCCAATATCACCACGGATGAAGGGCGGGAGGCGGCGCTTGCAGCGTGTCCCGCGCCCGATATTCTGGTCAATAACGCAGACGGCGCGCCGCCCGGCGACTTCCGCCAGTGGACCCAGTCCGACTGGCATGCGGCCCTTGATGCCATGGCCCTCGGGCCGATCGACATGATCCGGCGGGTCGTCGACGGCATGATGGAACGCCGCTTCGGCCGCATCGTGAACATCGTTTCACGCAGCGTCAAAACCCCGCAGCTTGAACTCGGCCTTTCCAATGGTGCGCGCTCCTGCCTGGTGGGCTTTGTTGCGGGCCTGGCCCGCCAGACGGTGCGGCACAACGTCACCATCAACAACCTGCTTCCGGGCGTCTTCGCCACCGATGCGCAGCGGCATCACATAGAAGGAATGCTGGAGCCAGGCGGCAAGAGTTTTGAACAGCTGTGGACGGAGCGCGGATCCAACAATCCTGCCGGCCGCTACGGCGAGCCCGAGGAATTGGGCGCGCTTTGCGCATATGTCTGCGCGGCCCAATCCGGCTATATATGCGGCCAGAATATCTTAATAGACGGCGCAGCCTATCCAGGCACCTACTGATTCGCCTACGATCATCCCCGCTTTCCACGCCGGCCTTTTTTCATGTATTGCGGGGCCGAAGAGGGGGGGCGGTATTCGTTGCCCAACCATTTTCAATGAGATCGTTCGTCATGCGTAATACCCCTATTCGTTCTCGCCGCCTTTGCATGAAAGGCATTGCGGCAGTTGTCGGTGGATTGGCCGTGCTGGGTTCGGTACAGGCGCAGTCGAAGGCGGATGCCTCCTATCCCAGCCGCCCGATTACCATCGTGGTGCCTCATCCTCCTGGCGGCTCCGTCGACGGCCTCGCCCGCATATTTGCCGTGAAGCTGGGCGAGGAGCTGAAGCAATCGGTCATCATCGACAACAGGGCAGGCGCGTCCGGGATGGTGGGCGCAGGCGTGGTCGCCCGTTCGGCGGCAGATGGCTATACGTTGTACCTGAATGCCTCGATCCACAACATCAACCCGCTGCTCTATGGGAAGAAGATGACCTTCGATGCGGTGAAGGATTTCACCCCCATCAGCGGTCTGGCGCAAGGCGCATTGATATTCAGCGTGAACAACGATGTCCCCGCGAAGACCGTGCAGGAGTTCGTCGGTGTGGTGAAGGCAGCTCCCAACAAATACAATTTTGCAACCACGGGCTTTGGCTCGGCGGGGCACCTCGCCATCGCGCAGTTTGCATATGAAGGCGGTCTTTCCGATCTGAAGATCCCGATCGTCCTCTACAAAGGCGGCGGTCCCGCCTTGACCGATCTGATCGGCGGACAGGTTCACGCGCTGGCCGATCCAATGCTCTCCTCGCTGCCGATGGTCAAGTCAGGCAAGATACGCGCGTTGGCGGTAACCGGCGACAAGCGCAGCCCCTTGCTTCCGGACGTTCCCACGATGCGCGAAGCCGGGCTGAAGAATTTCGAGTTTTATTCCTGGTATGGCTTGTGGGCGCCAGCCAAGTTGCCGGAGCCGATACTCAAGAAGCTGGAAGTCGCCACGCAGAAAGTCATGACGTCCGCCAGCATGAAGGAGCAACTCGACAACCTCGGCTTTGAAAGCTCCTACCGGAACAGCGCGGACTTCGCGCAGTACATCCAGGCCGAGACGGACAAATACAGCGCCATCATCAAGCAGGCCAATATCACCGCGGAATAAGGCGTTTTCCCAAGAACCAGAGCGCCCCATCGAGGGGCGCTCCGGGCACTTGGGAAAAGCCGTGTCCGGACCCGGGCCAGACGGCTATGCGGCACGATCCAATTTGGCAATTGCCGGCGCCTCCAGGGCCCGGACCGAAGGCGCGGCTTCTTCCCAGCGCATTACCTCCACCAGCGCGGACTGGGCACTGCTTCCCTGAGTCAAGCGGGAAGTGCCCACGTCTATCGTCAATACGTTGGGGTTGCCGTGTATCTCCAGCTCCTCGTCGGCAGCGTCAAACCATGCTCCCGTAGGCAGCGCCACCACGCCAGGCTTGAGGTCGGCGTCGATAAGCGCGGTGGCAAGGCACGCGCCACGGTCGTTGTAAATCTTGACGAGATCATGCTGGCCGATGCGGCGCGCTTGCGCATCCAACGGCGAAATGCGCAGGGCCTCCCGGCCATTGACCTTGAGGTCCACCGATGCCTTGCCGCCATCCATTTGGGAATGGAGCTTGCCCGCGGGCTGCGGTGTGAGCAGATGCAGCGGCCACCTTGCAGCCTTGGGTGATCCAAGCCATTCGTCCGGCGTCAGCCAGCTGGGGTGGGGCGGGCAATCGGCGTAACCGAATCCGGCGATTTTTTCCGAATACAGCTCGATGCGTCCGGACGGTGTACGCAGTGGATGTTCCTCGGGGTCGCGACGGAACTCTTCGAACAGCACGAATGGCTTTTCAGGCTCGGGAATTTCCACGAACCCGCGGCTCCAGAATGCATCGAAATCAGGGGCCATATGGCCGCAGTCGCGCCATTCCTTGGCCATTGATTCGTAGATATGCCGTACCCACTCCATCTCGCCTCGGCCTTCGGTAAAACCATGCTCGTAGCCGCCCAGCGCGGCCAGTTCCCGGTATATGTCGAAGTCATTGCGGCTGGAGCCGATCGGCGCCAGGGCCTGATGCATGGCGAACACGTGACGATCGCGCGTCGATCCGCCGATGTCATTTCTTTCCAGCGTGGTGGTGGCCGGCAGCACAATGTCCGAGCGCCGCGCCATGGGTGTCCACCAGATCTCATGGGCGACTATCGTTTGCGGCCGGCTCCACGCCCGGCTGAAGCGGTTCAGGTCCTGCTGGTGATGGAAGGGGTTGCCGCCGGCCCAGTACACCATCTTGATGTCTGGATAAGTACCTTCCCGCCCATTGAATTCATAGTGCTGGCCAGGATGCAGCAGCATGTCGGTGACCCGGGCAACAGGAATCACCGAGCCGGTCGGGTTGCGTCCCGATTCCATGGCCGGTCCCGCGATCTCCATGCGCGGGTTTCCCGCGCCATTCATGGACGCATGCCCAAACGCAAAGCCCCCGCCAGGCAGCCCGATATGCCCCAACGCAGCGGCTAGCGCAATGCTTGCCCAATACGGCTGTTCGCCGCGATGAGCCCGTTGCAACGACCACGCGCAAGTCAGCATCGTGCGAGTGTTGCGTGCCTGACGCGCGAGTGCGCGGATAGTCTCGGCCGGCACATCGCAGATCGCCTGGGCCCATTCCGGCGTCTTCGGGATTCCGTCCGTACTGCCTTCGAGATAATCGCGCAAGGCCGGAAATCCAACGCAGTGGGTCTGGAGGAACGCTTCGTCGTGGACGCCATCAACGATCAGCGCCTGGATCATTGCCAGCATCAAGGCCGCGTCCGTGTTGGGACGAATGGGAATCCAGCGCGCACGCACGCCGGCAGGGACATCTCCCCGGGTCGGGCTGATGACCACAAGCTCCATGCCAGCGGCTACCGCCCGTTCGAGCTGCGCGGGCACGGGATGGTCCCCTGCGCCGCCCGATGTGATCTGCGTGTTGCGCAACGGCATGCCGCCGAATGCGATCAGCAGCCGCGTATGACTGGTGACACTGTTCCAGTCCGTCACACGGCCGGTAACCGGCGTATAGGTGCCGATCACATGGGGCAGCAGGAACTGCGCGGTGCCCCAGCTATAGTTGCCCGCTTGATTCGTAAAGCCGCCGCCGGCGTTCAGGAAACGGTGCGTCTGGGTGCGCGCATGGTGCAAACGGCCCGCCGATGACCAGCCATATGAGCCGCCAAAGATGGCCTCGCTGCCATGCTCTGTCCTCACTCGCTGGAGTTCCGAATGGACCGCCGCAAGGGCCTCGTCCCAACTGACCTCAACGTAGTCGTCACGTCCGCGCTCGCTCCCGTCGCACAAGTGCCGGTCGCGCAGCCATCCCTTCCGGATGGCTGGCCGGTTCACCCGTAGCGGCGAGTGGACCATGGCAGGCATCGATTGCAGGATGCCCGAGGGAGCGCTGTCGCGGGCGAACGGTTCGCAATCGATCAGCCGGCCGCCTTGCGTGACCGCGGTGAATGCGCC
The DNA here is from genome assembly GCF_014851745.1 of Achromobacter sp. ACM01. Classification (NCBI taxonomy): domain Bacteria; kingdom Pseudomonadati; phylum Pseudomonadota; class Betaproteobacteria; order Burkholderiales; family Alcaligenaceae; genus Achromobacter; species Achromobacter sp. ACM01. The sequence continues at coordinate 790,124 of NZ_JACVAF010000001.1, forward strand.
CCAATGAGAGAGCGAGGGGAAGCGGCGAATCTGTTCAGACATGATTTGACGAGGTTCCGGCCCAAGGCCGCGCATATCAAAGGCGCGGACCGATTGCGAATGTTCAACACGCCATTAATGCTAGCAATACAGCTGGTGAATTTTCTTTCCATTCGCGCGGATTGGCGTCAAAACAATGAAATAAATTTCACTCCGGCACCCTTTATTCTTGAATCCGGTCCGGCCTGGCATCGCCGGGCAGCGCCTTCCGGCTACGCCGCAGACATCACGATCGACCAAGACAACCACGCCCATGAAAGTTCTCATCCTCGGATCCGGCGTAGTCGGCGCCACAACGGCCTACTATCTCTGCCGCGAAGGTCATGACGTCGAAGTTGTGGAACGCCACTCGGCGGCGGGAATGGAAACCAGCTTCGGCAATGCGGGCGGTCTGTGCCCGAGCTTTGCGGCGCCATGGGCCGCGCCGGGAATGCCGATCAAGGTATTGAAGATGGCGTTGCAAGCCGATGCCCCGGTGCGCTTTTCGCTTTGGCCCGAATTTGAAAGGCTCCGTTGGACCAGGCGATGGCTGATGGAATGCAATGCGCCGCGGTTTCGCGTCAACAAACTGCGCATGCAGCGCGTGGCTCACTACAGTCTCGCTTGCCTGAAGCAGCTCATGGCCGAGACGCCGATCGCGTTCGATTTTCATGCGGGCGGCGTGTTGCAGCTGTTCCAGACCGTAGCGGAGTGCCGGTATGGCGATATTGCCGCCAGCGCACTGAGGGAATTCGGCATTCGCCACAGTGTGTTGAACGGGCGCGATGCGCTGGCGGTCGAGCCGGCCTTGCGAGACGCCACCGCCAGGATCGCGGGCGGCCTTCATTTGCCGTCCGATGCCTCGGGCGATAGCCACATTTTCTGCCAGGCATTGACCGCCTGGCTTCAGCGTGCGGGCGTGAAGTTTCGATTCGACACCGATGTGCGGCGATTGCTGCATGAGGGCGGTCGGGTGGTGGGCGCAGAGACCTCTGGCGGCATACTGAAGGGCGATGCCACGGTTGTCGCCTTGGGCAACCAGGCTCCGGCACTGCTTGCGCCGCTGGGGATCAAGCTTCCCGTATATCCGCTCAAGGGCTATTCGATTACCGCGCGGGTGACCAATGCCGATCAAGCGCCCAATATGTCGGTCATGGATGAACACAACAAGGTCATGATTTCACGGCTGGGCAATAGAATCCGCGCGGCGGGCATGGCCGAACTGGTCGGCCACGACTTGTCATTGAAGGCGGCCCGCAAGGATGTGCTGGTCCGGGCGGTGCGCAGCCTGTTCCCACATGGTATCGACTACGCCAACGCTACCTTCTGGGCGGGTCTGCGCCCCATGACGCCAGACGGCCCCCCGATTCTCGGAGTCTCTGGTTGGGGCGGGCTGTTTCTCAACAGCGGGCATGGCTCGAACGGCTGGACCCAGGCTTGCGGAACGTCCCGGATCGTGGCGGATCTGGTCTGCGGCCGCAAGCCTGAAATCGACCTCGAGGGACTCACGATCGAGCGTTTTCGAAGGTAGCATTGACGGCACGCGAAGTTTCGCCATCCCTGTCGAGGTTGTTCGCGCCAGACAGACGAACGCCGATCTAGAGATGGAAATCGCCCGCGGCTTCCGGCTGGTAAAGCACTTTCCTGATCCCGATCCGGCGGGTCCGGTCCGAAATCCGCCAATCGATGGAATCCCCCTCCTGGTAGCCCAGGATGGCGGCCCCGACATCGGAACAGACAGAGAGCTTTCCTGCGCTGCTGTCGGCGTCTTCAGGGTAGACCAGGGCCACTTCCATCTCTTCGTCGTCCAGCTGCAGCAAGGCACGGGAGTTCATCGTGACCACGTCCCGCGCCACTTGCTGCGGCTTGACGACGATGGCGCGCTCCAGCTCGTGCTCGAGCTCGACAATAGTCGGACCCTGCTCGAGTTCTATCAGGCTCTTGAGCCGGGCCTTGTCGATTTCAGTGATGTAGATATCGGTGGAGTCGACAACGGCGCCTTCGCGCAACAGTCGTAGATAACGCCCCGCAGTCATGGAAAACGACTTCAGCGTCGGTGTTTCGTTTTCAAGCAGAAAGCCGCTGCGCAGAAAGGTCTTCAGCGAACGCGCGTTGTCCGGGTGGATCTTGGCGATGAGCTTTTCGGCCCGCATGTCGAGGAAGGCCAGCTTCATGCCTTCGCGGATCGTGCTGGCGCCCAGGTTCCGGCCCCAGTTGTCGCAGTCTCCGATCACCAGGACGATCTCGCAATCCGGGCCGGTCTTGACGAGGCGAACGAAGCCCACCGGGGCGTCATGCCTGTCATAGGCCATGAAGAACCGGCCGCCCTGGTTGAACAGATGGGTCAGGATCGGCAGCTGGGTCCGATCGATGGCTTGCTCGATGAAACGGGAGACATTGCGCGAATCGCTCAGATAGCAGGTCACGCGCTCATCTTCCAACCAATCCATCAGCGTCAGCGCGTGCGTCCGGGTGATTTCCGGGCACAGCGAAATGAAAGGCTTGTTCATCTTCACCACACTCATTCGTAAAGGATGAAAGCCCTTCATGGCGATGGCCATGACGGTTCTTTCGGCAAACCGCGCATTTTAGGACGGAATGCGGATGAGTGCAGGGCGGGCCGGGAACGGGCGCCGCTTGCAAGGCCCGGGGCCGTGTCAGATCGGATGAACCCTGCGCCTGCGCATGAGCCACTGCCAGAAATCCGCGAACAGTTTTGCTGACCCGGAAAAAGCGATCAGCACGGCCGCGCCAGCAAGCGTGGGCCATCGATCAGCCCAGGCTTGCTCGAATACCAGGAGGACAAACATGTGCCCCAGCGCGGCCATCAATGGCGCGCCGATCAACCATCCCGCGACAAACCAACAATCGTGGCGGGTAAAGACCTTCGTGAAACTGAGGTGATAGGCCGCGCGTGCCACGTAATAGGACAGCACCAGGGTCAGGAAAATGAGTGCGATGCCAGCAAGCGTAAAGTCTTCGGATACGCGGACCTTGTGCCAGCTTTGAAGTATCGGGTCGCCGATCAGAATCCACTGGTCTACCGGCGGATCGTAGTGCGCGATCGGAATGATTCCGACACCGCGTGCAAGCCACGACAATCCGTGGAAGCAATACCAGGCAAAGATGATCGAAGCTGCTGCGCCGAACAGCATACGCAGCTTGTGGCTAGCCATTGCAGTAATTCCCATCGCGCTCGAAGTTCCCTGAGTATTCCACGCATGTTCCTGGCGTTCTCGGCAGCCAGTCTCTAAACCTCTCTTCCATACTGCTCCATTTTCCACCGAGCCCGCGGCCCCCGCTGCGTGTACTCGCGCCGGTAATCCGCCGGCGTTACGCCGAACTTCCGCTTGAAGGCGCGACGGAAGGCCGCCACGTCCAGATAGCCGCAGTCATTGGCTATGTCCTCCACGGAGCGCAGCGTCACTTCCAGCCACATCTGGCTCTTTCTCATCCGTATATCGGTGAGGAATTCATGCGGGGTGATCGCCAAGTGCGTCCGGAAAAGGCGTGCCAAGGTTCTTTCGCTGACGGCCGCATGCTGTGCGGCGTCGCCTATCGTTATCGCTTCCTGGGCATGTGCCAGCAACCACTGGACGGCCCTGTACAGCGGGCTGTCGCGTGTGAGACCGCTGACCTTCTCTATGGGCAGCGTCGACGCGATGATCTGCCGCGCGGGATCGAAGACGAGCTTGTCGCGCGATGCGCCGGCCAGTCCGGCGATGCCCGTGCGGTCCATCAGATCGAGCACGCAGTCATAGGCCAATGAAGGCGTCCCGGCAAGCAGGATGCGCTCGCTGGCCCAGACAATCGGATCGTTGGCGATGGCCAGGTCCGGATGGGTCCGCGCGAAGCCCGACTGGTACGCCCATTGCACCGGCGTCCGCATCTTGTCCAGTACGCCTGCCGCCGCGACCAACCAGACGCCGGTGCCCACCGCGCAGACGTAGCGCCCATCCGCCACCGCGCTGCGGATTTCGTGCAGCACGGCGTCGTTGTTTGCCACGCTGGCGCGCAACTGCGGCACCGAGACCGTTTCCAGGGGCGGAACAAAGACGGCGCGCTCCATTGCCGAATCCGGCGCGCCCGGCGGCATGAAGCTCAGATGTTCGGACGCCGAGTCCGTTTCCGCCGAAAGGGCTGCGCCCACGCAGCGCCACGTCACCACATGGCCGCTCGCTTGCCCGCTGCGGCTGCGGGCAATGCCGTTGGCGGTGCGGAACGTATCGATCGCGGCATGGATGGGGCCGTTCAACCTGCCGGCGGGCTGCAGCAGTTCCACATGCAGAGGGTAGTTGTCTGGAGCGGCACCCATGATGTCTGTTTGGAGCGCGGTCTTTCCGCAGAGGATCGAACAAAATCAACACGCAAATATTAGATCAACCGCGCCCTCCAAGGAGCCATCCGTGCCATACGCAACCGCGTCCGACGACACCCGCATCTACTACGAAACCTATGGCGACGGCGCGCCCGTCCTGTTCATCCATGGCGGCGGCGGCAACACCATATGCTGGTATCAGCAGGTGCCTTTCTTCGCCAGGAAGTACAAGGTCATCGTGATGGACTTGAGGGGCTTCAAGAACTCTCCCTGCGTGCCGGAACGCAACCATCCGCGCCACTACCCCGTCGATGTGCTGGCCATACTGGAACAGGAAGGCATAGGAAAAGTAAACCTCGTGTGCCAGTCGCTGGGCGCATGGGCAGGGTTGCCGCTGGCCGTGAAGCATCCGGAGCGCGTCCAGACGCTCTTCATCAGCGGCTCGCCGACGCCGGCCTATTCGCCCGAGACCTGGGAAATTCTGCGCAAGGCCGGCAAGACCTTCGATGACGGCCGCCACGATCTGCGTAGCAAGAGTATCGGCTGGAACCGCAAGAACGTCGAAGCCCGGCCCGAGATGCTGCATCTGTACGGCTGCATCAAAGCGCTCAATCCCAAGGGCTTCCTGGCGCTGACCATGCAGGCCGACGACGTCAAGATCCATCCCGCCGAGTTCGAGGGCTACCGCGTGCCGACCTTGATGACCGGCGGCAGCCACGACGATTTCCTGACCCCGGAAAGCCACCATCTGGTCGCGAAGCTGCTGCCGGGCAGCCTCAAGTACACCTTTGAAGATTCGGGCCATTCTCCTTATTTCGAAACGCCGGACGAATTCAACCGCGTGGTGCTTGAGTTCCTGGACACGCACAACTAGTTCCTGATCCTGCAAGAAGGAGACAACATGGCCGCCATCAAAAAAACACTGGCGTTCGGGCTGGCTGGCGTCATGGCGCTTGCCAGCGTCGCCGCCATGGCGCAAACCGATTATCCGAACCGGCCCATCCGCTGGATCGTTCCCTCGCCGGCGGGCGCGCCTATCGACGCCATCGGACGCAAGCTGGGCGAACTCATGTCCGCGCGGCTCGGCGCGCGCGTCGTGATAGAAAACAAGCCCGGCGCCGGCAGCACCATCGGCGCCACCGAGGTCGCGCGGGCCAAGCCCGACGGCTATACCTTGATGCTGAGCGTGGGCGACGCGCTCATCTCTTCGGTCGTGACCATGAAGGTGCCTTATGACCCGCAGCGCGACTTCACGTTGATCAGCAAGATAGCCGCGTCAGGTCCCGTGCTCATCGCAAACAGGTCGATGCCGGCCGGCGACCTGGCCGGGGCGGTCAAGGAGGCCCGGGCGGCGCAGGTTCCTCTGGCCTATGGGTCGTATGGTCCGGGCTCGTACCCGCAGCTGATCATGGAGAGCCTGGCCACGCAGTCTTCGGTGAAATTCATTGAAGTCCCCTACAAGGGATCTCCGCCGGCGATGACCGACCTGCTGGGCGGGCAGTTGGCATTTACCTTCACATCAACCAGCATTGCGGCGCCCATGATCGCGGACGGCAAGGTCAAGGCCATCGCCGTTATCGGCGACAGGCGCTCGGCGCTGCTGCCTGGGGTCCAGACCTTCGCCGAAGCGGGATACGACGCCTTCATATTCAAGAACAAGGCCTGGGTCGGCTTGAGCGGCCCCGCCGGCATGCCTGCGGACGTGGTGCAGAAGCTTGCGGCGGCGGCTCAGCAAGTGGTGCGGGATCCGGAGTTCGGCAAGTATCTGGAGAACATCGGCTTCGACGCCGTGGGCAATACGCCGGAGGAGTTCCTGAAGGAGTATCGGGAGGAGTATTCGGTCGTGCCGGGGCTGATCAAGGAGCTGGGCGTGGCGGCGCATTGATCAGCGGGCTTATTTGATGGCGGGTGGAAATCGATGGTTCCTGATATTCATTCGATATCAAATCTCAAATTCTTAATATTAGACAGCCCCATCAAGCGCGCCTAAAGTCATCCGCTGGACCATATGGCCAGGACCGCCGCCTAGAGCGGCCGGCCATCCACGCAAAGGAGACTTCCATGCAACACCGCAGAAAGATGCTGACGGCCATGTTGGCCGTGGCCTTGCTTGGCGCCGCCGGCCATCAGGCCGTCGCGCACGCCGAGACCTTCCCCTCCCGCCCGATCAAGTTCGTGGTGCCGTTCGGCCCAGGCAGCGGCACCGATACCTCGGCCCGCTATTTCGCCCGCCAGCTGCAGGAACTTACCGGTCAGCCGGTAGTAGTGGAGAACAAGCCGGGCGCCAATGGTTTCATCGCGGTGAAGAACGTGTTGTCGGCGCCGGCGGATGGCTACACGGTGTTCATCGGCAGCAATTCGACGCTGGCGGTCAATGCGGCGCTGTTCAAGGCGCTGCCCTACGATCCCGTCAAGGATTTCGCGCCGCTGACCATGATGATGCGCTCACCCGCCATGCTGGCAGTCAGTCCGCAGGCGCCGTACGGCACCCTGAAGGATCTGATCGCCTACGCCCAGGCCAATCCCGGCAAGGTGAATTTCGGCGCGGGCTCTGCCGGCTACCAATTGATGGGGGAGTTGCTGAACGACAGCGCCGGTCTGAAGACGGTACATGTGCCGTTCAAGGGCGCCGGCGATGCCATCATGGCTGTGGCCGGCGGCACGGTGGACTACACGTTCGCCGAGGTGACAGCGGTGCAGGAGCTGGCCAAGGACGGCCGCGTGAAGGTGGTGGCGGTGGCGTCGGACCAGCGTGTCGGGACTTCACCCGATGTGCCGACGGCGACCGAGGCCGGCCTGCCCGGATTCGAAGCTTATACCTGGGTGGGCGCGATGGTCAGCGCCAAGACGCCGGCCGAACAGACCGAGCGCCTGGCCGAGCTGTTCACGCGCATCTCCAAGATGCCCGAAACCCGCGCCTTCTATGAACGCCTGGGCGCCACGCCGATGACGGGCGGTCCTGCGCAGATGCACGAATTCCAGCAGAAGGAAATCGCGCTGTGGCAGCGCATCGTCAAGAAGGCGAACGTTCCCCAACAATGAAGGAAGAGGCGAGCATGACGTCGCAAGCCCTGCAGAATGTGAAGGTGCTCGATCTGTCGCGCGTGCTGGCCGGCCCCTGGGCCGCCCAGACACTGGGCGACCTGGGCGCTGAAGTGATCAAGGTGGAGCGGCCGGGCACGGGCGACGATACGCGCGCCTGGGGGCCGCCCTACGTGACCGATCCGGCAGGGCAGCCCACGGGCGAGTCCGCCTATTACATGTGCGCCAACCGCAACAAGCAGTCGGTCAGCATCGATTTCACCAAGCCCGAGGGGCAGGAACTGGTGCGGCAGCTGGCGCGGCAATGCGATGTGCTGATCGAGAACTTCAAGACCGGGGGCCTTGCGCAATACGGGCTGGACTATGCGTCGCTGAGCGAGCTGAATCCCAGGCTGGTGTATTGCTCGGTCACCGGCTTCGGCCAGGACGGTCCGTATGCGCATCGCGCCGGCTACGACTTTTTGATCCAGGGCATGGGCGGCTTGATGAGCATCACGGGGCATCCCGACGGCATGCCCGGCGGCGGTCCCATGAAAGTGGGCGTGGCGTTGACCGACATCCTGACGGGACTGTATGCCAGCACCGCCATCCTGGCCGCGCTGCAGGCGCGTGCGCACACCGGGCGCGGCCAGCATATTGATCTGGCCTTGCTTGACGTGGGCGTCGCCTGCCTGGGCAATCAGGCGATGAACTATCTGTACGGCCAGCAGGCGCCGCGCCGCATGGGCAACGCGCATCCGAATACGCTGCCGTATCAGGATTTTCCGACCGCCGACGGGCATATGATCCTGGCCGTCGGCAACGATGGGCAATTCGCCCGGCTGTGCGTCGCCATAGAACGGCCGCAATGGGCCGAGGACGAGCGCTTTGCGCGCAATGCGGCGCGGATTGCCCATCGTGAGGAACTGATCGAAGGCTTGCGCGCCATCACCGTCACCCGCAGCACGCGCGACTGGGTCGCGCTGCTGGAGCAGCACGGCGTGCCTTGCGGACCCATCAACACCGTCGCGGACGTATTCGAGGATCCGCAGGTCCAGGCGCGCGGCCTGCGCATGAGCATGCAGCACCCGCAGGCGGGCGAAGTGCCGCTGGTCGCCAGCCCCATCCGCCTGTCGGACACGCCGGTGAGCTACCGCCACGCACCGCCGCAACTGGGCCAGCATACCGACGCAGTCCTGGCCCGCCTGCTGGGCTTGAGTGCGGAGACCCTGCATACACATCGAATCAATGGAGTCCTGGGATGAGCAGATTGAATTCACTGGCGTTGCCGCTGACGCGCATTCCTCCCGAGGACGAGGCCCTGCGTCCCGCCGTGCGCGCCTTCCTGCAGGAAGCGGTGCGCGACATGCCGGCGCATATCCGGGCGCGTTCCTGGGGCGGCTACGACACCGCGTTCAGCCGGCGCGTGGGCGAGCGCGGCTGGATCGGCCTGACCCTGCCGCGCGAGTATGGCGGCGGCGGGCGCAGCGCCTTCGCGCGCTATGTGCTGGTAGAGGAATTCCTCAATGCCGGCGCGCCGGTCGGGTCGCACTGGATCGCGGACCGGCAGAGCGCGCCGCTCATCCTCAAATACGGCACGGAAGCGCAGAAGCGCTTCCACGTTCCCCGCATCTGCCGCGGCGAGTCTTTCTTCTGCATAGGCATGAGCGAGCCCAACTCGGGGTCGGACCTGGCCAGCGTGCGCACGCGGGCGGCGCCGAACGACCGCGGTTGGCTGCTCAACGGCCAGAAGATCTGGACCACCAATGCCCATCACTGCCAGTACATGATTGCGCTGGTGCGCACCTCGGGCGGGCCGGAGGATCGCCACAAGGGACTGTCGCAGGTGATCGTCGACCTGTCCCTGCCCGGCGTGACGGTGCGGCCGATCGAGGACCTGTCGGGAGACAGCCACTTCTGCGAAGTGTTCTTCGATAACGTGCAGTTGGACGCCGATGCGCTGGTGGGCGACGAAGGGCAGGGCTGGGAGCAGGTCACGGCCGAACTGGCGTTCGAGCGCAGCGGCCCGGAACGGCTGTATTCCAGCATCGTGCTGTTCGACCAATGGCTGGACTATGCGCGCCTGCCCGCCAATCGCACGCCCTCGTCCCGGCGGCTCGCCGGCAAGGTGCTCGGCCAGCTGACGCCGTTGCGGGCCATGTCGGTGTCGGTGCAGGAGAAGCTGACGCGCGGCGCCAGCCCCATCGTGGAGGCGGCGCTGGTCAAGGAGTTGGGCACCACGCTGGAACAGATGATTCCGGCCTGGATTGCGGAAGACCTGTACTCGCGCGAGGCCGAGGACATTCCGGTGGAACTGCTGATGACCTTGAAGTACGTGACGGAGGCCTCGCCCTCGTTTTCCCTGAGGGGCGGCACCCGCGAGATTCTGCGCGGCATGATCGCGCGCGGCCTGGGCCTGCGCTGAAGGAGCATGACATGAGCGATAACGATCTTTACGCCGATGCCGCGCGCCAGGTGCTGGCGGACCATTGCACGCCGCAGGCGGTGCGCGATATCGAAGCGGGCGGCGACGCCGCCGGCAGGCTCTGGCAACAGCTGGAGGACACTGGGCTGGCCGACGCGCTGGTCGGCGAGGAAGAGGGCGGTTCCGGGCTGAGCCTGGAGCAGGTGTTCGGCGTGCTGGAGCAATGCGGCGCTCATGCGCTGCCCTTGTTGCTGGGCGAGACCATGATCGCGCGCGCGCTGCTGCCGGCGGCGCAGCGGCCTGCTGGCAGCATTGCATTGGCACGCGGCGTGCAACAGGCGGATGGCGCCTGGCATTGCGCGCTGGTGCGCGGCGGCGCGGTGGCTGACAGCGTGCTTGTGCAGACGGGCGATGCCTGGCGCCTGCTGGACGCCGCGCAGGCGCATAGGGAGCCGCAGGCGCTGGCATTGGACGCCGCCCTGAGCTGGACCCCGGCCCAGGTCGCGGCTGCGCCGTTGGCGCCGATGGACGCGGCTACCGACGTCCGCACCATGCAGGCCTGCGTGGTCGCGCCGCAGATGGCGGGCGCGCTGGGCAGCGTGCTGGAGCGCACCCTGCAATACGCCAATGAGCGCCAGCAGTTCGGCCGGCCCATCGGCAAGTTCCAGGCCATCCAGCATCAGCTGGCCGTCATGAGCGAGCATGTCTGCGCCGCCCGCATGGCGGCGCAGCTTGGCTGCCATGCCGACGGCGTGGCGCCGGACCGGCTGCGGGTGGCGGTCGCCAAGGCGCGCTGCAGCGAGGCGGCGCTGGTGGTGTCCGAGCTGGCGCACGCCGTGCATGGCGCGATCGGCTTTACGGAAGAATACGATTTGCAACTCTACACGCGCCGCCTGCATGCCTGGCGTCAGACCGCGGGCAGCGAAGCCTACTGGCATGACGTGGCGGGCGAGGCGCTGCTCGCGCATGCAGGGCCGACGCTGGACCTGGTGCGTAAGATTACCGACGTCCCGGCCTAAGCCGGGCTCTCAGGAGAAACTTGCATGGCATTTCTGCAGATAGAGCGCGAGGGCGGCATCGTCGTCGCCACCATGAACCAGCCGGAGACACGCAATGCGCTGACCGGCAACACCGCCGTCGAAGAGATCGTGCAGCTATGCGCGGACATCCGCCAGGACGCCAGCGTGAAGGTGCTGATCCTGACCGCCGCCGGGCCCATTTTCAGCTCGGGCGGCAACGTCAAGGACATGCGCCGCTTTTTCGACGATGCGCTGACTCCCGAGCGCATCTGCGAGGAGTACCGGCAGGGCATCCAGCGCATTCCACTTGCGCTGCATGGCCTGGACGTGCCCGTCATCTGCGCCGTCAACGGTCCGGCCATCGGGGCGGGACTGGACATCGCCTGCATGTGCGACATCCGCATCGCGGCCGACACGGCCACGTTCGCCGAGAGCTTCGTGCGTGTGGGCATCGTGCCGGGCGACGGCGGCGCCTGGCTGCTGCCGCGCGCCGTGGGCATGGCCCGCGCCAGCGAAATGGCCTACACGGGCGAGGCCATCAGCGCGCAGGACGCGCTGGCGTGGGGCCTGGTCAGCCGGGTGGTGCCGGCGGCGGACCTGCTGCCGACCGCCAGGACCCTGGCCGCAAAGATCGCCGCCAATCCCGGCGGCGTCATGCGCATGACCAAGCGCCTGCTGCGCGAAGGCCAGCACAGCAGCCTGGCGTCCTTGCTGGAGCTGTCGGCCAGTTATCAGGCGCTGGCCCACAAGACTGCTGAGCACCGCGAGGCGGTCACCGCGTTCATCGAGAAGCGCGCGCCGAAGTTTTGAAGGGCGGCGCTGCGGATGCATTTGCGCATCGGCAGCGCCGGATGGCGTCAGTGCGCGTCCATCATGTGCAGGCCGCTGCCCAGATGCGCAGCGCCATCGATCTGGAGCAGCTGGCCCGTCATCAGGTGGCCAGCCGGCGTGGCCAGGAAGGCAACCAGCTCCGCGACTTCTTCGATCGATGTGGCCCGGCCCATGGGCGTGGCGGCGACCAGGCGGTCCAGCATGGCCTGCGCAGCCTCGCCGGCCAGTCCTGGCGTGATCACCGCTCCGGGGCCGATGCAATTGAGCGCGATGTCATCAGCAGCCCATTCCAGGGCCAGGGTCCGAGTCAGGCCCAGCACGCCGGCGCGTGCGGCGATGGAATGGGCAATTCCCATGGAGCCGCGGTCCACGCCCGAGAGCGAGATGTTCACCACCGTGCCCTGGCGAGCCTTGAGGAATGGGTAAGCTGCCTTGGTTACGACGAACACGGCGTTCAGATTGGTGTCGATCACCGCATCCCAACCTTTGCGGCTGATCTGCGCGGCGGGCGCGAAGAATTGGCCGCCGGCATTATTCACCAGCAGGTCGATGCCCTGGCGTTCGCCCACTTCGGCGATCAGCGCCTCGATGGCGGCGGTGTCGCGGATGTTGGCGCAGGCATAGCTGAAGTCGCCGGTCAGTTTTTCGGCCATTCCGGCGGTCTCCGCCAAGGGATCTTCGCGCCGTCCCACCCCGAACACGTCCATGCCCAGCGCCAGCAAACGCAGGGCGATGCCACGACCGATGCCAGAGCCGGCGCCAGTGACCAGTGCGCTGCGGCCGACCAGAACGCCGGGCCGCATGACCTGGGTGGATTCCATGCAAGTTTCAGATTTCATGAGGTTCACCTGGAAGTAGGAATTCAAGAGACCTGCCGCCGCCCGCCGCCGATGGCCGGCGTGGGGCTGCGGGGGATGCGTTGACCGTCGAACAGGGCGGGAAAGGCCGGCACGTGTTCGCCGTTGGCGAGTTCCTGCGATACGGCCCCAGGCCGCAGGCCGCGGATGAGCGTCAGCGCTTCGGCCGGCGCCCGGACGTTGCCGGCCGGGATCTGCATGTCCCGCATCTGCCGGAGCACGGCTTCGCGGGTCTGCGGCAGGGTCCAGGCTTCCACCTGGGCGTCGAAGTGCGCCGCGCGGCGGATGCGTTCCTTGATGGGTGCATCGTCCGCGCCGATCAGCGGGCGCAGGCGCGCCCAATAGCTGTCCAGCCCGCCCAGGATGTAGACATGGCCGTCTGCGCAGCGATATATGCTGGAAGGCGCCGACGCGCGGTCGCGGTTGCCCATGGGCGGATCCAGTGTTTCGCCTTCGCTTAGCGCCAGCGCCGCCGGCCCCAGCAGCATTGCGGACGCCACCTCCATCATGGAGAGATCGATCAAGCGCCCGCGGCCTTCGAGCATCGCCATCGCGCAGGACAGTCCCGCGTACATGCCGCTGAACATGTCCACGGGCCAGCTCGTGGTCAGGCGCGGCGAGCCGTCCTCGTCGCCGTTCAAGAGGGCGAAGCCGGATTCGCATTGCGCAATGGTGTCCATGCAGATGCGGTCGTCCTGCTGTCCATAGCCGGAGATGAGCACGACGGTCAGGCGGGGATGGCGTGCGCATAACGCCGGGCCTTGCAGGTCCAGACGGGCGAGCGATCCCGGGGCCAGATTGCAGATGAAGGCGTCGGCCTGCGCCAGCAGCGTCTCCAGTGCTTCTCGTCCGTCCGGCGCGGCCAGGTCCAGCACCTGGCTGCGCTTGCCGGTGTTGAAGCTGCGAGCGTAGAAGCTGCCGAAGCTATTTCCCGGCAAGGTACGCACGCCATCGCCGCGCGGCGGCTCCACCTTGACCACGTCGGCGCCGAAATCCGCCAGGTACTGCGCGGCGGTAGGGCCGGCGATGAACTGCGACAGCTCGATGACGCGCTTGCCGGCAAGGGGGCGTGGAGTGTCGGCCTCAGGCATGGATCACCCGCTTGGCTTTGTGGACGGTGCGCGGCAGAGTGCCGTTTTCCACCACTTCCACGTGAAAGCGCACCTGCAGGCGATCGCGCAGCAGTTGCGACAGCCTTTCGCCGAGGTCGGCGCTGGCGCCGGGTTCGCGTTCGACGCGCAGCTTCACGCCGGTCAGGAAGCCCGTGCTCGGATCCTTGACGCTGTCGTCGATGATGATCACGTATTCATTGCTGACGCCGGCAAAGCCACGGACCACGTCTTCGATGGCGGACGGGAACAGATTCACGCCGCGCACGATCAGCATGTCATCGGCGCGGCCGAGCACGCCGCCAGGCAGGCGGGCATGGGTGCGGCCATCGGGGCCCGGGCGGCTGTCGCGCACCACGATGTCTCCAGTCCACCAGCGCACCAGCGGGCAGGCCTGCTTGTCCAGATGGGTGAGCACCAGCACGCCGCGTTCGCCGTCGGCCACCGGCTCATGCGTGTCGGGGTGCAGGATTTCGACGTAGATGAAATCCTCGGCCAGCGTGGGGCCGAGCTGCGCGGCGGTATCCCAGCCTATGGGTTGGCATTCCAGGGCGCCGTAGCAGTCGAACATCTTGGCGCCCCACAGGCGCTCGATGCGTTCGCGCGTGCCGGCCACGCTGGCGCCGGGCTCGCCGCCGACGCAGACCATGCGCACGCGGGATTCGCGCAGGTCGCGTCCCATGGATTGGGCGGTCTCGGCCATGTGGGCCATGAAGGACGGGGTGCCGATGACGCAGTCCGTGCCGTACTGGAAGATGGTTTCCACCTGGCGTTGCGTGTCGCCGGAGGAGCCCGGAATCACCAGCGCGCCGACCCGCTGCGCGGCCAGGGTGGCGCCCAGGCCGCCGACGAACCAGGCGTAATTGAACATGCATTGGAAGACATCGCCGCGGCGCAGCCCCTGGCCGTAGAGATAGCGTGCGTACAGCTCGGCCCAGCGGTCCACGTCATGCTGGGTCCAGAGCACGGGAGCGGGCTGCGCCGTGGTGCCGGAGGAAAAGTGCACCCGCACGGCCTCGCCGGGCTGGACCGCGGCCAGCGTGCCGAAGGGCGGCGCGGCGCGCAGGCCTTCGAGATAGTCGCGCTTGTGGGTGAAAGGCAGGCGTCTCAGGTCTGCCAGGGTCTTGAGGTCTTCTGGAACGAAGCCCGCGTCCGCGAACACCTTGCGGTAGTGCTCGCTGGTATCCGCGACGCGCCGCAACTGCCGGCGCAAGGCTTCGAGCTGGAAGGTCTCGATGCGGTCGCGCGACCAGGTTTCGACCTCATCCCAGATGGTACTGGAATAGGGGAGTTGCTCTTGCTGCTTCATTGTTGGAGTCCTTGAGTAGCCCCCGCAGCGCATAGGCCGCGAGGGTGTGCGCGATATCGTCTATCGCCGCGTCGCTCTGCAGACGCCGCTGGCTGTACCACACGGTGGCCCAGTTCAGCGCGCCAAAGAAGGGTTTGCTCAACATCCTGGCGGGAAGGTCCACGAAGTCACGTTCGCGGATGCCGTCATCGATCACCTCGACGAACATCTGCTCGTAGTCATCGCGCATCTTCACCACGGACCGCAGCCGCTTGGCGGCCGCGGACGCCTCGAGCAGGTGACGCTCCAGCCCCTGCACCGCCACCTTCTGCATCGGCAGTTCCTTGAGCAGGATCTGGGTATGGCGCAGCGCCATGGCCGACAGGCGTTCGACCGCCTTGCCGCCGCCGCGGGCGATGGGGTCGATCTCGTCCGTCAGCCGGGTCATTGCCGCCACCTGCACGTCGAAGAACAGGTCGGCCTTGCTCCGGTAGTGGTGATAGATGCGGCCCTTGGTGGCGCCCAGGCGTTGGGCGACCGCGTCGATGGAAGTGGCCGCATAGCCGAACTCCATGAAGAGTTCCGCGGCCGCCTGCAGGATTTCCTCGCGCGACTCGCCGCCGCCCACTTCTGCCGGGTTCTGTTGTGCACTCACCATTGCTACCTCTTTTCGGAATCGGGTCAAATAGCCAGCTCTTCCGCCTCCTTGCGTACCGCGCGCGACAAGACCAGCCGCTGGATTTCGGAAGAGCCCTCATAGATCTCGAGTATGCGCTGGTCGCGGTACAGCCGCTCGGCCACCGTAGGCTTGCAGTAGCCCAGCCCGCCCCAGATCTGAACGGTATTGTCCACTACCCGGTGCGAAACCTCCGAGGCGAACAGCTTGGTCATGGCGCCCAGGTTGGAGACGTCTTCCTGGCGGTCATAGGCTTGGGCAGCCTGGTACAGCATCATGCGGGCAGCCGAGATTTCCGTGGCCATGTCGGCAAGGCGAAAGCCGATGGCCTGGTTGTCCCCGATGGGTTGGCCGAAAGTCCGGCGCGCCACGGCGCGGGCCGCGGCCTCGCGGTAGCTCGCCAGCGCCACGCCCAGGGACTGGGCGGCGACCATGATGCGGCCGACATTCAACGTCTGCAACGCCAGGCGCAGCGCGCGGTTGAGTTCACCGACCTGGGCGCTTTCAGGCACGACCAGGTCGAGTTTCAGGTTCGAGGTCTGGGTGCCGCGGATGCCCATCTTGTCGGAGAGTTCGTCAATGACCGCGCCCGGCTGCTCCTTGTCGACCATGAAGGCGCTGATGCCGCGTCCTCCTGCCGCCGGGTCGGTCTTGGCAAAGACCACGTAGTAACGAGACGCGCCGCCATTGCCGATCCAGTATTTCTCCCCGCGCAGGCGCCAGCCGCCGCCTTCGCGCACGGCCGTGGCCTCGATGGCCGCGGCATCTGAACCGGCGATGCGCTCGGAAAGCGCAAAGCTGGTGGCGCGGCCCTCGGCCATTTCGCGCAGATAGAAGGATTTCTGCTCGTCCGTGCCGGCCAGCAGCAGGGGGAACGCGCCCAACTGATAGGCGCACATGATGGCGGCGGTCGAAGCGCAGTGCGTGCCCAGGGCTTCGACCGCCGCCACGGTGGCGACCAGGTTGGCGCCCTGGCCGCCCCATTGCGTGGGTAGGAACAGGCCGGTGAACTTGTTTTCCACCAGGGCGGCGATGGTCTCCCAGGGATAGCGTTGTTCACGGTCCAGTTCGGGGGCGAGCGGCGCGAAGCGCTCGGAGCCCAGCTTATGGGCCAGGGCCTGCCAGCGGGTGGCGGTATCGTCCAGTGTGGGATTCCAGATAACAGTCACTTCGAGTTCTCCAGTGTGGTCGCCATGGCCTTGGGACGCTTGCGACGTGTCGCCAGCAGGCCCATCAGCCCTTGCGGAAAGAAAGCCAGAACAAGGATCAGCAGGCTGCCGAGCACGATTTTGTCGACATAGCCTCCGAACGAGAAAAACTTTTCCTGGATCAGGATCAACGCGGTGGCCAGTAGCGGCCCGAGCAACTGGCGGCGGCCGACCAGTACGACGGCGGTCAGCATCAGGATGAGGAAGTAGGTTTCAAGGATGTCGGCGCTGACGTAGGCGCGCTGATAGGCATACAGCCAGCCCGCGCAGGCCGTGATGGGCGCCGAGAACAGGAAGACCTGCAGGCGCACCCTGAGCGGATCGATGCCGTTCATGGTGGCCAGGCGGGGATTCAGGTGCACCATCAGCGCCGCCTGGCCCAGGCGCGAGTGGCGGAAGCGGTCCACCAGGTAGAGCGTGATCGCCAGCAGCGTGAACGCGTAGGGCCAGAGCGTCTGGTCATTGCCGGCACTGAGCGTCCAGCCGCCGATGGACAAGTCCAGCGTGGGCAGGCCGCGGATGCCATCCGAGCCGCCCAGGAAGGCCCAGTTGGCTGCCAGGGTCATGGCGACCACGGCGACCGCGTACGTCACCAGCGAAAAGACGAACTCGCGCAAACGCAGGGTGGCCAATCCGATTACTGCCGCCAATCCCAGGGCGACCGCAATCGACGCGGCCAGCGTCAACCAGGCGCTAGCGCCGGAGCGGGTGGCCAGCAACGCCGTCACATAAGCTCCCGCGGCGAAGAAGACAGTATGTCCCAGGCTCACCTCGCCCAGGTCCGAGACGATGACATCCAGCCCGTAGGCCATGATGGCCATGATGGCGATCAGCACGGCGGCGCTGTAGAGAGCCTGGCTGCCGCCCAGCCAGGAAGGCAGGAAGAATACGATGACGGCGCCCGGCAGCAGCGCGAGACGCGAGGCGGAAAGCGTGGCCATCAATGGACTCCTTTCATCGAGCCGGCGGTCAGGCCGCCAGGGCGCAGCACCAGCACGCCAATCAGTACGACGAAGGCCGCGGCGGTTGCGTATGCGGGCGACACCAGGGCGCTGAACAGCGCGGTAAAGACGCCCAGTGCGACGCCCGCGACGTAACTGCCGGTCACGCTGCCGATGCCCCCCAGCACGACCACGACGAAAGTGATGATCACCTCTTCGAAACCCATGGAGGTCAGGATCGGCGTGCGCGGGGCCACCAGCCCGGCGGCCAGGGCGACCGCCGCGCCTTCGAAGGCGAACACGCCGTAGTAGACCTGCCGCACATTGATACCCGCCAGTTGGGCCAGCTTGGGATCCTCGGCCACCATGCGCACCAGCCTTCCGGCGCGGCTGCCGTCGAGCACGCGTTTGAGCAGCAGGAACAGCAGGATGGCCGCGGCGACGATGGCGGCATCCTGCCAGGTCAGCCACAGGTCGCCGATCTCGATATCGCGTTGCGACCAGGCGGTATCCAGAATTTGTCCTGTCGAGCCGAAGGCCAACGACGCTGCGCCGTGCATGATATAGCCGAAGCCGAGCGTCATGATCATGATCGACACCAGGTTCTGTTCGAACGTGGCGCGCAGCATGATGCGCTGCATGATGATGCCGATCAGCGCGCCGGCCGCCATGGCCAGCGGCAAGGCCAGCAGATAGGGCAGGCCGGCGGTGGTGGTCGCCCACCAGGTGACGAAGGCGCCCAGCATGTACATCTGGCCGTGGCCGAAGTTGACCAGCCGGGCAACGCCCAGCAACAAGGTCCAGCCGATGGCGATCAGCGCGTAGGCATGGCCCAGCACCAGGCCATTTATCAACTGTTGCAGCAGGCTCATGTCGTATGTGCTCCCAGATAGGCTTGCGCGATGCGTGGATCCGCGCCGACCTCTGCTGCGGGGCCTTGCAGCACCAGCCGGCCGCGCTCGAGCAGCAGCAGACGATCGACCACCTGCAAGGCGGCGCGTACGTTCTGTTCCACCAGCAGGATGGCCAGGCCGGCGCTGGCGAGCGAGCGCAGGCTTTGTAGCACTTGCGTCACCAGCATGGGCGCGAGCCCGATGGAAGGTTCATCCAGCAGCAGGGCGCGCGGCCCCATCATGAGCGAGCGGCCGATGCCCAGCATCTGCCGCTCGCCGCCGGAGAGCTGACCGCCCAGGTGCAGGCGGCGTTCGCGCAGACGGGGGAATAGATCGTAGACATCGTCGCGCTCGTAATAGCGGCGCGACGAGTCCTCGGCGGGCGTGATGGCGGGGGCGAGATTCTCTTCCACCGTCATGCGTGAAAAGACCAGGCGAGACTCCGGCACCAGCAACAGTCCCGCGCGTACGCGCTCATGTGTCGGCAGGCCGTCGATGGGCCGTCCCGAAAGCTGGACCTCGCCGCTGACCGCGGGCTGACCGCGCGACCAGCCCAGCAGGGCGTTGACCAGCGTCGACTTGCCTGCTCCATTGGCGCCTATCACCCCGACGATCTCTCCGGCCCGCAGGTCCAGCTGGTCAAGCTGGAGCACGCGATTGCCGGCATAGGCGACATCGAGACGCCGCGCGCTGAGTACGTGTGGCGTGGGCATCATGAATCGCCTCCGAGATAGGCCTGGAGCACGCGCGGGTCGCGCTGGATCTCTGCCGGCGTGCCGCAGGCCAAAGTCTTGCCGAGGTTGAGGACGCAGATGCGGTCGGCGACGGACATGATGAGGTCCATGTGATGCTCGATCACCACCACGGCCACGCCCTCGGCCTTGAGCGAGCGCAACAGCGAGGTCAGGGCTGCCATGTCGGCGCCGCCCAGCCCCGCGGCGGGTTCGTCCAGCAGCAGCACGTCGGCGCCCGAGCCGTAGGCCAGCGCGATGGACAGCATGCGCTGCATGCCGTACGAGATTTCATGCGGCTTCAGATCGTGGCAATCGGGCGGCAGGCCGAAGCGCTCCAGGCGCTTGGCGGCCTGGTCGCGCAGGGCCTGCGCCTGCCGGCCCGCCGTCAGCGGGCGCAGGATGCAGGCGCCGAGGCCGGCCGTGCCGCCCAACGCCGCCACCATGTTCTCGCGCACGCTCAACTGGTCAAAGAAGGCGTTTTGCTGGAACGCGCGTTTGATGCCCAGCCGCGCCAGCCCGTGGGCCGGCACGGCGCTGATGTTGCGCCCGCGCAGATGCACGCTGCCGCCGCGGGGGACCAGCGCAGACACGGCGTCGTAGCACGAGCTCTTGCCGGCGCCGTTGGGGCCGATGATGCCCAGCAATTCGCCGGCGCTGACTTCCCAGCTGACGTCTTCCAGGGCGACCAGCGCGCCGTAGCGCACGGCCAGGCTGTCCACGCGCAAGGCGGCAGTCATGGCTTGACCACGATCTTTCGGTCTTTGACCGTGAACAGGTAATAGTGCGACTGCAGCTGGCCGTTGGGCTCGAACGTGACGTCGCCCATGAGCGTGCCCTTGAAACTGCCGCCGCGTATGCGCTTGGCCACAGGTTCGCGATCGAGCGTCTTGAGCTCGTTGACCGCCTGGGCCCAAACCTGCAGCGAGGTCGCGCCCAGCGCCATGAACTTGTCCGGCGTGTACTTGAACATCTCCTGCGTCTTGGCGACGAAACGCTTGTTGGCGCTGTTCGAGGCGAAGGGCTCGACGTCGGGGAAGTAGATGTCCGCGCCTATCAGGCCGTCCGAGGCATCGCCCGCTACGTTGATGACGCTGGGGGCAACGGTGCCGACCGCGCTCACCAGTTGGCCCGGCAGGCGTGATTGGCGGGCCTGGCGGATGATGGCGGGCATGCCCAGGCCTTCGTTGGCGTTAATGGCGACGGTGATGTCTGGCTTGGCGGCGCGCACGTTGGTCATGGCGACGCGGAAGTCGGCTTGGGTGAAGGGGAATTTCTCCTCGGCCACTTTTTCATAGGTGTGCCCGAGGGCCTTCAGCGCCTTCTCGATGGATTCCTGCGCACCGTTGCCGTAGGCGTCGTTCTCGGTAAGAAAGGCGACGCGCTTGGCGCCGGCGGTCTTGGCGATGTATTCGGCGATGACCGTGCCGTCCTGTGCGTTCGAGCTGTTCAGCCGGATCGCCAGCGGATTGCCTTCGCCGGAAAGAATGGGGTCTGCCTTGGAGATTGCGGTGATGTCCAGCACGCCGGCGCGGGCGATCACGGGCTGCATCGCCAACGTCACCGGGCTGTTCCAGCCTTCGATGATGACCGACACGCCGGCGCTGATGAGTTCGGTGGCGCGTGACACGCCGACCGCCGGCGTGGATTCGTCGTCGCGCGACACGATCTCGATCGGACGGCCGAGTACGCCGCCGTCTTCATTGATCACCGCCGCCATGGCCTGAATCGCTTGCGTGACGTGCTGGCCTTGCGGACCCGCGCCGCCCGACAACGGGAAGATGACGCCTACCTTGATGGGCGCGGGGGCCGCCCCGACGGGTGCGCACAAGGCCATCGAGGCCGCCAGCGCCAGGGGCGATGCCATGCGCAACAACTGTTGTATCCGCTTCATGCCTGTCTCCTGATTTTTGTGACACCGGTCTGCGCCGGCGCTGCGGCGGCCATGGCCGCCGTGCTGCATAAATGGGGACTGCGTGGTGCAACGGTTGACGGAGGCCGCGGGCCGGTAGGTCTCCGGCACTCTGAATCGGCTGTCGGAGTAAACATACCATTCGGTATTTTGATAGGTCAACGGCGTACGGAAAATTTGATTCTAGGCATTTTCCCTAGGTAAAAATTCGATTTATTGGTTTTTATTGATCAGATACTCATTGGTATGTACTATGAAATTTCCTTTTTCGTCACTGAGGGCTTTGGCATGAAGACAGAAGGCAACAGCGCGCTGGTGACAGGCGGCGCATCCGGGCTGGGCCTGGCGACGGCGCAACGCCTGGTCGCGCAGGGCATGAAGGTGGTGATCGCGGATCTGCCTGGTTCAGCGGGGGAGGCAGCCGCCCGCGATATCGGGGCGCTGTTCGCTCCCACGGATGTCACCCGGGAGGCCGACGTGCAGGCCGCGTGCGAACTGGCGGCCACGCTCGGCCCCTTGCGGGTGCTGGTGCATTGCGCGGGCCGCGGCGGGCCGGTGCGTCTCATCGACAAAGAAGGAAATCCCGGCTCGCTGGAAACCTATACGGACATCGTCCGCATCAATCTGATCGGCACTTTCAACACCCTGCGCGTGGCGGCGGCCCATATGGCGCGCAACCCGGTGGACGACGAAGGCGAACGGGGCGTCTGCATCCTGACCGCTTCGGTGGCGGCGTACGAAGGCCAGATCGGCCAGATCGGCTATGCCTCTTCCAAGGCCGGCGTGGTGGGCATGACCATCGTGGCCGCGCGCGACCTGGCCAGCAAGGCGATACGCGTCTGCACCATCGCGCCTGGAATTTTCGATACGCCCATGCTGGCTCGCGTTTCTGACGATGCCCGCAAGACCTTGTCAGCCTCGGTGCCGCACCCGGCGCGCCTGGGCATGCCCGCGGAATACGCCCTGCTGGCGGATCACATCATTGCCAACCCCATGCTCAACGGCGAAACCATCCGTCTGGATGGCGCCTTGCGCATGGCCCCACGCTGACGTGTAGAGGAGATAACGATGACCGAGAACAAGATGGAAAGCGACGAGGTATTGCTGGAGAGCAGCGACGGAATCCTGACGATCACCATCAACCGGCCGCAAGCGCGCAATGCGGTGACCCTTGCCGTGGCGCGCGCCATCGCCGCAGCCGTGGATGAACTGGATGACCGCGAGGACCTGCGCATAGGCATCCTGACCGGCGCCGGCGGTTCGTTCTGCGCCGGCATGGACCTGAAAGGCTTTCTACGCGGCGAACGGCCCAGCATAGAAGGGCGAGGATTCGGCGGGCTGACCATGCGCCTGCCGAAAAAGCCGCTTATCGCGGCGGTCGAGGGATATGCGCTGGCGGGCGGCTTCGAGCTGGTGCTGGCTTGCGATCTGGTGGTGGCGGCCGAGAATGCGCAGTTCGGCGTTCCGGAGGTCAAGCGCGGGCTCGCGGCCACTGCCGGCGGCCTGGTCCGCCTGCCGCGGCAGTTGCCGTGCCGGGTGGCGATGGAGCTGGCGTTGACCGGCGACATGTTTCCCGCAACGCGTGCCTTGAGCTACGGCCTGATCAACCAGGTGACTGCGCCCGGAGAGGCCCTGCAGGGCGCGCGGGAGCTGGCGCGCCGCATCGTCGCCAACGGGCCCCTGGCCGTGGCAGCCAGCAAACGCGTCATCGCCGAGTCGCAAGGCTGGCCGGCCGACGAGATCTGGAGCCGCCAGGCCGAACTGACCGAGCATGTCTTCACGTCGGCCGATGCCCGCGAAGGTTCCGCGGCGTTTGCCGAGAAGCGCGCGCCCGTCTGGCAGGGGAGGTGAGGTATGGCTGGCGATGCGCGTTTTGACGGGCCCGGACCCGACGTCCGCCATCAGGCGGGTTTGCGGGAGGGCCGTATCCTGTTGCAGCACTGCGACGACTGCGCCAGCGTGCGCTTTCCTCCGGCGCTGGTCTGCCGGGCCTGCGGTAGCCCACGGCTGACCTGGCGCGAGTCGCCGGGCGCGGGCGTGGTCTATTCAACCACGACGGTGCGCGACCGCGCCGGAGACTACAACGTCTCGCTGGTCGAAGTGGAAGGCGGGGCGCGGATGATGACCCGCGTCGAGGGCGTGGACGCGCCTGCCATCGGTTTAAAAGTGCGCGCGCGCATCGTCGCGGGCGATGACGGGGCCTACGTCGTATTCGACGCCCCGGGAGAACGCTCATGAGCGCCCGCTTGCGAGGCCGTTGCGCCATTGCCGGCATAGGCAATACGCGGCGCTGGAATGCGCCCGGCCGTTCTCCCTTCGATCAGCTGCAGGAGGCGGCGATCCTTGCGCTGGAAGATTGCGGCCTGGGGATGAAGGATGTAGATGGTCTGTACTGCGCCATGTCCACATCCGGCCTGCCGGTGCTGAACGTGGCGGAACGGCTGGGCATACAGCCGCGCCAGGCCGATGGCACGATGGTCGGCGGTGCGTCGTTCCTGTTCCATCTGCAATCGGCGATGGCTGCGCTGGAAACCGGGCTTTGCGATGTCGCGCTGATCTGCTACGGGTCGAACCAGTTGACCGCAGGCGGCAAGCTGGCATCCATGCCTGACCCGCAGCCCTACGAGACGCCGTTCGCGCCGCGTTATCCGATCTCGAGCTATGCGTTGGCCGCGGCGCGGCACATGCATCGGTATGGGACCACGCGCGAGCAGCTGGCGGACGTGGCGGTGGCGGCGCGCCTGTGGGCGCAGCGCAATCCGGATGCCTATGTGCGCGGCGAGTTGACGCGCGCGGATGTGCTGGCCTCGCGCATGGTCAGCGACCCGCTCAGCAAGGCGGATTGCTGCCTGGTGACCGACGGCGGCGCCGCCGTGGTGCTGGTCAGCGCGGATCGCGCGCGCGACCTGCGCAGGCCGCCGGTCTATGTGCTGGGCACCGGCGTGGCGACGAGCCACAGGCAGATATCCTGCATGCCGGATCTGGCTACCACCTGCGCGGTCGAGTCAGGGCAACGCGCCTACGCCATGGCCGGGCTGTCGCCGCGCGACATCGGCCATCTCATGGTCTATGACGCGTTCACCATCAACACGATCCTGTTCCTGGAGGACCTGGGCTTCTGCGCCAAGGGGGAAGGGGGCGCCTTCGTCGCCAGCGGCGCCATCGCGCCTGGAGGCTCCCTGCCGGTCAATACCAACGGCGGCGGGCTGTCCTGCAACCATCCTGGCATGTACGGCCTGTACACCTTGCTGGAGTCGGTGCAGCAGTTGCGCGGCGAGGCGGGCGAGCGGCAGGTGCCCGACGTGCAGGTGTCGCTCGCCCATGCCAATGGCGGCGTGCTGTCCAGCCAGGCCACGGCCATACTCGGCACCGCCGACGTTTTGTGAGGTTCGCATGCCCATCGATCCGGCAACCCTGTTGGCTGCGCGCATCCCTGAGCGCATCCAGGAATACGACTGGCGCGACTGCGCGCTCTACGCCCTCGCGCTCGGCGCGGGCATGAATCCCGTCGACGAGGAGGAGCTGTCCTACGTCGATGAAACCCGGCTGAAGGTTCACCCGACCCTGGTCAACGTGTTGGCGGACCCGGGCTTCTGGCTGCGCGATCTGCCGCTGGGGCTGGATTGGCGCCGCACGGTGCATGGCGAACAGTCCATGCGCCTGCACCGGCCCCTTGCCCCCAAGGGGCGGGTAAGAGGCGTGACTCGCATCGTCGACCTGGCGGACAAGGGCGCCGGCAAGGGCGCCTTGCTGTACGTCGAGCGTGAACTGTTCGATGCCGCGGACGGCGCCTTGCTGGCCACCCTGCAGCAGACTGTGTTCTGCCGTGGCGATGGGGGTTTCGGCGGGCGGGAGTCGGCGCGGCCGGCGCCGCCGGCGATGCCGGCGCGCGAACCCGATGCGGCTGTCGATTGCCCTACTTCGCCGCAGGCCGCCCTGGTCTACCGTTTGTCGGCAGACCTGAACCCGCTGCATATCGATCCCGCGGCCGCGCGGCTGGCGGGCTTCAAGCGGCCGATCCTGCATGGCATGGCCAGTTTTGGCGTGGCCGGTCTGGGCCTGGCGCGCCTTTGCTGTCCGGGAGAGCCCGAGCGGGTGCGCGCCATGAGCGGGCGTTTTCGCGCGCCGGTCTATCCGGGCGAGAGGCTGCGGGTCGATGTCTGGCGGGAGCAGCCGGGACTGGCGCGCTTTCGCGCCGTGGTTGTGGAGCGCGGCGAGATCGCCATCGACAACGGCGCATTCGAGTTCGGAGAGTCGCAATGACAACAAAAAAGGTGCTGGTGGTGGGCGCGTTGGGCGTGGTGGGGCGGGCGGTGATGGAGCATCTGCATGGCCGGCCGGACGTGCTATGCGCAGGCTTGTCGCGACGGTCGGCCGACTTTGCCAGGGATGCGATATGGATTGCGGCCGACCTGCGCGATGCGCAGGCAACGCGGCAGGCCTTGGCCAAGCACGGCGATGTGACGCATCTGGTCTATGCCGCCTTGAACGAGCAGCCGGATTTGCTCAAGGGGTGGCGGGATCCGGAGAACGTCGCCATCAATACGCGGATGCTGGCCAATACGTTGGCGGCATTGGACGGCGCGCCGCTGGCGCATGTGACCCTGATGCAAGGCACCAAGGCCTACGGCGTGCATACGGGACGGGCCATGCGCATCCCCGCGCGCGAGCAGGACGCCGTGCGCGACCATGCCAATTTCTATTTCGACCAGCAAGACATGTTGGAACAACAGGCGCGGCGGCAAGGGTTCGGATGGACCATATTCCGCCCGCAGATCGTGCTTGGCGTTGCCCTGGGTAGCGCCATGAACCCGGTGGCAACGCTGGGCGCCTACGCCGCGCTGTTGCGGGAATCGGGTCAGCCGTTGGCCTATCCCGGACATCCGGAGCTGTTGACGGAATGCACGGATGCGCGTCTGATCGCTCGCGCGGTCGAGTGGGCCTGGGATGCGCCGCAAGCCTGGGGTGAGGTCTTCAATATCGCCAATGGCGATGTGATGGCCTGGCGCCATCTGTTTGAGCGCCTGGCCGAATTCTTCGGCATGCCTGCAGGGGAGTTGGTGCAGACCCGTATGCGGCAGGCCATGCCCGCCGAAGCCCAGGTCTGGCGCGAGATGGCGCGGCGGGAGGGCTTGTATGTGAACGAGCTGTCGGACCTGATCGGGCTGTCATGGCAGTACGCGGACGCGACCTGGTCGGCGCAACACCCCTTGCCGTTCCCGCCGCTGGTATCCACCATCAAGCTGCGCCAGGCCGGCTTCGGCGACTGCATCGACAGCGAGCTGTCGGTGCTGGAACATCTGCGCAGGATGCAGGCGCTCGGCTACTTGCCGCGCTGAGCCGGGCGCCCGCGATCCCGCCTATTGCACGGGCGGGATCTTCAACTTCTCGATCAGCGCGCCCCAGCGCTGACTCTCCCGCAACGTGATATCGCGCAGTTCCGCCGGACTGCTGCTGCGCGGTTCATTGCCGATCTGCTGCATGGTGCGCACGAACTGCGGCGAAGCCGTGATCTTGCGCAGTGCGGCGTTGAGCTTGTCGACCACTGGCGCCGGGGTTCCGGCCGGAGCGAACACGGCGTACCAGGTTTCGCCGACCACGTCCGGATAGCCCAGCTCGGCGAATGTGGGCACGTCGGGCAACAGCGGCTGACGCTGCGGACTCAGCACGGCCAGCGCGCGGTACTGCCCGGCGCGCACACTGGGAACGGCGCTGGTAAGCGCCTCCACGTTGGAGTCGACCACGCCGCCTATCATGTCCACGGTGGCGGGAGCCGCGCCCTTGTAATGCACCTGCGTCACGTCCACGCCCATGCCAGCTGCAGCCAGCTCGCCCAGCAAATGGACCATGCTGCCGAGACCGTTGGTGGCGTTGTTGACCTTGCTGGGATGAGCTTTGGCATAGGCGGCGTATTCGGCCACGTTTTTTGCGGGAAAGTCCTTCTTCACCACAAAGGCGAACGGCACGGTGGCGACAGCGGAAACCGGCGCGAAGTCGTCCAGCGTGTACGACATCTGGGTCATCAAATGAGGCGTGACGGTGAAGGTGCTGCCGGAGGAAAGTAGCAGGGTGTATCCGTCCTTGGGTGCGCGCGCCACGAAGGTGGCGCCTATCATGCTGGATGCGCCGGCCTTGTTGTTGACGACAAAGGTCCCTCCCAGCTCCTCGCCCAACTGCATGGCGAGTTGCCGGCCCACCACATCGCTGGTGCCGCCGGGGGGAAAGGGAATGACAAGCGTGACGGGCTTGTCTGGGTAGTTGGGTGAGGCGGCCTGCGCAAGTGGGGCGAGGCTGGCCAGGGCCAAGGCGGCCCAGGCCGGAATGCGATTCAGCATTGCGGTCTCCGGCAAAGAGGTGAGAGCCGCGGGCGTAGCGCCCGCGGCCGGCTTCAGACGGTGGCGACGGGAGTGACGGGCGAACCTACCGCGCCGGGCAGGCGCAGCGGCGGCGCCGTCAGCAGGAAGGTGCTGCGGCCATGCTCGCGCAGCCATTGCGCCAACTCTGCGAAGTACCAGAGTTCGCCGAGATGCAGCCCAAGCTTGAAGAGGCAATGCGCGTGCAGGGGCAGGCCGGGATAGTGCTCACCCTTGCCTGGCGTGGCCGGATAGGCTTCCACCGCGAAGTTGTCGGCGCAGATTGCCACGATGCCGGAGTCGGTGATCCATTGCAGCAGGCGTTCGTCGCGGCCGTCCAGCACGGCGCACGAGCGCGCCAGGACGTCGCCGTCCGGCTGCTTGTTCATTTCCAGGATCAGGTCGGCAAAGCCCGTATAGAGGCAGAGAAAATCGCCGGGCAGTACCGCGACGCCGTCCAGGGCTGCCATCAGCTCGTCATAGCCGATCAGCGCGCGTTCGCGCCCGTAGCGGCGTTCCAGGTCGACCAGCACGCCACGCCCCTGGACGCCGGCGGTGGCCATGCGTTCGATACCGATGGCCTTGGCGCCCAGGCCGCTCTTTGCGTCATCGGGCCCGATCACGTCCAGGCCGCCGCGATAGCCGTTGTAGTAGACCTTTTCGGGCAGCCCGTCGCCGTTCGCATCGAACATCTGTCCAACATGCCCCAGCCCGTCCCATTGAGTCGAGTACTGCAGGAACATGAGGACGGCGTCGTCCGAAACGACGTCGTTGAAGCAGGGGCAGACCTGCGACAGCCGATAGTTGTAGTTGTGGCCGTCGCCGCGCTTGTCGTAGGAGAACTGCGGTTCCCGGCGATGCTGGAACAAAGTGTTCCCGCCTGGGTAGTCCAGCGGCAGGCTGAGGCAGAACGCCCGGCCTTCCTGCACCTCGCGGAACGCGCGCAAGCGCGTTTGCGGGGTTAGCAGATTCATGCGTCCGATCTGATCGTCAGGGCCGAAGTCTCCCCAATTCGATCCTTCCGGGCGCTGCTTCCAACGTGGGGTATCCATATTCTTAGACATCCTTGCCATGGGTTGGTGAGCCTGCGTGCAGACCGTCCGCCGATTGTCTCCTTCAGCGGCGGGCTGCATTCTTTGGGCAAACATACCATTCGGTATGTTTTTATGTCAATCGCGTTTTCCCATATAAAAAATCCCGGTTTTTAATGCTGAGATTTTTTGTTTTTTATGAGCAATTAAAAATACCAATCGGTATCTTTATGGGGATTGGGAGCAAGGAAAGACCCTGCCGCGCCACGCTCGTGCGAGCACGAGCGTGCTAGGGGACGGTCGGAAGGCTGGGATGGAAGACATGGTCCGTTCGGGAACAGAACGAACAGGGCACGATCAGCTCCCCGTATCGGGGGCATTGGAAGGAACGCCCGGTGCGCGTAGCGGCGCCGGGCGGGATCGGGATGTGGGGGGGGGCGGCCTACTGCTTGTCCATGTACGTCAGCGCGGAAGCCACCAGCGCGCGTACACCCACGCGCAGCGCGCTTTCGTCGATGGCGAACTCCGGCGAATGGTTGGGCGCGCCGCTTTTGTCGCCCAATGGCGAGGCATTAATGAACCAGAAGACCGAGGGCACCTTGCCGCTGACGCCATATGCGCCGAAGTCCTCGCTGCCGGTGGATGGCGCGGGCATTTCAACTGTCTTGCCGGCGCCGGCCGCTTCCTGCCATGCAGGTATCAAGCTGCCGGTCAGGGATTTATCGTTGTCGACGACCTCGTAGCCGGTGTAGATGTTCACCTTGGAGCTCAGGCCGTAGGCCTGCGCAATATGCTCGGCGCGTGCGCGGATGGCCTCGTGGACGATGCGTTGGTTGTGCGACGAAAGCGAGCGTACCGTGCCCGCCAGTTCGGCGCTTTCGGGCAGGATGTTTGCGCGCCGTCCGCTCTGCAACATGCCGATGGACAGTACGGTGACGCCGTCGGATTGATCCACCTTGCTGCTGGTGATGCCCTGCAACGCCAATGTCAGTTCTGCCGCGGGTACGAGCGCGGGATTCGCGGTCCATGGGCGTCCGCCGTGTCCGCCCTTGCCGTGCAGTGAGATCTCGAAGCGGTCGCCGCTGGCCATGGTAGGGCCGGCGCGATAGGCGATGGTGCCGGAGGGGGCGCCGGCGCTGATGTGCTGGCCGAAGACCACGTCCACTTTGGGATTCTCCAGCACTCCCTGCGCGATCATGGCCCTGGCGCCGCTGGGCTCTTTGTCGGGTCCCCATTCTTCGGCGGGCTGGAATAGGAAGACTATCGTGCCGGGCAGTTCGTCCTGCATCGCCGACAAGGCCTTGGCCGCGCCCAGCAGCATTGCGACATGAGTGTCGTGGCCGCAGGCGTGGGAAACCGATACCTGCTCTCCGCGCCATACGGCCTTGGCCTGCGAGCGGAATGGCAGGTCATTGCGTTCCTCGACGGGCAGGGCGTCCATGTCGGCGCGCAACGCCACCACCGGTCCTGGCTTGCCGCCCTTGAGCACGGCCTTGACGCCTGTGCGCGCTATCCCGGTCTCGACGGTGATGCCGGGCATGGCGCGCAAGGCGTCGGCGATGTACTTCGCGGTTTCGGTCTCCTGGTACGACAGCTCAGGATGCTGGTGTATGTGGCGTCTCCATGCGATCACTTCAGACTCGGTCTGGTCCGCCCGTTGCAGGGCCTCCTGCAGCAGGCCGGCATCGGAGGCGGCCTTGGCCACCGGCAGTGTCAGTCCCAGGGCCAGCATCAATCCGGAACTCGCGGCCATAAGCCGGTTGGGTAGGGCCATTGCCTTGCTCCTGTCAGTGGGGCGCCTCGGACTT
Organism: Achromobacter sp. ACM01; assembly: GCF_014851745.1. NCBI lineage: Bacteria > Pseudomonadati > Pseudomonadota > Betaproteobacteria > Burkholderiales > Alcaligenaceae > Achromobacter > Achromobacter sp. ACM01. The sequence goes on from NZ_JACVAF010000001.1 coordinate 820,563, forward strand.
GCGGGCGCAGGGAGAAATGTTCAGCGCTGCGCGCAAGCGGCGATGGCGCGTGCGACATAATCGATGTTGCCGTCGGTCAGGCCGGCAACGCAGAGTCTGCCGGACTTCAGCAGATACACGGCATGTTCGCGGCGCAGCGATTCGACCTGTTGGGGGCTCAACCGCATGTAGGAGAACAGTCCTTGCTGTCGCTCGATATAGTCCCAGGCTTCGCGCGTGCCGGTCAATTGCGTCAGCGCGTTGGACAGGCGGGCGCGCAGGCTGACGAGCCGTGTCCGCATCTGCTCCAGTTCATCGGTCCAGACTTGCCGCAACGCGTCATCGCTCAGAATGGCGGCAACCAGGGCGGCGCCAAACGTGGGAGGCGTGGAGTAGTTTCCACGTATCAGCAGCTTGAGCTGGCCCAGCGCGCGGTCGGCGGCGGTTTCGTCGCGGCACACGATATTCAGGGCGCCGCAGCGTTCGCCGTACAGGGAGAAGTTCTTCGAGAAGGAACTGGCGACCAGGCATTCCACGCCCGCCCGCGCCATTGCCCGGATTGGTTCGGCGTCCGCATCCAGACCTAGTCCGAACCCCTGGTACGCCAGGTCAAAAAAGGGAATCAGGCCCTGGCGCGCAAACAGTTCGGTCAGTGCCTCCCACTGATCTGCAGACAGGTCCACGCCAGTTGGGTTGTGGCAGCTGGCGTGCAGCACGACGATGGACCCTGCCGGCAGAGCCTGCAACGCGTCATGCATCTGCGCAAAGCGCACGGTGGCAGTTTGGGCGTCGTAGTAGGGATACTCATGCACCGCGAAGCCCGCCTGGCGGAAGATCTGAGCATGGTTCTCCCATGTCGGATCGCTGACCCAGACCGTCGCTTTGGGGCAGATATGGCGCAGCAAGTCCGCGCCCAGCTTCAAGGCGCCGGTGCCGCCGACACTTTGGGTCGTCACCACGCGCTCAGGCTCGGGGCCATTGGCTCCGAAGATCAGCGATCTGGCTGCGTTGCGGTATGAGGCCGAGCCGGGGATGGGCAAGTAGGGATGCGGCTTTCCCGCCTGCACAAGCATGTCGCGGGCCTGGCGCACGGCGCGCATCACAGGGATGCTGCCGTCTTCGGCAAAGTAGGTGCCGATGCTGAGACTGACTTTGTGGGGCGCAGGGTCGTTCTGAAAGGCTTCAACCAGCGCGAAGATGGTGTCGCCGGCTGTAGCGGGCAGGGGAGAGAAAAGAGACTGCATGGAACTGCCTCATTGGAAAGGTGCGGCCGTGGCCGGCCAGGATGTCAGCGCGATGCCTGGATCTGTACCGCCAGCGTGCCGATGTCCTCGATCGTTGCGCTGATTTCGTCACCGATCTTGAGGAACGTGCCTTGTGGCGCGCCCACGCCGGCGGGCGTGCCCGTCAGTACTAGATCTCCGGGTTCCAGCGTCATGATGCGACTCAGGATTGCCAGCTGCTCACGGATGTCGAAGACCATGGCGCTGGTACGGGCGTTTTGCTTGATCTGGCCGTTGACGCTGAGCTTCAGACCCAGGTCCATGGGGTCGCGGATGAACGCCGCCGGTACCAGCCTGGGTCCGAGCGGGCAGCTGGTGTCATGCGCTTTGCCGGCCACCCAGTCCAGCTTGTAGAAGGTGTCGGGCGCCTTGTTGAGGTCGCGCGCCGACATGTCGACCGCGACGGTGTACGCCGCCACGTGGTCCAGCGCATTTTCCGGCAGCACATTCCTGGCCGTCTTTCCTATCACCAGCGCCAGTTCGATCTCCCAGTCCAGGCGCTGGCAGCCTATGGGCATGTGTACCGTGGCACCCTCGCCGACCACGGCCTGGCGGGGCGGCTTGAAGAAAAAGAACAGGCGCTGTGCGGACTTGTCCTCGGCGTTCGGGACGTTCATTTCCGCCAGGTGGTCATGGTAGTTGGCCCCGGCGCAAAGCACCTTGCCCGGATACTGCAGCGGAGCCATGTGGCGCACCGGTCCGGAGACCTCATGGCCGTCGAGCGCGGAGCGGCGGGCGGCTGCCTGCTCAAGCAGCGCCAGCGAGCGCGGCCAGTCTTCGAAGAGATCGCGGACGGAGGTATCCAGGGCGGGCTGGTCCAACACCTGGGCACAGGTGGCCAGCGGATAATTCCGCCCTTCGATTTCCAGGCAGGCAACGGGACGAGAGGCGATGTCGAGGGTGGTCAATGCGAACATGGGACTTGATCCAGTGAGATCAGAAAATGGGTGGCGGGCGGCGCAGCTCAATCGACCACGAAGCCGGACTGGGCCACGGTATCGCGCCACTGCTCGAGCTGCTGGCGCGCCAGCGCGTCGACCGCCTGCGGTGTGCCGCCGGCCGGTCGCATGCCCAGCTCGGAAAGACGCTTGGCGACGTCGGGAAGGGCGAGGATGTCGTTTACCGCCGAATTCAGCTTGCGGATGGCTGGCTCTGGGGTGCCGGCCGGTGCATACAGCCCAGCCCAGCCCGAGGTCTCGAGTTCGCCCAGCCCGAGTTCGCGCATGGTCGGCGTTTGCGGCAGCGCCGGTTCGCGTTGTGCGCTGAAGGTCGCCAGAACGCGCAGCTTGCCAGCCTGCGCCAGCGGGACCACTTCGCCCGCATCCATAACGATGGCATTGATGTGTCCGCCCAGGAGCGCGGTCACGGCGTCCTTGCCGCCCTTGAACGCGATGTGCTCCAGCGGCGTACCTAGGCGCCTGGCCAGTGAAACGCCCAGGAAATGCTGCAGGCTGCCGGTGCCGGATGTACCGTAGAACGCCTTGTCCGGATTCTGCCTGGCCCAGGTCTGGAACTCGTTGAACGAGGTGACGGGGCTATCGGCCGCGACGGCGAGCACGATGTCCCAGCTCACCAGCTGCGTCACCGGCTTAAGGTCGGCGAAGGGATCGTAATTGAGCTGTCGGAACAGGTGCGGGTAGAGGAAGATGGCCACGCCCGGCGCCACCAGCAAGCTGCTTCCGTCGGGCGCGGCGCCCTTGACCGCCTGAATGGCAATGCGCGTCTGCGCGCCGGGGCGGTTCTCCACCACCACGGGCCGCTCCAGATGATTGGGAAGCTTCTCCGCCACGATCCTGGCCACGGTATCGAACGATCCGCCGGCCGGTAAGCCGACGACCAGCTTTGCCGGCTGCTGCGCGTGGCCGGAGGCCGCCATGAACAGGCCGGCCAATGCCAGGTACTTGAGTCGGGTGAGAAGGGAGGCCCCGCCAGGAACGGCTGTCTTCATCTTGTCTCCACGGTCTTTTTATTTGAGTTGACCCTGGCGAGGATTGTAGGCGCGTGGTGAAAACCGTCTAATGAAGATTAGTCATCGGGTAAAAGCCAACAGGAATTACAGAAATAGGAACGGCGCCGCGGACCGAAGTCCGTGGGCGCCACGGCCGTCCCGTGCGGGACGGCGCGTCAGCCGGGGTAGTAGCCCTGCCGTATATCGTTCTCGCGAGCGAGTGTCGAGCGCCGCGCGGGATCGCCATAGCCGCCGCCGCCGGGCGTGTAGACCTCGATGACGTCGCCGGCCTGCATGACGATCCCCTGATCCTTGGATACATGGGCTGGCACATAGGCTGCGCCGTCGCGATAGACAGTGACGCGGGTACGGCCGCCTTCCTGCCCACCCGCCGCGCCGGGCGGACCGAATTTTCCGTGGTCCATGACCATGGAAGCGCGCGCCGAGCCTGCCCTGAGACGGATCCGGTAATGGATGCCCATGCCGCCGCGGAACTCGCCCAGTCCGCCGGATCCTTCGTGGATGGCGTAGCGCTCGAAGAGCACCGGATACAACTGTTCCTGGACCTCCACCGGCGCGGCCTTGGAGATGCCGATGGTGGAGCAGCCGTTGGTCAGTCCATCGCCTGCGGGATGGCCGCCGTAGCCGCCGCCCGAGATGACGTACATGACATAGGAGCGCCCATGCATGGGGTCATCGCCGCCGATGGCAAGATTGGCGGTGGTGCCGGCGGGCGCCGCGAACAGGCGCTGGGGGATTGCTTTCTGCAAGGCGTCGAATACGGCTTCGGCGATGCGCTGGCTGACCTCCGCGGCGCAGCCCGATACCGGCCGGGGATACTTCGCATAAAGGAAGGTGCCGTCGGGATCCTCGATGCGCAGCGGTTCGAACAGGCCCGCATTGATGGGCAGTTCGGGGAAAACATGCTTGATCGCCAGGTAGATGGATGAGCGCGTCGTGGCGATGACGCTGTTCATCGGGCCGGCGCAGGGCGGGCTGGATTCGCTGAGGTCGAAGTGCATGAGCTCGCCTTCCTTGCGGATGCGCACCGCCACCTTCAGCGGCTGGTCCTGCACGCCGTCGGAATCCAGGAAGGCTTGTCCAAGATACTCACCGTCAGGAATCGCGGCGATCACGGCGCGGGTCTGGACGGAGGCCTGGCGTTTGAGTTCTTCGATGGCGGTGTCGACGGTGTCCTGGCCGTAGCGGTCCAACAGCTGGGTCAGCCGTCGTTCGCCGATGGCCAGCGCGGCCGCCTGGGCCTTGATGTCGCCGATGCGTTGCTCGGAGATGCGGATGTTCGACATCAGGATGGACAGGATTTCCGGATCCAGCTCCCCCTTCTTGTAGAGCTTGACTGGAGGAAGACGCAGTCCTTCCTGCTCGATTTCGGTGGCGTGGGCAGAGAATCCGCCGGGCACCATGCCGCCCATATCGGGCCAGTGGCCGGTGTTGGCGAGCCAGGCGTACAGCTTGCCGCGATAGAAGTAGGGTTTGACGAAGCGCACGTCCATCAGGTGGGTACCGCCCAGGTAGGGATCGTTGACCATGAAGATATCGCCGGGGGCGATGTCCTTGGCCCGTTCGATCACGGCCTGGGTGGAGAACTGCATGGTGCCCACGAAGATGGGCAGGCCCAGCTCTCCCTGGGCGATGAGTTCGCCGCTGTCGCGGTGATAGATGCCGTTGGAGCGGTCCTGAGATTCCGAAATGATGGGCGAGAACGCCGCGCGGCAATGCGCCAGGTCCATTTCATTGCATACCTGATGCAGCCCGCTCTGGATGACGGTCAGCGTGACGGGGTCGATGTGGGTCATGGGAGTGCATCTGCCCTAGAGAGTGATGATGAGGTTGCCGTAGCCGTCGCCGCGGGCGTGCGCGCCGGGGTCGATGACGGTGGTGGCGTCCAGCTGTTCGATGATCGCGGGCCCGTTCAGGCCTTCGGCGGGGATGTGCTCGCGTGGGTAGATGGGCGTGTCGGTCCAGCCCGTTTCCGCGAACCACACCGGACGCCGCCGTGGCGGCGCAGCGGCCGTTCCTGTGCTGCGCAGCGAGTCCAGCGATATGGCGTGGCGCTTGCCGACGAGGCTGGTGTCCAGCGTCACCAGAACCGGTCGCAACTCGGAGAGTTCGACCTGGAACCGTTGCCAATAGGCGCGGGCGAAAGCCTCCTGCAGCTGCGCGACGGTGGCGGCGCCGGTTTCGACGGCCACTGTCAACAGATGGCTTTGGCCCTGGAACTGCATCTGCGCGTGATGGAAGATTTCGATGTCGGAGACGGCGATGCCGTCGCGCTCGATGGCGGCATGCCCCAGGGCGATCTGGTCATGCAGGCAGGCCTGCAGATCGGCGTCCGTCAGATCCTTGAGCGGCCGGTTGAAAGACTTTACGAAGTCATGCCGCACATCCGCCACCAGGCAACCCAGGGCGTTGGTCAGTCCGGGGCGCACCGGAATGAGGACGGTCGGTATGGCGAGTTCGCGCGCCAGCGCGACGGCGTGCAGCGGCCCCGCGCCGCCGAAGGCGAAGAGCGCGAAATCGCGGGGATCGTAGCCGCGGGCCAGGCTGACCAAGCGCACGGCGCCGGCCATGTTGTTGTTGCCGATCTGCAGAATGGCCGCCGCAGCCTGCACCGCGTCCAGGCCCAGCGGGCGACCGATGTGCTCCTCGATGCGCGCGGCCACTTCGTCCACGGTGACCGCGCGATCCACGGAGAGCAGGCGATCGGGGTCGAGCCGCCCCAGCACCAGATTGGCGTCGGTCAGCGTCGGCAGTTCGCCGCCGCGTCCGTAGCAGATGGGGCCGGGGCGCGCGCCCGCGCTGTCGGGGCCGACGCGCAGCATGCCGCCGGCCTGCACCCGGGCGATGGAGCCGCCGCCCGCGCCGACGGTATGCACATCGACCATCGGCACGTGCAGGGGCATGCCGTACTCCAGCTCCAGCTCGCTGGATACCTTGGGCACGCTGTTCTCGATGAGCGCGACGTCGGAAGACGTGCCGCCCATGTCATAGGTGATCAGATTCGGGTACCCGGACATCCGGCCGGAATAGGCCGCGGCCATGACGCCCGACGCCGGCCCGGACATGACGGTGTTGATGGCGGCGCGCGCGATGGTGCGCGCCGATACGGTGCCGCCGTTGCCTTGCATCACCAGCAGGTCGTTGCGAAAGCCCGCCGCGGTGAGGCTGCTCTGCAAGCGGTCGATGTAGCGGTCCAGGATGGGCTGGACTGAGGCGTTGACGGCGGCGGCGGTTCCGCGCTCGAACTCGCGGAACTCGGAAATGATGGTGTGGCCGGCGGTGATGTAGTCGTTCGGCCAGTGTTGGCGCGCCAGTTCCAGGGCGCGCAGCTCGTGGGCGGGATTGGCGTAGCTGTGCAGGAAATGTATGACCAGGGCTTCCGCGCCGGTCTGTGCCAGTTCCCGGACCCGGGCTACGAATGCCTCCTCGTCCAGCGCAGTCAGCACCTTGCCTTGGGCGTCCATGCGCTCGGGAACTTCACGCCGCAGCTCGCGGGGGATGAGCGGCACGAAACTGCCCGTCAGTCCGTAGGCGTGCGGCCGGGTGCGCCGGCCGAGTTCGAGCACGTCGCGGAAGCCGTCGGTGGTGATCAGCCCGACCTTGGCGAGCTTGCGTTCGAGTACGGCGTTGGTGGTGGTGGTAGTGCCGTGGACGATGCTGTCCACCCGTTCCAGGGGGACCTCGGTGCGGCGCAATGCCTCGAGCACGCCGAAAGCCTGATTCTCCAGCGTGCTGGGGACCTTGGAGATGCGCACGGCGCCGGATTCGTCATCGACCAGAATCAGATCGGTGAAGGTGCCGCCTACGTCTATGCCTACGGTGACAGTCATGCCAACACCTCTTCGCGGCGCAAGACGTTGAGCGCTGCATGCGCGGTCTCGACGATCTGGGCGATGTCCTGATCCCGCATGGGCGTGGACAGGGCGATGAGTCCATAGCTGGCCATCAGCACGCCGCGGTTCAGCATTTCGCGATTGAAGCGTGCCATGGCCTGAGCCTGTTCCGGACTGGGATAGGCATCGCGGTAGCTGGTCAGCGTCTGCGCCTTCAGATGCAGCTTGACGAGCGATCCCAGCCCGGTGGCCTGGCCTGCGATGCCGGCGTCGGCAAAGGCCTGGTTCAATCCCTGCCGCAGCATGTCGCCGTGACGGTCGAGCTGGGCATAGGCTGCGTTATCCAACAATTGCATGGCGGCCAGTCCGCTCACCATGCTGACGGGGTTGGCCGAGAAGGTGCCGCCGTGGGGTACCGCCGGACGGCCGGCGCTGGGATCGAATACCGCCATCACGTCCGCGCGTCCGGCCACGCCTCCGACGGGAAAGCCGCCGCCCATGATCTTGCCGACGGTAGTCAGGTCCGGCGTGACGCCCAGCCGCGCTTGCGCACCGCCTGGCGCCAGGCGCAGCGTAATGACTTCGTCGACGATCAGCAGGATGCCCAGCTCCGTCGTGACTCGCCGCAGCATGCGCAGATACTCGGGGCTGGCGGGAATCAACCCAACCCGGTTGGGCAGCAGGTCGATCAGCACGCCGGCCAGGCTGGCGGCGTGCGCGCGCAGCAGGGCTTCGGTGGCCTGGCAGTCGTTGAAGGGCAGGATCACGACGTCCGCCGTCACGCCTGCCGGCGTTCCCTGCGAGTGCGCCACCGAGGCGGGCGCGGTTGCCTCACCCCAGTTCGCGGGGCTGGCGTCCAGGCTGGTTTCGGCATGGTCATAGGAGCCGTGGTAGGCCCCCTCGACCTTGGCGATCTTGGGGCGACCGGTATAGGCGCGAGCGGCCTTCAGCGCCATCATCACGGCTTCGGTGCCGGAGTTGGTGAAGCGGATGTGTTCAATGCCCGGCACGCGTTCGGCCAGCAATTCGGCCAGCGCGATTTCGCTCTCGGTCGGCATGCCGAAGGCGGTGCCCAGGTCGATCTGGCGGTGCGCCGCCGCGGCCAGCGCCGGGTGCGCATGGCCGTGGATGAGTGCCGTGAAGTTGTTGATGCAGTCGATCAGCTCGTTGCCGTCGACGTCGCGGACGCGGCAGCCGGCGCCCTGCGCCGCGTAGACGGGGTAGGGCGAAAGATAGACGGTCGTGCGCGTGTTGCCGCCGGGCAGGCTGCGCTTGGCGCGCGTGTGCAGCGCCTGTGAACGGGAGGAAGGATCGGGATACATGGTTTCTCTCAAGCAGGAATTAGCGGCCCAGGTAGGCGTCCCGGACCCGCGGGTGTAGACGTAAGGTCTCGGCCGTGTCGGTCAAGACGATGCTGCCGTTTTCGATGACATAACCGCGGTCGGCCACGCCGAGTGCGAGCACGGTGTTTTGTTCGACCAGCAGGACGGTCATGCCGCCCTCATTGATGCGGGCGATGCGGGCATAGACTTCTTCGGCCAGGCGCGGCGCCAGGCCAAGCGAAGGCTCATCGAGCAGGAGCAGGCGAGGGCGCGCCATCAAGGCGCGGCCGATCGCCAGCATTTGCTGTTCGCCGCCAGACAGGGACCAGCCCAGCTGGCTGGCGCGCTCCTTCAGCCGGGGGAAGAGGTCGTAGACGCGGTCGAAGTCATCGCTGCTGCCGCCACCGCGCACCGAGCCCCCGACTTCCAGGTTCTCCTTCACGGTTAGGCCCGGAAATATTCTGCGGCCTTCCGGGACATGGGCGATGCCCGCCTTTACGCGGCGCTGGATCGGCAGCGTGTCCAGGGAACTGCCGTCGAAGTTCAGTTCACCCGTGGTGGGAAGCAAGCCGGAGATCGCGCGCAGCAGCGTGGTTTTTCCGGCGCCGTTGACGCCAATCAGCGCCACGGCCTCGCCAGCGCGCACATCCAGATCGATGCCGCGCAATGCGACGATGTCGCCGTAGGCCGCACCCAGGTTTCTACACTGCAACATGCTGGTAGCCTCCTCCAAGATAGGCTTCGAGCACCGCGGGATCGGACTGCACCTCGGCGGGGGTGCCTTCGGCCAGCTTGGCGCCGAAGTTGAGCACCGCCACGTTCTCGGCCAGCCGCATCACCATGCCCATGTTGTGCTCGATCAGCACGACCGATAGCCGGTGCTGTTCGCGCAGGCGCCGCAACAGGTCCATCAGTTGTTCGACCTCGCCGGAATTCAGACCGGCCGCAGGCTCGTCCAGCAGCAACAGCCGCGGCCGCGCGACCATGACTCTGGCCATCTCGACCAGGCGGCGGTTGCCGTAGGACAGCGAACCTATGCCGCGGTCGGCCAGCGTATGCAGGTCGAACTGGCGCAGGGTGTCGTAGGCGGCATCACGGGCGGCGCGTTCGCGCTCCCGCGTGGATCGGGGGCGCAGCAGCAGCGCGCTCAGCGAGCGCGGGTCGCGCATGGCGGCGCCCAGCATGACGTTTTCCAGGACGCTGAGGCGCGTGAACAGGCGGCCGCTTTGGAAAATCCGGCCTATGCCCGCGTGGATGATCGCGTGCGTGGGCAGTCCGGTCAGCACTTTGCCGTCGAAGCTGACCTGTCCGGATGTGGGGGGAACCAGGCCGGTCATCACATTGAGCAGGGTGCTTTTGCCGGCGCCGTTCGGGCCGATGATGGCGTAGAACTGGTTGGCGCCGATCTCCAGGCTGACGTTCGACAGCGCCTGCACGCCGCCGTAATGCTTGCTGATGTTCTGTACTTGCATGAGGCTCATGACAGGCTGCCTCCATGGACCACGCCGCGCCGGCCGCTGCGTTTGGCGCGCCGGCGGTAGGTGGCCGGGTCGACCAGGCTGATCAGGCCGCGGGGCAGCACGATCAGGATGACCAGCACCAGAACGCCGAAAACCAGCAGATAGGCGTTGCCGACGCCGCGCAGCAGTTCGGGCAGCAGGGTCACGCTTACCGCGCCCAGGATCGCGCCGACGATGCTGCCTTCGCCGCCCACGACCAGCATGGCCAGGTAGATGATGGAGTGGGAGAAGTTGAAGTCCTCGGGCGAGACAAAGCGGATGTGGAAGGCGAACAGGCAGCCGGCCACGGCCGCGTAGGCGGCGCCCAGCGTGAAGGCCGCCACCTTGACCTCGGTGACCGGCAGTCCCGTCATGGCCGAGGCCAGCTCATCGTCGCGCACCGCCATCAGCGTGCGGCCCGCATGCGAATGGCGGATGCGCGCGGCCAGCAGGGCCAGCAAGGTCAGCACCGCCAGCGAGAAAAGGTAGAAGCTGGGTTCGTCGTCGAGCTTGATGGCGCCCAGCGAGAGCGGCGCAATGCCGGAGATGCCGTTCGTGCCCCCTGTGACGTCGATCCAGTTGGAAACGACGATGGTGAAGCTGACGTTCAGCCCCAAGGTTGCCAGCGCCAGGTAATGCCCCTTCAGGCGCAGCAGGATACGGCCGGTGACATAGGCGGTCAGGCAGGTGGCGGCAATGGCGAGCAGCGCCGCCAGCCAGGGATTCCAGCCGTGGGAGGTGGTCAGGACGGCCACCAGGTACGCGGCCACGCCCATGAAGGCGGCGTGCGCAAGCGAGATGAGGCCGGCATAACCGAACACGAAGTTCAAGCCGATGACGGCAATGGCCGAGATGACGGCGGTATTGGCAAGACGGTTGCCGTAGCCCTGGGTATAGAGGGGCAGGGCGGCGGCCAACGCCAGGACGGCCAGACCGCAGAGCAGATGGGATCGTTTCATGGTCAGCCCCGATCGGCGATGCGTTCGCCGAAGATGCCCTGCGGCCGCAGCAGCAGGAAGAGAATCATGATTCCAAAGGCCAGCAGGTCCTTGTAGGTGGAGGACAGGTATGCCGCGCCAAGAATTTCTATCAAGCCCACCACCAGCCCGCCCGCGATCGCGCCGGGTACGCTGCCGAATCCGCCGATGATGGTGGCGGCGAAGGCCTTCAGCGCGACGGCATCGCCCATGTTGACGTCGGCGAACCACATGGGCCCCACCAGCAGGCCGGCAAAGCCCGCGAACACGGCCGCCAGCAGCCAGGCGAAGCCCAGCAGCAGGCGCACCGGCAGGCCCATCAGTCTCGCGGTCTCGACGTCCTGCGCCACCGCTCGCATCGAGCGGCCGATGGAAGTACGGTGCAGCAGCGCGTAGAGACCGGCGATCAACAGCAGCGTGATGATGATGGTGGCCAGGGCGTGCACCGTGATGACGCCGCCGGCCAGGCTGATGGTGCCGTCGCCGAAAGGCGACGGCATGCGGAAGGGCCAGGCGTCCCAGATCAGCAACGCGCCGTTCTGCATGGCGATGCCGGCGGCCACCGTGCCGATGATGACCGTCACGACGGGACGGTTCTGCAGCGGCAAGTGGACCAGGGCATAGAACAACAGGCCGAAGACCGCCATCATCGCGATGGCCACGGGATAGGCCAGGGCTGCGGGCCACTGGGCCTGGATGATGGTGCTGACCCCGAAGAAAGTGCCCAGCATGACGAACTGGCCGGCGGCGAAGTTCACCACGCTGGTGGCCGAATACACGATGACGAAGCCCAGCGCGGCCAGGGCGTAGACGCTGCCGAGCGCGACGCCGTTGACCAGCAGTTGGATCATTTCCTGCATGGAGTTCCCCTTGTGGCGCCGGCCATGCTCAGTCGACCTTGATGGTGCTGATGAACTGCATGTCCTTGCTTCCCTTGGCGAACTTCACGATCGCGACATCGTGCACGCCGTTGCCTTTGGCATCGAAGCTGTAGACGTGCGAAACGCCCTGATAACCCTTCAGGTCCTTGAGATAGGCCTGGAGCTTTTGCGGTTCGGCGCCGACGGCGTTGATGGCCTGGGCCATCAGCATCGCGCCGTCGTAGTACGCGGCGCCATAGGGATCGGCGTCCATGGAGAAGCGTTGCTTGAAGCGTTCCGCGTAGTTCTTGCCCTTGTCGGTCGCGGGCAGATAGGTGTCGATCACGCCCCAGACGTTGTCCAGATCGGCTGGCGACAACAGTTGCATGGCGGCCGGGACAAAGGCAGCCGACGAGGCCACCACGGGCTGCTTCAGACCCAGCATCTTGATCTGGCGCAGCACCATCGCGCCGTCCTGCGGGTAGACGAAGGCGAGGATGACGTCGGCGCCCTTGTTCTTCAGGCTGAGAATCTGCGCCGACATGTCCTTGTCGTTCTGGCCATAGGCTTCCGTGCCGACGGGGGTGATGCCCTGATCCTTCAGGAAGGCCGCCGCGGCATTGGCGCCGCCCTGGCCGAAATCATTCTGGATGTAGAGGATGCCGGGCTTGGACAGCTTGAGCTCATCCTTGACGAAGCGCGCCATGGCGACGGCCGCCGTGCTGTCCTGCGGGCGGATGCGGAACAGCCAGGGATTGCGCAGATCCGCGACGGCATCGGCGCCGCCGGCGTACATCGCAGGAATGCCGGCCTTCGCCACTTCCGGCGCGACGGCCATGTTCTGGGTGCTGTAGCTGGTGAGAAAGGTGAAGGCGGGCTTGTTCTCCTGCGCCAGCTTCACGTAGGCATTGACGGCCGTGCCGTTGGACGCCTGGGCGTCCTCGAACACGAACTTGACCGGCTTGCCTTGCAGGCCGCCCGCCTTGTTGATGTCGTCCTCGGCCAGCTTGAGGGAATTGAAGTATTGCTTGCCGGTCAGCGACAAGGGGCCGGTGAGGGGCACGGTGGCGCCTACCACCACGTTCTGGGCGTAGGCCGCGTTGGCAAGGCTTGCCAGGGCGACGGCCGGTAGAACGCGGCGGGCAAGGGTGAGGATGTTCTTGAAAGACATGATGCTGCGCTCCTGTAACGATCAACGTTGAAGGCGGGGCGGCTTTCCCCAGGGTTTTTGATGGCTTTCTCGTCGTTCCGAAAATCGGTACAACGTTCCTTTTTTCGGTATAATAAAAAACAGCCGGCAAGGACAGCAAGACCGGGTTTTCCCGGCATGGGCGTTCGGCCGCCCTACAATGCGCGTCCAAGGAACGCCTATGAGCCAAGATTCCAAACTCCCCCCCCTAGAGCGCTACACCCGCATCCTCGAACTGCTCGCCTCCTTTCCCGACGGCCTGGCCCTCACGGAAATCGCGCGCATGCTGGCTTTACCCAAGACCAGCGCGCATCGACTGCTGGGCACCATGCAGGACTCACAACTGGTGGATCTGGCCGCAAGCACCTATGTGCTGGGTGCGCGGGTGAAGCGGCTGGCATACGCCAGCGCAGATACGGAGTGGATAGGCGCGGTGGTGCGCCCGCACCTGGCCGACCTGGCGGCCGAGACCGATGAAACCTGCTACCTGGCGAAGCTGCACAGCGGTCACCAGGTGTCATCCGTGCTGATGGAAGCGCCCGATACACCCTGGCGCGGATTCGTATTGCCCGGCAAGGGCATGGCGCCGCATGCGGCCGCATCGGCCAAAGCCATTCTTGCGTTTCAAGCGCCCAAGGTCATCGATGCCGCGCTGGCGGAACCGCTACCGCGCTTGACCGCGCATACCTGCGTGGATAGCCGCCGCATCAGAGACGAGTACGCCCAGGTCCGTCAGCAGGGCTACGCGACCTGCATCGGCGAAATCGATGAGGGCCTGGCGGCGTTGGGCGTGCCGGTGCATCTGCCGCATCTGGGCGTGATCTACAGCCTTGGCGTTACGGGACCTTTGCAACGCCTGAAGTCGAAGAACCTCGAGGCGTTGGCGGCCATCATGCAGCGCTACGCAGAAAGGGTCGCGCATGCTTTGGCCGCGGGGTATACGCGGCGTCCTGCGGACGAAGGCTAGGCCTGCGGACTCGCCGCCGACCAGACCTCCACCCGATCACGTCCCGCATTCTTCGCCCGGTACAAGGCCTCATCCGCCTTCGCCATGACCTTGTCGATGTCGGCATCATCCGACGGCCACAGCGCGATGCCGATGGACACCGTGACACGCCCCACCGCTTGCGGCATGGCATGGCTTGCCGTCGCAGTCCGGATGCGTCCGGCGACCATCTCCGCCGTGTCACGCGAGGCGTTGGGCATCAGGATCAGGAACTCTTCGCCGCCCACCCGGCACGGCGCGTCTTCCCCTCGCACACAGGTCTTGAGGATGGCGGCCAGCGCGATCAGCACCTGATCGCCGGCCGCGTGCCCGTAGGTGTCGTTCACGCGCTTGAAGTGGTCCAGGTCCAGCGCGAGCGCCGCGAAAGGCTGCTGGGTCTGGCGCAGGGTGGCGATCTGCAGCGCCAGGCCCCTGCGGTTGAAGAGGCCCGTCATCGGATCGGTGATGGTGTCCGTGTTCAGCTTGTCGAGCCGCCGGGTTTGGGAGCTCTGGCTCATCGTCACGGCGTTCCGCAGGCGGGCAGCTTCGTAGTACCAGCCCTTGACCCTGTCCAGATCTCCAGCGGATGCGCCGGGCTGGTCCCGTTCGATGATCTGCGCCAGTTCCTCCAAGGGCCGCGAGATCCAGCGGCCCAACAGATAGATGACCAGGAACATGATCAGCCCCACCGGCAAAGCGTAGAGCACGATCCTGTCGGTCAGGCTCCGCAGCGGGCGCAGCGTTTCGTCCAGCGGGCGTTGCGCCACGACGCCCCAGCCGCCGTTCTTGAGCGCGGCGTAGCCGGCCAGGAGGTGCGCGCCGCGGGTGTTGACCACGGGCATCGCACCCGTCTCGCCGCGCAACACGGCTTCGACCACGGCGTTGCTTCTTTCGCTGGTGCCGATGCGATCCTTGTCCTTGTGGTAAATGATGGTGCCGTTGCCGTCGACGACATACAGGTAGGATCCGTCGCGGTAGAAGTGCTCGCCTACCAGTTTGTCGAACTCGTTGCCTTGCCGAAGGTGGATGGCCGTGAGAATCGTGCCGGCATAGTTGTCCTTGGCATCACGGAAAGGCTCGGAAAACGCCAGTATCAGCTGGCCCTCCATACCCACGTAGGGGGTCGATATCTGGCCCTTCAGATGTTGGGCGCCCGTCGCCAATTGTTGGCGCACCAGCGTCCTGCCTTCGAAGCCCGCGTCGGCGGGAGCGGTGGCGAGGATGGTGCCGCTACTGTCGGCGATGGCGGCCGTCATGACGCCGTCGCTCTGATGGACGAGGCGCGCGAGTTCGTCTTCCATGGCGGGTTTCGAACCCAGCAGGCCAGGCGCTCGCTCGGCTGACAGGAGCAATTGCCGCTGTATGGATTCGATGTAGATGTCGGTGACTTCCGCCAGCTTGACCGCATAGGCCCGGTTGGCCTCGAGGGTGTTGGCAATCAACTGCTCGCGCTGCACCAGGTAGGCCGCGTACAGGGTGTTGACGAAGGCGATGATTCCGCTCGCGAGCGCCAGCACGGTGACAAGGCGGCGCAGTTTCAGTCTGGGCATCGCGGCAGTGGTCAATGCGGAGCTCCTTCAGTAATCGCTCGATCGATTGAATCGGCACCTTCCGCAGCGCAAGGGAACACAAAGAAGAAGGGCGGCTCTCGCGCACAGAGCGATCAGTTTTGCGGCAAGCCTGCGCCAAGTCAAGAGCATCCGGGGCTGCCTGGTTGCCAGGGCGCACGGCCAGTTGTCCGTTGTGCAATCACGGGTGTTCGCTGCGCAGGCACTGGCGGTGGGCATGGCAGGATGTCGCCCGGCGATGGAGGAGGTTGGCGCGATTCTTGCTTGTGCTTTTGGGATGCGGCGCGATCCAGTCCGAAGGGCGGAACGCAGACGTAGATACCAAACCACCTGGAGGAAAAAAGTGAACTTTACCCAGACCGAAGAGCAGGTCATGCTGCGTTCAGCGGTTGAGCGGCTCGTACAGTCCTTATGCACGCCCGAAAAGGTGCGGCAATGGGACCGCGACGGCACGTATCCGGAAGAAGTCTATGCGGCCATGGTGGACGCGGGCTTTGTTTCCATGGTGGTCCCGGCCGAGTACGGCGGGATGGGCAGTCCGATGTCCGATTGCATCATTCTCTACGAAGAGGTCGCCAAGCCCAGCGTGGACTTCGCCACGCGCATTGCGCTGCAGGCCTGGGGCTGCTCGATCCTGGCGGATGTGGCGCCGGATGAGTTGAAGCGCGACATCCTGCCGCGCGTGGCGCAGGGCCAGGCCAAGCTTTCGTTCAGCCTGACCGAACCCAACTCGGGGTCGGACGCGGCGTCATTGACTACGAGCGCGCGGCGCGACGGCGATGACTGGTTGATCAACGGCCAGAAGGTGTTTTCCAGCGGCGCGGACGCGCCTGACAACCATATCGTTCTCGCCGTCAGGACCGCGAAGAGCGAAAAGCGGCACGATGGCATTTCCCTGTTCCTGGTGCCCAACGATCTCAAGGGCATCACCATCCGGCGTCTGGACGTCATCGGCCGCCGCGTGTTGGGCCTGTCGGAAATCTACTTCGACGATGTGCGCGTGCCCTCGCGCTATCTGCTGGGTGAGGAAGGCAAGGGCTGGGGTTACATCGGACGCCATCTGGAACGCGAGCGCATCACGCTAGCGGCGAACTACCTGGGCTGCGCCAGCAGCGCCTTGAACGACGCCACGATCTACGCCCAGGAAAGAAAGCAGTTCGGGCGCCCCATCGGCCAGTTCCAAGCCATTGCGCACATGCTGGCCGACATGGCGACCGAGGTGGAGTGCGGCCGCTGGCTGACCTCGATGGCCGCCTGGCGCTACGACAATGGCTTGTCGTGCCGCAAGGAGGCCAGCATGGCCAAGCTCTACGTTTCCGAGATGCTTCAACGGGTCACCGCCTCGGGCATGCAGATCCTGGGTGGACACGCCTACACCACGGATCACGCGATGCAACGGCATTGGCGCGATGCCCGCAACGCGACCGTCGGCGGTGGCACCTCGCAGATTCAGCGCGAACTGATCGCGCGGGAATTGGGACTGTAAGCGCTTGACGGCAGGGCGGCCCGCTAGCGGGCCGCCCTTTTTTTTGGGGGGGCGATGCGCCGCCGTCTAGTCAGCGGTGATGCCTACCTTCTTGATGATGGCGCCCCAACGTTGCGTTTCATCGCGGATCACCTGGGACGTTTCTTCGGGCGAGCTGCCCACGGCCTCCATGCCGCGCGCGCGCATGGCCTCGCGGAACTTCTCGCTCCTGCCTATATCCATCAGCGCCTTGCTCAGGCGGTCCGTCACCTCCGGCGGCACGTTGGCCGGGGCGAGGATGGCGTACCAGCCGAACACGTTGAAGTCCTTCACGCCGGATTCCTCGACCGTGGGCACGTCGGGCATCAAGGCGCTGCGCGCGTTGTCGGCCACGGCGATGGGACGGACCTTGCCGGACTGGATAAGCGGCAGCGCGCCTCCCACCGTGGCGAATGTCGCGTCGATCCGGCCGCCCAGCAGTTCGGTAAACGCTAGGGACTCGCCTTTGTACGGGATGTGCATGATGGGCATGCCGGTGCGGTCCTTCAGCATTTCCATTGTCAGGTGCGCGGTCGAGGCATTCCCTGCGGATCCATAGTTGAGCGCACTGGGATTCTTCTTGGCCCGGTCGACGAGGTCGGCGACGGTCTTGATCGGCTGATCGGGGTTCGCCACCAGCACCAGCGAGAATTTTGCGATCAAGGAGATCGGCGTGAAGTCCTTGAGCGTGTTGTAGGGCAGGTTCGGATACAGAGTGGTGTTGACGCTGGCCAGGCCTTGGCTGGCCAGCGCCAGGGTGTAGCCGTCGGGGCGCGACTTGGCGACGAAGTCCGTACCGATGATGCCGCCCGCGCCAGTGCGGTTTTCGACGATGACGGATTGGCCCAGGCGTTCCGAAAGATCCTGGGCCAGCGTGCGGGCCAGGATGTCGGAAAGACCGCCGGCGGCGTAGGGGGTGATCAGGCGTATGGGCTTGTCCGGATAGCTGCCGGCCGCCGCTTGCCCTTGCAAAGCCAGGCTGGCCAGCAAGGCCGCCGCGGCCTGTAGCGGTTTTCTGAAAAAGGTCATTCTTATCTCCAGTTCCGCCTTTCACCGGCGGAAAACACATATGTAGTTATTGTTCAGCCTGCCTCTGCGGGCGGGCTGGCAACATGAACGCAGGGCGCGTCGGGGATAACCTCGCAACATCCGTGCCAGGGGCTGGCGCCGCCCGCCTGCCCGGCAGGGGAGCTATCCACATGCGCGTTGGTGTTCATGGTCCGATCAGCAGTGTATGGGCGGCGCACAGCAGTTGCTCCATCTACTTCCTGCCGAGCCCGTGTTCCTTGACGACTTGCAGCGACAGCGCAAGCTGTTCCTTCACATAGGCGGAGAATTCGTCGGGGCCCGACGTCGAGATCGAAATGTGGTGAACGGCAAGCGCGCGCGCCACGTCCGGCTGGGCGAGAACCGCGTTGATCTCCGCGCTCAGCTTCCGGCGCAGTTCCGGCCGCATTCCGGAAGGACCGAAGAACCCGCCCCACGGCACCAGCGGCATGTTGGCGTAGCCGGAATCGGTCATCGTGGGCACGTCGGGAAACTGCTCCAGGCGTGTCCGGGTGGTAGTCATGAGCGCGCGCACCTTCCCTTCCTTGATAAAGCCCATGGTCGTGGTGGGCGTGGCGAACATGACGTCGATCCTGCCGCCCACCAGATCCACCACGGCAGGCGGTTCGCTGTTGTAAGGGATGTGATGCAACGCCAGGCCGGCCATGCCCATCAGCTGCGCCATTGCCACGATGGAGGACGAACTGCCGGACGCATAGGTCAGTTTCTTGGGGTTGGCCCGGGCGTACTCCACGAACCCGCGGGCGGTCGTGAATGGCAGGCCGGTGTTCACGACCAGCAGGAAGGGGAATTCCCCGACCCGACCGATGGGAGACAGCTCGGTCAGCGGGTCGTAGATCGGTTTGGCATTGAAGGTATTGATGCCGGTGATGGCGGTGTTGGTCGAGAACAGCAGCACGTCGCCCGAGGGATCTGCCTTCATGACCTCCTTGACCGCGATGTATCCTTCGGCGCCGGGCTTGTTGTCGATGAGCACCGCGCGGGACAGGGACCGGCTCAGGTTTTCTCCGATGATGCGCGCCGCGGTGTCGGTGGCCGAGCCCGATTGGAAGGGCACCACGATTCTCAAGGGCCTGTCGGCCGCCCGGGCGCGCCCGGCCAGGATGGGGGCGGCCAGCATGGCGCCCAGAATGTGTCTTCTGCGAGGGTTCACGATGTTCTCCGGCGGTACAGCAGGGTGGCCGTCATTTCCTGGGCTACCGTGCCGTCGTGCTTGACGCACTGCCGCTGGAAGGTGACGACGCCACGATCCGGCTTGCTGCTGGGCTTTTTGTCGACGACCCGTGAATGCAGCCTGATGGTGTCGCCATGTTTGACGGGGTCCAGCAGTTTCCAGCCGTCGATCTGTAGCAGGGCCAGCAAGGTCCCGTCGTTCAGGCCGCTGGCGTACTGCAGGCCGCCCATGATGGCGTACACCAGCGGTCCGTGCGCGATGGGTTCGCCGAATGGCGTGGTCTTGCAGTACTCGAAATTGGTGTGGACTTCGTTGAAGTCGCCCGACAGGCAGGCGAAATTGACGATGTCCGTCTGCGTGATGGTGCGGGCCGGGCTGACGAATTCTTGGCCGATCTCGAAGTCATCGAAGTACCGGCCGCGCGCGGAGGGAGTCGTGGTCATGATTGCGTTGTCCTTGTAATGGTTGCCGGATGCGGCACAGCCGCGTTGAATTCAGCCTTTTTCGCTGGCCAGGATGGCGGTGCCGTGCGAGGACAGGATGCCGCCCTCGTTGTGCACGAGCGCAACCTCGGCGCCTTCTACCTGGCGCTCGCCCAGGCCGCCGCGCAACTGGCGCACCGCTTCCACGATGCCAAACAGACCGCCCGCGGCGCCGGCGTGCGCATGCGAGAGCATGCCGCCGTGGGTGTTGATGGGCAGCTTGCCGCCGATGCGCGCATGTCCCTGCTCGAAGAACGCGCCGCCTTCTCCGGGCTGGCAGAAGCCGAGTTCCTCGGCCTCCAGGATGGGGACGATGGAGAAGCAGTCGTAGAGTTCGGCCACGTCGATATCGCCGGGCGCGAGCCCCGCCATCTCGTAGGCGATGCGCCCGGATTCGGCCGCGCCGAACTCGGTCAGGCTCGGGGCGCACATTAGATGCTCATGCGTGTGGTATTCGCCTATGCCTTGCAGGTAGACGGGCGTGCATTTCAGGTCGCGCGCGCGCTCGGCGGACGTCACGATGAAGGCGCCGCCGGCATCCGATATCAGGCAGCAATCCAGCATGCCCAGCGGATCAGCGATGGGTTTGGCCGAGATCACCTGGTCCAGCGTCAAGGGCGCTTTCATGTGCGCGTTGGGATGCAGCAGGGCGTGCGCGCGCGTGTTGACCGCGACATGCGCGAGCTGTTCCCGCGTGGTGCCATATTTGTGCATGTGGCGCAACGCGATCATGGCGTAGAAGCCGGGTATCGAGGTGCCGTAGGGCTGTTCGAAATAGGGGTGTCCCACCGCCGTCAGCGCCGCCACGGCCGCGTCCCGGCTTTGGCCCGTGGCCCGGTTCTCGCCCGCGCAGACCAGGACGGTCTCCGCCTGGCCGCTGACGATGGCCTGCGTCGCATGCTTGAGCATGACGACCGGGCTGGCGCCTCCCACGATCATTGATGCGTTGAGCCTGGGCTTGATGCCAAGGTACTCGCAGATGACCGATCCCAGCATGAAGTACGGTTCTGTGAAGGAATAGGCCGTCAGCACGCCGTCGATGTCGGATACCTGCAATCCTGCGTCGTCCAGCGCGCGCTTGGCAGCCTGGGCGTTGAGTCCCAGGCCAGTCATATGGGGAACCTTGCCGATGTCCGATTCGCCCACGCCGACGATGGCGACTTTGTTCTTTAGCGATGCACGTTCTTTCATAACCATCCCGGTCAGGCCTCGGTTCTTTTGAATTGGGGAATCAGGGCGCCATCGCCGCGGTCTTCGAAAACCACGCCGACCTTGTCCCCGATCCGTACCGATAGGGCGTCGTCGCCCACGATGTTGGCGACCATGCGGGGGCCTTCGTCGAGTTCGATCAGCGCCGTGACATAGGGTGTCCTGGACGCGAACGCGGGCAGCGGCGCGCGGCGGATGATGGAAAAGCTGTAGACGCTGCCCGTGCCTTTGCTTTGCACCCATTCGAGCTGATCCGACCAGCATTCGGGGCAGAGATGGCGCGGCATGAAATGCAGCGCTGCGCATGCCTTGCATCTGCGGATCAGCAGTTTGTGTTCGCGGGCTCCATCCCAGTAGGGCTGGGAGTCGGCATTGGCGATGGGTTGCGGCAGATCCTGGCTCATGCTTTGTCTCCCTGGTTCACGACCGCTGCGGCGCCGGGAAAATCGGGGCGGCGGCGTTCCAGGGCGGCGTTCAAGCCTTCGCGGAATTCGGGGTTGGACATGGCCAGCACCTGACCGAAGCCCTCGAATGCCAGCATGTCGTGCAACGAAGTCTCGAAACTGCGCGCCATGACGGCTTTGGCCAGTCCCATGACCTCGGCGGGCCCCTCGGCCAGCCGCCTGGCCTCCGTGAGGCCGGCGTCATACAGGTCGGCATCCGCGACGACCTTGGACACCAGGCCCAGATCAGCGGCCTCCTGCGCGGAGAACGTGCCGCCGCTGAACAGGAAGTTCTTGGCGCGCGCCATGCCGATCAGGCGCGGCAAGTGGTACATGACCGCGATGTCGGGCACGACGCCCAGCCTGAAGAATCCGGACATGAACTTCGCGCTTTCGCCGGCGATGACCACGTCGCCGGTCAGTGCGAGGCCCATGCCGCCGCCCACTGCATGGCCGTTCACGCCGACGACGACCGGCTTGTCCAGCGTGATCAGCGGCGTGAGCCAACGGCTCAGATTGCGGAAGCGTCGGTGCACCGTCCACGGATCGCAGGCCGTGCGCAGATGATTCAGGTCGCCGCCGGAACAGAAAGTCGGGCCGTCGCCCGTCAGGAAGACCGCGCGTATGCCGGGCTCGCGCTCGGCCAGGGCGATCGCCGCGCCGAGCTGTTCGCGCATGTCCATGGTCATCGAGTTCCGGCTTTCCGGGTTCGCCAGGCGGATGATGAGTACGTCTCCGTCTCTTTGTGTTGCTACCAGCTCCTGTGCTGCCATGTAGGACGCTCCAATGGGTAAAGGGGGGTGTTTGTGTAAAAGCAAAGTTCGTGCCAGATGCGCCGTCCGCGGGCCGGAGCCGGGCAGGCGTACGGATCGCCTGCCGGGGTGTACTCGCGGCATACACGCGGATGCGGGACTGTGTTTGCGTGTTCGCGGCGGCGGAGCCGCAAGGGCCCGCCGGACTGGCTATTTGCGCGCCTGCGCCGCCGCCAGCGCGCGTTGATGTCCTGGCATGGCCGTGGCCAGCGCGAACGCATCGGCCTCATGCGCCATGGCGCTGTCCATGGGCAGGCTCCAGCTCTGGCGGCTGACCGACTTGGTCAGCATCAGCGCTTCATGGGGCAGCGCCAGCAGTTCGGCCGCCAAGGCGCGGCTGGCCTCGGCCAGGGTTTCCCGCGGCACCACGCGGCGGGTCAGGCCGCGCAGGCGAGCCTCCTCGGCATCCATCGCGCCTCCCGTGAGCATCAGGTCCAGGGCGGCCGGCACGCCCAGTTTCGACTGCAGCAGATAGGAGCAGCCGCCGTCCGGGATCAGGCCCAGGCGCACGAAGGGGAACCGCAGGGTCGCGTCATCCGCCATGACCAGCAGGTCGGCGGCAAGCGCCATCGAAGCGCCGCCGCCGGCCGCCGCGCCCTGGACCGAGGCGATGACGATCTTGTTCATCCTGATCAGCGCCATGTGGTGTTGCTGCGCAGTCAGGATGCGGTCGCGCCAGGCCAGCGGGGTCGTCGGCAGGTCGCCGGTATCGGCCCCGACGCAGAAGGCGCGGCCCAGTCCTTGCAGCAGCACCACATGGATGTCGGGGGCGGCGGCGATGTCCTGCAGGTGGGCGCCGAACTCGGCGCGCATTGCCGTCGACAGGGCATTGAGCTTTTCGGGGCGGTTCAACGTCAAGACCGCCAGACCGCCGGTCTTTTCCAGCAGGACCGTGGGCTGGGCGGTGGCGCTTTCCTGGTGAGTCGCGGGCATCATGCTTCTCCTTGAAGGGGGGAGTGAGCCTTCAAGCAAAATGGATGCCAGCGTTCAGCCGCTGCGGCCGGAGGCGGCGAAGCCGCGGACCGTGTCCGCGGCGCACGCAGTTCGCACAGCCGGAAGACACGCGCTGTGCGCCGGGATCGCGGCCGCGCTCAGGCTTGGCCCGGCGGCCTGTACCACTGCGGGTAATGTTCCTTGAC
Organism: Achromobacter sp. ACM01; assembly: GCF_014851745.1. Classification (NCBI taxonomy): domain Bacteria; kingdom Pseudomonadati; phylum Pseudomonadota; class Betaproteobacteria; order Burkholderiales; family Alcaligenaceae; genus Achromobacter; species Achromobacter sp. ACM01. The sequence continues at coordinate 843,858 of NZ_JACVAF010000001.1, forward strand.
CAGCGGGCCGTCCTCGCGCAACGCGTGGCAAGCGCCGATCTTCAAGGGGCGTTTGGCGGGATCGTCCTCGTCCTGCGGGGAGATCTTGCCCTGCAGGATCGTCTGCACGGCCAGGGTCGGCAGCAGCGTCGCCAGCTCGGACAAGTGCGAGCAGCGTTCATGGGCCGAGATCCGCTTGGCGATTTCCTGGCGAAACCCCTTGAGCAGGTTCGCGCCGACGAGCCGCTCCAGCCGCACCTGCGCTTCGGGACAAACGGAGGGAAAGGGCATGCGGTGCATGCCGGCCTCGGCGCCCAACACGTCCAGGGCTTCGTTGATGGTTACGCGGATCGCCATCAGATGTATGGGCACGCCGCAGTCGAAATGCCGCATCTGTGTGGTGAAGGGCTGGGGCTTGACGTCCTCGATCAAGGCCTCCAGGTCCCACAGGCCGTCCTCGCGCTCGTAGGCCTGCAACTGGATGGTGCGCGAATGAGACGATTTCCTGGCGCTGGCAGGAGGGGGAAGAAAATGCGAAGGCGACACCATGGGGTGGTCTCCGTGTCTGGTTCGCGGGACCGGGATGCTGGCTCCCGGTCCCGCCAAAAAGGAAGGAGGGGGCCTAGCGGGTTGCGCCGCTTTCGGCCAGTGCGCTGATCTCGCCGTCGGACAGCCCGGCCGCGGCAAGAATCTCGCGGCTGTGCTCGCCCAGGCGTGGCGCAAGGCGCTTGACCTCGCTCGGCGTCTTGCCGAACTTGACGGGCGGCCTGACGTGAGTCAGCACGCCTTCGCTGGGATGTTCCTGTTGCACGAACATGCCGACCGCCGCCAGATGGGGGTCCGTGAACAAGTCCTCCAGGCTGTTGACCGGCGCGACCGGTATGCTCAGCGGCCGGAGCTGGCTCAGCCACTCCTGGGAGGTCCGCTCGGTCATGATTTCCCCGAGTATCTTGTACAGGGTTTCGTAGTTCTGGCTGCGGTGGTTCGGCGTGTCGTAGCGCGGATCCTGCGCCAGATCGTCGCGGCCCACCAATTGGAAGAAGTCCTTCCAGTTCTTGTCGGTGTAGGGCAGCACGCACAGATAGCCGTCCCGGGTCCGGTGCGGCTTGCGCAACTGGCTGAGCACGCGCGGATAGCCTGCCTTGCCGTTCTGCGGGTCGAAAGCCCGTTCCCATTGATGTTCTATCAGCATGAACGAGGCCAGGGATTCGAACATCGGCACTTCGATGCTTTGCCCTTCGCCGGTGCGCAGCTTGTGGAACAGCGCGGCCAGGACGCTGTAGGCAATGGTCAGGCCGGCGACCTTGTCGCCGATGATGGTGGGCGTGAAACGCGGTTCTCCCGCCAGATGGGCATTGACGGAGCACAGGCCGGACACGCCCTGGATCATGTCGTCGTAGGCAGGATCATCGGCATAGGGACCGCCTTCGCCAAAGCCATAGGCGCCACAGTAGACGATGCCAGGGTTGATCTCCTTGATCTGCGCATAACCCAGGCCTAGCCGTTCGATGGCCGCCGGGCGCATGGCATGGACGAAGACATCGGCCGTGGCCACCACGCGCAGCAGCGCTGCGCGCGCCTCGGGGATGCGCAGGTCCAGCATGAGGCTTTTCTTGTTCCGGTTGACCGACAGGTGTATCGGCCCCATCGCCCGGCTACGGCCTGCGCCCATGTGGCGCATGATGTCGCCGTCGGGACTTTCCACCTTGATGACGTCCGCGCCCATGTCGCCGAAGATCTGGGTGGCATAAGGCCCCATTACCACTGACGTCAGGTCGACGATCTTGATTTGAGACAAAGGACCAGGCATGACACTCCTCTACGCTTCTTGATGGTTCGTTGGTTTTTTCGTTACACAGAAATCGGCTGGTGCGCCCGCAGCCCCGATCGAAGGACAGGGTTTGCTGCATGGCATCAAATGCGTTCCCGATTCATTTCTTTCAAGCAATTTCCATGCCATCGCGGGCCACGCCGCGACAGGGGCGGCGGAGCGCCTTGCGCGGTGGGGTATCGGCGGCAAGATGTAGCGCCGGCGCGGCCTGCGGCGCTGCAGCCGTGGAGTACACTCGTCGCCACCAACATGCCGCCACGAAAGACACGGAAGGCAGATGCAGAGCGAGAGGATATGGTAAGAGACACCGAAGGGATACTTGTCCTGGACGAGGGCGGCCAGATTAAATTTTCTTCGGGTTTGGGTACGGAGGAAGTGATTGCGCGGATGCTCTCCCGATTGTGGGCCGATCGTTCCAGCACCCCGGTCAAACGCCTGTTTGCCCTGCCTTGCATCGAGCCCGCTCACAGTGTCGCTGCGCTGGTTTGCGAGCAGGGCGCGTGTTTCCTGATCTTCTCCACGGGCGGGGACGAGCTGACGGAGTTCATTTCCACCGTCGATTGCGCCGCGGATATCTTCCGGTACTTCATCACCAATCCCTACGAGGCCATGAACGTCGTCGACGCGGCGGGCAATCTGCTTTACATGAGCCCGATCCACGAACGTTCGATCGGCTTGAAGCGCGGCGACGCCATCGGCCGGCCGGTCAGCGATGTGATCGAGAACACCCGCTTGCAGGAAGTGGTCGTTACCGGCAAGCCGCAGATCGGCGAGGCCCATGAGGCCAAGGGCGTCACCCGCATCGTTTCGCGCATCCCGATCTTCGACCGCGACAAGAAGCTTGTGGCGGCGATCGGCCAGGTCATGTTCAAGGGCCCGCAGGCGATTCCGCAAGCGATCCAGGACATCTCCAACGAGCTCGCCCGCGTGCGGCAGGAGCGCGATTTCTATAAGCGCGAACTCTCCGGCATACGCAACCGTTCCTACGGGCTGGACCAGATCGTGGGCAGCAGCAAGGCCATCCGGCAGCTCAAGGAAGACATTCTGCGGGTCGCGCCGCTGGACGTGCCGGTGTTGCTGGTGGGGGAAAGCGGGACGGGCAAGGAGCTGGTGGCGCACGCGCTGCACATGCTCAGCCCGCGTGGCGACAAGCCGCTGACCCTGATCAATGCGGCCGCGATGCCCATCAGCCTGGTGGAAAGCGAGCTGTTTGGCTATGAAGGCGGCGCGTTCACCGGCGCCGACAAGCGCGGCCGCAAGGGTAAGTTCGAGCTTTCCGATACCAGCAGCCTGTTCCTCGATGAGATCGGCGACATGCCGATGGAAATGCAGGTGAAATTGCTGCGCGTGCTGCAGGATGGCACGTTCCAGCGCGTGGGCGGCGAACGTCTGCTGCACTCGGATTTCCGTCTGATCTCGGCCAGCCATCGGGACTTCCAGAAGATGGTTGCGGACAATACGTTCCGCCTGGATCTGTTCTACCGCATCAGCGCCGTGACGCTCTATCTGCCCTCGCTACGGGACAGGCCCGAGGATATTCCCGAGCTGGCCGATACCTTCCTGGCCGCCTTCGCCAAGCGCCAGGGCGTGGCCAGGAAGTCCATCGACGACCATGTCATCCAGTACCTGCAATCGCGCAGCTGGCCGGGCAATGTGCGCCAGCTGCAGCACGCGGTGGAGCGGGCGGCGATATTCAGCGACGGCAGCCGCCTGACGCTGGAGAGCTTCGGCGGTCTGGAGCATCCGGGCGGCATCGGGGCCGAGAAGGAGTACCGCCCCTTGCTGGCGACCGCGGGCTCGGGCCGCTTCGACATGTGGGAAGCGAAGCAGCGCGTCGAAATGGAGCTGATCGCGGACGCCATGGAGCGCACCGGCGGCAACAAGAAGCGGGTCGCCGAAGAGCTGGGAATCTCCCGCTCCTATCTGTACAAGCAGTTGCGCCTGATGGAAGGCGGCAAGGAGAGCTGAGTCCCGGCCTCGGGATGTCAGGACTGCACGACCCCGGCGTTGAACAGCTCCTGCTGCCGCGCGGCATCCAGACCGAGTTCACACAGGATTTGCCGGGTGTGCTCGCCGCGGCGCGGTGAGCGCTTTTCCTGGCTGCCCGGCGCCGCCGTGCCCGGCAGCCGGGCGATCGGCACGCGGCATGGGCCGCCTTGCTCGCTTAAGGCGAATATCCGTTGTTGTTCAACCTGTTCGTCGGCCAGGAAGCCGGCGTAGTCGGAGACTTTTCCGCAGACCACGCCATGCCGGTTCAGGCGCTCGACCCAATGCGCCGTCGGCCTGCCGCGGAAGATCCGTGTCAGCGTTGAATTGATCTCCTCGCCGTGCGCGTAACGTCCGGTTGCCGTGCTCAGCCGCGGGTCGGCGAGCCAGTCGTTCTGTCCTATGGCCTGGCACAGGCAGGCGAACATCCGGTCGTGCAGTGAGGTGACGTTGATATGCCCGTCCTCGGTCTCGAAGGTGCCAGCCGGCACGCTCAGCGCCTGCACGGCGCGTCCGGTGTTGAGGGCTTCGTCGATGATGGCGCCGCTTTGCACCGCGGCCGCGGCCTCCAGCAGGGAGACCTGCACCCGCGAGCCCTGGCCGCGCACGGCGCGGCGGTACAGCGCGGCGCCCGTGGCCTGCGCCGCATAGATGCCCGTCGTTACGTCGATCAGCAGGATGCCGACCTTGCGCGGCGCGCCGCGCGCGTCGCGGTTGACCACCATCATGCCGCTCATGGCCTGCAGCGTCGAATCCGATCCCGGCCGTTCGGCATAGGGGCCGTCCGGGCCGAAGGCGGACACCGAGACATAGACCTGATCGGGCCTGGCATTCGAGAGTTCGGCGTATGACAGGCCCAGACGCTCCATGACGCCGGGGCGGAAGCTCTCTATGACGACGTCGGCCCGCAACGCCAGCTGACGCAAGAGGCTGCGGCCGGCCTCGGTCTGGGCGTCGACGCAGATCGAACGCTTGCCCAGGTTGTAGGCAATGGCAAGCGCGCTCATGCCTTCGGTCTGATGGCCTATGGCGCGGCTCCAGTCTCCCGCAGGCGATTCCGCTTTGATGACCTCGGCGCCTTGTTCCAGCAGGAGCATGGCGCAGTAAGGTCCGGCGACTCCCTGGCTGAGATCCAGGACGCGCAATCCGGCGTAAGGCTTTTCGGGCAAGGCGGGCATGGGGTTGGGCTCCTGAGAAAGTCTGGCGTGTCCGGGCTTTCCCGGATGTGTTGGGGTATGAAGCAAAACCCGTACCACGGGGGCGTGCGCCGCGGATGCTGGTCCTGCCGCGCCGCGAGTGTCCTCATAGTACGCATATGTGTTCACCCAGGCGGCAGGGCCGGCGGCCGGTTGGCGGCCGCGGTGCCGGGTTGCCGGACGGTGCGCGGCGAGACCGGGCCTGGCATGGAATTTGCGGTTGCCCAGGAAGGATGCAGACGTGGATTTTCAACCAGGAAGTCAGGAGCAGACATGAACTATGCAATCAATAAGATGGCCACCCGAGTGGCCGCGATCGCGTTGGCAGCGCTTACCGCAACCAGCGCTTGGGCCGCCGAATACCCGAGCAAGCCGATCAGGATGATCGTGCCGTTCGCGGCGGGCGGACCGACCGACACGCTGGCGCGCAGCCTGGCCGAGGCGATGACGGAACAGCTGGGCCAGAAAGTGATCGTGGAAAACAAGCCGGGCGTGGGCGGGAACGTAGGCACGGCCCAATTTGCGCGCATGGCCCCCGATGGCTATGCGGTGCTGCTGGTCACCAACGGCCCGCTGGTGGCCAATCAGCTGATGTTCAAGAACCTGGGGTTCGATCCGAAGAAGGACCTGGATCCTGTCTCCTTCGTGGCCTATCTGCCCAACATGGTCGCCGTGCATCCCAGCGTGCCGGTCAAGACCATCAAGGAGTTGATCGCGCTGCTGAAGGCGAACCCCGACAAGTACAGCTTCGCATCGGGCGGGGACGGCACCAGTACCCACTTTGCCGGCGAACTGATGAAGTCCATGGCGGGCGTGCAGATGACGCACATTCCCTACAAGGGCGATGGCGCCTCGATGCCGGACGTCGTCGGCGGACAGGTGCCCATCGTGTTCGGCAGCATCTTCGCCGCCAAGCGCTTCGTCGACGGCGGCATGCTCAGGGGATTGGCGGTGACGTCCCTGGATCGGGTCCCGTCCATGCCGGACATGCCGACGGTGGCTGAATCCGGCTTGCCCGGCTACGACCTGACCGCCTGGTACGGCGTGGTGGTCCCCGCGGGTACGCCCAAGCCCATCGTCGACAAGTTGAGCCAGACCATCGCCAAAGTCGTGGCGTCGCCGGACTTCCGGGCGCGGGTCGAGGGGATGAGCGGCATCCCGAAAAGCACCACTCCGGAACAGTTCGCCGCCTTCATGGAATCGGAGCGTCCCAAGTGGAAGAAGCTCATCGAGGAATCGGGAATCAAGATCAACTAGGCCGCTCGCGCCGGGAACACAAGTGAAACAGGAGAAAACAATGTTTGCTGCAGATGTGCTGAAAGGAAAGGTGGCGTTGATAACGGGAGGCGGGGGCGGCATAGGACTGGAGATCGCCACGGCCTATGCGCGCCTGGGCGCAAAGGTGGTGGTGGCGAGCCGCAACCAGGAGCGGCTGGACAGCGCCGTGGCGTCGCTGGCGGCGCAGGGCCTGGAGATCCTGGCCGTGCAAACCGACGTCAGAGTCTACGAGCAGATCCAGGGCGCCATAGAAACCGCGGTCGAGCGCCACGGTGCGCTGGACATCCTGGTGAACAACGCCGCCGGGAACTTCCATTGCCCGACCGCCGAACTTTCGCCCAATGGCTGGAAGACGGTCATAGACATCGATCTGAATGGCACGTTCTATGGTTGTCACGCCGCCTACAAGCATTTGAAGGCCGCCCGCGAGGGCGGTTGCATTATCAGTATCGCCACCATGCTCGGCCTGAGCGGCTGGCCGGGCGCCGCGCACGCCGGCGCGGCCAAGGCCGGGATCATTTCCTTGTCGCGCGCGCTGGCGGTGGAGTGGGGCGGCGACAACATCCGCGTCAACACCATTTCGCCTGGGCCCATCGGTGACACGGAAGGGGTGCGCCGCCTGTATCAGGAGACCGGCCGCGAGGAACTGGAGCGCAAGAAGACAGCCCTGGGCCGGTTCGGCAACAAGTCCGATATCGCCAATGCCGCCGTCTATCTGGCGTCGGACCTGGGCGCCTACATCACCGGCGAGAACATGGTGGTGGATGGCGGCCGCTGGCTCAAGTACGTGGCGGCTTGAACAGGCGTGCAGCGGGCGGCGCGCCGGAGTGCCGCCGCCCGCTGCCCGTTCAGCCCGCTGGCTTGACCAGCGGGCACTCGCTTTGCGACAAGGGGCGGTAGGCCTCGTCCCCTGGAATGGTGTCCAGGATCTTCAGCAGGTCCCACTCGCCCTTGGATTCCGCCGGCGTCTTTACCTGCGCCAAGTACATGTCGTAGACCATGCGGCCATCGGCGCGGATGCGGCCGTTCCTGGCGTAGAAATCATTGATCGGCATCTCCTTCATCTTGGCTGCCACGGCATCGGCGTCATCGGTGCCAGCAGCCTGCACGGCCTGCAGGTAATGCAGGGTGGCCGAGTAGGCGCCGGCCTGCACCATGGATGGCATGGATTTCTGGCGTTCGAAATAGCGCTGCGACCAGGCGCGGGTCTCCGCGTTGCGATCCCAGTAGAAACCGGTGGTGAACTGCAAGCCTTGCGCGGCCTGCAGGCCCAGACCCTTGATGTCATGCAGGAAGACCAGCAGGGTGGCCAGCTTCTGGCCGCTTTGCGTGATGCCGAACTCCGAGGCCTGGCGCACCGCGTTCTGGGTGTCCGTGCCGGCGTTGGCCAGGCCGATCACCTTGGCCTTGCTGGCCTGGGCCTGCAGCAGATAGGAAGCGAAATCGGCGCTGGACAGCGGCGCGCGCACATTGCCCAGGATCTTGCCGCCGTTCGCTTTGATGACATTGCTGGTGTCGCGCTCCAGCGAATGGCCGAAGGCATAGTCCGCGGTGATGAAGAACCAGTTGTCGCCGCCGGCGCGGGTCACGGCGCGGCCCGTGCCGTTGGCCAGGACGTAGGTGTCGTAGACATAGTGCACGCCATAGGGCGAGCACGCCGCGTTGGTCAGGTTGGACGAGGCCGAGCCGGCGAACAGCGTGATGCGCTTCTTTTCCTTGCCCAGGGTTTGCAGGGCCAGGGCCGATGCGGAGTCGGTGGACTCGATGATGGCGCTGACGCCGTCGCGGTCGTACCATTGGCGCGCGCGCGTGGCTGCGATGTCGACCTTGTTCTGGTAGTCCGCGGACAGGACTTCGATGGGGCGGTCCAGCACCTTGCCGCCGAAGTCCTCGGCCGCCATCTTAACTGCCGTGACCATGCCGGGGCCGCCATGCGCCGAATACACGCCGGTCATGTCGACGATGGCGCCCAGGCGAAATGGGGCGACTCCCTGTGCGTGGCCAGGGAATGCGTACAGCGAACCGCCTAGCAGCGCGGCCATGACTACGGTTGTCTGTTTCATGGGATATGTCCTGCCTTCTCAGGTTGGGCGATGCACGGGGGATTCCATATGAACGACGTACTTGCCGGTGGCGCGGCCTTGCTCCAGAGCCTGCAGGGCGATGGCCACCTCTTCCAGTGGCAGGCTGGCGGCCAGCCTGGGACGGATCAATCCTTGTTCGCGCATGCGTAGCAGCAGTGCCTGCGCCCGCGCGATCTTCTCGGGCTGGCGGTCGCGGTAGTCGCTCCATTGCAGTCCGATGACGCTGATGTTCTTGAGCAGCAGATAGTTCGCCTTCAACGTCGGTATCTGGCCCGCCGCGAAACCGATCACCACCAGCCTGCCGCACCAGGCCAGGGCGCGCAGCGAAGCCGCGAAGACTTCATCGCCCAGGGGATCGAGCACGATGTCCGCGCCATGGCCAGCGGTTGCCGCCCAGACCTGATCGCGCAGGCTGTCGCGCAGGTTTTCCGCCGACAGATCGATCACGTGGTCGGCGCCCATCTCGCGGGCCGCCTGCGCCTGCTGCGGCGTGTTGACGCCGGCCAGGGCGATGCCGCCCAGGGCCTTGACCAGCTGCACCGCGGCGCCGCCGACGCCGCCGGCCGCGCCGTTGACCAGCACGGTTTCGCCGGCCCTGAAGCCGCCGCGTTCCAGCAGCGCCAGATAGGCGGTCTGGAACACCAAACCCATTGCGGCGGCGTCTTCGTGGCTGACGCCGTCGGGCAGCAGGTGGCAGTGGGCGGCGCGGGCGACGGCCTGGCTGGCGTAGGCGCCGTGTTCCATGTGCGCCACCACGCGATCGCCGGGCTTGAAGCCGGTGACGCTCGGTCCGGTGCGCAGCACGGTGCCGCTGGCGTCCTTGCCCGGCACGAACGGCAAGGCCGGCAGGATCTGGTACTTGCCTGAGACCACCAGCGTGTCCGGATAATTCACGCCGGCCGCGGCGACCTGGATCAACACCTCATCAGCGCCAGGCACGGGGTCGGCGACGGTTTCGACACGGTGGTCGCTGGCGGGCGCGAAGTTTCTGACCAACAGCGCTTTCATTCTGCCGCCTCCTGCGCAGCCAGGATGCGCTCCGTGTGTTCTCCCAGGCCTGGAGCCTGGGATCGGGACGCCGGGGCGCGCAAGCCGGGATCGATGGGAACCGGCAAGGCGGGCATGGTCTGGCCCGCGCCGTCGGCGACTTCGCGCGAGAACAGGCCGCGCGCAATGAAGTGCGTGTCCTCGGCGGCCTCGCGCAGGCTGGCGACCAGGCTGACGCAGGTATCGCCGTCGCCGAAAGCCTGCATCCATGCCTCGGCGCTGCGCTGGATCAGGACGGCCGCGACGCGCTGGCGCACGCTGGGGTCGTCGTCGGCCGCATCGGCCAGCTCCGGCAGGCCGATGACCTCGACGAAGGCGCGCCAGAACTTGTCTTCCAGCGGCGCCACCGCCAGGTGGCGTCCGTCCGCCGTCTGGTACACCTGGTAGCGGCAACTGCCGCCCGTGACCTTGTCGCTCCCGGGCCGAGGCCATAGCCCCTGGCTCCAGCCGTTGCCCAGGCCCCAATACATGAGCGTGAAAAGGTTGTCCGCCATGGCTACATCCAGGTGGCGTCCCTTGCCCTCGCGGTCGCGCTGGCGCAGGGCCAGCAGGATGTTCATGAAGGCGGGGTAGGCGCCGCCGGCAAGATCCGCGGTGAGCGTGGGCGGCACCAGGGGCCGTCCTTGCGCGTCCCCCGTCAGCGACAGCATGCCGGTCAGCGCCTGGTAGTTCAGGTCGTGGCCGGCCATGCCGGCCCTGGCGCCTTCCTGCCCATAGCCGGTGATCGAGCAATACACCAGGCGCGGGTTGATGCGCGTCACGCTTTCGTAGTCCAGGCCCAGGCGTTGCATGACGCCGGGACGGAACTGTTCGATCAGCACGTCGGCCTCTTCGATGAGTTGGCGCAGGCGCGCGCGCTCGTCTTCATTCTTCAGGTCTATCGCCACCGAGGCTTTGCCGCGGTTGAGCAAGGTGAAGTTGACGCTGTCCTCGCCAAAGCGGGGCAGGTAGCCGCGCATCTCGTCGCCGCCGGCCGGGCGTTCGATCTTGATGACGCGCGCGCCGGCCTCGGCCAGCAGCAGCGTGCACAGGGGGCCGGGCAACAGGGTGCTGAAGTCCAGCACTGTGATGTCGCTAAGCGCTTGCATTGCCGTTCTCCTGGAGGTGACGCTGCCAAGCGACGCGTGCGCGCCGCGCGGGGGCGTAGGCTTCCTGGCCCAGCATTTCGTACAAGGCCTGGCTTACCCGGTAGTGGTGGTGCAGGCCGGTGCGGCCGAGCAGGGCGATGGGGCCTTCTGGATACCCCAGACCCAGGCGCAGGGTGGTGTCCATGTCATCGGCGCTGGCCAGGCCTTCGTCCAGGCGCCGCAGCGCCGCGTTGTAGTAGGGCCGCACCAGGCGGTTCAGGATGCGGCCCGGAAAGTCGTTGCAGACGGCGACCTCCAGGCCGGCGGCCGCAAAGGCAGCACGTGCGGCCTGTAGAGCATCTGGACTCGTGTAGGGTTTGTGCACCAGTTCGATGAGCCGGGTCGGCGCGTCGTCGCCCAGGCGGAACCGTGCGAACCCGACCACGTTGCGGGCGCGGCCGTCGTCGTCGTCGCCCGTATGCACGCCCAGACATTCCAGGTCCAGCTCGATGGCGACGAAGGGAGCCTGCTGGCTTTCCGCCTGTTCCTGCCGGTAGCGCTGGCCGGCCTGGGCGCCCAGGTAGACCCGTCCCTCGCCGTTGGCGTGGGCCTGCGCAAGGAAGTCGTGGGCTTGGGGGAAAGACGCGCTTTCCCCGGTGTCGATGATGCGGTAAGCCATGGTTGTCATGCTCCGAAGATCTTGTCGTTGTCGTAGCGATGGAAGCCGGCGCCGCTCTTGCGGCCCAGGCGTCCGGCGCCAATCATGCGTTTGACCAAGGGGGGGCAGGCCGCGCGCGGCTCATTGGTGCTGCCGTGCAGCGCCTCGCACAAGAGCTTCTGGGTGTCCATGCCGACCATGTCCAGCAAGGTCAGCGGTCCCAGCGGATAGCCCAGGGCCGTCTTGACCGCCAGGTCTATGTCGGCCGGTTCCGCGACTCCTTGGTCCACCATGTTGATGACGTCGTTGTGCCAGGGCACCAAGAAGTAGTTGAGGATGAATCCCGGCGTGTCGCGCGTGAGCACGGGCTGCTGGCCCAGTGCCTCGCAGAATGCCCATGCCTGTTCCAGCGTTTCGCGCGAGGTGTTCAGGCCAGGGGAGACCTCCACCAGCTTCATCAGCTGCGCGGGCAGGCAGAAATGCATGCCCACGACCTGGCTGTCGCGGCCGCTGCCGCCGGCGATCTCGGTGATCGACAGGGTGGAGGTATTGGAGGTGAACAGCGTGTGGGGCGCGCAGATCTGGTCCAGCTTGCGGAACAGTTCGTGCTTGACCTGGATGTCCTCGAACACCGCCTCGATGATGATGTCGCAGTCGGCTAGCGATTGGATGTCGTCGCTGGCATGCCAGTTGGCCAATATGGCTTCGTCCTGGCCGGCCGCCAGCTTGCCGCGCTCCACCGATTTGCGCAGAAAGGCGGCCGCCTGCCGGCGCCCCTGTTCGGCCAGCTCGGCGCGGGTGTCGTAGGCGCGCAGCTTGTAGCCGGCGCGGGCCACGACGATCGCGATGCCCGTTCCCATGGTGCCGCATCCGACGACGCCTACGGTCTTGATGGTGTTCATGGACTACTCCTTGGTCAGAAAGCTGCGGCCGATGAGTTGGCGGTGGATCTGGTTGGTGCCTTCCCAGATCTGGGTGATCTTGGCGTCGCGCATCAGGCGTTCGACGCGATAGTCCTTGCAGTAGCCGTAGCCGCCCAGCAGCTGCACGGCCTCGGTGCTCATGCGCATGGCCAGGTCGGTGGCCTTGAGCTTCAGGATCGAGGCCTCCATGCCTATGTCGTCGGCGCGGCTGTCGACCATGCCCGCGACGCGCCAGAGCCAGGCCTCGCAGGTCGCCAGTTCGGCTGCCAGGTCGGCGACCAGGAACTGGATGCCCTGGAACTCCAGCACGCGGCGCTTGAACTGGCGCCGCTCGTTGATGTAGGCGATGGCGTCCTCGAAGGCGGCGCGCGCGATGCCCAGCGCATGCGCGGCCACGCTGGGCCGCGAGCGGTTCAGCGAGGTCAGCAGGATGCGCAGGCCGTCGCCCGGCTCGCATAGCAGGTTGGCGCGAGGGATGCGGCAGTTCTCGAAAGACAGCGTGGCGGTGCTGGAGGCGCGGGTGCCCATCTTGTCCTCGGTGCCGACCACCGTCAGGCCCGGCGCGCCCTTTTCCACGATGACCGCGCTGATCGCCTGCTTGGCATCGTCGATGCCGGTCCACTTCCCGAACAGCAGGTATACGTCGGCCACATCGCCGTTGGTGATGAAGGTCTTCTGGCCGTTGATGACGATCTCGTCGCCCTGTGCCTCGAAGCGGGTGCGCATGCCCGTCGCGTCGGAACCGGCCGAGGGTTCGGTGATGACCAGCGAGGCCAACCCGCCTTCGGCGATGCGCGGCAGGAGGCGTTGCTTCTGTTCCTCGTTGCCGAACTCGATCAATGGCTTGATGGCATGGAAATTGGTGGCCCAGACGATGCCGGTGGAGGCGCAGGCCGCGGAGATTTCGCGCACGCAGGCCAGATAGCAGGAATAGGACAGAGGCGAGCCGCCATAGGCTTCGGGAATGAACATGGCGTTCAAGCCCAAGGCGTTGATATCGGCCACGTTGTCGTGGGGGAAGGCGCCGCTGCGGTCCAGTTCGGCGGCCCTGGGCGCGATGCGCTCGCGCGCGAGCTCCCGCACCGAGTCGAGCAGCATGGCTTCTTCGGGACTCCAGGGCATGGAGGCATCCAGGCGTTGCAGTACGTTCATTGATTGCTCCTAGCTGCTTGGGCGAGGCTCAGACCATCAGGCTCTGGCCACCGTCCAGATAAATGGTCTCGCCAGTCAGAAAGCGCGAGCGCAGCGAGAACAGCATGGTCACCGCGTCGGCGACTTCGGCGGCTTCGGCTGGGCTGCGGCGCGGAATGCGCTTCTGCAGGTGTTGGGCCAGCGGTCCGCTGGTCATGTACTCGCGGTTCAGGCTGGTCATGACGTAGCCTGGCGCCAGATTGACGACCTGGATGTCGTCGGCCGCCCATTCCACTGCCAGGCAGCGTGTAATGGCGCCCACAGCTGCCTTGGACGCGCAGTAGGACAGGTTCTTCTTGACGCCCAGCTTGTCGTAGAACGAACCCATGTTGACGATGACGCCGCCGCCGTTGGCCTGAAGAAGGGGATAGGCGGCCTGGCTGGCCATGAGCACGGACGTGGCGTTGCTGCGCATCAGGGATTCAAACGCCTCGGGCGCCAGCGTGGCGGCCACGCCGTCGGTGTGCTGGCCGGCGTTATTCACCAAGCCGGCGATGCGGCCCCCGACGCGTTCGGAGACTTCGGCGAATGCGCGCTGGATTTGCGCGGCGTCGCCGACGTCGCAGGCCACGGCATGCCAGCGCGCGCGCAGCGCGTCGGGCACGTCAGCCAGTTCTGGCGCCTGGCCCGAGCGTGACAGGCAGGCGACCTGAAAGCCGGCCCGCGCGAGGGAGAGGGCGATTTCGGCGCCGATGCCGCGGCTGGCGCCGGTGACGACAATGGTGGATTCAGGCATGGTCATGCGTCCTTGAAGCAGGGGGGGCGTTTTTCGAGAAAGGCCTGCATGCCTTCGGCGGCGTCGGCGCTGCGATAGGCCAGGGTGGAAAGGTCGCGCTCGATGCGCAGTCCCAGCTCCAGCGAGGTCTGCATGCCGCGCTGAACCGCCTGGCGGGCGAAGTCCAGCGCGTGCAGGCCGTGCTGGAGCATCGGCGCGAGATAGGCCGCGCCGATGGCCGCGGGCTCGCCTTCCTCCGCAATCTGGTTCACCAGGCCGATGCGCTCGGCTTCATCGGCTTTCACCGTGCGGCCGGACAGGATAAGTTCGAGCGCGCGCCCTTCGCCCACCAGCCGGGGCAGGCGCTGCGTTCCGCCGTAACCGGGGATGAGCCCCAGCTTGACCTCGGGCAGGCCCATGCGGGCCGCGGGCGTGGCGACCCGGAATGTGCAGGCCAGCGCCAGCTCCAGGCCGCCGCCGAAGGCATAGCCGTGGATCACGGCAACCGAGGGGATGCGCAGCTGGCTGATGCGTTGGAACACTTCCTGGCCCAGGCGGGCGCCTTCGTGCTCGTCGCGCAGCGTGCGTCCCACCAGCTCCGGTATGTCCGCCCCGGCGCAGAAGGCCTTGGCGCCGGCGCCTGTGATGACCAGTCCGCGCGCGGCCGAGGCCGACACGCGTTCGATGGCCTGGTCCAGGTTCCGCAGTTGTTCGAAGCTGAGCGCGTTCAGCGCCTTCTGCCGGTCCAGGGTCAGCACGGCGATGCCGCCCGGCAGGGTTGATTCCTGAATCATGCGTGTCTCACTTGGTTTTCGTGGCGGCGCCTTGCCAGCGCACGGGGATGGGCGCGATCTTTTCGTCCTTGACCCAGTCCATCAGCGCGCGCTTGAGGATCTTGCCGCTGGCGGTCATGGGAAAGCTGTCCAGCAGGATGTAGTACTCGGGCATGTCGTACTTCGACAGGCCGACCTCGTTGAGGTGATGGAGGATTTCGTCGGCCTGCGGTGCGCTGCCGGGCTGGGGGACGATGGCCAGGCACACCATCTCTCCCAGCCTTGGGTCCGAAACGGCGAAGGCGGCGGCCCGCAGCACCTGCGGGTGGCGATGGGTGAGATCCTCGATGCGCGCGGGGTGGATGTTGTGCCCGCCCCGGATGATCAGGTCCTTCTTACGCCCGACGATACGCACGTTGCCCTCGGCGTCCTGCACGCCCAGGTCACCGCTCATGAACCAGCCGGAGGCGTTGAACGAGGCTTCGGTGGCTTCCTGGTTGCTGTAGTAGCCCAGCATCAGGAGGCCGCCGCGTCCGCCGATCTCTCCGATTTCTCCCGGCTCGGCCTCGGCGTCGGGATCCTCCTGTTTCCAGATGCGGATCTCATAGCCCTTGCAGGCTTGTCCGCAGGTGCCCACGATGACGCCGGTGGGGGCGTCGGGCAGCGTGTACTGGTGCGAACCGTTCTCGGTCATACCGTAGACGTTCTGCGGCTTGATGCCGATGTGCAGGAATTTCTCCGCCAGTTCCTGGGGGATGGGCGAACCGGCCATGTAGAAGGCCTGGACCTCGCCCAGCCTGTCCAGCCCTCGGTGCTTCATTTCCGACAGCAGATCCATGGCATGCGTGGGCACGCCCATGACGTAGGTCGCCTTGCAAGCCTGCAGCCAGTCCAGCGGCGCCAGTCCTGCGGCCGGGTCGTGCAGCGCCAGCTCCATGCCGGCCACCAGCATCTGTTCCAGGGCCACGGTGCCGATGTGATGGCTCATGGGGCTGAGGCTGAGGGCGACGGTATCCTGGGTGTGGTGCCAGTCGCGCACCAGCGCCCGGCCATTGGCCAGCAGCGTGTTATCGCTGTGCATCACACCCTTGGGGGCGCCGGTGGTGCCGGAGGTGAATGCCAGGTAGGTGATCTTGTCCGGGTTGAGCACCGGCGGGGTCCGCACGGGCGGCAGGTCGGCGGCGTCGGGGAAAGCATGGGCGCCCGGGGGCAGCGGCATGTCCGGCCGCGGCAGGGCATAGAGGCGCTTGAGGCTGGGTATCTCGTCCGCCAGCGCGAAGATGTCCTTCTTGTCGGCATCGGCGCCATAGCCGACGGCGGCGAACAGGGCGCGGCAGTACATGCGCCGTGCCAGTTCGACCACTTCGGCCACGGTGTAGTTCTGGTGCAGCGATGGGCAATAGACATAGCCGCCGCGGGAGCAGGCCAGGAACAGGATGACGGTCTCGGCGCGGCTCGGCAGCCAGGCCGCCACCCTGTCGCCCTGCCGCAGTCCGGCCCGGTGCAGGCTCTCGGCCACGCTGTCGACGTGCTGGAGCAGATGGCTCCAGGTCAGGCGCCGGTATGGATCGCGCAGGGCATAAGCGTCGGGCCGTTCGCGCGCGTGATGGCGGGCCAGCGTGTACAGGGTGTCCTGCTGCCAGATGCCGGACAGGTAGTACTGGCGGGCAGCGTGCGGGGTCTGCAGCGTGAGTAGGGTGTTCATATTGGGCGTCTCGTTGCGGCAAGGCGTCTCAATGGCCGAACTTGCCGGCGTCCGGCGCGCGCTTTTCCGCGAACGACGCCGCCAGTTCGTCATGTTCCGAGGTGTCGAGGTAGCCGCGCAGCAGCAGGTCATGAGCCATGCGCGAGAGGCCGCCCACGCCGCCATGGCGCGCATTGAAGGCGCCCTTGATCGAAGCCAGCGCGAAGGCGCCGCGGTCGGCGATCTTCAGGGCATGTTCCATCGTGGCCTGGCGCAACTCCGCAGCCGGTACGACCCGGTTGATCAGGCCCATTTCCACGGCTTCCTGTGGCGAGATCTTGGGGTTGCTGTACCAGATGTCCTTGGCCCGCTTCTTGCCGACCAGGTCTTCCAGATACCAGGTGCCGTAACCGGCGTCGAAGCTGCCAACCATGGGGCCGACCTGACGGAACATGGCCTTGTCCGAGGCGATGGTGATGTCGCAAACCATCTGCAGCACATTGCCGCCGCCCACGGCGTAGCCGTTGACCGAGGCGATCACAGGCTTCTGCAGGCGGTCGATGCTTTCGTACATGTCCAGCGTCGGCAACACGCCTGCGTAGAGCTGGCTGTCCTGCATGCCGTCCTTGCGTCCGCCCAGGCAAAAGAAGCGGTCGCCAGCCCCGGTGATAATGAGCACGCGGGTGCGCGTTTCGCGCCGGACCGCGTTGATGCAGTCGCGGATCTCATGGCACATCGTTTCGGTGAACATATTGCCGTCGTCGGGACGGTTCAGCGTCAGAATGCCGACGGGGCCTTGTTCCTCGTACAGGATTTCCTGGAACTCCATGGTGCTGTCCTTGATCTGTGGGGTTATCGAGAATGGAATGGGTCAAATCACGCCGCGCTCGCGCAGCGCGTCGATGCGCGGACCGGCGTATCCCAGCCAGCCGCGCAGGACGTCGTCGGTGTCTTCGCCCAGGGCGGGCGGGGACTTGCGGTGGACGTGCTGGGAACCGTCAAAGCCTATGCCTAGCCCCACCTGGGGGATGGCGCCGTTGGAGGCGCGGGCGCGATAGATCAGGCCCTTGTCCAGCAGGTCCGGGTCTTGCGCCACCTGGTCCAGCCGGTTGATGGGGCCGGCGGGAATGCTGTGCTCGGCGAACAGCGCGAGCCAGTGCGCGCGCGGCTGTGCGCGCAACAGCTCGGCGATGCGCGTCACGATGGCCTCCCGGTGCGTCCTGCGGTGCGCATTGCTGGCAAACTCCGCACGCGCGCCAAAGGCCGGGTCTCCCACGGCCTGCCAGAAGCGCTGCCAGATCCTGTCGTTGCCCAGTCCCAGCGACAAGGGGTCATCGGCCGTACCGAAGACTTGGTAGATGGCGATGACCGAATCCTTGCCGCCCGAGCGCCTGGGAAGTTCGCCGGACCCCAGGTAGGGCAGCAGCCGTGGCGAGACGAAGCGCGTCATGCTCGACTGCATCGAGATGTCGATCTGCGTGCCGCGGCCATGCTGGCCACGCGCGATGTAGGCCGCCAGTACCGCCAGCGCCAGATCCTGGCCGGCCAGCAGGTCGGCGGCCGGCGTGCCGACTTTCTGCGGCGCGGATTCCAGTTCGCCGGTCAGGTCCATGATCCCGGCGTAGCCTTCGGCGATCAGGTCGTAGCAGGGAAAGTCGCTGCGCGGACCCGTCAGGCCGAAGCCGGTGAGCGAAGCATGGATCAGCGCCGGGTAGGCGGCTTTCAGGCTGTCATAGTCCAGGCCCAGCTTGCGCTGCACGCGGGGCACCATGTTCAGTACCAGCACATCGCTTTGCGCCAGTAAGCCATCGAGGACTTCGCGCCCTTCGGGTTGCGACACGTCCAGCGTGAGGCTGTGCTTGTTGCGGTTGACGCTGAGGTACCAGAGCGAGACGTCCTGCAGAAAGGGCGGGCCCCAGGCGCGCGTGTCGTCTCCGGCGCCGGGCTTTTCCACTTTGAGCACGGTCGCGCCCAGGTCGGCGAGCAGTTGCGTCGCGTACGGACCGGCAATCGAGGTCGTCAGATCCAGGACGCGCAACGGCGCCAGCAGTTCCAGGCCGTTTTTTTGCGAATCCGCGTAGGGCAGGTTTTCTTGCGGTGTCATCAGTCATCCAGGGTGGAAGTCACGTGGATGACATCAAGCAAGTTTCGTGCCATCTTATAAAAAAGGGAGCGCAGCAGGGCTGGCCATGCCTATGCAGACGTCCGGAAGCAGCGGGTGTCTTCGGCGCAAACACTTTCCCAAGAACACAAAATCACTTGGAGACACAGGCGTCATGGAAAACGAGATGCGCGGCGTCGTGGTGCTGGACGCCAGCGGGGAGCTGCGCTTTGCCTCGGGGATCGGTTCCGACTCCCGACTGCTGCGCGACCTGTCCAAGCGCTGGGCGGCGCGCGCATTGCGGCCCATCCCTGCCTGCTTCGCGCTGGAGCACCTGGACGAGCCGCTCAGCGTGCTGCATGTGGCCACGCCCGAGGCCGCATGCTTCCTGGTAAGCCGTCACGACGAAGCGGATCCGCTGTTCAAGTTCGTGGCCAGCGTCGACTTCGCCGGCGATATCCTGCGGCATCTCATCACCAATCCGTACGGCGCGATCAATGTGGTCGATGCTCAGGGCACCCTGCGCTACATGAGCCCGGTGCACGAGAAGTTCTTCAAGCTGTCGCGCGGCGAAGGCGTGGGCCGTCCGGCGCGCGAGGTCATCGAGAACACGCGGCTCGACACCGTGCTGCGCAGCGGCAAGGCCGAGATCGGCCAGACCCAGGAGATGCACGGCACCACGCGCGTCGTGAGCCGCACGCCTATCTTCGATCGCCAGCGCCGCGTGGTCGGCGCCATCGGCCAGGTCATGTTCAAGAGCCCGGACGCGCTGCAAAAGATGAGCGCCGAGATTTCCCGGCTGCGCAAGGAGGTGAACTTCTACAGGCGTGAACTATCCAGCATGGATCGGCCGAATCGCGGTCTGGATGCGATCATCGGCAACAGCGAACCGGTGGCGCGGCTGAAGGAACAGATCGTCAAGATCGCGCCCTTGGATGTGCCCGTGCTGCTGTTGGGCGAGAGCGGCGTGGGCAAGGACGTGGTGGCGCATGCCATCCATATGCTGGGCCCGCGTGCCGGCGATCCGATGGTGGTCATCAACGCGGCGGCGCTGCCTGTTTCCCTGGTTGAAAGCGAACTCTTCGGCTACGAGAGCGGCGCGTTCACGGGGGCGGACCGCAAGGGAAGGCCTGGAAAGTTCGAACAGGCCGATGGCGGTTCGCTGTTCCTGGACGAGATCGGCGACATGCCGCTGGAAGTGCAGGTGAAGCTGTTGCGGACCTTGCAGGACGGCACATTCCAGCGTGTTGGAGGCGAATCACTGCACCGCTCGAACTTCCGCCTCATCTCGGCCAGCAACCGCGACTTCCATCAGATGCTGGATAGCGGCGCCTTCCGCCTGGACCTGTTCTACCGCATCAGCGCCGTTACCTTGCGCCTGCCCTCCCTGCGCGAGCGCCTGGAGGATATTCCAGTACTGGCCGGCACGTTCCTGAAGCAGTTCGCGGATCGCCACGGCCTGCCGGTCAAGGAGATCGAGCCAGCCGCCTTGCGCTTTCTGCAGTCCCTGCCTTGGCCGGGAAATGTGCGTCAGTTGCAGCACGCCATCGAACGCGCCGCTATTTTCTGCGACGGCGATGCGATCCGGGTGGCGGATTTCGAGATGGCCGGCGAGGCGCGCGGCGCCTATCACCTGGATACCGTGCGCGTGGCCACGGCGGCGCCGCGCGACGGCTCCATGAAAGAGGTCAAGGACCGCATGGAGGCAGATCTCATTGTGGATTACCTGCAGCGCTATCACGGCAACAAGAAGAAGGCCGCGGAAGCGCTGGGCATATCGCGGTCCTATCTGTACAAGCGGCTGGCGGAGATCAACGGATCGTCTGGTCAATGACAGGCCGCGTGCGTGCAACAGTTGCGGCTTACGCAAGTGGCGCGATTTGGTCGAGAAAATTCCACGTTTCGTCGAAAAAGGAGTGATCTCTCGCCCACCGGTGGGGAGAATTGATCCATTTCGACCCGAGCCGTTAGCGCTTTGCTGGCGGGATTGCGGGATTGGCTGTCGCCGCCATTCTTCAGCGCTGCGCCACCGCGCGCCGCAGGCGCTGCGACGCGACCCGTCCCAGCACCACGGGCGCAACACCGTTGTTGAACGCGACCTCGGTCTGCGCGCCGGGCAGCTGCGACAGGTGGGAGACATGTTCCAGATTCATGATGACCGACCGCGACAAGGCGCAGAAGGGCGGACTGGGCAGTTGGGCCGCCAGGCGCTTGAAGGTGATGTGCATCAGCTCGTTGGCGTGCGCGGCGCTGCAAAGCATCACGTAGTCGCCTTGCGCCTGCGCCATGGTCAGTTCATGGATCTTGATGATCTTGGTGCCGTTGCGCGTTCGCAGCGTCAGGTGGCCGCCAGCGCGCGGACGCAGCCGCGCCAGCGCCTGTTCAAGCCGGCCCGGACGCACGGGCTTGAGCAGGTAGTCGACGGCCTGGACGTCGAAGGCGCGGGCGGCGTAGTCGCTGTGCGCGGTGACGAAGACGACGGCGGGTGGGGCTTCCAGCTGGTCCAGCAGGTCGAAACCGGTGGCGGTAGTGAGTTCGATGTCCAGGAACAGGGCATCCGGACGATGCTCGCGGATCAGCGTTCGCGCCAATTCCAGGCAGTCGGCTTCGCCCGCGACATGGACGTCGGGCGAGGCTTCGAGCAGCCGGCGCAGGTAGCGCCGCGCCGGGGCTTCATCGTCGATGACAAGCACACGCAGCATTTTCCTCCCTGGCGCCATGGTGTGGCGGGTATAGTCGTCCGGTCTGGCACGCGGGTAAATATAAGGCCTATGCAGTTTCCAGAGAACCCTTTGCCCGTCCGGGGGGCGCATCCATGAAGTTCGCATCGATCGGCCAGGGTTTGAGTCCAGGGGAGTCCTCGCTTGGCTTCTGGCGGGCGCAGACGCTGGGATGGCTCTTTCTCGCGATCGTGGGCTTCTTCATCCGGTTGGCGGTGTTCGGCAATGCCACCGCAGCCTTCTGGCTTACCGTGGCGCTGGAACCCCTGGCATTCGTCCTGACCAGCGGGGCGGCCGTGCTGCATGGCCGCCGTGCGGGCAAAGGCGATCCGCCCTTGCTGGTGCTGGTCTGCGCGGTGTTGTTCTGCCTGACCGCCTCGGCCTTGCTGGCGTCGATCGCCTATGGCATCCACAGCCTGTTTCTGCCTGGCGCAATCCGCGTGCTGCCGGGCAACCAGTACCGGCTGGGCTTTCTCTACTACATGGGCATGCTCTCGATCTGGACACTGATCTATTTCGGCGTCTCGGCCGAGCTGAACGCACGCAGCGAGCGCCTGTCCAAGATGAAGGCGGAGACGCGCTCCTTGAGACTGGAGCTTGAGCATCTGCAGCTGCAGATCGAGCCGCACTTCCTGTTCAACTCGCTGAACACCATCGTGGCCGAGATCGCCGATCGGCCTGCCATCGCAGAGGAAATGACGCGCAGCCTGGCCGAGTACCTGCGCTATTCGCTGGACCGGCGCGGACGAGGCTTGTCCAGGCTGGAGGAGGAGATCGAGGCCGCCGAAGCCTATGTGCGCATCCAGGCGCTGCGCTTTGACAAGCGGCTTGAATTGCGCAGCCAGATCGATCCGGCCACGCTACGGATCAGTGTTCCGCGCATGACGCTGCAGGGACTGGTGGAAAACGCGATCAAGCACGGCATGCGTTCGGAACACGCGCATTTCCCGATCAGCATACGCACGCGTTTGCAGGGCGATGAACTGCTCATCGAAGTGGACAATCCCGGCCGGCTGCACGCGCCCTTCGATCTGGCCAGCGGCGGGGGCGGACTAGGGAATCTGTGCAGGCGGTTGACGCTGAGGTATCCGGACAGGCATCAGTTCGTGCTGGAGCAGCGCGGGGAAAGAACCGTCGCGCAGATAAGGCTGCGGGGCGAGCCGCTGCCGGCCTAGCGCGCCGGTTTCAGCGGTACGTCGCGAGCAGGATGCTGGTTTCGGTGGCCGCGATGCCCTTGATCAGGCGCACGCGTTCCAGCACCTTGGACAGATCTGCAGTGGAATCTGCGCGTATTTCGGCCAGCAAGTCCCAACGGCCGTTGGTGTCGTGCAGCTGCTCGACGCTCGGCTCGCCCAGCAGGCTGGCCAGCACGGCGCGCGTCTGGTTGCCGTCGACGGTGATGCCCATCCAGGCGCGCAGGCCGTCCTGGTCGGAGTCAGGGCGCAGCTTGAGCGTATACCCGGCGATGAGCCCGTCCTCCTCCAGCTTGCGCAGGCGGTTGGAGACCGTGCCGCGCGACACGCCGGCCTTGCTGGCCAAAACGGAAAGCGGCGTGCGCGCGTCGCGCCGCAGAATGCCGATCAGTCGGGTATCGATTTCATCCATGATGGGTCCGGATTTCAATATTCCCGGAACAGCCGGCCATAGCCGTCCATCCGGTCGTGGACCCCCGCCAGCCGCAGGCAATGCCACATGCTGGCCTGATTGCTGCCGATCACGGGCTTGCCCAGCCTGTCCTCCAGACGTTCGAGGATGGCGGTGGAGCGCAGCGCGCCGCAGCTGATGAAGACGGCGTCGGCATCGGGCCGGTCCACGGCACAGGCGAATTCGTACAGATAGTCGGCCGAGACCCGGTTCATGGTTTCGTCGTCGGGCAGGGCCAGGCCCTGCAGCGAGACGACTTCGTGGCCGATGCTTTCGAAGTAAGCGCGCTCCAGTTCGTTGACGGCATCGTCATAGGCGGTGGCAACCGCCAGGCGGCGCGCGCCGACCGCGTCCAGCGCCTGCGTGACGCCGTCCAGCAGCGTGGCCACGGCCGCGCCGGGGCGGGCCTGCGCGAGCAGCGCTCGTACCTTGTCGTTGCCGATCACGAAGCTGCCCGCGGTGCAGTTGTAGCAGACCACGTCGATATCGCGACGCCCTGGCGCCAGGCCGTCCAGGGCCTGAAGCAGTCCGCCCTCCATACCGGCCAGGCTTTGCACGGTGCAGGCCGTTGCCATGGGCACGCGGGCAAAGCTCAGGCCCACGCCGTCGGGAGCCATGGCGTGCATTTCGCCCTCGGTCAGGCCGGCATTGGCCACGCACAGGAAAGCCAGGCGGGCCCGGGGGTAGGGGCCGGCGTCGTAGCGGACGGGATTCATTCCGTCATCCCCGCGGCGTCGAAGCACTCGCGTATGACCGTGGCCGCCTTGACGAAGTTGGGGTGCCCGACCATGGCGTAGTTGCGCGGACGCGGCAGATCGATGTCGACGGTCAGCGCCACGCGGCCCGGCCGCTTGCTCATCACCACCACGCGGTCGGACAGGAACACCGCTTCGGAGATGCTGTGGGTAATGAACATGACGGTCTTCTTGCTTTCCAGCCATACCCGTTGCAGCTCCAGGTTCATGGCTTCGCGCGTCATCGCGTCCAGGGCGCCGAAGGGTTCGTCCATCAGCAGGATGTCGGGGTCGTGGATCAGCGCGCGGCACAGCGCCACGCGTTGCTGCATGCCGCCGGACAATTGGTGCGGCAGGCATTTTTCAAAACCTTCCAGTCCGCTCAGCTTGATCAGTTCTCGCAGCCGGGCCTCATGACGCGCCGCGGGCAGTTTGCGCATCTCCAGCTGCAGCGAGATGTTCCCGACGACGTCGCGCCATGGCAGGAGCGCCGCACGCTGGAACACGATCCCCACGTTGGCGCCCGGCTCGGTCACGCGCTCGCCAAGCACGCGGATCTCGCCGGCGGTGGGCGGCGTCAGGCCGGCGACCGCCCGCATCAAGGTGCTCTTGCCGCAGCCGGACGGGCCGAGCACGGAGAGGAACTGGCCTTCGGGTATGGCAAGGTCGATGCCGTCGACCGCGACATAGGAACCGAAGCGCTGGACCATGCCGCGGATGTCGATCGCGGTATCGGGCGCGCCCGCTGCGGGAGCGAGCGTCAAGGCTGCGTGTTGTGCCATATCTAGTCCCTGTTGTAGTCGTTGGTGTAGAGCGTGCTGGTCGGGACCGGGCTGGCGATCTGATTCGATTGCACGAACTGGTCGACCATGGCCTGCCAGTCCTTCTCCGCAGAGACGCCGAACGGCAATCCCTTGGTGTTGGGCGTGCCGGCGGCCTGCAGCGAAAGCTGCAGCTGGCGCACCAGTTGCTCGCGATTGCGCGCCTGTTCCGGACGTTGGCGCACCAGGGCGTCGACCGAGGCGGCCGGGTCGGCCAGGGCCGCCTCGTAGGCCTTGCGCGTGGCGCGCAGGAAGCGCCGAGCTGTTTCGGGATTGGCCTCCAGCCATTTGGCATTGGCCGCCAGCCCGCCTTCCAGCGCGTTGACGCCGAAGTCGGCATAGAAAAAGTAATGCACCTTTGCGCCCTGCGCTTCCAGCGGCGGGATATGGAAGTAGGTGACGCCCGTGATGGCGTCCGCGCGGCGTTGCAGGAACAGGGCGGTCTTGGTGCCCACGGCGGGCGCGATGACATTGATCTTCTTCTGGTCCACGCCGTTCAGGGCGGCCAGCACTGGGAACATCTGAGCCGTCGACTCGGATGCGCTCATGCCCAGCACCTTGCCTTCCAGGTCCTTGGGCGCGCGCACCGGAGCGTCCGCGTGGCTGATGATGACCATGGGAGAGCGTTGGTGCACGGCGAAGACGGCCTTCAGCGGCATGCCTGCGGCGACGCCCTTGAGCATGGTGCCGTAGTCCATGAAGCCGATGGGATCGATGCCCTGCGCCACCAGTTTCGCGGTGTTGCTGGAGCCGCTGCCTTCGCCGATGCTCAGGTCTATGCCTTCGGCCTTGTAGAGGCCTTTGTCTATGCCGTAGTACAGCGGCGCGTGCGTGCCGTAGATGCTGTAGTCCAGGCGCAGGCTCAGCTTCTCCTGCGCGCCGGCCGCGCCTGCGGCCAGCAGGCAAGCCAGGGTCCAGCCAAGTCGAGTCGTGAATTTCATGATGGAGTCTCCGGAGGGCGGGGTCAGACAGAGGGCAGGGCGTCGCTGCGCACGCTGATGTGCCAGGGAATCAGGAATCGTTCGGAAAACTCGACCAGGTAGTAGAAGACCAGGCCGATGAGCATGAGCGCGACCAGCACCGCGAACAGCAACGTCGTGTCTAGGTTGGCGTTGGCGGACAGCAGCACGTAGCCCAGACCGCTTTCGGCGCCCACCCATTCCCCCACCACCGCGCCGACCGTGGCGAAAGCAATGGCGACCTTCAGGCCGGAGAAGATCTGCGGCAACGCATACGGCAGCCGGATGCGCAGAAAGGTCCGCAGGGCGCCCGCCCGCATCGAGCGGGCCAGGTCGTTGAGGTCCGCGTCCACGGAACGCATGCCCGCCACCGTGCTGACCACGATGGGGAAGAAGGCCACCGAGAATGCGATCAGGATCTTGGGAAACAGGCCCAGGCCGAACCAGATGATGATGAGCGGCGCGACCGCTACCTTGGGAAACGCCTGCGACACCACCAGCAGCGGCATGATGGCGCGCTCCAGCGGACGCGACCACACCAGCAGGATGCCCAGCGGTATGCCGACGGCGATGCTCAGCAGGAAGCCGCCCAGCGTCTCGACGGACGTGACCCAGGAGTGATGTCCCAGGAACGCCGAGTCGGTCCACAGCCGTTCGAGCACGCTTAGCGGCGGCGGCAACAGGTAGGCTGGCAGGCCGAACAGCGGTATCGCGAAATGCCACAGAAGCAGCACTCCCATGACCGCGATGGTTGGATACATCCAGTTCTTCAACACGGCAATTCCCCTTGTATGCTGTTGGAGCCGGTCTTGTTGTCAGACGTCGATTTCGATCAGCTCGCGCGGATAGCGGGTGAGCACTTCGCAGCCGTCCTCGGAGACGGCCACGCTTTCGCTGGCCATGAAGCCGCCTTCGGGCATGAAGAGGGAAGGCACCAGGTGAAAGGTCATGCCGGGCTCAAGCACCGTGGGGTCGTCCGGACGCAGCGCGAGGAAGCGGCCCTCGGCCCAGTTGGGCGGAAAGCCGATGCCTATGCCGTAGGCCGTGCGGTGATCGAAGTAATGCCCCAGCCCGGCCCGTTCGAAGACCGCGCGGCAGGCCTGGTCCACCTGGGCGGAGGTGACGCCGGGGCGGATGGCGTCGATGGCGGCGTCCAGCGCGGCGATGACGGTGCCGGCCAGGAAGCGCTGCCGCTCGGTGGCGCGCCCGACCACGCAATTGCGGGAGATCATGGCGTGATAGCGGTTGATGTTGGCCGCGGCCTCCAGGAACACCAGGTCGCCCCGCTTGAGCTCCCGGCGCTGCCAGGTGGTGAAGCAGACGCCGCTGGCGCGCCCCACGGCCACCAGCGGCACGCGGGTGTATTCGCTGCCGGCCTTGGTGGCGCCGTGCAGCATGGCGGCGGCGAGATCGTTTTCGGTGGCGCCGACTGCGATCGCGCGCACTGCGGCGTCGATGCCGGCGACCGCCGCGTGCGCGGCCTGGCGCATGAAGCCCAGCTGCGCCGGGGTCTTGATCTTGCGCGCCTCTTCCATCGGGCCTTGCCAGTCGGCCAGCCGTGGGCCCATGCGGGCTTGCAGCTGCTTGTAGGCGGCCACGCTGAGGTAGCCAGAAGCCGTTTCCAGGCCAATGCGGCCGCTGGGCAGGATGTCCTTCAGATAGCTGGCCAGCACCTCGACCGGGTCGCTGATGTCATCGATGGCGACAAAGCGTGCGATGTTGCGGTTGCCGGTCGCGACGGCGTGGTTGACCTGGCGCGAGACCATGGCGATGCCGCCGTCGGGCGAGACCACCAGGCACTGGAAGGTGAAGTAGCCAATGGAACGGTAGCCGGTCAGCCAGTAGATATTCTCGGGGTCGAACAGGATGGCGGCTGACAGGCCCTGAGCCTGGATGTCCTGTGCCAGCAGCGAGAGGTTCGCGGCATAGGTTTCCGGGCCGAACGGCAATTCCATGGTTGCGTAGTTTTCCGACACGATGGGTCCTGGATGAAAGTCGAGCGTTCATCCTAGGAACAATCTGCATAACTGCCTAATACCAATAATTGCCATCTCTATAGCTAAATAGTTATAGTCGGCGCATGAACGTGCGAGAGATAGAAATCTTCAGGGCGGTGATGCGCGAAGGCTCGGTATCCCGGGCGGCGCAGGTGCTGCTGATTTCACAGCCTGCCGCCAGCAAGTACATCGCCCAGTTGGAGCGCCGCGTGGGCGTGGCTCTGTTCGTGCGCAAGGGCGGGCGTCTGTTGCCCACGCCCGAAGGCAGGGCGCTTTATGGCCAGGTCGACCGGCTGTTCTCCGGCCTTTCGCAACTGGATAGCTTCATCAAGGACCTGGGCAGCGAAAAGCAAGGCCACCTGACCGTCGCGTCCTTGCCCTTGCTGTCCTTGACCGTCATGCCGGACGTGCTGGCCAGTTTCATGGCGGACCGGCCCAACATCTCCGTGGCTTTGCAGACGCGCAGTTCGGCGCGCATCGTCGAATGGGTGGCGGCGCGCCAGGTGGATATGGGGGTGTGCTTCTACGGGGGGCAGCACCCGGGCGTGGTGGCCGAGCCACTGGTGAGCCTGCAGCTATATTGCGCCATTCCTCCCGGCGACCCGCTGGAAAAGTTCGACACCATCCGTGTGGAACAACTGGCCGGCCGCGACCTCATCATCTACGACAACCTGGACCACACCCGCTTCTGGCTGGAAGCGCTGCTGGAGCAGCAGAAGGTCTACGCGCGGCGTCGCGTGCAGGTGTTCTGGACCTCGGTGGCGATGGAACTGGTGATGCGCGGCGTGGGCATCGCGCTGGTAGACCGGCTGACCGCCGCGCGTATCCCGGGCGGGCTGGATCAGCTGCGGCCGCTGGAGCCGGGCGCCTCGTTCGATCTCAGCCTGGTATGGCCAGAGCATTGGCCGTCGTCGGTCATCGCGCTTTCATTCGCTGACGCGTTGCGCGAGCATCTGCGCGACCACGCAACCTAGCGCACCGCGCCCGCGGCCAGGAAAACTGGAGGCGCGGGCTGGAATCGAACCAACCTTCGCGGATTTGCAATCCTGCTGCATAGCCACTCTGCCACCGCGCCGTTTATTTTGTCCTAGGACAGATATAATTATGTTCGAGTACAAACTAAAACGCAAGCGGCAACCCATAGACAGAGGACAGCAATGCAGTTCCAGTTTCCCATCGTCATCATCGACGAGGACTTCCGCTCGGAAAACACGTCCGGCCTGAGCATCCGGGTATTGGCCGAGGCCATCAAGGCCGAAGGCTTCGATGTGCTGGGAACGACCAGCTACGGCGATCTCAGCCTGTTCGCGCAGCAGCAAAGCCGCGCCAGCGCCTTTATCCTGTCCATCGACGACGAGGAACTCGCGCACGGCGAGGGCGTCGCGCCCGCGCTGCTGGCATTGCGGGAATTCATCAGTGAAGTTCGGCGGCGCAATGCCGACGTGCCGATCTATGTGTACGGCGAAACCAAGACCGCGCGGCACATTCCGAACGACATCCTGCGCGAACTCCAGGGTGTTATCCATATGTACGAGGACACGCCCGAATTCGTGGCGCGACACTTGATCCGCGAGGCCCGGGCCTATCTGGACGGCGTCAAGCCGCCGTTCCTGAAGGCGTTGCTGGACTACGCCGAGGACGGATCCTATTCCTGGCACTGCCCGGGCCATTCGGGCGGCGTGGCGTTCCTGAAGAGTCCCGTGGGTCAGATGTTCCATCAGTTCTTCGGCGAGAACATGTTGCGCGCGGACGTCTGCAACGCTGTGGAGGAACTGGGGCAGCTGCTGGATCACAACGGCGCCATCGGCGCGAGCGAGCGCAACGCCGCGCGCATTTTCAATGCGGACCACTGCTATTTCGTGACGAACGGGACCAGTACCAGCAACAAGATCGTGTGGCACCACATGGTGGCGCCGGGCGATGTGGTGCTGGTGGACCGCAACTGCCACAAGTCCATCCTGCACAGCATCGTCATGACGGGAGCGATACCCGTCTTTCTACGCCCGACACGCAACCATTTCGGCATCATCGGCCCGATTCCGCGCAGCGAGTTCGATATCCAGGCCATCCGGGAGAAGATCCGCGCCCATCCGCTGCTCAAGCACCTGGACGCTGACGAGGTCCGCCCGCGGGTGATGGCGCTGACGCAGTCGACCTACGACGGCATCATCTACCAGACCGAGGAGATCAAGACGGCCCTGGACGGCTACGTGGACGCCTTGCACTTTGACGAGGCCTGGATGCCGCACGCGGTGTTCCACCCGTTCTATGGCGCCTACCACTGCATGGGCAAGCAGCGCGCGCGGCCCAGGGAATCGCTGGTTTTCTCCACGCAATCGACGCACAAGCTGCTGGCCGGAATCAGCCAGGCCAGCCACGTGCTGGCGCAAGACTCCATGACGCGGCGGCTGGATCGGCATCTCTTCAACGAAGCCTATCTGATGCACACCAGTACCAGTCCCCAGTACGCCATCATCGCCAGCTGCGACGTGGCCGCGGCCATGATGGAGCCGCCCGGCGGCACGGTGCTGGTGGAGGAGAGCATCGCCGAGGCCCTGGACTTCCGGCGCGCGATGAAGGAGGTCGGCACGCATTTCGCCG
This sequence comes from Achromobacter sp. ACM01, assembly GCF_014851745.1. Taxonomy (NCBI): domain Bacteria; kingdom Pseudomonadati; phylum Pseudomonadota; class Betaproteobacteria; order Burkholderiales; family Alcaligenaceae; genus Achromobacter; species Achromobacter sp. ACM01. The sequence continues at coordinate 873,847 of NZ_JACVAF010000001.1, forward strand.
ATGGCGACTGGTGGTTCAAGGTCTGGGGACCGGAGACGCTGGCGCCGGAGGGCATAGGCTCGCCCGAGGACTGGATCATCCGGGGCGGCGACGGCGAGTCGTCCTGGCACGGATTCGGGGCGCTGGCGGACGGTTTCAACATGCTGGATCCGATCAAGTCCACCATCGTGACGCCAGGGCTGGATCTGGACGGCAACTTCGCGGACAGCGGAATTCCGGCCTCCATCGTCACCAAGTTCCTGGCGGAGCATGGCGTGATCGTGGAGAAGACCGGGCTGTACAGCTTCTTCATCATGTTCACGATAGGGATCACCAAGGGCCGCTGGAGTTCGCTCTTGACCGCGTTGCAGCAGTTCAAGGACGACTACGAACGCAACCAGCCCATGTGGCGGATCCTGCCGGAGTTCTGCCGCAAGCATCCTCGCTACGAGAACATGGGCTTGCGCGACCTGTGCCAGCATGTCCATGCGACCTATGCCAGGCATGACATCGCCCGGCTGACCACGGACATGTACCTGACTGACGTCACCCCCGCGATGAAGCCCTGCGATGCCTATGCCTGCATCGCCCAACGCCGCACCGAGAGGGTGGAGATCGACCATCTGGAAGGCCGCGTCACCACCAGCCTGATCACGCCCTATCCCCCGGGCATACCGTTGCTGGTCCCGGGCGAGGCGTTCAACCGGACCATCGTCGATTACCTGAAGTTCTCGCGCGAGCTGAACCGCGAGTGTCCCGGGTTCGGCACGGACATCCATGGCTTCGTGGAGCTGCGCGACGCGGACGGAAACCTGCGCTACTACGTGGATTGCGTGCGGTAAGCCCGCTTTATGCGGACTGGGAATCCATGTCAAACTTACGCCGGGAGTCGGCGCGGCCGCTGCCCATGCCAGGAACGGAATTGTCTTAGGACGCTATGAAAATACAAGGAAAGACCGCCGCTGAGATCTTCGATTGCGTGCGCGGGCTGGCTCAGTCGGGCCAGTTGCCGCCGGGCCAGGCGTTGCCGCCGGTGCGCGATCTGGCGGTCGAACTGGATATCAACCGCAATACGGTCGCCGCCGCCTATAAGCGCTTGGTGACGGCCGGCATCGCGCTGACCCAGGGTCGCCTGGGCACCATCATCCGCGACCAGTCCGGACCGGGCGAACAGGAAGGCGCGCTATCGGACTCGCCATTGGCCGATCTGGCCAGCGGTAATCCCAATCCGGCCTGGCTGCCGGATCTGAGCGCGGCCCTCGCGATCCGGCCCTATCAGCCGCGGCTCTACGGCGAACCCACGGTCAACGCGGGGCTGGAAAGCTATGCCCGCGCCTGGTTCGCGCGGGACTGCCCGGCGCCTTTCGAGATCAACCTCACCCACGGGGCTGTGGACGCCATCGAACGGCTGCTCAGTTCGCACCTGGTGGCTGGGGATAAGGTGGCGGTCGAGAATCCCTGCTTCCTGAGCAGCATCAACATGCTGCGCATCGCCGGCCTGCAGGCGCTGGGCGTACCGGTCGACGCCGAAGGCATGCAGGCGGCGGCCCTGGAAGCGGCACTGGCCAAGGGCGCGCAGGCCGTGATCCTGACGCCGCGCGCCCACAACCCCACGGGCTGCAGCCTGAGCGAAAAGCGGGCGAAGGCGCTGGCGCGGGTGCTGGCCAAGTATCCCCATGCCATGGTCATCGTGGACGATCACTACGCCTTGCTGTCAGGAAAGGAATACCACTCGGTGCTGCCTTCGGGCATCCAGCGGTGGGCGCTGGTGCGCTCGTTCTCCAAGACGCTGGGCCCCGACGTGCGCCTGGCCATGGTGGCCAGCGATACCGCGACGTCGCGCCAGCTTCGTTTGCGGCTGGCTTCCGGCACCAGCTGGGTCAGCCATCTGTTGCAGGACATGGTCGAGGTCACGCTGGGCCGGCCCGAGGTGGCCAAGCAGATGGCCCAGGCCCGCAAGGACTACGCCCAGCGGCGCAAGGCCTTGGAAGGCGCCTTGTCCGAGCAAGGCGTGCCATACGCCGCGGACGGCGACGGCCTGAACCTGTGGGTACCGCTGGATTCCGACGACCAGGCGGTCGCGCTGGCCCTGGCCCATCGCGGCTGGTTGGTGCGCCATGGAGATGCCTTCGGGGTCCAGGAGCCGGTCAGGGGCCTGCGCATCACCGTCTCTGCGATCGAACCCGGGCAGTGCCGCAAGCTGGCGCGGGATATCCGGGAAAGCATGGTCTAGCCACGGCCGGCGTCAACGCCGGTCGGCCATGGCTTGTCCCAATCTGACGGCGCGCCCTGTCTTCCAGCCGGGATGGAATCGCCAGGCGTTGCCCGGCATCAGCAACACCACGGTCGACCCCAACTGGAAATGTCCCATTTCGGCGCCTTGCGGCAAGCGCAAGGGGGCCTGGCCGCCGTAGTCCCATTGCTGGATACGCCGGCCCCGCGGCGCCACCTGGCCATGCCAGGCCGTGGCTATGCTGCCAACGATGGCGGCGCCTACCAGCACCATGGCGTAGACGCCATGGAGAGGATGCTCGAACCAGCAGACCAGCCGCTCATTGCGCGCCAGCAGGCCATCCATGTGCTGCACGATCTCCGGCCGGACGGAATACAGAGTCCCCGGCACATGGCGCATGCCCAGCAGGCGTCCCTCGCAGGGCATGTGCACCCGATGGTAATCGCGCGGACTGAGATAGATCGTGGTGAACCAGCCGCCTTCCAATGCGTGCGCCAGGTCTGCATCGGCCAGCAGCGCGGCCGCGCTGTACCGACGCTGCTTGGCCTGGATCATCTGCCCCAGGCTGATGCGGCCGAACTGGCTGACGATGCCGTCGGCAGGACTGGTCCAGTCCGCATCGGCCAGCTTGCGGGCGCCAGGGCGCAGGGCGCGCGTGAAGAAGGCATTGAAACTGTCATAGGCCCTGAGGTCGGCGTGCAGGGCTTCGGCGAGATCGATGCCGTACCACTTGGCATAGCCGCGTATCAGCGGCTGGGCCACCCATGGCTGGCGGCATGCGGCCAGCCAGCCGGCGCAACGTGTCAACCAGCGCCTGGGCGTAATGCGGTGGATAAACAGGGAAAGAGAGGTAGACATGACACTCGCGTTCGCGTGATGGCGGTTATTGTCCTGAATCATAGTGTAGTATGGCATAGGACAAAAATTGCGATACACATACCGTAGATTGCTTACCGAGAGGCCGCAGCCGCAACAACATGGTTTCCCTACATAGCCCGCGCGTTGAAACCCTGTCGCCCTATGTGCCTGGAGAGCAGGCTCCCGGCAATGGATGGATCAAGCTCAACACCAACGAGAATCCCTATCCGCCGTCCCCCGCCGCGATAGCAGCCATCGCCGCTGCGGCTGCTGACGGTTTGGAGCGTTATCCGGACCCGCAGGCCGGGCATTTGCGCGAGGTCATCGCGCAGTATCACGGGGTGCCGGTAGCGCAGGTCTTTGCTGGCAACGGCTCCGACGAAGTGCTGGCGCTGGCGTTCTGCGCGTTCTTCCAGCACGGCGTCCAACCCTTGCTGATGGCGGATGTGACCTACGGCTTTTATGAGGTGTATTGCCGCCTGTTCGGCATACGCTGCGCGCAGATCTCCGTGGACGAGCGCTTGAGGCTGGACCTGGACGGATTCGCGGCGCTGGGCGCCGCGGATGCGGGCATAGCCGGCATCGTGATCGCCAACCCGAACGCGCCCACGGGAGAGTGCCTGCCGCTGGACCGCGTGCAGCGGCTGCTGGAGATCCAGCCTCGCCGGCTGGTGCTGGTGGACGAGGCCTACGTGGACTTCGGCGGGCGCTCCGCCATTGCGTTGGTCGAGCAGTATCCGAACCTGCTGGTGGTCCAGACGCTATCGAAGTCCAGGGCGTTGGCCGGCCTGCGCGTGGGGTTTGCAATCGGGCAGACGTCGTTGATCGCCACGCTGGAGCGGGTGAAGAACAGCTTCAACTCCTATCCGCTCGGGCGACTGGCCCAGGCAGGCGCTGCAGCGGCCTTTCAGGACCGCGCCTATTTCGAGGAGACGCGGCAGGCCATCATCGGCACCCGTACCTTGCTCTGCGCGCATTTGCGCCTGATGGGCTTTGATGTCTTACCGTCACAGGCGAACTTCCTGTTTGTCCGTCATCCGCGCTTCGACGCGCGCTTGCTCGCCGCCGGCCTGCGAGACGCGAAAATACTGGTGCGCCATTTCGCGCGGCCACGCGTGGAGCAATACCTGCGCATTTCCGTGGGCACCGAGGAGCAGGCGGCCTGCCTGGTGCGCGCGCTGCGCGCCCTGGTTCAGCCATAGCGGCATCGGAGGACCCGCGGCGTCTAGCGCGGACGCGGCGCGGGGCAGCTTAGCGCGTCGCACTCGTCGCGGGCGGGATCATCGGATGCGGCCGCGTGTGCCGCAGGAACATCGTTCTCCGCCAGCAGCCTCCCTATGGCTGCGCCCAGGGCCAGGTCGTCGATGCTGCCAAAGTGCTGCAGGCGCACGCGTCCCTGGCGGTCCAACAAGACCAGGCTGGGCGTGCCGCGCAAACCGTAGGCTTGCATGGTCATCGGGATGGCGCCCGTCGCCGCTGGCCGGTCTATGCCGATGGGAAAACTCCACCGGTACTCGTGATTGAAGGCCCGCAGCGCGGCGGGCCCCATGACGTCGTGGTGTTCGAACACGGTGTGCAGGCCGATGACCGCGACCTCCTGGCCGCGGAACAGTCTGTGCACGCGTTCGGCCTGCGGCAACCCATGCGACAGGCACCCGGGGCATAGCATCTGGAACGCATGCAGCAGCACGACCTTGCCGCGCAGGGCGGCGAGTTCGATGGGACCGTCCGCATTCAGCCATTCGTCCGCCAGCAAGGGCGGGGGCAGTGCGTCGGCCAGGGTGTCTGATCGGGACATCTGAATGCTCCTCTGATGCGGCCGGCGGGGCGATGACGCCCCGCCGGCCGCTGTGGTCGTGCTATGCGGCGCGGCGCAGCTTCACGGCCGGGAAATCCACCGGCACGGCAAACGCCACGTTGACGTAGTTGGTGAACAGGTTGAGCGCGACGTGCGCCAGGATCTCGACGATCTCCTGGTCGCTGTAGCCAGCCGCGCGTACGGCCTGCACGTCGGCTTCGCCCACTTGCCCGCGCGCTTCCACCAGCTTGAGCGCAAAGCGCAGCGCCGCAGCGGTCTTGGGATCGGCGGCGTCGCCGCCTTGCGCGGCCGCCATTTCTTCGGCGCTGGCGCCTGCCTTGCGGCCCAGGGCCGTGTGGGCCGCAAGGCAGTATTCGCAAGCGTTGCGGTCGGCCACCGCCACCGCGATCTGTTCGCCCAGCTTGGCGGGAATGACCCCGCCGCCCAGCGCGCCGAAGGCGCCCCACATGCTCTGCAGCGCAGCCGGCGAATTGGCCACGGCCTTGAACATGTTCGGCGTTGCGCCAAAGGCGCCGTGGATCTGCGTGAGCAGCGCCTTGCGGTCCGCGCTGGCGCTGCTGGCATCGATAAGAGGAACTCGGGACATGTCGGTAACTCCTGGAAATGAAAAAAAGGCCGCCGATATCGAACGGGCTGGAGGAATCGTACGTAGAATGTCTGGACGTAAGGTGTTGTTTAATCCATAAAAATTGTCATTTCGTCCAAGATATGAGCAATCCTCTTCCCATTCAGGTTGACCGGCTGTCGGCGCTGCTGGACCGTTTCCGGGTGCGCGCCACGCTGTTCCACACGGGGGCGCTATGCGGCACTCAGGCTTTCGAAGCCGTGCCTGGGCGCGGCTTCCTGCACGTGTTGCGCCGGGGCGAAATGGAAGTGCGGCATCGCCCGGGCGAGACCGCCACGCCGCGCCTGCGCCTGGCCGAGCCGACCCTGCTGTTCTACCCGCGCGCCGTGCATCACGAATTCGTGAACCCGCCGCGGGACGGCTCGGATTTCACCTGCGCGGCGTTGGATTTCGATGGCGGCGAACGCAATCCCATCGTCCAGTCGCTGCCGTCCGTGGTGCGGATCCCGCTGGACGCGGTCGAAGGCTTGCGGCCGGCGCTGGACCTGCTGTTCGCCGAGGCGGATCAGGTGCGCTGCGGTTCACGCCTGTTGGCCGACCGCCTGTTCGAGGTGGTCTTGATCCAGCTGCTCAGGTGGATACTCGACCATCCGGAGGAAGTGGGTGTGACCAGCGGTCTGGTGATGGGCCTGTCCGATCCGCGTCTGGCCAGGGCGTTGGTGGCGCTGCACCGTTCGCCCTATGAAGACTGGTCGCTTGCGCGGATGGCGGCGATGGCGGGCATGTCGCGCAGCGCCTTTGCAGCGGCCTTCAAGGATGCTACCGGCGCCACGCCCGCGGCCTACCTGACCGATTGGCGCTTGAGCCTGGCGGCGTCCATGATGCGGTCCGGCCGCGCGGTCAAGCTGGTGGCGGCGGAGCTGGGATTTGCCAGCGCCTCGTCCTTGTCCAAAGCGTTCCGGCAGCGGATGGGTGTTTCGCCGCGCGAGTGGCTGGCGGCCAACGCGTAGCATCGGCCGCCTGCGCGCCGGCGTGATAATATTGACCTATGACAAAACTTTAGACGGCATAAGCGTAATGGAAAGCGCCCGCCGTTGTTCCTCCGCGAGGTTCAGGCATGAGCGAGCAAGACCCAGGGCAAGACAAGGGCACCCAGACACAGCATGACCAGCATGGCCGCTGGCCGCAGGCGCAGTCGGTCGAAGACTTCCGCCACAACCTGGCCACGGTCAACGGACGCATCGCCGATGCCGCGCGCCGCGCCGGGCGCGATCCGGCCACGGTGCGCCTGCTGCCCGTGAGCAAGACGGTGGAGGAAGCGCGCATCCGGCTGGCCTACGAGGCTGGCTGCCGCTACCTGGGCGAGAACAAGCTGCAGGAAGTTTCGAGGAAATGGGAAGCCATGGCCGACCTGACCGATCTGCGATGGTCGGTCATCGGCCACCTGCAGACCAACAAGGCCAAGCTCGTGGCCCGCTATGCGGCCGAGTTCCAGGCGCTCGACAGCCTGCGGGTCGCTGAGGCGCTGGACCGCCGGCTGCAAGCGGAAGGGCGCCAGCTGGACGTTTTCGTGCAGGTCAACACCTCGGGCGAAGCCAGCAAGTATGGGCTGCAGCCGGACGAGACGGCGGCCTTTCTGCGCGAATTGCCCGCGTTTTCGGGACTGCGGGTGCGCGGTCTGATGACCCTGGCGCTGTTTTCGGCCGAAGCCGCGCGCGTGCGCGAGTGCTTCGTGCTGTTGCGCACGCTGCGCGACCAATTGCGCCAGGACGCGCCCGCGGGCATCGGCCTGGATGATTTGTCCATGGGCATGTCGGGCGACTACGAGATCGCCATCGAGGAAGGGGCCACCGTGGTCCGCGTCGGTCAAGCCATCTTCGGCGCGCGCAACACGCCGGATTCCTACTACTGGCCGACCGACAACGGCGCGGAATCGCGCGCGTCCGGCTCTCAGGAGTAGCGCGCATGCCGGTGTACCGACTCATCATCAAGCGCGACGGCCGCCTGATCGGTCATTTCGAATCCACTGCGGCGTCCGCGCTGGACGACAGCCGCGACATCGCGGCGCGCCTGCCGGCCAAGGACGGCTATCAGCTCAGCCTGCAGGTCGCCGAGGGCGAACGGCGCCTGCTGGAAAGCACGCCGCAAGGCATACGGTTGCTGGCATCGGAAAACCTGTTCGTCTCAACCCCCGAAGGCTTGCTGGGCGGGCTGGACCGCCATCCGAGCCCGCAATAGGAGTTCCTGGAATGAGCCTCAGCGCTTTGGCGATCCGCCACGTTCCCTTTGAAGACCTGGGCATATTGGCGCCGGTCTTGGCCGATCGCGGCTACAGCGTGCGATACCTGGAGGCCGGCGTCGACGCCATCGACTCCGCCACCGTGGCTAACGCCGACCTCGTCGTGATCCTGGGCGGCCCCATCGGCGTCTATGAAACCGGCCGCTATCCCTTCCTGGAGCCGGAGCTGCGCGCCATCGCGCAACGCCTGCGCCAGGACAAACCGACCCTGGGCATATGTCTGGGCGCGCAACTAATGGCGGCAGCGTTGGGCGCGGACGTGGTGTCCACCGGCCGCGCCGAGATCGGCTATGCGCCGTTGACCCTTACGCAACAAGGGCAGGATTCCGTGCTGAGCGCGGTCGAGTCGGTGCCTGTGCTGCATTGGCATGGGGACCAGTTCGCCATCCCCGAAGGCGCGGCGCGCCTGGCCGAAACGCCGGGCTTCCCGAACCAGGCGTTTGCGCTGGGACCCAGGATACTGGGCCTGCAGTTCCATCTGGAGGCGGATTCCGCACAGATCGAACGTTGGCTCATCGGCCATGCCTGCGAACTGAGCCTGCGCCAGATTGATCCCGCGGTGATCCGCGAGGACGCGCGGCGTTATGGTCCCCAGCTTGAACACGTCGCGCGCCAGGCGATCGAGCAATGGCTGGACCAGATCTGAGTCTGTCCTATGCCCTGGCGCGTCCTGGCGACGAGGACGCTGCGCAACCATAGCCTTGCATAGGCGCAAGGGGCGCGCTGCGCCCCGTTCCAATTCGCCGCGGCCTGCGGCTCTCGGCGCTTCTTCCGCTCGCCATCTCTACCGCTGAATCTAAGGGTTAAACCCAGTAGCCGCTTCGATGCCCGATGAATAGGATCCCGTTTTATACAAATGGGATCCCATTTGTGTTTGTCACTTTTCTTTCTTCAGGACGGACAGCACATGACCAGCATCGACACCATCACAGGCAAGAAGATCATCAACGAGGGCGGCCGCGGCGGTCCGCTGACCGAGGACCACCAGGGCATGCGCGCCCGCCACGAGGACGACCTCGAGTGGACCAACCTGCGCTACGAAGGCCAGTTCGCAAAGATGATGTTCCATCCGACGGCGGAGGATCCGACCATTCCGAACGCCGGCATCGTGCGCTACGAAAAGGGTTCGGGACACCCGCTGCACAACCATTACTTCGCGCAGATCTGGTACATCCTGGACGGCAAGTTCCTCATCGAAGGCAAGCTCCACGGCAAGGGTTCGATGATCTTCCATCCGGATCCCCATTTCGAAAGCAAGCTGGAAACCATCGAGGCCGGCACGATTCTGTATGTGCAGTACGTCGGCCCGCACACCCGCCAGGGCGCGATCTACGAAGGCCGCTTCAACGTCAGCGAGCGCAAGAGCCTGGCGGAAGAGACCACCGCCGTGTAGTCGGGCGAAAAAAAGAAAACAAGGGAGACCGGGATGAACGCCATCTCACAACAGCCGTCCTCGCGCTCGAAGAAGCATTACGTGACCGCGGGACTGTCCAGCATGATCGGGACCACCATCGAGTGGTATGACTTCTTTCTATACGGCATTGCGGCAGCGCTGATTTTCAACAAGATCTACTTTCCCGCGATCGATCCCATCAGCGGGACGCTGGCGGCCTTCGGCACCTATGCGGTCGGTTTCATTGCGCGGCCGCTGGGCGGCATCGTGTTCGGCCATTTCGGCGACCGCGTCGGCCGCAAGTCGATGCTGATGATCAGCCTGATGCTGATGGGCGTGCCCACCATCCTGATCGGACTGACGCCCAGCTACGAGACGATCGGCTACTGGGGCGCAGTGGCCCTGGTCTTCTTCCGTTTCCTGCAAGGCCTGGCGGTGGGCGGCGAGTGGGGCGGAGCCGTGTTGATGGCGGTGGAGCATGCCCCCGAAGGCAAGAAGGGCCTGTTCGGCAGCCTGCCGCAAGTCGGGGTCGCGCCCGGCCTGATCCTGTCGTCGCTGGCGATGGGCGCGGTCTCCAGGCTGCCGGAGGCGGATATGCTGAGCTGGGGCTGGCGGCTGCCATTCCTTGCAAGCGTGTTCCTGCTGCTGGTCGGTTGGTACATCCGGGCCAAGGTCAGCGAATCGCCGGAATTCAAGCAGGCGCAGGCCCAGCCGAAACCGGACGCGCTGCCCTTGAAGACGGTGCTCCGAGAGCACAAGGTTCCCGTGTTGACCGCACTGGTGGCCTGCATCTCCGAAAAGACCTGGTTCTATACGCTGGCGACGTTTTCATTGACCTATGCCGTGGGTACGCTGGGGCTGCCGCGTGAAACCATATTGACGGGTGTCATTTGGGGAGCGGTCGGTGCATTGTTCACCATCCCGCTGTTCGGGTTGCTGGGCGACATGATCAGCAAGCGGGCGATATTCATCGCCGGCGCGCTGGGGATCTCGCTGTTCAGCGCGACATTCTTCTCGCTGCTGGATGAGAAGACGGCTTATCACACGAACATCGCGATGCTGGTGGCGTTCGGCTTGGTATACGCCGCGATGTATGCGCAGGAATCCAGCCTCTTTTCCAGCATGTTCCCGCCGGACGTCCGCTATACCGGCATCTCGCTGGCCGTGCAGATAGGCGGGGCGATAGGCGGCGGCACCGCGCCGCTGGTGGCGACGTACCTGCTGTCCCTGGGCGGAGGATCGCCCCGGTTCATCGTGCTGTATCTGGCGGGACTGGGATTGATCGCGGCGGCGTGCGGCGTGTTGATGCGTCCCTATGGGAAGCCGCAAGGCGCGAGCGGCGCAAAGCTGGCTAGCGCCGCGACTCCATCCATTCGATGACGAGTTCGGTCGTCCGGGATATGTGCGTGGCCATCGCTTCGCGAGCGGCGGGGCCATTGCGCAGGGTCAGCGCCGCGATGATGTCCTCGTGCTGCTTGATGTTTTCTTCCATCAGGCGGGGTGGCATCTTGGAGGCGAATCCCAGCACATTGGAAACGATGCTGCCCTGCAACTCGGCGACCAGCTCGTGCAGACGTTCGTTGTGGCTGGCCTGGGTGATCAGACTGTGGAATTTGGCGTTGAATTTCAGCCAGTCGGAACCGCTTTCGCTGCGCACGCGCGAACGCAGGGCGTCGGCGTAGTGCTTCTGATGCTGCGACAGCAGTTCCAGGTCGTGGTCGTCGATCCAGTCCACCGCCAGTTGCGCGGCCAGCCCTTCGAGTTCGGCGCGGATCTGGAAGGCTTCGCGGATGGCGCGGATGGATGGCACGGTGACCACGGCGCGGCCGGTACTGGTCAGCGTGATGGCGCGCCGTGCTTCGAGAAACCGCAAGGCCTCGCGGATGGGGGTGCGGCTGGTTTCGAACTCGGTCGCCAGCTCGTACTGGCTCAAGGCATCGCCGGGCAGGTATTGCCCGTTTCTGATCCGCCGCAGAATTTCTTCCGAAATCTCGATCGAGGATCTAGACGTGTTCCTGGTTTCGCTCATGCTCGAATCCGTGTCGCTTCCTGTGCGGGTCGGCAGGCGCTCCACGGCTTGGGGTGGCCAGGCTGATCCGTGTCCCTGGCGTCTGCGTTGCGCCCTTCCGCCGGCATGGTAGCACGTGGCTTTCGGCGGAATTGGGGGCGCAGCTACCGTGGTGGCTTGCGGCCTTCAGGACGCTTTTGCAGCCAGTCCACCACGAACTCCCCGGACTCATGGATATGCGCGCGCATGGCGGCGCGCGACGCCGCGGTGTCGCGCGCCGTCAGCGCCTCGACGATGGCCGCATGATGTTCGATGTTCTTCTTCATGCGGGCCTCGTACATGCCCAGCACGGTCAAGTTGAGGATGTTCTTGGTGTAGTCCGTGTGCAGGTCCTTGATGATGCGCTCCAACGACGGATTGCCGGCGGCGCGGAAGATCAGGGCGTGGAACTCCTGATTTTTGACGACCCAATGCCGCATGGGCGCGGCAGCCTGGCGCGGCGCGGCTGCGCCGCCAGCGTTGACCTCGGTGTACAGTGCGGCGACGGCCTCGGCGCATTCGGCATGGACGGTTTGCAGCTGTTGCAGATCGGCGTCGGAGATCCAGCGCGCCGCAAGTTCCGCCGCCATGCCTTCCAGCTCGCCGCGCAGCCAGTAATTCGCGCCTATGTCCTTGATGGTCGGCGCCACCACCGTGGCGCCGTAGCGCGGTTGCTGCACGATCAGGCCCTTGGTCTCCAGCTGCCGGAAGGCTTCGCGCACCGGCGTGCGGCTGACCTCGTATTCTTCGGCCAGGGTCTCCTGCCGCAGCTTCTGCCCAGGCGCGTAGGCGCCATTGAAGATCTTCGCGGAGATCGACTCCACCAGATGCTGCACCAGCTCTTCCGTGGCGGGATAAATGCGATCCATGGCCTGACTCCCCTGTTCTTGACGGCTGCGGCGATCCTCCGCGGGCTATTTTCCCGGCTCCGCGGAGAATACCAGTCGCCACTTCTGCTGTTCCTGGCGCATGCGCTCCAGAAAGACCTGCGACCCCGCGGGCATGGGCTGGCTGCCTTGCGCATGGAGCTGCGCCATGCCCTCGCTCTGCGCCACCGCCTGCATCGCATGTTCCAGCTTGTCGAGGATGCTCCGGGGCGTGGCGGCAGGCGCTACGAGTCCGGATATCGAGCCCACATCGAAATCGCTGCCCAGGGCTTCGCGGGCCGCGGGAACGTCAGCCAAATTTGACACCCGCTGTGCCGAGGTTACGCCCAGCGCCCGCATCCGTCCGGACTGTATGAATGGTCCGACCACCACGGTCTCTACCGCCGTCACGTCCACCACGCCCGAAAGCAGGGCGGTGGCGGCTTCCGCGCCGCTCTTGTAGGGCACATGCATGAGCGTGGCGCCGGTCTGTCGCTGCATCAGGGCGAATACCTGGTGTATCGAGGTGCCTTGTCCGGAGCTGGCGAAGGAGACGGCATCCGGCTTGCTGCGGGCCCGCGTCACCAGCGCCGGCAGGTCCTGGATCGGGGAGTCTTGCGGCACGACCAGGGCCAGCGGCGTGTTGGCGATCATGGAGACGTAGGCGAAATCCTTGAGCGCGTCGTAGTTCAGCTGCTTGTGGATGAGCGGATTGACCGCGACCATGCCGTTGGTGATCACCATCAACGTGTAGCCGTCGGGCTTGGCACGGGCCACGATGTCGGCGGCGATATTGCCGCCGGCGCCCGGCTTGTTCTCTACGACCACCGGCTTGCCGAGCTCGGCTTGAAGCTGTTTGGCCACGGTGCGGGCGGTGAGGTCGGTGATGCCGCCGGCGCCGAACGGCACGACCAGCGTGATGGGGCGCTCAGGCCAGTTCGTTGCAGCCTGGGCCTGGGCGGTAAGCGAAAACGTCAACGACGCGAGGCAGGCGCGCAGAAATCGTGCGTGCATGATGGTTGTCTCCTTGGAATGTTCTATTTCTTGGTGGGCAGGTCGGTTTCGACTGCCTGCCGTGGACGGCTGCCAATCCTGGCTGCCGCCCCGGGGAACCGCGTATCAGTGTTCGAGGTCCTGCTCGGTGATCGCGGGCGGCTCGCCCTTGATGTTCATGCGGCCTTCGTACACCGGCCGGCCGCCGGTCGTTGGGCCTTGGTACTGGACGAAGAACAAGGTGCCGCCCGTTTCGGTGCTGAGCGCTTCCTCGATGTGCGGGTCCGGATGGAACACCACGGTGCCGGGGCCGTACATCTTTCCGCCCATGTTGAATTCCCCTTCGATCACGTACCAGACCTGGGCGAAGTCGTGCTTGTGCAGGCGGAAGCCCGCGCCGGGTTCATAGCGGAGAAATCCTGCGTTGGGCTCGGTGAGGCGTTCCGCCCGCGTATGGAAAAGGAACTTCGTCTTGTTCTTGAACCGGCCCATTTCCCATTCCATGTCCTCCGGCCTGCGGTACTCGGGCATGTGATGGGTCTGCGCCTGGTCGAGAACGTCATTGCTGCTCATGGCTTGCTCCTTGGTGATAGACCGGGAAAGTCTATCGGCCTTGTGCGGGAATTACTGGATACAAGATTTGCCTGTACTGCAGGGTGGGCGGGAGGTATCAGGCGCCCTGGAAATAGGTATTGGACCGGCCTGGGCGGCGTCCCTAGACTGCAAGCCAACATGGAGAACGAGCGATGCACTTGAAGGGAATCATCGGCTATCTGCTGACGCCTTGCGATGAACGCGGGCGGGTGGACCATGCGCTCTTGGAAGCGCACGTCGAGCGGCTGATCGGCGAGGGCGTGCATGCGCTGGCGCCGCTGGGCAGCGTCGGCTGCCTGCCTTACCTGGACGACGGCGAGCGCGAGGCCGTCATCGACACCGTCATCCGCGCGGCAAGCGGGCGGCTGCCCGTGCTCGCGGGCGTGTCCAGCCTGAGCACCGCCAGCACGGTGCATCACGCGCGCTACGCCGAACGCGCGGGCGCCGCAGCCTTGCAGCTATTGCCTAGCACCTACTGGAAGTTGACCCAGGACGAAATCCACGCCTACTACCGCGAGGTCTGCCAGTCGGTCTCCACACCGGTGATGGTCTACAACAACCCGTTCACGACGGGCATGGACCTGCCCGTCGAGTTCCTGGCCCGGCTGGCCGAGCTGCCCAACGTCACCATGATCAAGGAAAGCAGTCCGGACCCGACGAAGATCGCGCGGCTGCGCGCGGCCTGCCCGGATCGGACCGCGGTGTACATCGGCCTGAATTGCATGGCGCGGACCGGGTTTGCGGAAGGGGCGGCGGGTTGGTGCACGGCGTCGGCCAACGTCAGCGCGTCGTTTGCCCTGAACCTGTATCGCTGCGCCATGGCCGGCGACGCGCGCGGCGCGGACGAATGGTTCGGCCGCCAGATCGATCTCTTGAACTTTCTCATGGACCATGGCTTGCCGCGGACCGTGGCCGCGGGCTTGCGCTTGCGCGGCCTGGACAGCGGCCATCTGCGCGCGCCTCTCGCGCCGTTGGCCCCGGACCTGGAACAACGGCTTCTTGAAATCCTCAAAAAAATGGAGATCGCGCGATGAACAAGGGATTGCGCCGCTGCATGGCGGCTTTGTTGGGTGTAGTGCTTCCCGCTGCGGCGGCATGGGCGGGGTCGTATCCCGACCAGCCCATACGCCTGATCGTGCCGTTCGGCGCCGGCGGCGTGACCGACACCACGGCGCGGGTGTTCGCCGAGGGCCTCACGCGCGAGCTGGGCCAGCCGGTGGTGGTGGAGAACCGCGGCGGCGCGGGCGGCTCGATCGCGGCGGGCGCGGCGGCGAAGTCGCCGGCCGACGGCTATACGCTGCTGGTGATCACCAACGGCATGGTCGCGGTCAATCCGCTGATCTACAAGAAGCTGCCCTATGATCCGAACAAGGACTTCACCTACGTCGCGATGCTGGCCAATACGCCGACGGTGCTGGCGGTGGGTGCGGACAGTCCATATGCATCGTTGCCGGAAATCATCAAGGCCGCGTCGGCCAAGGCTGACAATATCGCGTTCTCCACGGCCGGCGAGGGCTCCGACAACTATCAAGTTCTGGAGCTGCTGCAACAGGCGACCGGCGTGAAGATGCTGCACGTGCCTTACAAGAGCGGATCGGAGTCCATGACGGCCGTGATGAGCCGCAACACGGATCTGACGGCCGTTTCCGCCGTCACCGCGGTGGGTTTCGTCGAGGCCAAGCAGATTCGTCCTTACGCGGTGACGTCGTCGCGACGCCTGGCCAATCTGCCTGACATTCCCACGGTCAAGGAAGTGCTGGGCAAGGACGTGGAAGGCGGGTCGCTGTCGGGTATTGCCGTTCCCAAAGGCACGCCGGCCGATGTGGTTGAGCGCCTGAACATGGCCATTGCCGCGGTGGCAAAAAGCCCATCGGTGCAGGACAAGATCTACGCGCGTGGCAGCGAACCCGTGGATGGATCGCAAGCGGCGTTCGAGCAGCGGGTCGTGGCCGAACAGAAAAAATGGGCGGGCATTCTTTCGCGTCCGGCGCCGTAAGCCCCAGGGGCGTCAGGCGGCTTGCGCGCCCAGCACCTCGCGCGCCGTGTCGATGAACCAGCGGACTGCCGGATTCATGGACTCGGCGGGCGCTGCCAACGCCATGGCGTAGGTCAGGGGCGCGCCCTCCACGTCCATGAGGTCCACATATGCCACGTTGTCGATGGCGATCCGGCGCAGCGCCGCCGGCACGATGGCGACCCCCAGGCCCGCGGCGATGAGCGGCAGGCTGATGAGGGCGTGGGACGATTCCTGCAGAACCCGGGGATGAAACCCCGCGCGCTGGCAGGCCGCGACGATCTCTCCCGCGAACCCGGGGCTGTCGGAGTGCGCCAGGGTCACCAGCGTTTCATCCGACAGGTCCGAGAGCCTGGCGCTTTTCATGCCTGCCACCCGATGGCCCGCAGGCACGGCCAGCGCCAGCCGTTCGCGCTGCAAGCCCGTGATTGCGATGCCCGGCACCCCGGACGCGGGCGGCACCAGGAATGCCGCGTCCAGCTCGCCGCGCTGCAATCCTGCCAGGATGCCGACGGTGCTGCCGCTGGTCAGTCGCAGGCGTATGTGCGGAAAGCGCTGCGTAAACTCGGGCAGGATGCGCGGCAGCAGGTTCAACGCGGCGCTGGGCACCGCGCATACCCGCAGCGCGCCCATACGTCCTTCGGCCGCATCGCGTGCAGTCTGCAGCGCGGCATCGGCGCCTTCCAGCAGGCGCTTCGCTTCGCGCAGAAAGGCGCCACCGGCGACCGTGAGGCGCACGCCCAGGCGGTCCCGTTCGAAGAGGTCTGCACCAATCTCGGTTTCGAGCCGTTTGATTGCGACGCTGAGCGGAGGCTGGGTCATGTGCAGCCGGGCGGCCGCCTTGCGATAGTTCAATTCCGTGGCCAGAACCACGAACTGCCTGAGCTGCCTGAAATCCATGCTGGTCTCCCTGTGCTTTCTTGGGGCCGCCGCGCCGGCTTCAGCCCCGCGTGCGCTGGAAGTCTGTCATGAAATCGGCCAGTGCGGCCGCAGCGGGCAGCTCCACCGCGTTGTACAGACTGGCTCGGATGCCGCCGGTGTGCGCGTGTCCTTTCAACCCCATGAGCCCGGCGCTCTCGGCCTGGCGCAGAAACAGGGGCTCCAGGGCGGAATCGGCCAGGAAGAACGGCACGTTGTTGATGGACCGGAATTCCGGCCGGACCTTGTTGAAGTAGAAGCCGTCGCTGGCGTCGATGGCGTGGTACAGCAGCCCGGCCTTGGCCTGGTTGGCCTGATGGATGCGTTCCACGCCGCCGGTCCGGCGGATCCAACGCAGCGTCAGTCCGGTCAGATACCAGGAGAAGGTGGCGGGCGTGTTGAGCATCGAGTCCGCCCGCGCCGCGTGCGCATAGTTCAGCACGTCGGGCGTGATGGGCAGCGCGCCGTCCAGCAGGGCTTCGTCCACCACCACGACCGTGACGCCGGCGGGCCCCATGTTTTTCTGCGCGGCGGCGTAGATCAGACCGTGCCGGGACACGTCGATGGGCTTGGACAGCAGGCTGGAGCAGGCATCGCACACCAGCGGGACGGGCGCGTCCGGCGCGGCGGGGAACTGCACGCCATGCACCGTCTCGTTCTCCGTGTAGTGCAGATAGGCCGCATCGGCGTCGAGCTGCCATTCGCCGGGCGCAGGGATGCGGTCGAAGCCCGATGCCTCGCTGCTGGCCGCGACGCGGACCTTGCAGTAGCGCCGGGCCGCATCGATGGCCTTGCCGGACCAGAGCCCCGTGTGAAGGTAATCCGCCGACGCCTTGCCGCGCAGCAGGTTCATCGGCACCTGCGAGAACTGCAACGAAGCACCTCCTTGCAGGAACAGCACCTTGTAGCGGTCGGGGATCTGCAGGATGGCCCGCAGGTCCGATTCCGCCTGGCGTGCGATATCGATGAACACGCGCGAGCGATGGCTGATTTCCATTACCGACATGCCGGTGCCCGCGAAATCGAAGAACTCTTCGTGCGCCTCCTGCAGCACTTCCAGCGGCAGCGCGGCCGGACCAGCGCTGAAGTTGTATGACCTTGCCATATTTTCCGATTCTGCCCCGCCTGGCGCGGGCTCCTGCATGGTTACGCCCGCGGTTGCCGTGGCGATCGGGTGAGTCTACGGATAGAATGGCCGGCCCGGACAGGCCAGTTTTCTTCTTGTGAGCAGACCACATGCCTAAGACCTTCGAGCTGGATACGCTGAGGATGCGCATGAACGATGCGGAGCTCCAGCGCCTGGAGCTGCATCAGAGAATTCAGCGGGCGCTGCGCGCCCTGATCCTCGACGGTGCGCTGGGGCCTGGCCTCAGGCTGCCCGCCACCCGCGGACTGGCCAAGTCGCTGGGGGTGGCGCGAGATACGGTGGAGAATGCCTATGTGCATTTGCACCGCGACGGCTACATCGTGCGGCGCGAGGGCTCGGGCAGCTACGTGTCGCAGACCGTGAGCACCGAACTGCGCGGCGCCGCGCGAAGGCGCGCGAAGCTGGATAACAAGCTGGGCGCACTACCGCCGGGGGCAGGCCTGAGCCGGCGCGGGCGCATGATCCTGGACAGCGGCGGGGTCGCGGACCAGCAGGCCATCAAGGCGTTCGCCACGGGCCTGCCGGAAACCCGCAGCTTTCCCACCGACGTCTGGGAACGGCTGCAGCGCCAGGTCTTGAAGGACTATCGCAGCCATGTGCTGCTGCATGGCGACCCGCAGGGCGCCGAGCCCTTGCGCCGCGCCATCGCCGCCTACCTGAACCTGGAGCGCGGGGCCAAGGTCTTGCCTGAGCAGGTGCTGGTGTTGAGCAGCACCCGCCAGGCCCTGTTTCTATGCGCGCAATTGCTGACGGACGCCGGCAAGCCCATTCTGATGGAAAACCCCGGCTACTTCGGCGCCCGCAAGGCCTTCGAATCCGCGGAAGCGCGGATCGTGCCCATCGACGTCGACGCGCAGGGCATACGCACGGACCTGCTGCGCGCGGACCGCAGCGGCGCCAACTGCGTGTACGTGACGCCGTCGCACCAATACCCCACCGGCGTGACGCTATCGCTTGAGCGCAGGCTGGATCTGATCGGCTGGGCGGCGGAGCACGGCAAATGGATCATCGAAGACGACTACGACAGCGAATTCCACTACGACGGCCTGCCTACGGCCTGCGTGCAGGGGCTGGACATGCACCAGCGCACGCTCTACCTGGGTACGTTCAGCAAGACGCTTTATCCGGGTCTCAGGATGGGATATATGGCGCTGCCGCCCGGCCTGGTCGATGCCTTTGCCCGTGCGCGCAGCATCATGGACGGGCATACGCCGCAGATCCTGCAGCTGACGCTGGCGCGCTTCATGGACGACGGCCATTACAACTCGCACGTGCGATCCATGCGCAAGCTGTACGCGGGACGGCGGCAGGTGTTGCTGGAGTCGCTGGGAAAGCAGCTGGACGGCGTCGTTCAGGCCTACAGGCCTCCCGGCGGGTTGCAGATCCCATGCCTGCTGGAGCGCGGATGGTCCGAGGAGCAGACCATCCGCCAAGCCGAGGCCGCGGGCCTTCGGCTGCCTGGACTGAGCCGGCTCTATGCGGGCGATCACAAGCAGCAGGGCTGGCTGCTGGGCTATGCCTCGCTGACGGCCTACGAGATCGACGCCGCGGTGCTGCGGCTGTCGAATGCGTTGAAGCGCTAGGGGACTTCAGTACGGCAGCGGGAAGCGCCTGGCCAGCCCGGCCACGCCTTCGCGGATGGCGCTTTCCGTGCGGGCGTCGACGGCCCCGGCGCGCACGCCGCCCAGCAAGGCCAGGATCATGTCGCCGATTTCCTGGAATTCGGCGGGTCCCATGCCGCGCGACGTGCAGGCGGCGCTGCCCACGCGTATGCCGGAGGTAACGGCCGGCTTGGCGGGGTCGTTGGGGACGGCGTTCTTGTTCAAGGTGATGCCAACCTGTTCCAGCGCTTGCTCCGCCGTATTACCGGCCAGTCCCCAGGGTCGCAGATCGACCACGCCCAGATGGCAGTCGGTGCCGCCCGACACGATGGACAGGCCGCCTTCGGCCAGCCGGCGGCACAGGACGCGCGCATTCTCGACCACGGCGTGGGCGTAGGTGCGGAAGGCGGGCTGCAGCGCTTCGCCCAGGGCCACGGCCTTGGCGGCGATGATGTGCATCAGCGGACCGCCCTGCAGGCCCGGGAATACGGCCGAATCGATCTTGCGGGCGAGTTCGGCGTCATCGGTCAGGATCATGCCCCCGCGCGGGCCGCGCAAGGTCTTGTGGGTGGTGGTGGTCGTGACGTGCGCATGCGGCACCGGCGAGGGATACGCGCCGGCCGCGGCCAGGCCGGCGAAATGCGCCATGTCCGCCATGAAGATCGCGCCCGTCTCATCGGCAATGGCGCGAAAACGCGCGAAGTCCAACGTGCGCGAGTAGGCCGAGCCGCCGGCGATGATGAGCTTGGGTCTTTCCTGCCGCGCGATGCGCTCGACCTCGTCCATGTCCACCCGATGCGTAGCCGGATCGACGCTGTAGCTCAGCGCCTGCAGCCAGCGTCCCGACATGTTGACCTTGGAGCCATGGGTCAGGTGTCCGCCCGCCCTCAGGTCCAGGCCCAGGATCTTGTCGCCGGGGGCCAGCAGCGCCAGGTAGACCGCCTGGTTGGCCTGGCTGCCCGAGTGGGGCTGTACGTTGGCGTAGCGGGCGCCGAACAGACGCGTGGCGCGCTCGATGGCGATCTCCTCGGTCACGTCCACGTTGACGCAGCCGCCATAGTAGCGGCGGCCAGGGTAGCCCTCTGCGTACTTGTTCGTCAGCACGGAGCCCTGGACTTCCAGCACCGCGCGGCTGACGAAGTTTTCGGAAGCGATGAGCTCTATCGAGTGCCTCTGCCGGCGCCGTTCGGCGTCGATGGCGCCCCAGATGCCGGGGTCGGCCTGCGCCAAGGGCAGGGCGCTGACGCAAGGCAGTGCGAGGCTGTCGGGAAGGTTGGGGTTCGTCACGGTGGTTCCTGTTTCGATGGACGTATGGAGATGAAGAGGTCAGGAATTGGCGGCCAGCGCCCGCTGGCCGCCATGGATGAGCAGGTGCGCGGTCAGGCCGGCGACCAGCCCCCAGAACGCGCCGCCCACGCCCAGCAGGGTGACGTTGGCGGCGGTGGCCAGAAAGGTGATGAGCGCGGTCTCCCGGGTGCGGGCGTCGGCCATCGCATTGGCCAGGCTGCCGCCGATCGCGCCCAGCAAGGCAAGGCCGGCCAGCGTGGTGATGAATGCCTTGGGCAGCACCATGAACAAGGTCGCCAGCGTGACGCCGAAGGTGCCCACCAGGATGTAGAACACGCCGCAGGCCAGGCCCGCGAGGTAGCGTTTGGCGGGATCCGGATGCGCATCCCGGCCGGTGCAGATCGCGGCGGTGATCGCCGCCACGTTGAAGGCGTGCGCACCGAAGGGCGCCATGAGGAGCGAGCCCAGGCCCGTCACGGTGAGGATCGGGTTCGCGCTGGTCTGGTAGCCGTCGTTGCGCAGCACCAGCATGCCGGGCATGTATTGCCCCGTCAGCGTGATGATGAAGAGCGGCAGGGCGACGCCCAGCAAGGCCTGCAGCGAGAACTGCGGCATTTCGAAGACCGGCGCTGCGAGGCTGAGGTGGACTGCCGAGAAGTCGATGCGGCCTTGTGCGATGAGCAGCGCAAGGCCGATGACCAGAATGCCGACCACCGCAAAGCGCGAGGTATAGCGCTTGAGCAGCGCATAGGAGATGACCAGCACGATTACCAGCAGTGGATCGGCGCTGGCCCCGCCGAAGGCATTGACGCCGAATTGCAGCAGGATGCCGGCCAGCAGGCCGGCGGCAATGCCGCCCGGAATCATGAGCACCAGCTTCTCGAATGCGCCGGACAGGCCGAGCACGACGAAGCCCAGCGCCGACAGGACGTACGCGCCGATGACCTCGCCGTAGGGCGTGAAGGGCATCACGGTCGCCAGAAACGCCACGCCGGGTGTGGACCAGGCCGTAATGACGGGCGCCTTGTAGCGCCAGCTCAACAGTGTGCCGGTGATGCCGACGCCGATGGAAACCGCCCATACCCAGGACGCGGTCTGGGCAGGAGTCAGCCTGGCCAGCTCCGCCGCCTGGAACACCAGCACGAAGGTGCCGCCGTAGTTCACCAGCACCGAGATCAGGGCGGCGACGGTGGGGGAAAAGAAGTCGGCGGGTCTGAGGCCAGCCGGTGATGCGTTCATGATCAACTCCGCGTTCGTGGTGGGGCCAGGCCGCGCGGCGGCCGGGCTTGAACGGGGAGTCTATGGTGCTGGCGGTATGTCGATACCTGCCACATTCATGAAAGTGGGCAGACCGCTTTCCTGACGGGAACAGCGCTGGGCGGAGTGCGGGACAGGCTCAGCGCCACGCTTGCCGCAGGGTTTGCGCAAGCGCGGATGCCTGGCGCAGCCCGGCCTCGGCGGCGTCGGCGCGGCGCGCTGGGTCCAGCACGTTGTCGCCGATGGCCTGTTCGCTGGTCGCGTCCGGCAGCACGGCATGGACCTCGTTGCCGGCGTCGCGCAGGGCCTGCAGTTCGCGCCGCAGATGGCCGCTGACCGGATTCCCTTCCCGATAACCCAGCGGCGCCAGCACCACGACCTGCTGATAGCCGGCCGCCATATCGGCATTGGTCATGGAGCGGATGCCGCCGTCCATGTAGGTCGCGCCGCCGATGGGCACGGCCGGCCAGGCGCCCGGCACGGCGCAGCTGGCGGCGATGGCATCGACGAAATCGACCTGGTCGGCGGCGCTGAAACCACGCGCTTCGCCGGTGGCCGTATCGACCGCGATCACAAGCAATGGACGGGTGGGCCAGTCGCTTGCACCCAGGCGCGCGGCGATGATGGCGCGGCGTTCGGCCAGTGTGGGCGTAGCGGAACGCTGCGCGTAGGCGCCGATGCGCCGGCGCGCCTGTTGCAGGTCCGCGCCCACTTTGGCGAACAGCTCGCGGTTCTTTTCGTCGGCGGCTTGTTGCGAGTACGGACGATATTGTTCGGCGCCCGTCCCTCCCAGTTGCGTCGCCAGCAGCTGCATGGGCGGGAGGCCCAGCGCCAGCTGCGCGCCGGCGACGGAGCCTGCGGAGCAACCGATGAACAGGTCCGCCGCGGTGAGGTCGACGCCCTGGCGCGCCAGGCCCGCCAGGACGCCGATCTCCCAGGCCAGCCCGGTCACGCCGCCGCAGCCCAGTACCAGGCAGCGCTTCTTCTGCGGGTGCGGCATTCAGGCAATCTCGACGCGGGTAGCGGCGGCCGACTCGGTATCGGTTGCGCCGGACGCCGGACGGTAGTGGTAGTCGCCCATGTCCGTCTTGCGCAGCATGTGCCAGTAGTCGTCGTTGCGGAAGGGGGTGGGCGCCACTACCTTGCCATGCGCATTTCGGTACCAGTTGCTCATGCCCTTGTGGGTCCAGATCATGCGGTCATGGGCGGCCTGGACGCGGGCGTTATAGGCGTCGTGCCGATCCTTGCGGACTTCGATCTCGAAGCGTCCGCCGGCCTTGTCCAGACCTTGCTGCAATAGGCCCATGACATAGCGCACCTGGGTCTCCAGCAGGGCGACGACGCTGCCGCCGTGGCCCAGGGCGGTGTTGGGGCCGGCCAGGATGAACAGGTTGGGGAAGCCCGGCGCCGCGACGCCCATGAAGGCCTCGGCCCCTTTTTCGTCCCAGGCTTCGCGGATCGAGCGCCCGCCGCGGCCATAGAGCTTGAACGAGGACAACAGGTTGATCGCGTCGAAACCGGTGGCGACCACCAGCACGTCCAGTTCGTGCGCCCGGCCGTTGTCGCTCACCACCGCGTTTTCCGTGACCCGGGCGATGCCGCCCGTGACCAGCTCGACATGGTCCCGGGCCATGGTTCGGAACCAGCCGTTGTCCATCAGCATGCGTTTGCCGAAGGGCGGGTAGTCGGGCAGAACGTCCGGCAGCAGGTCCTGGCGGTCGCCGAGTTCCGCCTTGATGTAGCTGGTGAAGTGTTCGCGGTGCCTATCGTTGATCTGATTGATGGCGCGCTCGGGGTGCGGCCATTGCGGATCGATCTGCAGCGTCGCGTGGACCCGGTCGTTGAAGATCCAGGCTAGCCGTTGGCGATACCACTCCTGGTAGTACGGCACCTCGCGCAGCAGGAAGCGGACGTCCTCCGGCACTGGCTTCTGGAATTTCTCGAAGGGCGCGGCCCATTGCTTGGAGCGCTGGAACACGGTCAGGGAGCGGACCTGGTCGGCGATTGCGGGAACGACCTGCATGGAGCTGGCGCCGTTGCCGATGATGCCCACGTTCTTGCCGCGCAGGTCCAGGCCTTCCGGCCAGTTGGCCGTATGGAAGCAGGGGCCCTTGAAACTCTCCAGGCCGGGTATGGGGGGCAGCTTGGGCACGTTCAGCAGGCCCACCGCGCTAATGAGGATGTCCGCCACATAGTCCTGGACCTGGCCGTCCTGCCCGACCGTGCGTATGTTCCAGCACAGCGCGTCTTCGTCGTAGCGGGCGGACTCCACGCGCGTGTTGAAGCGGATGTTGGGGCGCACGCAATGCTGGTCGGCGACGCTTTCGAAATAGCCCTGGATCTCGCCTTGCAGGGCGAAGTAGCGGGACCAGTCGTGCTTGGCGAACGAGTACGAGTAGATGTGGTTAGGGGTGTCCACGCCCGCGCCAGGGTAGCGGTTCTCGTACCAGGTGCCGCCGACTTCGGCGTTCTTCTCGATCACCACATACGGAATGCCCGCGCCTTGCAGGCGGATCGCGGCGCACAGGCCTGCAACGCCGGCGCCGATGACCAGCACCCGATAGCCTTGCGGCACCTGGAACGCATCGTGTTGCTCCAGCGCGAAGTCCGGGTCCAGGCCCAGCCAGGCGGCGATCATGGGGCCGTACGAGTCGGGCACATCTTCCCCGATGCTGGTGCGCAGCATGGCGACCAGCTGTTCATGCGCAGGCGCCGGCAGCTTGGGCTGCTGGCCGCGGCGGGTCAGCAGGATGGCCGAGTACGCGGCCTCGCGGATCTCTTCCTGCACGGCGTCCGGCAACCCGCCAGGGTCGTTGTCTTCCAGGCCGCGAATGCGCGAGCACTGGTAGCGCTCGGACAGCCATTGCGTGTCGCCCGTCAGGTGCACCAGCACCATGAGCAAGGTGGGGATGTTGGCGCTGGCCAGCGCGCGCTTGAGCGTGGCCTCCCACACGTCGTTGCCGAACGGTGTTGCCGGAGCCGGGGTATCGCGATGCATGTAAGGGTCCTTCCAGGAGTGGCGTGGGGGGTGGGGTTGCGGCCTACTCGGCGGTTGCGCCGGACTTCTTGATCAGCTCGGCCCATTTGGCGCTGTCGCTGACGATGAAGGCGCCGAAATCGCCCGGCTTGGTGAACAGGGCGTCCAGGCCCATTTTCTTGAACTGCTCCTGCACGTCGGGCGCCGTCTTCATCTTCTGCAGGGATGCCTGCAGCCTTTCGACGACCGCGGACGGCGTGCCGGCCGGGGCCACAATGCCCAGCCAGGGCATGGCGTCGTAGCCGGGCAGGCCGGACTCCTCGACCGTGGGCAGGTCGGGCAGCACCGAGGACCGCGTCTTGGTGGTGACGGCGAGCGGCCGTACCTTGCCGCTATCGAGGAAAGGCTGGGCGGCCGCGATGTCCACGAACAGCATGTCGACTTCGCCGCCAGCCAGGGAGGTCAACGCCGGAACGCTGCCCTTGTAGGGGATGTGGGTCATCTTCAGACCGGTCAGCGCGGCGAACAGCTCGCCCTCCAGGTGGTTGGACGTGCCGTTGCCGGAAGAGGCGAAGGTCGCCGACTTGCCGTCCTTCTTGAGCGCGGCGATCAGTTCCTTGACGCTGGACGCCTGCACCTGCTTGCCCGTCACCAGTACGTGCGGCACGCTGGCGATGAGCGAAACGGGCTGGAAGTCCTTGACCGGGTCGTAGTTCGCGGTGTTCTTGTACAGGCTGGGAGCGATGCCCAGGGACGATGCCGCCATCAACAGCGTGTAGCCGTCGGCCGGCGCCTTGGCCACGTAGGCCGAGGCGATCATGGTGCCGGCGCCGGGCTTGTTGACCACCACCACCGGCTGCCCCAGATCCGCCTGCAACTTGGCCGCGACCTGTCGGGTCATCACGTCGGTGACGCCGCCCGGCGTGAAGGGCACCACGATGTTGATGGGCTTGTTGGGATAGTCCTGGGCGTGGGCGGCTGCGCCCGTGCAGATCAGGGTTGCGGCCAGGCAATGCGATAGCCATTTCATGGGTTTGTCTCCTGTGGTTTTCTAGGTGTGGCGTTCAGATGGAGCCTGCGCTGAGGCTCCGGTGCCGGATCAGGCCCCAGACCGTGTTGGCGTGGGGCATGTCCAGGTTCAGCTTTGCTGCGATCTCGATCATGGCGCCCACCAGGGCGTCGGTTTCCAGTGGCTTGCCTTGCAGCGCGTCCTGCAGCATCGAGGTCTGGGCGGCGCCGGCGCTGGCGGCTGCCTGCATGCGTTGTTCCACGGTGACCGGCAGCTCGAGCCCGAGCGCCTGGCCCAGCGCCAGGTACTCGCCGAGCATGGCGCGCGCCAGTTTTCCGAGATATGGATCCTGGACCATGGCTTCCATGGTGGCGCGGGCCAGCACGCTCAAGGGGTTGAAGGTGGCGTTGCCCATCGCCTTGATCCAGATGGCTTGGTGGATGTCGCCGCTGACCTCGCATTGCAGGCCTGAAGCTTGCAACAGCCCGGCGAGCCGATTGGCCCGCGCAGACATGGAGCCGTCCGGTTCGCCGAGGATGAGATTGTTGCGGGCGTTCTGGGCCGCGATGCCAGGCGCGGTGGCGTTCGCCGCGATGTACACCACGGCGCCCAGCACCCGCTCCAAAGGCAGCGCTCGCCTGAGGGCGCCGCGGCCATCCACCGATTGCAGCGGCGTGTCGCCCAGGGGGCTGGCCAGCGTGGGCAGATACCACCAGGGGATGCCGTTTACGGCCGGCACCACGGCGCCCTGCGGCGCGAGCATCGGCGCCAGGTGCGCGGAGATATCGTCCAGCGCCTGTTGCTTGACCGCAAGAATCAGGTAGTCCGCGTCGCGCACCTGGCGCGGTTCGTCGGTGGCGCGCACCGGGTAGTGGCGCGTGACGCCGTCGACCGTCAAGCCGACGCCGTGCTGGCGCAGGGCGGCCAGCGTCTTTCCGCGGGCGATCATGGTCACCTCGCAACCTGCCTGGGCCAGGCGCGCGGCGAGCAGACAGCCGATCGCGCCCGCACCATATACCGCGACGCGGCATTGATGAGCATCTTTCATTTCTACTCTGCGAAAAAAGGGCCGCCGGGATGGCGGCGCGGTTGCCGCTATTCCTGGTATTCGGGCCGGATGCGTTGCAGCAGCCGGAGCAGGGGGGGCCAGTGCTTGTGGCGGGACGGGCGGTCCAGACGGTCGAACTGGCGGCCGACCTTCTCGGCAACTTCGGCTCCGGGCACAACCAGCGGCAGGCCGCCGGCCAGCGCCGCGACCTGCGCCTGGCAGGCGCGCTCCAGATAGAACATGGCGTCGAAGGCGTCTGGCACGCTGGCGCCGCAGACCAGCAGGCCGTGATTGCGCAGGATCATCGCGCTGTGGGAGCCGAGATCGGCGATCAGGCGCTGCTGCTCGTCCATGTCGAGCGCGACGCCTTCGTAGTCGTGATAGCCGATGCGGTTGTGAAAGCGCATGGCATGCTGCGAAATCATGAGCAGGCCAGCCTCTTGCGCGGACACCGCGATGCCGGCCGCGGTATGCGTATGCATGACGCAGGCCGCGTCGTGGCGGACGCGATGGATGGCGCTATGGATGACGAAGCCGGCGGGGTTGATGCCCAGGCCGGTCTGGTCCAGCAGGATGCCGCCGTCGATGTCCACCTTGACCAGGTTGGAGGCGGTGATCTCGTTGAACATCAGGCCGTAGGCATTGATCAGGAAGTGCGGCTGGGCGCCGGGAACCCGGGCCGAGATATGCGTATAGATGTGGTCGGTCATGCGCATTTCGACAGCCAGGTTGTAGGCCGCGGCGAGATCCACGCGCACTGCCCATTCCTCGGCCGAAACCTGGTCCTTGATCGGTGCCTCTTGCACGGCAGCTCCTCCGGTTTTGCATTCTTCTTGGTCTGGCCGGCGCCTCTGCTGCGTGGCCTCTTTCAAACGGAGTATAGGTTTTCCAGCCGCTGTCGACTAAGCAAACGTTTTGATGGAAACGCATAAATTCCATCAATCATTCGGCCATGCCGGCAGGCATGAAAAACCTTGATGGATATGCATAAAAACGTTTAGCTAGTGCGGCGAAATTCCGCTACCTATACTGATTTTCCTACCCATGGGCGCGGCGGCAAGGAGCCGGCGCGCCCTTGAAAAATCAGAATAGCCGGAGGCTGGATGGACGCTGCAGGAAACCGCGGGATCACGGATTTGCTCGATGAACAGGCGCTGTGCCACGGGCATAAGCTGGCGATCGTGCATGAGTACCACAACGGCGACATCAGCCAGTTGAGTTTCATCCAATTACGCGAAGCGGCCCGCGCATTTGCCGCGGGCTTGCAGGCGCGCGGCGTGAAGCCGGGCGACCGCGTATTCGTATTCATGGGCAACACGGCGGAGTACGTGCCGCTGTGGATGGGCCTGATGCTGGCGGGCGCCGTCATCGTGGCGGGCAACATCCATCTCACTGCGCCGGAAGTGGCCTATCAGCTTGAGCATTGCCAGCCCGCGCTGGCGCTGGTCGAGCCTGCGCATGAAGCGCTGGTTCGCGAAGTGTGCGCCGGGATGGACCAGGCGCCGGATATCGTGCCGGTGGCGCGCGGCAGCCTGGGGCAGGAAGGATTGAGCGGTGCGCTGGCTGCGGAATCCGCGGATTACCGGGCTCCCGAGCTGTGCAGCGACGACCTTGCACAGATCCTGTACACCTCGGGTACGTCGGCGCGGCCCAAGGGCGT
The DNA here is from genome assembly GCF_014851745.1 of Achromobacter sp. ACM01. NCBI lineage: Bacteria > Pseudomonadati > Pseudomonadota > Betaproteobacteria > Burkholderiales > Alcaligenaceae > Achromobacter > Achromobacter sp. ACM01. The sequence continues at coordinate 902,411 of NZ_JACVAF010000001.1, forward strand.
GATGCTCACCCACGCCAATCTGCTCTGGTGTGGCCAGGCGGGCGCAGCCAACAGCGGCATCGGCCGCGCTGACCGCGTGTTCAACAACAAGCCGCTGTTCCACGCCAACTGCCAGGAAACCGTGCTGTCCTGCCTGACCGCGGGCGCCACCGCGGTGATCGGGGAACGCTATAGCGCCACGCGCTACCTGCGCCAGCTCATCGAACACCGCATCACGATCTGCAGCCTGTCCGGCATGCTGTGCCGAACCTTGTTGAACCAGCCGCCCACGCCTTTCGATACGGCGCATCAGGTGCGGTACGCGGGCTATGCCATCAATATTTCGGAAGCCGAGATCGCGGCGTTCATCGAGCGTTTCCGCATCCCGCTGCGCAATGGCTATGGGCAGTCGGAGACCATGCTCTACATCACCTTGCAGCCGCATGCATCGCCGTCCGCCTATCCGTCCATCGGGCGCGCCACGCCCGACCGCGAAGTGTTCGTAGTCGACGACGACAACCGGCCGGTCGCCGCAGGCGCAGTGGGCGAGATCGTGGTGCGCGGACGTCCTGGGCGCACGCTGACCCTGGGCTACTACCGCGACCCGGCTGCGACGCAGGCCGTGTTCGAGGGCGGCTGGCTGCACACGGGGGATCTCGGCTACCAGGACGCCAAGGGCAACTTCTTTTTCTTCGGCCGCAAGAAGGAGGTGATCAAGCGGGCCGGCGAGAACATCTCGGCCGCGGAAGTGGAAGAGGCCCTGATGGGGCATCCGGCCGTGCGCGACGTGGCCGTGGTGGGCATACCCGATCCGGTTCGCGACCAGTCGGTCAAGGCTTTCGTCGTGCTGCACGCAGGGCACCAGGCGGATGCGGATGCCATCAAGACCTATTGCGCCGGGCGGCTGGCGTACTTCAAGGTGCCCGAGCACGTGCAGTTCATGGCTGAGCTGCCGCGCAACGCCAGCGGCAAGGTGCAGAAGCGCGCGCTGCTCGACGCCTGAACGCGGCCGCGAGTTCTCAGGCGTGGCCGGTAGCCGCCTTGCCCAGCCGGGCAAGGGCATCGGCGACCTGATGGACGACGGACTGGCCCTGGTTGCGGTGGATGGCGATGGTGAACTCCAGCGTCAGCGGCGTCAGCGCCGGGTCCACCAGCACCAGGGTGCCGGCGCGAACTTGTTCGGCCACCATCATTTCCGGCAGCTGCGCGATGCCGCCGCCCGCCTCGACGACTTCGATCAGGCTGTTCAGGCGATTGCAGCTGCAGATGTTGTCCAGGTTGGCGCCCATGTCGCGCAACTCGTCCTGCGCCGGGCCAAAGAAGCCCGACGGACGCGATACGCACCACAGCGGCTCGGTTTGCAGTAGCGATTGCATGCTGCGGGGCTTGCCTTCCGCGTCGCTGAGCAGCCGGGACGAGACCATCCACGACATGCGGGTCGTGCCCAGCGATTCGCAGATGAACTGGTCGTCGCGCAGATGATTGGCCATGATGGCAATGTCCAGCGCGCCGGACGTCAGGTGCTCCTGCAGCTTGATCGCCAGGTCCAGCTCGATCTCGTAGGAAACGCGCGGCAGGGCGCGGCGCAGCTCGGGCACCACGCGTGAAAACCAGGTCATGGAAATCTCGCCCATGCCGATGCGCACCGTGCCGGCCGCATTGTTGACGGCCTCCGCGTCGGTGAAGGCGTCTTCCACCGCCAGCAGCAGCGGTTCCACGCGTTCGACGAAGCGGCGCGCGGGCACCGTCAGTTCCAGCCGGCGGCCGCGCTTTTCGAAGAGCGGAAAGCCCAGCGACTGCTCCAGCTCTTTCATGCGCGCCGAGACGGCGGGTTGGGAAGTGTACAGCCGTTCGGCCGCGGCGCGGAAGCTGCCCAGCTTGGCGATCTGGCACAGGGTTTCGGCGTTGGTCAGATTCGGACGGGGCATGGGCGAATGTCGTGGTTTTTGCGCGGTATGTTAAAGGAAATCGTCAGGAAATCCCGCCTGGCTCGGTGAAATCCGCCATTTCCCCCCGTCAGGCCCGCCGATACACTGGCCGCTCGCCATCCTAACGAGACAGCCATGAGACATCTACTTCCCGCCCTGAGCGCCGCGCTTGCCTTGACGCTCGGCGCGCAGGCATCGGCCCAGCAAGCCCAGCCCGCGGCCTCCGTGCCGCGCGATCCGTTCTTCTGGCTGGGCGAGATCAACAAGGCCACTGCCGTCATCAACACGGACGAGGGGCTGCTGGACAAGTCCATGGCGCCGCGACTGGCGGCCGGCGTGGCCAAGGTGATCAACGACGGCAACCAGCCGGGCGCCAAGCGCCCGGCCAGCGTCATCACCTTCGAGCCGCTGCTGATCAAGGCGGCGGGCGAGGATGTGACGCTGCTGCACGCGGGGCGCTCCAGCCAGGACATGCACGCGACCTACCGCAGCGCCATCCTGCGCGACAAGCTGCTGGACCTGGCGGCCCAGCTGAACGCCACCTCCACCACGCTGGTGGAACTGGCGGGCAAGCATGCAGCTACCATCGTGCCGAACTACACCAATGGCGTGGCGGCGCAGCCTAACAGCTATGGGCACTATCTGCTGGGGCAGGCCGCCGGCCTGGCCCGCGACGCCCAGCGCATCCGTGAGGCCTACGTGCGCATCGACCGTTCGCCGATGGGCACGACGGTGCTCAACGGCACCAGCTGGCCGCTGGACCGCAAGCGCATGGCGCAGTACCTGGGCTTCGCCGCACTGGTGGACAACGCCTATGACGCCTCGCAGATCTCGTCCATGGATCAGCCGGTGGAAGTCGCCTCCATCGTCACCAGCATTGCGCTGCGCACGGGCAATTTCGTCGAGGACGTAATGACCCAGTACGCCCAGCCGCGTCCCTGGATCCTGCTGGAAGAGGGGGGCGGCAACACCTACGTGTCCAGCGCCATGCCGCAGAAGCGCAATCCCGGCCTGCTCAACGATACCCGCAGCGATGCCTCCACGGCCGTGACGCTGGCCATGGGGCCGGTGGTGCAGACGCACAACATCACGCCAGGCATGAGCGATCCGAAGGACGTGAAGCAGAATTCCGCCATGGTGGATGCCGGGATTTCGGCGCTCAAGCGCTGGGACCGGGTGTTGAAGGCCATGGTCCTCAGCCCCGACCGCGCGCTGGAAGAACTGAACAGCGACTGGACGGCCTCGCAGGAACTGGCCGACGTGCTGATGCGCAAGTACAAGCTGCCGTTCCGCGACGGCCACCACTTTGCGTCCGAGGTCGTCAGCTACGCCAAGGCCAACAACATCAAGCCGCTGGACTTCCCGTATGAGCAGGCGCGCCGTATCTATGCGGACGCCATGAAGGACTCGAAGTACGGCAACGAACTGCCGATGAGCGAGGCGGAGTTCCGCTCCACGCTGGATCCCGTGGCCATCGTCAAGAACCGCGCCACTTCGGGCGGTCCGCAGCCGGCGGAAATGGAGCGCATGCTGAAGGAAGCGCGCGCGCAGCTGGCTGAGCAGGACGCCTGGATCAAGGCGCGCCGCGCCCACATCAACGATGCGCTGGCGGAGCTGGACAAGAAATTCGGCGCGCTGGTGGCCAGCGCGCCGAAGCAGTAGAACCTTCGGGAAGAGCGCTTCCCGGCGGCTGCCGGGAAGCCCCGCTCAGCCGCGGGCCGGGAAGGGCGCGGCGAAGCGGCGCAGCCGCAACGCGTTGCTCAGCACGAACACGCTGGACAAGGCCATCGCGCCCGCCGCGAACACCGGAGACAGCAGGCTGCCGTTGATCGGATACAGCAAGCCTGCCGCTACCGGGATCAGCGCCACGTTGTAGGCAAACGCCCAGAACAGGTTCTGCTTGATGTTGCGGATGGTGGCCTTGGACAGCGCGATGGCGTTGGGCACGCCGCCCAGGTCTCCCGACATCAGCACCACGTCGGCGGCTTCGATGGCGATGTCCGTGCCGGTGCCGATGGCCAGGCCCACGTCCGCTTCGGCCAGGGCCGGCGCATCGTTGATGCCGTCGCCCACGTAGGCGATGGGACCGTACTGCTGCTTCAGGCGCTGCACCGCCGCGACCTTGCCGTCGGGCAGCACTTCGGCGACGACTTCGTCGATGCCGAGCTGGCGGGCGATGGCCTCGCCGGTGCGGCGGTTGTCGCCGGTGATCATCGCGACCTTCAGACCCAGGTCATGCAGGGCGCGGATCGCGGCGGCCGTGGTTTCCTTGATGGGGTCAGCCACGGCGATCATGGCGGCCAGCTGGCCGTTGATGGCGGCGTACAGCGGCGTCTTGCCTTCGTCGCCCAGGCGCGCGGCGTCCGAACCGAAGGACTCGACGCTCAGGCCCAGTTCGCGCATGAAGCGGTCGGCGCCGATCTCGACCAGGTCGCCGTCGACCCGGGCGCTGACGCCAAAGCCGGTGATCGATTCGAATTGCGAAATCGAGCCCAGCGCAATGTTCTCGGCGCGCGCCGCATCCACGATGGCTTGGGCGATCGGGTGTTCCGACTTGGCCTCGACGGTGGCAACCTTGCCCAGCACCGCAGCGCGGTCGAAGCCCTGTGCAACGATCAGGTCGGTCAGCTCGGGACGGCCCTTGGTCAGCGTGCCGGTCTTGTCCACGGCCACGACCTGCGCGTCCTTCAACGATTGCAGCGCTTCGCCCTTGCGGAACAGCACGCCCATCTGCGCGGCGCGGCCCGTGCCCACCATGATGGAGGTCGGCGTGGCCAGGCCCATGGCGCAGGGGCAGGCGATGATCAGCACGGCCACGGCATTGACCAGCGCGAAGGTCAGGGCGGGTTCGGGGCCGAACGTCAGCCAGATGATGAAGGTCACGACGGCCGCCGCCATGACGGCAGGCACGAACCACATGGTGATGCGGTCCACCAGGGCCTGGATCGGCAGCTTGGAGCCTTGCGCCTGTTCGACCATGCGGATGATCTGCGCCAGCAGCGTGTCGCCGCCGACCTTGGTGGCGCGGAACGTCAGCGCGCCGTTCTGGTTGACGGTGCCGCCGACCACTTCGGAGCCGGGCTGCTTTTCGACGGGCACGGGTTCGCCGCTGATCATGGACTCGTCGATGAAGCTGTTGCCTTCCACCACCTCGCCATCCACCGGGATGCGTTCGCCGGGGCGGACTTCGATCAGGTCGCCCGCCACCACTTCCTCGATGGCGAGTTCCAGCGTCGCGCCGTTGCGCACGACGCGCGCGGTCTTGGCCTGCAGGCCGAGCAGGCGCTTGATGGCCTCGGACGTATTGCCCTTGGCGCGTGCCTCCATGTAGCGGCCCAGCAGGATCAGCGCCACGATGACCGCGGCGGCCTCGTAATAGACGTTGACGGTGCCGGCGGGCAGCAGTGCGGCCGCGAAGGTGGCGACCACCGAATAGGCATAGGCGGCGGACGTGCCCACCGCCACCAGCGAGTTCATGTCGGGCGCGCCGCGCAGCAGCGCGGGGATACCTTTCTTGAAGAAGCGCAGGCCGGGGCCGAACAGCACGATGCTGGCCAGCACGAATTGCAGGTACCAGCTGTTCTGCGTGCCGATGGTTTCGGCGATGACGTGGTGGAACGCCGGCACGATGTGCGCGCCCATTTCCAGTATGAACACCGGCAGCGCGAAGATCGTGGCGACGGTCAGCGCGCGCTTCAGTGACTTCAGCTCGGCGGCCTGGCGTTCGGCCACGGCGTCGGTGTCGCTGGCTTCGGCGGCCAGGGGCTTCGCTTCGTAGCCGGCCTTGGCCACCGCCTGGATCAGGGCGCTGGCGGGCACGCCACCGGCCGCGGTGATGCTGGCGCGTTCGGTGGCGAGGTTGACGCTGGCGGCGCTGACGCCGGGCACCGCCTTCAGGGCTTTTTCGACGCGGCCCACGCAGGAGGCGCAGGTCATGCCGGTGACCGACAGTTCGATCGTGGTTTCGGCGACGGCGTAACCCGCCTTCTGCACCGCCTGCACGGCGGCGGCGACGTCCGGCGCCCCTGCAAACGTGATGTCGGCGCGTTCGGTCGCCAGGTTGACGCTGGCCTGGTTGACGCCCGGCACGGCCTTCAAGGCCTTTTCGACCCGGCCCACGCACGAGGCGCAGGTCATGCCTTCGATAGGCAGGCTGACCGCGACGCTGTCTGCTGGGATGGCACTCATATCCGCTCCTTGAAAACTTGGAATTTCCTGCTGATGGGTGTCACTATAAAGATTCCAATGATGTCAAGGTCAAGCGTTTGATCGGACGAGTTTTGACCTGGCTCAGCCCAGTCTGCCCAAGGCGGGGAAGGTCAGCAGCATCCAGATGGCGAAACGGGCCAATTGGCCGGTGGCGATGGCCCAGCCCATCACGATCAGGATCAGCCCGGTCAGGATTCGCAGGATCCGGCCGGCGCGTTGCAGGCCCTGCATGCGGCGCAGGAAGGGGCTCATGAACCAGGCTGCCGCTAAAAAGGGGACGCCCAGTCCCAGTGCGTAGACGCCCAGCAGGGCCACGCCCTGGCCCACACTGGCCGAGGCCGCGCCCAGCGCCAGGATGCCGGCCAGGATCGGGCCGATGCAAGGCGTCCAGCCGAATCCGAACGCGGCGCCCAGGATCGCGGCGCTGCCGGGGCTGCCCTGGCCCGCCGGATCGAACCGGTAGTAGCGCTGCGCCCAGGCGGGCAGGCGCAGGACGCCCAGCAACATCAAGCCCGCCAGCGCGATGATGGCGCCTGCGGCCAGGTTCAGTTCGTAGCGGTAGGACAGCAGCAGGCGGCTCAGCGCCGTGACGCTGGCCCCGAAGATGACAAAGACAGTAGAGAAGCCGGCGACGAAGCAGGCCGCCAGCCCCAGCATGCGCCAGCGCAGCGCACGGCCATCATCCGCGGACGCGCCGGATCCGCCCGCGATGTAAGACAGATAGCCTGGCACCAGCGGCAGCACGCAAGGCGACAGAAACGATGCGGTCCCCGCGATGAAAGCGGTGGCCAAGCCGATGAGGGACAGGTCAAGCATGACGGGCCGCCGCGATCATGGCGCAGCGCCTTCGCGCTGGCGCTGGCGGGCCAGCGTGATGCCCTCATTGACGGTGCGCGCCATGTCGCTGCCGGCAGGCAGCCTGGCCAGCAGGCGTTGCCAGAAATCGATGGCCGCCGGGAAATCGCGCTGGTCAAAGCGGCTTGCGCCCGCCAGCATCAGGGCCAGCGGCTCCTCGGGGTTGAGGTCCAACGCGCGCCGCAACAGCTGGTCAGGCTGTCCGCCGAAACCCCGGTTGGCGCTGAGCACCAGCGATTCGGCGTACTCGGCCAGGGCTGCCGGGTTGCTGTCCACCACCGGCGCGGCCCGGGCAAAGGACTGGACCGCGTCGGCGTGCCGGCCGAAGTAGCGGTGGGAACGGGCCAGCATCAGCCACCCCTGATAGTCGTCGGGATTGTTCGCCAGGCGGGTCTCAAGTTTGGCCACCATGGCCCGGATGTCGGCGGCGGTGACCTCGGGTTGTGCGACAGGCGCCTGAGGCGGGGCGATGGCGGCGGGGTTGCCCAGCGCCACATAGGCAATTATGGCGGCCAGAGGCAGCGCGAGGGCCAGGCTCGCAGGCAGCAGCCGGCCGGGGTTCGTCGCCGTGGCACGGTCTTGCGTTTCGCCGGCTTCTTCCAGCGCCAGCCGCTGTAGCTCGGTGCGCGCTTCGGCGAAGGCGTCTTGCGAGAGGATGCCGTTGGCGCGGTCCCGCTCCAGCTCGCGCAGCTGGTCGCGCAGCACCGCCACGTTCGCCGCCCGGCGCTTGTTGGCGGCGCTGGCGGCGGGCGCACGCCGCAGGGCGGCGATCAGCCATAGGGTGACGACGGCGGCCATCAACGCGGCCGACAGATAGAAGAGCTGAGTCATGTTCCAGATCCTTTTTCAGCGTCGACGCCCAGCAGGGCGTCGGCAGTCCGGCGCTCGGCAGGCGTCAGCGCGGGGCGGCGCTGGCGCAGCCTGCGCCGGCGCAAGGTCAGGGCCAGCGCGGCCAGCCCGGCGGCCAGCAGCGCGGCGGGGCCGAACCAGAGCAGCAGCGTGGAGGCTTTCAGGCGCGGCCGGTAGAGGATGAAGTCGCCGTACCTGGCCTCCATATAGGCCAGGATGTCGGCCTCGGATTTTCCGGCGTCCAGCTGCTGACGGATCTCGCGGCGCAGATCGACGGCGAGGTCGGCGCGCGAGGCGGCAATGGATTCGTTCTGGCAGACCAGGCAGCGCAGTTCCGAGGCGATCTCGGTGACGCGGCGGTCGTCAGTCGAGCCTTGGGCGCCCGCGCCGTAGCCCAACGCCAGCGATAGCGCGAATACGCGCAGGAGTATCTTCATTGCAGCCCCCGGATCAGCGGAAGCAGGGTGTCGCGCAGCGATTCGCGCGTCACCGGGCCGATGTGCTTGTAGCGGATGGTCCCGGCCTGGTCGATGACGAAGGTCTCCGGCACGCCGTAGACGCCGTAGTCGATGCCGACCTTGCCGTCGGTGTCGGACACGGACGCCTCGTAGGAATCGCCGTTGCGCACCAGCCAGGCGATGGCTTCGTCCCGTATGTCCTTGTAGTTCAAGCCTATGACAGGCACGCCGTGCTGCGACGACAACTCCTGGATGTAGGGGTGTTCCGTCAGGCAGGCATAGCACCAGGACGCCCAGACGTTCAGCACCCATACCCGGCCTTTCATGCTCTCAGGCGTGAAGGTCTTCTGGGGCTCATGCAGTTCGGGCAGGGCAAACGCGGGCGCGGGCTTGTCGATCAGCGGCGACGGCACTTCGGACGGGTTTAGGGTCAGGCCTATTCCTAGAAAGAACACCAGCACCACGAAGCCCGCCAGGGGCCAGATGTAGCGGCTCATGGCCGGGCCTCCGCCGGCGCCTGCGGTACTGCGCGTTGCGGCTGTTTTTTCTCGCGGCGCTTCAGGCGGTAGCGCGGATCGCTGATCGCCAGCAGCCCGCCCAGGGCCATGAGGATGCAGCCGCCCCAGATCCAGTCGACGAACGGCTTGTAGTACAGGCGCACGCTCCAGGCGCCTTGCTCCATGGGTTCGCCCAGGGCGACGTAGACATGGCGCAGGCCGTTGGCGGCGATGGCCGCCTCCGTCATCGGCAGCGCCGAGGACGCATAAGTGCGCTTTTCTGGATGCAGGTCGCGCAGGCGCTTTTCGCCGCGGTAGAGCGCGAAGGTTCCCATATCGGATTCGTAGTTCGGGCCGCGCACGCGCGCCACGCCCTTGAATTCGACGCGATACGAAGCCACTGGCGCGCTTTGCCCGGGCTGCATCAGCAGATCCTGTTCGGTCTCGTAGCTGCCCACCAGCGTAACCCCCGTGACGAACACCGCCACGCCCAGGTGAGCCAGATGCATGCCCAGCCAGCTGCGTGGCTGGCGCCACCAGCGGTCGCGGGTCGCGCGGATGCGCTTGACGACGTCCACGGCGATGGCGGTCGCCAACCACGCGGCCAGTCCCAGCCCCAGCGCCGTGCCCCCGGACCAACGCTCGAAGAGCAGGGGAACGCCCACGCCCGCCAGCACGGCCAGCGCCGCGGGAATCGACAGGCGTTTGAGCAGGCTGCCAGCATCGGCCGATTTCCAGTTGGCCATGGGCCCCACCGCCATGAGCAGCAGCGCGGGCACCATCAGCGGCACGAAGACCGCGTTGAAGTAGGGTGGTCCGACCGACAGCTTGCCCAGGCCCAGCGCGTCGATGAGCAGCGGATATAGCGTGCCCAGCAACACGCTCGCGGCGGCAACCGCCAGCAGCACGTTGTTGACCAGCAATAGCGATTCGCGCGATACGAACGCGAACTGGCCGCCGTGGCCGATCCGGGGCGCGCGCAGGGCATACAGGAACAGAGAGCTGCCGACCGTGGCGGTGAACAGCGCCAGGATGAATACGCCGCGCGCCGGGTCCGTCGCGAACGCATGCACCGAGGTCAGCACGCCCGAACGCACCAGGAACGCGCCCAGCAAGGCCAGCGCAAACGTGCCGATCGCCAGCAGCACGGTCCAGCTCTTGAAGCTGCCGCGCTTTTCGGTCACGGCCAGCGAGTGGATCAGCGCCGTGCCGGCCAGCCAGGGGATGAAGGAGGCGTTTTCCACCGGGTCCCAGAACCACCAGCCGCCCCAACCCAGCTCGTAGTAGGCCCACCAGCTGCCGACCGCGATGCCCAGGGTCAGGAACAGCCAGGCCGCCGTGGTCCATGGGCGCGACCAGCGGGCCCAGACCGCGTCCAGATTGCCCGACAGCAGCGCGGCGATGGCGAACGCAAACGCCACCGAGAACCCGACATAGCCCATGTACAGCAGCGGCGGGTGGAAGATCAGGCCGATGTCCTGCAGCAGCGTGTTCAGGTCCAATCCGTCAGCCGGGGCCGGGACCAGGCGTTCGAACGGATTCGACGTCAGCAGCACGAACAGCAGGAAGCCCGCGCTGATCAGGCCCAGCACGCCGAGCACGCGCGCGACCATGGCGTCGGGCAACTGCCGCGAAAACAGGCTGACCGCGCCGGCCCAGCCCGTCTGCATGAACATCCATAGCAGCAGCGAGCCTTCATGCCCGCCCCAGGTCGCCGCGATGCGGTAGAACAAGGGCAATTGGGAGTTCGAGTTGTAGGCCACATAGGCCACCGAATAGTCCTTGGCCGCGAAAGACCAGATCAGCGCCCCAAGGCTGAACGAAACCAGCAGGAACTGGATCTGCGCGGCGGGCCGCGCAATGGCGATCCAGTCCGCGCGGTCCAGGGCCGCGCCGCGCAGCGCGAGCGCACCTTGCACCAGCGCCACGAACAGCGTCAGGATCAGGGCGAAATGAGCGAGTTCCGGAATCATCGGGAGCGGGCCTCCTGGGGGGCGGTCTTCGGTGCGGCCTGCGATACGGCCTGATCGATCGCGTGCTGCGCCTCGGGCGGCATGTAGTTCTCGTCATGCTTGGCCAGCACTTCGTCGGCGCGGAACAGGCCATCGCCGTCCAGCCGGCCCTGCGCCACGACGCCCTTTCCTTCGCTGAACAGGTCCGGCAGGATGCCTTCATAGGCCACGCGGACGGTGTGGGCCGTATCGGTCACGACGAAACGGACGGTGAGCGAGCCCGGCGTGCGCTGCACGCTGCCGCCTTCGACCATGCCGCCCACGCGGAAGGCGCGTCCAGCCGGCGCTTCGTTATTGCTGACCTGGGTGGGCGTGTAGAAGAACACCAGATTGCTCTGGAAGGCGTTGAGCACCAGCGCGCTGGCCACGCCTACCGAGGCCAGCCCGCCCAGGACGAGCCACAAGCGACGTGTCCGCTTACTCATCGCCGCCCTCCCGCCATTGAACGGGGGTCGGCCCCGCCAGTATCGCGCGGCGGCGGCGCGCCAGCAGCAGCTGTTCGCTGCCCAGCAGGAACGCCGTCATCAGCAGCGATCCCCACACGTAAACCGCATAACCGCCCATGGCGAGGAACTCGCCCAGACTGGACCAGTGCATCATTCGCTACTCCATTGTTCGCGGATCCAGGCCGCGTGCCGCTCGCGCTCGAGCACGATGCAGCGCAGGCGCGCCAGCGCCGTTGCGATGCTGTACATCCACGCGGCCAGGGACATCAGCAGCATGCCGGCGAGCATGATGCCGGCCATGCTGGGCGCGGCGGTCAGCGAGACCGAAGCGCCCTGATGCAAGGTGCTCCACCATTGCACCGAGAAATAGATGATGGGAATGTTGACCACGCCGGCCAGCACCAGCACCGATCCGGCGCGGTCGGCACGCTGCGGATCGTCGATGGCGGCCCTCAACGCGATATAGCCCGCGTACAGGAAAAGCAGGATCAATTCCGAAGTCAGCCGCGCATCCCAGACCCACCAGGCGCCCCACATGGGCTTGCCCCATAGCGCGCCGGTCCACAGCGAAAGAAACGTGAACAACGCGCCGGTAGGCGCCAGCGCGGCGATCATCATGGCTGACAGCCTGCTGTTGAAAACCAGGTGGATCAACGCCCAGAACGCCATCACCAGATAAACGAACATCGACATCCAGGAGACCGGGACATGGACGAAGATGATGCGGTAGCCCTGGCCCTGCTGAAAATCGGCGGGCGCGGCGATAAAGCCGATATAGAGGCCGGCCGCGGCCAGCAGGACCGCGGCCGTGGCGAACCAGGGGATTGCTTTTCCGGCCAGGGGATAGAAGGCCTTGGGCGAGGCATAGTGAAACCAGCGGATCATGGGTTCCTCATTCAAGCGAGATGCGTAGGGCGGCGGCCGCGCCCAGCGGCGCGAGGAACAGGGACAAGGCCAGCACGGCGCCCAACAGCGACAGGTGCGCATTCGCGCCCAGGCCGCTTTGCGCTGCCTGCACAGCGCCCGCGCCGAATACCAGAATGGGAATGAAGAGGGGCAGCACCAGCAGGGCCAGCAGCGCGCCGCCGCCGCGCGCGGTCAGGGTGAGCGCCGCGCCTATGGCGCCGATCAGGCCAAGCGCGGGCGTGCCGATGGCCAGGCCCAGCGTCAGGATCAGAAGGGCGGCGGCATCCAGGCCGAATTGCAGGCCCAGCACGGGCGCAAGCAAGGTCAGCGGCAAACCGGACAGCAGCCAGTGGGCCGCTACCTTGCCCAGCACGATCACCGGCAAGGGCGCGGCGGACAGTATCAACTGCTCCAGTGAACCGTCGCGATGGTCTGCCTCGAACAGGCGGCCCAGCGACATCAGGCAGGACAGCAAGGCCGTCACCCAGAGCACGCCTGGCGCAATGGCGCGTAGCGTTTCCGGCTCGGGGCCGACAGCCAGGGGGAACAGGCTGGCGGCCACCAGGAAGAAGGCCAGCGGCGTCAGCGTGTCGCTGGCGCGCCGTTGGGCGATGCGCAGGTCGCGCAGCGCAATGGCTGCGAGCAATTTCGGCATGGAACTCATGCGCTAGGAGCCAAGCCGGATCTGCTTGTGCGCATGGTCCAGCGCGATCGCCTGATGGCTCGTCGCCACGATCGCGCCGCCATCGCGCAGATGGCGATCCATGGCGCGCGCCAGCCACGCGTGAGCGGTGGCGTCCAGGGCGGTCACGGGTTCGTCGAGAATCCAGAGGGGGCGGAATTCGGCAAGCAGGCGGGCGAGGGCCGCCCGCCGCCTCTGGCCAGCCGACAGGGTGCGGATAGGAAGATGCTGCTTGTCGTCGAGTCCTGCCTCGTGCAGCGCGGAGGCAATCGCCGCGGGACGCTCCGCGTGTCCGCTTGCGGCCTGTAGCGCCCGCAGATTCTGGATAGCGCTGAGTTCACCATTGAGGCCGTCGGCATGCCCCAAATAGAAGAACTGGCTGCGATAGTTGCTGCCAAGTTGCGAAATGCCGAGTCCCTGCCACAGCACCTTGCCGCGAGCGGGCTGCGCCAAGCCCGCCAGAATGCGCAGCAGGCTGGTCTTGCCGCTGCCGTTGCGTCCGTGGACGAAGAGGCATTCGCCGGGCGCCACCTGCAAGGCCAGTTGCTTGAACAGCGGGCGCTCCGCGCGCATGCAACCAAGATCCATCGCTTCAAGCATTGCCGCTCCGCCGCTGTGTGGACAAAGGGGCCACTATAGGGAGGCGCGTCTGACCGTCACATTGCTGGCGGTTTACATTCCTGTAATGTTCGGACGGAAACGGCCGTGTTTCAGCACAGATCGCGCGGATGCGGGCGTAGCAGTTGAAAAAGTTCTGGCCGGCGCCGCGAGTTGCGGCGCCGGCGATACTTAGAACCAGATGCGCACGCCGGCCAGGATCGCGCGTTCGGAACGGCTTTCTCCGGCTTCGCTGGCGTAGCTGGCGGTCTTGCCGAACTTGCGTCCGAACGACACGCCGACATACGGGGCGAATTCGCGCGTGACCTCGTAGCGCAGCCGCAAGGAGAACGATGCGTCCGACAGCCCGGAACCCACGCCGCGCGCCTCGTCATTCTTGCCGTTCAGGCTGGCTTCGATTTCAGGCGTCAGGATCAGGCGCTGCGTGAGCAGCAGGTCGTATTCCGCCTTCAGCGCCAGCGCGGTTCTGCCGGATCCGCCGACGTAGCCGGTGATTTCGGTTTCGATGCCGTAGGGCGCCACGCCTTGCACGCCGAACGCCGCCCAGTTGCGCTTCGGTCCCGTGCCGAAATCGCGCCGCGCACCGAGTTGCAGGTCCCAGAACGGCGAGATCGTGTGGCTCCAGAAGGCTTCGATCTTGGCGTCCGTGCTGCCGTTCAGGCGATCGCCTTCGCTTTTTATCCACAGCTTGTTCAGATCGCGGCCGATCCAGAACTGGCCGTCCCATTGCAGGCTGGTCTGTTCGTTGCGGTCGTAGGCGACGCCAAGCTTGTCGAACAGCAGATGGCTGGTGACGACGTTGTCCATCATGTGCGGATGGATGCGGTAGGCGGCGTAGCGCTGCTCCGTGCTGCCGTCGCTGGAGGGCAGGGATCCCACCGGCGGGCCTTTGGGCGGGGATTCGTCCATGCCGGGCATGGCGCCGTGATCCATGCCCGGCATCGAACTGTGATCCATGCCCGGCATCGAGCCGTGGTCCATGCCTTTCATTGAACCGGGGGCCATGCTCTTCGTCGAGGTCGGATTCTGACCCTGCGTCGATCCATGGTTCATGCCAGGCATCGAACTGTGGTCCATGCCTTGCATCGAGCCATGGTCCATGCCGTCCATCGTTCCGGCCGGCGCCTGCGCCTGGGCCAGTCCGGATGCGGCCGCAAGAAGGGCGGCGCCCGCGACGAGCCCGGACCAGTGCATTCTGGATGTCGTTGTTCTCATTATTCCCCCTATTCCACGACGACCGCGCGGAACATGCCGGCCTCCATGTGGAACAGCAAGTGGCAGTGATAGGCCCAGTTGCCGCGCGCGTCCGCGCTAACGCGGTAAGTGAGGCGCTGCGCCGGGTTCAGGCTGATCGTGTGCTTGCGCACCTGGAAATTGCCGTCGGCGGATTCGAGGTCGCTCCACAAGCCATGCAGGTGGATGGGGTGCGTCATCATGGTGTCGTTGACCAGCACGAAGCGCACGCGCTCGCCATACTTGAGCACGATGGGCTTGGCCTCGGTGAACTTCAGCCCGTTGAACGACCACATGTAGCGGTCCATGTTGCCGGTCAGGTGCAGTTCGATCTCGCGAGTCGGCGGGCGGTTGTCCGCGGGTTCGACCATGGAGTGCAGGTCCGCATAGGTCAGCACGCGGCGGCCGTTGTTGCGCAGGCCCACGCCTGGATCGTCCAGCCGGGTCGAAACGATGTCAGGCACCATGGAGTTGGCGGGACTGTACTCGGCGGGGTAGGGATGCTTGACCTCGACCATGCCGCCTTCGTTGCCGCCCGCGCCATGGTTCATGCCTGCCATTCCTGCCATGCCGGCGTGGTCCATGCCGGCCATGGAGCCGTGATTCATGCCGCCCTGAGCGCCATGGTTCATTGCACCCTGAGCGCCGTGGTCCATTCCCCCCGCTTGCGAGCCGCCCATGTCCATACCGGGCATGTCGTGCGCCATGCCCATGTCCATCATGGTCAGCACCTGCACCGGGTCCAGCGCCGGGATCTCGGCCTGCATGCCCTCGCGCGGGGCCAGCGTGCCGCGCGCATAGCCGGAGCGGTCCATGGCCTGCGAAAAGATCGTGTAGGCGCGCTCGTCCTGCGGTTCGACGATGACGTCATAGGTCTCGGCCACGGCGATGCGGAACTCTTCCACCTCCACGGGCCGCACGGCGAGGCCGTCGGCGGCCACCACCGTCATCTTCAGGCCGGGGATGCGCACGTCGAAGTAGGTCATGGCCGACCCGTTGATGAAGCGCAGGCGGATCCGTTCGCCCGGACGGAACAGGCCGGTCCAGTTGCCGGCCGGCGATTTGCCGTTGGTAAGGAAGGTATAGGTTGCGCCCGAGACGTCGGCCAGGTCGGTCTGGTTCATGCGCATCTTCTGCCACATGAGCCGCTCGTTCAGCGCATTCTTCCAGCCGGATTTTTCGGCGTCGTCGATCAGGCTGCCGACGGTGGGCTGGATGTAGTTGTAGTAGTCGGGCATCACCTTGAGCTTGCGGAACACGCTCATGGGATCCTCGTCGGTCCAGTCGGACAACAGCACCACATAGTCGCGGTCCGCGCGCACCGGGTCCGGGCGCTTGGGGTCGATGACGATGGCGCCGTACAGTCCCGTTTGTTCCTGGAAGCCGGAATGGCTGTGATACCAGTACGTGCCGCTTTGCCCCACGTCGAACTGGTACGTGAAGGTTTCGCCGGGCGCGATGCCGGGAAAGCTCAGGCCGGGAACGCCGTCCATGCCGGTGGGCAGGATGATGCCGTGCCAGTGGATCGAGGTGTCTTCGCGCAGGCGGTTGGTGACGCGCAGCGTGACGCGGTCGCCTTCGCGCCAACGCAGCGTGGGCGCGGGCAGCATGCCGTTGACCGTGGTTGCGATGCGGGGAGCGCCAGTGAAATTGGCGGGGCTCTCGCCGATCTCCAGGTTGAACTCGGTGCCCGACAGCACGCTCTGCCGGGCGGCGCCGGCCTGCGCCCAAGAAGACGGGCTCCACAGACCCATGCCGGCCAGCGCGCCGCCCGTGGCCAGGCCCTGCACAAACCGGCGGCGCGGATTCGAAACTGCTCTACTCATGCTCTATCTCCCCGGTAGCCGGACCGGCATCCCGGCAGTGGATTACTTGACGGAAACCGCGCCCTTCATGCCGGCGGGATAGTGTCCGGGCTCCAGGCAGGCGAAGGCGACGGTTCCCGCCTTGTCGAAGGTCCAGACGATGTCGCCGGCCTTGCCCGCTTCCAGGGACACGGAGTTCGGCTCCTCGTGGCGCATGCCCGGGTCCTTGAGCATCATCTGGTAGTGGCTGTTCAGGTCTGCCGTGGTGCCCAGCACCATTTCGTGGCGGATCTTGCCGGAGTTGGTGACCTTGAAACGGATGGTCTCGCCCGCCTTGACGTCGATCTTGTCCGGCGTGAAGCGCATTGCATCCGTCATGTCGACCACGATCGTGCGCGAGACCTTGGCGGGGTTGCCGGGCTTGCCGATGGGGGCGGCGGCGTCATGGCCGCCGCCGTGGCCCGCGCCGTGGCCGGGGGCAGCCATGGCGCCGAAGGAAAGCAAAAAGACGCCCGCGGCCACGGCGCCTTGTGCGAGTTTCACCAGTTTCTTCATGCGTATCCTCTAGACTCGAATTGGGGGTAGGAGGCGCCACTTTAGTGACGCGCTCCACACCGCAACCTGTCGGGAGGATTACTTTCCTGTAATGTTCGGCGTCCGGGACAGCGTGAAGCCGACCTCGGTGCCCTGACCGCCGCAGCGCGCGAACGCGTTGCCGCCGTGCATGCGGGCAATGGCGCGGACGATGGCCAGGCCCAGGCCGTGCCCGTCGGCGCGCCGGCTGCGGGCATCGTCGCCGCGATAGAAGCGGTCGAAGATGCGCGGCAGCGCCTCGGCTGCGATCGGCGCGCCGGGGTTCCTGACCCTGATCTCGATCTCCTCTTGCCGGGTGATGCAATAGAGGTCGATGCCGCGTCCCCGTGGCGTGGCCCGGATGGCGTTGCTGAGCAGGTTGGCGATGGCGCGCCGCAACAGCCGCGGGTTGGCCATCAGGATGGCGGCGCCGTGCGCGGTCATGGACACGCCGGCTTCGTCCAGCGCGGCTTCGTAGTACTCGGCCACGCGGGCGACCTCGCGGCGCACGTCCACTTCCTGCAGGTCCCCCGCTGGTTCGCCGCCGTCGGCGCGGGCCAGGAACAGCATGTCGTTGACCAGCGCCTTCAGCCCTTCCAGCTCCTCCAGGTTGGATTCCAGCACCTCTCGCAGCTCCTGCTCGGAACGGGGGGACGACAGGATGACCTCGGCGCCGCTGATCAGCGTGGCCAGGGGCGTGCGCAGTTCGTGCGCCACGTCGGCGTTGAAGCCTTCCATCTGCTGGTAGGCCGTTTGCACCCGGCCCAGCATGCCGTTGAAGGTATGGGTGAATTCGCGCAGCTCGCGGTCTATGCCCTGTTCCGGCAGGCGCACGGCAAGATTGTCCGGCTGGATCCGGGCGGCCTGCTGGGACAGGCGGCGGATGGGCGACAGTGAGCGCCGCACCGCCCATGCCGACAGCACCAGCGTGGCGCCGACCCAGGTGGCGCAGATCAGGACCAGCGCGGTGGCGAAGGCATACAGGAACTGCGTGCCAGGGCGCAGGTTAACGGCCACGGTGAGCTCGGCCCCCGGCAGCAGCGTGCCTTCCAGCGGCACGCGCAGCCCGCGCATGTTCCAGCCGTCCTGCGAGTGCAGCCTGATCTCGCGCCCGGACAGCGGCCGCACGTCCACGGGCGGCGCCTCGCCGTAGAACACGCTGCCGTCGGCGAGCGTGATCCAGGTCTTGAGATTGCCGTGACCGACCATGATGTTGTCCAGGGCGCCACGCAGATCCTGCATCTGCGCCAGCGTGGTCTGCATGCCGATGAGGTGGTTGATGAGCTCCAGCTTGCCGGCCACCTCGGTGATCTCCTGGCGCTGCACCTCGCGCTTCAAGGCCCAGAACAAGGTGTAGCCGGCGATGCTGGACACCACCAACGCAATGATGCCGAGCAGCAGCGTGAGGCGGATTTCCATCGACGCGATGCGCGGCAGCTTCATTTTTCGCGCAGCTCCAGCACGTAGCCCATGCCGCGCACGGTATGCAGCAGCTTGGTTTCGAACGGGTCGTCTATTTTGGCCCGCAGGCGCCGCACGGCGACTTCGATGACGTTGGTGTCGCTGTCGAAGTTCATGTCCCAGACTTGCTCGGCCAGCACCGTCCGGGACAGCACCTGGCCGTGGCGGCGCAGCATCAGCGTCAGCAGCGTGAATTCCTTGGCGGTCAGGTCCAGGCGCATGCCGCCGCGTTGCGCCTTGCGCCGCGCCAGGTCCATCTCCAGGTCGGCAAGCTTGAGCAGCGTCGACTCCTGCCCGCGGCCGCGGCGCAGCAGGGCCTGGATCCGCGCCAGCAGCTCGGAAAAGGCGAAAGGCTTGACGAGGTAATCGTCCGCGCCGCCTTCCAGGCCGCGCACGCGATCTTCCACCTTGTCGCGGGCGGTCAGCATCAGGACCGGCGTTTCCTTGTGCTTGCGCAGGTCCGCCAGCACGCCGAAACCGTCGACGCCGGGCAGCATAACGTCCAGCACCACCACGTCGTAGTCGCCCTCGATGGCGGCGTGCCGTCCGTCGATACCGTCGCGGGCGATGTCGACCACGTAGTTGTGCTCGGTCAATCCTTTGCGGACGTAGTCCGCGAGCTTTCTTTCATCTTCGATCAAGAGGATACGCATGGGGCGCCTCGCATTCCTTGCACAAATGTAATGAGTCGGTCCGGCTTCTGTAATTGCCGACTGCGTAGAGTTCAGCGTGTCTGCCAAGTTCCCGCTTGGCGGCGCTGAAACACAAGGAGCGATCCGTGAGTGCTCGAAAATCTGTCTCGAAGAGCTTTGAAACGGCCAACGATGAAATTGCCGTTGCGGCGCATTATGCACCTTGCGCGCCGAAACGTGCACGGGGATATGCGCGGATGGCGGCCGCGGGGACCGGTCCGTCCAGGGCCTGAACCGGCGTTGCTCGATGAAGATCCTGTACACCAATTTCCATCGCGGCGATGGGGGCGGGCATACCACGTATGTGCTGTCGCTGGCCGGCGCGCTGCGCGGCGCGCACGATATCGTCGTGGCGGCGCCGCCAGACAGCCGGCTGTTCAAGACGGCCCTGGCGATGCCGGGCGTGCGGGTCGAAGCGCTGGATTTCCGCGGCGGTCTGCTGGCCGCGCTGCCCAATGCACGGCGCCTGCGGCGACTGCTGGTGCAGGAACGCTTCGACATCGCGCACGTCAACGGTTCTGCCGACCATCGTGTGTGCATGCTGGCAGGCTTGGGGCTGGGGGCGGACAGCCCTGCGGTGGTGTATACGCAGCACAACGACCGGATCGCCAGCAGCCTGGGCGCGACGCTGCGCGCCCGGCTGGCGACGGACCGCGTCATCTGTGTGTGCGAGCACACGCGCCGCAAGCTGGCGGGCAGCGCATTCGGGCGCTGCGGCCTGCGCACCGTGCGCAATGGCGTGGACGTGGAGCGGTTCATGCCCCCCGCGCCGCAGGCGAGGGCTGAAGCCCGCCGCCGTTGGCTGCCGGCTGCGCACGCGGGCCGGCTGGTGGTCGGCAGCAATGCAGGCACCGCGGACTACAAGCGCTGGCCGGACATGGTCGAGGCCCTGTCCTTGCTGCCTGTCGAGCTGCGGGCGCGTATCGTCATCATGATCGCTGGCGAGCCTCCCGGCGAACCTCAGCGCCGGCGGGTGCGTGAACTGGGCATGGAAGACCAGGTGATCTTCTCGGGCCTGCTGGACGACGTGCGGTCCTTCGTGGCCGCGCTGGACGTGGGCTTTGTGCTGTCCTCGGAGATGGAGACCATCTCGTTCGCGTGCCGCGAGATGATGGCCATGGGTGTGCCGGTCATCGTCAGCAATGCCGGCGGGCTGGCCGAGAATGTGTATCCCGGGCTGGACGGCTGGGTGGTCCCGGCGCGCACGCCCGAGGCCGTGGCAGGCGTGCTGCGCGAGATCCTGGCGCAACCGCAGCTACTGGGTCCCATGGGGCGCGCGGCGCGGGAAAAGGCAGTGCGGGACTTCGCCCTGTCCCGCTTCGTGGCGGACACGCACGCGGTCTACCTTGAAGCGCAGTCGCAGGCCCAGCGTCCGTTGCGGCTGGCGTGAATGCAACGGCCCCCAGCGTACGGCCTCAGACCATCGCTTTGCCGCTGCGCCTGGCAGCGCGGATGTCCCGCCATAGCGTCACGCACAGCAGCGCCAGGATGAGGGCGGAAATGCCGGGCCACACCAGGAAGTAGAACGTCAACCACATATCAGTCTCCTTGTTGCTTGATGGATGCTCAGCCTTGCGCCGGCTGGATTTCGGGGCGTTGCACGGCGGGTGCGGAAAGGGCGTCCTGGGCTTCCTGGAAGGAAGTCACGCGGTCCGCCAACAGGCTGAAATCGAAGCGCTGCTGGTTGCGCAGGCTGAGACCGGCGCAGACCGTGGCGCTGACGCCGTAGGCGGTCAGCGAGCCCATCAGGACGATGTACTCGCGCAAGGTGCCTACGAACACGGGCAGCATGACCAGCATGCCCAGGGCGCCCACCGCGAGCGCCGCGGGGCGGCCGAAGAAGCCGAACGTCATGAGGCCCAGCACCACGCCGCCGCCGATGGCCGAGCAGATCTCGAAGAACACGGCGACCGCGCCGGTGATGGGTAGCAATTCAAAGCGCACGACGGTGAACAGGATCACGGCGCTGAGCACGGCGCTGACGAAGGCGCGGTTGTCGACGCGGTCCCAGTAGAAGCTGGCGATGACGGGGAAAACGATGGCGCCCCACAGCGCGCCGACGAACACCAGCATGACCAGGATATCCAGGCGCAGGCTGGCGAATATCACGCCTATCATCGTGGCGACGATCATGGTGATGCGGCCCCACCACAGCATGCGGCGCGGATCGGGGCGGCCGCCGGCCAGGTTCTTGGCGTAAACATCAGTCATGACGATGGCAGACAGCGCGGCCAGGTCGGAGTCGGCGGTCGAAGACAGCGAGCCCACCACCAGCAGGAAGAACAGCGCAATGCCGAAGGGCGGCAGGTAGGTCGAGGCCATCTGCGGGATGATGTTGTTCATGTCGCCGTTGGCGGGCTCCAGGCCGACGAAAAGCGCCAGCAGCCCCAGCATGCCCAGTCCGATCACGACGGCGCCATATCCCGCCGTGGCTGTCAGGAACGTGGGCTTGATCAGGTCTTCGCGCACCGCGAACAGGCGCTGGGCGATGGTCTGGTTGCCGATGGCGTAGGCCAGCACGGCCACGAAATAGGGCGCGCCCTGTTCCAGGATGGCGCGGGTGGAATAGAAGTCCGCCTGGTCGGCGCTCAGACGCCACATGTTTTCCGACAGCACGTCGGGTCCGCCCGCGTTGAAGAAGATGAGCGGGATGATGACCACCGCCGCGATGATCATGGCGGCCAGCTGCGCAAAATCCGTCATTACGGAAGTGCGGAATCCCGACCACAGCGTGTACGACAGCACGCCCAGGCCGGCGATGAGCACGCCCTGGATGAAGGTGAGCGGGCTCAGGATCGAGACCAGCGCGCCCGCCGCCGTGAAGTTCACCATCAGGCTGATGCAGCTGCCCACGATGTTCGACACCGCCATGATCATCTGGCTGGAGGTGCCGTGGCGCGCGTGTATGACTTCGGCCAGCGTGTGCGCCTTGGGCGCCAGCTTGCGGAAGCGCTTGCCGAAGGGATAGATGAAGAGAATCATCAGCGCGCCCCAGAAGCCGTAGTGCAAGGGGCCTGACAGGCCGTACTTGTAGCCCGAGGTGGCGCTGGCGTAGAACGATGCGGCCCAGATCCAGGTTGCGATCATGCTGGCGGTGGACAGGCCGAAGCCGACCGCGTTGTTCGACACCATGTAGCCATCGACGTTTTCGTTCTTCTGGCCGATAAGCAGCGACATGAGGAACGTCGCGCCATAGAACCCGACCAGCAGCAGGATGGCGGTGGTGGCGGATAGCTGAAAGAATTCTGTCTCTTGCATCGTCTTCGTCCTTTCTCCTTGACAGCGTGTTCATGACGGACAGTCATGGCTGCATGAAGGCCGTTTCCGCGGGATGCGATGGGCGGCAAACCCCTTTGACGCAGCCGAAACACCAGGCGAGCGGCCGTAGGCGCGATCGCATGCCTGCCCGGCGCGGACGTGACTGGACACGCCCGCGGACGGACAGCAATAAGGCACACCGTATAGGTGTCTTGCCGCCGCATAGCGCAGAACGCTGGTTGCTTTTTTACGTTGCCCGATGCGGCGAGCGATGGTCCTGCCTGGTAAGCAGGAGTTTTGTTCCGCAGCCTTTACGGCTGGGTGTGGGTGTTTCGGCGTTACACGCCGGGCCGCTGTGCGCGGCCGTGTGATGGATGCTTCCAGCGATGTGCATCGCCTGGCTGCATGCGTAATGAACTACAACAGGCGCCAAGTATAGGGACATACCCCGCTCGAGTCCAGCTTGCGTCCGCCAGGCGTGCATGCGCGGGTATCGCGAATCGCATTGGCGGGTATCGCAACACTTAATTGGCCGCCGTGCGCGCCATCCGATAAGGTGTACGCAAGCCCGGGCCATGCGTATGGCATGGCCGCGCAAGACCGAGACGACACATGACAGACCGCGTATACCTCAATGCCGTGGGAGCAGACGGCAATCCCCTATACATGCACGTGCGCGATGGCCGCATCCTGGCGCTGGGCGCCGAGCCGCCCGTCCTGGGCGCGGCGCAGGTGACCGACCTGCGCGGACACCTGGTGCTGCCGGGCTTTGTCGACGGCCATATCCATCTGGACAAGAGTTTCGTCGGCGACCGCTGGCGGCCGCACCGGCCCGCGGACAGCCTGCGCGAACGGCTGGCCATCGAGAAAGAAGAGCTTGCGGCCGCGCCGCCCATCGAGGGGCGCGCCGATGCCCTTATCGCGCAGGCCGCGGCGTTCGGCACGGTGGCGATGCGCTGCCACGTGGACGTAGACGCCACGACCGGCTTGGCGAATCTGCATGCCGTCATGGCGGCGCGCGAGAAATGGCGCGGCATTGTCGATATCGAACTGGTGGCGTTCCCGCAGGCCGGCGTGATGTCCTGTCCGGGCACGCCGCAATGGCTGGAAGCGGCCGTGCGCGAAGGCGCCGGGGTAGTGGGCGGCATCGATCCCTCCACGCTGGACGGCGATGCCGAAGGCCAGCTGGATTGCGTGTTCGGCATCGCTGAGCGGCTGGGCGCCAAGATCGATATCCACCTGCATGAGCCGGGCGAGCAGGGCGTTGCGCAGATTGCGCGCATTGCCGCGCGCGCGCAGGCGCTGGGCCTGGCGGGTCGGGTCGCCATCAGCCACGCCTATGCGCTGGGCGATGTCGGCCAGAGGGCGCTGGAGGATGTGGCGCGTAAGCTGGCCGACGCTGGCGTGGCAATCATGACGAACGCGCCAGGCGACCGGGCCTTTCCGCCGGTATTGGCGCTGCGCGCGGCGGGCGTGCGCGTATTCACGGGCAACGACAACATCCAGGATTGCTGGTGGCCCTATGGCAATGGCGATATGCTGCAGCGCGCAATGCTGATCGGCTACCGCTCGGGCTTCTACACGGACGACGATCTGTTGACGGCCTTGCACATGGCGTCGCATGCGGGCGCGGCGGTGCTGGGCCTGGACGGGTACGGCCTGCAGGTGGGCAATGAAGCGACCTTCGTGGCGCTGCCCGTGCCCAACGGCGCCGCCGCGGTTGCCGCGGTGCCGAGCCAGCGCGCTTTATTCCGCAAGGGCGAACCCGTGGGCGAGGCGGCTCGGGCTTACGCTGGCGTCACGCCGGCGGCGTGACCTGCGCGGCGCGTTGCGTGCAGAAGTCCTGCAGTGCGCGCCGCAGCGCGTGACCCGCGTCGCTGAGCCGCGAGCGCGCATACAGCGACAAGTGCAGACCGCGCGGCGCCGGAAATCCTTCTTCGGGCGTGAGCAGCCGGTGTTCGGCGCTGGCGCAGGCGGCAGGCAGCAGGCTGATCCCCAGTCCCGCGGCGACGGCAGCGCTCAGGCTGGGCAGGCTGGGGCTGGAAAAGCGCACATGCCAGGGCTTGCCGCTGGTTTCCAGCATGGCGGTCATTTCCTGGCGGTACAGCGCGCCGGACGGAAAGGCCACCAGCGGCACGGCGGTGTCGGGCGCGGGCGGCGGCGCATCGCGGGCGGTGATCCAGCACAGGGGTTCGGGCCAGTGCGCATCGCAATCGGCGTCCACTTCCCATTGCTTGACCAGCAGCAGGTCCAGTTCGCCATCGCGGTAGCGCCGCAGCAGCTGATGGCTGAGGCCGCCTTCGACTTCCACGCGCAGGCGCGGATAGGCCGCTTCCACGGCGGCCAGGGTAGGCATCAGCGTGGCGCCCATGAAATCCTCGGGCGCGCCCACGCGCACCACGGCGCTGGCCTGGGCAGCGGCCACGTTTTCGCGCGCCTCCTCAGCCAGCCGCAGGATGCTGCGCGCATAGCCCAGCAGGCGCTCGCCCTCCTCGGTGGGCAGGACATGGCGCTGCGTGCGGTCCAGCAGGCGGCAGCCCAGGTTCTCTTCCAGCCGGATGACGTGCTGGCTGACGGTGGATTGCGTCAGGTGCAGGTGTTCGCTGGCGCGGGTGAAGTTGCCCGTGTCCACGACGGTAAGAAAACTGCGCAGCAGGACGGGATCTAGCATTGGGATGTCCACTCGAATCTATCAAGCCAATTAATTTCATAATACTTGGGCCGGCCGCCATACTTGGAATCTCACGAGGCCGCGAGTCGATTCGGCTTGCCTCAAGCTGTTGATCTGGAGGAAATACCAATGTCTATCTTTCGTGCGGGCCGTCTTTGGCTGGCGGCATTCCTGTTGGGCATGGGGGGCGTGGCCGCGGCCGCGGGCCCGGACACCGCGCTGTTGGCCGCCGCGGGCAATGGCGACGCGGCCCGCGTCAAGCAGCTGCTGGGGCAGGGCGCTGCCGTGGATACGCGCGACGCGGACGGCAATACGCCGCTGCTGCGCGCGACGCAGGGCAATCATGTCGAAGCGGCACGCGTCCTGATCGAGGCCGGCGCCAACGTCAATGCGCAGAACTCGGTCCGCGACAGCGCCTACCTGCTGGCCGGCGCCCGCGGCTATCGCGAGATCCTGGCGCTGACGCTGGCGCACGGCGCTGACCTGAAAAGCACCAACCGCTACGGCGGCACTGCCCTCATTCCCGCATGCGAGCGCGGCCACGTTGAAGTGGTGGACATGTTGCTGCGCGCCGGCGTGGACGCGGACCATGTGAACAACCTGGGTTGGACCGGCCTGCTGGAAGCCGTGATCCTGGGCGATGGCGGCGCGCGTCACCAGGCGATCGTCAAGCGGCTGATCGAAGCCGGCGCCGACGTCAACCTGGCGGACGGCAAGGGCGTGACGCCGCTGCGTCATGCGCGTGAGCGCGGACAGACCGAAGTCGTGCGCCTGTTGGAGGCGGCGGGAGCGAAGGGCTGAGGCGCTGGCGCTGCGTAAAAAAAAGCGGGGCTTGCAAGCCCCGTTCTTCATGCTGGAAACGGCAAGCCGGATCAGAACCCCTCGCGCGGCACGTGGACGCGGCCTTCCATCAGCACGCGGGCGCTGCGGCTCATGATGGCCTTGGTGACCTTCCATTCGCCGTCCACGAGCTGGGCTTCGGCGCCGACGCGCAAGGTGCCGGACGGATGGCCGAAGCAGACATTGTCGCGTTCGCCGCCGCCCGCGGCCAGGTTGACCAGCGTGCCCGGCACCGCCGCCGCTGTGGCAATGGCGACGGACGCGGTGCCCATCATGGCGTGGTGCAGCTTGCCCATGGAGAGCGCGCGCACCAGCACGTCGATGTCGCCCGCGCCGATCTTCTTGCCGCTGGAGGACACGTATTCCTTGGGCGCCGCCACGAAGGCGACCTTGGGCGTGTGCTGGCGGCTGGCGGCCTCTTCCAGCGTCTTGATCAGGCCCATGCGCAGCGCGCCGTGGGCGCGGATGGTCTCGAAGCGCGCCAGCGCGGCGGCGTCGCCGTTGATGTCGTCCTGCAGTTCGGTGCCGCGGTAGCCCAAGGCTTCGGCGTCCAGGAAGATCGTGGGGATGCCGGAGTTGATCATGGTGGCCTTGAACGTGCCGATGCCAGGCACTTCCAGGTCGTCCACCAGCTTGCCGGTGGGGAACATGGAACCGCCGTCGCCTTCCTCGGCCGGGTCCATGAATTCCAGGCGCAGTTCAGCCGCCGGGAAGGTCACGCCGTCCAGTTCGAAGTCGCCGGTTTCCTGCACCGCGCCGGCCGTCATGGGGACGTGCGCGATGATGGTTTTCTGGATGTTGGCCTGCCAGATGCGCACGACGGCGACGCCGTCCTGCGGCACGCGGGCGGGGTCAACCAGGCCGTTGGTGATGGCGAACGGGCCGACGGCGGCGGACAGGTTGCCGCAATTGCCGCTCCAGTCCACGAAGGGCTGGTCGATGGAGACCTGGCCGAACAGGTAGTCCACGTCATGGTCGGGGCGCGTGCTTTTGCCGATGATGACGGTCTTGCTGGTGCTGGAGGTGGCCGCGCCCATGCCGTCGATCTGCTTGCCATAGGGATCGGGGCTGCCGATCACGCGCATGAGCAGCGCGTCGCGCGCGGCGCCGGGCACGCGCGCGGACTCGGGCAGGTCGTCGAGCTTGAAGAACACGCCTTTGCTGGTGCCGCCGCGCATGTAGGTGGCGGCTATCTTGGTCTGGGGAGCATGGGTCATGGGGCAGTCCTGATGATGGGTGTTGGGGCGGGCGCCGCGGCGCCCGTCCCGCCTATGGCGGATCAGCCGGCTTTCTTGTCGGCGCCGGAAGCTTCCAGGAAGTCCTGGGCAAAGCGCTGCAGCACGCCGCCGGCTTCGTAGATCGAGACCTCTTCGGCCGTGTCCAGGCGGCAGGTCACGGGGACTTCGACGGTTTCGCCGTTGCGGCGGTGGATCACCAGCGTCAGGTCGGCGCGCGGCTTGCGCTCGCCGATGACGTCATAGCTTTCGGTGCCGTCCAGGGCCAGCGTCTTGCGGTTCACGCCCGCCTTGAATTCCAGGGGCAGTACGCCCATGCCGATGAGGTTGGTGCGGTGGATGCGTTCGAAGCCTTCGGCGACGATGGCTTCCACGCCAGCCAGGCGCACGCCCTTGGCGGCCCAGTCGCGCGACGAGCCCTGGCCGTAGTCGGCGCCGGCCACGATGATCAGCGGCTGCTTGCGGTCCATGTAGGTTTCGATGGCTTCCCACATGCGCATGACCTTGCCTTCAGGTTCCACGCGGGCCAGCGAGCCTTGCTTCACCGTGCCGTCCGCGTTCTTCACCATTTCGTTGAAGAGCTTGGGGTTGGCAAAGGTGGCGCGTTGCGCGGTGAGGTGGTCGCCGCGGTGGGTGGCGTAGGAGTTGAAGTCCTCTTCGGGCAGGCCCATCTTGTGCAGGTATTCGCCCGCGGCGCTGTCCATCAGGATGGCGTTGGACGGCGACAGGTGGTCGGTGGTGATGTTGTCGCCCAGCACGGCCAGCGGCAGCATGCCGCGCAGCGTGCGCTCGCCTGCCAGCGCGCCTTCCCAGTATGGCGGGCGGCGGATGTAGGTGCTCTGCGCACGCCAGTCGTACAACGGGCTGACGGCGGCCTTGCGGTCGTCCTGGATGCCGAACATGGGGGCGTAGACCTTGCGGAACTGCTCGGGCTTGACCGCCGACTTCACCACGGCGTCGATCTCTTCGTCGCTGGGCCAGATATCCTTGAGACGGATCTCCCGGCCGGCGGCGTCCGTGCCGAGCACGTCGCGCTCGATGTCGAAGCGGATGGTGCCGGCAATGGCATAGGCCACGACCAGCGGCGGCGAGGCCAGGAAGGCCTGCTTGGCATAGGGATGGATGCGGCCGTCGAAGTTGCGGTTACCGGACAGCACGGCGGTGGCGTAGAGGTCGCGATCGATGATTTCCTGCTGGATGACCGGGTCCAGCGCGCCCGACATGCCGTTGCAAGTGGTACAGGCGAAGGCCACGACGCCGAAGCCCAGCTGTTCCAGTTCCGGCGTCAGGCCGGCTTCGTCCAGGTACAGCGAGACGGCCTTGGATCCCGGCGCCAGCGAGCTCTTGACCCAGGGCTTGCGGGTCAGGCCCGCGCGGTTGGCGTTGCGCGCCAACAGGCCGGCGGCGATGACGTTGCGCGGATTGCTGGTGTTGGTGCAGCTGGTGATGGCGGCGATGATCACGGCGCCGTCGGGCATCTGGCCGGGATTGTTTTCCACCACGCCGGAGATGCCGCGCTCGGCCAGGTCGCTGACCGGCAGGCGGCGGTGCGGATTGGACGGACCGGCCAGGGTGCGCACCACGCTGGACAGGTCGAAGCGCAGCACGCGTTCGTATTCGGCCTGCTTCAGGCTGTCGGACCACAGGCCCGTGGTCTTGGCGTAGTTCTCGACCAAGGCGATCTGCTCGTCCTCGCGGCCGGTCAGGCGCAGGTAGTCGATGGTCTGCTGGTCAATCGAGAACATCGCGGCGGTGGCGCCGTACTCGGGCGCCATGTTCGAGATGGTGGCGCGGTCGCCCAGCGTGAGGCTGGCGGCGCCTGCGCCGTAGAACTCCAGGTAGGCGCCCACGACCTTCTCCTTGCGCAGGAATTCGGTCAGGGTCAGCACGATGTCGGTGGCGGTGATGCCGGGCTGCGCGCGGCCGGTGAGTTCCACGCCGATGATGTCGGGCAGGCGCATCCACGAGGCGCGGCCCAGCATGACGTTCTCGGCTTCCAGGCCGCCCACGCCGATGGCGATCACGCCCAGCGCGTCCACGTGCGGCGTGTGGCTGTCGGTGCCGACCAGCGTGTCGGGGAATGCCACGCCGTCCTGCGTGTAGATGACGGGCGACATGCGTTCCAGGTTGATCTGGTGCATGATGCCATTGCCCGGCGGCACGACTTCGATGTTGCGGAAGGCCTGCTTGGTCCAGTCGATGAAATGGAAGCGGTCTTCGTTGCGGCGGTCTTCCACGGCGCGGTTCTTGGCGAAGGCGTCGGGGTCGTCGCCGCCGTATTCCACGGCCAGCGAGTGGTCGACGATCAGCTGCACCGGCACCACCGGATTGACCTTGGCGGGGTCGCCGCCCTTGTCGGCAATGGCGTCGCGCAGGCCGGCCAGGTCGACCAGCGCGGTCTGGCCGAGAATGTCGTGACAGACCACGCGCGCCGGGAACCACGGGAAGTCCAGATCGCGGCGGCGCTCGATCAGCTGCTTCAACGCGTCGGTCAGCATGGCCGGATCGCAACGGCGCACCAGGTTTTCCGCCAGCACGCGCGAGGTGTAGGGCAGGCGGTCGTAGGCCCCGGGCGAGATCGCCTCGACGGCGGCGCGGGTGTCGAAGTAGTCCAGGCGGGTGCCGGGCAGGGGCTTGCGGTAGTTTTGGTTCATGCCTCGGTGCGCTGCAGGTTGCCCTGCGCGATCTGCTGTTCGATGTTGATACGGGATGCGCGGATGTGGCGGCGCATCAGAATTTCAGCCAACTCGCCATCGCCGTCGGCGATGGCATCCAGAATGCGGTGGTGTTCGGCGTAGGCCTGCCGGGGGCGGTTGGGGGTGGTCGAATACTGGATGCGGTACATGCGCGCCAGCTGGTAGAGCTCGTCGCACAGCATGCGGAACAGCATCTGGTTGCCGCTGCCCTTGACGATGCGGTAGTGGAAATCGTAGTCGCCTTCCTGCTGGTAATAGCCCAGCCCGGCCTGGAAGGCTTCATCGCGTTCGTGCGCTTCCAGCACGGCGCGCAGCTCGGCGATTTCCGAGGGCGGCATGCGTTCGGCGGCCAGGCGGCAGGCCATGCCTTCCAGCGATTCGCGGATTTCATAGAGTTCGGACAGTTCCTGCTGCGACAGCGACACCACGCGGGCGCCGGCGTGGGGCACGCGCACCAGCAGCTTCTGGCCTTCCAGGCGGTGCAGGGCCTCGCGCAGCGGGCCGCGGCTGACGCCATGGATGCGGGCCAGCTCGGGCTCGGAAATCTTGCTGCCGGGGGCGATTTCACCCTTGACGATGGCGGACTGGATCTTGCGGAATATGTGTTCCGCAAGCGTCTCGTTGTCGCCGGGGGCGGCGCCGGGCAGGGTCAGCACCTTGCTCATTGTGTTGACAATCTTTCCGCTATGGGAAAAAAAATTCGGAAAAAAGCGCCGTGTGACGAAAGATTGTCAACAATTTACCTCGGCGGCGGGGCGGGCGCAAGCCCGCCCCAATGGGACGCAGGGCGGGCGCCTAGCGCTTGTGGTGCACTTCCTGCAAGCCATAGACCTGCACCGGCACGGCCACCTGCCGCGCCTTCAGCTGCAAGGACAGGTACTGCGAGTAGTGCCGCGACTGGTGCAGGTTGCCGCCATGGAACCAGAGCGCTTCCTGCTGCGTGGGCTTCCACATGTTGCGCTGCTCGCCCTCCCAGGGGCCGGGGTCCTTGGTGGTGTCCGAGCCCAGGCCCCAGCACTTGCCGACCTTGTCCGCGACCTCGCGGTTGATCAGGTCGGCGGCCCAGCCGTTCATCGAGCCGTAGCCGGTGGCATAGACCACCAGGTCAGCCGGCAGGCTGACGCCGGACTTCAGCACCACGGCGTCGCGTGTCAGGTGGCTGACGTCGGTGCGTGACTGCAGCTTGACGCTGCCGTCGATGATCAGATCGCAGGCGCCGACGTCGATGTAGTAGCCGGAGCCGCGCCGCAGGTACTTCATGAACAGGCCCGAACCGTCATCACCCCAGTCCAGCATGAAGCCGGCCTCTTCGAGCTTGGCGTAGAACCCGGCGTCGCGTTCGCGCATCTGGTCGTAGAGCGGGATCTGGAACTGCGCCATGATCTTGTAGGGCAGGGACGCGAAAGTCAGGTCGGCCTTGCGGGTGGTCATGCCGTTGGCCAGCGCCTGCTCCGAATACAGGCCGCCCAGGCCGATGTCCATCAGCGTGTCGGAACGCACGATGTGGGTGGACGAGCGCTGCACCATGGTGACGTTGGCCCCGCCCTCCCACAGCGCCGCGCAGATGTCGTGCGCGGAGTTGTTGGCGCCGATGACGACCACGTTCTTGCCGCGGTAGGCGTCCGGGCCGGGGTGTTGCGAAGAATGCTGCTGTTCGCCCTGGAATTCGTCCTGGCCGGGGAAGGAGGGGACATTGGGCTTGCCGGACATGCCGGTGGCCAGCACCAGCTGCTTGGGCCGCAGTACCACGGGCTTGCCCTCGCGCAACACCGTGACCTCCCATTCCTGTTTCTGCTCGTCGTAACGGGCCGACTGGCAGACGCTGGAGGTCCAGTAGTTGAGCTCCATGATCTTGGTGTACATCTCCAGCCAGTCGCCGATCTTGTCCTTGGGCGCGAAGACGGGCCAGTTCTCGGGAAAGGGGATGTAGGGCAGATGGTCGTACCAGACCGGGTCGTGCAGGCACAGGGACTTGTAGCGCTTTCTCCAGCTGTCGCCGGCGCGTTCGTTCTTTTCGATGATGATGGTCGGCACGTCCAGTTGGCGCAGGCGTGCGCCCAGCGCGATGCCGCCTTGGCCGCCGCCGATGATGAGCACGTAGGGCTGGGTCTGGTAGCCCAGTTCGGCGGCTTCCTGCTCGCGTTTTTCCAGCCAGGTCTGGCGCGTGCGGCTGCTGCCGTGTTCGGCGCCCTTGGGACGGCGCAGGCCGCTGGGTTCCTCGTGCCCCTTGAGTTCGGACATGGTGGTCAGCAGCGTCCAGATCTTGCCGTCCTGGACGCGGATGTGGCCGTAGCCGCGCGCGCGGTTGGTCTCGATCTCGATCCAGCCTTGCAGCAGGCCGGCCTCCTGCGACACGGTTTCCTTCGGATCCAGGCTGAAGCGCACCGGCTCCACTTGCGACAGCTGGTGCTGCAGCATGTCGCGGATCTGGCCATGGCCTTCGAGCGTGCGGATGTTCCAGGTGAACAGCACCAGGTCGCGCCAGTAGCAGTCATCCTGGAACAGGGCCGCGACGCCGTCGATGTCCTTGTTGCCCAGCGCCGTGTTCAGGCGCGTGAGTACGGCGTCCAGGGCGGCGCCGGCTTGATCGGTCTGCATGTCTAGTCTCCTTGCCCGTGGCGGGCGATCGTTGTCGTGGCGGACCGGGACATGGTCCGCTGGCGGCCCCGGCCTGTGCCGGCCGGTGGGCGTCGATAACGATCAAGCAATCGGCATGCCAGCCCTGGCGCGCAGGAGAGCTGGACTGGATGCCGTGGCGCCGCGCCACACCTGTGGCGCAAGGGTGTGGCGCCCGGCCGTGGGCCTCAGGAGCGCGAGGAGACGCCGTGGCGCCGCATCTGGCGATGCACGGTGGAGCGGTCCACGCCCAGGCGCCGCGCCGCTTCGGAGACGTTGCCGCCGCAACTGGCCAGCATGGCGCGCAAGGCCGCCTCTGCGGGGCTGGCGGCGGCCGCCGCGGGCGCCAGTGCGTCGGGCAGGTCGGCGGGTTCGATCACGCCGTTCTCGCACAGCGCGGCGGCGACCGCGATGGCGTTGGCGAGTTCACGGATATTGCCGGGCCAGGCATGCGCCTTCAACGCCATCAGC
Source organism: Achromobacter sp. ACM01 (assembly GCF_014851745.1). Taxonomy (NCBI): domain Bacteria; kingdom Pseudomonadati; phylum Pseudomonadota; class Betaproteobacteria; order Burkholderiales; family Alcaligenaceae; genus Achromobacter; species Achromobacter sp. ACM01. The sequence continues at coordinate 935,401 of NZ_JACVAF010000001.1, forward strand.
GCGGCGGGCGCCAGCACGGGGGCGCCGGACTCGTCCTGGTGGCGCGCCAGCAGGCGGGCGATGAGCCATTCCAGGTCCGCACGTTCGCGCAGCGGCGGCACGGTCAGCGTGGCGGCATTGATGCGGTAATAGAGGTCTTCGCGGAAGCGCCCCTCGCGCACCAGGGCGGCCAGGTCGCGGTGCGAGGCCGACACCAGGCACAGGCGCACGGCGCGCGGGGCGTTGGCGCCGATGGGCGTGACCTCGGATTCGGCCAGCACGCGCAAGAGGCGGCTTTGCAGCGCCAGCGGCATGTCGCCGATCTCGTCCAGGAACAGGGTGCCGCCGTCGGATTCCTCGATCAGGCCCTTGCGGCCCTTGGCCGCCGCGCCGGTGTAGGCGCCGGGCAGGTAGCCGAACAGCTCGCTTTCGATCAGCGATTCGGGAATTGCCGCGCAATTCACGGCGACAAAGCGCCCGGCGCGCTGGCTGCTGTCGTGGATGGCGCGGGCCAGGTATTCCTTGCCGACTCCGGTTTCGCCTTGCAGCAGGAGGGGCAGCCCCTGCCGGGCCAGTTTGGCTGCGCGCGTCAGCATGGCCGCCATGCGAGCATCGCCGCCATCCAGGCCGCGCAGCGCGGACGGCGCGCCGCGCACGGCGACCGAGGTTCCGCGCGCGTGCCGGTTGGGCTCGATGGCGTGCGCGAACAGCGCGTTGCCGTCGCGGGCCGCGATCAGGCGTTGCTGCGGCGCATGGGCGCGGGTGTAGCGCGGCAGGTCATCGAGCTGCACGTCGAAGAAACGGGTGACGGGCTGGCCGATCAGGCTGGCGGGATTGCGCCAGTCCAGGCCGGCGGCGCGCGCCAGCAGTTTGGCGCCGGTATGCGTCATGCCCAGGATGCGGCCGGAGCCGTCCAGCGATATCGCGGCCTCCGGGTCCACGTCCAGGAATTCCGGCGAGCGCGCGAAGCGCAGCACCCATTCGTTGCTGGTGCGCGCCATCAGATTGGCCATCTCGATGCGCCGCGTGGTGCTGGTGACCAGGTGCAGCGCCAGGTTCTGGCTGGCTTTCAGGATGGGCGAGCTCAGCAGCGAGATGTCCAGCACGGCCGCGAGTTCGCCGTCGGCGTTGTAGATCGGCGCGGCGGTGCAGGACAGCGGCGTATGGGTGTTGTCGAAGTGGTCGCTCTGGTGGATGGTAAGGGCTTCGCCGCTTTCCAGGCAGGCGCCCACGGCGCAGGTGCCGGCGCGGCGCTCCGACCATTCCGACCCCAGATACAGTCCGGCCTTGCGCAGGCTGGCGGTCTGCTGCGCGTCGCCCAGGAATTCCACGGTGACGCCCTGGCGATCGGCCAGCAGCAGCACGTAGTTCTGGCCGGCGACCTGGCGGAACAGATGGTCCAGGCCGGACCTTGCAATGGAAATCAGCGCTTCGGACTGCTGGCGGTGTTCGCGCAGCCGGCCATCCGGCACGATATAGGCCTCGCAGGCTTGGGCGGGATCCAGCCGGTACTGGTCCAGGCAGCGCAGCCAGCTGCTGACCACGTGCGCGTCGCGCTGGGTGGGGCGGCCCTGGCCGACTTGTTCGATCTCGCGGATATGGGCGGAGTGCAGGGATTCCTGACTAGGCATGTCGTCTCCATGTTGCGCCCGATCTGCGCCGGATCAACGGCCAGCATGCACAGAGGACGACACGCCTGTAAATGCTGGTTATCCAGCATCGGGACGTATGGGGGACGCTACAGGTCGACCTTGACCTTGCCGGCCTGCACCAGCCCCGCCACGTCGCGGATTTCCGCCAGCAACGCCTGTTGCAGCTGCGCGGGCGTGCCGCCGGTGGGCTGGAAGCCCTGTTCGCCCAGCTTGGCGCGCACCGTCTCGGTCTGCAGCGCGCGGTTGATGCCCTGGTTCAGCGCCGCGATGGCGGCTTCCGGAGTGCCGGCCGCGCAATAGGTGCCGAACTGGATCTGCGCCGAGAAGCCGGGGTAACCGCCTTCCGCCACCGTGGGAATGTCGGGGTACTTGGGCAGGCGTTCCGGGCTGGTCACGGCCAGCACGCGCAGGCGTCCGCCTTGCAGATACGGTTCCACCGCTGCGACGGTGGCGACCACCACCTGGATCTGTCCGCCCAGCAGGTCCGTCATCATCGGACCCGTGCCGCGGTAGGGCACGTGCAGCATGTCGATGCCGCAGGCGGCCTGCAGCAATTCGGTGGCCAGATGTTGCGGCGTGGCGTTGCCGGGGGAGCCGAAGGTCAGCCCCTTGGGCTCGCGCTTGGCCTGGGCGACGAGTTCGCCCAGGGTCTTGGCAGGCAGGTCCGCATTGACCGCCACCATGTAGGGCGAACGCGCAATCGGGCAGACCGGCGCCAGTTGCTTGAGCACGTCCTCGGGCGGCTTGGCGTAGTAGCGCACCGACGGCACCAGGCCGGCAAACAGCAGCACGCTGCCATCCTTGGCGCCGTTGGCGGTGTAGTCGGCGCCCAGCATGCCGCTGGCGCCGGGTTTGTTCTCGACCACTACCGGGCGGTCCAGCGCGCCTTCCAGCGTGGCGGCGATCACTCGGCCCAGCACGTCGGTGCCGCCGCCGGGCGGGAAGGGCACGATGACGCGCAAAGGGGCTTCGCGCGCGCTGGCGGCGCCGCCGAGCGCGGCGCCCAGCGGCGTGAGCGCCAGGGCCGCCATGTTCTTCAGGATGGTTCTGCGATTCATATTGTTTGTCTCCGTATCCACTCTACGCGGGCTAGGCCGCGCTTGGCGCGCCGGCAGCCGGCAGAAAAAATCCATGCAGCGCCGCCGCCACGATGGCCGGTTCCTCCACCGGCAGCATGTGTCGCTGGCCTGGCACCACCTGCGCCTGCGCATGGGGCAGCGCTTCGGCCAGTTCCCGTGTCATGCGCGGGGTCGAGCCGACGTCCAGTTCGCCGGTCAGCGCCAGCGCGGGACAGGCGATGTCTGGCGCGGCCTGCGCCAGGATCGGGTCGCCCTGCGCGAACACGCGGTAAGCGGCCAGGAAGCTGGCGCGGTCGTTGTCCAGCAGGCGCTGGCCGATGCTGGCCACGCGCTCGGGACGCCGGGCCTGGAACGCGGGCGTGAACCAGCGCTGCAGCGAGACCTGGGCCGCGGCTGCGGGATCCTGCGTGGCCGCTGCTTCCAGCCGCGCCAGCACGGCGCGCGTTTCGTCCGCGCTGCGGCGGAACACCGTGCTCAACAAGGCCAGGCGAGTGACGCGCTGCGGGCGGGCGGCGGCATAGGCGCCCGCGACCAAGCCGCCCATGGAATAGCCCAGCAGATTGGCGCTTTGCCAGCCGGCGCGATCCAGTTCCGCGTCCAGCTGCGCGATGTAGTCCTGCACCGTCACCCCATCGGCGACGGCGGGGGCGCGGCCATGGCCCAGCATGTCGTAGCGCAGCACCTCGAAATGCGGCTCCAGCAGCGGCGTCAGATCGTCCCACAAGGTGTGGTCCAGGCCGACGCCATGCAGCAGCACCAGCGGCGCGCCGCGGCCCGATCGGCGAAAATGCGCGCTCATTTGGCCTGCGCCTCGCGTTCCAGTTCCTGCAGGTCGGAATAGCGGTTGCCGATCCGGTGATGCGGACGGCCCGAGGTCGCCGCGCCCAGGGCGATCACGATTTCGTCGGGGGCGGGCGCGTCGTTGATGGTGGTCTGCACGGTCAGATAGTGCGAGCGCAGGCCTTCGTCGAGCTTGTGCATCAGCGGCACGGTGATCACGCAGCCGGGGCCGCCGCGCATATTGGTAAAGCTCAGGTAGCTGGTGCCGCCAACCGCGCCGCGATAGGCGTTGCCGAAGCGCAGGGTGTGGATCAGCGCCGAGGCGTGTTCGACTTCGCCGGCCGTGCCCACGACCGCGGCCTTGCCATAGGCTTCAACCTGGTCGGCCGAGCCGGCCTGACGCAGGATTTCCGCGACCAGCAGCTCGCCCAGCGGCGGCGCGGCTTCCAGGATCTTGGGGCGCAGGTCTTCCTGGAACGGCTGGCCGGCCCAGGGATTGCGGATCACGGCCGCGGCGATGACCATCACCAGCGGGCGCTCGGCGGCGCGACCGCCTTCGATCAGGGTTTTTTCCACATAGCTGACTACCTTGCGCACTTGCAAAGACATAACCGCTGCTCCAGTACCTGTAGGAATGAAAGACGCGGCCATTGTTGAAGGCAAGGCGGAGTTTTGACAATCCAAATTAACTCAAGTTAATTTCGGAAAATCCGAATTTTCTGCAGCCCTGAAGCCATGTCCGCGCCCTTGAAGATCCAGCATCTGCGCCAGTTTCTGTTGGCGGCCGACCACGGCAGTTTCCGTCTGGCGGCCGAAGGCACATTCCGTTCGCAGGCGGCCGTGTCGGCGGCCATGCAGGATCTTGAGCAGCAGCTGGGCGCGCCGCTGTTCGAACCCGGCAAGCGCGCGCAGCTCACGCCCCTGGGTATCGCCGTGGCTCCGTTATTCCGCGAACTGCTGTCCACCCACGACCGGGTGCTGGACGCGGCGCGTCAGTTCGGCCTGGGCAGCCAGGGACCGGTATCGCTGGCGGTGATGCCGTCGCTGGCCGACGAGTGGCTGCCGCGTTTGCTGGAGCGCTATGCGCGCAGCCACCCCGCGATCCGCATCCGCGCCGTCGACGAGTCCTCGCAAGACGTGCACCGGCTGGTGCTGAGCGGTGAGGTGCAGGTAGGGGTGGCAGGGCAGGTGCCGCGCACGGCGGAAGTGGCATTCGCGCCGGTGGCGCGCGACGCGTTCGGCCTGGTGTGCCGCAAGAGCCATCCGCTGGCGCGGCGGCGCGGCCCCGTGCCCTGGTCGGCGTTGGCGGGCGAGCGCCTGATAGGCAATGCCACCTTCGACACGCTGAAGAACCGGCAACTGGGCAGCGCCATCGAGGACCCGTTCATGGTGGTGTCGAACCGCGCGTCGCTCCTGGCCAGCGTGGTCAGCGGGCTGGGCGTGACGGTGCTGCCGGTGCTGGCGCGGCCGGCCGCCGCGACCGGACTGGCCTTCGTGCCGCTGGCCGAACCCACAGTCGAGCGCATCGTCGGCGTGCTGACCCGCAAGGAAGAAACGCTGCTGCCGTCGGTGGCGGCCATGCATGCGCTGGCCCTGCGTTCCCTGGCCCAGTTCACGCGCCGCAAGGGCGCGATCCTGGTGTAACGGGCCGGGCGTGCTGCGGCGCTAGACGCCGCAGGCGTAGATCATGAACTGGCGGAAGGCTTCGGCGGGCTTGGCCAGCCGCGCTTGCGGATGCCACAGCAGACCCGCTTCCATGGGCGGGACCGCATCGGTGATGGGCACGGCCTCGATCTTGCGGCCCTCCAGCGACCAGGGCCGGTAAACCATGTCCGACAGCATGGTGACGCCGAAGCCATGCGCGACCAGCCCGCGCAGCGCCTCCATCGAGCGTGTGCGGAAGGCAATGTCGGGCTGCAGGCCATGGGCGCGCCAGTAGGCCAGCGCGGAGCGTTCGCCTTCGTCCATTTCCAACAGGATGTAGGGATAGCCGGCAATGTCGGCCAGCGACGGCGCCGATGCCTGCGCCAGCGGATGGCCGGACGCGGTCCATAGCTGCCGCCGCGAGCGCACCAGCACCTGGTGGCCGAAGCGCTCGCGCCGTTCCACGTTGGACAGCAGCGCCACGCCCAGCTCGACCTCGCCGCGGGTTACGGCGGCTTCGATCTCGGGCCGGTCGAGGTCGACAAGGTCCAGCTCCACGTCGGGATAGCGCCGCCGGAAGCGCGCCAGCAGGTCGGGCAGGAAGTAGCCCAGCACCGTGTAGGACGCGGCGATCCTCACTGCGCCGCGCAGCGCATAGCGCTGGAAGCCGGGCTCGCGCAGGGCGTCGTCCAGCGAGTCGAGCACTTCACGCGCCCGCTGGTGGAAGTTATGCCCTTCGGGCGTCAGGGTGACGCCATGCGGATGGCGGTCGAACAGCCGCACGCCCAGTTGCGCCTCCAGCGCCAGGACGGCGTTGGTGACCGCGGATTGGGAGACATGCTCGTCGGCGGCGGCCATGGAAAACCGGCCGGTCCGGGCGGCAGCCGCGAAGTAGCGCAGTTGGCGCAGGGTGACATCGTTAGCCATCTGTTTATCGCATACCTGATACCTGAATATATGAATATACGATAACCAGCCTGCTTCCTACACTGCGGCAAAACACCAAGAACCGGAACGCAGGAGACAAGCGTGGACACCCCCCTTTCCGCAGGCGCGGCCGATACCCATGGCCTGACGCTGGACGACAAGTACACCCGCAGCCACGGGCGCATCTATCTGAGTGGCACCCAGGCCCTGGTGCGGCTGCCGCTGTTGCAAAAGCAGCGCGACCTGCAGGCCGGCCTGAACACCGGCGGCTACATCTCTGGCTACCGCGGCTCGCCGCTGGGCGGGCTGGACCAGGCCCTGTGGAAGGCCAAGCGCCACCTGCAGGCCAACGACGTGGTGTTCCAGCCCGGCGTGAACGAAGACCTGGCCGCCACGGCGGTATGGGGCTCGCAGCAGCTGAACCTGTTTCCGGGGGCGGCGCGCGACGGCGTATTCGGCATGTGGTACGGCAAGGGGCCGGGCGTGGACCGGTCGGTGGACGTACTCAAGCATGCCAATTCCGCCGGCAGTTCGGCGCATGGCGGCGTGCTGATGCTGGCGGGCGACGACCATGCCGCCAAGTCCTCGTCGGTGGCGCACCAGTCCGAGCACGTGCTGATCGCCAGCGGCATACCAGTGCTGTATCCGTCCAACGTGCAGGAGTACCTGGACTACGGCCTGCATGGCTGGGCCATGAGCCGCTACACCGGCCTGTGGGTGGCGATGAAATGCGTGACCGACGTGGTCGAGTCCAGCGCTTCGGTGGAAGTGGATCCGGACCGGGTGCAGGTGGTGCTGCCCGAAGACGTCTTGCCCGAAGGCGGTCTGAACATCCGCTGGCCCGACACGCCGCTGGCGCAGGAGGCGCGGCTGCTGGACCACAAGTGGTATGCGGCGCTGGCCTATGTGCGCGCCAACAAGCTGAACCGCGTGGTGCTGGATTCCCCGCAAGCGCATTTCGGCATCATGACCGCGGGCAAGGCGTATCTGGACGTGCGCCAGGCGCTCAACGACCTGGGCCTGGACGAGGCGGCCTGTAGCGAGGCCGGCATACGCGTGCTGAAGGTGGGCTGCATCTGGCCGCTGGACGCGCAGGATGCGCGCGAGTTCGCCACCGGCCTGAAAGAGATCCTGGTGGTGGAGGAAAAGCGCCAGATCCTGGAATACGCGCTGAAGGAAGAACTCTACAACTGGCGCGACGATGTACGGCCACGCGTCTACGGCAAGTTCGACGAACGCGACAACGGCGGCGGCGAATGGTCCACGCCGCGCGGCGGCTGGCTGCTGCCCGCGCGTCACGAGCTGTCGCCCGCGCTGATCGCCCGCGCCATCGCCGCGCGGCTGGAAAAGGCCGACCTGTCGGATGCGCTGAGAGCGCGCATCGCGGCGCGGCTGGCTGTCATCGACGCCAAGGAGCGCGAGGCTTCCCGTCCCACGCTGGTGGAAGAGCGCAAACCCTGGTTCTGTTCCGGCTGTCCGCACAACACCTCCACCCGCGTGCCCGAAGGCTCGCGCGCCGTGGCCGGCATAGGTTGCCATTACATGGCGATGTGGATGGACCGCAAGACCGACACCTTCAGCCAGATGGGCGGCGAGGGCGTCGCCTGGCTGGGGCAGAAGGATTTCACCGCTGAGCGTCACATCTTCGCCAACCTGGGCGACGGCACCTATTTCCATTCGGGGTTGCTGGCCATACGCGCGGCAGTCGCCGCGCACGCCAGCATCACCTACAAGATTCTCTACAACGACGCCGTCGCGATGACGGGCGGGCAGCCGGTGGATGGCGTGCTCACGGTGCCGCAGATCGCCGCCCAGATGCAGGCCGAAGGCGTGGTCAAGACCGTGGTGGTGACCGACGAGCCGGAAAAGTACGCCGGCGCTACCGCGTTGCCGCAGGGCGTGGAGGTGCACCACCGCAAGGCGCTCGACGACGTGCAGCGCGCCTTGCGCGACATCGCTGGCACGACGGTGCTGATCTACGACCAGACCTGCGCCACCGAGAAGCGCCGCCGCCGCAAGCGCGGCGAGTATCCCGATCCGCGGCGCCGCGCCTTCATCAACGAGTCGGTCTGCGAAGGTTGCGGCGACTGCTCGGTGCAATCCAATTGCCTGTCGGTCGAGCCGCTGGATACGCCGCTGGGCACGAAACGCCGCATCAACCAGTCGTCCTGCAACAAGGACTTTTCCTGCGTGGAGGGCTTTTGTCCCAGCTTCGTCACGGCGGAAGGCGCGACGCTGCGCAAGCCGGGCACGGGCAGGAATCTCCCCGCGTTGGCCGAACCGCCGCAGCCCGACCTGGCAGGGATCCGTCCGCTTGGGGCCTACCGCGTGGTGATCGCGGGCGTGGGCGGAACCGGCGTCGTGACCATAGGCGCGCTGCTGGGCGCGGCCGCGCATCTTGAAGGCAAGGGCGTGACCGTGCTGGACATGGCCGGGCTGGCGCAGAAAGGCGGCGCCGTGCTCAGCCACGTGCAGCTGGCCAATCGCCCCGCGGACCTGCATGCCACGCGCGTGGCGCTGGGCGAGGCCGACCTGGTCATCGGCTGTGACGCGCTGGTGTCGGCGTCGCCCGAAGTGCTGTCGCGCCTGCGCCCGGACCATGGCCGCGCCGTGGTGAACAGCAGCGCCGCGCCGACGGCAGCCTTCCTGTCGCAGCCGAGCTGGCGCTTCCCCGGCGCGCAAGCCGAAGCCGCGCTGGCGCGCAGCACGGGCGGCAACTGCGATTTCATCGAGGCCGGCCCGCTGGCCGAGGCCCTGCTCGGCGACACCATCTACGCCAATCCGCTGCTGCTGGGCTATGCCTGGCAGCAGGGCGGCCTGCCGCTGGCGCTGGACAGCCTGCGGCGCGCCATCGAACTGAACGGCGTCTCGGTCGAAAAGAACCTGGCCGCCTTTGAACTGGGCCGGCAAGCCGCGCATCATGGCGCCGCCGCGCTCAAGCCGGCGCCGCGGGCGCAAGTGATGGCCTTGCCGGAGTCCCTGGACGGCCAGATCCAGCGGCTGGCGCAACACGTACGCGCCTATCAGGACGAGGCCTACGCCGCGCGCTTCCTGGATGCGGTGGCAGCGGTGCGGGCGCGCGAAGCCGCGCTGGCGGATCCGCAGCGTTTCGAGGTCACGCAGGCGGTCGCGCGAAACCTCGCCAAACTCATGACTTACAAGGACGAGTACGAGGTGGCGCGCCTGTACGTGGATCCGGCCTTCAAGGCCCGGCTGCGCGAGCAGTTCGAAGGAGAACCCGGCCGCGACTACCAGCTGCGCTATCACTTGGCGCCACCCGCGCTGGCGCGCCGCGACGCGCGCGGACGCTTGCAGAAGCGCGCCTACGGTTCGTGGATGGGACTGGCGTTTCGCGCGCTGGCGCCCATGAAGCGGTGGCGCGGCACCTGGCTGGACGTGTTCGGCAAGACCGCCGAACGCCGCATGGAGCGACAACTGGCGGCCGACTACCTGGCGCTGGCCGAGGAGTTCTCCCGCACGCTGGACGCGGCCAATCGCGCCACGGCGCTGGAACTGGCCGCGCTGCCTGACACGATCCGCGGCTATGGCCATGTCAAGGAGCAGAACGTCGAACGGGCGCGCGCGCGGGAAGCCGGGCTGTGGGAGCAATACCGCGCGCCGGCGCGGGAAACGCTGGCGGCTTGAGTGGCTCGTGGCGTCAAGCCATCTGTTCGAGCAGCACGCAGTTGCGGCCGGTCAGCTTGGCCTTATATAGCAATTCGTCGGCACGACGCGACAGGTTTTCCAGCGCTGCCGTATCGCTGCCGCGGGCGTGGGCCACGCCGAAACTGGCGGTCATGCTGAAGCTGGCGCCTGCGCCGGCACTGAGCCGCGTTTGCGCGATGCTCAGCCGCATGCGTTCCGCGATGTCCCGGACGCGGTCGGGGTTGCGGCTGCGGCACAGCACCGCGAACTCTTCGCCGCCCACGCGCGCGACCACGTCGGATTCGCGGAAGGTCTTGCGGCACAGATCGGCCACGGTCTTGAGCGCTTCGTCGCCTGTAGCGTGGCCGTGCGTGTCATTGATGGACTTGAAGTGGTCGATGTCGAACAGGATGAAGCCCAGACCGCTCTGCGGATCGTTGCGGATATCGTCCAGCGAAGCTTCCAGGCGCTTTTCGAAGGCGCGGCGGTTCAGCAGGCCGGTCAGGAAATCCGTTTCGGCCATGATGGCGAGGTCTTGAATCAGGCGGTCGCGTTCGAGTTCCAGCTTACGCACGGCGGTGGCGTTGTCGTTGAGCACGTTCAGCGCCTTGAACATGCCGTTGACTTCGCCCCGGTACTGATCGGCGGGAATGGGTGGCACATCGCCGCCTTTCGCGATCGCGCCGATGATGTTGGTGGCGCGGACGAAAGGCCGGATGACGCGCTTGCGGAACATGGTCAGGCCGATTATCAACGCGGCCGTGAGCATCGCCGCGGCCGCCAGGGTGGTCAGCAGCACGCGGATCGCGGCCTGGCGGTTTTCTCCGATGCGCCGCTCCACTTCGTTGAGCATCAGGTCGCGAAACCGGACGATGGACTTCATGCGCGGCACATAGTTCGCGCCGAGTTCGTACATCGACACCAATGACTCCTCCGGCGCCCGTTCGGCAATGGCGCGCACGCTGTCGAGGTAGCTCATGCCATCGCCGAAGTACTGCTGCTGCAGTTCGCGGTAGGCGAGGGAGGATGCGTATCGCGGCATGCTGGCGATGTTGGCGTCGATCAGGGCGCGCAGTTCGTCGATGCGGCCGATCACGCGTTCTATCCTCAGCTGATCGCTGGCGGTCAGCGTGCGGCGCTTGCTGAGGGCCGGCGCGAACGTGGATCCGACCAGTCCCGCCTGTTCGCGCAGTTCGCCGGCCAGCAGCGCCAGGGACAGCAGGTCGAAGTCTTCGCCCTGGTTCCGGGCGACCAGGCCGATGCCGTCGGACATCGCGGCGCGCAGTTCGGGAACCACCGCCACCATGTCGCCGACCACTGTCCACAGGTTGTGGCCGGACGTGTTGGCGCGGGGCGCGGCGATGGCCGCGTCGGCGCTGGCGCGGGCGTTCAACAGGGACTCGCGGATGCGCTGGATGTTGGTGAATTCGCGGGCGCCGTTGGGATTGAGAGGTGCGCGGTAGAGCGCAAGCAGGTCGGCGACTTGCGCATTGGTGCGCTGGCGGGCTTCGGCCAGCGCGCGCAGGATGTTTTCGGGGACCGGCAGGTCGGAGCCCAGCGCCGAGTTCATTGGGCCGCGTTCGGCGGATACCGCTTCCATCGTCATCAGGGTCGTGCGGACCACGATGAAGCCCCGCATGGCGTCGTCGGTGGCGGCCAGCGACCGCCAGTTCTGCTGCACCACGATCACGGTCAGCATGGAGACCGGCAGCGCTACGCCGGCTGCCAGTGTCAGGAAATACCTTTCAAGGGATTTGAGAGCAAAGACATTGCGGAACATGCGTAAACATCGGCTCGGAACAATGACTGGTGGCCGGAGGTTACTTGAAATGGGCCGCCCAATGCATGGTTTTCCCGCCACAGTCCGACTGAACGAAGTTTGTATCGCTTTAAGTCGTAAAGTCTCATTTGCCAGCGCATTGCATCACTCTATTGCGAGCGCTTTCATGGCTTCTTCCAAGACGCGCGGCGGGCCCATCATGGCCGCGCGACGGGCAGCTTTTCCAGCGCGTCCTTGAAGTCGGGATACTCCTTCAGGAAATCCAGGCTGCGCCCGAACCGCTTCAGGAGTTGGTCGTCCACCGTCAGATTGAGCACGGTTGCGCCATCCCACAGCCTGGGGCGTTTTTTTACATGGATCAGCACCTTCTCCGTGAACTCGCGGTAGGAGTCGTGCGGCTCGCATTGGTCGTAGTCCGTGGCGACGCGTTGCGCCAGTCCGGCCTCCAGGCCGACCTGGCGCGCCTTCTCCTGCAGCCACGAGGCGGGCAGCGTCTGCAGGCTGCCGTCCCGGTAGCCGCCGCCGACGTCCGAATGGGCGCCGATGAACCAGCGCTGCTCGACCGGATGGTCGGCTGGACGCGGCTCGGAGTCAGCCAGCCGGGTCCACAGGGTAGGCGCATACGGTTCGCGAAATTCGTTGGTGGCGATTGCGTGATAGGCGTGATGGACGTGGTTGCTGAGTTCGGTGTCGTGGAAGTTGTAGAACCTGGAGAAACCCGGAAAAGGGATGCCGCCTACCGGTATGCCCAGGCTGCCGACCGTGTCCCAGACGCCGACGAAATGCACGTCGGTCTCGCGCGAGAAATTCACGCGGAAGGTCGCGGCTTCCAGCGAGGAAGGGATGCAGTCGTCGCGGTAGAGCGCATAGGCTTGCTCCACGTTGTTGTCGGAGGGATCGTTCAGCAGGCCGCATTTGCGCACCATGCCGGCCAGGCTGCGGGCGGAGTAGGCGCCACGGCTGAACCCGAACAGGAAGATGCGGTCGCGCGGTTGGTAGCGCTGGCAAAGCCAGCGGTAGCCCGTGCGGATGTTGGCCGACAGTCCTGCCCCAAAGGCGCCGCCGGCGAACTTGTCGATGGCCGCCCACAGGCCCTGGCCCTGCGTGCCTACGCCTTCGATGTAGAACGTCTCTTGCGTGGAGGTCTCGGGCGCCGCCTTGTAGAGTTCGTAGACGTTGGTGCGGTCATTGGGTTCGTTCCAGGTCCCGTCGAAGAATACGGCCAGATTCTTCACCATGATCGTTCTCCACAGATTGAGTCTTGCAATGAATCTGTTTGCTGGCATGGTCCGCGTCGTGCGCGACGGTAAGCTAGCACGGCGTTCGGACGCCGCCGGGTGCATGGTTTCCCTGCTGCATGGACGTACACCGCTTTTTTGACTAGCTAATTGGTCGCAATCCAGCGCGTTGTCTGGGTTCGCACGGCGGCGCGGGCGCAGGAGGAAAACTTCACTACATCAAAAGTAGCAATCCTCCAGGCAAGCGCGGGGAGGCCCGCACGCGTTGGCGGCCGCGCCGGGCATGGAGTATGTTGCGGGGCAGGGCGGCCGCGGGCCGCGTATCAACCGAGTAGATGTACATGGGACGTTTAGCCATATTGGGCGCCTTGCACGAAGAGATCGCCGACCTGCTGGCGGCGATGGATCCGGGCGCCGCCATTCACCGCATTGCCATGCGCGACTTCCACGTCGGCACCTTGTGGGGCACGCCTTGCGTGATTGCGTTGAGCCGGATTGGCAAGGTGGCCGCGGCTGCGACGGCATCCATCGTGATCCAGGAGTTCAAGGCGTCGCGGGTGGTCTTCACCGGACTGGCGGGCGGCTTGCATGAGGATGTGGCGGTGGGCGATGTGGTCGTGGCCAGTGCGTTGATGCAGCACGACATGGACGCGCGTCCGCTGTTTGGACAGCATGAGATTCCCCTGTTGGGGCGCGAACGCTTCGATGCGGATCCGGTCCTGAGCGAACGGCTGCTGGAAAGCGCGGGACAGTTCGTGCGCCAGGGCGGCTTGCCGGTGGGGCCAGGCGGACAGCCGCCGCGGGTGCACCACGGGCTCATCGCCACCGGCGACGTCTTCGTCAACAGCAACGACTATGCGCGCCAGCTACGCCAGCGCCTGCCCGATGCGCTCTGCCTGGAAATGGAAGGCGGGGCGATGGCGCAGGTCTGCTACGAATTCGGCGTGCCCTTCGCTGTGCTGAGGGTGATTTCGGATCAGGCCGATCATGCCGCGAAGGCGGACTTCACTGACTTCCTGGTGAACCTGGCGCGGGTCTACACCGCCGGCATCCTGGCGCCCCTGCTGAAGTCGGGCGCGCTGCGGGAAGCCTGAGGCCGGCGCTGGTCAGCGGCCGGTGTCGGGGTAGTTGGGGCCGGCGTCGTGGAAGCCGCCCTGGCTGTAGGGATTGACCGCGCCGGGATGGGGCGGGCCGCCATTGCCCTGCGCGCAACCGGCCAGGACCAGGGCCGTGGCCATGAGAGTAAGCAAGCGGATCAGGGCGGATTTCATGGTGGTCTCCTGCGCGTACCGCTGCTGCGGGGCGCTGCTGGTCTGTCTTCGTTATTTTACGCTTTGACGGCAGCGCCAGTCCTGATCTTGCGTTTGGTCTGCGGCGCCGCGCAGCGCTGCTGATAGGCCTGCACCGCTCGGGAATTCGCGGCCTGGAAGTAGGGGTGCGGATGACCGGCCTCGCGCAGCGCGTCGTACATGCGCCCGCCCCACACGCATTGGGCCTCGGCTTGTTTCCAAAGCCCAGTGGCCAGGTCTTTTTGGCCGTGGCGCCACAGCGCCAGGCCGTAATCGGCCACGATTTCCTCGTCGCGCGGAATCTCGCGGTAGGACTGCTTCAGCAGGTCCAGCCCGCCGTCGACGTCGCCCCTCAGGACGAGGATCCAGCCCAGCGTTCCCAGGTTGTAGGGAAGGGCGCCGGCCGTGGCTATCGATTTGTGCGCTTGCGCCTCGGCTTGCGCCAGGTAGTCGGGAAAATCCGCCAGATAGTAGGCGATGCTGTTGGCCCAGTCGGGATCGTCCCGCAGGGGGACGTCGGCTTGGCGCCGCTGCAATTCCAGCGCGTCTTCCAGCGCCAGGGCGGGCAGGCCCAGCAGGCGTTCCAGCTTGAATCTTGCGCGCAGCACGTCATGATCCACGGGCTCGGATCCTGAGCGGGCGCGTTCCAGCCATAGGCGCGCCAGGTCGGCGCGGCCGGCCATCAGCAGCAGGTTGGCCATGTCCAGCTGTTGCTGCGGCTCTGCGCCGCAGGCGGCGGTATCCACCAGTTGCAGCGCGCCCTCGGCATCGCCCTGGCTGAACTTGCGGTTGATGGCGTCCAGCTCGTCGAAGCAGCGGCGGTTCTCTGCCGCATTGGCCTCGACCGAGATCGAAAGGGAGGCCGCCGGCCGGGCGTGGCTGAAGTAGGCGGTATTGCCCTGCGCGGTGCTGTACCCAAGGTCTACCCATTGCTCACCCCAGCGCACATGCATGGTGGTGATGTAAGGCCACCCCCCCAGCGGACCATTATCCCCGCCGCTCTGCAGCTGGAAAACACTGCCCCAGGCGCCGCTCCCTATGCGCCGGATCAAGGTGAAGTCTTCGGCGGAATGCGCCTCGCGGGTCCAGATCCAGGCGCTGCGGCCCAGCGCGTCGGTGACGCCGTGCACGATGCCGTCGTGGTCGGGCGTACCCTCGATGGCCTTGTCCTCGCCTGTCAGGAACAGGCGGTATGGCGTATTGGGAGCGATGCCGCCGCCGCGGCTGTTGTCCAGCCTCAGGATCAGGTAGCGGCCATGTTCACCCTTGCCGTACTGCGGCATGCCTTGGGGCGGCGTCGCGGGCGTGTTGCGGGTGGCGGCTTTCCGGGAGGACGAGCCGGCGGAGGCATATGCCGGCAAAGCCGCCAGGGCAAGCGCGAGCGCGCCGGACAACAGCAACGGGTACAGCCTGGATTGCGGAAGCGTCATGGGTGCTGCTTGAGGTCTGAGCGGTGGAGCCTGAGAGACAGGCGGCATTCTCTCAGAGAACGCGGCGCGCCGCTGCCT
Organism: Achromobacter sp. ACM01; assembly: GCF_014851745.1. NCBI lineage: Bacteria > Pseudomonadati > Pseudomonadota > Betaproteobacteria > Burkholderiales > Alcaligenaceae > Achromobacter > Achromobacter sp. ACM01. Next base: position 950,922 of record NZ_JACVAF010000001.1, read on the forward strand.
GGCGAGCAATCGCGCCGGGCGGTGCGTATCGGATGCAGCGGGATTCCTCCTGTGGCATTCTTGCGCCCGCACCCCGCCGCCGCACGCGGCGCATTCCCGTTCCATGATGCCGAAATTCTTCCTGCGGTTCTGTGATTTCCTGCTGCTCTCTGCTGCGGCGGCGCTGTTCGGCGCTTGCCTGACTTCAGTGCTGAAGACCGATGCCTACGGCTGGATGATTCCGGATGCGCCGTTCATGTACGGGCCGTTCGACTTCTACGTCGATGCCGCCTTGGCGGGGCTGGCCGGCCTGCTGGCGCTGGCGCTGGCCGAGCGCGCGGCGCGGGTGCGCCGTTCGGCCGCATGGCGGGCCGCGGCGACGCTGGCCGCCGCGCTGGTTGCGCTCTATCTGGCGCCGCCCGAGGCCCAGGTGTTCGGCAACACCTGGGCGCCGGGCGAGGCCACGATGGAATTGTTCGTGGCGCAGTGGCGCATGGTGCTGCCTATTGCGTTCACCGTGCTGGCGCTGCGCCTGGGATTGAGGCGCCTGCTTGCGCGGTCCGGGGTCTAGCCCTGCTCCAGCCGGTAGAACTGCTGGCTTGCGATCAGCGTGGCGCCGCAGGATGTCTTCATGCCTTCCAGCGCGGTGCGTCGGTCCGAACTGACGGCGGCCGCGCCTTCGACGATGGTATGCGTGCCGCTGCACTTGGGGCAGGTGACGCGGTCGCCCAGCCGGGCCATGGGCTGGCCGAAGATCATTACTGTTTCGTCGCCCGTGACGACCACTCCGCCATGCGAGGTGCGGTCGCCCTTGCGTATCACCGATAGCTGCGCCATGGCTGCCTGTTGCCCTGTCAGTTTGGTTATGTGTGCTTACAGATAGGTGCCGTCCGGCGCCTGCCGCGGCGTGCCGGTGACGAAGCTGCCGTCGGGCGCCATGCGCACCGGACCGTCGCCGCCCAGATAGCGGCCGTCAGGCGCGCGCTGCGGCTTGCCGGCAACGTAAGTGCCATCCGGCGCGCGGGTGATGGGTCCGCCGTCGCCGACGTAGGTGCCGTCGGGGCAACGGCGCGGCTTGCCAATGATGAAGCGGCCGTCGGGCATCATGTGGAATGACTTGTTCATCGCGCATCCTTGTCCTGGGGAACCCGCATGATATCCAGGGTCCGTGATGCGTTTTGTAATAGGACGTGTCATCTTCAAACGCGCCGTCGTTACAGATATGGGAGGATCGGTCCTCTTGTCGCTGCCCGCCGCTGGCCCGGCGGCCGCGATCCTGCCATCCGACCAGATCTATATGAGCGATATCGACACATTGCTGCAGCCCATTGCGGGCGAGGCGCCCTGCGGCGTCGACATGGTGTTTTCAGCCGAATTTGACGCCATCCGCGAAGCCCGCCGCCACGATGATCCGAACCTGGACCAGGGCGACTGGGTTATCGACATCAAGGAGGCCGACTGGCCGGAAGTCATCCGCATTTGCACCACGGTGCTGCGCGAACAGAGCAAGGACGTGCGCGTGGCTGCCTGGCTGGCCGAGGCCTGGGCCAAGACGCGCGGCTTCGCCGGCCTGCGCGACGGCTATCTGCTGGTGGACGGCCTGTGCCGCCACTACTGGGACGGCCTGCACCCCGTGCCGGACGAGGGCGACGTGCAGCAGCGCGTGGGCAACCTGGCCTGGCTGCTGGCACGCTCGCAACAGCTGATCCGCGAGCTGCCGCTGACCCAGTCGGAGGGCGGGCGCTATGGCGCGGCGCTGTGGGACAGCGCCTCGCAACTTGCCAACGCGGTCAAGCGCGCGCCGCAGAACGCGGCCGAGATCACGCGCGGCAAGCTCACGCTGGACCAGTTCGACGCGGCGCGGCGCGACACGCCGCCCGCTTTCTATTCCGAACTGGAAGGCAATCTGCAAAGCTGCTTCGCGGCGCTGGATACGCTGGAACAGACCCTGGCGCAACGCCTGGGCGACGAGGGCCCGGCCTTCTCGCCGGTGCGCGACGCGCTGCGCGACGTGACCGAGCTGACCCGCCGCTTCGCCCGCGACGCCGGGCTGCTGGTGCGCGCGGATACCGCGGCGCCGGCCGCTCCCACCGCTGCGCCCGCAGCTGCCCGGATGGAGCCGACCTTGTCCGCTGCCGACCCTGTTTCCGCCGCGCCCGCAGCCGCGCGCGGCCCGCTGCAAACGCGCGAGCAGGCGCTGGCGCAGCTGCGCGAAGTGGCGGAGTTCTTCCGCCGCACCGAGCCTCACAGCCCCGTGGCCTATCTGGCCGACAAGGCCGCCAGCTGGGGCGAGATGTCGCTGCACCTGTGGCTGCGCACCGTCCTCAAGAACGGCGATGCGCTGTCCGGCCTGGAAGAGCTGCTGGGCGTGCCCAAGCCGCCGGACCACAACGGCTGAACGCAAAGTCACTGTTTGCACAAGCCGGCCCGCGCGGGCCGGCCAAGCGCCAGGCGCCTAGCGGCTGGCGCGGAACTCGATGCGGCGGTTCTTGGCGCGGCCTTCGGCCGTGGCGTTGGTGGCGACCGGCTGGTCAGGCCCCGCGCCCAGCGTCTCAAAGCGCGCGGGCGGCAGGCCCTTGTCCACCAGGTAGGTTTTGACGGCATCGGCGCGCGCCTGGCTCAGCGCCAGGTTGGTGCTGCGGCTGCCGGAGCTGTCGGTGTGGCCGATGATCTGCACCTTGTCGCTATGCAGCTTGGGCACCACGTCCGCCACCTTGTCCAGCAGCTCGCGGCCGCGCGCGGTGAGCGTGGCGCTGCCGGTCTCGAATTCCACCACACGGTTGGTCAGTACCTGGTCCAGCAAGCCCTGTTCGTCCTTGCTGGCGGATACGCGCAGGCCGTTGACGATCTTGTAGGTGGGATTGAGCGAGGTCGCGAAGGTGCTGGCGATCTGCTGGCGCGAGGCTTCATTCTGCACCTCGCCGCGCAGGCGGATCTGGGTGCCGTCGATCTCCAGCTGGCCGCGGTTGATCTGTTTCAATGGCTGGCCGATGAGCTTGCCGACGTGCTCCGACCAGTTCGGCGGCGCGACCACGCCGCCCACATCGATCTGGTCGATCACGTTGCCCACGCCATACACCTGCTGCAGCCGGGCCAGCACATCGGCCTTGGCGGCTTCGTCCGGCACGGCGCCGCTGGCCACGACCTGGCCGGGCTGGGGGATGACGTTGGCGGGCACCACCGTGGCCGCGTCCTGGGCTGCGGCCGTGCAGGCATACAGCGCCGCCATGAGCAGGAAGGAAAGGCGCATGGTCAGGCTCCGGTAAAGACTTCAAGAAAGGTGTCGAGCGCCAGGCGCAAGGACAGGCGCGGCTGGTCCAGATAGCTGGACAGCTTGGCCAGGCCGTGGCTGGCCGATACGTGGTTGCGGACCCAGGGCGCGTCCTCCAGCACGATGTGCTGTTCGGCATACGCCTGCGGCGTGGACAGCAGGCTGGCCAGCGTCTGCGGCGAGGCGCCGCGGAAATCCACGGCCAGCCGGTGCTTGCCGGCGATGCGGCCGATGAAGAGGGTGATCTCGAAGTCCGCGCGCGACAGGAAGGGCGAGATCAGCGTCATCCAGTAGGCGGCCACCAGGTTGATGTAGAGCGGGTCGTCCGGCAGCGGCAGCGACAGTCCCTTGTCCAGCTGCGAAGAGCCGCTGGACATCACCGGCTCCAGCAGGATGCCCAGCGCCAGGATGATGTCGTGCACGCGCGCGGCGTGGCCGTTGCCGCGCAGCATCGCCTCCAGCCGCTCCACGGTCTGCAGGTCGACGAAGGCGTCGAAGCCGTCGTCGGCCGCTGTGCGGATTTCGCCTTCCAGTTCGTTGAGCGTTTGCAGCGCCGAGGCGGGATCGCCGTCCTGCATCAGCAGGGCGGCGGCGCCGCTCATGCGGTTCCACATGCGGCTGAAGGCAATGGGGCTGCGGGCAATGAAGGCCAACGGCTTCTGCACTTCCACCGAGGTGGCGGAAAGGAAAGGGTAGCGGCGGCCCGACAGGTCCTGGCTGGGCTGCAGATGCCCGGCGATGGCCAGCTTGCCGCGCGACCCCAGGATGGCGAACGGCATGGGCTCGGCTTCGTCGTAAAGCGCCTTCCAGTGCGGTTCCTGCGCCAGCATCTCCATGGTGCTGGCGACCCAGGCATCCAGCGTGGCCATCAGCTGCGGATGTGAAGTGTTCTTCACGAAATCGCCGCGGCTGGGAATCTTGCCGAAGTAGGCCGTGCGGAACAAGGGGGACTGCGGGCTGCTCATTGCGGCGCTCCGGGTTGCGTCTGGGCGGAGGATTCGGGAGAGGCGCCGATCACGGACGAGGGCAGGCGCAGGTTGCGCAGGCCCTGGCTGCCGCCGGGCTCGCTGCCGCCGGCGCCGGGCGCCTGGGCGTTGCTGATGATGCGCAGCTTCACCGGCACCGTCACGTTGGATTTGCCCCAACTCATGTTGAAGCTGCCGTCGGCGTTGGCGGTGCGCTGGGCCGTGGAGATCAGGCGTTCCAGGCCGAAGCGGCCGGGTTCGTTGACGATCTCGACCACGCTGCCGTCGAAGGTGGTGGCGGTGATGCGCGCGCCGGGGGCGCCCTGGGCATTGGGCCACACGAAATTGACCCACTGCGGCGGGGTATTGCGGTAGCGCAGCTGCTGGCCGTCGATCTCGATGGTGTACTCGGTCACGCCGGCCGCGGGCTTGGGCTGGATCTGGAACAGCGTCTGCGGCTGGCTGGCCGCGCCGCTGCCGGCCGCGCCTCCCGAGAGCGGCGCCACCCACTGCGCGAAATTGGCCGTGAAGGTGGGCTGCAGGCTCACGCCCATGTCGCCCCAGGTGCGTGCCGTGAGGATGTCGCCGCGGCGCACCGTCAGCGGACCCAGCGTGTCGTTGACGTACTTGGCGATGCTGCCCTGCGGGCCGAACACCTGGCCGATCTCATCGCTGCTGGCTTCGACGCTGGCGCGGCTGGCAAAGGGGTACTTCTCCGCCAGGGTCTGGTTGAACGGGCGGTAGACCTGCGCGTTCCAGACCTTGTTCAACTCGGATTCCGCCGGCTGCATGGTCACGGCGTAGGCCTGGATCAGCGGGCGCACCAGCAGCGGGCGCAGGGTCTCGCGCTGCGTCGCCGACATGCCCGCCAGCATCTGCTCGTCCACCAGCTTCAGCGCGTCGGCCAGTTCCGAGTCCTTGCCTTCCAGGGTCTGGCGCATCAGCGTCAGCGCGCCGGGGCCGGGATCGCCCTGGTTGTTCAGCAGGTTGAAGCGGGTGCGGATCTTGGACAACGCGCTCATGTAGTTGCCCAGCAGCGACTGGTTGTCGCGCGTGACCACCAGGCGCGCCACGTCGGAGAATTCGCGTCCCACCGGACCCATTGGAATCGCCTCGCCGTTGGCGGCGGTGGCGGGCGCGGCGGACGGCGGCGTCTGGCGCAGGATGACGCGCTTGAACCAGCCGACCACGCCGCTCTGGGCCTGCTGCAGCCCGGCGTTGATCAGCGAAGGGTTGTCCCAGGAGGTTTGCTCATAGGTGGTATTGATGAGCTTGGCGATGGGCGAGGTCTGCGGATCGCCCAGGCGGTTCATCGCGCCCACCGATTGCTCGAAGCTGGTGAAGGGCTTGATCGTCACGCCGCGCAGGAATTTCTGCCACTCCTCGGCGTACTCGGTCTTGTACATCGTCGCCAGGCTTTTCTGGATCTGCTCCGGGCTGCCTTCCAGCGTCAGGTCGTCGCGCGCGTTCACGCCCAGCACCCAGTCGCTGGTCTGCACTTCCTTCTTGGCGGCCTCGCCAATGGCGGGCTGAATGTACTGTTCCCAGGCTTCGCGCGTGAACGTGCCGGGGATGGCGTAGCTGCCGGCGACCACGCCCGCGTCGTTCTCGCCCACGATGCGCGCCACCGTCATGGCCTGGAAGCGCGTCGCGGCGCGCGCCTTGAGCGTGGCATAGGCGCGTTCGCGCGCCGGCATGCCCTGCATCACGGCGCGCAGGCTGCCGCGGGTCTTTTCGACCAGCGCCAGATTGGTGTCGATCTGCGGCCAGCCTTCGTCCTGCGCGCGGCCGACATAGAACGAAATCAGCCGCTCGGCGCTGCGGATCAACTGGTCGCGCGGCATGGCGCCGCGGTTGGTTTCCAGCCAGCCGCGCCAGAAGCGCGTGATCTGGTCTGACAGGTGCGTGGGGTCCACGTGCTGATGGTTGGCCATCATCAGGTAGGTCTTGAGCGCGTTGTAGGCGTCGTCCGCGTTGGTGGGCGAGGCGTCCTGGAACAGCGTGTCGCCATTGCCCGCGTGCGCGGCGCGGGCCTGCTGCGGCGCCGGTTGCGGCGCGTTGCCGCTGGCTGCTGCGGCGGAGGTGTCGACCTTGGCCAGGAAGTCTTCCAGGCTGGCCTTCACCGGCGTCAGCATGAACTGGCGCGCGCCGTTGTAGTACTCGGCCAGCAACCGCTCCTTCAGCACATCGCCCTGGTACAGGCCCAGCCCCAGGGACCACGGACGGCTGGAGGAATAGCGATCCAGCTGTTCGATGCGGTCCTGCAGGATTTCCATTGCTTCGAGCCTGCTTTGCAGGTCGGTGCGCTCGCTTTGCAGGCGCACCACCTTGTCCAGGTCGGCTTGCACGTTCTGCGCCAGTTGCCGGTTGCCCAGGTAGGACCAGCTCCAGCCGCCCAGTACCAGCCCCAGCGCCAGCACCAGGCCGAAGAAGGCCAGGTAGCGCATGCGCGTCTTGGCGGGACTGGCGTGCTGGCGCACCAGTTTCTTGTCCGCGAAGATCACGCTGGAGAACAGGTCGCGCAGGAAGAAGCCATTGTTGGAGGTGACGCTGCGCGACTGTGCGCGCGCGGCGGGACGCAGTTCGAATCGTTCGGCCAGGCGCTCTGTGGAAGTGCTTTGCGTGATGCCTTCCTGCAGCGCGCTGGTGAAGTAGAAGCCGCGGAACACCGGCTTGTACTGGAACGGATTGGTCTCGAACAGCGTGGACAGGAACGTGCGCAGCGCCGGCTTGATGCCGGCGAATTCCAGCGGGAACGTCAGCAGGCCTGGCGGCAGGTCGCGACTGTTGCGCAGGGAGATCTGCGCCGTGCCCATTTCCTTGAGGCCTTCATACAGTTCGTCGAAGCGGCTGTCGAACAGCGCCAGCACGTCGCGGTTTTCCTCGGCGCCGTAGGGCAGGGTCGCGCCCCAGACACGGTCGCGCTCGCTCTGGTCGCTGTCGGAGAAGAACTCGCTGAAGCCCGAGATCAGGTCGGCCTTGGTGAAGATGATGTAGACCGGCGCGAACACTTCCAGGCGGTCGGTCAGCTCCTGCACGCGCTGGCGCAGGTTCTTGGCCAGGTTGATCGCGAACTCCGGACCCGCGCCCGTCAGCTCGTCGATGCTGGCGGCCACGATGATGCCGTTGATGGGCGCCTTGGGACGGTGCCGCTTGAGCAGGTCCAGGAAGCCCATCCATTCGTTGCGGTCCTCTTCATGCACCGAGTAGCGTCCGGCGGTGTCCAGCAGGATGCCTTCGGTGGTGAAGAACCAGTCGCAGTTGCGCGTGCCGCCCACGCCGCGGACCGCCGCGCCGTTCTTGTCCGCAAAGGGGAACTGCAGGCCGGAATTGATCACGGCGCTGCTCTTGCCGGCCGCGGGGTTGCCGATGACGATGTACCAGGGCAGCTCGTACAGGGCCTCGTTGCCCGAGGTCTGGCCGATCTTCGAGGTCTTGATGGTGCGCACCGCCTGGGTCAGCCGCGTGCGCAGCGCTTCCACGTCGTTGCGGTTGGCGGCGGCGCCCGTCTGCACCTGCTGCTCCAGCATGTCGCCCAGGTTCTTGTTGGCCTTGCGGGTACGCCGCCGGCGCCACAGATAGGCGCATAGCCACAGCAGCACGCATACGCCCAGGGCGATGCCCGCCCAGACCAGGCCGATCTCCACCGTGTCGGCGAACAGGAACAGGAAGACCACCAGGGCCAGCAGCCCGAGCGCCATGAAGGTGCGCGGATTGGCCAGCGCGCGCGAGGACCAATGTCGGCCTTCGCTGATGGCGCGGGAGGCGCCGGATAGGAGATCGGAGGGGCTGCGCATGGTTTGAACTATGTTCTTGTGGGTCAGGCGGGAAGGGTTTCGGAAGGCGACACCAGCGCCAGCGTCCGCAGCGCCGGGTCCTGGGTCATGAGGGCGAGCACGGGCGCGCCGGCCTGGGCGCAGGCGGCGCCCGCGACGGCCACGGTCAGCAGATGCGCGGCCGCGCCGGTATGGCCGCAGCCGGAACCTACTGCCAGGCAGTCCTGGTTGGGGTCCAGCGCCGGAAACAGCGCAGCAGCCAGGCCGGCGGTCTCCAGCGGGCGGCTGCCGCGGTGGTCGGCATCGCTGATCAGCGCTGCCACGCCATCGGCGGGTTGGCCTTGTTCGGCCAGGAATTGCGTGGCCAACTCGGTCACGCGTGGCTCATGCAGCGCGCCGCGCGCGTCGGCGTCGACCGCGCGCTGTGTTTGTGCGGACAGGGTCAGGGTCAGCGCGGAGTCGCTGCGTGCGGGCTCGCCGCCAGGCGCATGGGCGCCCAGGTCCAGCAACAGGCCAGCCGCGGCTTCGCCGGGCACCTGGCCTTGGGGATTGGCGTTCGACATGAGCCGGCCGGCCGCGTCCCATTGCTCGACGCGCGTCGCATCGATGTGGGAGTCGGCGACAGCAACCAGGCGTAGCGTGGCGCTGCGCGCGGTCAGGGGTTCCTGCGCCAGCTGGCGCAGCAGTCCATCGCTGGTGAGCGCGTCTGGCGCGGCGTGCAGGCGCTGGACCATGCGGCTGGCAGGCCACGCCGCCGCCGCGAGTGCCTGGTCCACGGCATGGTCGCGCACGGCGTCGGACCAGTCGGCGGGCAGCAGCAGTTCCAGCTGCAGCAGCGGCCATGCTTCGTCATGTTGCGGTTCGCCTTGCTTCAGCACGATGGCGCGCGCTTCCAGCGCCAGCGCCTCCACCACCTCTGCCAGCAGGGCGGTTGCGCGCACGCGTTCTTCTTCGAGCGCGGCGGCCGGGGCGCGGGCCTCGCGCGCCGCGGCGCGCAGCGCATCGGTATCGAGCTGCGGCGCGCGCGCGCTGAAGACAGGAAAGCCTTGCGTGTTCTTGAAGGAAGGGTCCAGATCCGGACGCTGCTGCGCGGCCAGTGCGGCATGGATCGCGACGGCCTCGCTGCCTACGGCGGCGCTGGCAGCGCTGGCCAGCACGCGCAGACTCGCGGCCTGGGGAGCGGGTTCGGCGGTCTGGGCGGCGTCGTCCTGCGGGGGCTGCGCCGGCGCGGCGCGGGCCTCGCGGCGCGCACGCACGATGCGCGCGCCGCTCCAGGCGGCGGCGATCAACGCGAGCGGCAGCGCGAACAGATAAAGGCCGATGTCCACGCCCGTAGGCAGCGTGCGCGACTCCTGCCACCAGATGATGACGGCGAGCCAGACCACGCCGAAGACGAGGGCCAGCAACAGCCCGGTTTTGAGTATGCGGCTCATGGATGCGATATGACGCTTTCGGAGTTGATCATTGCGCGGCTCCGCCATTGCGCCGCATGACGCCGGGGCGGCGCAGCTCGGTGTGGCCGAAGTCCATCATCTTCCAGCGGCCGCCCCAGGTCAGGCCGACGCGCTCGGCGGTTTCGCCGAACAGTTCGTAGCCGCGCATGGCCCAGGGATCCTTTTCGGACACGACCACCTTGCCGTCGCGCAGGAAGGCGCTGTCCGCGGCCAGGCCGAACTGGTGATAGCTCTGGTAGGCGCCGGCATTGGTCACGTGCGAGCCCATCTTGGCAAGCTCCGCCTGGCGGTCGGGGCTGCGATAGCCTTCGATCAGCACCATCTCGTAGCCATGCTCTTCACGCATCACGCGGTACGCGGCCAGCAGGCGCTGGCGGTAATCGGCGTCCAGCAGGTTCCAGTCGCGGCTGGCGCCGCCCAGGTTGGGACGCACCAATTCCACTTCGCGCGTGGTGAACGCTTCGGGCGGCAGCGGAGGCGGCGGGACCAGTCTTTCGCCGGTCAGCAAAGCCTGGATGCGAGGGTCCGGACCCGCGGTCCGATCCTCGTAAACAAATGTGTGATTGTGTCGCATGACGAAAGCGAAAAGTGACGGAAGCAACACAACCAGCAGGCCCGCAGCGATGTGCCAGCGGTATGCCGAAAACGCGCCGCCAGCCTTTCCAAAGCCCGTGCGCAGCGCCTGCGCGGAGTCGCCCATCGCCCCTCCTGCGTGTCCCGCGCCGCGCGCCATGCCCTGGCGTATTCCCTGTGCAAGCGCGCGCGCTCCCCTTGCCGTGGCCTCCCGCAAGGACGGAAAGACAAGCAACGCGGAAACGCCGATGGCGAGCAGAAAGTAGAGAGGCAGCAGGAGAAGCAAGGAGGTCCCTCAGTTACGAAGGCGTAATCTTTTGTTCTATTCGGGATTCAGGCAAGCGCTTGGACGTTGCAAAACGCGTCTGTGGCTTAGAACTCGTAACAAGAATCGATGATGCGAAAGAAGTCATCAGGTATTCTCGAACCCCTTGGTTACAGGGGTTTAGACGACCTCTGCAGACACGGGACTTCGCATGGCAGAAGACGAAAAAAGATCGCGATCACCGACCTCTGTTCCCAGCTTGCTCGCAGGACGCTCACCGTCACCGGATGAACGCGCAGCGTCGCGCATCCTCGCCGCGCTAGAGGGGCGAGTGCCGGACGCCGAAGTCAAACACCTGGCGCCCAAGCGCCGTTCCCGCTTGCCGCTGGCCTTGCTGCTGCTATTGCTGACGGGTGCTGCGGGCGCGATGTTATATAGCGTGTTCGATACGCCGCCGCTGCCTGTGGTCGCTGAATCGACTCCTCCGGTTACGCCGCCAGCGCAGCCCGCCGCCGCGCCAGCCGCTCCAACAGCGGGTGCGCGCGTGGCCGCTGCCGATCCCGACCCGCAGCCTTCTTCCGCGGCCGTCATCGAAGACCACCCTCTCGCGCAATTGGGACTTCCCAATGCCGATGAGGACCGCGCGCCCGAGAACCCCTTGTCTGCGTTGGCCGTCACCGCCACGCCGCCGCAGCCTCGCGCTGCGTTGCAGGCGCAGGCCGCTGCGCCCAAGGCAGCCGGGCCCACGGTGCCGCGCGCGATCACTTCGCAAGGCTCGCCCAAAGCGTCGCCCCAGGCCGCGCCGCAGCGCGCCAAGACGCCGCGCAACGATTCCGACGCCGCATTGCTGGCCGCGCTGATGTCCTATGGCCTGCCGCCGGCGTCGCCGCCCGGTACCAAGGTCTACAAGAACGACGGCGTCTTCGTCCGCGAACTGCCGGGCTCGCCCCTGGCGGCCCGGTTGGAGCAATGCCGCAAGCTGGGCTTCCTGGAAAGCGAGCAATGCCGCTTGCGGGTGTGTTCGGGCTATTGGGGCACGGCGCCCGAATGCCCCAATCCGCAAGCCCAGGTCGAACCCTGAGTCTTCAGAGAAGGTTTTTTCCGCAATGGATCCGACTGCAACGCCTGGCCTGTTCAGTTCCGACGCCCGCCTCTACAGCCTGGAGGGCGAGGGCGCGCTCGCCTCGCTGCAGGTCGAGGGCTGGATCGCGCGCGAAGCCTTGTCGGGCGTTTCGCAGACGCGCGTGGTCGCGCTGTCCGACGACGCCGGCCTGGAATTGCGCGACATGATCGGCCGCCCCGTGACACTGTGGACCACGCGCGCCGACGGCAGCCGCGCGAGTCGCAGCGGTCTGGTCCGCGAAGCCGAGCTGCTGTCGGGCGACGCGGGCCTGGCGCGCTACCGCCTGACGGTCGCGCCCTGGCTGTGGCTGGCCACGCAGCAGCGCAACAGCCGCGTGTTCGAAGCGCGTTCCGTGCTGGACATCGTCGGCCATGTGTTGGGCGGCTACGAAGGCTATGTGCATCGCGTGGCTCCCGATGCGGCCGAAGCGCAGGCCGGCGTGGCGCCGCGCCCCTACACCACGCAGTACCGCGAGACCGACTATGACTTCATCAGCCGCCTGCTGGCCGAAGCAGGCCTGGGCTGGACGACGGTCGAAGACCCGGAGGTCCCCGCGCGGCACGTCGCGCTGATATTCGCCGACAGCCGCGGCCTGGCCGAGGACTCCGAGTCCGCGAGCGGGGGCGTGCGCTTTCACCGCGCCGGCGCGACCGAGTCGCGCGACACCGTGCAGGCCATGTCGCGCCAGTGGCGGCGCGGTCCTGACCGCGTCACCGTCCTGGGCTGGCACGGCGGCGGCAAGCGCGCCGTGGCGGCAGAGGCGCTGGCCCGTCCGGCAGACGGCACTGACGACGCGGGCCTGGAATGGTACGAGGTGGCAGGCCACGGCAGCTTTGCTGATGAGGCCGAGGCGCGGCGCCAGGCCACGCTCGCGATGGAAGCCGTACAAGCCGGCGCTGAGACTTTTGTCGGCCAGGGCGGGGTGCGTACCTTCCGTTCCGGCACGCGTTTCACGCTGCAGAACATGTCTCCACTGGGGCCTGCCGACGAAGAAGGCTTCGAGCCCGCCTTTGCGCTGGACCGGGTCGAGCACGTCGGCATCAACAACCTGCCGCCAGAAACCCGAGCCTCGCTGTCGCAGCGCTTGGGCGGGTTGGACGCACATTTGGCCTTGGATACCGAGGCGCCCGCGGCGCCTGGCGCGGCGGGTTCGAACGCCGATCCGTCGCGGCCCGACGCCGCGGTGTTGGCGAAAGCGCGCGAGGTCGGCTACGCCAACCGCTTCCAGGCGGTGCGTTGCGACCGCCCCTGGCGGCCAGCCTTGCCGCAGACACGCGGCGCGCGCCTGAGCGGCGCGCCTTCGGTCCATGGCGTGCACACGGCCATCGTCACGGGCGCCGACGGCGCAGTGCAGGCGCAGGGCGAGGACGAGATCCTGCGCAACAAGCGCGGCGACGTGCGCATCCGATTCCATTGGCAGGCAGACGATGCCGAGGGGGTGGCCAAGAGCCGCTGGGCCCGCGTGGCGCAGCGCCAATCGGGCGCAGGCATGGGCATGAGTTTCGTGCCGCGCATCGGCCAGGAGGTGCTGGTGCGCTTCCTGGACGACGACGTGGACCAGCCCATCGTCGTGGGCGCGCTGTACAACGGCCGCGGCGAGGGCGGCACGCCCGCCACGCCGGGCGGCCGGGACGGCGGCAAAGCCGACACCCAGGTCTACACCGCCGCGCGCGATGCCGCACCCAGCGCCCAGGCCAACCTGGCGGGAGGCAATGCGCCTGCCTGGCATGGCGCCGCGGGCGGCGACGAGAACCACCGCAACGCCGCCGCGCTGAGCGGCTTCAAGAGCAAGGAGTTCGGCGGCTCGGGCTACAACCAGATCGTGTTCGACGACAGCGACGGACAACTGCGCTTGCAGATCAAGAGCAGCCAGGAAGCCAGCGAACTGAACCTGGGCCACCTGATTCATCAGGCCGGCAACTACCGCGGCGGACTGCGCGGCCTGGGCGCCGAGCTGCGCACCGACGCCTACGGCGCCGTGCGCGGCGGCGCGGGCGTGCTGCTCAGCACCTACGCCGGCACTGGCGCCAGCGCCGGCCCCGCAGGCGAGGCTGCGGGCTTGCAGGCGCTGGCCAGCCAGGCCGACCAGATGGCGCGTTCGCTGGATGGCGTGGTCGGCGCGCACCAGGGCTTGCGCCTGGCGAGCGCGCTGGGCTCCAAGGGAGCGGAAGCCAGCGTGCTGGACGACGGCAAGGCGCCTTTGGCCGCCATGCATCGCGCCGTGTCCGGCACCGTCGCAGGCGAAAGCCTGGATGGTGCGCGCAGCGACGCTTCGGCCAAGCACACCCAGGCGGCCGAGGGCAAGGTGCCGCACCTGACCGATCCGGTCGTGTTCATGGCCGCGCGCGCGGGACTGGCGCAGGTCGCTGGCCAACACATGCAATACACCGCCGGCGAGACCGTGCACTGGTCGGCCGGCAAGGACCAGAACCTGGCGGTGATGGGCGCGCTGCGCGTGCACACCGGACAGGGCCTGGGCATCGTCGCCGGCCTGCAGCAGGGCGGCGCGGACTCCGGCCTGGACCTGATCTCCGCCACGGGCGACGTGCATGTTCAGGCCCAGCACGACATCCTGCGCGTGCAGGCGCAGAAGGACATCACCATCGGCAGCGCGCAGACCAACGTCGAGTATGCCGCGCCCAAACGCATCCGCATCGCCACCGCGGCCGGCGCCAGCATCGTGCTGGAAGGCGGCAACATCACGGTGACCGCGCCGGGGCGGATCGATGTGAAGACGGGGAACAAGCAGTTTGCGGGGCCGGACCGCATGCCTTACGCTTTTCCCCAGTTCACGGTCTGCAAACAATGCGTGCTGGACGCGCACGATGGCGTGCAGTCCATCACGGACAAGGCATGAGGCGGGCAAGCGCATGACGGATTGGCAATCCCTGCTTGGCGAGACGTTGCGGCATGCTGAAATCAGCCGCATCGAAACGGGCGAGGCAATGCATGCCTATCTGCTCGTGGATTTCCGCAACCGCGCGGAGCTGGCCGCGCCGATCAAGAGCAGCGCTCAAGTCAGCCACGGTTCGGTCTGGCTGGGAACGGATCTGGCCGTATACGGTGAAATCGCGCCCCTGCTGATCGAAATAGACGATCTGACGCGTTTTGAACTGGGGCGCGACACGGACGGGCCATACACCTCTGAACTATTGCGGCTGCTGCGCAGGGTGTACGAGGCGGACGGTGGGCAGTTTGCGGTCACCCATATCCTGTCGCCCATGGCCCTGGCCGAACTAATGGCACATTGCGCGTACTACGGCGACTATGGCTTGCCGGACGGTCGCGAGTATTACCTGCACTTCTACGACAGCCGCATTCTGGACCGCGCTTTTCAGGTCTGGAGCGAAGCCGAGCGCGAGCGTTTCCTGGCGCCGCTGACGCTCATGCGCTACCTGCGCCGCGACGGTTCCATCGCCGAGTGGAAGGGCGGTGGAGAACGTGAATTGAGCGCTGCGGCGCTGCCGGCGCCACAGCCGTTTACGTTGGCGCAGCATCAGGCGCTGCTGGATATGGATTATCCGGACAAGCTGACCCAACAAATCCGCCGCATCTATATGGGAGTTCTGGGCAGCGACCTGCGGCAGGACGAATTGCATGAGCAGGTGCTGGAGCAGATGGCGCGGGCGCGTGCCTACGGGATAGAAAGCGAGCGGGACATGCTGGACTATGTGGCGTGGGGTATCACAATATCGCCGCGTTTTGATGAACACGAGGTGATTCAGTCCGCGCTGCGCGCATTCAAGGGCTCTGGGCTGTCGCAGGCGCTGGAGGATGTGCCTGACGACGTGTGGGATGGATTGTTGCGGGAGAGGACGGGAAATGCGTAAGGGCCTGATTGTCGTTCTGATGTGGCTGGGCTTGCTGGCGGGCTGCAATGGCGAGCCTACGTACCAAGGCGTGACCTTGGTTGCCTTCAACTACACACCTTGGGACCTTGACACCATTCAACTGACCGACAACGCAGGCCGCAGCGCCAGCTCGGGTGCGGTCGGCGTTGGCGGCGGAGAAGGGTCGGGTACGTGTTGCTACACGCTGAAAGGCACCGATTTCGTCGTGAAATGGAGCGGCGCCGACGGCGAAGAAGCGATCAAACATTTGTACGACGGCAAGCTCGACGAGGTGATCTTTCATAAGGAAACGAAGGTGCATTTCCCTGCGGCGCAGATTCCTTCGGGTGACGGTCCGTTGTACATGGAGTTGCACATCTATCCCGACGAGCACATGGAAATCGCATTGAGCCGAAAGTTGCTTGGGCAAACGCGTCTGCCGCTGGTTTCCGTCACGGATTGGCTTTATGCCGCTCATCGAGATGCGCTTCAGGGGTACAGGGATGGCTATGCGGTATTGAGGGCCGTGGGAAAGGTAGCGAGGACGGCTTGGATTGAATACCGTATTGAAGACAAGCGCGACATGCAGCAATACATGCTGCTGTATTTTACGGTTTCGCCAAATTTTGATCGAGATCCGAAGATTGCCGCAATGCTGGCCAAGCCGGGCCGCCAACCGGGCGACTTTGCCAAGGCTGTCGAGGCTATGCCTGAAGGAGAGATTGCACGTCTGAGGGCGGAAGAGAAGGCTTCAGGAGAGAAGAATGGTTGACAAAACCTCGGGTGGCCTGCCGCCGGAAGATCGTACGCCGGCTTCCGTATTGAAGAAGATGGCCGAGAACGAAGCTGCGTATCCCAAGGACGATTGCCTGGAGTGCGGTGCGGTCATTCGGATCGGGTTCTTCTTTGATGGTTTCGGGCGCAGCCGGGACGTGGACCGGAATGATCCGACGTTCTATTCGAACATTTGCAGGCTTTGGGAGGCACACTACATTCAGACGGATCTGGGGCGTCCCGAGAAGCAATTCTGGTTTCGCTTCTATTACTCGGGACTGGGAACCGAGTTGAACGAGGATGCAAAAGAAAAGCAAGACGCCCTGATCTATGCGGCTACCGTCGCGGGCAGCAAGGCGCTGAGCGAAAGCGCCAAGAATCTTGGCAAGGCGGGCCAGAACATCGCCCGGCTGGATGAGATTCCTGAGCATGACGTTCTGAAGCGCTTACGAGCCGCGACGCAGAAGATGATCAAGGAAGGCTCCTTCCAGCCTATGGTAAAGGCCTACAACGACGTAGTGAAGGACGTCAAAACGCTTCCCGACAAGGCTGTGCGGATATGGAATGCCTGGGATCCCGAACGCCTGGCAAATCGTGCGAAAGCCACGGTACAGGGGTTCTGGTCCGGCTTCAAGAGAAACCCCTTGAAGGTCGCATGGACTGCGGGAAAAGAGGTCGTCAAGACCACCGCGATGGAAGGGGTACCCGTGATCCGGGACAATGAGACGGTCGCCTATCTCATGGGAACAGGAGTCGACACTCGGGTCGACGCCGCTCTACGTCAGCTCAAGGCAGCCCATGACGCGGTCAGCGCCGAGATGAACAATGTGCGGCGCATAGAGATCTCCGTGTTTGGCGCCGACCGTGGCGGTGTGATGGCTCGCCAATTCATCAACGACTTGGTCAAGAAGTATCGGCGTCGGAACGATCAAGACCTGGTGATGCCGGGGAAGGAGGGGGCTCCCGCTGCGGAGATCCGGATCCGGTTTCTTGGCCTGCTGGACTCCGTTTCCTCCATCATGGACGAGAGCACCTTCCTGGGATTCATGCCATTTACCGACTTGCTGAAGCAAACCCACAAGGACCGTGCCTTGACGGTGCCGGCCGCCGTGGAGAAGTGCGTTCACTTCGCAGCAGGCCATGAACTGCGCGCCAATCAGCGCATCGACAGTCTGGAGAAGACTCGGGGCGAGCAGTATCTCTATCCAGGTTCCAGCGGCGATGTCACTGGAGTGAGTCCGGCAGGCTCCTTGGGTGCTCGCACGGAACTCTCTCGGGTGCCCTTGCGCGATATGTTGCACCAAGCCCTGGCAAGCGGCGCAGCGATGTACAGCATGGAACAGCTCTTCAAGGTTCGGCCGCTGATCGCCATCAAATTTTCCCTGGCGTCACGCGTGGGGGAGGGGGCGCAGAGCTATGGCATCGCTGAACTGGTGGACGCATATCGCGGCGTGGTGAAGTATGAGAAAGGCATGGACTTCATTCCACACATGGAAGTATTCCTGCGGTGGCTCGCAGTGCGCTACCAGGATCCCGTCTTCAAGGCTGATATGTCGGATCCTGCCGAAAAATGGATCCAGGATCGCGATTTCTTCACTCCGGAGCAGGAATACAACGAAGAGTTCAGGCGCGTATCCATGCTGCCGCGCGAGGAACGCAACAAGCCCGAGAACACGGCTCGCCTGAAAGAGCTGGAAGCGCTCAAGGACGAACGTTGGAATCGTGCCGTCGCGAGCCGTGGAGAATTGCCGCCGCAGCGTTTCAAGCCACTATGGCAGCGGCTGGAAGAAGAGTACCGTGCGCTCGAAGAGGGGGAGCGCCAGGACATTGCGAATGAACAGCGCAAGGAAGAATTTCGCAGGAGAAATCCGAATTCGGTGCATGCCATGGAGGCGTGGGAACAGAATCTCAAGGATATGCAAAGAATGCGCAACGAGCTCATCACACGCGGCGGCGGCACGCTGACCGAAGAGGACAAGCCGAAAGATCCTTTCGCTGATATGAAAGCCAAGCGCGAAGTGCAAAAGCGCCTGCTCAACGTATGGCGCGAGGCGAGCGCCGGGACCAACCCTTTGCCTCCTAAGGTCATGGCGCTGTTCGACTTCCTGGTGCATGACGCCATGTTGAGCAGCTGGCCCGATCATTTGCTGGCCAGCACTTCACTGTATTTCCGCGTGCGGGACAAGGACATTTTTGGCAAGACCGACTTCAAGGCGGAACAAGCCAAGTTCAAGTCGGACAATGAGTCGGCATCGCGGGTTGATCAGATGCGCGCCAATCTGGATGGAATGGCTCCGGTTCGTCCGTAGCTGTGTCGGCGTCGGAAGCATCCGGCTTGAGTGATAGAGCATAGGGGATGAGCATGCCGCGAGAGCGTCGGGGACTCTAGCCAGCTCGCTTTGCGACAGCAACAGAAATGCCAGAGCCCGTGGATGCGCAGGAATCGGTGTGGAACCAGTGGCGACTGGGCAAGCCTATGATCAAAGTGGGATGTCGAGGATGTCTGAGCGGAATCAGGGAAAGACAGGGCGCTCGCAACTCGGGCGGTTGGTCGCACTCGGTGTACTGGCGGTGATCGCCGTGGCGGCGGGGGCTTATGTCTACGTAGAGCGAAGCCAGACGCAAAATTTTCAACGAAGCGCGTTGGAAGGATCGGTGGCGGTCTACTCGTACAACTTTACGCAGTACGACGTGGCGTATTCGTTGATGCCTGGTCTGCGATGGATCGCCAGAGCGAATTCGGCCACAGGAAATAATGTGCAGTCATTCGGTTACAGGCCAGCTGCGCCTGATGCTCCGATGCAGATATCGTGGCGCTATGACTCTGGTCCTCAAGCAACGGGAGAGGGAGACTATCCATTTGTCGTGATGCTTCCACAGCCACAGCGGCCAGCGGGCGCCGTGGTGCTGGAATTGCGTATCTATCCCGATGGCAAGGCTGCTGCGCGCTATGTCACGCGTCCGCTGGTATCGGATTTCAGCAACGTGGCCCCTGAGCTTCCGGGAAGCGATTGGGTGTCGAATCGATGATCACGTCAGAAGTCCGGATAGAGATAAACCTTGATGAAGCGGGTCATCGGAGAGCTTGATCCGTAGGAGACGGTTGTGCGTGAATTCGTCATGTGGTCCACCGACATGATCCTCTACGCCACAAAAGCCCTGGGTTTTGCGCTGCCCCTACTCTATCTCCTCGGGATCGCAGTCCACGTGCGCCCAAACCGTTTCGGAGCCCTGGGCTCCGCGGCATCGCGCAAGTGGTTTGCCGTGTCCATGGTAGCCGTCTGGGCGTTTGCGGCCGTGGGTGCCCTGCTCGTCTATTACGTCGCCCGGAACTATGACCGTTGGTATGGGTATTTCCTGTTCTTTTTTCCCTACTATCTGGGACCGGCGCTGATTTTGTCCGTGATCGGCCTGTGGGTCCGGTACAGGTTGTGCAAGGGGGTGGTGAAGGACAATGCCTGATGTGCCGCTAAAATCCCGCCATGCTTCCGCCTCAAGTCCTCGTCGCCCTTATCGTCCTGATGCTCGCCGTCGTCATCCCGCTGTTCGCGGTGACGATTCAGCTAAGCCGTTTCATCCATTGGTCCTTCTGGGCTGACAAGACCACGCGCGGCGAGCGGCCGCATTTCACGGGGCCGGTGCTGGCGCTGATCTTCAGCACCCTGGCCGCCAGCGATTTCGTGGGCTATGAACCTTTTCTGACGATCTCGGAGATGAATCCGGTGCCGATCGAGGCCAGGGCCTACTTCACTGTTGCGATGCTGGCGCTGGCCGTTTGGTGCTGGGCCTATGGGCGGTCGATCCGGGACCGAGCGCTGCGCATGATCGGCCGGGGCTCCTGAAGAAAAGCGCCTACTTGGCCGCCTGCACTTCGATCTTCACCGTATTCGAGCGCACGCCGTTCGATTCGATATACACCTCGTAGACCGCCGGATCCTTGGGCAGCTGCACCTGCGCCGCAAGGTCGGTGCTGAACTGCGTGCCGACGCTGATGCCCGGGCTGATGGGGATGCCCTTGGGCGGACGCGAGCTGGGGATCTCGTCCACTTCCATGCCGGGGCGTTTGCGCGGCTTGTATTCGTAGGCCACGCCTTCATAAACCGCCTTGGTCTGCGTATTGACGGCGACGAAGCGCGGCAGCTTCTGGTTCTGCGATACGGGAATGATGCCTTGCGCGCAGACCGGGATCACCAGCGCGCCGGACGCCTGCGGACGCACGCGCGCGGGCGCGGCGATGTTGAGCTGGTCGTCGCTGCCATGGTTGGGCGGAATGCAGGCATGGTCGCGCACCGTGCCGATGGGGGCGGTGGCGAACGAGAGCGGGTCGATCCAGTCGGTGTTCATCGTGGTCTTCTGGGTATGTGGGGTGGGGCGCGCGGCGGTGGCGGCGCCAGGCGCGGCCATGGCCATCGCGGCCGCGAGCAGCAGGGCCAACGCCGGCGCCACGCGGCGCCGCGCGTCAGAACGAGGGCCAGCCATTGGACATGTCCGTCTTGCGTACGGCCTGGGCGCAGCTGGCGCAGAAGCGGATGCTGACGCAGTCGCCGCCGAACATGACGCAGGAGCCGGTGTGGCTGGGATCGGCCTGGCTGGCGGGCAGGCCGAAGTGGCAGTGGTTGCCGAACTGGGAGTAGAAATACGGACCCTTGTCGAGTTTGGACGAGTCCATGTCGGCTTCATCGGGATGGGCGCGTACCCACTCGGGTCCGCTGGGCGTCATGCCGATCAGGTGGCCGATCTCGTGCACCAGCGTCTGCTGCAGATAATCCAGCGTGTTGGGCTCCCAGGGGCTCATCGCCGCCACGCCAAGGAGGTTGGTGCCAGGGAACGCCACGCCGCCCGCGGAGCTTTCCAGCAACCGGACCTTCAGGATGATCTTGCCCGAGGTCGGCACGGGCACCAGGCCCGCCATGCGGATGTTCAGGGTGTCGCAGGCCTTGGGATTCGCAGGGTCGTAAGGCACCGGGGTCATGCGATCCTTGGGGATGGGGACCTGCCTGATGCCGGCCGCGGGGTCGGTGTACTCGAACAGGCATTCGACGTACCAGTCCACGCCGGGCTCGATGTGATACCACAGGAAGCTGAGGGTGCCGTCGGCGTTGACGAACTGCACCTGCTTGTCGGCCGCGCCGGGGCCGGCCGAGGCTTGCACGTAAATGGGCTGGACGGGCAGCATCGTGGCCAGCCGGTCGATGTGGCAGACGACGAGCGTATAGGGCTCGTGATCCGGGCCCTGCGACCCTGGATAGACGGAGGCGGCCAGCCGGCGCAGGCGTTCATAGCCGTCGTCCGTGAACACGTCCATGTTGGCGTCGCCGCGCGTGCTGACCGGCGGCAATTGCACGACGTCCACACCATGCCGCGCGTATTCCGTCGCGGTCGGCTGGAAGCCGTGGCGGCGCGCCAGAGCCTCGGGGCCGGGCAGCATGATCTCCTGGAGATATAGCCGCCTTGCGGTCTCGACCTGCTCCGTGGAGATGATCTGGTTCTTGTCGTTCACCACCTCGAAGGTATAGGTGTTCAGGCCGGCGGCGGGCAGGGTGATGTTGTCGACCACCTTGGTGCCGTCGGCGTCGGTTACGTAGCTGTACGAACGCTGGTTGGGCTCGCGGTACAGCGGTTGGCGGCTTTGCTCGCGCGCGGAGTACACCGCGTTGCCCGGACGCGGGCTGACCTTGACGCTGAAGCGATGCTGGCCGGCCTTGTTGAAGCGCACGCGGATCCTGGGCTTGTTGGTCTGGCGGTCCAGGCTGTCCAGCGCCTGGCCATCGTTCCAGACCTCGTCCTCTTCCTTCAGGTTGACGTACTGGAGCTTGGCGCCGCTCCTGGCCCGGTAGGCGGACGGCGTGGGTGCGCCGGCATCCGGCGTCCCGGCCGCTGCGGAGCCGCCCGCGTCCTGGCCGCCGGGCGCGCCAGCGGGTCTCGCCACAGGGCCGGGCAGGCCGACGCCGGCCATTTCCATGACCCGCTTGGCCATAGCCGGATAAGGCGAGTTCGCCACCGCCGGAATGTTCATGATCGCCTCCGCCACCTTGGGCAGCGTGACGTTGGATATCGTGGGCGATTGCAGGATGGCGCCGACCACGGACGGAATCGCGGAGTCGGTCAGGCCCGGCGTGCTGAGTATGGCGCCCGCCACCGCGGGCAGATTGCCCTGGTTGACGTCGGGCATGGTCAGCAGCGTGTTCACTGCCGAGCTCAGCGCGGCGGGGCGGCCGCCCATGGCGCCCATGGCCTGGGTCATGACCGGGCCGATGGCGGACCCCACGCCACCGCTGCCGGCGGCGGTCAGGTTGGAGGCGGCGCCCAGGGCGGATGCCGCCGTGGCGTTGCCCATTGCCGTGGCGGCGCTGGAAGCGCCCGACAGCATGCCCGAGGCCGACGGGCCGGCGCCTGCGGCCGGCGAGGCGAAGGTGGATGCCTGCGAGGCCAGGGCCGACGCCTGCGCAGCCATGCCGCCGGCCTTGGACACGGCGCCTGCCGCGTCAGTCAGCGCCTGGGGCATGGAAACCGCGCCGGCCAGCGCGTCGCCAGCGCCCTGTGGAATCTTCATGGTGGAGAGGCCGCCGTCCATCAGCGACGGCGTTGCCATGCTGGCCAAGGACTGCGTGGCGCCGTTAGCCAGTGAGGACGTGGCGCCGCCAGTCAGCGACGGAGCCACATTCTGCATGGCCGTTTGCGCCATGCCGCCGGCCTTTGCCATGGCGCCCGACATCAGTTCCGAGCCCGCCTTGCCCGCTGCCTGCATGGTCTTGCCGGCCATCGCGCCCAATTCCTGCACGGGCTTGAGCGCTTCGCCGGCCATGCTCTTGGCCTGGTTCAGCATGCCGGAGGCGCCATCGGCCGCGGCGGACAGACCGTTGGATACGGCGGTTGCGCCGCTTGCAAGCGCCGCGCCCGCGCTACTCAGCAGCGAGCTTTGCGATCCACTGGCTGCAGCTGCTGTGGGGCCTCCAGCCGCTGCAGCCGAGGCGACCGCGCCGGTCGCCCCAGCCGCATTCAGCGCCTGGCCGGAGCCGGCTTGCGCCTGCAGCTTGGCCTTGGGACGGTGCACCAGTTCGGCCGTGACCAGCATCGGATCTCCCACTTGCGAGGACGGCAGCGCCGGCAGCGCGGCCGCGTCGCTGGCAGGCCCGATCAGGTTGTGGGATGCGCCCTTGACCGAGAACATCCCCGGCCCCTTGAACAGGATGTCGCCGCCATTCATGACGATGCTGGCGCCGGCGGCCTGCAGGGTGATGCTCTGGTTCGCCAGGATCTCGATGCTGTCGGTGGTGGAGGTGACGGTGATGTCCTGGCCGGCCAGCATTTCCAGCATGTCGGTATGCGCGTGGATCGACACAGGAGATTCGGCGGCGACGGCGCGGATGCCGCCGTCCTGCACGAACAGGCTGGTGGAGCGGCCGGAGGCCGTGGCAAAGGTCCGGCGCGCTGCCACGTGGCCGTCGGCCTGCGCGGTGACGTGCAGGTTTTCGCTGGCGTGCAGGATGGCCGAGGCGGGCGTGGCGAAGTTCAGGGAGGACGGCGCGTCGATCAGCATGCGGGCGCCGTCGATGCGCTCCACTGCGTCCGTGCCGGTGCGTTCGCCGCCGCTGGCCTTGACCGCCTGCTGGCCGCCTACGCTGCCCGGATAGCGGCCATCGCCCTTGGGATCGATGGCGCGGGTCAGCGTGTCGTATTGGCTGGTGGCCGCGAGCGCGCGCGCCTGGCGCTGCGCGCCGGCGGCATCCAGGCGTTGCGCCGCATTCTGCGCCCCGCGCAGCAGCGCCAGCGCTTCCTGCGCGTCGGCCTGGGTGGAGCGCGCGTCCTCGCGTGCGTTGGCGGACAGCAGCATGCCTTGTCCTGAGCGCACCACGGTCCAGGCATCCGAGCGCAGCTCGAAGCCGGTGCCGCGCCATGCGCCGCGACTGGATTCATCCGCGCCCTGTGCGATCAGATAGCCCAGGCCCAGCTGCGTGGCGCCGATGGAACTCGACAGGCGCGTGCGCATCTGCCGCGGCGTGTCGTCGAACAGCCATTGGCTGTGGCCCTCGCCGTCCAGGCCCTTGCTATGCCAGCCGCTGAGCCTGCCGGGATGATTGGCTTCAGCGTCCTCGCCGGCGGACCAGGGCGGCAGGTCGGCGTCGTTGTACAACTGGGCCGAGGCCACGGGCTGGTCGATGTCGCCGTCCAGGAATTCGACCAGGACCTCGGTGCCTTTGCGCGGCAGATGGTGCGCGCCCCAATTGGGACCGGCCTGCGCGCCCGCAACGCGCAGCCAGGTGCCGGAACTGTCGTCGCCCGGCGCATTGCCGGTGTCGTCGCCATGGCTGCGGTGCGCCAGGCCACCCGGTAGCGGACGCGCGCCGCGCTGCCAGGGGAATTGCACCTTGATGCGCAGGTCGCGGCCCGAGGAAATGGGCGCGTCCTGCGCAGCCACCACGACGGCCGCCAGGCCTTCGGGCGCCGTGGGCTTGGCGCGCCAGCCGGGCATAAGCGGCGCGGCTGCCGGCAGGGCGCCGAAGGTATTGCGGTAAGAGCCATGTTCCAGATCGGAATCGCCCAGCGCCTGGGCGGCCTGGCTGCCCAGGTTGTTGGTGGCTTCGTGTTCGACGTGCAGCAGCGTGTAGCGGTTGCCGCCCATCTCATCGACGGCCTGGCCCGAGCCCCCGGCGTAGCGGCTGTGCTGCGTCAGCGTGAAGTCATGGCCGGGCATCATCTGGCGGGCCGTGCCGCCGCCGTCGAAGCGCACCATGCGGGCTTCATGCGCCTGCAGGCTGCGCGCGGCGGCAAGCTCCGCGCTGTCGCCGTCGGCATGGCGGCCGTGGCCGTCGTAGTCATAGTCTTCAAGGCGCGGCACCGCGCCGGCCTGGACGTCGGACTGCGCATGCGCCGCGTGCGCGAGCAGCTTGCGGTCGTCCCAGGCCAGGCGCGTCACGGCATTAGGCCGTACCGCCCGGGACGCGCCAAAGCGCGTGATGCTGTCCTCGGTTTCCGTGGCGTCGCTGCGGTGAAAGCGCAGCGTGGCATCGGGGCAGACGGGCCGCGCCGCGCGCGTGTCGAACACGACCAGCCGGTGCCGCGCGCCGCCCGAGGCTTCGTCCTGCTGTTCGCCCTGCTGGTGGTCGAAGCGGAAGCTCAAGCCGGCTTCGGCCATCAGGCGCAGCACGAAGGCCAGGTCGGTCTCGCGGTACTGCGTGCGCAGTGGACGCGGCGCGGGCAGTTCGGCGATGTCGAACGAATAGGCCGCCTGCGGATAGTCGGCGAAGATCTCGCTCAGGATGTCAGTGACCGACTTGTCCTGGTACAGAAAGCTGTCGCGGCGCAGGCCCAGGGCTGCCAGCCAGGGCGCGGCGTGCAGCCGGTAGCGCGCCAGGCCGCCGTCTGCGCCCAGCGCGTCCACGCCTTCCACCACTGCATGCCATTGGCGCCTGTTGCCGTCGGCCAGCAGCAGGCTGACGCTGATCTCGCGGCCCAGCAGGGTTTGCACATCCAGTTCGG
This sequence comes from Achromobacter sp. ACM01, assembly GCF_014851745.1. Lineage (NCBI taxonomy): Bacteria > Pseudomonadati > Pseudomonadota > Betaproteobacteria > Burkholderiales > Alcaligenaceae > Achromobacter > Achromobacter sp. ACM01. The sequence goes on from NZ_JACVAF010000001.1 coordinate 976,412, forward strand.
CCGAGGACGCCAGGCAATCCAGCGTCAGGGCAAACAGTTCGGAGACGCTTTCGCGCAGGACCATGCGTTCCACTGCGAGCGCCGCATCCAGGGGCGTGCGCACCTGTAGCATGCGGGCGTTCTGGGAGAGGGCGGCAACATCCAGGCTGCTGAATCCGGCGGGCGCTTGGGAACGGTCGGTCATGGTGCTGAGCGGTGGCCTGAGGCCTTCAGGGTAGCGAGATGGTCAGGTGCGCGGCGCGCGGGCCGATCTTGACGATGTCATGGTACGGAGCCATGGCGGTCTGCATGTCGCGGTTCAGGAAGTGGCTCATGCCCAGATAGGCCAGCAGCCCCAGCAGCGCGAACAACGCGCCGATGCTCCACAGCGGCACGTCGCGCTTGAGCGTGTGGGCGATCTTGTCGGGCAGGGGCCAGTGCGGCGCGAAGCCCGCGCGCTTGCCGCGCAGCAACGTGATTTCATCGCCAAGCCGCGCCGTGAGATAGCCCAGCTTCTCCTGGCCTTCGATCATGTACTTGCCCTGGAAGCCCAGCAGCAGGCACATGTAGAACACTTCCAGCGATTGCAGGCGCGGCGCGCCCTGCGCGCGCAGGTCTTCCAGGCGCGCAAAGAAATTCTCGCCCGCAAGCTGTTCGCCAAACAGGGTCAGCTGCAGCGGCTGCAGCATCCAGGCGTCGCGGATGGAAAAGCCGGAATTCAGCACGGTCTCGTCCACCGCGGCGCAAAATGCGTACTTGGTGGCGTAGACGTCCTCGGCAGGAATGTCCATCTTCTTCGCGCTGCGCTCGAAGTCTGCCAGGAACTGCTGCACGCGCGCCGAGAACGAGGCGGCGTCCACGGGTTCCTGGCCGCTTTTCAGCAGGAACAGCATCAGGAAGCCGTCGTACAGCAGGTCCAGCAGGGACTTCGCGGGGCGCGAGCCATAGAAATCGGCGGCTCGGGGAGGGAGCGAGGCTCCGGGCATCAGGGTAGGCGCGGCGGCGGTCATGGGCAGGCTCTAGCGGGTGACGGCGATGAGGTCCAGTTTCAGTTCAGGTATGCCCGAGGGGGCATAGATGGCGATGCTGCGTGCCTGCAGCATGCGGTCATACAGCGAGCCGCGTGTTTGCAGGGTGAAGTAGCAGGCGCCCGGCTTGACGGGCACGGCGGGCGGAACCTGCGGCGTGTAGACGAGCTGCACGCCGGGCATGGCCGAGAGCACCAGCTTTTCCACGTCGTCGGGCGCGCCCACCTTGAAGCGCAACGGCACGGTCTCGGCCAGTTCGCTGGCCGGCGTGGCGGCGGATACCGACAGGTAGAGCGCGGTGGTCTCGTCGAGCTTGCCGGAATCCAGCCGGCCGACGTGGAACGAGGGGCGCAGTTCTTCCAGCACGATGGAGAAGTAGCGGGTGGAGATGACGGTGTCGAGCAGGTCGCGCAGGATTTCGTCCAGCTGCGCGAAGGCCGCGCCCGGCGCGTCGTGCTGGTAGGCCGGCAGGTCCGCCAGGGTGTGCACCTTGGAGAAGGTCATGAGCGCGCCGGCCAGCCGCAGCATTTCCTGGAACAGGCGCTCGGGATGCAGCTGCGGATTGTGGAACAGGTGCGACAGCGCGGAATAGGCTTCGTTGCAGGTGTGCAGCAGCCAGAACGAGGCCACATCGCCCGAGCGGAACTCGATGATGTTCTTGTTCGGTTCGCGGTGAAAGCCATAGAGCGCGTTGACCTTGGCCTGCAGTGCGTCCAGCAGCCGGCGCAGCTGTTCGAACAGCGCGCTGCACGCCTGCACCGTGACGCTGGGGGCGATGAAGCTAGTGTCCAGCTCGTAGCCGGCGCTGGCCGTGCGGCGCACGCGCGCTACGGGAATGGTCAGCAGCGCGTCGCGTGGCTCGTGTTCCGACAGCAGGCGCACGTTCTTGCGCAGGAAGGCAAGTTCGGCCGTGCTGGCGTTGGTGTACAGATCCGGCGCGGGGCTGTCCTGGTGCGCATAGCGCGCATCGAAGCCCTGTTCCTGGCGCGTGTCCCGATAGTTGCCGCCGATGTCCTTCATCGGGTGCAGCGCCAGGTAGAACACCGCCGTGCTGGCGCCGTCCAGGCCGTCCAGCGCGACCGCGGGCGGCAGGTCGTCGTTATGGGGGGCGCTGTAGATTTCGCCGTCGGGAAATATCGCGGAGAGCTCGGTGGCGCGCAGCATGCCGTTGGCAAGCGCCGCCGCGTCGAAGCGCGCCGCGCGCAGGCCCCATGCATAGGGATGCAGCGCGCGGCTCATTTCCGCGAGGCGGGCCTCGTGGTACGCGTCTTGGCGTTGAAAATGTTGGGGCCGCAGGAACAGCCCCTCTCCCCACAGTATCTTCGCTGAATGGCTCACGTTTGCTGGCTCTTGCTTCTTATATATAGAGGGCGTCGATGACGGCGGCTAGGCGCGGCTTGCGTTCAGTTCGGGCATTGCACCGAGCCGAGGCGGGCCGGGTCGAAGCCGGGCACGCCCGGTGGCAACACTATCTGTCCGGTGACCACGGTCATCGCGCAGGCATGGGCGCCCATGACGATGCCGGTGTCCTCGGCGGTCTTCACTTCGAATACGTATTTCCAACGCTGCGGCGCGGGCGCGTAGAACAAGCCCGCGACAGCGATGTAGGCAGCGGTTTTAGGCACTTTTTCCAGGTGTTCGTAGCGCTGTCCCGGCGTCAGTGTGACTTCGCGTGCAGCGATGATGCTGTCACCCAACGCCGCCTTTTCGGCGTCAGTATCAACCAATTGCGTGAGCGGTGCGCGCTGAAATGCCTCGGCATTCTTCAAATAGTATATTTTCGTAACCACAGCCATTGGCTGTCCGCTACTCGCATTCAAATTTTCTCCGGCATGTATCGCCAATTTCACATCGATTGGCGCATTCGGGTCTTTTTTCAGGCCCGCCATATCCATCATGCCGCCGGTCATTCCGGCCACCGCTCCGATCGCTGAAACCGCTGCGCAACCGCTGATTACGGGGCTTGCCGCGATGATGGCCGCTGCTGCCATGCACCGAGAAAAATAGAGATGTTTTGACATGGCTCTTTATACCGGAAGCCTGCGACAACATACAGATCACGGCACGATGAGCGAAGTTTCTGCGCGAGTTACATGAAGTAATGCACTGTAGTGCTGCGCTAACAAAAGGTTGTTGAAATACGCGGCCTTGGTTACACCCTCCTACATACCAAAAAAATGCACATATCCCGGGTTCTCCTCATCGGCGCAATGATGGCCTTCCTCGCGGGCTGCGCCACGTCCCCCAAGCCGCAGACCGACGCCGAGTACAAGCAGTCGATGACGCACGCCACGCAGACGCTGGCTGCCAAGGGCAACGATCAGGCGGTTGCCGAGTTCCAGGAAATAGCCCTGCTCAATCCCGCGCGCGGCGAGCCGTGGTCGTACATCGCCAAGATCCGCTTCGACGAGCAGAAGTACGGCGAGGCCATCGTCGCGGCCGATGAAGCGCTGAACCGTGACCCCGAAGACTTCACCGCCAAGACCGTGCGGGCCGTGGGCGGCCTGCGCGTGGCCATGCAATCGCTGGCCGATCTGCGCGCCAACGCGCTGTTGGCGGGCAACGCCCGCACTGATGCGGTGGCGCTGGCTGCCGCCATGCGTGAAACCCTGGGCCAGGACGTGCTGTTCCCCGAGGGTTACAAGCCCCCGCGCCCGCGCCAGCCGCGGCGCAACGATGCGCAGGGCGCGGCCGCCGCGCAACAGGCCAAGCCTGCCGCCAACGCGGCGGCGGCGGCGACGCCGCCCGCTACGCCTGCGGCCCCCGCGGCGAATTCCGCTGCGGCTCCCGCCGCAAAGCCGCCTGTGGCCCCGGCTGCTTCCGGCGCCGCGCCGGCCGGCCGCGCGCCGGATCCGTTCGGCAACCTCCTCAAACCCTGATCGGGCCCCACGGCCTCTTCACTATGCACTTCGCTTGGAGCCCCCATGGCTAAGAAAGAAAGCGTTCAGAAAAGACTCCAGAAAGTACGTCCGCCGCGCGTGCAGCTGACCTATGACGTCGAGAAGGGCGACGCGATCGAGCAGAAGGAACTGCCGTTTGTCGTGGGCGTGGTCGGCGACTTCAGCGCGCAGTCCGAAGCCGAGCTGCCGCGCCTGAAAGACCGCAAGTTCGTCAACATCGACGTCGACAACTTCGACGACGTGATGCGCGGCCTGGAGCCGCGCGCCGCGTACCGCGTGAAGAACCGCCTGACCGACGAAGGCGGCACCTTCGGCGTGGACCTGAAGTTCCGCTCGGTCGAGGACTTCCGGCCCGAGGCCGTGGTGCAGCAGATCGAGCCGCTGAAGGAACTCCTGGACATCCGCACCAAGCTGGCCGACCTGCGCAACAAGCTGGCGGGCAACGACAAGCTGGAAGACCTGTTGGGCGAAGTGCTCAGCAGCACGGAAAAACTGCAGCAACTGACCAGCGAAGCCGGCAAGAACGGCAAGGGAGGCAGCAATGAGTAATTCCGCCGCCGCGCAGAACGTATCCGCGCCCGCCGCCGAGGCCGACTCGGGCCTGCTGGACCAGATCGTCGAACAGAGCCGCGTGGCCAAGTCCACGGCCGAGCACGACCGCGCCAAGGATCTCATCGGCGAGCTGGCCCGTGAAGTCATGAAGGGCACCGTCGTGGTCTCGGACAACCTGTCCGCGATGCTCGACGCCCGCGTGGCCGAGCTGGACCGCCTGATCTCGGCCCAGCTGAGCGAAGTAATGCACGGCGCCGAGTTCCAGAAGCTGGAAAGCACCTGGCGCGGCCTGCATTACCTGTGCCAGGAGAGCAACACCGGCCCGATGCTGAAGATCAAGGTGCTCAACGTCACCAAGCGCGATCTGGTGCGCGACTTCCAGACCGCCATCGACTTCGACCAGAGCCTGATGTTCAAGAAGGTCTACGAAGAAGAGTTCGGGACCTTCGGCGGTTCGCCGTTCGGCGCGCTGCTGGGCAACTTCGAGATCACGCGCCAGCCCGAGGACATGTACTTCATCGAACAGATGTCGCACGTGGCCGCGGCCTCGCATGCGCCCTTCATCGCCTCGGCCTCGCCCGAGCTGCTGGGCCTGGACAGCTTTGCCGACCTGGGCCGCCCGCGCGACCTGGCCAAGGTGTTCGATACCGTGGAATACACCAAGTGGCGCAGCTTCCGCGATTCGGAAGACTCGCGTTACGTGGGCCTGACCATGCCGCGCTTCCTGGGCCGCCTGCCCTATGACCCGAAGGAAGGCACTTCGGTAGAGGGCTTCAATTTCGTCGAGGAAGTGGACGGCACCGACCATGCCAAGTACCTGTGGTGCAACGCCGCCTGGGCCTTCGGCGCGCGCCTGACTGCGGCCTTTGCCGACTTCGGCTGGTGCGCGGCGATCCGCGGCGTGGAAGGCGGCGGCCTGGTCGAGAACCTGCCGACCCACACTTTCAAGACCGACGACGGCGAAATCGCCCTGAAGTGCCCGACGGAGATCGCCATCACCGACCGGCGCGAAAAGGAATTGAGCGACCTGGGCCTGATTCCGCTGGTGCATTGCAAGAACTCGGACTACGCCGCGTTCTTCGGCGCGCAGTCGGTGCAGAAGGCCAAGAAGTACAACACCGACAGCGCCAACGCCAACGCGGTGCTGTCGGCCCAGCTGCAATACATCTTTTCGGTATCGCGCGTGGCGCACTACCTGAAGGCCATGATGCGAGACAAGATCGGCAGCTTTGCCTCCGCGCAATCTGTCGAGAGCTTCCTGAACCGCTGGGTCTCGCAGTACGTGCTGCTGGACGACAACGCGAGCCAGGAGCAGAAGGCGCAGTTCCCCTTGCGGGAAGCATCGGTGCAGGTTGCCGAGGTGCCGGGGCGTCCCGGCGTGTTCCGGGCCGTGGCGTTCCTACGGCCTCACTTCCAGCTCGATGAGCTTTCGATTTCGTTGCGCCTGGTCGCGGAACTCCCCGCCCAAGCCCAGAAGTCGTGACCACCGTCGGATTCGACGATTTTTAACCAGAGAGGCTATTAATGAAGGACATCTACGTCAAATTCGGCAACCCCGCACTCAAGGGCGAGTCGCAGGACAAGGACCATCCGGACTGGATCGAAGTCGGATCGTGGCGCCATGAAATCATCCAGCCGCGTTCGGCTACCGCCTCCACCTCCGGCGGCCACACCGCCGAGCGCACCGAGCATGGCGAGATGGTCTTCACCAAGGACCTGGACGTGGTCAGCCCGCTGCTGTATCAGCACGCTTCCGGCGGCACGACGTTCGACGAAGTGACCATTGATTTCCTGCGCGCCGACGGCGAAGGCAACCGCGTCAAGTACCTGGAAATCAAGCTCAAGTACGTGATCATCTCGCGCGTGGCGCCGGAAGTCGTCAGCGAAGGCCTGCCGCACGAATCGTTCTCGCTGAAGTACGCCGCCGTGCAGTGGAAGTACACGCAGCAGAAGGTGGGCGGCAACCAGGGCGGCAACGCCCAGGGCGCATGGAGCCTCACCAAGAACGACAAGACGTACTCGGTCTGAACCTGACCGCATGAACGGCAAAGGCCCCGGCCGGTCCGGCGCCTTTGCTCAATGAGGCCGCGATGAAGGGATTCGAACCCAGCCTGTTCGACAAGTTGTTCGACGGCGACGGGCAGACACCGCATGCGTTGCGACGCCTGTCGGTGGAAGAAATCAAGGAAACGGTCGCGCGCGACATCGAGGCCCTGCTCAATACGCGCATGGTCTTCACAGAAGACGCGCTCAAGCGCTTTCCGAACTGCCAGCGGTCCATCCTGACCTATGGCTTGTCGGATTTTTCCGGCCTGAGCCTGGCCAGTCACTACGACCGCGAGTTCATCTGCCGGTCGCTGGAGCAGGCGATCGCCCGCCATGAGCCGCGCCTGACGCATGTGCGGGTGTTGCTGCAGGTGGACAGCCGCGCGACCTCAGTGCTGTATTTCGCGATTACCGCGATGCTGGACGTAGGGCCTGCGCATGAGCCGGTCACGTTCGACGCGACGCTGCAGCCGTCCACCTTGCAGTACTCGGTGAGCAAGGGCCGGGCCAAGGCCGCGGCGGCCGCCTGATAACAAACCATGCACGCGGGCGCCGGCGGCACGCCGCCGGCGAAGAAGGGAAAGATGGAAGAACTGCTGCCTTACTACGAACGCGAACTGGGCTTTCTGCGCGGTTCGTCGCGCGATTTTGCGCAGCGCTATCCCAAGATCGCCGCGCGGCTGGGGCTATCCGGCGAAACCTGCGAGGATCCGCACGTCGAGCGGATGATCGAATCGTTCGCGCTGCTGGGCGCACGCATCAACAAGAAACTGGACGACGATTATCCGGAATTCACGGAAGCGTTGTTCGAGGTCATGTACCCGCATTACCTGCGCCCGTTCCCTTCGTGCTCGGTGGCGCAGTTCGACATGGGCGGCATGGCCTCGCAGCTGACCGCGCCGGTGCGCATGGCGCGCGGCACGGAATTGAAGTCGCATCCCGTGCGCGGCGTGGCGTGCCGTTTCCGCACGGCGTATGACGTGACCCTGGCGCCGGTGAGCGTACGCCAGGCGGTGTTCGCGGCCACGGCCAATGCACCGTCTGCAGCCAGCCTGCCGGCGGGCGTGACGGGCCGGTTGTCGCTGACGCTGGTCTGCCTGGCAGAAACCCAGAATTTTTCCACCCTGGCGGTGGACCGCCTGCGCGTATACCTGCATGGCGAGCCCTCATTCGTAGCCGCGCTGCGGGACTGCCTGTTCCTGCGCACCGCCGCGGCCTATCTTGAAACGCAGCCGGGCCGCTGGAACCGCATGCAGGACGTGCCGCTGGCGGAGGTGGGGCTGTCCGAGGACGAAGCCCTGATCGACTTCCCGGCCAGCTCGCATCCCGCCTACCGGCTGCTGGCGGAGTACTTCGCGTTCTCCGAGAAATTCAACTTCGTGGACATCGACCTCGCGGCGCTCAGGCGCGCGGCAGGGCCGGTGCGTGAAATCACCCTGCATCTGGCATTGAAGGGCGTGCGCGCGGATTCGAACACGGCGCGCCTGCTGGAGTCGGCCTCCGCGGACAATTTCCGGCTGGGCTGCACGCCCGTGGTCAACCTGTTCGCGCAACGCGCCGATCCCATCCGCGTCACCCATGCGCAGGCGTCCTATCCGGTGGTGGCCGACGCGCGCCGCGCCTATGGCTACGAGATCTATTCGATCGACCGCGTGCGTCAGGTGCGGCAGAACATGCAGGGCGATTCGGTGGTGGAATTCCGGCCCTTCTATTCGCTGCATCATGGCGAAACGCCCGAGGGCGCCGGTCACTACTGGACGGCGCGGCGCAATGCCATGGTGGCCGAGCGCAGCCCAGGCTACGAAATGGAGCTGTCTATCGTCGACATCGATTTCGATCCCTCGCTGCCGCAGACCGAGACCCTCAGCCTGGAACTGACCTGCACCAACCGTGACCTGCCCGCGCATCTGGCGGTGGGACAGCCGGGCGGGGACCTGTTCCTGGAGGGCGGCTCGATCGCGCGTGAGATCCGCATGTTGCGCCGGCCGACGCACACGCATCGCTTCCAGCAGGGGCGGGCGGCGCACTGGCGCCTTATTTCGCATCTGGCTCTGAACCACCTGTCGCTGGTCCACAGCGGCCTGCCTGCGTTGAAAGAGACGCTGCGGCTGTATGACCTGTCGCACTCCGCGGTGGCGGCGCGCCAGATAGAAGGGCTGGTCGGCCTGGACTACAAGCCTGCCACGCACTGGATGCCCGGCGAGCCGTTCGCGACCTTCGTGCGCGGCATCGAGATCCGGCTGACGATCAACGAAGACAACTTCGTCGGCACCAGCCTGCATGCCTTCGTGGCGGTGATCAACCGCTTTTTCGGCCTATACGTGCATGCCAACAGCTTCGTGCAGCTGGTTGTGCTGTCGCGCCGCGGCGCGGAAGAAATCCTACGGTGCGCTCCATGCAACGGCGACGCGATCCTAGCGTAATCGAATCGCTGCTGGCCGAGCCGCAGCGCTTCAAGTTTTTCCAGGCCGTGCGCGTGCTGGAGTCGTGGTTCGCGCGGCAGGAAGGCAGCCGCGCGCGCAATGCCGTGCCCGCGCACCTGCGCTTCCTGAACTCGTCTTCGCTGGGCTTTCCCGCCAGCGAGATCGCCGCGCTGACAGCCTATGACAAGCAGGGCCAGGCGCTGGAAGACACCGAAGCGCGGCTGGCGGCGCTGGCAGCAGGCAACCTGGGACGAGTGGAGATCGAACCGGCCTTCTTTGGCCTGTTGGGCGCACAGGGCGCCATGCCGCTGCATTACACCGAGATCCTGAGCACGCGCGAGAGCTCGCGGCGCGACCGCGGCGCCCGCGCCTTTTTCGATATCTTCTCCAACCGGGCGGCGGCGCTGTTCTACGCGGCCTGGAAGAAGTACCGCATGCCGGTGCGGCACGAGACCGAACAGGACCACCATTACCTGCCGCTGCTGCTGGCGCTGGGCGGCATCGGCCATCCGGCGCTGCGCGACCGCCTGCAGTCGGGGCAGGGTCGGGTGTTCGACGAATCGCTGGCGCACTACGCCGCGGCCGCGCGCCAACGGCCGGTATCGGCGGCCTACCTGCAACGGGTACTGGCGGATTACTTCCAGGTGCCGCTGCGGGTGGAGCAGTTCGTCGGGCGCTGGTATCACGTGCCGCCGCAGAACCGCACGCAGCTGGGCATGCCTGGCGCGGTGCTGGGCGTGTCGGCCATGGCCGGCGACCGCATCTGGCAGCGCGACATGCGCATCCGGCTGTGGATCGGCCCCTTGTCCAAGGACGCGTTCACCGACTTCCTGCCCGGCGGCGCGCGCGCCCAGGCGCTGGAGAAACTCCTGACCATGTTCGGCGGCATGAGCTTCGAATACGAAGTGCGGCTGGTGATGGCCAAGGAAGACGTGGGCGGCAGCGTGCTGGGCGAAGGCGGCGGCGCGCGTCTGGGCTGGAACTCCTTTCTTTGCACCGAAGCGGTGGCATCGGACCGCGATGACGCCAGCTACGAATTGCACACCATACATTGAGACTAGACGACCTGGAATATGGCCACACCCTTGAAGACCCTGATTGGAAAGCTCAACCAGACCTGCCGCCAGGCGGCCGAGCGCGCCGCCAGCCTGTGCATGGCCCAGGGGCACTATGAGGTGGACCTGGAACACCTGTTTTTGGCGCTGCTGGAAAAGCCGGCCAGCGATTTCAGCATCGTGGCGCGGCGCAGCGGTATCGAGGCTTCGGTGCTGGAAGCGGACCTGAATGCCGAGATCCGCGGCTTCAAGAATGGCAACACGCGCACGCCGGTGTTTTCGCCGCATCTGCCGCGGCTGTTCGAACATGCCTGGCTGATCGCTTCGCTGGACACGCAGACCACGCGCATCCGCTCCGGCCATCTGCTGCTGGCCTTGCTGACCGAGCCCGACCTGGCCCAGTTGGCGCGCCGCGGTTCGCGCCTGTTCGAATCGTTCAGGCTGGATGAACTGAAGCACGATTTCGCCGCGCTGACGGCGGGCTCCGAAGAGGCGGGCCAGTCGGTGACGCTGGGCGACAGTCCGGCGGCGGACGCTGCCCAGGACGGCGCGGCCCCTGCTGCAGGCCTGTCCAAGACGCCGGCGCTCGACCAATACACCGCCAACCTGACCGAGCGCGCGCGCGAAGGCAAGATCGATCCGGTGATCGGGCGCGATGCCGAAATCCGCCAGATGATCGACATCCTGACGCGTCGCCGCCAGAACAATCCCATCCTGACCGGGGAGGCCGGCGTGGGCAAGACCGCGGTGGTCGAGGGGCTGGCGCTGCGCATCGTGGCGGGCGACGTGCCGCCGGCGCTGGCGGGCGTGGCCCTGCGCACGCTGGACATGGGCCTGTTGCAGGCCGGCGCCAGCGTCAAGGGCGAATTCGAGAACCGTCTGAAGAATGTGATCGACGAGGTCAAGCAAAGCTCCACGCCCATCATCCTGTTCATCGACGAAGCCCACACCATGATAGGCGCGGGCGGGCAGGCCGGACAGAACGACGCAGCCAACCTGCTCAAGCCGGCGCTGGCGCGCGGTGAACTGCGCACCATCGCCGCCACCACCTGGAGCGAATACAAGAAGTACTTTGAGAAGGACGCCGCGCTGGCGCGCCGCTTCCAGGTCGTGAAGGTGGAAGAACCCAGCGAGGAACTGGCCGCCAGCATGCTGCGCGGCATGGCGCCGCTGATGGAGCAGCACTTCGGCGTGCGCGTGCTGGACGAGGCCATCGTGGCCGCCGCGCGTCTGTCGCACCGCTATATCAGCGGCCGCCAGCTGCCGGACAAGGCCGTCAGTGTGCTGGACACGGCCTGCGCGCGCGTGGCCTTGGGCCGCAGCGCCACGCCGGCACTGATCGATGACGCGCGCCACCGCCTGGCGCGCCTGGAGACCGAACGCGCCGCCCTGCGCCGCGAAGCCGCGGCGGGCGCGGCGCAATCCGCGCGCCTGCGCGAACTGGATCAGGAAATGGACGCCACGCGCGCCGCGTTGACGGACGCGGAAGCGCGGCTGGAGCAGGAAAGCGAGCTGGTCAGGCAGATCCACGCGCTGCGCGAGGAACTGGAAGCGGCGGGAACGGACGTGACGCCGGAGCCCGCCGGCAAGCGCCGCTCGGGCAAGGCGGCCGAACCCGTCACGCCCGGCCAGGCACAACTGGCCGAACTGCAGCAGCAACTGCGCGCCTTGCAGGGCGAGGCGCCGTTGGTGCCGGCCTTCGTGGACGCGCAGGTCATCGCCGAGATCGTGTCGGCCTGGACTGGCATTCCGCTGGGCCGTATGGTCAACGACGAAATCCGCACTGTGCTGGAACTGCAGCCCCTGCTGGCCGAACGCGTCATCGGCCAGGACCATGCCTTGCACGCCATCGCGCAGCGCGTGCGCACCGCGCGCGCCGGCCTGGAGGACCCGAACAAACCCAAGGGCGTGTTCCTCTTCATTGGCCCCTCGGGCGTGGGCAAGACCGAGACCGCGCTGGCCGTGGCCGACGTGCTGTATGGCGGCGAACGCAAGCTGGTCACCATCAACATGAGCGAGTACCAGGAAGCCCACAGCGTATCGGGCCTGAAGGGCTCGCCGCCGGGCTACGTGGGCTACGGCGAGGGCGGCGTTCTGACCGAGGCGGTGCGCCGCCAGCCCTACAGCGTGGTGCTGCTGGACGAAATCGAGAAGGCTCATCCGGACGTGCTGGAGCTGTTCTTCCAGGTGTTCGACAAGGGCGTGATGGACGACGCCGAAGGCCGCGAAATCGATTTCCGCAACACGCTCATCATCCTGACCTCCAATGTCGGGTCCTCGGCCATCATGCAGGCGTGCCTGAACAAGAGCGCGGAGGAACGGCCCGATCCCGAGGCCTTGCAGGAACTGCTGGCGCCGCAGCTGTACAAGGCCTTCAAGCCCGCCTTCCTGGGCCGCATGAAGACCATCGCCTATTACCCGGTGGACGACGACGCGCTGGCCCGCATCATCGGGCTGAAGCTCGGCCGCATCGCGCAGCGGGTCCAGGCCAATCACCGCGCCGCGTTCGAATGGGACGAGGCGCTGGTGGAGGCCGTGCTGGCGCGCTGCACCGAGGTGGATACGGGGGCGCGCAACGTCGACCACATCCTGAATGGCACGCTGTTGCCGCAAATCGCGGAGCAGGTGCTGGGCCGCATGGCGCAGGGCGAGGCCATCGCCCGCATCCGCGTTACCGCCGGCAAGAACGGCGATTTCCGTTACCGCCTTGCCTGACGCCGGAGCCTGACATGCCGATGGATAATGCCGGCCTTTCCCGAATGTCGATCGCGTCGGTCGACCAGGCCAACCGTTTGCTGGACCTGCGCACGCCGCTGGGCGCCAACCGGCTCGTCGCGGAAACGCTGTCCGCCACGGAGACCCTGTCGGACGGCGCGTTCCGGCTGGAACTGACGGCGCTGTCGGACGATGCCGGCATCCCCTTGTCCGAACTGCTGGGCAAGCCGGCGACGCTGCGCCTGCAGACCGCGCTGGGCCGCGAACAGCCCCGTGTCTGGAATGGCTACATCATGGCGGCCGAGTTCCAGGGCGCCAACGGCGGGCTGGCGCGCTATGGATTGACGCTGGAGCCCTGGCTCGCGTTTCTGCGCGCGCGCCGCGACAGCTTTGCCTATCAGGACAAGACAGTCATTGAAATCGTCGACAGCATCTTCGGCGATTACAAGGACCAGGGGGGGCTGGCGCCGCAATGGCGTTGGGTGGTGAAGGACCGCGCCGCCTACGCCAAGCGCAGCCTCACCGTGCAGTATCGCGAAACCGATCATGCCTTCGTCGAGCGCCTGCTGGCCGAAGAAGGCCTGTTTTACTGGGTGGAGCATGAGGCCGGCGAAGGCGAGGGCAGCCACACGCTGATCATTGCCGACCACAACGGCGCCTTTCAGCCCGGCCCGCAGGCCAGCGTGCGCTTCGCGCGCGCCGACGTGACGGAGACCGAGGACAGCATCCAGCAATGGAGCCGGCGCGCACGCTGGCAAACCAATGCGGTGCGCATGGCCAGCTGGGACTACCGCAGCGCCCAGGCCAGGCCGGTGGCGGCCCAGGTCGATGGCGGCGGCGCGAAGGGCGCGATGGATCTGGTCGTCAATGACTATCCCGGCCAGTACGCCTACGAGGACAGTGCGCAGGGCGAACGCCTGGCGCACATCGCGCTGGCCGCGCTGCGCGTGGGCCAGGACAGCTGCGAAGGCGCGGGCACGGTGCGCACGCTGGCGCCGGGCCAGCGCTTCGATCTGACCGGGCATTATCAGCAGGGCGGGGCCGCCTATGTGGCGATCGCCGTGCGGCACGAGGCCCGCAACAACTTCGACGAGGACCTGGGCCGCGCCGTGCGCGAGGCGCTGGGCGAGACCGGTCCGCAGGCAGCCGAGGCCGACTTCTACCGCAATACCTTTACCTGCATCGGCATCGATACGGAATTCCGCAAGGCCACGCGCGACGGGCACGGCGAACGCCTGCATCCGCGGCCCACCGTGTACGGCGCGCAGACCGCGCTGGTGGTGGGCGCCGAGGCGCCGGTGCACACCGACCGCGATCACCGCGTCAAGGTGCAGTTCCATTGGCAACGCGGCAAGGCTTCCAGCAGCCGCCTGGAGCATCCTTCGGGCGACGAGAACGCGCCGGCCAAGGACGAACTTGGCACGTGGGTGCGGGTGGCGGAGTCCGTGGCGGGCGGTGACTGGGGCGGGAACTTCGTGCCGCGCGTCGGCCAGGAAGTGCTGGTCGAGTTCCTGCACGGCGACATCGACCGCCCCGTGGTGGTGGGCGCGCTCTACAACGGCGCAGGCGCCGAGGACGCCGCGCATAACCAGGTGCAAGGCGGCGCCGCCAACGCCACCGGCAACGCGCCCGCCTGGTTCGCGGGCGGCGCCGACGGTCATGCGCACAACGTGGTGATGTCCGGTTTCAAGACGCAGGCGCTGGCCAGCAGCGGCCAGGGCACCGGCGGCTACAACCAGCTGGTGCACGACGACACGCCCGGACAGTCGCGTCTGACGGCTTCGACCACGCAGGCCGAGAGCCGCCTGAACCTGGGCCATATCAAGCAGCAGCGCGACAACGAAAGACTTCAGGACCTGGGCCACGGCGCGGAACTGTCGACCCGAGAGGCGGTGGCGCTGCGCGGCGGCTCCGGTCTGCTGATCAGCGCGGACCTGCGCGGGAACGCCGAGGGTGCGTTGCTGGACAGCTCGGAAGCGGCCAAGCAGATCGAGCGGGCGGCGCGTTCAGCGGAGGAGTTGGCGCAGGCGGCAGCGCGACAGAAGGCGGTGCTGGAAGACGATCCGGAAACACTGCCGGCGCAGGATGCATTGAAGCACGTCCTGGAGGTGATCGACGCGAAGCAGGACGCGCCCGAGGGCGAGCCCGTTGCCGCCTATAGCGAACCACAGTTGCAGGTGAGCGCGCCCAGCGGCATCGGCCAATACACGCCGGCCGACGCCTTCCTGGCGGCCGGGGCGTCGTTGGCGCAGGTGGCGCCGGACGTGAACTGGGTCAGCAGCGCCAACCTGGCGGTGGGCGTGGCCGGCGGCGCGGTGTTGTTCACGCTTGGCCGCAAGGCGTCCGGCGGCAGCCCGGTGCAGGGCCAGGGGCTGCTGCTGCATGCGGCGGGCGGCAAGCTGCGCCTGCACAGTCAGGATGCCAAGATGACTCTGTCCGCGGAAAAGGCGGTGACCTTCGCGTCGGCGCAGGCCGGCGTGACGGTGCAGGCGGCCAAGCGCGTGCTGGCGACGGCCGGCGGCGCCTATGTGCGGGTGGAAGGCGGCGGCATTCAGCTCCATGCGCCGGGGAAGGTCGAGCTGAAGGCCGGCGTGCATAACTGGGTCGGCCCGGAAAGCAGCCAGGCGAACCTGGTCTTCAACGAAGCCAGCCCCTTGTGCGAAGCGCGCGTGCGCGGCGCGGCCCAGCGCGGCGGCGCCGTGGTGCCGCTGGGTTGAGGCGGGAGGAAGGCGGCATGCTCGATTACCAGGCTTTCAGCGCCCATGGCTTTGGCCTCATCCAGGACGAGCGGACGGCCGGCGTGCCGGCCTGCGTCCAGGCCGAAGCCCTGGTGCCGCCGGCGCTACGGAAAATGCCGGGACTCATGCCCCGGTTGGTGGACCTGACCGCAATGCCAGCGGCGGACAAGGCGCAGGCGCTGGCTAGCCTGAACCAGGCCTTGCTCGATGGCGAGGATCTCTGGCTGGGGCTGCTGTTGCAGTCCGATCAGCCCGCCGATGCCGTCGCCGCGCATCTGCGCTCGCGGATGATCGTCGACATCGCGGGACAGGGGCCGTGCTTTTTCCGCTTTTTTGATCCGCGCGTTTTGGTCCAGCTGCCATGGATGTTGGACCCGGCGCAGCTGTTCTGGCTTTGCGGGCCGGTGCAGCGCTTCGTGTTCCACCTGGATGGCGCATGGCGTGCGGTGGCGCGCCCCGACGCCGAGGGGGCGGCGCGTCCGAAGCTGAGCGTGGATCAGTCCTTCGCCTTGACCCAGGTGCAGGCCCTGAATGAAGTGCTGTCGGACCTGGATACGCTGGAGCCCGAAGGGCGCGTCGCCTTGGGCCAGAAGGTGATGGCGCATTTCCGCACGGCCCGCGAACTGGGCCTGGCGACCGCGCAGGAACGCAAGGCGTTTGCACGGCATGCCCTGGACGTGCACCCCGCCTTCCACCGCCACGAGCGGGTCCGCGCCTGCCTGGCAGCAATGCAGCCCGAAGATGATTACCCCTACCTTGCTGCGGTCCAGGACCTGTCCGATGAGGACTGGTCCAGCGTGCGCGCGGATATGGAACGAACTGGAGAGCCCGATGGCCGATGATGCAAAGAACTGCGGGAAGAAGCGCTCGTCGCTGGATTGCGGAGAGGATTGCCCGTTTCACCGGATCGGCCTGCCCATCATGCCGCTGCGCTACGCGGTGCTGAAGAACGACGGTGCCTTTGCGGCGCTGGACGGCGACCTGAACACGCCGCAGCTGGCAGAGCGGCCCCTGGGTGACAGCGCGCGCTATGGCGTGCGGCTGCTGCGTCCGGGCTATCTGTACGTCTATGACGAGGCGCGCTCTGAGCTGAAGGGCTACTACGTCAACGAAAACGCCACGCTGTACAACTTTGATCTCGACAAGCCGGTGCAGGACTGCGACCGGACCTTTACTTGCACGATGGACCACGAAGCCAAGGCTTCGCTGCTGACTATTCCGAACGCCAAAAAAGCGACATTCGTATGGTTGGCGTTTTCGGACGTGCAGTGGACCAAGGACGTGTGCAAGGCGCACAAGGGCAAGAAGGGCGCCGATATGCGCGAGCGGCACATGTTCAAGTTCGATGTGCAGGCTTGGCTCAGCAGCGGCAAGCACGCCAATGCCAAGAGCATCAACACCCTGAAGGATACGGCCGCGGACTACCAGGTGCATCGCAAGCGCGACCTGGATCAACATCAGAAGCAGCAGTTGCTGGGTTGGAGCACCGTCGGCTATTACGACGTGAAGGGCTGGATGGGGGAAATGATCGAGAACGCCGCGGAGGCCTTCCTGCCCGGCAAGGGCCTGATGCTGGCGCTGCCGGACAGCACCGGAATCCTGCAGGATCTCGCGCGGCTGATGCGCATACGCTTCGACGACTTCGTATCGAACAAGGAGGACCTGCGTCCCCTGACCGTGTCGAAGTCCATCGAGTCTCTTAGCGAAATCATCATGCAGTCGGCCGAGAGCGAGTTCCTGGAGCAAAGAGGCCGGGATGCCACCAACCATACGGTCTATGGGACCACGACTCCGAGTATGGGAGCCGGCCCGGGAGGGTCGGGGGCCGGGGGGCTGGCGGTAGGCCAGATGCTGGCGGACTGGCTGATGCCGGAGAACAAGAAGCAGCGCATGGCCGAGGCGGAGGACTATCGCCATCCGACCGAGGCCGAGCGCGGCAAGGTGCGCTGGGAAGCCTGGTCGAAGTACTTCGACAATTACGACGAGAACGCGCGCAGGGCATGGCAGAAGGGATTCGACGAGCGCTTGGCGCAATTCGACGCGGCGACCATCGTGCCCTTGGCGAAGGCGCACGTGGCGTGGATCACCTGCCAGAAAACGCTCGATTCGTTCGAATGCAACTACGACTCCAATAACGCGGATAGCGGTGCGGTTTACCAGACGGTCCTTGCGTTGTGCATCGACGGAACCCAGGACAAGCGCATTTGCTTCAAGCAGTATGCGGACTGGCTACAGGGGGAACCGGACGACACGCGCAACCTGTTGCTGCGCGCCATGTTCCACAACCAGGATTTCGTGGTCAAGAAGGTGGTCGAGGCGCACGAAGCGGCGCTCGACTGGAAGGCCATCCCCTGGGGCAATCTGCACGAGGCCTACAAGACCGGGCTCAAGGTGCTGAGCGAAGGTCAGATGGACAAGACCGCGCGCCTGCTGGAGCAGGTCATGGGGCCGGTTGTGCATGTGCTCAGGCTGGGCGTGGATAGCGGCATCGCGCGCAAGCTGGCGATGTACGTGGGCCTGCTGGCGCGGCAGAACGTGGCGATCGTGGAAGTCGAGGGCGGCAAGAAGGCTTTCCGCGCCGCGCTGATCCGCGAGGTACTGCGCCAGCATGGCAGCCAGGTGAGCATGCGCCAGATGGAGCAGGCGGTGGCGGACGAGCTGCGGCGGTTGGAGGTGCGCGGCGAACAGCTGGAGGGCACCGACAAGAAGCGCTGGTTCATGCTGGTGGACAGGGACGCTGCCGCCAATGTGTCAACGGACCTGCGGGCCGCGGATAGGGCCAGGGCCTTGGCGCAGACCACCATGACGGTCGAGGAATACGAAGCCCGGGAACTGTCGCGCTGGCGCACCGCGATCAACACGGACGTCCGTGTCGGCGTCGTCGGCTGCCTGTTCCAGACTGTGGCGGTGTACAAGCTCTGGAGCGACCTGGAATCGGCCATGCCTCACGAACGCAGCGACGCGAGCTGGAAGTTCGTGGTCGGCATCGCGTCGGCGGGCGGCTCGGTGGCAGACGTACTGGGCGTGGCGCTCAAGAGCCGGCAGGCCGCGGGTATGCGGCTGGGGATTGGGGTGGGACTTGAAACCACCGGTTCTCTGCTGGTGCGATGGGGCGGCCGCATAGGCGTCGTCACTGGCGTCATCATGGCCGTGTTCGATTTCAAATCTGCCGCGGACCAATTCACGATTGAAAAGAACGGCTTGATGGGCGGGCTTTACCTTGCCTCGGGTATCCTCAGCCTGGTTGTCATCGGAGCGTTCGCCCTGTCGGCCACGGTCGTGGGCCTGATCGCGGCGGTGCTCCTGATCATCGTGGCGATATTGATAGAGAAGTTCAAGGGCAACAAGATCGATGAATGGCTGAAGCGCTGTCTGTGGGGGAAACTGCAGGGACAGGCCGGGGCCGATTACTACTATGGGGTGCAGCAAGAGATGAACAGCCTGCGCGTGGCCTTGGGAGGGTCGTGATGGACTTTACGGGACTGATGTCCAGGTTCCCTAACGATCGTCCGCTTTCGGAGTTCGACCGCGAGCATCGCTTGCTGCAAAAGAAGCGTCTCGATGTGCCGCTGCTGGCGCAGCTCTGCGTCGTGAAGATGAATTCCAACAGCCTGCTGTCGGTGGATCGCTGGTATGGCTGGCGAGGCTTTATTGCACTGATCGGCGCCATAGGAATCGCCTTTGGTGTGGGTGGCATCCTGATGCTGGCCTGGATTCTGGTAGCGGGCGATCTGCCCAATGAGAACGGTCTCTGGGAAGCGATCTTCATCGGAATGGCGATGTTCGCCATGCTGGGCTTGGCTGGCGTCTGGATTGCGTGCAAGGAGATGTTCCGTTGGACCTACTATCCCATCGCGCTGGATCGCAAGCGCCGGCTGGTACACGTGTTCCGGCTGAATGGCACCGTCTTGACGGCGCCCTGGGACAAGATTTACTTCACGCTGGGCCGGGGCAAGGGCACGTTCGGCTGGCTCAACTGGGACATACGCGGCCTGATCCTGGCCGAGGACGGCGCCACGGTGCAGGACACCTTCGCCTTTTGCATCGCCACCAGCCGCGTCGAAAATGCCTATTCCCACTGGGAGTTCCTGCGCCGGTACATGGAAGAGGGTCCTCAGGCGGTGCTGGATGCGGTCCTGTACTGCATGCCCGTCGACGGCAAGCGCGAGAGTTTCGCCTTCAGCAAGGAACGCATCTTCGCCAATGATGCGCAGAGCCCTGGCCTCATGTATTTGGTCATGGTGCCCTTCAACTACCTGCATGCCATCATGCGCTGGGCGGTGATGCAGACCAGCAAGATCCCGGCGTTTCCGCCGGAGATCGAGGCCACGCTGCAACCTGAGCCGGGCGACAAGTACGTGCGCGATGCGTCGATGAATCCCGAAGACCTGCGCTAGGGGATTTCATCCGGCGGCGCGGCGGACCGGATTTGCGCTAGGATTACCCCGACCTTTCCGCCCCTCCCTGGAGCCCCCGCATGACCGACCTCAGCGCCTTTCCCATCACCAAGAAGTGGCCCGCCCGGCACCCCGACCGCATCCAGCTGTATTCGCTGCCCACGCCCAATGGCGTGAAGGTGTCGATCCTGCTGGAGGAAACCGGGCTGCCCTACGAGGTCCACCGGGTCAGCTTCGACGCAAAAGACCAGTTTTCGCCCGAATTCCTGTCGCTCAGCCCGAACAACAAGATCCCGGCCATCCTCGATCCCAATGGTCCCGAGGGCAAGCCGCTGGGCCTGTTCGAGTCCGGCGCCATCCTGATCTACCTGGCCAGCAAGGCGGGCAAGTTTCTGCCGGCGGACACGGCGGGGCGCTATGAGACCCTGCAATGGGTCATGTTCCAGATGGGCGGCATCGGCCCGATGTTCGGCCAGCTGGGCTTCTTCCACAAGTTTGCGGGCAAGGACTATGAAGACAAGCGCCCGCGCGACCGCTACGCGGAAGAATCCAAGCGCCTCTTGAACGTGCTGGACCAGCGCCTGGAAGGCCGCGACTGGGTGATGGGCGACGAGTACACCATCGCCGATATCGCCATCCTGCCCTGGGTGCGCAACCTGGTGGGTTTCTACGGCGCGGGCGAGCTGGTGGAGTTCTCGCGCTTCAAGAATGTCGCCCGGGTGCTGGAAGCCTTCGTGGCGCGTCCTGCGGTGGCCAGGGGCCTGACGATCCCCGGATAACGCCGCGCGTACCCTGCCTCTACAATCGGCCCTGTCATCCCTTCTGGAAAGCCGGGGCCGCCCATGGAACTGCGCCAACTGCGTTACTTCGTCCGCGTCGTGGAGGCGGGCAGCATCGGCCGCGCCGCGCAGTCCATAGGCATGGTGACCTCGGCGCTCAGCCAACAGATCAGCCGGCTGGAGGGCGAGCTGTCCACGCGGCTGCTGCGGCGCAGCGCCAGCGGCGTGGAGCCCACCGACGCGGGCTTGGCGTTCTTCCGTCAGGCGCAATTGGCGTTGCGCCACGCCGACGATGCGGTACATGCCGCGCAGCAGGCCAGGCTGGCGGGCCACGTCAGCGTGGGCCTGCCTTCCACCACCGCCGCCATCCTGGGCGCGCCCTTCGTGCAGGCCATGAACGAGCGCTATCCCGACATCCGCCTGCATCTGGTGGAGGCGCTGTCGGGCCATCTGAGCGACATGCTCAACGGCCGCATGCTGGACCTGGCCATCGTGTTCCAGGCCGAATCCGCGCGCCGCTGGAGCGTGACGCCCTTGCTGGACGAGCCGCTGTTCCTGCTGGCGCGGCCGGACATGGCGGGTTTGCCTGCCGGCGAGACCACGCGCATCGAGGCCATTGCGCATCTGCCTCTGGTCCTGCCCAGTGGACGCCACGGGCTGCGGGCGCTGGTCAACAACGCGTATCAGCAGTCGGGCCGCACGCCGCTGGTGGCGGTGGAGGTGGACGGCCTGCCGGTGCTGATGGACGTGGTGCAACTGGGCCACGTGGCCACCATCCAGCCCAGTTCCGCCATGGCCCGGATCGCGCCGGGCCAGCTGCACATGGCGCGCATCGACGACGCGCACCTGTACCGCCCCAATCTGCTGGCCAGCCTGTCCGAGGACGAGCTGTCGCCCGCGGCGCTGGCCGCCCGCCTGGTGCTGGCCGATGTGTCGCGCACGCTGGCGCGCGAGGGCAAATGGCCGGTGGTGGCTCTTCACGATTCATGAAGACCTGTTGACGGCTGGCTGATATCGGCGGGCGCTGCCGCTCGCTACAGTCCGTTCCTTGGAAGAGGAACGATGGCATGGTCGACGTCTTGGTGGTGGGAGGGGGCAACGCGGCGCTGTGCGCGGCCCTGATGGCGCGCGAGGCCGGCGCCAGCGTGCTGCTGCTGGAAGCGGCGCCGCGCGAATGGCGCGGCGGCAATTCGCAGCACACGCGCAATCTGCGCTGCATGCACGACGCGCCGCAGGACGTGCTGGTCGAGGCCTATCCCGAGGAAGAATACTGGCAGGATCTGCTCAAGGTGACGGGCGGGCTGACCAACGAGCATCTGGCGCGGCTGGTCATCCGCGAGTCCTCCACCTGTCGCGACTGGATGCGCCGCCATGGCGTGAACTTCCAGCCGCCCTTGTCCGGCGCGCTGCATGTGGCGCGCACCAACGCCTTCTTCATGGGCGGCGGCAAGGCCCTGGTCAACGCCTACTATCGCAGCGCCGAAGCGCTGGGCGTGCAGATCCGCTACGACGCGCCGGTCGACTCGCTGGAGCTGGAGGAAGGGCGCTTCGTAGCGGCGCGCATCGGCCATGAGCGCATCGAGGCGCGCGCCTGCGTGCTGGCGGCCGGCGGCTTCGAGTCCAACCGCGAGTGGCTGCGCGAAGCCTGGGGCCAGAACGAGCGCGGCGAATGGCCGGCCGACAATTTCCTGATCCGCGGCACGCGCTACAACATGGGCGTGCTGCTGAAGTTCATGCTGGACGCCGGCGCGGACAGCATCGGCGATCCGTCGCAGTCGCATTGCGTGGCAATCGATGCGCGCGCGCCGCTGTACGACGGCGGCATCTGCACGCGCATCGATTGCGTGTCGCTGGGCGTGGTGGTCAACCGGGAGGCCAGGCGCTTCTACGACGAGGGCGAGGACTTCTGGCCCAAGCGCTACGCGATCTGGGGCCGCCTGACAGCCATGCAGCCGGGCCAGATCGCCTATTCCATCATTGACGCCAAGGCCGTGGGCCGCTTCATGCCGCCGGTGTTCCCGGGCGTGCAGGCCGACACCTTGCCGGAACTGGCGGTGAAGCTGGGGCTGGACCCGGCGGTCTTCGAGCAGACCGTGCGCGACTACAACGCGGCCTGCCGCGTCGGCAAGTTCGACCATACGGCGCTGGACGACTGCCATACCGAAGGCCTGGCGCCGGCGAAGACGCACTGGGCGCGGCCCATCGACACGGCGCCGTTCTATGGCTATGCCTTGCGGCCTGGCATCACCTTTACCTACCTGGGCCTGAAGGTGGACGACACCGCCGCGGTCCGGTTCAGCGACGTGCCCAGCGACAACCTGTTCGTCGCGGGCGAAATGATGGCAGGCAATGTGCTGGGCAAGGGCTATACGGCCGGGGTGGGGATGTCCATCGGCACGGCCTTCGGCCGCATCGCCGGCACCCGGGCCGCCGCCGCCGCGCGCGGCCGGCATAACGCGGAAGCACGACATGAAGCAGCTTGAAGCCCTGGCCCGCGAGGCCCAGTCCTTTTCCACGCAGCATGGCGAGGCAGCGCCCGTCATGGCAGAGCAGCCGGTGCGCTGGCATGGCAAACAGGCCGAACGCCGGGCGGATCTGCTGACGGGCGATGAAACCGAAGTCGCCCGCGTCATGCAGATCTGCAACGCCTGCCGCTATTGCGAAGGATTCTGTGCGGTGTTTCCCGCCATGACCCGTCGCCTGGAATTCGGCAAGGCCGACTTGAACTACCTGGCCAACCTGTGCCACAACTGCGGCGCCTGTCTGCATGCCTGCCAGTACGCGCCGCCGCACGAGTTCGCGGTGAACGTGCCGCAATCCATGGCGCGGGTGCGGATGCAGACGTACACCGACTACGCCTGGCCGCCCGTGTTGGGCAGGCTGTACAAGCGCAACGGCCTGGCCCTGTCGCTGGCGACGGCCGCAGGCCTGGCGCTGTTCCTGGCCCTGGCGGCGCTGATGGGGGGCGGGCTGCTGCATGAGCCCATGGGCGGCAACTTCTATGCCGTATTCCCGCATAACACGCTGGCGCTGATGTTCGGCGCGGTGTTCGGCTTTGCGATGCTGGCGCTGGGCGTGGGCGTGACGCGCTTCTGGCGCAATGTCAGTCCGGGCGCGGCCACAGGCGCTGCAGTGGCGGAAGCGGCGCATGACGCCCTGCGCCTGCGCTACCTGGATGGGGGGCATGGCAAGGGCTGCAACAACGCGGACGACGCCTTCACCTTGTGGCGCCGCCGCTTCCATCACTTCACGTTCTACGGCTTCATGCTGTGTTTCGCCGCCACCAGCGTGGCGACGCTGTATCACTATCTGCTGGACCAGCAGGCGCCGTATCCCTTCTGGAGCGCGCCTGTGCTGCTGGGTACGGCAGGCGGCGTCGGCCTGTTGATCGGACCCGCGGGACTGCTGTGGTTGAACCTCAAGCGTCATCCACAGCAGGGCGACGCGGCGCAAAAGCCCATGGACCGCGGCTTCATTGCGCTGCTGTTCCTGACCAGCGCCACGGGCCTGGCCTTGCTGGCCGGCCGCGACGGCGGCGCGATGGCGCTGCTGCTGGCGATTCACCTGGGCGTGGTGATGGCGCTATTCCTGACGCTGCCCTACGGCAAGTTCGCCCACGGCATCTATCGTTCGGCCGCGTTGTTGAAGTGGGCCATCGAGAAACGCCAGCCCAACAAGCTGCAACTGGGCTCGGATTGAAGCACCGCGCAGCCGCGCGGCCATGACGGCGTCCGTCGACGGCGCCGCGACCGACAACAAACCAGGAGACTTCAATGTTCCGCACTTCCTTGCTGGCGCGTGCCGCGCTGGCCGCCTGTCTGCTGCCGGCCTTGCCGGCGCAAGCCCAGTCCTTCCCCTCGAAGCCGATCACGCTGGTGGTGCCGCATTCCGCGGGCGGCACCTCGGATATCCTGGCGCGCACCGTTGCGGCGGAGGCGGCGAAGACGCTGGGGCAAACCATCGTCATCGACAACAAGGGCGGTGCCAACGGCACCATCGCCGCCAAGCAGGTGGCGATGTCCGCGCCGGACGGCTACACGCTGCTCTTGGCAACTGCCAGCACGCACGGCATCAATCCGTCCTTGTACTCGCGGATTTCGTACGATGCGGTGAAGGACTTCACGCCCGTGACGCTGCTGGCCACCGTGCCCAATGTGCTGGTGGTGGGCAAGCAGGTGCAGGCTGCCAATGTGCAGGAGCTGGTTGCCTACATCCGTTCGCAGGGCGACAAGATCAACATGGGCTCGGCCGGCGCGGGCACGCCTGGCCATCTGGCCGGCGAGATGTTCAAGAGCGCCGCGAAGCTCCAGTTCACGCACATCCCCTACAAGGGCGGCAGTCCGGCCATCACCGACCTGATCGGCGGCCAGATCGACTTCATGTTCACGACCATTCCCGGCGTGCTGCCGCACGTAAAGGCCGGCACGCTGCGCGCGCTGGCGGTTACCTCGCCGCAGCGTTCGCCCGCCATGACGGATATCCCCACCATGGCGGAATCGGGCCTGCCGGGCTTTCAGGCCGTGTCGTGGCACGGCATCGTTGCGCCGGCGGGCACGCCGGACGCGGTGGTCGCCACGCTGAACCAGGCGTTGAGCGGCGCGCTGGCCGCGCCGGCGGTCAAGCAGCGCCTGATGGAAGAGGGCGCGCAGGCCTCCAGCCTGAACACGGCGGCGTTTGGCGCCTTCATCCAGAGCGAGATCGCGGCCTGGGCCAAGGCCATCAAGGATTCGGGCGCCACGGCGAACTGATACCGGGGGCGTAGAGCGGGGCAGTGTCCTAGAATGACGCATGCTTATTGCCCTGCTCACCACGCTGGCCCTGGCAACGGGCAACGCGGCTGCCTTCGAACTTTCCTGCTTCTATGCGGACAAGACCGACGAAGGCGCATTCGGCCACGCGGAACAGTGCGCCCGCGAGGACGGCGGCGGCATCGTCTTCAACCCCGAAATCTTGCGCCGCATGCAGTTCGGCGCCGATGGCCTGGCGCCCGCGGCCGTCGCTGGCTGGCGTTGGGTGCGGCCGGATGGCCGGTCGGTGTCCGTGATTACCTACGACAACGGCCCGGACGAGTTTGAGGAAGGGCTGGCGCGCGGGCGCAGGCCGGAAGGCATGGCCTACTACGACAAGCAGCTGGACCTGGCGCTGGCCACCTCCTATGCGTGGGCTGAGCCTTTCAGCGGCGGTCTGGCCGCAGTGTGCAGCCATTGCGTCAGCGTGCAGGATGGCGAGCATTCCGTGATGGTCGGCGGCGATTGGGGCGCCATCGACCGCAAGGGCGTCCTGGCGCTGCCCCTGCGGCCGGACGCTGCGTCCTTGCGCAGCGATCTGGAGGCCGCGAGAAAGCGCCGCTGAACGACGCTCGCGGATCAGCCGCCCGCCAGCAGCTTGCCCAGCGTCGCCATGCCTTGCTCCATTTCGGGATTCCAGGGATGGCCGCCGTTCAGCCTCAGGAAGTTGCCGAAGGCGCCTGACGCTGAAAACAGCGGACCCGGGGCGATGCTGATGCCGTGTCCCAGCGCGGCGCGGTGCACCTTGAGCGTGTCGATATGGGCCGGCAGCTCCACCCACACGAAGTAGCCGCCCAGCGGTCGCGTGGCGCGCGTGCCCTTGGGGAAGTAGCGGGCGATAGCTTGCAGCAGTTCCCCTTGCTGCTGGGCCAGCGCCTGGCGGAATTGCCGCAGGTGACGGTCGAAACCGCCTTTTTCCAGATAGGCTGCGATGGCCGCCTGGGTGGGCGCGGCGGTGGCCAGGCTGGTGGTGAGCTTGTTGCGCATGATGCGCCGCGTGTAGCGGCCGGCGGCCACCCAGCCCACGCGGTAGCCCGGCGCCAGGGTCTTGGAGAACGAAGAGCAGTGCATGACGATGCCATCGCGATCGTAGGCCTTGGCGGGGCGCGGACGCTGCTCGCCGAAGTACAGCTCGCCGTAGACGTCGTCTTCGATCAACGCCACGTCGTGGCTCGCAAGCAACCGCACCAGCGCTTCCTTCTTGTCGTCGGGCATCAGGCTGCCCAGCGGGTTCTGGAAGGTGGTCATGAGCCAGCAGGCTTTGGGGCGGTGGCGCAGGATGGCCTGCTCCAGCGCCCGCAGGTCTATGCCTTCGCGCGGATGCGTGGCCACTTCGATGGCGTGCAGGTGGTTGCGCTCCAGCGATTGCAGCGCGGCGTAGAAGGTGGGGGATTCCACGATGACCGCGTCGCCGGGCTCGGTGACCGCCGCCAGGCTCAGGTTCAGCGCGTCCAGCGCGCCGTTGGTGATGATGATGTCGTCCACCGGCACCGACATGCCGTCGGCCAGGTAGCGCAGCGCGATGGCGCGGCGCAGCGCCGCGTCGCCCGGACTGAGGTCGTCGATCGAGCCCCAGGGGTCCAGGCGCTGCACCGTGGCTGCCATGAACTTCGCCAGGCGTCCGTAGGGCAGCAGCGACGGGTTGGGAAAGGCCGAGCCGAAGGGCAGCATGTCGCGGCGCAGGGTGGCGTTGAGCACCTGCAGCACGTTGTCGCTGACGTCCACCGGATGGCGTCCGGCGCTGGCGCTGGACAATCCGTCCAGCTCCGGTAGCGTGGCGTGCGGCGCGCGCAGCACGTAATAGCCGGAGCGGTCGCGCGCCCGGATCAGGCCGCGGGCTTCCAGCAGGTAGTAGGCCTTGAACACCGTCGACGGGCTGACCCCGCGGCTGGCGCTGGTCTGCCGCACCGAGGGCAGGCGGTCGCCCGCCTGCAGCAGGCCCGATCGGATCGAGGCGGTGATTTCTTCTGTCAGCCGTTCATAGCGCTTCATGGGCGGGTCCGTTTGTTTGGAGCGGGTTCAGGTCGACATGCCGATGGATCTCATCACCAGGCGCAGCGCATAGGCCGCCACGCCCAGGGCCGCGACACTGCATGCCCAGATCATCGCCAGCCAGAGCAGGCGGCTGCGCCATGAGGGCAGGGAGGATTGGGAGCCGTTCATCAGTGGAACTCCTCGCCAAGGCGCACCTTGCCCCGGAACACGTAGTACGACCAGGCGGTGTACATGAGGATAATCGGAATGATCGCCAGCGCTCCCACCAGCGCGAAGCCCAGGCTTTGCGGCGGCGCGGATGCGGTCCAGATGGACACGTCAGGCGG
Organism: Achromobacter sp. ACM01; assembly: GCF_014851745.1. NCBI lineage: Bacteria > Pseudomonadati > Pseudomonadota > Betaproteobacteria > Burkholderiales > Alcaligenaceae > Achromobacter > Achromobacter sp. ACM01. The sequence goes on from NZ_JACVAF010000001.1 coordinate 1,004,132, forward strand.
GATGATGGCGGGCCAGATGCTGATGCCCAGGCCGCTGTACCCCAGGAACAGCAGCGCCAGCGACAGCACGAAGGGGCCGGCGTTGGGCATGCCCTTGACGCGGCGGATGAGATCGAAGCCGGTCACGGCGACCAGCAGCGGCACGGGCAGGAACCAGAACATGTTGGGCAGGCTGAACCAGCGCTGCGCGATCTGCGGCTGCGCCAGCGGCGTCCAGACGCTGAGCGCCGCGATCACGGCCAGCAGCAGCAGCGTGAGCGGACGGGCGATGTCGCACATGTGGCGATGCAGGCGGCCTTCGGTCTTCATGATGAGCCAGGTGCAGCCGAGCAGCGCGTAAGCCACCACCAGCCCCGCCCCGGTGAAGAGCGAGAACGGGCTGATCCAGTCCCAGGCGCCGCCTTGATAGGCGCGGTCCACGACCGGGATGCCTTCGATGTAGGCGCCCAGCGTCACGCCCTGGAAGAACGTGGCGCACACGGAACCGAGCACAAAGGCGCGGTCCCACAGCGGGCGGTGATGCTCGTCCGCCTTGAAGCGGAATTCGAACGCCACGCCGCGGAAGATCAGGCCCAGCAGCATGAATACCAGCGGCAGGTGCAGCGCGCTCAGGATCACTGAGTAGGCCAGCGGGAACGCGGCCATCAGGCCGGCGCCGCCCAGTACCAGCCAGGTCTCGTTGCCGTCCCACACGGGCGCCACGGTGTTGACCATGACGTCGCGTTCCTCGCGATCGGAGATCAGCGGAAAGAGGATGCCGATGCCCAGATCGAAGCCATCCATGATCACGTACATCATCACGCCGAACAGGATGATGACGGCCCATACCAGTGCAAGGTCGATGCCCATGGCCTCAGACTCCCGAATGCTTGCGTTGCGCGGGCTCGATGCCCGCCAGGGTGGAGGCGGCCGACAGCGGCCGCGAGGGCTGGCGCGGTTCCCCCGGGCCGCCCGACAGCGGCGCGTGGCCGGGGGCGGGGCTGGGGCCCATGCGGATCAGGCGCAGCATGTACGAGACGCCGGCGCCGAACACCAGCAGGTACACCACCACGAACAGCGCCAGCGTCAGCGTCAGTTCGCCCAGTCCGTGCGGCGTGGCCGCGTCGGCGGTGCGCATGACGCCGTACACCACCCAGGGCTGGCGGCCGATTTCCGTCACGTACCAGCCGGCCAGGATGGCGATCAGCCCGGAAGGTCCCATCCACAGCGCAAACCGGTGCAACCAGCGCGATTCGTACAGCCGGCCACGCCAGCGCGACCACGCGGCCCAGAGGGCGAGCGCGATCATCAGCATGCCCAGGCCCGCCATCACGCGGAACGACCAGAACACGGCCGTGGCATTGGGACGGTCTTCGGGCGGATAGGACTTCAGACCCGGGAACTGGCCGTCCCAGCTATGCGTGAGGATCAGGCTGCCCAGGCGCGGAATGTTGACCGCGTAGCGCGTTTCCTCGCGCTCCATGTCGGGGATGCCGAACAGTGTCAGCGGCACGCCAGCGCCAGGCTCGTTTTCCCAATGGCCTTCGATGGCCGCGATCTTGGCGGGCTGGTGCTTGAGCGTGTTCAGGCCATGGAAGTCGCCCACCACGGCTTGCAGCGGGGCCACCAGCAGCAGCATGCCCATGGCCATCCCGAACATCTTCTTCACGGCGGGGCTGCGGTCGCCGCGCAACATGTGCCAGGCGCCGGATGCGCCCACCATCAGCGCGGTCGCCAGGAACGCGGCGATGCCCATGTGCGCCAGGCGGTAGGGGAAGGACGGATTGAAGATCACGGCCAGCCAGTCCGTGGGCACCACGCGGCCGTCCAGGATTTCATAGCCGGCGGGCGTCTGCATCCAGCTGTTGGAGGCCAGGATCCAGGTGGCGGACACCAGCGTGCCCAGCGCCACCATCACGGTCGAGAAGAAATGCAGGCCCGGCCCGACGCGCGACCAGCCGAACAGCATCACGCCCAGGAAGCCGGCTTCCAGGAAGAAGGCGGTCAGCACTTCATAGGCCAGCAAGGGCCCGGTCACGCTGCCGGCGAAATCGGAGAAGAAGCTCCAGTTGGTGCCGAACTGATACGCCATCACGAGGCCGGACACCACGCCCATCCCGAAGTTGACGGCAAAGATCTTGGTCCAGAAATGGTAGAGGTCGCGGTAGACGGTGTTGCGCGTGCGCAGCCACAGGCCTTCCAGCACGGCGAGATAGCTGGCCAGGCCGATGGTGATGGCGGGGAAGATGATGTGAAACGAGATGGTGAAGCCGAACTGTATTCGGGCAAGCAATAGCGCGTCGCTATCCATGGCGGTATTCCTGACTTCTTCGCCAGCGCGCCTCAACCGCCACAAGACGGCGTGCGCTGACGGGTGTTTGACCTACACCGTGAAGTTAGAGCCGCAGCCTGGATCAGTACAGATTCAGAGCATGAATAAAAAAGCGGATCAGTTTGGATGGATTGCCGGAAGAAAATGGGCTTTCCATAGGGAAAACATCTGTGCTGCAAGTCTTGCGAAGACGATGAAGTTACAAAAAAAGCAGCACAGAAAGGCGGGTGCGTCCCCTGATACGCTGGTTTTGAGTGCGCAGCCCGCCAGGCCGGCGCCTAGGATGCGCAGGCGCGCGCCGCTTCGTCGATCAGGCCGGCCACCTCGGCGGCGCGCGACGCAAGCGATGCGTGGCTGGCGTCCAGCGTGATGGTCTTGCGGGTGTTCAGGCGCGCGGCCATGCGCGTCTGGTTTTCGGGGGCGATCATCCGGTCCTGGCTGGATATCTGGTACCAGGACGGCTTGCTGCGCCATGCGGGGACGGACACCGTTTCGCCGAAGGCGCTGGCCAGGGGCGCCTTTTGCGTGACGGCCATGACCAGGCCCTCGTCGGCGGACAGGTCCTGGCAGAAGCTCTCATGGAACTTGTCGGCGCGCAGCCAGAGGTAGCCGTCGCTGTCGGGCGCCAGGTTGGGCGCGGCCGCGGGCAGCATTTCTTGTGTGATGCCGCCCGGGCTTTCTCCCGCGTCCGGGGCGAAGGCGGCGATGTACACCAGGCCGGCCACGTTGGGCTGGTTGCCGGCTTCGGTAATGACCGCGCCGCCGTACGAATGGCCCACCAGCAGCACGGGGCCCTTCTGCTGCGCGATCATTTTGCGCGTGCGTTCGGCGTCGCCGGCCAGGGAGGCCAGCGGCATGTCGACGGCGTGCAGGTCTTGATAGCCCTTGCGCGCCAGTTCCAGGATGACGCGGCTCCAGTGGGCGGCGCCGCCCCAGAAACCGTGCACAAGAATGATGCTGGGTTTGCTGCTCATGATGTGGCTCCTTCCTCGGGATGGAGCAACGATCATGCGCCGGCCAGGACGGCGCCGCCACAACTATTTGCGGCGGCGCCAGTGCCGTTACAGCGGACGCGGGGCTGGCGCGACGGCGGCCGCACGCTGGGCGCGCTGGCTCAGCCACACGCTGGCGACCACGATCACCATGCCGGCGATCTGCGCGGCGCTCAGCTGCTGGCCCAGCATGCCCCAGCCCAGCAGCACGGCGGTAATGGGGCTGAGAAAGCCCAGCGAGGAGACCACCGCAGGCTCCAGCCGCGCTACGCCCCGGAACCAGAGCACATAGGTCAGCGCCGCGCCAATCAAACCCAGGTAGGCGATGCCGGCCACGTTAAGCGCCGTGAGCGGCGGCAGGGCGGGCTCGGCGGCGAAGGCCAGCGGCGCCAGCAGGATGCCGCCCGCCGTCAGCTGCCACGATGTGAAGGTGAGCGCTGATACAGGCGGCTGCCAGCGGCGGCTGAGCACCGTGCCCAGGGCCATCGACGCGGCGCTGATCAGCCCGGCCGCAATGCCTACCGGGTCCAGCGCGGCCTTGGGCGTCAGCACCAGCAGCGCCACTCCGCCCAGGCCGCCCAGCGCCGCCAGCACCGACAGGCCGCGTACGGGTGTGCCCAGCAGGCTGCGTGCCAGCAGTATCACCACCAGCGGCTGGACCGCGCCCAGCGTGGCGGCCACGCCGCCCGGCAGGCGGTAGGCCGCCACGAACAGCAGAGCCCAGAAAACGGAAAAGTTCAGCGCGCCCAGGATGAAGGCGCGCAGCCACCAGATGCCTTGCGGCAGTTGGCGCACGATCAGCAGCAGCAGGAAGCCGGCCGGCAGCGCGCGCAGCATGGCGACCGTCAGCGGATAGTCCTGCGGCAGCATCAGGGTGGTGACGACGTAGGTGCTGCCCCAGATGGCGGGCGCCAGGGCAGTCAACAGCAGATCGGAACCGCGGTTCATTGTCATGCTCCGGCTAGCTCAGGCAAGTTCAAGTACGTCGTGGACGGGGCGGCGCGGCTTCTGCGGCCAATTGCCTTCCTGCGCGTAGCCCATGGCGACCAGCATGACCGGCACCTCCTCCTGGCGCAAGCCGAAGGCCTGGGCCACGCCGGCGGCGTCAAAGCCGGTCATCGGGCTGGCGGCCAGGCCTTGGGCTTGTCCTGCCAGCATCAAGGTGGAGGCGCCGAAGGTGGCGCTGCGCACGGCCTCGTCGCGCTGCGTCTGCGGCGAGTCGGCATAGAGGCGGCTCGCCGCGGCTTCCCAGGATGGCACCATGGCCGCGGGCATGAAGCCCGCGTCCACGGACGGTTGCAGGCGGTCGGCCATCCAGGCGGCCTGGGGCAGCACGCCCAGCACGATGAAGGTCACCGCAGATTCGCTCACCTTGGGCTGGTTCCACGCCAACTCGCGCAGCCGGCGCTTGCCCTCCTGGCTGCGCACGGCGATGAAGCGCCAGTTCTGCAGATTGAAGGCGGTGGGCGCGCGGGTGGCCCAGGAGACCAGGGTACGGATGATGTCGTCGTCCACGCCGCGGGCGGGATCGAAGAAGTTGGCGGAAACGCGTTGCGCGATTGCGTCGGTCAGGGCGTGGTTCATGGCTGCCATCCTTGGGATTTGCTGAGATTGCCGGCTCGCCATATGCGCGCCGTCTCCATGTCCACAGGCTAATTGAATCCTTGTTTGGCGATAATATCCAATTCAATGGCAATATCATTCACCAATAGTGAATAATCTATGGATCATCTGACGGCGCTGAGGGTGTTCAGGCAAGTGGTGGAGCGGGGCGGCTTCGCAGCCGCGTCGCGGCAGATGGACCTGTCGCCCGCCGCGGTCAGCAAGAACATCGCCGAACTGGAAACCCACCTGGCGGCGCGCCTGCTCAACCGCACCACCCGCCGCATGAGCCTGACCGAAGCCGGCGCGCGCTACTACGAACAGGTGGCGCGCATCCTGGACGACCTGAGCGAAGCCGAGCAATCGCTGGGGCCCTTGCAGCAGGCGCCGTCGGGCACCTTGCGGGTCAGCGCGCCCATGTCGCTGAGCCTGGTCCGGCTGTCCGCCGCCATGCCGCGCTTCCTGGAGCGCTATCCGCAGGTATCGCTGGACCTCAACCTGGAGGACCGCCGCATCGACATCGTCAAGGAAGGCTACGACCTGGCTATCCGCGGCACCGACCGGCTGGAGGATTCCAGCCTGGTGGCGCGCAAGCTGATGACGCTGGACCACGTGCTCTGCGGCGCGCCGGCCTACTTCGAGCGCCATGGCGTGCCGGCCTCGCCGCTGGCGCTGCGCAACATGGAGCGCGTGCAGTTCACCTTGTCTGGCCACTCGGACGAATGGACCTTCAAGCGCGCGGGGGAGACCGAACGCGTCCCGGTGCGGGGCCGCTACAGGGTGAGTTCCAGCCTGGCGGTGCGCGATGCGCTGCGCGCCGGTTTTGGCGTCAGCCTGGTGCCGCGCGTGTACGTGCAGCAGGACCTGGACAGCGGCGCGCTGCAGGCGGTGCTGCAGGATTGGAAACCCGACGAGACCTACGTGTATGCGGTGTATCCCTCGCGCCGCCACATGGTGGCCAAGGTGCGCGCCTTCGTCGACTTCCTGCTGGAAGAACTGGGCGCGCCGCGGGAATGAGCCGCGGCGGCCCCTAGCCGCATCAACACATGTGCTGGCCGCCGTTCATGGCGACATTGCTACCGGTCATGAACGCCGCGGCATCGCTGCAGATGAAGGCGACCAGCGCGCCGATCTCTTCCGGGCGGCCGAGCCGGCCCAGCGGGATCTGCGGCAGGATCTTCTCCTTCAACACCTCTTCGGGCACGGCCTCCACCATGCGCGTCGCCAGGTAGCCCGGCGATACGGTGTTCACCGTCACGCCTTTCCTGGCCAGCTCCAGCGCCAGGGATTTGGTGAAGCCGTGGATGCCGGCCTTGGAGGCCGCATAGTTGGTCTGGCCAAACGACCCCTTGCTGCCGTTGACGGACGAGATGTTGACGATGCGGCCCCAGCCCCGGTCGGCCATGGCGCCGCATAGCGGCTGCGTCATGTTGAACATGGAGTCCAGGTTGCCGCGCAGCACGTCCGTCCAGTTTTCGTGACTCATCTTGCGCAGGCTGGCATCGCGGGTAAGGCCGGCGTTGTTGATCAGGATGTCGATCTGGCGGCCGTCTTCCTCCAGGCGCCGCGCCAGCGCCTGGCACGAGTCGTAATCGGCCACGTCCACCCTGTACATGGCGTAGCGGCGGCCCTGGGCCGCCTCCGCGTCCACCCACGCCCGCGCGGCGTCTTCGCTGGAGTGGTAGGTGATGATGACCTGGTGGCCGGCATCGTGCAGGGCGCGCGCGATGGCTTGCCCGAGGCAGCCGGCCCCGCCTGTGACGAGCGCAGTGCGTTCAGCCGTCATGATGGGATCCCGGTTGGCTTGCGTCGCGCATGGCCGAGCACGCCGACGCCATCTGGTTCGACAGCGTCTTCCAGATCTGCGCCATGGGGGTGTCTTCGATGCCCATGGCGCCGCCGGTGGCCTGCTTCAGCCAGCCTCGCATTGCTTCGCTCATGCCGGCGGCCAGGGTGGCCTGTTCTTCGAGCAGCGCGTGGGTGATGGCCTGGCTGGCTTCAAGCTGGCTTTGCCATTGCTTGCGCGTCATTTCGCCCAGCGCGGGCGCGATCTCTTGCCAGTTGCCGGATTGTTGCAAGGGCGCCAGTGCGGCCAGGTATTGTTCCGCGTTGCCGCCGGCCAGGCGGCGGCCCAGTTCAACCCAGCGCTGCTGGCTTTCCTGCGCAAGCTGCGCCATGCGCTGGCAATAGGCGGCATTGGCGCTGGCAAGGCCCTGAGGCGTGGAGGCAGTGGTTTTCTTCATCATCCGTCCTTTTAAGAGAGTGGTAAGGGGTAACGAACACACAGGCCTCAAGCCATCTGGCTGAGGGTCTTGCGAAAGCGCGCCAGCGAGAACGCGAACAGGACCGAGCCTATGAGCGCCAGCGCCAGGAAGGGTTGCCACACGACGCTCAAGCCCGCGCCGCGGTAGAGAATGGCCTGGCCGAGTTCCACGAAGTGGGTGGTGGGAGCGGCCAGCATGATGTCCTGCACGAACTGCGGCATGCTTTCGCGCGGCGTGGTGCCGCCCGACAGCATTTGCAGGGGCAGCAGCACTAGTACAAGCAACATGCCGAACTGCGGCATGCTGCGCGCAAGCGTGGCCATGAATATGCCCATAGAGGTCGTCGCGAACAGGTGCAGCGCCGCCCCGACCAGGAACAGCGCCACCGATCCTTCGATCGGCACTTGCAGCAAGCCGCGTACCACGAAAGTCAACGATAGCCCAGCAGATGCCAACACCACCAGCCCCATCGACCAGACCTTCGCGACCATGATCTCGGTCGGCGTCACCGGCATGACCAGCAGGTGCTCGATGGTGCCGTGCTCGCGTTCGCGGATCAGCGCGGCGCCGGTCAGGATGATGGACAGCATGGTGACGTTGTTGATGATCTCCATCAGCGCGCCGAACCAGGCCTGGGTCAGATTGGGGTTGAAGCGCATGCGCACCGCCAGCTCCACCGGCAGTTCGGTGGGCGCGCGGTAGCGTTTGACGAACTCGTTGATCTCGTCGCTGATGATCTGCTGGATGTAGCTGCTGCCCGTGAACGCCTGGCTCATGCGGGTCGCGTCCACGTTGAGCTGGATTTCAGCGGGCCGGCCAGCCAGCACGTCGCGCTGGAAATTGGGCGGAATGTTGACCGAGAAGGTGTAGCGCCCCGCGTCCATGCCGGCATCGGCCTCGGCCGAAGTCGTTACTTCCGGCGGTGTGAAGTGCGGGGGATAGAAGGCCGACGTGATGCGCGCGGACAGGGGCGAGACGTCCTCGTCGACCACGGCGATGGGAGCGTTGTGCAAGGTTTCCGGCACGGCCGTGGCGGCGGTGTAGATCATCAGCGTGAACGACACGAGGATCAGGATCAGCATCATCGGGTCGCGCGCCAGGCTCCACAGCTCCTTCACGCCCAGGCGGTAGATATTGGCCAGGTGCCGCATCTCAGGTCTCCTGTTTCTTCAGCAGCAGCGCCGAGGCGCCCAGGATGACGGGAATGGCGATCAGCAGCGGCCAGAACGAGCCTTGCAGATTGGAGAAGTCCAGGGCCTTGCTGAAGACGCCGCGGCTGATGGTCAGCATGTGCGTGGCGGGGTAGACCTGTCCGATCAGGCGGCCGGCGCCTTCCAGCGACGAAACCGGGTTGAGCAGGCCGGCGAACTGCACCGCGGGCACCAGGGTGCCTATCATGGTGAAGAACAGCGCCGCGATCTGGCTGCGGGTGAACGTGGAGGCCAACAGGCCGATGGCGGTGGCCACCACGTTGTAGATCAGCGCGGCGGCAAGCAGGGTCAGGAAGCTGCCGGTGATGGGCACGCCGAACAGCGTCACGGCCAGCAGCGTCATCAGCAGGAAATTCAGCATGGCCAGCGCCACGTAGGGCGCCTGCTTGCCCAGCAGGAATTCCAGCCGTGTCACGGGCGTGACGTACAGATTGATGATGGAACCCAGCTCCTTTTCGCGCACCACCGCCAGCGCCGTCAGCATCGCCGGCATCATCAGGAGCAGCAGCGGGATCACGGCGGGCACCATGGCGGGGAGGCTGCGCACATCCGGGTTGTAGCGGAAGCGCGTCTCTATGCTGACCGGCAGGGTCGCGTCCGAGCCCAGGCGTTCGCGCGCCTGCTGCATCAGCCAGCCCTGGTGCATGCCCAGCACATAGCCGCGGATGGTCTCGGCGCGCTGCGGCATGGCGCCGTCGATCCAGACGCCGATCTGCGCGCCGTTGCCGCGCTCCGCGTCGCGCGCAAAGCCTTGCGGTATCTCGATGGCCAGCGACAGCTCGCCGCTGCGCATGCGCGCGTCCATCTCCTCGTAGCTGGAAATGGGCGGATGTTCGATGAAGTAGCGCGAGCCCGCCAGGTTCAGACTGTAGTTGTGGCTCAGGCCGGTCTGGTCGCGGTCCATGACCGCATAGCGCAGGTCCTCCACGTCCATGCTGATGCCAAAGCCCATCACGAACATCAGCAAGAGCGAACCGGCCAGGGCCAGCGTGGCGCGCACCGGGTCGCGGCGCAGTTCCAGCGATTCGCGCCACATGTAGCTCAGCATGCGCTGCAGGCTGAAGCCGCGGTGTTCCGGCGTTTCGGCGGAGGCGGACGCCAAGGGGGGAGCGGCTTGCGCGTCGGCGTCTTCTGGTTTGGTGCCGGCGCCCGCGTCGATCAGGTAGGCGATGAAGGCTTCCTCCAGCGTCTGCGCGCCGCGCATGCGCGTGATCTCGTCGGGCGACGCGCTGACCAGCACCTTGCCCGCATGCATCAGCGACATGCGGTCGCAGCGCTGGGCCTCGTTCATGAAGTGCGTGGAAATGAAGATGGTGACCTGGTCCTGGCGCGCCAGCGCGATCAGCAGGCGCCAGAAGTTGTCTCGCGCGACGGGGTCCACGCCCGAGGTCGGTTCATCCAGGATCAGCAGTTCGGGCTTGTGCACCATGGCCACCGCCAGCGACAGGCGCTGGCGCACGCCCATGGGCAGATTCTCGGGCAAGGTGTCCAGCACTTCGCCCAGGTCGAAGCGCCGCACCATCTCGTCCACGCGCGCCGGAATCTCGGCCTCCGGAACGTGGAACAGGCGCGCGTGCAGCACCAGGTTCTGCATTACGGTCAGTTCGCCATACAGCGAGAACGCCTGCGACATGTAGCCCACGCGGCGGCGGGTATCGATGTTGCGCGGATCGACCTCGGCGCCAAATAGCCAGGCCTGTCCTTCGCTTGCCGGCAGCAGGCCGGTCAGCATTTTCATGGTGGTGGACTTGCCGCAGCCGTTGGAACCCAGGAAACCGAAGATCTCGCCCTTGCGGATGCGGAAGTTGACGTGGTCCACGGCGACGAAATCGCCGAAGCGCATGGTCAGGTCGCGCGCCTCGATGGCGATCTCGGCGTCTTGGTCGATGGCCAGCGGCACGATCTCCACCGGCTTGTGGCCGCGCTTCTTTTCTTCCGGCAGCAAGGAGATGAAGGCGGCTTCCAGCGAGTCCGCGCCGGTGCGCTGCTGCAGTTCGGCGGGCGTGCCGGTGGCCAGCACACGGCCTTCGTCCATGGCGATCAGCCAGTCGAAGCGCTGCGCCTCGTCCATGTAGGCCGTGGCCACGATCACGCTCATGCCGCTGCGCTCGCGGCGGATCTCGTTGATCAGGTCCCAGAACTGCGCGCGCGCCAGCGGATCCACGCCGGTGGTGGGCTCGTCCAGGATCAGCAGGTCGGGGTCGTGGATCAGGGCGCAGCACAGACCCAGCTTCTGCTTCATGCCGCCGGACAGCTTGCCGGCCGGGCGCGACAGGAAGGCCGACATGCCGGTGCTGCGAGTCAGGCTGTCGATGCGGCGGCGGCGCTCGGCTTCGTCATGGCCGAACAGGCGGCCGAAGAACTGCAGGTTCTCTTCGACCGACAGGGTGGGATAGAGATTCTTGCCCAGGCCCTGCGGCATATAGGCGATGCGCGGGCACACGTCGTCGCGGTGCCGGCGGCTGGCCATGTCGCCATCCAGCACGTCCACCTTGCCTTCCTGCACCGCGCGCGAACCCGCGATCAGGGCCAGCAGGCTGGACTTGCCGACGCCGTCCGGGCCGATCAGCCCGACCATGCGGCCGGCGGGAATGTCCAGGGTGATGCCGTCCAGCGCCACCGTCTTGCCGTAGCGCAGGCTGACGCCGGACAGCGTCACCACGGGCGCGGTGTCCGGGGAGGTCATCAGGGCACCTTGACTTCAAGATTGGCGGGCCATTGCGCGTCGGCATCGAGCTTCAGCCAGGCCACGCCCGGCAGGCCCGTCTTGACCTGCTTCAAGTGCCGCTGCAGCAGCTCGGGGCTGATCTGGGCCTTGACGCGGAACATCAGCTTCTGCCGTTCGCTGGCGGTCTCCACCGTCTTGGGCGTGAACTGCGCGGTGCTGGCCACGAAGGAGACCTTGGCGGGGATGACGTATTGCGGCGCGGCGTCGAGGATGATGCGTACGTCCTGACCCAGCGCCACGCGGCCGGCCGCCTGCTCGGGCAGGAAGAACGTCATGTAGACATCGGCCAGGTCCACCATGTTCAGCACCTTGCCGCCAGCGCCCAGCACTTCGCCAGGCTGTGCCACGCGGTACTGCACACGGCCGTCGCGCGGGGCGCGCAGCTCGCTGTCGGCTATGTCGGCCTCGATGCGGGCGATGGTGGCCTGTGCGGCGGTGACTGCGGATTGCGCGCCGACCTCGGCGGCGCGCGCGGCGTCGATGGCGGCCTGCGCGGCCTTCACCTGCGCACGCGCGGCATGCACCGAGGCCTGTGCGCTGCGCACGCGGGCGCGGTCGTCGTCCAGTTCCTGGATGGACGAGGCGCCTTCCTTGGACAGCGTCTCAGAGCGGGCCAGGCGGCGGCGCGCGGCGTCCAGTTCGCTTTCGCGTTGCACCACCACGGCCTCTGCAGCCAGCTTGTCGCTCTCGCGTTGCGCGACCTGCGCGCTGGCGCTGGCCGCGCCGTTGACGGCCTGCTGATGCTGGGCGCGCGCTTCCTCGCGCTGCGCCTGCAAAGTGTCGATCTGCATGCGCGCCAGCGGCTGGCCGGCGGCGACGAAGTCGCCTTCGACCGCCAGCACTTCCTGCACCCGGCCGGCCAGCTTGGCAGCCACGTCGATTTCGGTGGCTTCGATGCGGCCGTTGCCGCTGATGAATCCCTCGCCCGGGCCGCTGTCGGACAGCAACCGCCAGCCGTAGTAGCCGCCGGCGGCAACCGCCAGGGCGATCAGGACAGGGACCAGTTTTCGGGTGGGCAGGCGCATCGGGGATCCTTGATTATTGGTTTATAGGGGGGCTGGCGGTTGGCGCGGAGGCGGTCTGCGCAGCGGGCGGAGCTTGCGTGCCGCCGCCCAGCGCCGCATACAGCCGCACGCGGCTGGACAGCAGGGCGCGGCGCGTCTGCGCGAGCTTCTGCTGGGCCGCCAGCAGATCGCGCTGCGCATCCAGCACCTCCAGATAGGGCGAGGCGCCATGGTCGTAGCGCAGTTGGGCGAGGCGGGCGCGTTCGCTCTGCGCCGCCACGGTGGCGCGCAGCACGTCCACCTGTTCCGCCAGCCAGTAGCGCGCGGACAGCGCGTCGGACACGTCCTTGAAGGCGGTCTGTATGGTCTGTTCGTAGGCGACCACGGCCTGGTCGCGGCGCGCTTCGGTCAGGTCCAGGTTGGCCGAGCGCCGGCCGCCGTCGAAGATCGGCAGGCTGATGCTGGGCGCGAAGTTCCAGGCGCGGCTGCCGCCCGAGAACAGGCCGTCCAACTCGCTGCTGGCGGTGCCGAACGCGCCGGTCAGGGTGATGGTCGGCAGGAAGGCGGCGCGGGCCGCGCCGATGTTGGCGTTGGCGGCCTGGAGCTGATGTTCGGCGGCGACGATGTCGGGGCGGTTGACCAGCAGGTCCGAGGGCAGGCCCGCCGGCAACTCGCGCATGACGGCGTTGTCGTCCAGGCGCGTGGGCAGCTTGGGCAGGTTCAGCGGCGCGCCCGCCAGCAGCTCCAGCGCGCTGGCCTGGGCGGCGCGGGTCTGTTCCAGGTCCGCGCCCAGCGCCTTGGCCTGCTGCCACAGCGTTTCGACCTGGGTCAGGTCCAGTTTGGAGATTGCGCCTTCCTCGAAGCGGCGGCGGAAGATGCGCAGCGACTCTTCGCGCGAGGCGATGGTCTCGCGGGTCAGCGCCAGGCGCTCGTCCAGTTCGCGCAAGGACAGGTAGCTGTCCGCCACTTCGGCGACCAGGCTCAGCGTCGCGGCCCGCGCGGCCGCATCAGAGGCCAGGTAATTCTGCAAGGCGGCGTCCTTCAGGCTGCGCACGCGGCCCCAGAAGTCCAGCTCCCAGCTGGCCATGCCCAGGCCCACCTGGTATTGGCTGGAGACCAGCGGCTGTCCCGTGAGGTTCAGGTCGCCCGGTACACGGGCGCGGGAGCCATCCGCTTGCACGCCTATGGTGGGGAACTGGTCGGCGCGCTGGATGCCATACAACGCGCGCGCTTCTTCCACGCGCAGCAGGGCGCGGCGCAGGTCGCGGTTGTTGTCCAGAGCGGTGGATATCAGCGTCTGCAGCGCTGGATCGGGGAAGTAGGTCCGCCAGCCGATTTCGGCGGCGGCTGCGGCGTTGGCCGCGGTCGCTTCGGGCCCCGGGGCTGTATAGGCGGCAGGCACGGGCAGCGCGGGACGCTCGTAGTCGGGCGCCATGGACACGCAACCGCTGGCCAGCAGCGTCAGCAGGGCTGCGGGAACGAGGCGCGTGGCGATCGTGGCCGGAAACGGGCGGAGTGTCATGCGGGGTCTCTCCAGCGCGGGGGCCGGGCGCGTCCCTGGGCAGGCTTATGACGCCGCCTTCGGGGCGGACCCGATACCGGGTTCATGCTTGCAGATATTGTGCAGTGCGGCGGCTACGCATTCCTTGATCAGAATCAAAGTAGCGACTGACTGGTCGGTTTTTAATGAATTGCACATATACAGGGAGCAGAAGGATGGTCATGCAGCGCCGTCGTCTTCCTCCGGTGGTGCGGATCGGGCAGATTCTCGATGCCGCGCTCCAGGAGTTCTCGCAGGCGGGCTATGCCGGCGCCAGGATGGATGACATCGCGCTGCGGGCTGGCCTGTCCAAGGGTGGGCTCTATGCGCATTTCGACAGCAAGGAAGCGGTGTTCGAAGCCCTGCTGACGCGCCACCTCAGCCCCTCGCGGCTCGACATCGAGGCGGTGGTGGATGGCGCCCAGTCGCCGCGCCATCTGGCCGAACGCATCGTCAATCATCTCTACGTCAGCCTCGGAAACGCGGCCATGATCAGCACCATGCGGCTGCTGCTGGCCGAAAGCGGGCGCGTGCCCCACCTGGCCGCGCGCTGGCGGCAGGAGACCGCGCAGGCGCATCAAACCGACATCGCGCGGCTGCTGGAGCGCGCGCGCGACCGCGGCCTGTGCGCCGATTGCGTCGCGCTCAAGCATCCCTGGCTGCTGCTGTCGCCCATCGTTCATACCCTGGTCATGTCTGCGCTGATGGGACCTGACGAGCGCATCGACCTGCCCGAGCGGCGGCAGGCGCATGTGGCGCTGATCTGCGAGCTTCTGCGCCAGAGCCCTGCGTGACGGAGGGCCCCGGAGTTCCTTGACGCTGCGCCCGGCTTGGTGTCCTATCCAGAGTTGGTCGCGCGGCGGCCATGCACGACCTACGCGGCGAGGTGACATGGCGACATCGGGAGTGACTGGCGACACACCGTCCTGGCGTTATCTGCCAGTGGCCCTGGCTTTGGTGCTTCCCATCCTGGCCTGTGTTGGCTGGACATGGCTGCAAGCGCACAACGCACAGCGGCTCGAAGGCGAGACCGCCGCGCGCATCGTGCGCGCCCAGGCCGAGAGCATCCTCATCCAATCCCAGGACATGCTGGGGCGGGTGGCGGAACAGGCGGGCAAGCCTTGTGACGAGGTGCTGCCCATGCTGCAGCGCTGGGGCACCTTGAATCCGTATTTTCGTTCCCTGGTCCTGGTACGTAACCAGCGCGTCTACTGCTCATCGGCGGTAGGCGCCGTGGACGCCTCGCTCGACGATTTCAGCAAGTGGAAAATCAACATCGTGTCGGACCACTGGCAGATCTCGGTGGCCGGCACGCCCTTGGCGCCGGAGCGGCCGGCCATCCTCATAGGCAAGTCCGGCGCCGACGGCCATGGCGGCATCGTGGTGGTGGATGGCCGCTACGTGCAGGACCTGGTGAATGCCGTGGCCACCATGGACGACCTGCAGCTGGAATTGGTCGTCGGCAGGAACGGCGCGCCGATACGCAGCGATTCCTGGGGCGGCGCGGCGGCGCGCGCGGTGCCGCTGCGCGACGAGGACGATGCCACCGCGACGGGCCTGAGAGTCAACGTCCTGGCGCCGCCAGAGACCCTGGTGCGCGCGTGGTCCCGGTCCATGGCGACGTATCTGCCGGTGGCGCTGCTGCTCGGGCTGGGCCTGGCCGTGGCCACGCACCGGCTGCAGGTCAGCAGGCGTTCGTTCAAGGAACGCCTGCGCCGCGCCATGCGGGCTGGCGAGTTCCTGGTGCACTACCAGCCCGTGTACGGGCAGGCCACGGGCCGCTGCGAGGGCGTGGAGGCGCTGATGCGCTGGGAGAGGCCGGGCATCGGGCCGGTGCGCCCGGACGTCTTCATCGCCGAGGCCGAGGCCGAAGGCATGATCATTCCGCTGACCCAGCATCTGCTCACGCTGATCGAACGTGACATGCGGACCTGGCCCACGCCGCCGGATTTCCACATCGGCGTGAACATCGCGGCCGAACACTTATCCAGCGTGGAGCTGCTGCCCGACGTCCAGGCCTTCGCGGCCAAGATCGCGGCGCGGCATCCGCTGGTGGTGCTGGAGATCACCGAGCGCAGCCTGATCATGGACAACGGGCAGGCACGGCGCAACATCGATGCCTTGCGCGCCCAGGGCCTGCGCGTGGCGATCGACGACTTCGGCACCGGCCACTGTTCGTTGTCGTACCTGCAGAAATTTCCGGTGGACTACCTGAAAGTCGACCAGGGCTTCGTGCAGGCCATCGGGCCCGCGGGCGAGGAAGCGCCAGTGCTGGACGCCATCATCACGCTGGCGCACCGTCTGGGGCTGTCGGTCGTGGCGGAAGGCGTGGAAACGCCATATCAGTTCGACTATCTGAAGGCGCGCGGCGTGGCGTTCATCCAGGGCTATCTGTTTGCGCGGCCGATGCCCTCGGCCGAGTTCGTGCGCTGGTACGCCGGGCATGAACCGCCCGGCGACGCGTAGTCTTCAGGCGGCTTTGCCGTTGGGGGCGGCCTTGGCGAAGAACAGGTCGGTGATGCTCTGGCTGTCCATGGGCTCGCCGTTGATGGCGCGGGCCAGCAGCTCGGCGCCCAGCAGTTGCACGGAGAACACCAGGTCGGGATTCACCCGGCGGATCTTCTCCAGGTGCTTGCTGGTGTTGACCAGCGCGACCGTCTTGGCGCCGTTTTCGCCGCAAGCTTCTTTCGCGGCCAGCACGATGAAGGCGTTCTCGGCGTCGTCGTCGCGCAGCGCCAGCACGTAGCGCGCGCGGGTCACGCCCGCGTTGTGCAGCACATCCACGCTGGACGGGTCGCCTTCGATCAGGTCCGTGGCCGCCGGATATTCCTGCGGCACGCCAGGAGGCACGATGACGGTGACTTCGTCGCCGCGGCGCCGCAGGCCGTCGTAAACGCTCATGGCCAGGGGCGTCGCGCCCGCGATGATGATGTGATTTTTGCGCATGGCGGTGGAGAACCTGCCTTTGACCAGCCGTTTCAGATTGCCGCCGATCACCGGCCCGGCGATCGCGCTGATGGAGGTGGCGAAGATGGTGATGCCCAGGATGATAATCGACGCGGTGAACAGCCGCGCGGTTCCGGTGTGCGGCGTGATGTCGCCATAACCGACCGTGGACATGGATACGATGGAGAAGTAGAGCGCGGTGGTGGCGTCCGTGATGGGCGGATTGAATTCGTTGCCCAGATAGAGCGTGCCGAAGACCGCGTAGATCAGCAGCGACAGCATGCTGACCAGGGCGAACAGCGAGCCGGCGGTCACGCTGGCGCGGTCGAAACGGCGCCAGTAGGCGATCAGCGCGATGACCAGGACCAGCGTATAGATGCCCAGGCCGGCGCGGCCGCTGTCTCCCATGATGGCGAAGGTGCCCACGCCGATCAGCAGCACCAGCGAGAACGCCCAGGCGATGCGCGCCTTGAGGATCAGTCCCAGCGCGATGACCTGCAGCCCCACGCCTAACACCAGGCGCGGTATCTCCAGCAGGCCCACCACGCGCATGACCTCATGCCAGTTGTCGATGGCGAGCCAGAATCCGTATTCGCGCGCCCGCACCTCGCGCAGCACCGGATGCATGAAGGCGTACCCGTCCAGCGCCACCAGGATGGCCAGGCACCAGTTGGGCGGAAACAGCGCCAGCAGCTTGCGCAAGCGGTGCTTGAGGGGAACGGGTAGTGTGGGCATGGCTTTGGCGGGAACGGATCCCAAGTCCTTTGGCGGCATTGTAGGGGGCGTGCCGCGCTATACCAGATATGTATGGAAGGCTATCAACAAAGAATTACTGCAAACCTGCCCGAGGTCCTAAACTTCGTGCATCAAGCGGCTATCCATGAGGAACGCCGCTGATAAGGGCGGGACGGCCGCTGTTTTAGCAAACGGACGAATCGCCTGGCGTTGATCACGTTGCAGCCTGTGCAGGGACTAGAGACCCCGCCCAGGTTCACGGTCTGGCCGTACGTGAGCAGTATGAGGCACGAATGTTGGAATCGCGTGATCCAGGTAGTAGGCATCAGTGCCGGCTGATGACTCCAGGCTCACGTGTTGTTTTAGCGCGGCGTCTTACCTTTCGAGGCAGCGCCGCGTTTTTTTCGTCCTGGCCCGTTGCGGGCCGGACCTCAAATGGACGCGTTCGCGTCCGCCGTTTCTCGGCGCCAGTCGCCCTGGGCCTCCAGGCGGCTTTCTTCCCCAGATACCCGAAATTCCAGGTCCAGCGTGATGTCCGCTGCGAACATGTAGCCCCAGCCATGCACGGCGCGGATCGGCAGCGTCATCTCGTTGGCCGCCGCTTTGCGCCGCAAGCGGCTGATCATGACGTCCACGAAGCGGCGCCGCGAGATGCCGCTGTCGGCCTCGTCCGCGCCGTCCGCGTAGAAGGCGTCGCGGCTGACCTTGCGGTCGGGCGCGTTGACCAGCCGTGACAGGAAGTCGCGCTCGCCGGTGGTCAGCCCCAGCGTGCGGCCCGTGGGGCTGATCAGGGTCCAACCCTTGTTCGCAAGGCGCCAGGTGTCGTGCATGGATTCATCCAGCGTGTGTCCGTCGGATGCGGCGTCCGCGCCGTCCAGGCCCACGGCGCGGCGCACCAGCGCCTGCAGCGCCGCCGCCAGCTCCAGCCCGGATACGTCCGGCGGCAGGCAGGCATCCGCGCCGCAGAGCAGCGTACGGATGCGGCTTTCGGCATCGGCGAATGCGGCAATGGCGACAATGCCCAGGCCTCGGTCCACGGCGCGCAGCCGGACGGCGGCATTGTGGATGTCGGGCAGGGGCGCTTTCAGCACCACCAGCGGGCAGGGGCGGCGCGAGTATCTGTCGTAGACGTCGGCCAGGTCATGGCAGCGGCGCACATTGAAACCCAGGTGCGAAAGGGCTTCGATGAGTCCGGCATGCCTGGCGTCGTCGTGGCCCAGAAATATGACATCCAGCGTGTTGTTCATTGATGCTTCCAATGAGGAGACAGGCCTGGGCGGCTGTGCCTGATGCCTAGGCGGGGCGCTGCGTGTCATACCCGTCTCCCTGTGCTGCGCGCCGAGGCGCGAGAGCGCCGGGCGGTGTTGTTCGGATGGGCGCGAGGCCGGGGGGATTGCCCCTGGTTTCGTGCTTACGCCGATGGCCGCCCATGCTTCGATGCTGCTTGGAAGTCACGCCCGTGTTTCATTTAAACACGGGCGTGTTTTTTTGTGAAGATACGTTTCTGTAGTTTCTGACAGTAACAGAAAGCGCAGGGGCAGCGCTATGGAAACGCTTGAAATACTGTTTGTTTTGGGAAGCGGGTGTTAACGCATTATGTATCGCCGATACATTATTTTCGATTTTGAATACGTGAAACGCCCTAAACTCGCCACGCTCTTGCCGCCGCGGCACGCTTGCATGACAGGGGATGCAGCTGCGCGGCAATACCGATGTGGCAAATGCAAGCCAATGATAGATATGGTCTTTTTGATGGCGCATCGACGCGCTTCGAGGCGCCTGGAACAGGCTTGAAGCGCGCGCAGTCGGCTACGTGGCGCGATTTACGGATTAGCCCCGCAATTCGGGTGTAATCCGTTTATTTGGCGCCAGTATTGAGATGTTTTAATCAAATAAATAAATTCTTATTAATGTCTCAGGTTGATCGATTGGACACGTTTAGCCATCGTCTGCGCAACGCAAGAATGCTTCAGGGATGGACTCAAAAGGACTTGGCGGTCGCAAGCAACCTGTCGCAGAGCGCTATCGGCAACTACGAGAGCGGGCAGCGCCGGCGGCCATCCAGCGACGCGCTCATCAAGCTGACCCGCGCGCTATGCGTCAATCCCATGTGGCTCAGCACCGGCGAGGGGCCGATGCTGAACCCGGAGCCGGGCGTCATCCAGGCGGGCGCGGAGCGTGTGGCGCTCCCTGCCGCCTGGCCGTTCGAATCCATCTCCTATGCCACCTATGCGCGCCTGAGCTCCCAGGAAAAACGGCAGATCGAACAAGTGCTGGCCGCCTACATCAAGGCACGCGGCGAATAGACCCGAGGGGCTGCGCGGGCGCGCCAGCGGGGCGCCGCCGGGTGTCGGACGCGGGCGCGGGATCGCGGTCGTCGGTGCGCAGGCGGCTGCGCAGACGCTCGATGGGATCCGCAATCACGCTGTTGAGCAGGGCCGAGAATGCGATGGTGCTCGTGATCACCAGCGCCATGAAGAGCAGCGGCTGGTCCAGATGCGCTTCTTCAAGCAGCCACTTGAAGAACATGATCACCAGCGAATGGCAGATGTAGATCGGGTAGCTCAACTCGCCGATCGCCTTGTCGAGCCTGTGGCGCGACTGGAACAGGAAGGCCAGCGGCAGCAGCGCCCCGAACAGCAGCACGGCCAGGCCGTCGCGCACGGTCTGGTTCATGGCGATCGAGAAATGCAGCACACAGTAGACCGCCAGCACGGCCGTGCCGATTTCCGGCAGGCGCTTGATCCGTTGCGTCCAGGCCTTATAGCGCGGCAACAGCACCTGGTGCGACAGCGAACCGAGCAGGAACAGGGCGAGTTCGGTCGGAAAGAACCGATACGTCCACGGGTCGCCCAAGCCTATGCCGGTGGCGATCAGCACGCCGCGCAACGCCAGCGATGCGGCCAGCAATGCGAGCAGCCGGCGCGGCGAATGCAGGATGAAGGGAGCGACCAGGTAGAAGCTCATCTCCACGCCCAGCGTCCAGGCCTGCGGCACCAGCAGCCCTTCGTAAAGCGGGACTTCGCTGT
The DNA here is from genome assembly GCF_014851745.1 of Achromobacter sp. ACM01. Taxonomy (NCBI): domain Bacteria; kingdom Pseudomonadati; phylum Pseudomonadota; class Betaproteobacteria; order Burkholderiales; family Alcaligenaceae; genus Achromobacter; species Achromobacter sp. ACM01. The sequence goes on from NZ_JACVAF010000001.1 coordinate 1,024,494, forward strand.
GCGCGAAGTTGCCAGTGAACTTGAGCGCGGAATGTTCGATGCCGAAGAACATCAGCCAGTCCTGGCCCATGATGAAAATGTTGGAGAGCACCAGGAACAGTTCGGCGCTGAAGGGCAGCGCGTCGTAGATGCGGAAGAATGCGCCGCCGCTCATCACGTGCGCGGCCAGCGTCAGCGCCGCAACGGCCAGATAGATCGGGAACAGCCGCAGGAAGCGGTTTGCATAGAACTTGCCCACCGCGCCTTGATAGTGGTCGGTGGCGGTGAGCACATAGGAAATCAGGAAGCCCGAAATGACGTAGAACAGCTGTACCGCGAGACGGCCGCCCACCAGATGATCGGTGGCGCCTGCGCCCAGATGGTCCAGCACCACCGACAATGCCAACAAGGTTCTCAAAAAGCCCATCGCCGTGTCTCCCCCGGATTGATCTTATTTTTGGCCCCCGTGAGGAGCCGGACACCTGCGCCTGCGGTCGTTGCGATCGGCTGCCGCGCCTTGCATGCCGGCCAGGCACGGATGACGATCTGTACTGATTCTGCGCGTCGATGTGTGCCGCCGCCATGGGGCGTTCGATGCAGCAAGGCCATGCAATTGGAGCGTGGCCATGCATTTGCCGTGCTGCTTTTGGATACCGCTTATGGGCTTAGAACACGCGTGCTGGACCGAAAGGGCGGTTACAGTCGAGGGATGTGTAATTGATGGAGTCCCGTACATGTTCAAGCTCTTGTCCACGCGTTGCCGCTTGATTGCTCCGGCACTGCTGGCCGCGGCCCTGGCCGGTTGCGCCGGATCGACTGGCGGCGCGCGCCCGCAAGGCGCAGCTGCGGCCAACGCCGCGAGCAGCGCGGATTCGCTGGCCCAGACCAGTTGGGAACTGGTGCGCTGGACGCAGGCGGGCGGCGCACTGCGCGACATTCCCCATGGCGACAACGGCGAACCGGTACGCCTGACCTTCCTGGCGCAAGGCAAGCAATATCGCGTCAATGGCTTTTCCGGCTGCAACCGCTACATGGGCACCTACAAGCTCGAAGGCGGCAAGCTCTACATCGACGCGCCCGCCGCCACGCGCATGGCCTGCCCCGCGCCGGAACGCGCCCGCCTCGAAGCGGACTATCTGCGCGGCCTGGCGTCCATCGACACGTTCACGCTGGACAACGGCGGCGCGCCGCGGCACCTGACCTTCAATCTGCGCGGCGGCGACGTGCTGGAGTTCGCGCGGCGCCAGGATCCGCCCACCCCCTGACGTAGCCAGCGGACCGCGTATCAAAGAGTGTTAAGCCGCGAATAACGGCGCCAGGCCGCGCCTACAATGGCGTGGTCCGGCCCGCCGCCTTGCGCGGGCGCTGCATTCCTTGCTTTTTCGGAGACCCTCATGCCCCTTCCCGCGTCTTTGCGCTGGCTGGCGCCTTGCCTGTTGTCCATCGGCCTGGCCGCCTGCTCGGCGCCGCCCAAGCGTGCCGCGGATGGCCAGGATCCGCGCTTTCAGCCCGCTTCCGCTTCCGACATGCTGGCGCAGACCAGCTGGGATCTGGCGCGCTGGACCTTGCCCGGCGGCGGCTTGCGGCAGATTCCGCATCCCTCTTCCAATTCGCGCCCGCTTACGGCGAGCTTCGTCCATGACCAGGGGGCGCCGCGCATTTCCGGTTTCTCCGGCTGCAACCAGTACAACGGCTCCTATACCGTTGCCAATGGCCTGCTGATCGTGCAGGGGCGCCCGGTGTCGACCATGATGGCCTGCGCGCCGCAGAACATGAAGCTGGAGCAGGATTTCCTGGCTGCGCTGACCAGCATCACCGCCACGTCGGTGGACAACGCCAACAATCCGCAGCGCATGACCTGGGTGCTCAGCTCTGGCGACAGGCTGGACTTCGGACGCCGCACCGATCCCATCGCAGGCGGCCAGCAGGGACCGACCAAGCTGGTCTACGTGAATTCGGAGCGCGTGCCTTGCACCGCCGGCGCGGGCCGCGCCATGTGCTACCAGGTGCGCGACAGCGCCGGACAGCCCTGGCAGCTCTGGTACGGCGAAATCACGGGGTTCAACTTCCAGCCTGGCGTGCGTTACCGCTTGCGCGTGGTCGAGGTCCGCAACCCGAATCCGCCGGCCGATGCGTCGACGTTGCAGTGGGTGCTGGACGCGGTGGTCGAGCAGGAAATCGTCAATCGTTGAGCCGGATCAAACGGAGCGGCGGGCGGGGAAAACCGCCCAGCGATTACTATTACGCCTTTCGCCGCCCGCTTTTTTCCGCTTTTCCATGACTTCCGTCGTCAATATCGCCGCTTACAAATTCGTTTCGCTGGATGCTCTGCCCGAGTTGCGCGCCCGCCTTCTGGACGAGGCAGGCCTGGCCGCGCTCAAGGGCACCATCCTGCTGGCCGAAGAGGGCATCAACCTGTTCCTGGCGGGTTCAGCGGATGGCATCGACGCGTTTCTGCGCACCCTGCGCGCCGATCCGCGCTTCGCCGACCTGGAAGTGAAGTTCAGCCATAGCGCGGCGGTGCCGTTCCGCAAGCTGTTGGTGAAGATCAAGCGCGAGATCATCCGCATGAATCATCCGGCGATCCGCCCGGAGGCGGGACGCGCGCCCGGCGTGGATGCGAAGACGCTGGCGCGCTGGCTCGAGGCCGGCATGGACGACGCCGGACGGCCCGTGGTCATGCTGGACACGCGCAACGCCTTCGAGGTCGACGAAGGCACCTTCAGGAACGCCATCGATTGGCGCATTGAACGCTTCACGCAATTTCCTGCGGCGGTGCAGGCGCACCGGGCCGAACTGGAAGGCAAGACCGTGGTCAGTTTCTGCACCGGCGGGATCCGCTGCGAAAAGGCCGCGATCTACATGAACGAGGCCGGGATCGAGCACGTCTACCAACTCGATGGCGGCATCCTCAAGTACTTCGAGGAAACCGGCGGTCCCGGCTATGACGGCAAATGCTTCGTCTTCGACGAACGTGTTTCGCTGGACCCGGCGCTGGCGCCCAGCAAGGCCTGATGTACCGCGCTTAATAACAAAAAGCCCGCCGATTTGAACTGGCGGGCTTTTTGCATTCAGCGGGGGCGCGGGATCAGCGCACGCGCATGCCGGGCTTGGCGCCGGGGAAGGGTTCCAGCACGTAGATGCCGGCGTCCACGGACTCATCCGCATGGCTGGCGGCCAGCACCATTCCTTCGGATATGCCGAACTTCATCTTGCGCGGAGCCAGGTTGGCCACCAGGACGGTCAGCTTGCCGATCAGGTCTTCCGGCTTGTAGGCCGACTTGATGCCCGAGAACACGTTGCGGTGACGGCCTTCGCCCGCGTCCAGCGTCAGGCGCAGCAGCTTGGTCGAGCCTTCCACGTGTTCGCAGTTGACGATCTGCGCAATGCGCAGATCGACGCGCGCGAAGTCGTCGATGGAGATGGTCTCGGCGATGGGCTCGCCGCCAGGCACCACCACGGGGGCGGCCGGCGGCTCGAACAGGTCTTCCAGCATCTGCGGTTCGACGCGCTGCATCAGGTGCTTGAAGGGCGCCACACGCTGCGGCAGCACCGAGGCATCGGCCCAGGTGAAAGGCGCCTGCGCGCCGAACAGTTCCAGCGCCACGCGTTCGGACAGCGCCGGCAGCACCGGCGCCAGCATCACGGACAAGGCCTTGAAGCCGGCCAGCGAGCGCGAGCAGATGTCCTGCAGGGCGGCCTTCTGAGCGTCATCGGCGGTGGCGATGCCCTTGGCCAGCACCCAGGGCTGGGCCGTGTCGAACGCCTGGTTGATGCGATCGGCGTAGGCCATGATTTCGCGGATGGCGCGGTTGTATTCGCGCGCCTCGAACGCGGCGCGGATGGACTCCGCCTGTTCGGCGTACTCCGCGGCCAGCGCCGAGGTGTCGCCCGAATAGCCGAGGACGCCATCGAAATGCTTGGTGATGAAGCTGGCGGCGCGGCTGGCGATGTTGACGTACTTGCCGATCAGGTCGCTGTTGACGCGGGCGATGAAGTCCTCGGGGTTGAAGTCCATGTCTTCGACCCGGGCGTTCAGCTTGGCGGCGATGTAGTAGCGCATCCATTCGGCGTTCATGCCGAGTTCCAGGTAACGCAGCGGCGAAATGCCGGTGCCGCGGCTCTTGGACATCTTTTCGCCGCTGACGGTGATGAAGCCGTGCACATTCACGGCGTCAGGCGTCTTGCGGCCGGCGAACTTCAGCATCGCGGGCCAGAACAGCGCGTGGAAATACACGATGTCCTTGCCGATGAAGTGGACCTGTTCGGTGGGGCCGGCAGGATCGAGCAGCGCATCGAAGTCCATGCCCTTGACCGCGCAATACGACTTCAGCGAGGCCAGGTAGCCCACGGGCGCGTCCAGCCAGACGTAGAAATACTTGCCCGGCGCGTCCGGGATCTCGATGCCGAAGTAGGGCGCGTCGCGGGAGATGTCCCAGTCGCCCAGCTTGGCCTCGCCATCGTCCGAACCCAGCCACTCGCGCGTCTTGGCCAGCATTTCAGGCTGCAGATGCTTGCCGCCAGCGGCGTTGGAGCCGGTGGTCCATTGCTGCAGGAATTCCACGCAGCGCGGATCGGACAGCTTGAAGAAGAAGTGGTCCGAGGACTTCAGCACCGGCGTGGCGCCGGTCAGGGCCGAGTACGGGTTGATCAGCTCGGTGGGCGCGTAGACCGCGCCGCAGACTTCGCAGGAATCGCCGTACTGGTCCTTGGCGTGGCACTTGGGGCATTCGCCCTTGATGTAGCGGTCGGCCAGGAACATGCCTTTGACCGGATCGTAGAACTGCTCGATGGAGCGGGTTTCGATCAGGTCCTGGGCCTTGAGCGCGCGGTAGATGTCCTGCGATAGCGCGACGTTCTCGGCTGAATCGGTCGAGTGCCAGTGGTCGAAGCGGATGTGGAAGCCGTTCAGGTACTGCGGGCGCTCGGCGGCGTAGCGCGCCACCAGGGCCTGCGGCGTGATGCCTTCCTTTTCCGCCTTCAGCATGATCGGCGCGCCGTGCGCGTCGTCCGCACCCACGAAGTGCACCGTGTGGCCCGCCATTCGCATCGAACGAACCCAGATATCGGCCTGGATGTACTCCATGATGTGGCCGATGTGGAAAGATCCGTTGGCGTAGGGCAGCGCTGTGGTGACAAAAAGGGTGCGAGACATGGTTGTCTTTGGAGGTTGAGGGAAAAAAGGGGTAGGCCGGCCATTTTAGGGCAAGCGCGCAGACTTGCCGGACAGCGGCCCGTCAATGGCTCAACCCGCCCTTCGCGGCAGGCGAATCAGGCGGGTTGCGAAAGAATGCGGGGATGGGCGCGAATACACGGCAATTCCGCCGCGCGGACGCACAAGCCCACGGTCCGCTTGCGCCGCGGGCGGCGCAAGCATGCTGGAAAGCCGCCGTCAGCGGATTTCGCGGGCTTCGACGTCGATCACGTCGCCGCGCGGCTGCGTGGCGAAGGGGGCGGTGGCGGACTGGAACGGTCCCGGGCGGGCGCCCTGGCGCTGGCTCCAATAGGCGCGTACGCCGAAAGGTTTGCCGCGCACCTTGGCGACCACGTACAGGATCGCCACGGCGATCGCCGTGGAAAGCATGAACACCAGCGCCATCGCCATGCCGATCAAGGCCAGGGCGGCGAATAGGACGGCACGAAAGAAGCGGATAAGTGTGTTGGTCATGAAGATCGGATGCAAAACGCAGGGAAAGGTTCCCGGGTATCCGCTATCCTTTAGGGGATGGCGGGCCGCAGAAGCCGCGCTGCCTACGGAACCATAGTGACATGAGTATAACGATAGAACAAATTCGCGCCGCGCTGCGCGCCGCGCAGGACCCGAATACCGGTATGGATTTGGGCGTTTCTGTAAAAGATCGTGACATCAAGCTGGAAGGCGGACGGGTTTCGCTGGCGCTCGAGCTGGGGTATCCGGCCGATGCCGCGCGCGCCCAGGTCCGCGATATCGCCGTGGCGGCGCTGGCCGCGGCCGGCGTGGCCGACGCCCAGGTCGAGGTGAGCTGGAAGGTCGCCGCCCATGCCGTGCAGAAAGGGCTGAAGCCCTTGCCCAATGTGCGCAACATTATTGCGGTGGCGTCCGGCAAGGGCGGCGTGGGCAAGAGCACCACGGCCGTGAACCTGGCCCTGGCCCTGGCGGCGGAAGGCGCCAAGGTGGGCGTGCTGGACGCCGACATCTACGGCCCCAGCGTGCCGACCATGCTGGGCATCTCGGGCCGTCCCGAAAGCCTGGACAACAAGAGCATGGAGCCGCTCACGGGCCACGGCCTGCAGGCCAACTCCATCGGCTTCCTGATCGACGCCGACTCGCCCGCCATCTGGCGCGGCCCAATGGTGACGCAGGCGCTGGAGCAACTGCTGCGCCAGACCAATTGGCGCGATCTTGATTACCTCATCGTCGACATGCCTCCCGGCACGGGCGACGTGGCGCTGACCCTGGCGCAGAAGGTGCCGGTGGTGGGCGCCGTCATCGTCACCACGCCGCAGGACGTGGCGCTGCTGGACGCGCGCAAGGGCTTGCGCATGTTCCAGAAGGTTGATGTGCCGATCCTGGGCGTGGTCGAGAACATGGCCATCCACATCTGCTCGCAATGCGGCCATGCCGAGCATATCTTCGGCGAGGGCGGCGGCCAGCGCATGGCGGAGCAATACCAGACGCCCTGGCTGGGCAGCCTGCCGCTGACGCTGGCGATCCGCGAGCAGACCGATGCCGGTTCGCCGACCGTGGTGTCGGATCCGGGCAGCGAAGCCGCGGCGCTGTATCGCGGCATCGCCCGCAAGCTGGCAGCTGGCGTGGCGGCGCTTCCCCGCGACATGGCCGGGAAGTTCCCGTCCATCGTCGTGCAGCAACCGACCTGACGCATGCGGTGGGCAGCCCGCGCCTTCTTGGCAGGACTTGTTGTGATGACGGGCGAGGCGTTGGCCAAGCGCCCGGAAATCATTGTGGACCCCGGCGGCGTGCCGCCGGCCGCCCTGCAGGCGATTACCGAAGCCGTCGATGCGATCGCGCGGCTGGCGGAAGACCAGGACGGCGGTGAAATCAACCGCCTGCGTCGGCGTGCGCGCGACGCGACGCTGGCGGCCCTGGCCACCCAGGGCTATTTCTCGCCCACGGTGAAGCTCGAAGCCGGCACCGATATCGGCGGAGAAACCTGGGACATCAGTATCGTTTCGGGCGAGCGCACCACCGTTACGTCCGTGGACCTGAGCTTCACCGGCCGCATCACCCGGCCCGAGTTCGCGGCGCGGGTGCAGAAACTGCGCGACGACTGGCAGCTCAAGACGGGCCAGCCCTTCATCAACAGCGACTGGAACAAGGCCAAGTCGAACCTGCTGGACGCGGTGTCCTCGCGTGACTTCATGCTGGCGCGCATGACCGCGTCGCAGGCGGAAATCGAGGCCGATACGGCATCGGCCGCCCTGCGCGTCACAATAGACAGCGGCCCCCAGGTGCGCATGGGCGAGCTCACCACGGAAGGCCTGAAACGGGTGCCCGAGAAGCTGGTGGAGCGCTATGTGCGCTACTCGCCGGGCGCCGCCTATGACCAGAACAAGCTGGACACCTGGCAGCAGGACCTGCAATCCACTGCGTTCTTCCGCGGCGCGTTCGTGTCGCTGGAGCAGCCGGGCCAGGCGCAGCCGACTCCTGCGCCCAATGCCGACCGCGCACGCGCGCCAGGCTCGACCGATCTGGCGGCTGCCACGCCGGCGGGAGATCCTTCCGTGTCCGGCGGCATGCCGCCGCCTGCGCCCGCCTACGACTCGAACGGCGAAGTGACCTTGCCGGTGCAGGTACGGGTGGTGGAAGCGCCGCCCAAGCGGTTCACCGGATCGATAGGCGTGGACGACGAGGCCGGCCTGCGCGTGGAGTCGCTGTACCGGCAGAACGTGGTCTTTGGCCAGCCGGTCACCCTGGAGACGGGCTTCAGCGTGGACCGGCTGCAGCAGCGCGCCTACGCGGACTTCCTGTTGCCGCCGAACCAGCGCGGCTACAAGGATTCCTTCGGGGTCCTGTACGACCACTCCGACATCCAGGGGCTGGACGTGACGCGTTACGCGCTGGGCGCTACGCGCCTGCAGGAGCGCAAGGGCGCGGGCGATAGCCGGGTCGAATACGAGACCCGCTGGGGCCTGCTGCTGGCGGAGGATCACGTGAAGATCGACGGCGGCGACCAGTACAAACTGCCGACCCTGACCGCCACGGCCGAATGGCTGCGCCGCGATGTCGATAACAAGTACGACCCGCGCGAAGGCAACCTGATCGCGGTGGGCGGCGGCGTGGGCGTGACGCTGGACTCCGGCGAACCCTACACCCGCGCCCGGCTGCGGGCCCAGAAATGGTGGCCCATCGGCAAGCTGGACGTGCTGACCGTGCGCGGCGAAGTCGGCCGGGTCTGGTCCAACAGCAAGGTGCGCGTGCCGGACGATTTCGGTTTCCGCACCGGCGGCGCGCGTTCGATCCGCGGCTACAAGTACCAGAGCATAGGCGTGAAGCAAGACGACGCTGTGGTGGGCGCGCCCACGCTGCTGGTCGGCAGCATCGAGTACGACCACTATTTCAATGAGCGCTGGGGCATGGGCGTGTTCGTGGACGCGGGCGACGCCGCGGAATCGTTCGGCGACATGTCGATGGCGGTGGGCTACGGCGTAGGCGCCCGCGTGCGCACGCCGGCCGGGCCCTTGTTCCTGGACGTGGCCTACGGCCAGCGCGACCGCGACCTGCGCCTGCACTTTTCCTTGGGGATCGCGTTTTGAAGGCCTTGCGCAAATTCCTGCGCCATGTGCTGGTGTGGTGGTTGCCGGGCCTGGCCATGCTGGCCGTGCTGGCGGGCGGCTTCCTGTTCTGGCTGGTCGGTTCGCAGAACGGCACGCGGCTGCTCCTGACCACCGCCGCCCAGCAATTGAATGGCCAGGCGCTGGACGTGAGCGGCTCGCTGTTGCGCGGCGTCTCCGTGGGCAAGCTGGACCTGGACGTCAGCGGCACCCGCGTCGACATCACGGACCTGCACCTGGACGTGAACTGGCGCGCCCTGGGCGACCGTCTGCTGCACGTGCGCGATGTATCGGCGGGCTCGGTTTACATCGGCCTGACCGCAACGCCCGAGACGGCGCCTGCCGAGGACGACGGCGAGCCTTTCTCCTTGCCCGAACTGCCGGTGGACATCGCTATCGACCGGGTGGCGCTGGGCGACTTCCAGTTGGACCAGGACGGCGAACCCTTGCCCGTGACCCTGGGCAATCTGGACGCCACCTTCGCCGCGGGCAAGCAGGGCGCGCAGTTGCGCATCGCCAGCCTGCGGGTGGGCCACGAGGCTGCGCAGGCGGACATCTCCGGGCAGGCCGAACTGCAAGGCATGGCCGATCCCTGGCCGTTCGCCGCTCGCCTGGACGTGACCGCGCGCGGGACCGGCTCCGATTCCCCGCTGTGCGAAGCCGACAAGCTGAGTGGCGTGTATGAGCGTCAGGCGGGCGCTGCCAAGAAGCCCGAGCCCAAGCCTGGCGCCAAGGCCGACCCCAAGGATGAATCCAAAGCCGGGGCCAGGACAGATCCCAAGGCGACGCCTTCCGAGCCGCCCCGGCCCGCCTGCCAGGTGGTGCTGCGCGCCGATGTCGCCGGTTCCCTGGATGGTATCCAGGCCAAGCTGGAGGGCGAGGGCTCCGGCCTGCTGCTGGACCTGACCGCCGACCTTGCGCCGCGCACGGCGCTGGTGCTGCGCAGCGCCCGGGCGCAGGCGCAACTGCCTGACAAATCGACCCTGGCCGCGCAGCTAGACCTGCAATCCGATAGTACGCAAGGGACGGGCCGCGACCGCATCGCGGGCACGATAAGCGCCCAGCGCCTGGATTTGTCGCCCTGGCTGGGCAAGGATGTTCCGCCTGCGGTCCTGACCGTGCGCGGCGACGTGCAAGCCGACATCGAGAACCTGAGCCAGCTACGCCACGCCGCGGTCGATCTGCGCTTCGAAGAGGGCACGCGCTGGAACAAGCAGCCCCTGACTGGCGCGCTCAAGGCCCAGGTGGATATCGCCGCAGCGACCAATAGCGCGGAATCCGCCGCCGTGCCGAACGGTGCCGCCTCGCCCGAGGCCGATCCTCTGGCCGGGCTGCGCATCCACGGCCTGGACGTGGACCTGAAGCTGGGCCGCAACCGGGTCCAGGCCAGGGGCGAGCTGGACGCCAAGGACGGCGCGCTGTCGCTGGACGCCCAAGCGCCCCAGCTCGACGCGTTCTGGCCGGGCATCCCCGGCGGCGCGGAGTTGAAAGGCAAGCTGGCGGGCACGCTGGCTGCGCACCGCGGCGAGCTTGCTGCCGGCTACACGCCGCCCAAGCCGCGCGCGGGCGTGCTGGGCGAGGCGCCCGCCAAGGCCAACATCGTCTTTGCCGGTTCCTGGGGCAAGGGGCCAGCCGGCACGCCCGACGCAGCCCTGCCGGGATGGCGCGGCACGTTCTCGAGGCTGACGGCAGAGACCGCCGGCTTCACCGTGGCCGTGGACCGTCCGGTCACGCTGGCTTTCGTGCCTTCCGCCGTGGAACCGCAATGGCAGTGGCAGGTGGGGCAGACGGCGCTGAGCCTGACCCTGCCTGGCAAGGAGCGCGTGGTCCTGGCGCACCAGGGTTCGCGGGGGGGCGGCAAGCGTTGGGAAACGGCGGGCAAGGCCGACAACCTGGTGATCACGGCCGCCATGGCGCGCCAGGTGATAGGCGCCTTCGATCCCGAGGCCGCGGCCAAGCTGGGCAAGCGGCCCGGCCGCGTGAACGCGATGGTGCCCGAGGGCCAGCGCCGCATCGCGCTGGACGTCTTGTGGGACCTGAAGTTCGACGGCCGGCTGGGCGGCCGCGCGCGCATCGCGCGCCGCGAGGGCGACCTGCTGATACCGGGCGATCCTCCCATCCCGCTGGGACTGAAGGCGCTGGTGCTGGACCTGACCGCCACGCCGACCTCCGCCAACGCCAGCCGCCTGGACGCCAAGGTCAATCTGGCCACCGACAAGATGGGCCTCATCAACGGCACCGGCACCGCCGTGTTGGTGGTGGACGCCAAGGGCGGCATGGCGCTGGACCCGCGCCAGCCGCTGCGCGCCAAGCTGGACGCGGATATCGCCGACCTGGCCTGGGTTGGCCTGTTCGTGGGCGACTCGATGGAAGTCGGCGGCACGGTCAAGGCCAATCTGGAAGCCCAGGGCACCCTGGCGGGCAAATGGTCGGCCAGCGGCAGCATCCGCGGCGACAAGCTGCGCGTGGTGCGCATCGACGACGGCGTGCGGCTGATCGACGGCACCTTGTCCGCGCGCCTGGACGGCGACCGGGTGGTGCTGGAAAGCCTGCGCTTCCCGGCCTCGTTGCGGGTGATGCCGGCCGAATGGCGCACCAAGGAATGGATCACCACCAATCCCGAGGCAAAGGGCGGCTACGCCGAAGCCAAGGGGCAGTGGAATTTCATCGATGGCGGCGGCGATATCCGGCTGACCCTGTACCGCTTCCCGGCGCTGCAGCGTTCGGACCGCTACGCCATGGTGTCCGGGGTCATCGACGTGAAGGCGGCCATGCCGCGCATCGACATCGTGGGCGACCTGAAGGCGGACGCCGGCTGGTTCAGCCTGGAAATTCTGCAGGGCGTGCCGTCGCTGGACGATGACGTCAAGGTGCGCCGGCCCGGCGATGACCCTGGCACCGTCTCCACGCCGCTGCAGACCAGCATGAACCTGAAGTTCGACATGGGGCCGCGCTTCTACATCACCGGCATGGGACTGGACGCCGGCCTGCTGGGCTCCATTCAGATCATGCTGAACGATGGACGCCTGACCGGCGTGGGCGCGCTGCGCACCCGTGGCGGCGGCATCGAAGCCTACGGCCAGAAGCTGCGCCTGAGCCGCGGCACGCTGACCTTCCAGGGCCGTCTGGACAACCCCTTGCTGGATATCGAGGCGCTGCGCACGGGCGAACAGGTCGAGGCGGGCGTCAAGGTGGTCGGCACGGCGCAGCGGCCGCGCATCGACCTGGTGTCGTACCCGGACGTCAGCGACGTGGAAAAGCTGTCCTGGCTGCTGCTCGGCCGCGGCCCCGACGAAAGCGGCGGCGACGCGGCGCTGCTGATGTCGGTGGGTACCGCGCTGCTGGGCGGCGGGCAGCCGTTCTACAAGCAGTTCGGCCTGGACGACGTCAGCATCAAGACGGGCAACATCGGCAGCTCCGGCAGCATCCTGCCGGACCGCACGGTGGCTGGCGACGTCAACCGGGACAGCGACAGCCAGCTGGCGACGCAATTCCTGGTGGCCAGCAAGACCTTCGCCAACGGCATCACCCTGAGCGTGGAACAGGCGCTGGCGGGAAGCGATACCGTCGGCCGCGCCAGCTACAGGCTGGCGCGCGGCTTGTCGGTGGACCTGAAGGGCGGGGCGGTCAACGGCATCGCGCTGGTCTACCGGACCTTCTGGGGGAACTGAGGCGGAACCGGGCGGCACGGTCCCGCCCGGCCCCTCGCCGGTGGCGCATCCGCACTCGGGATAAAATGGCGTCCATTCCATTCCCTAGCACCATTCCCACCATGAGCATCAAAAGCGACCGCTGGATCCGCCGCCAGGCCGAAGCCGGCATGATCGAACCCTTCGAAGCAGGGCAGGTCCGCACGGCCAATGGCGGGCGTATCGTCAGCTACGGCACCAGCAGCTACGGCTACGACGTGCGCTGCGCGGACGAGTTCAAGATCTTCACCAACATCAATTCCACCATCGTCGATCCGAAGAACTTCGACGAAGGCTCGTTCGTGGATTTCAAGGGCGACGTCTGCATCATCCCGCCCAATTCCTTCGCGCTGGCCCGCACGGTCGAGTACTTCCGCATCCCGCGCAGCGTCCTGACGGTTTGCCTGGGCAAAAGCACCTATGCGCGCTGCGGCATCATCGTCAACGTCACGCCGCTGGAACCCGAATGGGAAGGCCACGTGACGCTGGAGTTCTCGAACACCACGCCGCTGCCGGCCAAGATCTACGCGGGCGAAGGCTGCGCGCAGATGCTGTTCCTGGAAAGCGACGAAGTCTGCGAGACCTCTTATCGCGATCGCGGCGGCAAGTACCAGGGCCAGCGCGGCGTGACCCTGCCGCGCACCTGAAGTCTCAGTCCGCGCGCCGCGGCGCCGGACGCAGGTAGTCGATATCCCACTCGCTTTCGCCCGTCTGCACGAACCCGTGCCGGCGGTAGAAGCGGTTGGAATCGCTGTCGCGCAGCGCGCCCAGGCTTACCGCCAGCCCCAGGCGGTCGGCCTCCTGCAGGATCTTGCGCATGACCTGTCCGCCCAGCCCCGAACCCTGCGCGGCGGGGCGGATGTACAGATGATCCAGGCGCAAGCCGTCACCCTCCGGGCGCAGCGCGTAAAACCCGATCCGCTGGCCATCTTGCTCGATGGACCAGGTGTGTTCCGGCCGGAATGTGCTGCGCAGCCGCGAGCGCGCGCGTTCAGGATCGAAGCGCCCCAGGCGCTCCAGGCTTTCGCGCATGGCTTCGATGCGCAGCGCCAGCAGGTCTTCGAAATCCGCTTCCGAGACCGGGGCGTATTGCAGCTGCGGCGTGGACAGCTCATCGTAGCCCCGGCCCAGGAACTGCAGGATGCAGATACCGTGACCGTAGGGATCGCTCAGGTGGGCGATGCGGCCCCAGGTGTGCGAGACGGCCGGGTCTTCCAGGCGCGCGCCAGCGGCCACCGCCTGTGCGACCGCGCGGTCCGCGTCCTCCACCACCACGTCCAGATGCACCGGCGTCCAGTGCCGCGCATAGTCGCGCGGCTGGCGCGTGGCGCCGGCGGCAGGCGTACCCGCCGCCTTTTCCAGCAGATAGATGGGCGCCTCGGCCCCTGCCATCTCGGCCACCGTCGGTCCTATCCGGCGTCGCAGCGTCAGGCCGAACGCGCGTTGATAGAAGTCGATGGCGTGTTCGAGATCGGGCACGTCGATGTTGACCAGGATGTGCATTGGGGGGCCGTCTGCTGAGTGAAGAAAAAAACATATCATGGCCGCGGCGCGCGGTGTTACTTGCAAATCCGCTAAAGAACATCGCGGCCGCGTCCGTAAATGACAGTACATGTGTTTGCCGATTTGGCGACGTCATCTCCGCAAGCGTAAAAAAGCCCCGACCCGTGCGTTACCCCCATATCCCCTGGCTGCCTTTGTTGTTCTATCCTGCGCTGCCGGTGGCCGCTGCGGTGGGGCTGCTGCTGTGGCGCGAATGGCCGCCGGCCTTGACGCAGATCGTGCCGTTCGTGCCTTGGGTGATGGCGCTGATCGGCGTTGCCGTGTGCCTGATGTACCAGCGCGCACAGACCATGGTGCTGATGCTCAGCGTGCTGGCCGCCACGGCGGCCTGGCCGGCGCTGGCCACGGAAGCGCCCTGGGCCGTCGGACCGGCGCTGGCGTGGTGGTCCCTGGCCTACACCATCAACGCCCTGTGGTCCGAGCGCTCCAGCATGTTGCTGGACCTGGCCGCCCGCATCGGCATGATCGCCGCCGGCGCGGCGGCGATTGCGCTGGCCGGCAAGGACGGCGTGAACGATCTGCTTGGCATGCTCTCCGTGCAGGGTAGGTTGGCCCACCTGAGCGTGCCGATCGAAGGATTGATCGCCTTGCTGGCCACGGGCCTGACGCTGACCCTGCTGTTGCTGCGCTATGGGCGTCCGCAGCAGGCGGGGCAGTGGCTAGGATTCGTGTGCATGGCGTGGGCCTTGCCGCGCGGGGCGGAGCATCCCGTCGAACTGGCGCTGATGTCTACCGCCGCGCTGACGGCCCTGTGCATCTCGCTGGCCCACGAAGGTTTCCACATGGCGTTTCGCGACGAGCTGACCGGCCTGCCGGGCCGGCGCGCGCTGAACGAGCGTCTGCAGCGCATGGGGCGCGTCTATACGCTGGCGATGGCCGACGTCGACAACTTCAAGGCTTTCAACGACACCCACGGGCATGACGTAGGCGACCAGGTCCTGCGCATGGTGGCGGCGCAGTTGCGGCGCGTGCCGGGCGGCGGCCGGGCCTACCGCTACGGCGGCGAGGAATTCACGCTGGTGTTCCCGGGCAAGACCGCGGCGGAAAGCATGCCGCACCTGGAAAGCGTCAGGCGCTCCATCGAGGCCTACCAGATGCGCCTGCGCGACAAGCCGGTGCGCCCCAAGGCCGACCAGATCGGCCTGCGCCGCCGCGGCGGGCGCGACGCGCGCAATGCGCGGCCGCTGCGGGTGACGGTCAGCATAGGCGTAGCCGAACGCAGCGACTCCCTGCGCGCGCCCGACGCGGTGATCAAGGCGGCGGATCAGGCGCTCTACAAAGCCAAGGACGAAGGCCGCAATCTGGTGCGGGCGTTCAGCACGCGGCGCCGGACTGGCGCGGCCTGATGCCGCGCCGCTACTTGCCGGCCAGCGGCAGCGCCATCAGCGCTTCGTCGTAGAGTTCGCCGTTCACGCATAGCGCTTCGCGCTCGCGCCCGTATTCGGCAAAGCCCAGGCTTAGATACAGCGCGGTGGCCGCCTGATTGTTGGCGGTCACGCTCAGCTGCACCTGGCGGATGCCGCGCATGCCCGAGGCATGGGCGATCGCCGCCTGCATCAGTTGCCGGGCCAGGCCCTGACCGCGCTGCGCCGGCGCCACGTACATGCTCCAGATGTGCGCTTTGTGGCGCATCTTCAGTTTGCGCTGTCGGCCCACGCCGACCATGCCGGCCAGGACCCCGCCGCAGAACGCGCCAAACATTGCGCTGTCGTCCGAAGGCTGGATCCAGCCGCGGATATCCTCCAATGTCAGCGTGTGTTCCTCTTCGTAACTCGATCCGAACGATTCAGGGGTTTCCACCAGGGCGTCCAGGCGCAATTGGCGCAGCGGCGCCGCGTCGGCGGGAACAAGGCGTCGGACGGTGATCGGGGACATGGTCGGCAAGTGTTGGGAATAGGGAACGTTCGGCGGTGGATTCGCCAGTATAGGGGGACGCGCTGCCTATAATGGTCCTAACGCCGCTTGCGGTTTTCACAAAGGAGCCAATGATGTTCGGTTTCCTCAAGACAAACCAGGACGCCAAGCGCGACGAAGTCCAGGAAGAGTTCGTGGCGCGCGTGGCGGGTGCTGCGCAGGACTTCGTCCAGGCAGCCGGCTCGGCTGGCGCCGTGCTGGATTACACGCCATCCAGCGTCCATGCGCTGGACGAAGCGCTGGAGGCCGCCCATCTCGGGACCTTGCCTCTCACTCCCATGCAGACCGTCGGCGCCGCCGCCTACCTCTACGAGGTGGGACGCCGCGCGTATGGCGGCCTCTACGAAGTGTGCGATGACGAGGACCCAGTGGTGCTGGTCTGCGGCGAGCCCGATTCCGAGGTCTGCTTCGGCGCCATCGCCAAGGTCGAAAGGCGCATCCGTTACGGCTCCGCCGAGGCCATCCCACCTTATTTCGAACAGTTCCTGATGGCCTTGCAGGCGGGCGAGGCCCGCACCATCCGCTAGCGTCCCGGCGCTTCGGGCGCCCGGTTTGCTTCCCCGTGCGGCCCGGCTCTCTGTGCTGAAAACGTCCGCTTTTGGCGCGATGACAACGGCCGTCCGGGCCATTCCGGGATTTCCCTTAGGGCTGTAAGAAAAACAGCCCTACAATTCGGCCATTCCCGCCGCCCTGGCGGGTGCTCGCGCCGTCTGTCATCAGGCGGATTTTTACTAGAAGTACACTCGCGCCGCGTTACGCGTCCGAACCCGCCTTGCCCCCAGGAGCGCCTGCATGAAATTCCGCTTCCCCATTTTCATCATCGACGAAGACTACCGTTCCGAGAACGCGTCCGGTCTGGGTATCCGCGCCTTGTCCGCGGCGATCGAGGCCGAAGGCGTCGAGGTGATCGGGGTGACCAGTTACGGCGACCTGAGCTCGTTCGCCCAGCAGCAGAGCCGGGCCAGCGCCTTCATCCTGTCGATCGACGACGAAGAATTCGACGTGGATTCGCCCGAGGACGTGGCCAGCGCCATCAAGAACCTGCGCGCCTTCATCGGCGAGCTGCGTTTCCGCAATGCCGACATCCCCATCTACCTGTACGGCGAGACGCGCACGTCCGAGCACATCCCCAACGACATCCTGCGCGAGCTGCACGGCTTCATCCACATGTTCGAGGACACCCCCGAATTCGTGGCGCGCCACATCATCCGCGAAGCCCGCAGCTACGTCGACAGCCTGCCGCCGCCGTTCTTTCGTGAACTGGTCAAGTACGCGCAGGACGGCTCGTACTCCTGGCACTGCCCCGGCCACTCCGGCGGCGTGGCGTTCCTGAAGAGCCCGGTGGGCCAGATGTTCCACCAGTTCTTCGGCGAGAACATGCTGCGCGCAGACGTCTGCAACGCCGTGGACGAACTGGGCCAGCTGCTGGACCACACCGGTCCCGTGGCCGAATCCGAACTGAACGCCGCGCGCATCTTCCACGCCGACCACTGTTTCTTCGTGACCAACGGCACCTCCACCTCCAACAAGGTGGTGTGGCATGCCAACGTGGCCGCGGGCGACGTGGTGGTGGTGGACCGCAACTGCCACAAGTCGATCCTGCACGCCATCACGATGACGGGCGCGATTCCGGTGTTCCTGCGCCCCACGCGCAACCACCTGGGCATCATCGGTCCGATTCCGCTGGAAGAATTCCACCCGGACAGCATCCGCAAGAAGATCGAGGCCAACCCCTTCGCGCGCGAAGCGGTGAACAAGAACCCGCGCATCCTGACGCTGACGCAGAGCACCTACGACGGCGTCATCTACAACGTCGAAATGATCAAGAAGCAGCTGGGGAGCTACGTCGACACGCTGCACTTCGACGAAGCCTGGCTGCCGCACGCGTCGTTCCACGAGTACTACCAGGACATGCACGCCATCGGCCAGGACCGTCCGCGCAGCCAGGACGCGATGGTGTTCGCCACCCACTCCACGCACAAGCTGCTGGCCGGCATTTCGCAGGCCTCGCAGATCATCGTGCAGGAGTCCGAGACCCGCAAGCTGGACCGCAACGTCTTCAACGAAGCCTACCTGATGCACACGTCCACCTCGCCCCAGTACGCGATCATCGCGTCCTGCGACGTGGCCGCCGCCATGATGGAGCCGCCGGGAGGCACCGCGCTGGTCGAGGAAAGCATCCGCGAAGCCCTGGACTTCCGTCGCGCCATGCGCAAGGTGGAATCCGAATTCGGCAAGAACGACTGGTGGTTCAAGGTTTGGGGGCCGAACCGCCTGGTTTCGGAAGGCATCGGCAATCGCGACGAATGGATCCTGGAGTCCAACGACCACTGGCATGGCTTCGGCGAAATGGCCGAAGGCTTCAACATGCTGGACCCGATTAAGGCCACCATCATCACCCCGGGCCTGGACATGTCGGGCAGCTTCGGCGAAACCGGCATTCCCGCCGCGCTGGTCTCCAAGTACCTGACCGAGCACGGCGTGGTGGTCGAGAAGACCGGCCTGTATTCGTTCTTCATCCTGTTCACCATCGGCATCACCAAGGGCCGCTGGAACACGCTGCTGACCGCCTTGCAGCAATTCAAGGACGACTACGACCGCAACCAGCCGCTTTGGCGCATCCTGCCGGAATTCTGCCGCGACCATCGCCGCTACGAGCGCATGGGCCTGCGCGACCTGTGCCAGGAGATCCACGAAGCCTATCGCGCGCGTGACGTGGCCCGCCTGACTACCGAGATGTACCTGAGCGACATGGTGCCGGCCCTCAAGCCGTCGGATGCCTTCGCCCGCATGGCGCACCGCGAGGTCGAGCGCGTCGACATCGACAAGCTCGAAGGCCGCGTCACCGGCGTGCTGCTGACCCCGTATCCTCCGGGCATCCCGCTCTTGATCCCGGGCGAACGCTTCAACCGCACCATCGTCCAGTACCTGCAGTTCGCGCGCGAGTTCAACCAGCGCTTCCCGGGCTTCGAAACCTACATCCACGGCCTGGCCGACGAAGTGGGTCCGGATGGCGAAAAGCGCTACTACGTCGACTGCCTGATCGAAGACTGATGTTCGATGTAGCAGTACTCGGCGCCGGCGCCGCGGGCATGATGTGTGCCGCGGTCGCCGGCCAGCGCGGCTTGCGCGTGGTGCTGGTCGACCACGCCGAGCGCCTGGCAGAGAAGATCCGCATTTCCGGCGGCGGCCGCTGCAACTTCACCAATATCGGCGCCGGCCCCGCCAACTTCCTCTCCGACAATCCGCATTTCTGCCGTTCGGCCTTGGCCGGTTACACGCCGCAGGATTTCCTGGCGCTGATGAAACGCCACCACATCGCCTGGCATGAGAAGCATCGCGGCCAGCTGTTCTGCGACGATTCCAGCGAATCCATCATCGAAATGCTGCGCGCGGAGTGCGACGCGGGCAGGGTGCAGTGGCGCATGGGATGCTCGGTGGTCGAGATCGGCCATGGCGAGCAGGGTTACGAGCTGCACACCAGCCAGGGCACGATCCGCGCCGCGAAACTGGTGATCGCGACCGGCGGCATGGCCATTCCCCAACTGGGCGCCACCGATTTCGGCCTGAAGATCGCGCGGCAGTTCGGCCTGAAGGTCGTGGAACCGCGTCCCGCCCTGGTGCCGCTGACCTTCGATGCCGAGCAGTGGCAGTCCCTTTCCGAATTGTCCGGCGTGGCGCTGGAGGTCAATCTGCACACGGGGCAGGGCAAGGCGCGCGGCGAGTTCCTCGAGGACCTGCTCTTTACCCATCGCGGCCTGTCCGGACCTGCCATTCTGCAGATCTCCAGCTACTGGAAACCTGGCGAGCCCATCGTGATCGATCTGGCGCCTGGCCGCGATCTGGCGGAAGAACTGCTGGCGTCGAAGTCGGGCAACCGGCAGCAGCTGCATACCGTCCTGGCGGGCCTCTGGCCCAAGCGCCTGGCCGACCGCTGGCTGCACCTGGCGGAGCAGGGCGGCAAGCCGGGCCTGGCGGCGCTGCGCCTGGCCGACGCGCCGGACAAGACCTTGCGCACGCTGGCCCAGGACATCCATCAATGGAGCCTGGTGCCCAGCGGCACGGCCGGCTACAAGAAGGCCGAAGTCATGCGCGGCGGCGTGGACACGCGCGGGCTGGACCAGAAGTCCATGCAGGCCAAGACCGTCGCCGGCCTCTATTTCATCGGCGAAGCCGTGGACGTCACGGGCTGGCTGGGCGGCTACAACTTCCAGTGGGCCTGGGCTTCGGGCGTGGCCTGCGGCAAGGCGCTGTAGCGTCCTCTGGCGGGACAGGGCGCCGATAGGCCGGCGCTATGGCAGGTATTGGAAGCCTGCCATTGTTATATCAAATAAAAATACTTATCATTTATGTTTTCGATATTGATCCAAGCCCTGAATCGGGGGGCGGATCCAACGGAGACATGCATGGCCTACACTCTTCCGCCCCTGCCGTATGCCTACGACGCCCTGGAACCTCACATCGACGCGATGACGATGGAGATCCACTACAGCAAGCACCATCAGACCTACGTCAACAGCCTGAACGCTGCGCTGGAAGGCGCGGGCATCGTCACCAACGAGCCGGTCGAGTCCCTGGTGGCGCGGCTGGAGCAGTTGCCCGAAGCCATCCGCGGCGCCGTGCGCAACCACGGCGGGGGCCACGCCAACCACAGCCTGTTCTGGTCGGTCATGTCGCCCGAGGGCGGGGGTGAGCCGGACGGCGCATTGGCAGCGGCCATCGAGTCCGAACTGGGCGGGCAGGCCGCCTTCCGCGACGCGTTCACCAAGGCTGCGCTGACCCGCTTCGGCAGCGGCTGGGCCTGGCTCTCGGTCACGCCGGCCGGCAAGCTTGCGGTGGAAAGCAGCGCCAACCAGGACAGCCCCCTGATGCACGGCAACACGCCCATCCTGGGACTGGACGTGTGGGAGCACGCCTACTACCTGAAGTACCAGAACCGCAGGCCCGAGTACATCGGCGCCTTTTACAATGTCGTGAATTGGCCTGAAGTGGCGCGCCGCTACGCGGCAGCCCAGCGCTGAGCGCATCTCTCGCAAGGAGGGCAGCGGCACATGAATACCTTCAGCCGTCATCGCGTGCGGCCGGCGGCCACCAGCATCAGCGTGTGGACCCTGGCCGTATTGGTGGCATGCCTGGGCCTGCACCAGTTGTGGGCCTATCTGGACGTGCGCGCGCCGCACGTGGCCGATGCCCTCCTGGGCGGGCTGGTGGCCGCGGGCGCTACTGCCCTGGGTACTTTGCCCATCCTGTTTGCTCGGACCATCCCCCAGAAAATGCAGGACAGCATGTTCGGCTTCGGCGCCGGCGTGATGCTGGCCGCCAGCGCCTTCTCGCTGGTGGCGCCGGGCATCGCCGCGGGCCGCGACCTGGGCTATGGCCCCTGGGGCGCCGGCTTGACGGTGGGCGCGGCCGTACTGCTGGGGGCGGCGGTGCTGCTGCTCATGGACCGTACCCTGCCGCACGAACATTTCATCAAGGGCCGGGAAGGCATCGAGGCGCACCGCCTGCGCCGCACTTGGCTGTTCGTCTTCGCCATCACCCTGCATAACCTGCCGGAAGGCCTGGCCATAGGCGTGGGCTACGCGGGCAACGACGCCATGCGCGGCACCGCGCTGGCCACCGGCATTGCGATCCAGGACATTCCCGAAGGGCTGGTGGTGGCGGTGGCGCTGCTGGCGGCGGGCTATCAGCGCGCCTTCGCGGTGGCGCTGGGCATGCTGTCCGGCCTGGTCGAGCCGCTGGGCGCGGTGCTCGGCGCCGCAGTGGTCGGCTGGTCCGAGCCGCTTCTGCCCTGGGGCCTGGGTTTTGCCGCAGGCGCCATGCTGTTCGTGATCAGCCACGAGATCATCCCCGAATCGCACCGCAAGGGGCATGAGGTCTACGCGACCTGCGGCCTGATGCTGGGTTTCGTGCTGATGATGCTGCTGGACACGGCGCTGGGCTGAGCCGCCGCGGGCATTCCCTGGCCGCGGCTTTCGTTGTATGCTTGCGCCGCTGTCACGCATGTTGCGGGAGAGAGCGGCCTGTACGTCCGGCCGCCGCCGAAGGCGCAATTCGCCCGGAATCGCTCAGGTAACCCATACCGCCCATGCTTGCCCTGTCCCGGTTTTCTCACCGTGCGGACGCGGCAAAACAGTACTCTGGAGAGACCTGGCGCCGACCCTGAACTAGGGACATAGCGAGCAGCCCAGGCGCCGAAGGTGCAAACCCGCCATGCGGGGCAACTCTCAGGCAAAAGGACAGAGGGGCGGAAGATTCAGCCGTTGTACAAGCGCACCCCGCTTGGCACCACTGGCATTCCGTAACCCTGGCAACACTGCCGCCCCGGAGTTTCCGCGCATGTCCGCAACCCTCAAACGCACCCCGCTGGCCGAAGAACACATCGCCTCTGGCGCCCGCATGGTCGACTTCGGCGGCTGGGACATGCCGCTGGCCTACGGTTCGCAGCTGGAAGAGCACCACGCCGTGCGCCAGGACGCCGGCATGTTCGATGTGTCGCACATGCTGAACGTCGACGTGGCCGGTCCCGACGCGTTCGCCTTCCTGCAGCGCCTGGTCGCCAACGACGTGTCCAAGCTGACCGTGCCCGGCAAGGCGTTGTACAGCTGCATGCTGAACCCGCAAGGCGGCGTGATCGACGACCTGATCATCTATTTCTTCGCCGCCGACGAATGGCGCGTCGTGGTCAACGCAGGCACGGCCGACAAGGACGTCGCCTGGATGCAGCGCGTCAAGCAGGCTGGCCAGTTCGACGTTGCCATCACGCCGCGCCGCGATCTGGCCATGGTGGCCGTGCAAGGCCCCAACGCCCGCGCCAAGGTCTGGGCCGCGCGCCCGGCCTGGCAGGCCGCCAGCGAGCCGCTGACCCCCTTCGTGGCCGCCCGCGTGGGCGACGACACCCTGGTGGCCCGTACCGGCTACACCGGCGAGGACGGCTTTGAAATCGTGCTGCCGGCCGCCGAAGTCGTGCAGCTGTGGCGCGACCTGGTCGCCCAGGGCGTGCGTCCCTGCGGCCTGGGCGCGCGTGACACGCTGCGTCTGGAAGCCGGCATGAATCTGTACGGCCAGGACATGGACGAGCTGACCCAGCCCGACCAGGCCGGCCTGACCTGGACCGTGTCCCTGAAGAACGCCGAGCGCCGCTTCATCGGCCGCGACGCGCTGGAACAATTCGCCACCCCCGCCACCTTCATCGGCCTGAAGCTGCAAGAACGCGGCGTGATGCGCGCGCACATGGCCGTGCGCACCAAGGAAGGCACGGGCGAGCTCACCAGCGGCACCATGTCGCCCACGCTGGGCGTGTCGATCGGCTTTGCCCGTCTGCCTCAAGGCGTCAAGCCGGGCGACACGGTCGAGGTCGACATCCGCGGTAAGTGGGTGCCCGCCCTGGCCTGCAAATTGCCGTTCGTGCGTAACGGCAAAGCGGTCGAACACTCGTAAACTCGAAGCTTCGCGCGAGCCGCCGGCCCCTGGGGCGACGGCCGCCCGCGCGAGGCGCGCAACACCATTCATCTACCCGCATTCCCTCAGGAGTTCCCATGAGTCTGCCCACCGATCGCAAGTACACCGAGTCCCATGAATGGGTCAAAGCCGAAGGCGATGTGTTCGTCGTCGGCATCACAGATACCGCCCAGGATCAATTGGGCGACCTGGTCTTCGTTGGCGACGTGAAGGTCGGCGCCAAGCTGAACGCCGGTGAAACCGCTGGCGTGGTCGAATCGGTCAAGGCCGCTTCGGACATCTACGCTCCCGTGGCTGGCGAGATCGTCGCGTTCAACGAAGAGCTGGAAAACAATCCCAACCTGATCAACGAATCGGCCTTCACCGCCTGGATCTTCAAGATCAAGCCGGTCAACGCCGCCGACGCCGACAAGCTGCTCGACGCCGCCGGCTACGAAGCCGTCGCCAACGGCTAAGCCGCCTGGCTGGAACGGGCGCAGGGCACCCGCCACGCGCCTGTTCCGCAAGATGCAATACCGTCCGTCCTCCGACGACACCCGCTATCCCGAGACCTCTCCATGTCGCGCGCCCTAGACACCCACACCGACTTCATTCCCCGCCACATCGGCCCTTCCGACGCCGACCAGGCCGCCATGCTTGCCGTCATCGGCAGCGCCAGCCTGGACGCCCTGATCGAAGAAGTCGTGCCGCCCAAGATCCGCAGCCAGGCCCCGCTCGCGCTGCCCGCCTCGCGCAGCGAAACCGACGTGCTGGCCGAACTGAAGCAGATCGCCGGCCGCAACAAGGTCTACCGCAGCTACATCGGCCAGGGGTACTACGGCACGCAGACGCCCAACGTGGTGTTGCGCAACATTCTTGAGAATCCCGCCTGGTACACGGCCTACACGCCTTACCAGCCCGAGATCTCGCAGGGCCGCCTCGAAGCCCTGCTGAACTACCAGACCATGGTCGCCGACCTGACCGGGCTGGACATCTCCAACGCCTCGCTGCTGGACGAAAGCACCGCCGCCGCCGAAGCCATGACGCTGGCGCGTCGCAGCGCCAAGTCGAAGAGCCCGGTGTTCTTCATTTCGCGCCACGTGCATCCCCAGACCATCGAAGTCGTGCGCACGCGCGCCGAAGGCCTGGACATCGAAATCACCATCGGCGACGAGGCCGAAGGCCTGCCCGAGTGCTTCGGCGTGCTGCTGCAGTACCCGCACAGCACCGGCTCCGTCGCCGACTACCGCAAGCTGGCCGAAGCCGCGCATGCGCAAGGCGCCATCGTGGCCGTCGCGACTGACCTGCTGGCGCTGGCCCTGCTGGCCGCGCCCGGCGAATGGGGCGCGGATATCGCCATCGGTTCGGCCCAGCGCTTCGGCGTGCCGTTCGGTTTCGGCGGCCCGCATGCCGGATTCATGGCCTGCAAGGACGCCTTCAAGCGCAACATGGCTGGCCGCCTGGTCGGCGTGTCCAAGGACGCGCAGGGCAACCCGGCCATGCGCCTGGCGCTGCAGACGCGCGAACAGCACATCCGCCGCGAAAAGGCCACTTCCAACATCTGCACCGCGCAAGTGCTGCTGGCCGTGATGGCTGGCATGTATGCCGTTTGGCACGGCCCGGCCGGCATCCGCCGCATCGCCGAACGCGTGCAGCGCAGCACCGCCATCCTGCGCGCCGAGCTGGTCAAATTGGGCGTGAAGGTCGTCAACGACACCTTCTTCGACACGCTGTTGCTGGAAACCGGCGTGGCCACGCCGGCCATCCTGACCGCCGCCGATTGCGCGCACATCAACCTGCGCCGCGTCGATGGCGCCCGCCTGGCGGTGTCGCTGGACGAGACCGTGACCGTGGCTGACCTGCAGGCGCTGGTCAACGTCTTCGCCGCCGGCCTGGAACGCGATGACGTCGAACTCGACATCGACGCGCTGGACGCGGCCGCCGCCAGCGGCATTCCCGCCGGCGTGGCGCGCGAAAGCGCGATCCTGACGCACCCGGTGTTCTCCAGCGTGCAGTCGGAAACCGACATGCTGCGCTACCTGCGCAAGCTGGCCGACAAGGATCTGGCGCTGGACCGCACCATGATTCCGCTGGGCTCGTGCACCATGAAGCTCAACGCGACCGCCGAGATGATCCCCATCACCTGGCCCGAGTTCGCGCTGATCCACCCATTTGCGCCGGCTTCGCAAAGCCAGGGCTACAACGAACTGATCGACCGCCTGTCGGCCGCGCTGTGCGAGATCACCGGCTACGACAACATCAGCCTGCAGCCCAACTCGGGCGCGCAGGGCGAGTACGCAGGCCTCCTGGCCATCCGCGGCTACCATCAGGCCAACGGCCAGCATCAGCGCAACATCTGCCTGATCCCGTCGTCGGCGCACGGCACCAACCCGGCCTCGGCGCAACTGGCCGGCATGGACGTGGTGGTGGTGGCGTCGGATGCCAACGGCAACGTCGATCTGGCCGACCTGCGCGCCAAGATCGAACAGGTCGGCGACAAGCTGGCCGCTTTGATGATCACGTATCCGTCGACCCACGGCGTGTTCGAGGAAGCCGTCACCGAGATCTGCGATCTGGTGCACCAGGCCGGCGGCCAGGTCTACCTGGACGGCGCCAACATGAACGCGATGGTGGGCGTGGCCCAGCCGGGCAAGTTCGGTTCGGACGTGTCCCACCTGAACCTGCACAAGACCTTCTGCATTCCGCACGGCGGCGGCGGCCCCGGCGTGGGCCCCGTGGCGGTGCGCGCGCACCTGGCTCCGTACCTGCCGGGCGTGGTGAACGAGCAGGGCAAGCTGCCTGGCGACGCCAAGGTCGGTCCGGTGTCGGCCGCGCCGTTCGGTTCCGCGGGCATCCTGCCGATTCCGTTCGTGTACATCTCGCTGATGGGCGCCGACGGCCTGCGCCGCGCCACCGAAGTCGCCATCCTGAACGCCAATTACATCGCCACCCGCCTGCGTGACCACTATCCGGTCCTGTACGCGGGCCGCAACGGCCGCGTGGCGCACGAGTGCATCCTCGATGTGCGTCCGCTCAAGGAAACCAGCGGCATCAGCGCCGAAGACATCGCCAAGCGCCTGATGGACTACGGCTTCCATGCGCCCACCATGAGCTTCCCGGTGGCCGGCACGCTGATGGTCGAGCCGACCGAATCGGAAGGCGTTGCCGAACTGGACCGCTTCATCGACGCGATGATCTCGATCCGCGAAGAAATCGCCCAGGTCGAGCGCGGCGAGCGCGATGCCGAGGACAACGTCCTGAAGAACGCGCCGCACACCGCGCAGATGCTGCTGGCCGAGGAATGGCTGCACGCGTACCCGCGCCAGCAGGCCGCCTACCCGGTGGCCTCGCTGCGCGACGCCAAGTACTGGCCGCCGGTTGCCCGCGTGGACAACGCCTATGGCGACCGCAACCTGGTGTGCGCCTGCTTGCCGATCGAAGCCTACGCATAAATGCGGGCCGGGAGGCCCGGCGCGAGCCGGGCCCAAGGCAAAAAAAATCCCCCATCCGAAAGATGGGGGATTTTTTTGTCTCGCGTCAGCCGAGGTTTACTTCGCCGGCGCGGCCTTGCTGGCCACCGAGAAGTCTTCCGCGATGCTGAAGAACGTGTTGAGCATGATCTGCAGGTTTTCCTTGCCGATGCCGCCTTCCGAGTTCATGTCCATCTGCAGCACGGCCCGGTTCTTGTCGTCCAGGTAGGCGCGGGTCCAGCGGTATTCCTGGTTCCAGGCGTTGATGGCCTTGAGCGAGACCGGCTTCTTGCTGCTGTAGGTCGCGGTCACGACGAGGTCATGGCACTTCTCGGTGAAGTCGTTGCACAGGAAGTCGACGCGCAGCTCGCTGGCGCCGGTGTCGCGGGGATCCAGGATCAGGACGGGACCTTCGTCGCCGTCTTGCTTGCGGGGGTTGTAGACCATGTCGTCCAGCATGGTCGTCACGGTGTCCAGGTCGAAGTCCTGCATGTAGCCGGCCACGGACGCGGTGTCGGAGGGCGCGGCAAGTTCCGCGCCTTCGGCCGGTTCGCCTTCCTCTTCCATGCCGTCCATGTCATCCATGTCGTCGTCCATTCCGGTCGCGCCCAGCAGGCCCGAGAACAGTTCGTCGGCGGGGATCTTCTGGCCGTTCAGGTCGCCCATGCCATCGGCGTAGTGGAACTTGCCGATGATGTTGTCGCCGTCGTTCTTGCCGACGTTGAGCATTTCAGCCATGCCGGACATCGAGCGCATCTGGTCGTCGGCTTCCTCGGCCGCCTTTTCCGCGGTCAAGCCCTGCTTCTTGACGGCGTACTGGACGATCAGTTCGCGCACCATGGGCTTGGAGATGACCAGCGTCGCATCGATCTGCTTGATGGCCTTGACCATGATCTCCTGCGGCGTCAGGTCCTTGACGTTGGGCGGATTGGTCAGGTCCAGCGCGAAGGTCAGCTTGCTTTCGCCCTTGTCGGTCTTCCAGCTGATCGGGTCGATGCTGAACGTGGGGTTGCCGTTGAGCAGCTTGCCGGCGTTTTCCAGCACGGCGTCGAACTGCTCGTCCTTCAGGCCTTCGTCGCTGGCGCCCAACATGTACTGGCGCACGATCTGGTTGTAGGTGTCCGACAGCTGCTTGATGGCGGCGCCGTCCAGCTTGGCGAGCTTGATCACGGCCTGGCCGTTGCCCAGCGCCACGTCGTTGAGCGTGATGGTGCCGGTCTGGTAGGTGGCTTCGACGTTGACGTTCTTGTCGTCTTCGGCCAGCTTGACGCCGTAGCCCAGATTGTCCACC
Organism: Achromobacter sp. ACM01; assembly: GCF_014851745.1. Classification (NCBI taxonomy): domain Bacteria; kingdom Pseudomonadati; phylum Pseudomonadota; class Betaproteobacteria; order Burkholderiales; family Alcaligenaceae; genus Achromobacter; species Achromobacter sp. ACM01. The sequence continues at coordinate 1,052,612 of NZ_JACVAF010000001.1, forward strand.
GAGACCTTGATGTCGTCGCCGGCGCGGGTCACGTCGAGGCGCTTGAGCTTGACGCTGGAATCTCCGATGGAGAGGCCGAACTTGCCCATGCGGCTGTCGACGTCCATGGTCAGGCCGGACATCAGCATCTTGACGGGATCATCCGACTTTTCGCCGTCCACCGACAGCGTTTCGACCAGGGCGTGCGCCGTGACGGCCTGCAGCGCGCGGTCGAAGGTGCCGTTGATCGCCATGCCGCTGAAATTGACGGCGTTGCCTTCGTGCGTGATCTGCACGGGGGCAATATTGGCGGTGGAGGTGGCGAAGCCGCCGAAACTGATGACCGTGTCGGCGCTCAGGGGCGCGACGCCCTTGGTCAGCTCGAACAGTTCCTTGATGTTGTCGGTCTTGGCGAGCTCGGCGTGCGTGAACGCCAGCTTGGGTGCGATGGCGCCGCGCGCCAGGGCGCTCTTGGGGAAGGGGCCGTGTTCGATGGACGCATCGAACTCGATCATGCCCTTGGGCATGTCTTCGGCGACCTTGTCGCCCTTGACCAGCGACACGCCGTAGCGCGCCTGCGTCGAGAACAGGCCACGCTCGTACTTCAGCTGATCGATGCGCAGACCGAACAGGGGCGTGATCTTGGCCAGCTTTTCATTGGCTTCCGCCAGGTGGCGCTGCGAGCTTTCCTCGATGCGCTTGCCGGTGTACCACGTGGCCCCGACCCAGCTTCCCGCTCCCACTATGACCACGCCCAGGGTGATCGCTACGCTCTTTTTCATCGTTCTGCTTGTATCGTTGATTATCGAGTCATATCCGGTGAACGGCGGCTGCTTCTGGCCGCCGGACGCCGTTACTGACGCCCGCCATCGGAATACGCGTATTCATCGGCCTGTAAGGCCCGCGGCGAGTATACCGAGGCCGATGGTCATCTGAGGGCGCTCGCCGTTACAGAAGATTTCAAAATGAAAGCCGGCGCAGTTGCGCCGGCTTTCCGGGGTACAGCGACGGCGGTCCGGTTTACATCGGATCGAGGGGATAGATGGGGCGGCGCACGTGCTTGAAATCAAGCTGGCCGTAGTCCGAGGTGGTCACCCCCACGCCGGTGCATTCGATGACCTGCGTTGCCATGTCGGAAAAGCCCGCGCGCCAATGCACGCGGCTCTTGAGCACGACATAGCGTTTTTGCAGCGGATCGATGCCGGCCGACAGCAGGCAGTTGATGTCGAACGGCTCCTGGTGACGGGACACCACCACGATTTCCACGCGGCCTGTGTCGATCACGACCGTCAGGCCGGTGTCGTTGCGCACGCCGCGGTACATGGGGCCGCGGTTCAGGTAGACGCCGTCGAACACCAGCTTGACGCGGCCGGTAACCTCCAGCGGCTCGCTGGGCTCCTTGATGGCGGGCATGGCGAGCTTGCCGCCGAGCTGGATCGTGATTGTCTGGCCCACGCCTGCCGCGGCCGCGTCGAGTGCGGCCTGCGGGTCGCAAATGGCATAGAAGACCACGTTCTCCAGTTCCTGGCGCAGCACCTCGGCCAGCACGGCGGTGGTGTCCATGGTGCCGCCGGAACCGGTATTGTCGTAATGGTCCAGCAGCACGACCGGGCCTTGTTCGATGGCCTTGGCGCGGGCTATGGTGGGCGCCAGCGGCTCCGGGTGGAATACCCAGTCGGCGCGGCCGTTCCAGGCCTGGTCCAGCAGCTCGTCGCGGTGGCGCTGCGCCTGGGCCAGATTGCCGTCGGTACAGACCACGGCGCTCAGGCCGGCTTCGCGGATGTCGGCGTGGGGGAATCCCACGAAGACGGAGGCGGCCAGGACGCCGCCGGCTTCCAGTTCCTTGCAGCGTTCCTGCAGCGGCTTGTTGGGCGCCGCGTGGGTGCCTTGGCACATGATGTGCGGCAGCATGGGCTTGTTGGCCCAGGACATGACAGGCTTGATCTCGCCCTTCAGGGTGCGCGCGATCACGTTCGCGGCGCGCAGGCCGGCCGCGCGGATGTCCACGTGCGGATAGGTATGGAAGCCGGTGATGACCGTGGCATGCTTGACGATGTCGTCGTAGATATTGGCGTGCATGTCCAGCGTCACCGCCACGGGCGTGTGCGGATCGATCTCGCGCAGGCGGCGCAGCAGGTCGCCCTCGGCGTCCTCCACGCCTTCGGCGACCATGGCGCCGTGCAGGTCGAGCAGGATGGCGTCGTAGCCGCCGCGCTGGACCTCGTCCAGGACCAGCTTGCATAGCCGTTCATGGGTTTCGGCGCTGGCGGGGCCGCTGGGCCAGGATTCGGCCGCCACGGGCACGACCATCTCGGCGCCTTCGCGGCGCGCCACTTCGATATAGCCGCCCAGCCCGCTGTCGGTGTTCTCGTAGGCCTTGATGGCGCGGTCGCCGGCCAGGACCTCCGGGTTGCCGCGAAAGAAGCGCTCAAGCGGGGTAGGCACGGGCGAAAACGTATTCGTCTCGTGCTTGATCATTGCCAAAAGCCAACGCATGGGAATTCCTGTGGGTTTGCTGTTGAGGATCGGTCAGGCCGCCCGGGGCGGCTGGGGCCAGGGGTGTTGTTCGGGTCGCATGGCTTCCCAGGCGCGCGCCATGCGCAGCACCCCCAGGTCGTCAAAGCGCGCGCCGGCGATCTGCAGGCCGATGGGCAGGCCGGCCTTGGTGTAGCCGCAATTGACGGACGCCGCGGGCTGCTCGCTCATGTTGTACGGAAGCGTGAATCCGATGTGGTGCATGGTGGTCGCGACCTCGTTGGTGGGCGACGGCCATTCGGCGTTGTAGGCGACCACCGGGGCCACGGGCGAGAGCACGTAGTCGTAGGGCGCGCAGGCCGCGACCGTCTTGGCGCGCACGTTCATGGTCTCGTAGTAGCTGCGGAATACGGCTTCGCCGGACTGGCCGCCGCCGCTTTCCGCCCAGGTGCGGATGAAGGGCAGGATCTTGTCGCGGCGGGCCTGCGGCAAGGCCGACAGATCGATGGCCGAGCGCGTGCGCCAGAAGCGGTCCACGCCCTCCAGCATGTCGGGCGTCATCCAGGGCTGCATCGGCGTCACGATGGCGCCGGCGGCCTCGAAGGCGCGGGCAGCGGCCTCGACCGCGGCGCGGATTTCCGGGTCCAGGGGCAGGCCGCAGCCCGCATCCATGAGCAAGCCGATGCGCAGGCCGCGCAGGTCGAGTTCCAGGTCCAGCCAGTCGAAGTCCTGGTAGGGCAGGCTCATGTGGTCGCGCGCGTCGGGCTGCGACAGCACGCCCATCATGAGCGCCGAGTCGGCGACGGTGCGCGTCATGGGGCCGGCGCAGCGGCCCATGAACGGCGGGTCGATGGGGATGCGGCCCAGGCTGGGCTTGAGCGTGGCAATGCCGCACCAGGCCGCCGGCAGACGCACGGAACCGCCGATGTCGGTGCCGATATGCAGCGGGCCGTAGCCTGCGGCTGCCGCGGCGCCCGCGCCGGCGCTGGAGCCTCCGGGGTTCTTGGAAAGGTCCCAGGGATTGCGGGTCAGTTCATGGAAGCTGGACAGTCCCGAGGACAGCATGCCGAAGTCGGGCATGGTGGTCTTGCCCAGCAGCACGGCGCCCGCCTCGCGCATGCGGGCGGCCGGCGGTGCATCGGCGGCGGCAGGCTTCAATTCCGTTGCTGCCGTGCCCAGCGGCACCGGCACGCCGCGCGTGGCGATGTTTTCCTTGATGGTGGCGGGCACGCCGTCCAGCGTGTGCCCGCCGGTCGCCAGCGGTTCGCCCTTCATCCAGCGAGCCTCGGAGGCGCGGGCCTGCGCCAGCGCGCCGTCCGCATCCAGCGCGTAAGTGGCCTTCAGCTGGGGCTCCCAGCGGGCGATATGCTCCAGCACCGAGCGGGTGACTTCGACGGGCGAGAGCGTCTTGTCGCGGTAGGCCTGGAGCAGCTCCACGGCGGACAGTTCATGCGGTTGCGGCATTTCGGTTCCAGTGTGTGTACAGGCTGCGAGTTTCAGGGCACGGCCGCGTGGCCCAGGCCGGCGGCGACCGGCCGGAAGTTGCGGAAGTCCCAGTCGCGTCCGGGGGCGGCGTCGATCAGGGCCCGCGTGTATTCGTGGCGCGGTTCGGTCAGCACGGTTTCGGCGGAGCCGGTTTCGACGACCTTGCCTCGCTGCATGACCATGATGGTGTCGCAGATCTGTGCCGCCACGCGCAGGTCGTGGGTGATGAACAGCACGCCCACGCCGGTGCGCTGGCGCACCTGTTCCAGCAGTTCCAGCACCTGCGCCTGCACCGACACGTCCAATGCGGACACGGCTTCGTCGGCCACCAGGACCTCGGGGTCCATGACCAGGGCGCGCGCGATGCAGATGCGCTGGCGCTGGCCGCCGGAGAACTGGTGCGGGTAGCGGTTCATTGCGTCCGGACTCAGGCCCACCACGCTCAGCGTTTCGCCGGCGCGCTTCAATGCCTGCTCGCGGGCCACGCCGAAGTTCAAGAGGCCCTCGATGATGGACTCACCGACGGTGCGTCGCGGATTCAGCGAACGGTACGGATCCTGGAACACGATCTGGATGCGGCGGCGCACCGGGCGCAGCGCCGACCCGGACAGGGTGCTGAGGTCTTCGCCGCCCATCATCATGTGGCCGGCGGTGGGTTCGATCAGGCGCACGATGCAGCGCGCCACGGTCGACTTGCCTGAACCGGACTCGCCCACGATGCCCAGGATCTCGCCCTTGCGCAGCGTCAGGTTGACGTCGGCGGCCGCGATCACGTTGCGCGCGGCCTGGCGCGAGAACAGCGAACTCTTGGTGCCGTAGGTGCGGCCCAGGCCCTTGACGTGCAGCACCGGCATGCCGGCCGGCGCCTCGCGGCGCGAGGGCACCAGGCTGGGTACGGACGACACCAGGCGACGGGTATAGGACTGCTTGGGCTCGGCCAGGATCTCGTTGCGCGTGCCGCTTTCGATCAGGTCGCCGCGGTTCATCACCACGATGCGGTCGGAGATCTCGGCCACCACGCCGAAGTCGTGGGTGATGAACAGCACCGCGGTCTGGTGCTTGACCTGCAGTTCCTTGATGAGCGCCAAAATCTGCTTCTGCGTGGTGACGTCCAGCGCCGTGGTCGGCTCGTCCGCGATCAGCAGCTTGGGCTCCAGGATCAGCGCCATGGCGATCACGATGCGCTGGCGCTGGCCGCCCGACAACTGGTGCGGATAGGCTTCGAAGATGCGTTCGACGTCTGGCAGGTGCACCGACCGGAACATGTCCAGCACCTTGGCGCGGCGCTCCGCGGCCGACATCTGCTTGCGGTGCAGGCGCAGCACTTCGTCGACCTGCTTGCCCACGGTGTGCACGGGGTTCAGCGCGGTCATGGGTTCCTGGAACACCATGGCCATGCGCGTGGCGCGCATCTCGCGCAGGCGGCGCTGCGTGGCCGTGACCACGTCTTCGCCTTCCACGCGGATCGAACCCGCGCTGACGCCCAGCACGCCGGGAGGCAGCAGGCCCATGACGGCCAGCGAGGTGACGGATTTGCCGGAGCCGGATTCGCCGACCACGCACACGGTTTCGCCGGCATGCACGTCCAGGCTCAGGTTGCGCACGACGCGGTTGCCGGCGCCGGCGACTTCCACCGAGAGGTTGCGGATGGCCAGGATGGCGGTCGAAGTATCGCCCGCGGGAGGAGTGGGGGAATAGGTCATCGGCATCAGATCCTGCGCACCATTTTCGGGTCCAGCGCGTCGCGCAAGGCGTCGCCCAGGATGTTCACGCTGAGCACGGTCAGCGACAGGAACAGGCCGGGGAACAGGATCAGGCCGGGCAGCATGCGGAAGTACATGCGTCCTTCGGACATGATGTTGCCCCAGGAGGCGATCTCGGGCGGGATGCCCGCGCCCAGGAAGCTCAGGATGGCTTCGGTGAGCATGGCGGACGCGAACACATAGGTGCCCTGTACCGTCAGCGGCGCGATGGTGCTGGGCACCATGTGGCGCCACAGCAGCAGCGGCAGCGGCGTGCCCAGGGCCAGCGCGGCTTCGACATAGGGTTCGCCGCGCACGGTCAGGATCTGGCCGCGCACCAGCCGCACCACGCGTGGAATTTCGGGGATGGTGATGGCGACCAGAACGGTGGTGATGCTGGCGCCAGTGACCGACACCAGGGCGATCGCCAGCAGGATGCCGGGGATGGCCATGATGGCGTCCATGGTGCGCATGATCAGCCCGTCCAGTGAACGGAACCAGCCCGCGATCACGCCGATGACCAGGCCGATGGCGACGCTGACCAGCGCCGCGCCCAGGCCCGCGATCAGCGAGACGCGCGCGCCGTAGGCCACGCGCGACCAGACGTCGCGGCCGAAGGCGTCGGTGCCCAGCAGGTAATCGGAGAAGGGCGGCTTCAGGCGTGCGCCGGGGTTGATCGAGGTGGGGTCGACGGTACCCAGCAGCGGTGCGAACAGCGCGATGGCGACGACGGCCACCAGCACGATCAGCGCCAGCATCACGGGCCAGCTTTTGAGGCCCTGGCGGATCTGGCGCCAGGCGGTGGCTTGGGGCGTGCCGCCGCCGGGGAGATCTGCGGCCGCTTGCGCGGCGGCATCGGTTGGCGTTTGCATGGTGTTAGTACCTGATCCGAGGGTCGAACACCGTGTAGGCGCAATCGACAACAAGATTGATGAACACGTAGACGAACGCGAAGAAGAGCGTCAGGCCCTGGATGACGGGGTAATCGCGCGCGAGCACGGCTTCCACCACCAGCCGGCCCAGGCCGGGGATGTTGAACACCGATTCGGTCACGACCACGCCGCTGATCAGCAGCGCGATGCCCAGGCCCACCACCGTGGCGATGGGCACGGCGGCGTTGCGCAGGGCGTGGCCCAGCAGCACGCCGGTTTCGCCCAGGCCCTTGGAGCGCGCCGTGCGGATGAAGTCCTCGCCCATGACCTCGATGACGCTGGTGCGCGTGATGCGCGCGATCAGCGCCACGTAGACCGTGGACAGGGCCAGCGACGGCAGGATGAGGCGGTGCAGGTACGGCCAGAAGCCCTTGGCCAGCGGCGCGTAGCCCTGCACGTTGAACCAGCCCAGCTTGATGGCGAAGAGCCAGATCAGCAGGTAGCCCGTGACGAAGACCGGCACCGAGAATCCCAGCACCGAGAAGCCCATCACGGCGCGGTCCAGCAGCTTGCCTTGGCGCCATGCAGCCAGCACGCCCAGCGGAATGGCGACGAGCAGGGTGAACACCAGGGTCAGCACCGCCAGGCTGAGCGACGGTTCCAGGCGCTGGCCGATCAGCTTGGTGACCGGCACGCCCGACATGAGCGAAGTGCCCAGGTCGCCTTGCAGGAGCTTGCCGCCCCAGATGAAGAACTGCTTGATGACCGGCTGGTCCAGGCCCATCGTCTGGCGTATCTGGACGATGCGCTCGGGCGTGGCGCCGTCGCCCGCCATGATGATGGCCGGATCTCCCGGGCTGAAACGCAATATCGCGAAGACCACCACCGCGACCATCACCAGAACGGGGATGGTCGCGAGGAGCCGGCGTGAGACAAATGCCAGCATGTATTTCCCCCTGAACTACTTGCCCATCAAGGGGCTTTCTTGACGTTCCAGAACGCGAACACCGGCGCGTGCACCAGGCCCGAGAGCTTGGTCGAGTAGACGGTGGGCACGGACATCTGGCCCAGCGGCACGTACAGGCCTTCATCGATGCCGATGCGCTGCACTTCCTCGGCGATCTTCTTCTGTTCCGCGGGGTCGGAGGTCAGCGCCATCTTGGTGCGCAGCTCTTCGATCTGCGGGAAGTCGGGCCAGCCGAACCAGGCGTTGTCGCCGTTGGCCGCGGCCGGGGCGGAACGGACCGGGTCCATCACGTCGGTGGCGTACCAGTTGGTGTTGTGGATGTTCCAGCCGCCTTCCGCGGGCGCAGCCTTCGAGGCGCGGCGCGTTGCGACGCTTTGCCAGTCCATCGCGGCCAGGTTGACGTTGAAGCCGGCCTTGCGCAGCGCCTGCGCCATCACCACCGGCTGCGCCGACAGCGTACCGACGTCGGTCGCGTGCATGACCAGGATGGGCGTGTTGTCGTAGCCCGCTTCCTTCAGCAGCGCCTTGGCCTTTTCGATGTTGGACGGCACCACCATGTCCTTGCCGATGTCGCTTTCCAGCGGCGTGCCGCAACCCCACAGCGAGGCGCAGGTCTTCCAGTACTTCGGATTGCCGACCAGCGCCTTCATCACGTCTTCCTGGCCGATGGCGTACATCGCGGCCTGGCGCACCTTCTTATTGTTGAAGGGCGGGTACTTGAAGTTGAAGCGGTACATCGTGAAGTAGCCGACCGGGCTGAGCGACTCTTCCTTCAGATCCTTGTTGCCTTCGATCATCGGCAGCAGGTCGTAGGGGAACTGTTCGACGAAGTCGATCTCGCCGCCCAGCAGCGCGTTGGCGGTGGTCAGCGCATCCGGCATGACGTCCCATTCGACCTTGTCGACGTTGACGACCTTGCCGCCGGCCAGGCCGCTTGCGGGTTCCTTGCGCGGCACGTAGTCGGCGTTCTTGGCGTAGACGGTCTTCACGCCCGGCTTGAATTCGATGACCTTGAACGGACCCGAGCCGGTCATGTCGGTGATGGGCTGGCCGATGGCCTGTTCGGCGATGCGCTTGGGCATCATGAACGGCGCGGTGCCGGTGGGCTTGGACAGGGCGCGCAGCGCCAGGTCCGTGGGTTCCTTCATGACGATGCGGAAATTCTTGTCGTCGATGACTTCGATCTTGTCGGTGAACTTCAGCAGCGTGCGGCCCATGCCGTCGCCGGCGGCCCAGCGCTTGATCGAAGCGACGCAATCCTCGGACGTCACCGGCTTGCCGTCATGCCATTTCTGGCCGTCGCGCAAGGTCATGGTGTAGGTCTTGCCGTCGGGGGAGACTTCCCACTTTTCCAGCATCTGCGGCTGGATCTTGTTGTCGGCGTCGGTGGCCAGCAGGGTGTCGTAAATCATGTAGCCGTGCCACGTCGTGATGTACGCGGTGGTGGCATGCGGGTCGGTCAGGCGCAGAGGCGAGTGCATCACCGACTTGATGACGGTCTCGGCGTAGGCGCCGTGAGCCATCATCATGGTGGCGCCGGCCAGCGCGGCCGCTCGGACGTACTTCAGCATGAATGTTCCCCTTGATGCGTGGTGAGCGGCGCCATCGCGCCGCTGCGTCGTTGGTCCGCCGCGCGGTGGCGGCGTGCGAGCTTCAGGCGGTAGCGGGCCCGCCCGAAAAGACAGGTCCGCAAGGCGCCATTCTGATGCCGGGACGCAACCGTGTCCATGGTTGTTTTGCCGCATCCATCAGCATGGAACCCGGGGCCGCGCATACCAGGATCTTTTCCGCGATGCCGGTGAAATCCGCGCGGAAGTGGGCGGAGCTCTTGACCACCAGGATCGCTGCGCGTTGCGGTTCCACGCCGGCGAAGCGGAACATCTCCTGGTCGGCCATCTGCACCTTGTTGGAGGCGACGATGATGCGTACGCCGCCTACGCGCAGGCAGGCGCTGGGGCCCAGGTCCATATGGAAGCCGCGATAGAAGGCGCCGTGCGTATCGAAGCGTCCATCTGAAGTTTTCTCGACGATGAACTCGGTGTCCAGCGGTTCATCATCGGGAATACCCGAGTGTCCACCCAATGCAATACGTACCTTGTTTCCAGCGCCCGCGCGATGGGCCGCCAGCGCGGCCGCGGGGTCGACGATGAGGCCGATGGCGGTGTCGCGCGCATCGTGCCGGATCAGGGCGCGCAAGACGCCGGTGGTGTCCGAGCTGCCGCCCGCGCCCGGGTTGTCCTGCGCGTCGGCGATGACCACGGGTTTGTGCGCGTCGCGCGCCAGGCGCATGGCTTCCTGCACGGCTTCGTCGGGCGTGTAGAGCCTGCCGCCGAAGTCGCGTTCGGCGTTGAGCACGGCGCGCGCCATTTCGTCGGCAGCGGCGTCGGCGTCGGCTTGGGTGGCGCCATAAGCCCAAACGGTGGGCGCGCACTCGGGGAAATCGGCTGCGGGAAAACCCGTGGCGAACGACAGGCTGAGGGCGCCACGCGCTTCGATGTCGCCCACCATCTGGTACAGGCTGCGCGAGGGTTCGATGTCGGTGGACTGCCAGCACAGCGAAATCAGGTAGGGCAGCGCACGCAGGGCCACGCAGGGCCGCGGCGCGCCCGCCAGCCGCGCGGCCAGCAGTTCGGCTGCGCGCTGCCCGGTTTCGGCCATGTCGATGTGAGGATAGGTGCGATAGCAGACCAGCGCGTCCGCGTGGCGCACCATGGCGCGGGTGACGTTGGCATGCAGGTCCAGGCTGGCCACGACAGGCACGTCCGGACCCACCAGCTCGCGCACGCGTTTGAGCAGTTCGCCTTCGCCGTCGTCCAGGTGTTCCGTGACCATGGCGCCGTGCAGGTCCAGATAGACGCCATCCAGCGGCAGCGCCTGCGACAGCCCCTGCAGGATCATCGCGCTGATGCGTTCGAACGCATCCTTGGTGACCGGACCCGAGGGGCTGGCCGCCGCCCAGGTAGTAGGTAGCAAGGTGTGCCGTCCCATGGCTTCGATGAAGCCCGCCACCGGTATGTTGGCGCCCGCCACCGCCTGGAACATGGCGGGCCCGCTGACCAGCTTGGGCCAGCCCCCGCCTTTCTCGGCAAAATCTTCCCACGCCGCGCGCGAAGGCGCGAACGTATTGGTCTCATGCTGAAAGCCGCCTATCCCGATGCGCATCAGGATTCCCCTTGTCGTTTTTGATATGAGGAAGGCGCGGCTACGCCGCGCCCGTTTCAGTTCCCGCTGCAAACGGGCACAACGCAACTAACTGGCAAGATCGTCCCAAGCGGGGTCGCGCGGATCCGGCTTTGCCGGTCCGCAGCGACGCCCCCTTGAGGGGGGGCCGCCTGAGGGGGAAGCGCGCAGCGCTCCGGGGGGGCTCACTTCGCTACAGGCATGGTGAACTCGGCGCCCTTGGCGATGCTGTCAGGCCAGCGCTGCATCACGCTCTTGTAGCGCGAATAGAAGCGGATGCCTTCTTCGCCGTAGGCGTGATGGTCGCCGAACAGCGAGCGCTTCCAGCCGCCGAACGAATGCCAGGCCATGGGTACCGGGATCGGCACGTTGATGCCGACCATGCCGACCTTGATCTGGCGCGCGAAGGCGCGCGCCACGCCGCCGTCGGACGTGAAGCAGGCCACGCCATTGCCGAATTCATGGGCGTTGATCAGTTCGACTGCCGAGGCGAAGTCCGGCACGCGCACCACGCACAGCACAGGCCCGAAGATTTCTTCGCGGTAGATGTTCATGGCAGGCTTGACGTTGTCGAACAGCGTGCCGCCGAGGAAGAAGCCCTTTTCGTTGCCAGGTACCTTCAAACCGCGGCCGTCGACCACCAGCGTGGCGCCGGCGGCGATGCCGTCTTCGATATAGCCCACGACCTTGCCGCGATGCTGCGAGGTGACGAGCGGGCCCATCTCCGCATCGCCTTGCATGCCGTCCTTGACCACCAGCGCCTTGACGCGCGGCGTCAGGCGTTCGACCACCTTGTCGGCCACGTCGCCCACCGCCACCGCCACCGAGATGGCCATGCAGCGTTCGCCGGCCGAGCCATAGGCCGCGCCCATCAGCGCGTCGGTGACCTGGTCCAGGTCGGCATCGGGCATGACCACCATGTGGTTCTTCGCGCCGCCCAGCGCCTGCACGCGCTTGCCGCGGCGGGTGCCTTCGGCGTAGATGTATTCGGCAATCGGCGTCGAGCCGACGAAGGACAGGGCCTCGACGTCGGGATGCGCGATCAGCGCGTCCACCGCCTGCTTGTCGCCGTGCACGACGTTGAACACGCCTTCGGGCAGGCCGGCTTCGGCCAGCAGTTCGGCCAGGCGCACGGATGCCGACGGGTCGCGCTCGGAAGGCTTGAGCACGAAGGTGTTGCCGCAGGCGATGGCCACCGGGAACATCCAGCACGGCACCATCATGGGGAAGTTGAACGGCGTGATGCCGGCCACTACGCCCAGGGCCTGGCGCATGCTCCAGTTGTCGATGCCGCCGCCGATCTGGTCGGAGTACTGGCCCTTCATCAACTGCGGAATGCCGCAGGCGAATTCGACGATTTCGATGCCGCGCGTGACCTCGCCCTTGGCGTCGGAGAAGACCTTGCCATGTTCGCGGGTGATCAGTTCTGCCAGTTCGTCCTGATGCTTGTCCAGCAGCGCCTTGAAATTGAACAGGATGCGTGCGCGCTTGAGCGCGGGCGTTTCGGACCAGGCCGGAAACGCGGCCTTGGCAGCGGCCACGGCCAGCGCGACTTCGTCATTCGATGCCAGCGGAATGGACGCGGTAACTTCGCCGGTGGCGGGGTTGAAGCCGTCGGCGTAGCGGTTGCTGCGGCCGTCGTAGTGCCGGCCATTGATGAAATGCGGGATCTTCTTCATGGGAACGCTCGAATCTGGGGCTTTGAAAAATGCCACAGGGCGGCCGTCGGCCGCCCAGGCGAAAAACCGCCCCTCGCGGGGCGGCGGACGATCAGGCGACTTCTTTCAGGATGCGGCCGATCTGTTCGAAGATCTGGCCGATCTGCGCCTCTTCGATGATGAGCGGGGGCGAGATCGCGATGATGTCGCCGGTGTACCGCACCATCAGGCCGCTGTCGAAGCACTTCTGGAAGACTTCGGCGGCGCGCGCGCCGGGAGCGCCCGCGCGCGGCGCGAGCTCAATGCCGCAGACCAGACCCAGGTTGCGCACGTCGATGACGTGCGGCGCGCCCTTCAGGCTGTGGGCGGCTTCCTGGAAGGCGCCGGACAGCTTGCGGGCGCGGCCGAACAGGTCTTCGCGGCGGTAGATGTCCAGCGTGGCCAGGATGGCGGCGGCGGCCAGCGGGTGCGCCGAATAGGTGTAGCCGTGGAAGAACTCGATGCCGCCGGCCGGGCCGTTGACGATGGCGTCATGCACTTCGCGCTTGACCGCAACCGCGCCAGCCGGCACGGCGGCGTTGCTCACGCCCTTGGCCATGGCGATGATGTCCGGCGTGACGCCGAAGAACTCGGAGGCCGTGGCGGCGCCCAGGCGGCCGTACGCGGTGATGACTTCGTCGAATATCAGCAGGATGCCGTGCTTGGAGGTGATCTCGCGCAACTTTTCCAGATAGCCCTTGGGCGGGATCAGCACGCCGGTCGAACCCGCCATGGGTTCGACGATGACCGCGGCGATGGTGGACGGGTCGTGCAGGGCGACGATGCGCTCCAGTTCGTCGGCAAGGTGCGCGCCCCAGGCCGGCTGGCCCTTGGAATAGGCGTTCTGCTCGATGTTGTGGGTGTGCGGCAGATGATCCACGGCGGGCAGCAGCGCGCCGGAGAAGGTCTTGCGGTTGGTCGAGATGCCGCCGACCGAGATGCCGCCGAAGCCTACGCCGTGGTAGCCGCGCTCGCGGCCGATCAGGCGGGTGCGCTGGCCTTCGCCGCGGGCGCGGTGATAGGCCAGGGCGATCTTCAGGCAGGTGTCGACGGATTCGGAGCCCGAGTTCGTGAAGAAAACCCGGTCCAGGCCCTGCGGCATCATGCTCGCGACGGCGGTCGCGGCCTCGAAGGCCAGCGGGTGGCCCAGCTGGAAGCCCGGCGCGTAGTCCATCACGCCTGCCTGTTTGGAGATCGCGGCGACGATTTCTTCGCGGCCGTGGCCGGCGTTGACGCACCAAAGGCCTGCCGTGCCGTCCAGGATCTGGCGGCCGTCGGTCGAGGTGTAATACATGCCCTTGGCGGTCGCCAGCATGCGCGGGTGTGCCTTGAACTGCTTGTTGGCAGTGAAGGGCATCCAGAGGTGGGACAGGTCGGGCAGTTTGTCGGGGGCGTTCATGGCGGCTCCAGGGGACGGACAAGCGCTGGACTTGGGCGACGGTTGTGCAGCCAGCGGGATTGAAACGATTCTGGTGCGTCCGGATAGGAATGAAAATATACGATCCGCGCAAATGCGGCTAACTGTATAGTTATGAACGACACAACTGTACAGTTATCTCCGTGATCGATTTCCAGCCCAACCGCGCTCGCGGCCAGGCGCCGACCCTGGTCGAGCAGCTGGTCGCCGCCATCCTGCGCGCCATCGAAGAACAGACACTGCGTCCGGGTATGTCCCTACCCTCGGTGCGGGAGTTTGCTCGCCTGTATGACGTCAGCACCTTCACGGTGGCCAGCGCCTACAGCCGGCTGGTATCGCTGGGCTGGCTGGCGGCGCGGCCGGGCGCGGGCTATCGGGTCGCGACGCCGGACGCGCCGGCGCGCCCCGCCCAGCCGCCATCCTGGGAGCCGCCGCGCCTGAACGCCGGCTGGCTGCTGTCGGATATCTTCGCGGACCATTCCATCCCCATCAAATCGGGCTGCGGCTGGCTGCCGGGCGAATGGTTGAACGAAGAGGGGCTGCACATGGCCCTGCGCCATATGGGGCGGGTGCCGGCCATGCGTATCGCGAACTACGGCCATCCCTACGGCTACGCGCCGCTGCGCGAGACCATCGCGGCCAGCCTGAGCGCGCAGGGCATGGAGGTCGAGGCCTCGCAGGTCGTGCTGACCCAGGGCGTGACGCACGGGCTGGACATGGTGATACGCACCCTGCTGCGGCCGGGCGACACGGTGGTGGTGGAACAGCCCGCCTACGCCAACCTGCTGCAGATGCTGCGTCTGGCTGGCTTGCGGGCGGTGTCCGTGCCCCGCACGCCGGACGGGCTGGACTGCGAGGCGCTGGAAGCGGTGGTGGCTCGCCACCGGCCGAGAGCGCTGGTCGTCAACACCGCCTTGCAGAACCCGTCGGGCGCCAGCATCAGCATGGCCAATGCCTTCCGCATCCTGCAGGCGGCCGAGCGGCATGGCCTGTGGGTGGTGGAAGACGATATCTCGCGCGAACTTGCGCCCGGCGTAACGCCCATGCTGGCCGCCCTGGACGGGGCGCGGCGCGTGGTCTACCTGGGCGGCTACTCCAAGGTCATCAGTCCATCGGTGCGGGTGGGCTACGTGGTGGCGCATCGCGATCTGGCGCGCGACATCGCGCGCACCAAGATGGCGGTGGGCCTGACCTCGCCGGAGATCATGGAGCGCATCGTCCACCAGGTCATCCGCGAAGGCCGCTACCGTGCCCACATCGCCCGCACCCGCGAACGGCTGGCAGAGGCCCATGCCGGCGTGGGCGAGCTGATGGCGCAGCATGGCTTCGAGATATATGGGAGGCCGCAAGGCGGCCTCTTCCTGTGGGCCAAGGTGGCCGGGCAGTGGCGCGAACGCGGCGCCAACGGACTCGCGGAACTGGCGCTAAAGGACGGGATCTGGCTGGCGCCCGGTTCCTATTTCGAGGCGGACGAGGCCGATACGCCCTGGGTGCGTTTCAACGTCGCTTACTCGGAGGCGCCAGCGCTCTGGCGCTTCATGCGAAATGCCGGGGCGGCGGCCTGAGTCACTGGCGCTCGTAAGTCACGAAATCGTATTCGTAGCCGTTTTCGGCCGGCTGCGCTTCGCGCGCCGTTTCCTTCCATTGGAAGGCGGGCAGCAGGGGGAAGAAGGCGTCGCCTTCAACCTCGGCGCGGACTTCAGTGGCCAGCACGCGCTGGGCCAGCGGCAGGGCTTGCGCGTAGATCTGCGCGCCGCCGATCACATAGGCCGCATCGATGTCGCCGCAGGCCTGGATCGCTGCTTCGAGCGACGGCACCACGATGGCGCCCGCAGCGCTGAAATCGGGGTTGCGGCTGATCACGATGTTGCTGCGGCCGGGCAACGGCCGACCCAGCGAGTCCCAGGTCTTGCGGCCCATGATGATGGGGTGGCCCAGGGTGCTGCGCTTGAAATGCGCCAGATCGCCCGGCAGTTTCCAGGGCAGGGCATTGTCGCGTCCGATGGCGCGATTGGTGGAGTAGGCGACGATGAGGGTAAGGCTGGCGGGCATGCGGGGTCGGGACGGTAGGGGTTCGGCCGGTTGGCTACGGCAAGCGTAGCAAATTTGCGCGGCGGCTTGCGCCGCGCGGGCCGCTCAGTCGACCGCGTGTTCCAGGAATTCGGTGGCGGGCATGGGTTTGCCCAGCAGGAAGCCCTGCAGCGAATCGCAGCCCAGGCCCGTCAGGAACTTCTGTTGCGCCGGCGTTTCCACGCCCTCGGCGACGATGCGCAGGTTGAGTTGCTGCGCCAGCGCGACGATGGCCGACACGATGGCGGCGTCCTCGTTGTCGTTTTCCAGCTGGTTGACGAAGCCGCGGTCGATCTTCAGCTCGGTGGCCGGCAGCCGCTTCAGATAGAGCAGGCTGGAATAGCCGGTGCCGAAGTCGTCGATCGAAATCGTCACGCCCAGGTTCGACAGGCGCTTGAGCACCGCCAGGCTGGCCTCGGCGTCGCGCATGGCGGTGGACTCGGTCACTTCCAGGGTCAGGCAGGCCGGCGGCACGCCATGGCGGTCCAGGGCCGAGCGTACCGTTTCCACCAGGCTGGCGTGGGCGAACTGCAGGGCCGAGATATTGACGGCGACGGTCCAGTGGCCCTGGCCGGCGTTGATCCATTCCCGCATCTGGCGGCAGGCCTCGTTGATCACCCATTCGCCGATGGACAGGATCAGGCCGGTCTTTTCCGCCGTGGGGATGAACTGGTCCGGGCCCACCAGGCCGCGGGTCGGGTGGTTCCAGCGCAGCAGCGCCTCGGCGCCGATGATGGGGCCGGCGGGCGCTTCGTACTTGGGTTGGTAGTGCAGGACGAGCTGGTTGCGCTCCTGCGCCAGGCGCAGGTCGTGCAGCAGTTCGATCTGCTCGTGCGCGTCCGCATTCATGGACGGTTCGAAGAAGCTGTAGCCAGTGCCGCCCAGGCGCTTGGCGTGGTACATCGCCGCATCGGCGTTGGTCAGCAGGGCGTGGGTGTCCTGGCCGTCGTTGGGATAGATGGCGATGCCCACGCTCGAGGTCACCATCACCTCATGCCCGTAGACAGTGACGGGTCGTGCGATGGCGTCGATGAGGCGGTCAGCGACGTTGGCTGCGTCGGTGGGTTCGATCACTTCGCTCAGCACGATGAACTCGTCGCCGCCCAGGCGCGCCACGGTGTCCTGCGTGCGCAGGGCCTGGCGGATGCGCTGCGCCAGGTCGATCAGCAAAGCGTCGCCGGTGTGGTGTCCGTAGGCGTCATTGACCGCCTTGAAGCCGTCCAGGTCGAAGAACAGGACCGCGAAGTAGCCCTTGCGGCGGCTGGCGCTTTCGATCGCCTGCTCCAGCCGGTCTTCCAGCAGAATGCGGTTGGGCAGCTTGGTCAGCGTGTCGTGCAGCGCCAGTTGCACCAGTTCTTCGTTGGCCTCGGCCAACGAAGAAGCCAGGGCCGAGGTGCGCGCCTCCAGCCGGTTGTCCAGCACCGCGACCAGCAGGGCGATGGCCAGCACGCTCAGGGTCACCGCGGTCACGGCGATGGCCAGCCAGCCGGCCGAAATGCCGCTGTTGGCTGCCATGCAGATACTACCTGCGGGGAATCCGGCGGCGGCCATGCCGGTGTAGTGCATGCCGACGATGGCGATGCCCATGATCACTGCCGCCAGCGGCCGCGACCAGACCACGCGGGGGCCGCCGTGGCGCAGCCGGTAGGTGATCCACAGCGCCGCGCCGGAGGCGGCCACGGCAATCACGATGGACAGCGCGAACCATTTGGCGTCGTAGACGATGCCGGGTTCCATGAGCATGGCGGCCATGCCGAGGTAGTGCATCGCCGCGATGCCGGCTCCCATGAGCAGGGCGCCGATCATCAGCCGTCGCCGCGGCAGCTCATCCTTGCTTACGGTCCATAGCGCGAAGGCGGAGCAGCCGATGGCAATGACCAGCGACAGGACGGTCAGGGGCAGGTCATAACCCATGGCAATGGGCAGGCTGAAGGCCAGCATGCCCACGAAGTGCATGGACCAGATGCCCACGCCCATCGCGAACGCGCCGCCCGCCAACCAGTAGCGCGCGCTGGGCAACCCGTGCGAGGCCCTGACGCGGTTGGCCATGCCCAACGCCGTGTACGACGCCAGGATGGCGACTCCTAGAGATACGAGGACGAGCGAAGGGTTATAAGTTCCGACGAGCATTTGTAGGGTCCTGTCCTTGGCGCATGCTGCCGCCGCGCGGGCTTCATATCAATTCAATTGGTAGTCTATGGTTGCAAGTCGGTCGCAAGACAGAATTCGGCGGTCGACGCTGGTGATACACGTGCTCTCTTTTTGGGAAGGGGAGTGCGGCTGAGCAACGCCTGCGGACGGCGCTGCCGGGCGGACTGCCCGGGTCGCGGCGAGCGACAGGCACGGCGCGGCAGGTGCCGGTCGGAAGCAATGGCGCGCGGGCATTTCTGGACGCGCGTCCATGGCTAAGGGATGGGTTATACCGAAAACACGCTTCCAGATGCTCACCAATCTTCACCTGCGGCCATGAGCACGCAGGCTGCCACGGTCTATACGGCCATGGCGGCGGTGAGGGGGGCGTGGTGGGTGTAGCCCGACAATGAAAAGTCGCTGGGTTCCACCTTCTCCAGCCATTCGGGCTCATAGCGTCCGGTGACCGCGAAATCGGGAATGCGGTCCGACAGCACCAGCGTGGGCGCTTCGTAGGGCTCGCGCGTGAGTTGCTCACGCAGCATCGGCAGGTGGTTTTCGTAAATGTGCGCGTCGCCGATGAAATAGGTGAACCAGCGCGGCGTGTAGCCAGTCAGTCGGCCGACCAGATGCAGCAGGGCCGCACCTTCGGTGAGATTGAATGGCGTGCCCAAACCGACGTCGTTGGAACGGATGTACAGGCACAGCGATATCTCGCGGGTCGTCGCGTTCGGCAGGAATTGGTAGAGCAGGTGACACGGGGGCAGCGCCATTTCCTCGATCTGCGCCCAGTTCCAGCCGTGGAACAGGATGCGGCGGTCGCCGGGCCGCTCATGAATGGTGTCCAGGCATTGCCGCAGCTGGTCCACCGCCTTGTAGAGCAGCACCTTGGGCACGCCGCCTTCCTCCAGATCGGAGACCTTGGCGTAGCCGCGCGACAGGGCGTCGGCGATCTGCGCCGAGCGGCTGGCGTCCAGCATCTTGTAGGCCGGCCACTGGCGCCATTGCACGCCGTAGACCGGGCCCAGGTCGTCGGGTCCTTCCCGGTACGGGTTGGCCAGCCACTGGCTGTTCTCGTTGGCATTCTGGTCCCAGACCTTGCAGCCAAGCTCGCGGAATTCCGCTGCGCTGCGCGAGGCGCGCAGAAAACCCACCATTTCGCCGATGGCGGACTTGAAGGCCAACTTCTTCGTGGTCACTGCGGGGAACCCTTTTTGCAGGTCGAAGCGCAGCGATGCGCCCGGCATGCTCAGGGTGCGTATGCCCGTGCGGTTCTCCTGCCACGCGCCGGTGTCCAGGATGGATTGAACGAGGTCCAGGTATTGTTTCATGGCGGTCCTTGCGCACGCTCGCCCGGCGGGTGACGCAGACAGCCGCCGCGAACGGATCGCGGCGGCTCTTATAAGTTAGGAATAGATGAATTACACCACGCGGGCGCGGTTCAGGCGGCGGCCGGCGTTTCCTGCGTGTCGACGATCTCGACCGAGAAGGTCAGCGCCGCAGTCTTCTCCAGCATGGCCGAGGCCGAGCAGTATTTTTCGTGCGACAGCTGCACCGCGCGCTCGACCGCGGCGCGCGGCAGGTTGTGGCCGGTAACGGTGAAGGCGAAATGGATGCGGGTGAAGACCTTGGGGTCGGTATCGGCGCGGTCGGCCTGGAGCTTGACGCTGCAGCCGCTGACGGCATGGCGCCCGCGCTTGAGGATCAGTACCACGTCATAGGCGGTGCAGCCGCCGGTGCCGGCCAGCAGCATTTCCATGGGACGGGGGGCCAGATTGTGCCCGCCGCCGTCCACGGCGCCGTCCATCACGGCCACGTGGCCGCTGCCGGTGCTGGCGGTGAAGAGCATGCCGTTCGGGCCGCCCCAGTCGATCGTGCATTCCATATTGTCGTGTCCTTGAGCTTGAGCGCTGTCAATGGCTGATGATACCTGTTGCGTACAATTCCGGGCATGAGAGCCCCGCCCCGCATCAGGGGTGTGTGCGCCAGCCTTGCCGAGGAGTTGCCCTATGTCCACCGCTCTGTCACGCCCCAGCCCCGTTTCCTTCCTGCGCCGCATCAGCCCCGTGGATGCCCTGCTGGCCGAGGCCGACCGCGCGTTGCGGGTGCTGTCCGGCAGCGCCACGGCCGGCCGTCCGTATCCGGCCACCGCCGATGAGGCGCCGCAAGCCCTGTCGGCCCAGGAAAAGCGCCACGCGGCCGGCTTGATGCGGGTGAATCATGTCGGCGAGGTCTGCGCCCAGGCGCTGTACCGGGGCCAGGCTTCGGTATGCCGCGAACCCGCGCCGCGGGCATTGCTGCTGAACGCGGCTTCCGAGGAAGTGGATCATCTGGCCTGGTGCAATCAAAGGCTGACGGAACTGGGCAGCCGCCCCAGCCTGCTGAATCCGGTTTGGTACGCGGGTTCGTTTGCGCTCGGCGTGCTGGCCAGCTACGCCGGCGTGCCGCGCAATCTGGGTTTCATGGCGGAAACCGAAAAACAGGTCGAAGCGCATCTGGAAGAACATCTGCGCACCTTGCCGGTGCAAGACGAGCGGTCGCGCCAGATCGTGCAGAAGATGAAAGAGGACGAGGCGCAGCATCGCGCCAGCGCGGAAGCGGCGGGTGGAGTGCCCTTGCCGGCGCCAGTGAAGGCCGCGATGCGGGCGATGTCCAAGGTCATGACGACTACCGCTTACTGGGTCTGAAGCAGTTGGAAAGCGAAATGTTGCAATGCGCAAAAATAGCTGCAACTTGGTGCCAGGCGCACCGTTCTGGTGCGAAATCCAGAGCGGGATAACCCGATGATGGCTAGGGTAAGCCCCGGGTGGGTTTACCCATTCGGCAAAAACCCTGTTTTTGGAACAGGCATTGATTGGCGCGGGTTTCCAGAGGGATGCCTGGGGTGTTGCGGCAAATTTGCAACGCAAAAAATCTCTTGTGCGGCAGACTAAAAAAATTCTTGCATCGCACAAAAAACCTCGGTACTATTCATTCATCGGATGTTGAAACGCAGTCGGCGCGGTGCAAAACCCCGAAAGCGTAGCGAGCAGAAGGCCAGCTCCCAACATGCCACGGTTGTCTCCTCCACCCTCCTCCTTTGGTGGATTTAGCCCGAGATCTCACGATCTCGGGCTTTTTTTTCGATGTTTTAAATGTGTCCCCATTTAACTGGAACAGAGCATCGACCGTAGCCCTTCATGGCACTTATGCCAGGGGGCGGTCTGCGCGTTTTCCCTTGGATATTTCGCGTGCGCCAGGGCGGAAAGTTCTACAATCGTTCCATGAAATCCCTATTTCCGCGCCTGCGCGGTTTCGCCTTGGCGATCGAGCCAAATGGCAGTTCCAACCTGGTGCTGCCGGCATGGCGCAATGCGTTACGTTCTGTGCCGGTGAATTGCACTTCCTTATTCCTCCCATATATGGGCGTTACACCTGCCTCCGATAATGGCGGGCCTGTCTCGATAGACCAACCAGAGGTGACTCGGTGACCTGGCTGTACATTTGCGTGGTCGCATTCATGGTGGGGGGACTCATCGTGGCGTCGGAGCGCTGGCATGGCGCCTTCACCGGCGACAGCGACCTCAACAAGCCCCAAGCCAACCATTCCCGCGCCACGCCCCGCGTCGGCGGGCTGGCAGTGCTCGCGGGCACGCTGGCGGGCCTGCTGGTTCTTGGACCCAGCAACATGACGCTGACCTGGCTGTGGCCCGCGCTATTCGTCGCGGCGCTGCCCGTGTTCGTGGCCGGCCTGCTGGAAGACATCACCAAGGACATCGGCGCCAGCAAGCGCCTGCTGGCGGCCTTCCTGTCGGCCGCGATCGCCTGGTGGCTGCTGGGCGGCGTCAGCCGCGTGGGCATGGCGCCGGTGGATTACGTGCTTTCCTTCTGGCCGGTGTCGCTGCTGTTCACCATGTTCGCGGTGGGCGGCTGTACGCACGCGCTGAATATCGTCGACGGCATGAACGGCCTGGCCGGCATGGTGGCCACGCTGATGGCCGTCTCGATCAGCCTGGTGGCGCTGCAAGTGGGCGACGTGCCGATTTTCCTGGTGGCGGCGGCGCTGGCCTCGGCCACGCTGGGCTTCCTGGTCTGGAACTTCCCGTTCGGGCGCGTGTTCCTGGGCGACGGGGGCGCGTACTTCCTGGGCTTCATGCTGGCCGAGCTGGCCGTGCTGCTGGTGGTGCGCAATCCTTCGGTGTCGCCGTTCTACGCGCTGGCGGTGTTGTTCTATCCCGTCTTCGAAACCGGTTTTTCGATCTGGCGCCGCCGCTTCAAGCGCGGCGTGCCGGTGGACCAGCCGGATGCGCTGCACCTGCACCAGCTGGTGTTCCGCCGTCTGGTGCGTGTCACGTTCAGCCGCGGCCGGCGGCATGCGGTGCCGGCACTGTGCAATGCGCTGGCCTCGCCTTACATGTGGGTGCTGGCCCTGATCGGCCTGGTGCCCGCGACCATCTGGTGGGACAACGCCTGGGCGCTGTGCGTCAGCCTTGTGGTGTTCGCCGCCGTCTATATCTGGCTGTATTCGCGGCTTGTGTCCTGGCGTCGTCCGGGCTGGCTGCTGCTGCCATCCGTTTTACGGGCTTCCGATTAGTTTTGGGCGCCCCGGCGGCTGCCGCCGGGGGCTCGGTAATCTTTTTCTAATTACCCGACCATATTTGAAATGCCGTAATCGTTCTACGGTGAAGGGAGAGTTATGTTGCGAATTCAGGATGTGAAACTCGCTGTTGTCGGCCTGGGCTATGTCGGCCTGCCGCTGGCTGTGGAGTTCGGCAAGAAGCGTTCGGTCATCGGGTTCGATATCAATACGCGCCGCATCGACGCGCTCAAGGCGGGCCACGACCATACGCTGGAAGTCAGCGATGAAGAGCTGAAGGAAGCAACCCAGTTGAGCTACACGGCGGACCGCGCCGTGCTTGGCCAGGCCAACGTGTTCATCGTGACCGTGCCGACCCCCATCGACGAGTACAAGCAGCCGGACCTGACCCCGCTGGTCAAGGCCAGCGAGACCATCGGCGCCGTGCTCAAGCGTGGCGACATCGTCATCTACGAATCCACCGTCTACCCTGGCGCCACGGAAGAAGACTGCGTGCCGGTGCTGGAGCGCGTGTCGGGCCTGAAGTTCAACGTGGACTTCTTTGCCGGCTACAGCCCCGAGCGCATCAATCCGGGCGACAAGGACCACCGCGTCAGCACGATCAAGAAGGTGACCTCCGGTTCGACGCCCGAAGTGGCCGAACTGGTCGACCAGCTTTACAAGCAGATCATCACCGCTGGCACCCACAAGGCCTCCAGCATTCGCGTGGCCGAGGCCGCCAAGGTCATCGAAAACACGCAGCGCGACGTGAACATCGCGTTGATCAACGAGCTGGCCCTGATCTTCAACAAGATGGGCATCGACACCGAAGCCGTACTGCAGGCGGCCGGCACCAAATGGAACTTCCTGCCGTTCCGTCCGGGCCTGGTCGGCGGCCACTGCATCGGCGTTGATCCCTATTACCTGACTCACAAGGCGCAATCCATCGGCTATCACCCCGAGATCATCCTGGCGGGCCGCCGCCTGAACGACTCGATGGGCAGCTACGTGGTGTCGCAACTGGTCAAGGCCATGACCAAGCGCCGCATCCACGTGCAGGGCGCCCGTGTGCTGGTCATGGGCCTGGCCTTCAAGGAAAACTGCCCCGACCTGCGCAACACCCGCATCGTGGACATCGTGAAGGAACTGGGCGACTACAACGTCGATGTCGACGTGTACGACCCGTGGGTCGATTCCGAAGAAGCCATGCACGAATACGGCCTGACCCCGGTGGCCAAGCCCGAGGAAGGCAAGTATGACGCCGTGATCCTGGGCGTGGCGCACAACCAGTTCAAGGCGTTGGGTGCGGAAGGCATCCGCAAGCTCGGCAAGCCGCAGCACATCCTGTATGACCTGAAGTACGTGCTTTCGCCTTCCGAATCCGATCTGCGCCTGTAAGGACTGCCCATGACCACCCGCTTTGAGACCATCAAAAAGGAACTGTCGGCCGCGCCGCGCAAGTGGCTGGTGACCGGCTGCGCCGGCTTCATCGGTTCGAACCTGCTGGAAACCCTGCTGAAGCTGGGCCAGACCGTGACCGGCATGGACAACTTCGCGACGGGTTTTCAGCACAACCTGGACGAAGTGCGCAATTCCGTCACGCCCGAGCAGTGGGCCCGCTTCACCTTCATCGAAGGCGATATCCGCGACCTGGAAGCATGCCGCCGTGCGATGCAAGGCGTGGAGCTAGTGCTGCACCAGGCTGCGCTGGGCTCTGTGCCGCGCTCGCTGAAGGATCCGATCACGTCCAACGAAGTGAACATCGGCGGCTTCTTGAATATGCTGGTGGCGGCGCGAGATGCGGAGGTCAAATCCTTTGTCTACGCAGCATCCAGCTCGACCTACGGCGACCATCCGGCGTTGCCCAAGGTCGAGGAAAACATCGGCAAGCCCCTGTCTCCCTACGCGGTTACCAAGTACGTCAACGAGCTTTATGCCGACGTGTTTGCGCGCTGCTATGGCTTCGAAACGGTGGGCCTGCGCTACTTCAACGTATTCGGCAAGCGTCAGAACCCCAATGGCGCTTACGCGGCCGTGATCCCCAAGTGGACGGCCGCGATGATCCAGAACGAGGACGTCACCATCAACGGCGACGGCGAGACCAGCCGCGATTTCTGCTTCGTGGAAAATGCCGTGCAGGCCAACATCCTCGCGGCCATGGCCGCGCCGGAAGGCCGCAACCAGGTCTACAACGTGGCGGTCAGCGGCCGCAGCACCTTGAACCAGCTGTTCGGCTTCCTGGTGCAAGCCCTGGGCAACCAAAACGTGGTTTATGGCAAGAAGCCGGTCTACGCCGACTTCCGCGCGGGCGACGTGCGCCATTCGCAGGCGGACGTCAGCAAGGCGGGCCGGTTGCTGGGCTACGAGCCTACGCACACCGTGCTGCAAGGCCTGGAAGTGGCCATGCCCTGGTACACGCAATTCCTGCGTTGATTTGAAAGCACTCGTCAGAAAACTCGGCAGCATCCATCCGGACCACCAGCGCATCTTCAAGGGCGCCTTCCGGGTGGCGGTGTTCCTGCTGCTGGGCAAGGCCGCCGGCGCCATCAAGGAGATGGCGGTGGCGTACCGCTACGGCGTCAGCGACGCCGTGGACGCCTACCAGTTCACGATGACCATGGCCACCTGGCTGCCGGTCACCATCGTGGGCGTGCTGTCGGTGGTCCTGATCCCGGTGCTGGTGCGGCTGCGCCGCGCCGATGTCGCCGAAAGAAATCTGTTCATCCGCGAGCTGCAGGGCTGGGTGGCCGCCGCGGGCATTGCGCTGGCGCTGCTGACCTGGTTCGCCTGGCCGCAGGTCGTCGGCGTGCTGGGCCAGGGTTTGTCGGCCCACGTGGGCGACATGACGGGCCAGCTGCTTGTCGCCTTCGCGCCGGTGTCGGCGCTGCTGCTGGTTGCCGGCATCAGCGCCGCGCGGCTGCGGGCGCAGGAAAGACACGTCAATACCCTGCTGGACAGCGTGCCGGCCGTGGCGACGCTGGCCTGGGTGATGCTGGCCGCCAGCGCCGACGGCGTCGGGCCGCTGCTGTGGGGCACGCTGGTGGGTTATGCGATCCAGACCGTCTGGCTCGCGTGGCTGGCTGCGCGCGCCGATGGCGGCTTCTGGGGCGCGCCCCGGCTGACGCTGCAATCGCCGCACTGGCCCGAACTGCTGGGCGCCGCGGGCGTGATGCTGATCGGCCAGGTGGCCATGAGTTTCGTCGGTCCGCTGGACCAGTACGCCGCCGCCAATCTGGGCGCGAACGCCAACGCCACGCTGGGCTATGCCAGCCGGCTGCTGTCGCTGGTGCTGGGGATTGGCGCCGTGTCGGTGGGGCGCGCGGCCTTGCCGGTGCTGGCCGATGTGCAGGCGCGCGGCGATACCGCTCGTGCGCGAGGCATGGCGCTTAAATGGTCGGTGCTGATGGTGGCCGCAGGCGCTGCCGCCGTCGCCGTGGGTTGGATACTGGCGCCGTGGGGCGTTTCCGTGCTTTTCCAGCGTGGCGCCTTCACCGCCGAGAATACCCAGGCCGTGGCGCATGTGTTTCGCTGGGGGCTGCTGCAACTGCCGTTCTACTTCGGCGTGCTGATCCTGGTGCAATTGCTGGCCAGCCAGAACCGCTACCGCGTGATGGCGGCCATTGCCGTCGCCAATTTCGCCCTGAAGGCGGTGTTGAATACCGTGCTGGCGCCCAGGATGGGAGCGGCCGGCATCATGCTGGCGACCAGCCTCATGTATCTGTTGTCCTTCGCGTGCTACCTGCTGGTGGCAATGCGCAAGCCTGAACCCAAAGAGGCCGATTGAATGCCCGTGACCGATACCGGCCCGGCGCCGCGCGTCCTGCTGTTCATCCACTCCCTGCATGGCGGCGGCGCGGAGCGCGTGGCCGCGGACCTGAGCGCGCACTGGGCGGGCATGGGCCGCGAGGTCATGGTCGTGACGCAGGCCAGCGCCGAGGGCGACGTCTACACGCTGCACCCCAAGGTGCGCCGCGAGGTCCTGCATACGGCGGGCGAGGGCGGTGGCCTGCGCGGCATCTGGAGCAATGTGCAACGGGTGCGCGCCTTGCGCCGCGTGGTCAAGTCGTTCCGCCCGGACATCGTGCTGGGCATGATGACGACGGCGTCGGTACTGTCGGTACTGGCCTGCGCGGGCCTGTCCTGCCGGGTGATCGCCACCGAGCATACCCATCCGCCTTCGCAGACCCTGTCGGGCTTCTGGCAGCGCCTGCGCCGCCTCACATATCCGCGCGCAGGCAGCGTGGTGGCGCTGACCCGCGGCACCGCCGACTGGCTGGCGCAGCACGTGCCGGGCAGCAAGCTGGCCGTCATTCCCAACCCTGTACACTTTCCCCTGCCTCGCGCTGAACCGGTCTTGACGCCGGTGTCGGGCGACGGCCGCAAGCGCCTGCTGGCGGTGGGGCGCCTGCACGCCGACAAGGGTTTCGACCTGCTGATCCAGGCCTACGCGAAATTGGCGGCGTCGCATCCTGGCTGGGATCTGGTTATCCTGGGCGAGGGCGACGAGCGCCGCGCCTTGGAGGCGCAGGTCCGCGAGGCCGGCCTGGCGTCGCGGATTTTCATGCCGGGGCGCGCAGGCAACGTCGGCGACTGGTATGACAGCGCCGATCTGTACGTACTGACGTCGCGCTTCGAAGGGCTGTCCAATACCCTGCTCGAATCCATGGCAAGCGGGCTGGCCGCCGTGTCGTTCGATTGCGACACGGGGCCGCGCGAGATCATCCGCGAGGGCGTGGACGGCGTGCTGGTGCGCCCCAATGGCGACGTGCCCGCGCTATGCAAGGCGCTGGACGCCGTCATGCGCAATGACGCGGACCGTGTACGCATGGCGCAGGCCGCGACCGACGTGCGCGACCGTTTTTCGGCCGCTCGCGTGCTGCAGAAATGGCAAGAACTTTTTGACGGTGTGCGCGGAACCGGCCGTTGAGGCCGCGCGTCGCGCCGTTGCTACAGTGACAACGAGAACTTCATCATGTGCGGAATAGTCGGGATTTGGGGCCCTGTCGGGAACAAGGAGCGGGTGTTGGCGGAAAGCTGCCGCCGCATCCGCCACCGCGGGCCGGACAGCAATGGTTTCTGGGAGGATCCCGAGGCCGAGCTGGCGCTGGCGCATGTGCGCCTGGCGATCCTCGACCTGACCGAGGCCGGCCACCAACCCATGACGTCGGCCTGCGGCCGCTATGTCATGGTGTTCAACGGCGAAATCTACAACCACCTCGACATCCGCAAGCAGCTCGAACAATCGGCGCTGGCGCCGTCGTGGCGCGGCCATTCCGATACGGAAACGCTGCTGGCGGGCTTTACCGCCCTGGGCATCGAGGCCACCTTGCAGGCCGCGGTGGGCATGTTCGCCATCGCGTTGTGGGACCGCGCCTCGCGCAAGCTGATGCTGGCGCGCGACCGCATGGGTGAAAAGCCGCTGTACTACGGCTATTCAGGCGCCGAGCTGGTGTTCGCGTCCGAACTCAAGGGCCTGATGCCGATTCCGGGCTTCGGCCGCGAGCTCAACCGCAACGCGCTGGCGTCGTTCATGCGGCACAACTACATTCCAGCGCCGCAGTCGATTTACCAGGGTATCGCCAAGTTGCCCCCGGGCACCTGGGTCGAATTTACGGCCGATGACACCCGCAGCCGCCGCATGCCCGAGCCGCGTGTGTACTGGTCGGCCCGCGAAGCCGCGGACACTTCCGCGCAATCGCTACTGTCTTTCGAATCCGACGCGCAGGCCACTGACGCGCTGGAAGGCGTGCTGTCCAAGGCGGTCGGCGGCCAGATGCTGTCGGACGTGAGCCTGGGCGCCTTCCTGTCCGGCGGCATCGACTCGTCCACCATCGTGGCTCTGATGCAGGCGCAAAGCTCGCAGCCCGTGCGCACTTTTGCCATCGGCTTTCACGAGAAGGGCTACGACGAGGCGCAGCATGCCAAGGCGGTGGCCACGCATCTTGGCACCGACCACACCGAACTGTACGTGACGGCAGAGGACGCGCTGGCCGTGGTGCCCACGCTGGCCGACATGTACGACGAGCCGTTCGCGGATTCGTCGCAGATCCCGACCTCGCTGGTCACCCGCATGGCGCGCCAGCACGTCACCGTGGCGCTGTCCGGCGATGGCGGCGATGAACTCTTCGGCGGCTATTCGCGCTATTTCCGTGTGAACAACTGGTGGCAGCAATGCGAACGCGTCCCGGCGCTGCTGCGCAAGCCCGCCGGCGCGTTGTTGAGTGCGTCCACCCATCTGCCCGGGCGCGGCGCCTGGCGCGGCAAGGTCGGCAAGCTGGGCGAGCTGCTGCGCACCGATACGCGCGGCGAGTTCTACCGCCATTTCGTGTCGTACTGGGCCGATCCTTCCAGCGTGGTGAAGGGCGGGGTGGAGCCGGTGTCCGAATTCGCCCGGGCGATGCAGGGTTCCACTTTCGAAGCCATGATGAAGCTGGACACGGTGACCTACCTGCCGGACGACATCCTGGTCAAGGTGGACCGCGCCGCCATGGCCGTCAGCCTGGAAACGCGCGTGCCGCTGATCGATCACCGGGTGTATGAGTTCGCCTGGAGCCTGCCGCACCAATACAAGGTGCGCGGCAACACGGGCAAGTGGCTGCTGCGCCAGGTGCTGCACCGTCATGTGCCGCAAGCGCTGGTGGACCGTCCCAAGCGCGGCTTCGCCGTGCCGCTGGCCGCGTGGTTGCGCGGCCCGCTGCGTGAATGGGCCGATGCGCTGCTGGACCCGGCGCGCCTGCGCCAGGAGGGCTGGTTCGAGCCCGAGCCCATCCTGCGCAAATGGCGCGAGCACAGCTCGGGCCATCGCAATTGGGACAGCCATCTGTGGGGCGTGTTGATGATGCAGGCCTGGCTTGACCGCTACCGCGGCGGCAAGGAACAGGGAGGATCGGTTGGGAGTCTTTGACGCATGAAAATCTTGATGCTGGTCAGTTCCATGCACGCGGGCGGCGCCGAACGGGTCGCCGCCACGCTGGTCAACGCATGGGCCGAACGCGGGGATTCCGTCATTCTGACACCCACCTACTCGTCCAAGGGCAGCTGCTTCTATCCGCTGTCGGACAAGGTCGAACTGGCCTGGCTTGCGGATCTGGCAGGCACGCGTGCGTCGGGAGCCATGGCCGCATTCAAGCGTCTGCTCGCGCTGCGCAAACACATCCGCGATTCAAAACCGGACGTGGTGGTGTCCTTCCTGACCAACGTCAATGTGGCCGCCATACTGGCTTCCCTGGGATTGAAGGCGCCGCTCATCGTTTGCGAGCGCACCAATCCGGTGGCCGAAACCACGACGGGAACGGTGTGGCGCAAGCTGCGCCGCATCCTGTATCCCCGCGCCGACATGGTGACGGTGCAGGCGGAGGATACCGCCGGCCCGTTCGCGCGGCAGGTGCCGGGCATCAAGCGTCTGGCCGTGATTCCCAATCCTTTGCCCGCGCCCTTGCTGGATGCGCCGCTGGTGCCGCAACGAGAAGACGGTGGTCCACGCGAACTGTTGGCAATGGGACGCCTGGTCACTGATAAGCAATTCGACCTGTTGATCGACGTGTTCGCACAATTGGCGCCGGACTTTCCGGATTGGAATCTGCGCATCTGGGGCGAAGGCCCTGAACGCGGCGCGCTGGAAGAGCAGGTCGCACGCCTGGGCCTGCAGTCGCGCATCAGCCTGCCCGGCCGCACCGAGGCGCCTTGGGAGGAACTTGCGCGCGGTCAGGCATTCGTGCTGAGCTCGCTGGTGGAAGGCTTCCCCAATGTGCTGCTGGAAGCCATGTCGTTGGGCCTGCCCTGCGTGGCGTTCGATTGTCCCAGCGGACCGCGCGAGATGACGCGCAACGGCGAGGATGCCCTGTTGGTGCCCGCCGGCAATCGCGATGCCCTGCGCGAGGCCTTGCGCCGCTTGTTGGGCGATGCCTCCCTGCGTCAGCAACTGGGCATGCGCGGCGCTGCCGCGGTGCGCCAGCGTTATGCGCTGGCCAGCGTCCTGGCGGAATGGGATGAATTATTCGATGGCGTGCGGGAGGGACGATGAGCGCCCGGCGGCTGCGTGTCCTGCACATCATCACCGGCCTGGGGCAGGGCGGGGCCGAATCCGTGCTGTTCCGCCTGGCGACCTATCCCGGGGCTGACGTGGAGCATGTCGTCGTGTCGCTGACGGACGAAGGCATCTATGGCGAGCGTCTGCGCGCGGCAGGCGTCGCCGTGCATACGCTGGCCATGAAGCGCGGACGAGTCAGCCTGGGCGGCTTCCTGGCGCTGCGCTCGCTGATCGCGACGACGCGTCCCGATGCGGTGCAGACCTGGATGTACCACGCCGATTTGATCGGCGGCCTGGCGGCGCGCCTGGCGGGCGTGCGCGCCATCGCCTGGGGCATCCGCAATTCGGGCGAACACCTGGAGCGCAGCAGCCGCTCGGCTCGCCTGGTGCTGCGGGCCTGCGCGCTGCTGTCGGGCCGCATACCGAAGGCCATCGTGTGCGCCGCCCAGAAGTCGGCGCAGCGTCATGCCGACAAAGGCTATGACCGCGAACGCATGGTGGTCATCGCCAATGGCTATGACTTATCGCGCTATGCGCCGAATGATGAAGCCCGGCAGCAGGTGCGCGCGCACTGGGGTTTGCCTCAGGACGTGCCGGCCATCGGTTGCGTGGCCCGCTGGGATCCGCTCAAGGACCACGCCAACCTGCTGCGCGCCGTCGCCGCGTTGGTGCGCGACGGACGCGATGCGGGACTGCGCTGCGTGCTGATCGGCCGCGGCATGGATCCCGCAAACACCGAGCTGGCGTCCTTGATCGACAGGTTGGGCCTGCGGGACCGGCTGGTGCTGGCGGGACCCAGCGATGATGTGCCCGCCGCAATGAACGGGCTGGACCTGCATGTCCTGTCCAGCTGCGCGGAAGGCTTTCCCAACGTGGTGGCCGAAGCCATGGCCTGCGGCGTCTACTGCGTCGTGACGGACGTGGGCGACGCGGCCTTTATCGTGGGCGACGCCGGCGTGGTTGTGCCGCCGGAGCAGCCCGAGGCGCTGGCCCGCGGCATTGAGACGGCCCTGTGCGAAGTGGCCTCGCGCGGCCGCATGCGCGCGGGCGAAGCGGGCCGCGCCCGCGTGCTGGAAAATTTCGACCTGGCTCGCATGGTGCAAAGCTATATCGCGGTGTGGCGCCGCATCTCGGGAGTCAAAGCATGAGCGCAGGGCGCCGCCTGCTGTTTGTCGTCAACAATCCGGCCTTCTTCATGTCGCACCGCGTGCCCGTGGCGCTGGCCGCGCAACAGGCGGGCTACGAGGTGCATGTCGCCACCATGGACGGTCCGGCCGTGGCCGACATCCAGGCGTTGGACATGACGCATCACGCCATACCGATGACGCGCAGCGGCAAGCATCCCTTGCAGGAGTTGGGTACGCTGCTGGCCCTGATACGGCTGTTCCGGCATCTGCGGCCGCAGATCGTGCATCTGGTCACGATCAAGCCCGTGCTCTATGGCGGCATCGCTGCCCGTCTGACGCGCGTGCCG
This sequence comes from Achromobacter sp. ACM01, assembly GCF_014851745.1. Lineage (NCBI taxonomy): Bacteria > Pseudomonadati > Pseudomonadota > Betaproteobacteria > Burkholderiales > Alcaligenaceae > Achromobacter > Achromobacter sp. ACM01. The sequence goes on from NZ_JACVAF010000001.1 coordinate 1,084,684, forward strand.
GGCATGGTCGCGGCGATTTCCGGCCTGGGCTTCGTGTTCCTTTCCAATTCGCTGAAGATGAAGCTGGTGCGCGCCGTGGTGGCGCGCCTGTATCGGCTGGCGCTGGGCCATCCCAATAGCCGCGTGATCTTCCAGAACGCCAGCGACCGCGATTTGCTCAAGTCGCTGGGAGCGGTGCGCGACGCCCAGGTCGTCATGATCCGGGGCGCGGGCGTGGACCTGAATGAGTATCGGGCCCAACCCGAACCGCCGGCGCCGCCGGTCGTGGTCACCATGGTGGCCCGATTGCTGCGCGACAAGGGCGTGCAGGAATTCGTGCAGGCTGCAAGGCTGCTGCGCGAGCGCGGCTTGCCTGTCACGATGCAACTGGTCGGCGGCGTGGACGCAGGCAATCCGGCCTCGGCGACGCAGGACGACGTGGACGCCTGGCAGCAGGAAGGCTGCGTGCGCGCACTAGGCGAACGTTCCGACGTGGCCGCGTTGTACGCCGCCTCGCATATCGCCGTGCTGCCTTCCTATCGCGAAGGCCTGCCCAAGTCGCTGATCGAGGCCGCGGCCTGCGCGCGCGCGGTCGTGACCACCGACGTGCCGGGTTGCCGCGATGCGATCGAACCGGGCGAAACCGGACTGCTGGTGCCGGTGCGCGATGCGCAGGCGCTGGCGGACGCCATTGCCCGTCTGGCCGAGGATCCGGCCTTGCGGCAGTCCATGGGCGCCGCCGGCAGGGCGCTGGCCGAGCGCGAGTTCAACATCGATCGCGTGGCGCGCATCCACGTGGAAATCTACGACGCGCTCAGCGCCTGAAATGGAAGCGCTGGCGCCGGCAAGGCGCCGGTTCGCGCTTAAGGACGGCGCGTGATCGCGTCGATCCAGTAGCGGGTGGAGGGATCCTGCTGGCTGGCTTGCTGCGAATTCAACTCGTGCATGATGCCCTTGGCCAAGGCCTTGCCGAATTCAACGCCCCATTGGTCGAAGGGATTGATGCCCCATACCACGCCCTGGGTGAACACCTTGTGTTCGTACAGCGCCAGCAGCGCGCCCAGGGTATAGGCCTCCAGGTGGGGCAGCACGATGAGCGAGGAGGGCCGTCCGCCCGGATGGACGCGGTGCTGCGCCAGCAGCCGCGCGCGGTCGGGATCGCTTTCAATCGCCGAGGTTTCGGCCAGCGCTTCCTCGAAGGACTTGCCGCGTAGCAGCGCGGAACGCTGTGCCAGGCAGTTGGCGATCAGCAGCTCGTGGTGGCGCGCGTAGGCGTGGTCGGGTTTTTCGCACAGGATGAAGTCGACGGGAGCGCCCCGGGTGTCCTGGTGCAGCCACTGGAAGAAGGTGTGCTGGCAATCGGTGCCCGACATGCCCCAGACGGCCGGGCCGGTGGGCACGCCGGCCGGGCTGCCGTCGGCGGTGGCGACCTTGCCCAGCGATTCCATTTCCAACTGCTGGGCCCAGGGTACGATGTGATAGAGCCGCGAATCGTAGGGTGCAATCACCAGTGAATCGTAGCCCAGCACGCTGCGGTTTACGACGCCGGCCAGCGCCAGCTGGACGGGCGCATTTTCCTCGATGGGCGCGGTGCGGAAATGCTCGTCCATGGCGGCGGCGCCCGCCAGTAGTTGGTCAAAGGAGTCTGTGCCCAGCGCCAGTGCGACCGGCAGGCTGATCGCCGACCATAGCGAATAGCGTCCGCCCACCCAATCCCAGATCTGGAAAATGTGATCGGGCAGGATGCCCAGGTTCAAGGCCGCCTCGACGTTGGCGGTGACCGCCACGACCTGTCTGATCGGATCCGCCACGCCGGCATCGCGCAGCCAGTTCATGGCGACCTCGGCATTGGCCAGCGGCTCAGTGGTGGTGAACGACTTGGAGGCGACAATGACCAAGGTGTCGTGCGGATCCAGGCGGCTCATCGCGTCCGCGACCGAATGCGAATCCACGTTGGAGGCGAAACGCACTTCGCGCCGCGCGCCGCCGTGGCGCAGGGCGCGCGTGACCAGCCGGGGCCCCCAGTCGCTGCCGCCTATGCCCAGGTGCAGCACGCTGCCATAGCGCCCGGCCGCGTCGGCCTGGCGCACGAATTCACGCATGCGCTCGCGTTCGCCGAGGACGGACTTGGCCACCCTGGCGGGCGGCTGGGGGGCGCGTAGCGCGGTGTGCCAGGCGGCGCGTTGTTCGGTCCAGTTTGCGTTGCCGCCGTCGAACAGGCAGGACCGGGCAGCGTCGAAACCCTGTTGTTCAAGTAGGGCTGCCTCGGCCTTTTGCAGGTCCGGTGAATACGCCTGCGCGCTCAGGTCCAGGCGTAGGCCGGGGGCATTGAGGACACGCAATTGTTCGCCGCTGCGCGGCGCGGCGTGTGTGGCCGCGAGGAACTGTTGCCAGGCTGGGCTGTTCGATAAGGACATAGGCAAAACTAGAAAGGCAGATCGGCTTGCGGCGCGAGTTTGCTCAGTTCGCGGCGGAAGTCGGCTTGTATGCGTTCCAGCGCGGCGGGCGTTTGCGCTTCGAAACGCAGCACGACCACCGGCGTAGTGTTCGAGGGGCGCGCCAGGCCGAAGCCATCAGGATATTCCGCACGCACGCCATCAATCGTGATCACGCGATTCGCGCCGGGGAATTGCCCTTGCTCCTGCAAGGCCTGGACCAGGGTGAAGGGCTGGCCTTCCTCCATTTCCAGCTTCAGTTCGGGGGTGGAAACGTCTTGCGGCAGGGCTTCCAGCACGGCGCAGGGATCGGCGTCGCGCGACACGATCTCGAGCAGGCGAGCGCCGGTATAGAGCCCGTCATCGAAGCCGTACCAGCGCTCCTTGAAGAAGATGTGGCCGCTCATCTCGCCGGCCAGCGGGGCGCCGGTCTCGGCCAGCTTCGCCTTCACCAGCGAATGGCCGGTCTTCCACATCAGCGGCACGCCGCCGGCGGCTTCGACCGACAGGCCCACGTGGCGGCTGCACTTCACGTCATAGATGATGGTGGCGCCCGGATTGCGGTCCAGCACGTCGCGGGCGAACAGCACCAGTTGGCGGTCCGGCCAGACAATCTGGCCCGATTTCGTCACCACGCCCAGGCGGTCGCCGTCGCCGTCAAAAGCCAGGCCCAGTTCGCAGTCGGTCTCGGCCACGCACTTGATCAGGTCCTGCAGGTTCTTGGGTTCGGCGGGATCGGGGTGGTGGTTGGGGAAAGTGCCGTCCACTTCGCAGAACAGCTCGGTGACCTCGCAGCCCAGGGCGCGGAACAGCGCCGGGGCGACCGCGCCGGCCACGCCGTTGCCGCAGTCGATGGCGATTTTCATGGGCCGCGCCAGCTTGATGCCGGACGCGACGCGCGCGATGTAGGACGCCACCAAGTCCAGCTGGCGGCGCACGCCGGGCCGGGCCGCCGGGGCGCTGGCAGGGCCGTTCATGCGGGCAGCCAGCGCCTGAACGTCCTCGCCGTAGAGCGCGCGGCCACCCATCATCATCTTGAAGCCGTTGTACTTGGGCGGGTTGTGGCTGCCGGTGATGGCGACGCCCGATCCCGTTTGCATGACGTTGGCGGCGAAATAGACCAGCGGCGTGGGCACCATGCCGATGTCCAGCGTGTCCACTCCGCCTTCCAGCATGCCTTCCTGCACCGCCACCGACAGCATCTCGCTGCTCAGGCGGCCGTCGCGGCCGACGACCAGGGTCTGCACGCCTTGTTCGCGCGCGCGGGCTGCCAGCGCCACGCCCAAGGCGCGGGCGAAGCGGGCGTCGATCAGGTCGGGCACGGTGCCACGGATGTCATAGGCCTTGAAGACCGAGCCCGGAAATTGCGTGTTGTTGCCCACGACGGTTCCTTGGATGTTGGGTTCCAGCTCGGGTTCTGAAGCGATTCTGGTAAACCCGCATATCAAAACGCGCCTGGCTAGGGATTAAACCGGAATTATCCCCCATTGGCGCTCCCCCTTCATCCGGCAGACGGCGTAGGGCTTTTTCCCTTCTTGCACCGTGGCGGGACGTCCGCCCTGATCTGGTGCGCCCACGGGCTCCCACGCGTGTTTCCGGTGCGGCGGCAGGCCGCGCTACGGGGTTTGCCCAGTGGGCTGGGCATGGCACAAAACTTGCTCGTCCTCCGAAGGTGATACGCTTGCTATGCAAGCAGAAAGACCGGGAGGGGCCATGGGCGCCAAAGTTTCTACTGTCATGTCATCCAGGGGCGCCTCAAACCGGCGGGGCCCGCCCACGGATCACGCCGGGCCGGCCGCAGGCCGCGAGCGCCGGCTCGACATTCACGTGTTCGTTTCCGAGGCGGGCGGCCTGGCCACGGGCCGGGCCTGGGAACGCTGCGTATGGCGCGACGCCCGCGTGCTGATCGCCGAGTGTCCGGCGCCTCATCTGCCGGCCTCCGTGGAAAGCGCGTTGCGCGCCGTCGCCGCCGACGTGGCGCGAGATCGCGGCTGGCAGGGCATGGGCACTGTCGCTTTCGCGCTGGACGATCGCAGCGGCGTGTTCCGCGTGATCGACGCCCAGGCGCAGGCACATGCGGGCACGGCCGTGCATGACTGCGAACCGGTCGCCGCCCATGCGCTGGAACTGCGCATCGATGGTTGCGTGGACCGCCGCCTGCCGTGCACGCGGCTGCTGGTGTGCGGCGCGACCCGGGGCGAGGTCCTGCGCCGCGCCTACCGCGCGCTGTCGGAAATGCCCGGCCCCGCGGGCGTGGACCGGGCCTTCCTGATGAACCGCATCGCCTCGCGGGCCTATTGTTCGGGCCTGACGGGTACGCGGCTGGATCAGGCCGTCGGCTGAAAGGCTCTGCCGGCGGGTGCGGCATGCCCGCCGTGCTGTCACCCGGGCGCTCACCCCCTACAATAGACCGCACACTCCCAGCCTGGGCTCGCCCCAGGCGCTACTTGTGCCGCGCTATGACCTTGCTGAGCGATCTACAGTCCCTTCTGGGCGCATCCCACGTGCTGACGGGCACGGACGCCGACACGTATGTGCTGGATTGGCGCCGCCGTTATCGAGGCGCCGCGCTGGCGGTTATCCGTCCCGGCTCGACCGGGGAAGTGGCGGCGGCCGTGAAACTGTGCGCTACCCATGGGGTGCCGGTGGTGCCGCAAGGCGGCAACACGGGCCTGTGCGGAGGCGCCACGCCTGACCTGTCCGGCAGCGCGGTGATCCTGTCCACTACCCGCCTGACAGCGGTGCGCGCACTGGATACCGACAACGACACGATCACCGTGGAAGCGGGCTGCGTGCTGCAGGCCGTACAGGAGGCCGCAGCCGCGGCGGGCCGGCTGTTTCCGCTGAGCCTGGCCGCCGAAGGCAGCTGCACCATAGGCGGCAATCTGGCGACCAATGCCGGCGGCACCCAGGTGCTGCGCTACGGCAACACGCGTGAACTGACTCTTGGCCTGGAGGTCGTGACCGCCGAAGGCGAGATCTGGCACGGCCTGCGCGGCCTGCGCAAGGACAACACCGGCTACGATTTGCGCGACCTGTACATCGGCAGCGAAGGCACGCTGGGCATCATCACCGCAGCCACGCTGAAACTGTTTCCCAGGCCCGTGGCTTCATGCACGGCATTGCTGACCCTGGACGGCATCGATCAGGCCGTCGAGCTGCTGTCGCGCGCCCGGGCGGGCTTTGGCGCGGCGCTGACCGGCTTTGAACTGATGAGCGGTGCCTGCCTGCAGTCGGTCGTTCGACTATTCCCGCAGCAGCGCCTGCCCTTCGAGGGAGATTCCGCCGCATCGCCATGGTTCGCCCTGCTTGAGCTGTCCGACAGCGAAAGCGAGGCGCACGCGCGCGAACGCTTCGAGACCGTATTAGGCGAGGCCATCGAAAGCGGGCTCGTGAACGATGCAGCCATTGCCGCGAATGTGGCGCAAAGCAAGGCGCTGTGGCACTTGCGTGAAAGTATTCCGCTGGCCGAAGCGGAGCTGGGCAAGTCGGTCAAGCATGACGTGTCGATCCCGATCTCGGCCATCGCCGGCTTCGTGCACAAGACCAACGCCTTGCTGCAGGCGCGATTTCCTGGCGTGCGCCATGTGATCTTCGGGCACCTGGGCGACGGCAATCTGCACTACAACGTGGCCCATGCGCCGGGGCAGACCGAGGCCGAGCTGCTGGCGCTGCAAGGCGACATCTACGGCGTGGTGCACGACAGCGTGCACGCGCACCATGGTTCGATCAGCGCGGAACATGGCGTCGGGCAGCTCAAGATCGACGAACTGCCGCGCTACAAGAGCGCCATCGAACTGGATCTGATGCGCAGAATAAAGCGAGCGTTGGACCCGCAAGGGCTGATGAATCCGGGCAAGGTACTGCGGGCCTGAGGTGGCGCGCACGAAAGGGAATCGCAACCATGGCAACCAGTCCCGCGGCGGGCGCGAATTACAGGGTATTGATCGTCGAGGATGATCCGGTCATCTCGGGCAATCTGTACACCTTCCTGGAAGCGCGCGGCTTTCTGCCCGATGCCGCCTACTCGGGGCCGGCCGCGCTGGAGCGGCTGAAGGAGCAGCGCTTCGACGCCCTGATCCTGGATATCGGCCTGCCGGGCATGGACGGAAACGCAGTGCTGCACACGCTGCGAAACGACATGCGCGCGGATGTTCCGGTGCTGATGCTGACGGCGCGCGACAGCCTGGAAGACAAGCTGGCCGGGTTCTCGCATGGCGCGGACGACTACCTGACCAAGCCTTTCGCGCTGCTGGAAGTGGAAGCGCGCCTGGTGGCGCTTATCCAGCGCGCAAAGGGCGCGACAGTGGACTCGGTGCGGGCCTTTGGCCCCCTGTCCTACGATACCCGCAACCGTGCGGTGTCGGTCAACGGCAGCCCCGTGCACCTCACACGCAAGGCCAGCCTCATCATCGAGGCGCTGCTGCGCGATCCCGGCAGGGTGGTGTCGCGCGAGGAGCTGGAGTCCACGCTGTGGGGCAACGAGCCGCCTTCGTCCGATGCTTTGCGCAGCCAGGTCCACTTGTTGCGGCGTGCGCTGGCCGATGCCGGTTTCGACGGTATCGAAACCATTCACGGCACCGGCTGGCGCCTCACGCTGGAAGCCGGGGCGACAAGATGAGCGGCATTTCGTCGGCGTCTGCGGGGGGTACGCTGACCCAGCGCGTGGTCTGGGCGTTGACCGGAACCGTGGCGTTGTTCGTGACGGCGCTGGCCCTGCTGGCCTACCTGACCTTCGATCAGATGGAAGACGATCTGGTCAACGACATCCTCAACACCGAAATGGACCGGCTGGTGCAGCACGCCCGGGTCAGCGACGGTTTCCTGCCGCGCGAAGGTGTGCGCGAACTGGGCGGTTCGATGCGCGCCTGGGTCAGCTTGGACGGCAATCGGCCCGCCGACATGCCGCCGGAAATCGAGTCTCTGGATAGCGGCCTGCATTTGGTGGAGCCGGGCGCCTACACCTGGCACGTGATGGTGGCCGAAACAGGACGGGCCAAGGTGTACCTGCTGTACGACGCCACCGAGAACGAAGGGCGGGTGCATGACTTCGGCCTGATCGTGCTGGGCGTGGGCGCCATTTGCGTGGTGGGCGCCTATGCGTTGTCACGGCGCGTGGCGGCCATCGCGGTCGGTCCGTTGCTGGACCTGACCGACCGGCTGGCCACCTGGGCGCCGGGGTCGCCCGATATGGCAGTGACGCGCGACGACGAGGCGGGCCGGCTGATAGAGGCCTTCAACCGGGTGCAGAACCAGGTGGACAGGTCGATTGCGCGCGAGCGCGAGTTCGCGGGCAATCTCAGCCACGAGGTGCGCACGCCCTTGGCCGCGATCCGCTCGGACAGCGAGTTGATGCTGCTGACCCAGGTATTGACTCCGGACCAACGCCAGCGGCTGACTCGCGTGGTGGACAACGTGGACGATGTGATCGTGTCGCTGGAGAGCGCACGCTCCATGGCGCGGGACGAACTGCGCCCGGCGGAGTCCGTCGATCTCGGCGAATGCATGGACAACGCCTGGCGCGGGTACGAAACCCAGGCGGGGTTGACCGGGCTCGGTTTCGAAAACCGGATCGCCGCCGGTCAGGTTCGCATGCTGGATCGCTATGCCTTGTTGACCGTGTTGCGCAACCTGATCCGCAACGCGGTGGAACACGCCGCGCCCGCGACGCTGACCGCCAGCATGGCGGCCGACGGCGCGCTGGAGCTGCGCGACGATGGCAAAGGCATTGCCGCCGACGATCTGCCCTTCCTGTTCCGCCGCTATTACAGCGGCCGCATGCGGGATTCGGGCGCGGGCGGCCCCGACGAGACGGCGCGCGGTCTGGGACTGGCGATCGCCAAGCGCGTCTGCGATATGCAGGGCTGGTCGCTGACGGTCGATTCTTCGCGCCAGGGCGAGCAGCGCGGCACCTGCTTCACGCTGCGTTTTGAGGCCGCTGAGGGGCATGCGATGGCGGCGGCCGGCGGGGCGCAAGGTCAAATTTGACGAAAGTTTGACTGTCGGCGGCCTAAGCTGCCCGTTTGCCTGACGGACATCCTGTCGCCACCATGCCGCCTTTATCGCCGCCCGCGTTGCGCAAGCCGACGCCGGCATCGTATCTGTCGATCCATGTTTTTGCGATCACGCTTGCGCTGGCCTGCCTGGCTTGGTGGGCCAATGTCTCAGGATTGGATATGCGCATCGCCCGAGCGCTGTTCGATCCGGCGCTGGACGATTTTCCGCTGCGTCTGAACCGTTGGCTGGATCTGATCGGGCATCGCATGGTGTTGGCCCTGCCTATCGGGATAGGACTGGCCGCGGTGGGCGTGGCGGCGGCAAGCTATCGCATTCCGGCCTGGCGGCCGTGGCGCGGACCGGCGCTGGTGCTGGCGGCAACTTGCCTGACCGGGCAGGTGCTGGTGAACCAACTGAAGCACTACACGACGCTGCCCCGTCCCTATGATCTGGACTCCCTGGGCGGCTACACCCCTTATCCGTCTTACTGGTGGACGTGGGTGCGGGCAGGAGGGGGCGGCGCTTTGCCCAGCGGTCATGCGGGCGCGGGCTATTCGATGTTGACCCTGTATTTCCTGGGCTGGGCGCTGGGGCGTCCGGCATGGCGCTGGTGGGGGCTGGCAGCGGGTATCGCGGGAGGAGTGGGTTTTTCCACGGTGCGTATCTTGCAGGGCGCCCATTTTCTCAGTCAGACGCTCTGGTCCGCTACCTTGATGTGGTTCCTGGCGGCCCTGTTTTTCTATCCCCTCATCGTTGCGCGTCCAGCCGTCTCGGGCTTGAACCATTAGCCGTGGGACTCCCGGGACGGTTGCTCCGGGCGAAACGGCGGCATGCTGCGCGTCGCCGGCGCCATTCTGGAGCGCGGACTCGCTACCAGCCCAAAGTACAATGAGCGGCGACGCTCGGTCCCCGGCCGCGCTCAACTGTTTTCGGATCCTAGCCAATGAATGTTCCCGCCGATACTCCCGTCACGCCGCGGCGTCGTCCCCGGAACCTGGCTCAGGGGCTGGTCGAGAGCATCACGGAACGTATCCGTGGCGGGGACATCCGGCCCGGCGAAAAATTGCCGACGGAATCCGAGATCATGCGCCAGTTCGGCGTCAGCCGTACGGTGGTGCGCGAAGCCCTGTCGCGACTGCAGGCTTCGGGCCTGGTAGAGACGCATCACGGCGTGGGGACATATGCGCTGGAGCCCAGCGGCGGCGGGGATTTCCGCGTGGATCCTGCCGACATCGCCACGGTGCGCGATGTGCTGGTGCTGTTGGAGCTGCGCATCTGCCTGGAAAGCGAGGCTGCCGGCCTGGCTGCGGCCAGGCGCAGCCCGGAGCAGTTGCATGAGATGCGGCGCGCGCTGGAGGCCTTCAAGAGCGCGCTGGAAAACGACGGGGACACCGTCACGCCGGACTTCCAGTTCCATCTGCTGGTCGCGCAAGCCACGGACAACCGCTATTTCGCGGATCTGATGTCGCATCTGGGTTCGGCCATCATTCCACGCACGCGGATCAATTCGGCGAAGTTCGCACACGAGGACCGCGCCGCCTACCTGGCGCGAGTGAACCTCGAGCACGAAGACATCTACAGTGCGATCCAGCGCCAGGACGCGGAGGCCGCGCGCGCAGCCATGCGCACGCATCTGAGCAACAGCCGCGAGCGGCTGCGGCGCGCCCAGTAAGAGCGGCCGCGGGATCGTCCCAAACCGCGTTAACCTTTGCGCGTTTTCCAATTTCGAACCACGAGGCGGCATGGCTCTGCTCGGCATATACAGCGGCATTCTTTCATCTGAGCAGGCGTTGCGGCGCCAGGGGGAGGTGCTCGCATGCGCCGTCTGACTCTGCGGTTCATCATTGCGGTCCTGGCGCTGCTGACGCTGTCGCGGCTGGGGCTGGCCTTCTGGATGTGGGACCGGGTGGAGGCGGCAGGGGGGCTGGGGCCGCTGCTGCTGGGCGGCCTGCGCATCGACGTCTGCCTGATGTCCATGGTGATCGCGCTGCCGGCGGTGTTTTCGCCCTGGTTCGGGCATCGGCCGCTGGCCGCCCGCATCACCGCCTGGTGGTTCCGCGCCTGGTGGATGCTGTTCGTGCTGCTGGAGGTTTCCACGCCGCAGTTCATCGCGGAATACGATACGCGGCCAAACCGGCTTTATTTCATCTATCTGCTCAATCCGAAGGAAGTCGGTTCGATGCTGTGGCAGGGCTACAAGGGCGTGCTGCTGGCGGCCTTTGTGGTGCTGGTGCTGGCGGCCTGGCTGTCGGTCCGCCTGTTTCCGACCCGCACGCGCGATCCCTTCATGTCGTGGTGGAAACGGCCGGTGGCTTCATTCGTGATCCTGGCGCTGGTGTTCCTGGGCGCGCGCGGCACGCTGGAGCATCGTCCGATCAATCCGGCCAAGGTTGCCTACAGTTCGGACGCCATGGTCAACGCGCTGGCGCTGAATTCGCTGTATAGCGTGTTCGATGCCGCCTACCGCATGCGCGATGAGCGTTCCTCGGCCGCGATGTATCCCAGGATGGCTGTGGACGAAATGAATGCCATTGTGCGTGAGAAGGCGGGACTGACGGGGGCGCCGCTGGATGCGCGCTATCCCAGCCTGCATGAGCAGAAGGCGACGGTGCGCCGGGACAAGCCGCTGAATCTGGTCATCATCCTGCAGGAAAGCCTGGGCGCGCAGTATGTGGGCAGCCTGGGCGGGCGTGACCTGACGCCCAATATCGACCGGCTGGGCAAGGAAGGCTGGATGTTCCACCGTGCCTATGCGACGGGCACGCGTTCGGTGCGGGGCATCGAGGCGGTGACGGCGGGGTTCCTGCCCAGCGTGGCCGACGCGGTGGTGAAGCTGCCGCGTTCGCAGACGGGTTTCTTCACGCTGGCGCAGGTGTTGGGCAAGCATGGCTACCATTCGCGTTTCGTGTACGGGGGCGAGTCGCACTTCGACAATATGCGGGCCTTTTTCCTGGGCAACGGTTTCGACGAAATCGTGGATCGTCCCAAGTTCGTGAATCCGGTGTTCGAGGGGTCGTGGGGAGCGTCGGACGAGGACATGTTCAATCAGGTGGACCGGCTGCTGCGCGCGGATGGCGACAAGCCGGTGTTCACGCTGGCATTCTCGGTGACGAACCATTCGCCGTGGGAGTATCCGGAAGGGCGCATCAAGCCGGTGGGCGATCCGGCGACGGTGGATAACACTGTGCGCTATGCGGACTGGGCGCTGGGGCAGTTCTTCGACAAGGCGCGCAAGGCGCCGTACTGGGACAACACGGTGTTCCTGGTGATTGCAGATCACGATTCGCGTGTTTACGGTTCCATTCCGGTGCCGGTGCGGCATTTCCAGATTCCTGCGCTGATTCTGGGGGCGGGGATTGCGCCTCGGCAGGATGAACGGTTGGTCAGCCAGATCGATATGGCGCCTACCATGCTGTCCTTGATGGGCCTGGACAACGTGAATCCGATGCTGGGCGTGGACCTGACGCAGCGAGATCCTGATCGGGCGATGATGCAGTACGCGGATAATTTCGGGTATCTGCGGGGGGATCAGCTGCTGGTGTTGGAGCCTTCGAAGGCGCCGCGGCAGTTCAGGTATGAGGCTGCGCCTGTGGGGCGGGATGAGGTTTATGCGCCGGTGGAACCTTTGGATCCTCGGCTCTCGGAAGAGGCTTTGGCGCATGCTTTGTGGGCTAGTTGGGCTTATCGGGAAGAGCGGTATCGGTTGCCTTGAGTTCTTTTGTGGTGTTGTTGGTTCTTAAGACGCTTGGGGCGTTGGGGGCCTGGGGCGCGCGGGGCAACGATTGCGGTCCGGAGCCTTCGCTCCGGACTTCCCCGTCGTCATCTTCGTCAAGGCCTTCGGCCTTTCCTTCAGATTCCCTCGGGCTTATCGACGCCCCGCGCGCCCCAGGCCCCCAACGCCCCAAGCTTCGGTTTTTGAAACTTTACCGTCGCGGGGGTGGGTGGTTTGCTTGGCGTGCTTGCCGCGGGCGGCGGGGCGGTGGAAGATTTTGCGGTGCCCGCTCGATCAGGCCGCCCGGGCGGCCTGATCGAGCATACGCGGTGTCTTGCGCTGTGTTGCCGTGGGTGGTGGCCCTGTGCGCTGTGCGCTGCGCGCTGATCGTGGCTTGATTCTGCGCAAGTCGAGTTTTTGCTGAAGGTAGGAAACTGGCGCATGACTTTTCCTGAATCGTCTTCCGGGGCTGGCCGCGCTGCGCCTGCCCAATCAAACAAATCCAGTGCTCGCGCGCCTGCGCGCCGTCGCGTGCTGCCATTGCCGCGCGGACGTTTCGCCTGGATGACGGGCGTTATCAGCACCGTCTGGCTGGCGCTCAACACGGTGTTCTGGTGCCTGCTGCTGTTCCCGCTGGCCTTGTTGAAGCTGCTGCTGCCATTCGCGGCGGTCAGGCGGGGTGTCGATCCCGTGCTCAACGGCATTGCCACGGCCTGGGTGTCCTGCAACGCCGGATGGCTGGCGCGGATCCAGGATGTGCCCTGGGATGTGCAGGGCAATGACGGCCTGCGCTATGCGGACTGGTATCTGGTGAACTGCAATCACCAGTCCTGGGTGGATATCTTCGTGTTGCAGCAGTCGCTGAACCGGCGTATTCCGTTGCTGAAGTTCTTCCTGAAGCAGCAGCTGATCTATGTGCCGGTGATCGGGCTGGCGTGGTGGGCGCTGGATTTTCCGTTCATGAAGCGCCACGGCAAGGCGGCGTTGCGCCGCAATCCGGATTTGGGGCGGCAGGACCAGGAGACTGCGCGGCGGGCCTGCGCGAAGTTCTCGCTGGTGCCGACCAGCGTGATGGTATTTGCTGAAGGGACGCGTTTCAGTCCTGCCAAGCGCGATGCGCAAGGATCGCCGTATCGGCATCTGCTCAAGCCCAAGGCGGGCGGACTGGCGGTGGCGTTGAATGCGATGGGCAAGCGGTTTCGTTCGATGATAGACGTGACGATCGTCTATCCGGATGGTGCGCCCAGCTTCTGGGATCTGGCCTGCGGTCGTGCGGGGCAGGTGCTGGTGCGCATGCGGCAGTTGCCGGTGCCGCCGGAGTTTTGCGAAGGCAACTATTCCGGCGACAAGACGTTCCGTACGACCTTTCACCACTGGCTGGGCCAGCAGTGGCAGGCCAAGGACGATGAGATCGAGGCGTTGACGGCGCCCGCCAGGGCGGGCGCCGGCGCGGACTAGGCGCGGATCAGGCGCGGGCGGGCAGCACGGTGCCGGAGCAGGCGCCGAAGCCTATGCGCGGATAGCCTGCCTTCACGCATTCGGCGCGGATGATGACCTGGTCGCCATCCTGCAGGAAGGTGCGCTTTTCGCCCCAAGGCAGGTCGATGGGATTCTTGCCGCCGTTGCACAGTTCCAGCAGCGAGCCGGCTTCCGAAGGTTGCGGGCCGGACAGGGTGCCGGTGCCCAGCATGTCGCCGGGTTGCAGGTTGCAGCCGTTGACGGTGTGGTGGGTGATCAGCTGCGCCACGTTCCAGTAGGCATCGCGGAAGTTGCTGCGCGACAGGAAGGCCGGCGGCTGCTTGTCGGCGCGCGACTTTTCGGTGGTCAACAGGACTTCCATCTGCACGTCGAAGGCGCCCTTGGCGCGGTTCGCATCGGATGCCAGGTAGGGCAGGGGCTGCGGTTCGGACGGGCCGCGCATCCACTGCGTGCGGAACGGTTCCAGCGCTTCCATGGTGACGACCCAGGGCGAGATCGTGGAGGCGAAGTTCTTGGCCAGGAAGGGGCCCAGGGGCTGGTATTCCCAGGCCTGGATGTCGCGTGCCGACCAGTCGTTCAGGATGCACAGGCCGAATACGTGCGATTCGGCGTCGGCCAGGGGGATGCGGTCGCCCTGGGCGTTGCCGGTGCCGACGAAGATGCCCAGTTCCAGTTCGTAATCCAGGCGGGCGCAGGGGCCGAACTGCGGCGCTTCGCCTTCATTGGCGGGACGGGTCTGGCCGACGGGGCGGGGGAACTTCTGGTCCACGCCGATGCTGGAGGCGCGGCCGTGGTAGCCGATGGGCACCCACTTGTAGTTCGGCAACAGGGGATTGTCGGGGCGGAATTGCTTGCCCACGGCGGTGGCGTGGTGCACCGAGATGTAGAAGTCGGTGTAGTCGCCGATGCGGGCGGGCGTGGTGTATTCGGCGTCGGCTTGCGCGACGAGCAGGGGCTCGACCGTGCCGCGCAGGGCAGCGCCTTCGCGCAATGCGCGCGACAGCGCCAGGCGCAGGGCGCTCCAGTGGGCCTGGCCCAGGGCCATCAGGGCGTTCAGGCTGTCCGTGGCGCACGCGGCCAGGGCTTCTGCTGCCAGGCCCTCGAAGGGCTGTTTGGCGGCCAGCGCGGCCAGGTCCAGGATCTGGTCGCCGATGGCCACGCCGGGGCGGAACGACTCCGTCGAACCCTTGCGGCGGAAGGTGGCATAGGGCAGGTTCTGCACCGGGAAATCCGACTCGCCGGTGTTGGCGCTGGCGATCCAGCTCTTCAGGGACGGGTCGTGGGTTTCGTTGATGGTGGTCATGGCTGCGTGTCTCTTTCAGTGTGGTTATGCGGTGGCCGGGCGTCAGGCGCCGGAAATTACAAATGCCAAACGGCGATGAGCTTGCGCTCATCGCCGCGGGCGTGGATGGCAGAAGGCCTGCGCGTCACGCCTTGCTGGGGTCGAAATGCTTGGCGATGCCCTGCCAGCACCGGTAGTAGTCGCCTTGCAATTCTACCGAGGCCAGCGCCTGCTCCGTGGGGCGGATGACGCGCCGCGTCTCGAACATGAAGGCCATCGTGTCGCGGATGTAGTGGGCCTTGCTGGTATCGGCGTGCGAGGCCTTTTCGAAAGTCTCGGCGTCGGGGCCGTGGCCGCTCATGCAGTTGTGCAGGCTGGCGCCGCCCGGCGCGAAACCGTCGGCCTTGGCGTCGTAGACGCCTTGGATCAGACCCATGAATTCGCTGGCGATGTTGCGGTGGAACCAGGGCGGACGGAAGGTGTTCTCCATGGCCAGGATGCGCGGCGGGAAGATCGCAAAATCCATGTTGGCCGTTCCCGGGGTGTCCGACGGCGCGGTCAGCACCGTGAAGATCGAGGGATCCGGATGGTCGTAGCTGATGGAGCCGACGGTGTTGAAGTTGCGCAGGTCGTACTTGTACGGCGCGTGCGTGCCGTGCCAGGCCACCACGTTCAACGGCGAATGGTCGATGGAAGCGCGCCAGAAGCCGCCCGTGAACTTGGCGATGAGTTCGAAGTCGCCTTCGAGGTCTTCGTACCAGGCCACCGGGGTCTTGAAGTCGCGGGCATTGGCCAGGCAGTTCGAGCCGATGGGGCCCAGCTCCGGCAGGCGCATGGCCGCGCCGAAGTTTTCCAGCATGTAGCCGCGCGCGTTGCCGTCCAGCAGTTCAACGCGGAAGCGCACACCGCGCGGGATGACGGCGATTTCCAGCGGTTCCAGGTCGATCAGGCCCAGCTCCGTGGCCAGGCGCAGGCGGCCTTCCTGCGGCACCAGCAGCAGTTCGCCGTCGGCGTTGTAGAAGTAGCGCCCTTGCATCGAACGGTTGGCCGCATACAGGTGGATGCCTACGCCGCTGAGTTCGTCGGGGCCGCCGTTGCCGCCCCAGGTCTTCACGCCTTCCAGGAAGTCGGTGGGGGCGGCGGGGATGGGCAACGGGCTCCAGCGCAACTGATTGGGCGTGACGGGACCTTGGCCGAAGGTGCTTTGCCAGCCGGCGGCGCCGTCAAAGGCCTCGAACGGCTTGTGCTGCGCGCCGGGACGGATGCGGTAGAGCCAGGAGCGGCGGTTTTCGCTGCGCGGCGCGGTGAAGGCGGTGCCGGACAACTGCTCGGCGTACAGGCCGTAGGGGCATTGCTGCGGCGAATTGCGGCCCAGCGGCAGCGCGCCGGGCAGGGCTTCGGTAGCGCAACTGTTGCCGAAGCCGGTCTGGTATTGCAGTTCCATGGATTCCTCCTGAGCGGCGGCGCGGTGCTTGGCCGCGCGGCCTGGTGCGGGTGGCTCGTGCGGAAGGTTTCCGGAGCCCATATGGCATTGTCGGAAAAAATCCCCGCTACGGCTATGGGAATGCAAAAATAGAGACTATAAATTTTGTGAATAGTAGGGGGCGTATGGCCGAGCTGCGCGATGTCGATCTGAATCTGCTGCTGTTGTTCCAGCATCTGCTGGAGGACCGCAATCTGTCGGCCGTGGCGCGGCGCATGGACCTGTCGCAACCCGCGGTCAGCAACGCGCTGCGCCGCCTGCGCGAAGCATTCGGCGACGATCTGTTCGTGCGCACGGCGCAGGGCATGCTGCCCACGCCGCGCGCGCAGCGCCTGGCGGGCCCAGTCAGCGAGGCGTTGACCATGTTGTCGCAGGCCCTGAAAGACCAGGACGTCTTCGATGCCGCCACCAGCACCCGCCGCTTCCGGGTGGCGATGACGGACGTGGGCGAGATCCACTTCATGCCGCGCCTGATGGAAGTCTGCGTGCAGGTGGCGCCGCAGGTGCGCATCGATTCGGTGCGGGTGCAGGGACCGGATCTGCCTCGGGAAATGGAGGCGGGGCGGGTGGATCTGGCGATCGGCGCATTCGATGAAATGGGGGCGGGTACGCTACAGCGCATGCTGTTCCGCCAGGGCTATGCGACCCTGTTCCGGCAGGCGCATCCGACGGCGCACGCCGGCATGAGCCTCAAGGCCTTCCGGGCCGAGCGCCACCTCATCGTGTCGCGCGCGGCGCCCTATGGGCAGGTCAACCAGTCCATGGAACGCGCCGGCGTCGATCTGGCCGAGCATTTCAGCGTGCCGCATTTTTCGGCCGTGCCCTACATCGTCAGCGCGACCGACCTGCTGGCCACCGTGCCCGAAAAACTTGCCGCCAGCGCCGCGCCGCCATTCGGCCTGCGCTACATGACGCCGCCGATAAGAGTGCCGGCGCTGCAGACCAACATGTACTGGCAGCGCCGGGTGGACCGCGACAGCGGCAACCAATGGCTGCGCGCGTTGATCGTCAATGCGTTCGCGGTCGGGGCGTGAAGGGAACTACGGCGCCACGGACGCCCGCGCTTGCCGCAGCGCCTCGCGCAGCACTTCCATGTCGCCCAAGTGGTTGGCCAGCAACAGGATCAGCGCCGCGTTGAGCTCCTGGCTTTGCTCGTTGGTGAGGTCGCGGTGGGTCTCGATCAGCGCTTCGTAGAAGTCGTCAGGCGAGACCAGGTTGGTTTCGGTAATCAGCATGATGGAGTGATCTCGAAGTTCAGGCCCGGCCCGTGGCGCGGCTGACGGCCGCGGTGACGGCGCCGGCGTCGAAGGCGCGCCAGCGGGCGGTAATGTGCTGGTCGGGGCGGATCAGGTAGGCCGTGCCGGCTTGCGCGTCATAGCGCTTGCCCAGGCAGCCTTCGCGGTCCGTGACGGACGCCAGCTCCTTGGGCAGCGCGGACAGATCGCATTGCGGGCTGGCGACCAGCACGGCCTTGACCGGCACAGGCGCCATGCGCAGCGCCTGGAGGGCAAGCAGCGTGTTGCGGTCGGGCAGGGCGTCGCCACAGAAGAACGCCAGCACGAATTCACCGTCCAATTGCGCCAGCCACCAATCCTGCGCGTTCACCGGCGCGTCCAGCGCCACCGCGCCCGGCACCATGCGGCCGCTGAAGGCGTCGGTGTCCGGCGTGTTCAGCGGCGAACCGGCGTAGGTCGCGGGCAGCGACAGGCGGCCGCTGTTGACCAGCGAGCGCGCGAACGGATGGGTCTTGGCCAGGTTCAGCACCGCGTTGCGGAAATTGCGGCTGATGTCGCTCTTGGGCGTGATGAAGTCGGTGGCGCGCGATGAATTCAGGATGTTCTCGTCGGCGGCGTATTCGCGTTCGACGGCGTAACTGTCGATCAGTGTCTCGGGCGCCTGGCCGGCCAGCACCAGCTTCAGTTTCCAGGCCAGGTTCTCCGCGTCCTGCACGCCGCTGTTGGCGCCGCGGGCGCCGAACGGCGATACGCGGTGCGCGGAGTCGCCGGCGAAGACGACGCGGCCGTGGCGGAACTTGTCCATGCGTTCGCACGCGAAGGTATAGACGCTGACCCATTCCAGCTCGAAGCGAGCGTCGGGGCCCAGCAGTGCGCGGATGCGCGGCAGCACGTTTTCAGGCTTGACGGCCTCGACCGGGTCGGCGTTCCAGCCCAGCTGGAAGTCGATGCGCCAGACATTGTCGGGCTGGCGGTGCAAGAGCACGGACTGGTTGGGATGGAAGGGCGGGTCGAACCAGAACCAGCGCTCGGTCGGGAAGTCCGCCTGCATCTTGACGTCGGCGATGAGGAAGCGGTCGCGGAAGATGCGGCCGTGGCTTTCCTGGCCGATCAGCTTGCGCACCGGCGAACGCGCGCCGTCGCAGGCGATCAGCCAGTCGGCATGCAAGGCATACGCGCCGTCCGGGGTTTCCACGTTCAGGACCACGCCGTCATCGCGCTGCTCCAGGCCGACAACTTTGTTCTTCCAGCGCAGATCGATGTTGGGCTCCTGGCGCGCCTGCTCGTACAGATAGCCTTCGGCGTAGTACTGCTGCAGGTTGATGAAGGCCGGGCGGCGATGGCCGGGTTCGGGCAGCAGGTCGAAGCGCCAGACTTCCTGCTCACGGAAGAAGACCTTGCCCACGTTCCAGGACACGCCCTTGTCGATCATGCGTTGACCCACGCCCAGGCGGTCCCAGATCTCCAGCGTGCGCTTGGAGAAACAGATGGCGCGGGAGCCGGTCGACAGGCGGAAGTCGTCGTCCAGCACCACCACGCGCACGCCCTGGCGCGCCAGGTCCAGCGCCGTGGTCAGACCGACCGGGCCGGCTCCCACCACCACCACCTGATGGCGCGCCAGCTCGCTGGCGGCCTGGTCGGCGTGTTTTTCATAGGCGAATTCCATCGCCTGAAAGTCGATGTCTCCCACGGTTGTCTCCTGTGTGGGTCATATTGTTTTTATGTCACGAAGCCGCGCGCCGCCTTGCGGCGCGCGATTCCGGTTGGTGCTCGGATGGGCCGTTGGCGGCCCGCCGGGATCAGCCTTCCAGCTGCGCCCACATCTCCAGATCGCGCTTGTCGGTCCAGATGCGCGGGTGGGTGTAGCCGGTGGCCTCGTCATAGGCGCGCGACACGTCGAACGGCATGCAGTGGTCGAAGATCACCCAGTCGCTGTAGCGCGGCTTCATGAAGTCGTAGACCTCGCGGTAGATGGTCTTCAGGTCCTTGCCCTCGGCCACGCCGCGGTTCACCGCGCCGTACAGGTCGGTCAGGAAGGCGCGCGTGCCGGCCAGGCCCTGGCGGACTTCGGTGGCGTTCTTCAGCGCGGGGCCGCGGCCCGGGACCATTTTTTCGGCTTCGAAGCCAGACAGCGCGTCCAGCGTGCTGGGCCAGTCGCGGAAGTAGGCGTCGCCGCAGTAGGGGGTGGACTGGTATTCGACCAGGTCGCCAGCGAACAGGATCTTCTGCTCGGGCAACCAGGCGATGGTGTCGCCCTTGGTGTGGCCGCGGCCCACTTGCAGCAGCTTGACTTCCAGGTTGCCCAGGTTGACCGTCATTTCGCCCTTGAACGTCATCGTCGGCCAGACCAGGCCCGGCGGAATCGATTCGGCGTTGCGGAACAGGCGGGGGAAACGGCCGATTTCGCTGGCCTTGTCCTGTTCGCCGCGTTCGGCGATCAGGTCGTAGGTGTCGCGGCTGGCCAGGATTTCCTGGGCGTTATAGGCCGACGCGCCGAACACGCGCACGGCGTGGTAATGCGACAGCAGGATGTACTTGATGGGCTTGTCCGTGACTTCGCGGATGCGGCGGATCACGTCCTGTGCCATGACAGGGGTGGCCTGGGTGTCGACCACCATGACGGCCTCGTCGCCGATGATCACGCCCGTATTGGGATCGCCTTCGGCCGTGTAGGCATAGGCGTTGTCGGACAGTTTTTCGAACGAGACGACCTTGTCGTCCAGGTCGGCGTGCGAGGCGAATTGCTTGCTCATGGAGGCTCCTTCCACTTTTATAGGAATAGGGTGTGTGGAAGGAATATAGCTTGACGTTAGTTTTCGTGCAATACGTTTGCTATAAACAAATGGTCTTGTTTTTACAGGGATTTCCCGCGGATTTCCGGGGCGGCAGTGGTCAATTCCTTTGGCATTTCGGGCAATAGTAGGTGGCGCGCTGGCCTTGGACGATGCGCCGTATCGGGGTGGCGCAGACGCGGCAGGGCAGACCCTCGCGTTCGTAGACGGCGGCGTGGATCTCGAAGTAGGCGCCTGGTTCGCCGGTGGCTCCGACGTAGTCCCGCAGCGTGCTGCCGCCGGAGGTCAGGGCATCGGCCAGGGTGGCGCGCACCATGTCGGCCAGGCGCTCGCAGCGGGCGGGCGACAGTTTGTTGGCTGGCGTCTTGGGATTGATGCGGGCGCGGAACAGGCTTTCCGACGCATAGATATTGCCCACGCCCACCACCGCCATGCCGGCCAGCAGCACCTGCTTGATGGCGGCGCTGTGGTTCTTGAAATGGCGGTGCAGCCAGGCGCCGTCGAACCGTGGATCGAAGGGTTCGATGCCCAGCTTGGCCAGCAGGGGGTGGGCTTCGATGGGGCCGTCGGATTCGGGGTGCCACAGCACCGCGCCAAAGCGCCGCGGGTCATGCAGGCGCAGCACGGCCTGTTCGAAGATCCATTCGACATGGTCGTGCTTGCGCAGGAATTCACCAGGCGCGACGCTGCGCAGCGACCCCGACATGCCCAGATGCACGATCTGGGTGCCGTGTTCGAATCGCAGCAGCAGGTACTTGCCGCGGCGCGCGCATTCCAGCACGGCGCGGCCAGCGACCAGCGACGGCAGATCCTGCGGGATCGGCCAGCGCATGCGGGATTCGTGGATGACCAGGCGCGTGAGCGTCCGGCCGGTGATGACGGCGTCGATTCCCCGACGCGTGGTTTCGACTTCAGGCAGTTCCGGCATGAGCCAGTGTAAGATCATTAATTGCGTGTACGAAGATTGTGCCATCAACCGGACGGGCCGCGTGAAGTCGTCTTTCAAACCTATAAACATCGGGATCGCCGCGCTAGCGCTTGCGCTGGCAGCAATACTGACCCCGCCGGCCCAGGCCGCCGACAGCCGGACGCGCGATGCGACCGGGCCCAGGATGGCGCCCCAGAGCCGCCACCCTGAAACCGAAGTCATACGGCTGCGCCCCGGGCAGTTGCCCTATGTCTCGCTGACCGCGGACATTTTTTATCGCGTGCTCGCCTCCGAGATCGCCGCGCAGCGCGGCATGTACGGTTCCGCGGCTACCACCATGCTGGGCCTGGCGCGGGATACCGGCGATCCACGCCTGGCTCGCCGCGCCCTCGAATTCCAACTGGCCGGCGGCAACCTGCCCGGCGCCCTGGACGCCGCGCGGGTCTGGGCGCGCCTGTCTCCCAACGACGTCGAGGCCAGTTCCACCGAGCTGGCGCTGGCCGCCGCCAACGGCCAGACCAAGGGCCTGTCGCAGGCCCTGCGCAACCGCATCGATTCCTCGCGCGACAAGCCGGCCGCCATCGGCCAGGCCCTGGCCGTGCTGAGCCGCCTGAACGACCGCCGCCTGGCCCTGCGCATCCTCGACGAATCCCTGAGCGACAGCGTGCGCAAGCTGCCGGCAGCGCACCTGGCGCTGGCTGACGTGGCTTCCGCCTCGGGCGACTACACCCGTGCCGCGCAGGAGTCGCGCGCGGCCCTGGCGGCGGATCCCAAGTCGGAACCCGCGGCCCTGCGCGTGCTGGAATACGGCTACAAAGTGGACCCGCAGCGCGCGCAGACCGAGGCGCGCGCCTATATCGCCCGCAATCCCAACGCCCGCAAGGTGCGCCTGATGCTGGCCGGCCAGTTGGCCGACAGCGGCGACTACAACGGCGCGCTGGCTGAATTGCAGGCCATGTCGCGCCGTTCGCCGGAAGATTTCGACCTTCTGTTCATGCAGGCGCAACTGGCCTACAAGGCCGGGCAATTGCCGCAGGCCAAGAGCCTGTTGCAACAGTATCTGGACGTGCAGCAGCAACGCCAGCGCGCGACCGTCCCGGGCGCAACCGATGCCGGCGCCGCCGCGGCCGACGCCCATGTCTTGCTGGCCCGCATCGCCGAAGACCAGGGCCATTACGACGACGCCATTGCTGAACTGGGCCGTATCGACGATCCGACGCTGCGCTACTCGGTGCGCATGCGCCAGGCCGCCTTGCGCGCCAAGAGCGGTCGCATTGACGACGCGCTGGCCATGATCGACGCCGCCGGCCCGCAGGACGAGGAAGAGCGTACGCTGGGCGTATTGACCAAGGCCCAAATCCTGCGCGACGCCGACCGCGTGCAGCAGGCGGTGTCGGTATTGGAAGCGGCCGATCAGGCGCTGCCCGACACGGTCGAGATCAAGTACGAACTGGCCATGCTGTACGAACGCCAGAACCGTCTGGCCGACCTCGAACGCATGCTGCGCCAGGTCATCGCGCTGGACCCTGATCATGCGCATGCCTACAACGCGCTGGGCTACACGCTGGCCGATCACAACCAGCGCCTGCCCGAGGCCCTGGATCTGATCACGCAAGCGCTGGAGCTCGCGCCCAACGATCCGTTCATCCTCGACAGCATGGGCTGGGTCAAGTACCGCATGGGCGATTCCGCAGCTGCCGCCGACTACCTGCGGCGCGCCTACAGCGTGCGTCCGGAAGCAGATATCGCAGCCCACCTGGCCGAGGTTCTCTGGACCCAGGGCAAGCGCGACCAGGCCGTCGAGTTGCTGCGCGCCGCGGTGGCCAAGGATCCCAAGAACAAGACCGTTCAGGACGTGGCCAAGCGCCTGGGGATCAGCCTGTGACCGCAGTGTTTCAACGTGCGCTCGGCGCCGCCGCGCCGCTGCGCTGGTTCCTGATGGCAATGCTGGCGGCGACGCTGGCGGCCTGCACCACGCCCAAACCGATCGAAGGCGCCAGCGCCGACGCGTTCTCGCGCATCGGCCGCTTCGCCATTACCGTCAACGAGGAAAGCGGCAAGCAGAACGCCGTGCAGGGCGGCTTCTCGTGGTCGGACGATGGCCGCCACTATGTGCTGGACCTGACCAACCCGCTGGGTTCGACCGAGGCTCGGGTGGAAGGACGGCCCGGCGCGGCCAGCCTGACCAAGGCCGACGGCACCCGCCTGGTCGCCGACAATCCCGATGCCCTGGCCGCGGAAGCGCTGGGCAGCAGCATGCCCGTGTCCGGGCTGCGTGACTGGCTGCGTGGCAAGCTGGCGGCCACGCCCGAAGCGACCGAAGTGTCGCGCGACGAACTGGGTCGCCTGGCGGCTTTTGAGCAGGGCGGCTGGCGCGCGCGGCTCTCACGTTACGACACGCTAGGTCCCCAGTTGCTGGTGTTGGAACGCCAGGAGCCGGGCCGGCGCATCATGCTGCGTCTGGTCGTCAATCAGCCTTGAATGGCGGGCCGTCTTGGCCCGGAATCAGTGGTCGCCCGGTAAAATCGGGCGACCGCTTTTTTTTGTTTGTTCAGCCGTGACTCTCTACGACGTACCCGCTCCCGCCAAGCTCAATCTGTTCCTGCACGTCGTAGGCCGGCGCGCCGACGGCTATCACCTGCTGCAAACCGCCTTCCGCTTTATCGACCTGTGCGACACCTTGCATTTCGATGTGCGCGCCGACGGCGTCATCAGCCGCGCCACGGAGCTGCCTGGCGTGCCCGAAGAGCAGGACCTGACCCTGCGCGCGGCGCATGCGCTGCAGCGGGCCACGGGTACGAAGCAGGGCGTGCAGATCGGCCTGGAAAAGCGCATCCCGCAAGGCGGCGGCCTGGGCGGCGGCTCCAGCGATGCGGCATCCGTGCTGATCGCGCTGAACAAGTTGTGGAATACCGGGCTGTCGCGGCGCGAACTCATGGAGCTGGCCTTGCCTCTGGGCGCCGATGTGCCCGTGTTTGTCTTCGGTCAATCCGCATTCGCCCAGGGTGTAGGCGAAGACCTGACGGCGGTGACGCTGCCGGATCGTGCATATCTGGTGGCGCAGCCGGACGCCAGCGTGCCCACGCCACAAATATTTTCCGCACCTGATTTGACAAGAGATTCTTCTTCCATCACAATAGCGGTCTTTCTTGCTTCGCCTACTTCCCGCTTCGGCAGGAATGATTTGGAGCCGGTGGTCTACCGCCTTTACCCAGAAGTGCTTGGGGCATCGCGGTGGCTTGCTGAGCAGGAGGTCCTTCGTGGAACTCCAGTTCGCATGTCGGGATCTGGCGCGTGTTTATTCGCCGAATTTTCCGAACTCTCCGAAGCCGTTTTGGCAGAAGCAGAAATATCCGCTATAATGCGCGGCGCTGATAAAACATTCAGCCAAACGCATCCACGGTTTCGGTTAGTGCAGGCATGTACTGGGTTAGCTGAACATCCGTTGCGGAATTGGATTGCAAGATAGTTGGGGAGTCGCCAAGCTGGTTAAGGCACCGGATTTTGATTCCGGCATGCGAAGGTTCGAATCCTTCCTCCCCAGCCAACCGAATACATAAAAAAGCTGTTGAACACGCCTGTAAGACACTGGCCCGGGTTCAGCAGCTTTTTTATTTTCCGGGTCCGCTGGTGCATTACCTCGCATCATCTCGTTAGTGTCTTAAAACGACCATCGCATCATCCATCATGGCAAACGATAGCTTCATGATTTTCACGGGCACCGCCAATACTCGGCTGGCCGTGGACGTAGTCAACCACCTCGATATGTCCCTGGGCAAGATGACCGTCGGTCGCTTCTCGGACGGCGAAGTGATGGTCGAGATCAACGAGAATGTGCGCGGCAAGGACGTCTTCGTCCTGCAGCCCACCTGTGCCCCCACCAACGACAACCTGATGGAAATCATGGTGATGGTCGATGCCTTGCGCCGCGCTTCCGCTGGCCGCATCACCGCCGCCATTCCCTATTTCGGCTATGCCCGCCAGGACCGCCGCCCGCGCTCGGCGCGCGTGGCCATCTCGGCGAAGGTCGTGGCCAACATGCTGCAAGTGGCTGGCGTCGACCGCGTCCTGACGATGGACCTGCACGCCGACCAGATCCAGGGTTTCTTCGATATCCCCGTGGACAACATCTACGCGGGTCCGATCCTGCTGGGCGACATCTGGCGCCGCAATTTCTCGAACCTGGTCGTCGTGTCCCCGGACATCGGCGGCGTGGTGCGGGCCCGCGCGCTGGCCAAACAGCTGGAAGCCGATCTGGCCATCATCGACAAGCGCCGTCCGCGCGCCAACGTGTCGGAAGTGATGAACATCATCGGTGAAGTCGACGGCCGCACCTGCATCATCATGGACGACATGGTCGACACCGCCGGCACGCTGTGCAAGGCGGCCCAGGCCCTGAAGGACCGCGGCGCCGGCGCCGTTTACGCCTATTGCACGCACCCCGTGCTGTCGGGCGGCGCCATCGACCGCATCGAAGCGTCGGAACTGGACGAACTGGTCGTCACCGACACCATTCCGCTCTCCGAGCAAGGCCAGGCCAGCGGCAAGATCCGCCAGCTGTCGTGCGCCGCGCTGCTGGGCGAGACCATCCTGCGTATCTCGAACGCGGAATCGGTCAGCTCGCTGTTCGTCGATTAAGACGTAGCGGCCCTCGGACGGGTAGTCCGGATACAGAGTTTTGCGCCTTGCTGGTCGCGGCAAGGCGCAACAAACACGGCGCGCATTTCGCGTGCCGTGCACTAATCGGCGAAGTCTCTTCGCCATTTATTGTTTTTGGAGTTTTCCATGAAATTCAATGCCACTGCGCGTAGCGTCCAGGGTTCGAGTGCGAGCCGCCGCCTGCGCCGCGCGGGCCGCGTTCCCGCCATCGTTTATGGCGGTACGGCTGCCCCCCTGAACATCGAACTCGACCACAACGAGATCTACCACGCCCTGCGCAAGGAAGAATTCCACGCGTCGATCCTGCAAATGGCGCTGGAAGGCGCAGCCAAGGAAGAGCAAGTCCTGCTGCGTTCGGTTCAATGGCACGCCTACAAGCCGCAAGTCCTGCACGTGGACTTCCAGCGCGTGGACGCCAACCAGGCCCTGCACACCAAGGTCCCGTTCCACTTCATCAACGCTGAAGTCTCGCCGGCCGTGAAGCTGGGCGGCGCCATCATCAGCCACGTCCTGACCGAACTGGAAATCACCTGCCTGCCGGCAGCGCTGCCCCAGTTCATCGAAGTGGACCTGAAGGACCTGCTGCCTGGCGCTTCGGTCCACCTGGCCGACATCAAGCTGCCCAAGGGCGTGACGTACGTGCCCCACGGCGGTGACGCCAACCCGCTGCTGGCCGCCACGGCCGTGGTCAAGGGCGGCGCTGCCGCCGACGAAGGCGCTGCCGAAGCTCCGGCCGCCTAAGTTCTGCCGGAAAGTCCTCGGGCTTTCCACGGCTGGTACCCGAAACCCTGCGTGTGCATTTGCATGCGCAGGGTTTTTTGGTTTAAACACCCCCATCATGTCTACTCCTATACGCCTCATCGTCGGACTGGGTAATCCCGGCCCTGACTACGAAACGACCCGGCATAACGCCGGCTTCTGGCTGGCCGACCATCTGGCGGACGACTTGCGCGCTTCTTTTGCGCTGGAGAAGTCCTTTTTCGGAATGGTGGCCAAGTCCCGTCTGGGCGCCGACAACGTGCTGCTGTTGAAGCCCAATACCTACATGAATCGTTCCGGCCAGGCGGTGGGCGCGTTGGCTCGTTTCTACAAGCTTGTGCCCGAGCAGGTGCTGGTGCTGCACGACGAGTTGGACCTGATGCCCGGTCAGGTGAAACTGAAGCAGGGCGGCGGGCACGCCGGCCACAATGGCTTGAAGGACATCCAGGCGGCCTTGGGCAGCCCCAACTTCTGGCGCCTGCGCATCGGCATCGGCCATCCCCGCACGCTGGGCCTGGCCCAGCAGGTGGCGGACTTCGTGCTGCATCCGCCGCGCCGCGAGGAACAGAAAGAGATCGAAGCGGTGATCGACCGGTGTCGCGCGGTCGTGCCGGCGATGCTGGCCGGAGATTTTCCCCTGGCGACACGCCAGCTCCACAGCGGCAACGAGGCCTGATGACGGACCAGCGGCAATCGGCTTCGCTATCTGGCGGAAAACTTCGCTTTCGCAGCGAAGTTGCGGATTTCTGGCGCTTCATCCGGCACCCGCATCCGGCTTCGCGCCTGCCGGGCCGCGCGTCCGCGAGCGGGCTGGTGGCCGACTGGTGGCCGGGCCTGGGGCCTGGACGCCTGCTGGCCTGGGCCGCGCTGCTGTGGGCCGTGAACCTGTTCGCACTGGGGCCGGTGGCGGTGGCCGCCGCCGGGCTCGGCGGCGTTACGCATCGGCTCGATCCCGCCAACATCCCCTGGCTGACCGCCGTCATCTGGGCGCCGCTGGTGGAAGAGATACTGTTCCGCTATGGCCTGCGCCGTCCAAGACAGGCGCTATGGCTGATCCCGGCGATGGTGCCCGTGGTGCTGTGGGGGCCCAAGGTCTGGACCGGCCTGCTGCTGGCTGCATTCGTCATCCTGGCCTGCTGGGGCGCGCGCCAGCGCCCCGAACCGCTACGAGGCTGGGACACCACCTGGCGGCGCTATTACTTGCAGCATTTCGGCCTGGTGTTCCACCTGGTCGCGCTGACCTTTGCCGCGGTGCACCTGACCAACTTCGTCTACGGCAAGACGCCATACTGGCTGCTGCCCCTGCTGGTGCTGCCGCAATGGCTCACGGGCCTCGTGCTGGGCTGGATGCGCGTGCGTCGCGGAATCGGCGCAGCCATATTGCTGCATTCCGCTTTCAACGCTGGCCCCATTTTGATGATCTGGATCATCATGCGCTGGGTTCCCGCCGCCGCAGCCTGACCGGGGCCGCAACGGCGGCCCGGCCGGCGGGGCCTGAGCGCCCAGCCGGGGTAAACTAGAACGTTAACGATCAATACCGTACTTACACAGGATTCCCATGGCTCTGCAATGCGGCATCGTCGGCCTGCCCAACGTAGGCAAATCGACCCTCTTCAACGCTCTGACCCGCGCCGGCATCGCCGCCGAGAACTATCCGTTCTGCACCATCGAACCCAACGTCGGTGTGGTCGAAGTGCCGGATCAGCGTCTGCAGAAGCTGGCTGAAATCGTCAAGCCCGAACGCATCCTTTCCGCCACCGTCGAATTCGTCGACATCGCGGGCCTGGTCGCCGGCGCGAGCAAGGGCGAAGGCCTGGGCAACCAGTTCCTCTCGCACATCCGCGAAACCGACGCCATCGTCAACGTGGTGCGCTGCTTCGAAGATCCCAACGTGATCCACGTGGCCGGCAAGGTCGATCCCATCGCCGACATCGAAGTCATCGAAACCGAACTGGCCCTGGCCGACCTGCAGACCGCTGAAAAGGCCCTGCAACGCCACCAGAAGACCGCGCGTTCGGGCGACAAGGAATCGCAGCGCATCGTGGCCGTGCTGGAAAAGTGCGTGGCCCAGCTGAACGAAGCCAAGCCGATCCGTGCGCTGGACCTCTCCACCGAGGAAAAGGCCGACATCGCCCAGCTCTGCTTCATCACCGCCAAGCGCGCGATGTACGTGGGCAACGTGGCGGACGACGGCTTCACCAACAATCCGCTGCTCGACCGCCTGACCGAATTCGCCGCCGCGCGCAACGCGCCCGTGGTCGCCATCTGCGCCGCCATTGAATCCGAGATCGTCGACCTCGACGACGCCGACCGCCAGGCTTTCCTGTCGGACATGGGCATGGAAGAGCCCGGCCTGAACCGCCTGATCCGCGCCGCCTTCAAGCTGCTGGGCCTGCAGACCTACTTCACCGCCGGCGTTAAGGAAGTGCGCGCCTGGACCGTGCCGATCGGTGCCACCGCGCCCCAGGCCGCTGGCGTCATCCACACCGACTTCGAACGCGGCTTCATCCGCGCCCAGACCATCTCCTATGACGACTACATCACCTACAAGGGTGAGCAGGGCGCCAAGGAAGCGGGCAAGATGCGCGCGGAAGGCAAGGAATACATCGTGCAGGATGGGGACGTGATGAACTTCTTGTTCAACGTCTAAGCGAAACAGCATATCCCCCGAAGCACCCCAAAGATCAGACCTGTGTCCGATCTTTGGGGTGTTTTTTTTGGTGAGGCGTCAACAGCGATGCGCGCCGCTCCAGGAAGGGCTTTGCGAGAACGGTATGAGGGATGAGAAACAATCGGTTGCGGCGAATAGCGGGATGACTGGCAGCGGCCGGGTTGGACCGCATCAGCAGATGGTGTGATCGCACAGACGCAGGTTTTCAAGCGGCACCCAGCCCGTCTCTCCATCCGCAAGCCTGACCGCCCACACCCACCCATTCAGTTCGCGCTCTCCGCGCAGCATTTCGCCTTGCGCGACATCCAGCTCCTTGTTGGTGAAAGCCTCCAGCATCGTGGCGCTGCCGTCGGCGTGGCGGTCCAGGAATTGCGCCGGGACGAAGCCGGCTTGTTGGCCTGCTGGCGTGCACAGATACCAGTCGGGCCAGCCCTCGGGGCCATCGTACCGTTCGCCGACGGTGACGCGATCTCCCTTGCGCACCAGCATGGGTTCGGGGAACTCGCTGGCGTGGGCCTGGATGACGAGGTAGCGGCGGTCGGAATTCATGGGCATTGATTGTCCGTATTGCGGTCACGGACGGAACTATGCCATGCGCTCCAGCAGCCTCGGCACCGCCGAGGCCAGCAACGCGACTCCGGAAGCCGTCAGCAGCCCCAGCACGATCTGCCGGAAGCGCGCCTCGCTGATGCCTATGTAAAGCTTCGCGCCCAGCAATACCGGCACCAGCATGGCGGCGGCGACGATGGCGAACATGGGCAGCATGGCGCGGGTGACGATGCCGCTGGCCAGATATGTGCCCATGGTCACCAGCAGCATGGACAGGTTGAAGTTCTGGATGATGGCGCGTTGCGCGTCCTTGTCGAATCCGCGCAGGGTGCACCACAAGGTGGGCAGCGTGCCTGTGAAGCCGCCTATGCCGCCCAGCACGCCGCCGGCCATGCCGACGGCCGCATCGGCGGCGCGCCCGCCTGCGGCGATCTTCGGCAGGTTCTTGGCCAACAACATGGCGGGACACCAGATCACAAGCAGGATGCCGAGTATGGTCTTGAACCAGTCCATGTCCAGGCGCGGCAGCAGCGCCACGCCCAGCGGAATGCCGAACAGGCCGCCGATCACGAAGGGCAGCAATCGCCGCAGATCGAAGCCGCGGCGCACGGTGATGGCGGCGAGGATCTGCCCGACCAGGGCGCCGAAGACCGCGAGCGTCGCGGCCAGGCGCGGGTCCAGCACCCAGGCCCAGAACGACATCGCCACCAGGCCGAAGGCAAAGCCTGACAGGCCCTGCACGAAGCCCGCGATGACCGCGCCCAGCGTCACCACCAAATACACCGAATCCATTGCCGCCTCTTTGTTCTTATGTGGGGGAGTCGGTTTGTATTCTGGATGATCCTTATGGCTCGCGAATCGTGTTTTGCTATGGGCCGATACCGTACTTCTTATGGCGGCGGAGCCTGTGCTAGCTTGGCGCCTTGTCCGCCGCCCGCAGGAAATTCGCTTCCAGCACGCTCAGCACGCGATTCAAAGTGTCGATATCCGCGGCCGACAACCCCTTGAGCGACTCCTCGAAGAACGCCGCCCGCTTGGGCAGGGCTTCATCCACCACGGCCTGGCCGGCCGGCGTGAGACTGGCGTTGGTCAGGCGGTTGTCCTGCGAATCCACTGCGCGCGCGATCCAGCCCATTTTTTCCATGGCCTGCAGCTGCCGTGTGAGCGACGCGGGATCGAGCCGGCAGCGTTCGGCCAGATGCTTCTGCGAACATTGGCCGCACTCATGCAGCGCCAGCAAAATGCGCCAACGGGGCAGGGCGTGGCCGACGGTGCTGCTGAACGCGCTCTGCATGCCGCGGTAGGCCTGTCCCATGTGCTGGATGACCTGCAAGCCTTGTTGTTGTTTGGGCAAAAGCTATTCTCCGACGCCGGCCGGCTCTGGTGTGGAAGGGCGGATCAACTGGACCGGCGGCACGCGCCGCACGCACCAGAGCGCGAACACCGCGACCGCCAGGGCTATGAGTTGCCCTTCGTGGATGGCGCCAACGAGCGCGACGCGCGCGATCTCGATCAGCGAGGTTCCGTCCTGGCCTTGATGCGCCAATTGTGCCAGGAACTGCGTCTGGGCCTCGGGATTGACGAGCATCTGGGGATCATTCAGCTCTGGCAGCCAGCGGGCGGAAGCGCCGCGCAGCGTGGATTCGACGCCGCTGAAATAGCTGTGGTTGATCATGGTGCCGACGATCGCCGTGCCCAACATGCCGCCGATCATGCGCAGGGATTGCAGCAGCGCCGTGGCGATGCCCAGGTGGCTGCGGCCGGCGGTCTGCTGCGCGAAGACCGTCAGGTTGGGCATGATGAAACCCATGCCCAGCCCGGCCATCAGCATGTATGCGGCTATGAGCGCATGTGACGTATAGCTATGGGTGGTAACAATGCCCAGGCACGAGAGCGCCATCAGGATGAAGCCCGCATACAGCATGCGGTTGGGATTGCGGATGCGGGTGATGATGCGGCCGTTGACGATGCTGCCCACCGTGATGAAAACCACCATTGGCGTGATCAGCAGGCCGGCGTCCTGGGGCGACAGCCCGAAGCCGCCTTGCAGCAGCAGCGGCGCGTAGAACAGCAGCGAGTACATGGTCACGCCCACCAGCAGGGCCAGCGTGAAGAGCATGGCGAGGCCGCGGTTGCGGAACATGTCCAGCGGCAGCAGCGGGTGGGGGCAGCGCCGTTCCCACCAGAACAGCAGGGCGAAGGCTACCGCGCTGCCCGCGCCCAGCAGCAGGATGGATGCGCTAAGCCCTTCCTTGGGCAACAGTTCGACCAGCAGTTGCAGGCTGCCCAGCGCCACGGCGATGAGCAGCGCACCCTGCCAGTCCAGCCGCACGCGGCCGGTCGTGTGGTTGCGCAGATGCGGCAGATAGCGGGCGACGAACCAGAGTCCGAGGAGGCCAATGGGCAGGTTGACGTAGAACACCGAGCGCCAGCCATAGTGCTCGGTCAGCGCGCCGCCCAGGGTCGGGCCGATGGCGTTGGCGATGCCGAAGGCGGAACTGAGCATGACTTGCCACCGCAACCGCACGTGGGGATCGGGAAACAGGTCGGGGATGGACGCGAACGCCGTGCCTACCAGCATGCCGCCGCCTATGCCTTGCAGCGCCCGCGCCAGGACCAGCGTGAACATGCTGTCGGCCGCGCCGCATAGCGCCGAGGCCAGGGTGAACAATACGATGGCTGCCACTACGAACGGCTTGCGCCCGTAGTAGTCGCCCAGGCGGCCGAAGATAGGCACGGTGATGACGGAGGTAAGCAGGTAAGACGTCGCTACCCATGCATACAGTTCGAAGCCTTTGAGTTCGGCCACAATGGTCGGCAGCGCGGTGCCGACCACGGTCTGATCGATGGCGACCATCATCATGACGAAGCACATGCCCAGCATGGCAAGCAGGGTTTGGCGGAAAGGAAGCACTTGGCCGGGCGAGTGCGGGGTGCCTGTAGCGGGGGCGGACATTGTTGGATCTATCAATGATTGATGTATCAATCATTCTAGCCCTACAATCCGCGAGACAGAAAGTTGTCAGGTCCGAGGCCGGATTTCGAGACTCCGCATCGATACCGATAGTGTTGATTTTGCGCGGCCGCGCCCGGCCATCCGCGCGAAGTCGGCCCGATTTGTTACGATAGCGCTATCTGTACGCTGGCTCGGCTGGCGTCTTCATCAGGCTTTCCTTGGCAGATTCCATTTTCGGCGCCGCAGCCCCAGGCTCGGCAAGAGAGCGGGCACGCCCTGAAAGGCCGTGGCTACATGGGCCTGGCGGTTTTTCCGCAGCTAAAGCACCTTCCGCGCGCCCGGCGCAGCGGACGGCATTCAAGGATTTCCAGTCGAGGTACCGACGGGGCAGCAATGAAAACGTGGTTCAAGCGCATTTTGATAGGCCTGGTAGTGTTGGTTGTCGTGGCCGTCGTTGGCCTGGCCATCTTCTTGCTGACATTCGACCCCAACGCGTACAAGTACAAGCTGGAAGAGCTTGTCCAGCAACGCTACCAACGCACGCTGACGATAGACGGCGAGATCGAGCTGTCGCTCTTCCCGCGCATCGGGCTGTCGGTGCAGGGCGTGTCGCTGTCCGAGCCGGACAGCTCCGAAACCTTCGCCTCCATCGATAGCACCCGTCTGGC
This sequence comes from Achromobacter sp. ACM01, assembly GCF_014851745.1. Classification (NCBI taxonomy): domain Bacteria; kingdom Pseudomonadati; phylum Pseudomonadota; class Betaproteobacteria; order Burkholderiales; family Alcaligenaceae; genus Achromobacter; species Achromobacter sp. ACM01. The sequence continues at coordinate 1,118,268 of NZ_JACVAF010000001.1, forward strand.
GGTCGCGGTGTGGCCGCTGCTGTCCAACAGCTTCGTGGTGGACCACGTCGCGATCACCGGTTTCAAGGCCCGTGTGGTGCGGGACAAGCAGGGCCATTTCAATTTCAGCAATCTCGTGGGCGGCACCGCGCCGATCACGGCGGCGCCGGCCAATCCGGCTGAAGCCTTGGCGGGCGCGGCGCAGAGCGCGGTGCAGGCCATCGCCAACGGCAACCTGCCGCAGCCGCGCAACAACATGCAGATCGACATCGCCGGGCTGGACCTGAAGGACGGCCAGGTGCAGCTGCAGGACGAGATCACGGGCATGGCGGTGGCGGTCACCAAGATCAACGCCAACACCGGCCGCGTCACCTTCAATCAACCGTTCGATGTGCGCATGACCGCACGCGTCGAGGGTGGCGATCCGCGCGTGGACGCCAATTTGACCGGCCAGGCCCTGCTTACGCTGGATCCGTCGGCCAAGCGCTACGCTGCGCAGAAGCTGGACCTGCGCATGGACGGCAAGCTGCCGGGGGCCGAAGCCAAGAGCCTGGCCATGCGCGGCAATCTGGCCTTCAACGGCCAGAAGTCGGCGTTGGACATCGCCGGCCTGGAAGTCGTGTTCCAGGGCGACGTCACCGATCCCGCTGCGCGCGCGACCAATGTGGATGCCAGCGTGGCCATCCCCAAGCTGGCGATCGACCCGCATAAGAGCCAGCTGCAGATCGAGAAACTGGCGATACGCGCCAAGGGCGGCGTGGCCGATGGTCCCTTCGAATTCGCCGTGGACGCGCCCGCGCTCAATATCTCTCCGGCGTCGGCCACGGGTGAGGCGCTGACGGGCCGCGTGCGCATCAGCGGCCTGGACGCGAGTTTCGGCTTGAACGGCATCAGCGGCAACGCCGGTGAGCTGGAGATCAAGGAAGCCAAGCTGGACAGCACGTCCAAGAATGGCGAACGGATCGTCAAGCTGAACTTCGCCTCGCCGCTGTCCTTGAACCTGTTGCAGCGCAGCGGCGGCCTGTCTGGCTTGCGGGGCGACGTCAACATCACCGATCCCGGACTGCCCAAGGGCAGCCTGCAGATCCCCGTGATCGGCAGCGTGACCGCGGATCTGCTGAAGGATCAGGCCACGAGCAAGATCAACGCCGTGCTGGAAGGCGGCAAGTTCGATTTGAGCGCGGACATTACCAAGCTGAGCGATGCGCCCAAGGTGAATTTCGCGCTGGTGGTGGATACGCTGGACCTGGACAAGCTGGTGCCGCCGGTTGCGGCAACGCCCGCGCAGCCGGCGCCCAAGCAGCCGGCCGAAGCCAAGAAGGAAGACGGCAAGCCCGCGCAGCCTGCAGCCCCTGCGGCGCCTGCCAAACCTGCCGACGACACGATCGACCTGTCTGCGCTGATCGGTCCCAGCGTCAATGGCACGATCAAGGTTGGCAAGCTGGTCGTGCGCGGCCTGAAGGCCGACGACGTCGGCGCCGCGGTCAAGCTGGACAAGGGCAAGCTGGATATCTCCAGCCTGACTGCCGGCCTGTACGGCGGCAAGCTGGCGGGCACTTTGTCGGTGGACGCCGCGCAGGGTAACCAGCTGGCCACCAAGATGTCGCTGGCCGGTATCGCCATCGAACCGTTCCTGATGGACCTGGCGCGCCAGAACGTGCTGAGCGGTACGGGCAGCCTTGCGCTGGACCTGAAGACAGCCGGCGCCAATGCCTACGCCATGAAGAGCGGCCTGGGCGGCACCATGCAATTGCGCCTGCGCGATGGCGCGGTCAAGGGCATCAACCTGACGCAGACGCTGCGCGAACTGAAGGCCGCCTTCAAACCGGAATCGCAGAACGAAACCGTCGCGTCCGACACCAGCAAGCAGACGGAATTCTCCGAGATGGACGCCGACCTGGCCTTCACCAAGGGCGTGGCCGCGGTCAAGCGCCTGAACGTGGTGTCGCCCCTGTTGCGCGTGACGCAGGGCGATCCGGCCACCATTGACTTCGTCAAGAGCGAATTGGACCTGGTGGCGCGAGCCCGCGTCGTCAATCCGGCAGCCGATCCGGAAGGCAAGGAACTGCTAGACCTGAAGGACGTGACCATCCCCGTGCACGTCAAGGGACCGTTCGACAAGCCGACCTATACCGTGCTCTGGAAGGACGCCATCGGCGGCATTCTCCAGCGCAGCCTGGAAAACAAGCTTCGCGAAGCGGTGACGGGCAAGGGCAAGGGCGGCGCTGCCGTCGACAAAGCTTTGAAGGGACTGCTGGGCAAATGAACGCCGAGAACTTCCAACCCGTGGCCGAGTGCGGCGTCACCACGCAGGCCGAGGCCGCGGGCTATCACCGGCAATGGCTGGTCGCCAACGATTCCGGGCAGTGGCTGAACCGCGCCCTGTGTCCGCGGCTGGCCGACGTTTCGGTCGAGCTGCGGCTGGGCTACCTGGTGCTGAAGGCGCCTGGCATGCTGCGCATGGACATTCCGCTGGACGTCATCGAAGACGACGACAGCGTGCGCTACAGCATGAAGGTGGGCGAGCAGGTGGTGGACGTGATCGACGAAGGGGAACTGGCCGCGGCCTGGATTTCCAACTTCGTCCAGGTGCCTTGCCGCATCATGAAGGTGCATCCCGATACGCCCGTGGCCGCCTGGCCGGCCTGAGCGGGCCGGGCGCAAGGGCCGTTCAAGCCTGAGCGCCAGAGCGCTTGAATTCGAAAGCCGCGTGGGCCAGCAGGCCTGCCAGAAGGCCCCAGAAGGCCGATCCGATACCCCAGAAACTGAAGCCAGATGCCGTGGCCAGCAGCGTGATGAGCGCGGCTTCGCGGCGTTGCGGGTTGGCCATGGCCGCGGCCATGCCGCCCATGATGGTGCCCAGCAGCGCCAGCCCGGCCAGCGCGGCCAGCAGGGCGGCGGGCAAGGCCTGGAAGAACACGGCCACGGCGCCGGCTACGACGCTCAGCACGACGTAGCCCAGGCCGTAGGTGGCCGCGGCGATGTAGCGCTTGGACGGGTCCGGATGCGCTTCGGGACCGGTGCAGATGGCCGCGCTGATGGCGCCCATCGTGACGCTGTGCGCGCCGAAGGGCGCGGCCAGCAGGCCCAGCAGGCCGGTGGCCGCCACCAGGCGCGAGGCGGGCGGCTGGTAGCCCGCCGCTTGCAGGATGGCCAGGCCGGGAAGGTTCTGCGAGGCCATCGCGACCACGAAAAGCGGAATGCCCAGGCTGACCGCGGCCTGCGCGCTGAAGGCGGGCGTGGTCCAGACGAATTCGGTGAGGCGCCAGTCCAGCAGGTCCAGCTGGATCAGGTTCAGGCCGAAGGCGATGGCGATGGCCACCAGCATGACGACCAGCACCGCGTAGCGCGGCGCCCAGCGCCGGCACAGCAGATAGGCGACGCACATCGCCAGCACCAGCGCGGGCTGCTGCTTGATGTTGCTGAAGACGCCCATGCCGAAGTTGAGCAGCACGCCCGCCAGCATGGCCGCGGCGATTTCGCCGGGGATGCGGCGCAGGATGGGATCGATCCAGCCGAACAGGCCGCAGGCCAACGTCAGCGCGGCGGCCAGGATGAAGGCGCCGATTGCCTCATTGAAGGGAACGCCGGCCAGCGCGGTGACCAGCAGCGCCGCGCCAGGCGTGGACCAGGCCATGACGATGGGCAGGCCCGTGCGCAGGCTGTACAAGGCGCCGCCCAGACCGAACGCCAGGCTGAGCGAGCCGATCCAGGAGCCGATGTGCGCCGAATCCAGGCCCGCGGTATGGCCTGCCTGCACCATCAGCACGGCGGTGCCGCCGAAACTGACCAGCACGGCGACGAGGCCGGCGGCGATGGCCGATGCGGACAGGTCGCGGCGGGCGTGGTGGCGGGAAGGAGGGAGGTTGATGCTGGACTGCGCGGCGTCGCTCATGCGGCACCGGTCAGGCGACGGTATTTGGCCATGAGCTGTTCCTGGCCTTCATTCCATTGCGGGTGCAGCTCGATGCACTCCACGGGGCACACGACCTTGCATTGCGGCTCGTCGTGATGGCCCACGCATTCGGTGCACCGGTCAGGGTCGATGACGTAATAGTCCTCGCCCATGGAGATTGCTTCGTTCGGGCACTGGGGCTCGCAAACGTCGCAATTGATGCATTCTTCGGTGATGGTCAGGGCCATGGCGGGCTGCGGTATGGGGCGGGTAGGGCTAAGCGCATTGTACCGCCGCCGCGCGCCCGGGCCGCGCAGCGCAAGAAGGGCGCTTTGCGCGCCCTTCGAGGGTGGAGCAATACCTGCGGCGGGGCTCAGCCCGGCCAGGACTGTTCGCGGCGTTCCTTGGCTTTTTCCTGGAGCCAGCGCTCGACGGACGGGAACACGAACTTGCTCACGTCGCCGCCCAACTGCGCGATCTCGCGCACGATGGTGCCGGAGATGAATTGGTACTGGTCCGAGGGCGTCATGAAGAGCGTTTCGACGTCGGGCAGCAGATGGCGGTTCATGCCGGCCATCTGGAATTCGTACTCGAAGTCGGACACGGCGCGCAGGCCGCGCACGATCACGCGCCCGCCCTGGTCGCGCACAAAGTCCTTGAGCAGGCCGCCGAAGCTTTGCACTTCCACGTTGGGATAGTGTCCCAGCACTTCGCGCGCGATTTCCACGCGCTCGTCGATGCTGAAGAAGGGCTTCTTGTTGCGGCTAATGGCGATCCCGACCACGACTTTGTCGAAAAGCGTGGCGGCACGGCGGACCAGATCCTCGTGGCCTCTGGTCAGCGGGTCGAAAGTGCCGGGATATACAGCGGTGATCATACGAGCTCCGTACCGTTATTTGTGGTTTACACCATCCTCCGAAGCTCGGATTATTGACCTATTTGCGCAATGCAGCAAATTCCAGCAGGTGGTAGTGGACCGCGCCTGCCTTGTCCTGCCGCAAGATCGTGAATCCCTCGGGGGCTTCGATGGGGCTTTCCGCCTCTACGTAGACTAGCCCATGCTCGGTCAGAATGCCTGGCAGAATCGGCCACAGGCGCGGCAGCCAGCCCTGGCCGAAAGGCGGATCCAGCAGGATCAGGTCAAATCGGGACGCATCCATGCGCTCGGCGACCTGCATGGCGTCGCCCACGTGGATGCGTATCATGTCGGCTTTGAGCTTGTCGCGCAGTGTCCGCAGCGCGGACGCGGCGGTCTTGTCCCGCTCGACCATCTGTACATGCGCCACGCCGCGCGAGGCCGCCTCGAAGCCCAAGGCGCCGCTGCCGGCGAATAGATCCAGCACCTGCTTGTCGGCGAACTCGCCGCCCCACAGGTGATTGAGCCAGTTGAACAGCGTCTCGCGCACCCGGTCGGGCGTGGGGCGCAGCGTCTCCACGTCGGGCACGGCAATGGGGGTGCGTCTGTATTGGCCCCCGACGATACGAATATACTTGTTACCCATGTTTAGCCGCTTCTTCAAGAAAAAATCCCCTCCGCCCGCCGCGCCGGTTCAACCCGCGCCGCCGCCGGAGGCTGCAGACGCCGTAGCCGCGCCTGCCGAGCCCGCCGCCGTCCCGGTCACTCCCGCGCCGCCGGCGCCTGTGGCCGCCGAACCGCGCCGCGAACCGAGCATTGACCCGGGCGTCGCCGCACCGGCGGCACCGCCCGTTGTGGCGCCTGTTGCTGCGCCGCATGAGGCGCCGGCCGTGACGCCCGCGCCGGTTGCGCCGGCACCCGCTACGGTATCGGCGCCAGCGCCTGTTCCGGCGCCAGCGCCGGCCCCGGCATTGGCCCCCGCTCCTGTCGCGGCGCCCGCGCCGGTGGTGGCAACGCAAGCTCCGATCGCCGCTCCCGCGCCGGTTGCGGCTCCGGTGGCTGCGGCTGCGGCGCCAGCCCCAGCCCCCGAGCCCGCCGCTGAAGCCCCCAAGAAGGCTTCCTGGCTGTCCCGCTTGAAGCAAGGCCTGTCGCGTACGGGCCAGAGCATCGGCGGGATCTTCATCGGCGTGAAGGTCGACGAGAACCTATTCGAGGAACTCGAATCGGCGCTCATTATGGCCGATGCGGGCCTGGAGGCCACGGAAAAGCTCCTGACGGCGCTGCGCGCGCGGGTCAAGAAGGAACGCATCGAGGACCCCGCCAAGGTCAAGGCGGCCTTGCGCCAACTGCTGGCCGACCACCTGCGCCCGCTGGAGCGCGCCTTCGACCTGAAGCGCACGCAACCCCTGGTCGTCATGATCGCCGGCGTCAACGGCGCCGGCAAGACCACTTCCATCGGCAAGCTGGCCCACACCTTCCAGCGCCAGGGCGCCAGCGTGCTGCTGGCTGCGGGCGACACGTTCCGCGCCGCCGCGCGCGAGCAGCTCATCGAATGGGGCAGCCGCAACAACGTGACGGTGATCTCGCAGGACGGCGGCGATCCGGCGGCTGTGGCGTTCGATGCGGTCAACGCCGGCCGCGCGCGCGGCATGGGCGTGGTGATGGTGGATACCGCGGGCCGCCTGCCCACGCAGCTGCACCTGATGGAAGAGCTGAAGAAGATCCGCCGCGTCATCGGCAAGGCGGACGCCGCCGCGCCGCACGAAGTGCTGCTGGTGGTGGACGGCAATACCGGCCAGAACGCCCTGGCGCAGATCCGCGCCTTCGATGCCGCCATCAATCTGACCGGCCTGGTCGTGACCAAGCTGGACGGCACCGCCAAGGGCGGCACGCTGGCAGCCGTGGCCGCGGGCAGCCAGGGCGTGCGCCCGATCCCGGTGTACTGGATCGGCGTGGGCGAAAGCCTGGAAGACCTGCAGCCTTTCGTGGCCGACGAGTTCGCCGGGGCTTTGCTGGCGGATTGAGGTCCGTGGGTCCGGCGCGCATGCGCCGGAAAAAACAAAGGGACGGCGCATGCCGTCCCTTTTGCGTTCAAGCCCGCGTCACTTCCAGAATGGCTTGCTGGCGGCCAGATCGTCGAACGCTTGCTGCGCGTCGTCCGCCAGTTCTTCCAGGCGCGCGCTGATCCAGCCCAGGGCGAACCAGGCTTGCGGATGGGTGGCGGTACACGACTCGTAGTAGTCCTTGGCCACTGCCAGGTCGTTGATTTCGCCCAGCACGTCCTGCACGCGCGACAGCAGCTTGCGATAGCCGCGCAGTTTGCCCGCGGGCAGCAGCGATTCGGCGAATGCCAGGCTGTACCGCAGCCGTTTGCCGCGCTTGCGCAGTTCGTGGCGCGTGGGAATGTCGAGCGTCGCGAATTGCGTGCCCTGGTCAGCCACCTTGCTATGCCAGCGGTGCAGGCGCCGCGCAAGCTGCTTGTGCAGGCGCTGCGGATCGGGTTCGGGCGCCAGCATCGGAATGATGGTGGGTTTGACGCTGGGCGCCGCCACGCCGCCTTCCAGCCGGATGGCGGGCTCGGGCGCGGCGTCGCTGGGGGTGCCGTTGGCTATCGTCTGGCCTTCCGCGGACGGCAGGGCCGGCGGCACGTCCAGGCTCCATTCCAGCAGCTCCAGCATCCAGGCCTGGAAGGCCTTGCCGCCGGCGATGCTGCGCGCGTCCTGTTCCGGGGGCGCGGCTTCCATAGGGATGACCGGCATGCCTGCGCGCATCAGCGCGGGCGCCACGGTTTCGTTCAGCACGTCCTGGTCGCGGTTGGCGCCGAAGGCGGCGAAGTGCGTGCGCACGCCTTGCAGCAGAGTGTCTGGAATCGGCGCGATCCAGCCGTCGAACAGCTTCCAGGCCGAACGCAGCCGGCGCACGCCCACGCGCAGCTGATGCACGTGTTCGGAGTTGCCGGCGCGGTAGACGCCCTCGGTGTCGACCTCGGCCAGCACCGAGGCGTTGCGCGCGATCTGGTCCAGGCATTCCGCCGCGATGCGCGCCATGGCCTGGGGCGCCGTCATGTCTTCGCGCAGCTTGACCGATGCGGCGCCGCGCGGCGCCCAGAACTGGGCGATGGCTTGGGCGCGGCGGGCTTCGAGGTCATCGCCCGGAATGGCGTCTGCATCTGCCAGGCGCTGAGCCAACTGGGCCAGCGCATCGCCGCGTTCGGACTTGCTGCGCGGGTCCAGCACCAGGCTGTGGCGCTGCTGCCAGCCGCGAGCCGCCGCGAAGATAGCGGCGGGGCGGCCCGACACCAGTTCGAATTCCAGTTCGGAGATGGGCAGCTCCAGCGCGCCGGCGCGCAGGATGCCGGTGTCATAGGCCAGTTCCACCGTGCCGTAGCGCGTGCGGACCTTGCGCAGGAGCCGCTGCACATCGGTTTCATAACGCAGGCCCAGTTCGCCCTTGATGGCTGCCAGCGCGGCTTCGACCTCGGTGCCGGCATACACCGACAGGTCCAGCACCGGGCCCGGCCGCGGGTGATTGAGTTCGATGCGCGTGATGGCATTGATGCCAGGCATCTTCAGCGTCTGCACCCAGTCGCGGCCTTCCTGGCGCAGCCGGATGGCGATGCGCGCCCGCGCAAGTTCGCGTTCCGGCGTATCGAAATACATGGCGTGCAGGCGGATGCGGGTCGCCTCGCGCTGCTTGACCTCTCGGAGCACCGCCTGGCGCGAGGCCGCAGGCACGTGCAGTTTCAATTCCTGTTCCGACATGGCGGCGGGCGTCCAACGGCAAAAGCCGAGATCTTAATCAAACGGGGCGGGCGATTTGATGACCGGTCATATTTATTTCACATGGAGCATAAACGTGTTTGCGGCGCATCAACAACCGGGTGAGCAGCCTTGCCCGCAAGCCAGGGGGAGACGCTGGCAGCCGCATGCCGAAGCGTTGGCCGGCTTCGTTCAATTACCAAGTTTCAGTGATATGCAATGTTACGAATCGCTTTTCTAATTGTAATTGGCGGGTAACGCGCTTCGCGGCCCCGGCTTCTACCCGCGTCTGCCCGGCAACTGTTCGTGCGGGCCCCGATTACATAAGAGCCCAATGAATCATACGTATCGCATCGTCTTCAACCGCAGCGCAGGCTTGTGGAAAGTGGTAAGTGAACATGCTCGCGGGCAGGGCAAGGGCGGTTGCCGCAGGGGGCGATCCGCGCGCGGAAGCCTGCCGTTGATGGCGATGTTGCTGGTTGCCCTGGGCACGGCCAGCGAAACACAAGCGGGGCCGCTGGTCTCCTTCACGGGCGATACCACGGTCGGATCCATGTCAAGCCCGAAGATTACGGTCTTCGTCCCGCTCTCCGTGGGTATATTCGGCGTGGGAACAGTGACTATCGCCGATGGCGGCGAGCTGTTGATGTCGCTCGGCAACACAGTGTCTCTGGCCGACTCGGCCTCGGCGGACGGCACGATCAACATCGGCGCGGCTCCCGGCGCCGCGCCCGCGGGCGCTGGTTTCCTGGTAACGCAGCGACTCGCGTTCGGCGCGGGTACCGGCACGCTGAATTTCAACACCAACAACCTCTACGACTTCGGCGCGGCGCTGGTCAGCAGCGCGGCGGGCACGCACCAGCTCAATCACTATGCCGGCTCCACGCGGCTGTCCGGTAATAGTTCAGGCTTCGTCGGCAACACCACCGTCACGGGCGGGAACCTGCAGATCCTCAACGTTCTGGGTACCGCGGAAGGACGTATCGATGCCGGGCAAGCTCCCGGCGCCACGGCCCGGGTCAGCGTGTTCAGCCCCGGCTCGACCTGGGCACTGACGGACAACCTTTTTGTCGGCGGCGCCGGACCCGGAGAGCTGAGCATCTTCAGTAGCGGCACGGTCTCGAACCAGTTTGCGACGGTGGATGCCCGGCAGAACGACGCGGCGAAAGTGACGGTTTCCGATGTCGGGTCGCTCTGGAGCAATCGCGCGGTGCTGCTGGTTGGTTCGGAAGGCGGGAGGGGCAGCGTGTCGATCCTGGCGGGGGGATATGCGACCAGCGTCGATGGCGTTGTCGGGCGCATCCAGAACGGCAATGGCGCCTTCCTGGTGTCGGGGCGCGGTTCAACCTGGATCAATAACGGCGAGCTCAGGGTGGGCGATGTGTCCGGTCAGGGCACACTGACCATCGAATCGGGGGGCTTCGTCTCGAACAAAGACAGCTATGTGGGCAGCATGAGCGGTAGCGGCAACGTTGTTGTCCGCGGCGCCGGCTCCATCTGGGACAACAGCGGCGCGATGACCCTGGGATTTGGCGTGGGAACGGGGGCGGGCAGCCTGACGATCGCGCAAGGCGGCACAGTGAGCGTTGGCGCGAGCGGCGGAGGGGCCGTGTCCCTGGCGCAGGACCGGTTTCTTTTCTTTCCCACCACCGGCACGATCAATATCGGCGCGGCGGCGGGGCAGCCGGCCGTGGGCGCCGGCACGCTCAACGCCAGCGCGATCCAGTTCGGCGCCGGCATTGCCACCGTGAACTTCAACCATACCGAGTCCGCCTACACGTTTTCGACGCCGCTGTTGAGCACAGGCGCCGGTTCACATAGTCTGAACCAGATCGCCGGCACCACCTTGCTGACGGGCGCGAATAGCGCATTCAAGGGCAGGACCACGGTGTCGGGCGGCAAGCTGGTGGTGCTGGGCCAGTTGGGAGGTTCGGCCGCCGTCACGGGCGGGGTCTTGCAGTACGGAGACGGCGCCACGGGCGCGGCCAACACCCTGAGCGGCAACCTGAATGTCTCAGGCACCGGCAGCACGCTGGCGGTGCATCGGGGCGCCACGCTGGCGGTCACGGGCGACATGGAAATGGCCGATGACACCGTGCTGGACTTGATGGCCGGCACGGGCAGCCCGCTGTTGCAGGCAAACAAGGTCACGCTGGGCGATGGCGTGGTGTTCAGGCTGAGCGGCATCGGCGACAAGAACGCGCTCGATACCGTGTTGATCGAGGCGCCCACAGGCGGCATCGACGGTGATTTCGGCGCCGTCAACGTGGGCGGCTTTACCGGAGAGGTCGACTATCTCACCGTCAACACACGCAAGTCCGCGGACAACAAGCAGTACCTCGCCACCTACGGCCTGAGCTGGACCGCCAACAACAACCTGGCCCATGGCACTTTCACGCTGGCCGATGCGTCGAACCGGTTCACGCTGGGGGTGCCGCTTTCCGACCAGGCCGCCAATGCCGCCGCCGGTTGGGACGGCAAGAGCTTGACCAAGGCCGGCGCGGGCACGCTGGTGCTGCAAGGCGCCAACACGTACAGCGGCGGCACGGCCATCCTGGGCGGCACGTTGCAGGTCGATAGCGATGCCAACCTGGGCGCTGCCGCCGGGGGACTGCGGTTTGGCGACGGTACGCTGGCGACCACCGCCAGCTTCGACACCGCGCGCGCCGTCACGCTGGCGCAGAGCGGACGTTTCGACGTGGCGGCAGACACCACGCTGGGCCTGACCGGCGCGGTGTCGGGTGCGGGAGCCCTGGTCAAGAGCGGCGCGGGCACGATGGTGTTGAGCGGCAGCAATAGCCACGGCGGGGGGACGATGATCGCCAGCGGCACGCTGCAGATCGACCGCGATGCCAACCTGGGGGCGACGGCTGGCGGCCTGGCCTTCGGTGACGGCACGCTTGCGGTGACGACCACCTTCGACATCGCGCGCGGGGTCGCCCTGGCGCAGTCGGGGCGATTCGAGGTGACCACGGGCGCCACGCTGGGCCTGGCCGGCTCGGTGTCGGGCGCAGGCGCGCTGGCCAAGAGCGGCGGCGGCACGCTGGTCTTGAGCGGCAACAACAGCTATGGCGGCGGCACGCAGATTTCGGGCGGCCGCTTGCAGGTGTCGAGCGATGCGAATCTCGGCGCCGCGTCCGGCGGCCTGAGTTTGAACGGCGGCGCCTTGGCGACCATGGGCAGCTTCGATACCGCGCGGGCGGTCGCGCTGACGCAGGCAAACAGTTTTGACGTGGCCGCCGGCACGACGCTGGGGCTGGTCGGCGCCGTCACGGGCAGCGGCGATCTGTTCATGTCCGGCGCCGGCACGCTGCGTCTGGACAACGGGGCCAACGCCTACGGCAATACCTGGGTGCGCGCTGGCACGCTGGTCGGCCATGCCGGTTCGATCTCGGGCAACGTCGACATCAACAGCATCGGCAGGCTGGTGTTCGAGCAGACCGCCGATGCGCGCTTTGCCGGCGCCATCTCGGGCGACGGCGCGCTCGTAAAGAAGGGCGCGGGCACGCTGAGCCTGGCTGGCAACAGTTCCTCCTACTTCGGCAAGACCACGGTGTCCGGCGGAAGGCTCGTGGTGCAAGGTTCGCTGGGCGGCTCGGCCGAAGTCACGGGCGGCGTCCTGCAATATGGCGACGGCGCAGCCGGCGCAGCCAATAGTCTGACAGGGGACTTGAACGTCGGCGCAGCGGGCAGCGCCTTGTCGGTGCAGGGGCCGGCGTCGCTGGCGGTGGCGGGCAATGTCAATCTGGCGGATGGCACAGCCCTGGATATCGCAGCCGGCGCGGGCGGCCCGTCCTTGAAGGCGGGCGGGCTGACGCTGGGCGAGGGCGTCGCCTTCACCCTCAGCGGCATAGGCAACGCCAGCCAGCTCGACAAGGTGCTGATCGACACCCGCGGCGGCATTCGCGGCGACTTCGGATCGGTGCGCGTGGGCGGCTTCAGCGGCGCGGTGGACTACCTCACGGTCAACACGCGCAAGTCGGCCGACGGCCTGCAATATCTCGCCAGCTACGACCTGAGCTGGACCGCCAACAACAATCTGGCGCACGGCACGTTCACGTTGAGCGATGCCGCCAACCGGTTCGTAGTCGGCGCGGATCTGGCAGACCAGGCGGCCAACGCCGCGACGGCCTGGAGCGGACGATCGCTGCTCAAGGCCGGCGCCGGCACGTTGGTCCTGAGCGGCAACAACACCTATAGCGGCGGCACCACGATAGCCGGGGGCACGTTGCAGGTTGCAAGCGATGCGAACCTGGGCGCGGCTTCTGGCGGCGTGGCATTCAATGGCGGCACGCTGGCGGCATCGGCGTCCTTCGATACCGCGCGTGCCATGACGCTGACCCAGGCCGGGCGCTTCGAGGTGGCTGGCGGCGCAACGCTGGGGCTGGTCGGCACAGTCTTGGGCAACGCCGACCTGATCAAGACCGGAGCCGGCACGCTACGACTGGACAACGCGGGCAACGCCTACGGCAATACCGTCATCCGGGAAGGCACGCTGATCGGCGATGTCGGGTCGATCCGGGGCAATGTCGACAACAATGGCTCCTTGGTGTTCGAACAAGGCGCGAACGCAACGTTCGGCGGCGCCATCTCCGGTGGCGGCGCGCTGGTCAAGAGCGGCGCGGGGACGCTGGCGCTGAGCGGTGACAGCTCGGGCTTTACCGGCAGCACCACGATTCAGGGCGGCCGGCTGGCCTTGAACGGCAAACTTGGCGGCGCGCTCAATATCGGCCAGGGCGGCGTGCTCGGAGGCCGCGGCACAGTGGGCTCGGGCGCTGGCTCGGTGGTGACCGTGGCGGCCGGCGGCACGCTGGCGCCAGGGAATTCCATCGGCACGCTGACCGTCGACGGCGATCTCGTCATCGAGAGCGGCGCGCGCTACGCCGTGGAAACCAATCCGCAGGGCGCCGATGCCGACCTTATCCATGTCACGGGCAATGCCACGATCAATGGCGGCTCGGTCGCGCATATCGGTATCGACGGCGACTACGGGCTGCGTTCCGTCTACACGATACTGGCGGCCGACGGCGCCTTGTCCGGCCGGTTCGATACGGTGACGTCCGACTATGCCTTCCTGACGCCGAAACTCGGCTACGACTACGGCGCGGGCCGAGTGTCGCTGGAATTGGCGCGCAACGGCACCGCGATGGCCACGGCCGCCGACACGCGCAACCAGCGCGCGGCGGCGGGCGCCATCGACAGCATCGGCATGGCGGCGGGCAATGGGCTTTACGACGCGTTCGCCGTGCTACCGGACGACAAGGGCTTGCTGCGTTCCAGCTTCGACCAGCTATCCGGCGAAATCCACGCGTCGGCCAAGACCGTGCTGCTCGAAGACAGCCGCTATGTGCGCGACGCCGCCAGCGAGCGCCTGCGCTCGGCCGCGGGCGCGGTCGGCGCGTCGGCGACGCCGGTGCTGGCGTCCGCAGGGGGCGGCGCCCGCCTGGCTCCGGCAACGGCGATGGGGCCCGCCAGCTGGATACAGGGCCTGGGTTCCTGGCGCCAGACCGACGGCGACGGCAATGCTGCCCAGGTCAAGAGCTCGACCGGCGGCTTTCTGCTGGGCGTGGATGCGCCGGTGTCCGATGCCTGGCGGCTGGGCCTGATGGCGGGCTACACCCGCACGGATTTCGACGTGCGCGATCGCGCGTCATCGGGCGACAGCGACAACTACCATCTCGGGGCCTACGGCGGCGGCCAGTGGGGCGCGGTGGGCCTGCGCGGCGGGCTGGCCTACAGCTGGCACGACATCGCGACTCGGCGCTCGGTATCCATGCCCGGCTACTCCGACAGCCTCAAGGCCAACTACGACGGCCGCACCGTCCAGGCGTTTGCCGACCTCAGCTATCGCATCGACACGCGCATCGCTGCGCTGGAGCCGTTCGCCAACCTGGCCTACGTCAACCTCAAGACCGACGGCTACAGCGAGAGCGGCGGCGCGGCGGCGCTGCGCGCGAACAGCCAGACCACCGAGACCACGTACACGACACTGGGTTCGCGGCTCATGTCCAGCTTCGAACTGGGCGGCGCGCAAGCCACGGCTCGCGGATCGCTGGGCTGGCGCTACGCCTTTGGCGACTTGAAGCCCACCGCCACCCAGGCTTTCGCGGCGGGCGATGCCTTTACCGTGGCCGGCGTGCCCATCGCGAAGAACAGCGCGGTGCTGGAAGCGGGGCTGGACGTGCAGGTGTCGCGCAAGGTGTCGTTCGATCTGTCCTACCAAGGACAGCTCGCCAGCGGGGCGCAAGATCACGGCGTCAGGGCAGGGGTGAGCGTGCGGTTCTGATATGTGGGCGAAAAAAAACCGCCCGTTTCCGGGCGGAGCAAAGGAACGCTGTAGGGATCCGCGGACGCGTCAGAGGATGCGTTTGCGGACCTGGGTGATGATGATTTCGGCCACGACCACCACCGCGAAGATGGCAGCCAGCACCAGCGCCACGCGGTCCCACTGGAACAGGTTCAGAGCCGTGTCCAGTGCCATGCCGATGCCGCCGGCGCCCACCAGGCCAAGTACCGCCGATTCGCGCACGTTGATGTCCCAGCGCAGCAGCACGATGGACCAGAAGGCGGGGCGGATCTGCGGCCAGTAGGCGTACCAGATCACGGATGCCTTGCTGGCGCCGGTGGCGGTGACGGCCTCGATCGGGCCGCGCTGCGCTTCCTCGATGGCTTCGCCCACCAGCTTGCCGACGAAGCCGATGGAGCGGAACGCAATGGCCAGCGTGCCGGCCAGCGCGCCGGGCCCGAAGATGGCGATGAACAGCAGCGCCCACACCAGCGAATTGACCGAACGGCTGGACACCAGGATCAGCCTGGCCAGCATGTTGACGGTCTTGCTGGGCGTGAGGTTGTTGGCCGCCAGCAGGCCCACCGGCACCGCCATCACCACGGACAGGATGGTGCCCAGCGTGGCGATGTGCAGCGTTTCGATCAGCGCGCCGTGCACGCCTTCCGGGTAGTAGGCCCAGTCTATCGGCCACATGCGCTGGAACAGATCGGCCATCTGCTCGGGCGCGTCGTACAGGAACTCCGGAATGATCTCGACGCCGCGGATCGCCTGCACGATGGCCGCGACCACCAGCAGGTAGAGCGCGAAGCGCAGCAGGCGCTGGCCCATGCTGTAGCGTTGCCAGACGCGCGGCGAACCCGGTGGATTGAAGGTGGATGCGTGGGCGTTCATTCGTCCACCTCCGCACGGCGCTTGACCGGAGTTGCGCCGCTGCCGATGCCGCGCGCTCCCGCGAAGCGGCCTTGCAGGATGCGTTCGAATCCCAGGTTGTCCAGGAACACGGCGCGCACGAAGCCGGCCAGGATTTCACCCAGCATGATGATGGCGATCAGGGTCAGCAGGATGGCGCTGACGAAATCGTAGTCAAAGCGCTGGAACGCCGAGAACAGCGTGCCGCCCACGCCGCCCGCGCCCACGATCCCCACCATGGTGGAGTTGCGCAGGTTGGAGTCGAACTGGTAGGTGGCAAAGCCGATGAAGCGGGCGAATACCTGCGGCAGCACGCCGAAGATGATGACGTTGGCGAACGAGGCGCCCGTGGCGCGCACGGCTTCCACCTGCTTTAACGAAATCTCTTCGATGGCCTCGGTGAACAGCTTGCCGATGAAGCCGACCGAGGCGACCGTCAGCGCCAGGATGCCGGCCAGCGCGCCAAAGCCCACGGCCTTGACGAACAGGATGGCGACGATGACGGGATGCAGCGCGCGGCACAGGGCCACGATGGCGCGGGCGGGCCACGATACCCAGGTGGGCATCATGTTGCGCGCGCCCAGCAAACCGATGGGCAGCGCGATGATGATGCCAAGCACCGAGGCCAGCACCGCGATCTCCAGGCTTTCCGCGATGCCCTTCCACAAGGTGGCGGGCTTTTCGAAGTTGGGCGGAAACATGCGCGCCAGGAACGTGGACGCGTGCCCCATGCCGGTTTCGAAACGCGCCCAGCTGAAGTCCAGCTGCGCGCCGGCATACAGCGTGTAGGCCAGCAGCAGCAGCACGCCGGCCTTGGCGCGCCCGGACATGGCGAAGGGGCGGGCGCCCTTGGGTGGGATCATTCCAGCCAAGACTCGCCTCCGTAGATGGTCTTGAGCATGGCGGCGTCCAGCCCCTGGCCGTCGCCGTCATAGACCACGTGGCCGCCGGACATGCCGACGATGCGGGTGGCGTAGCGGCGGGCGAGTTCGACGTCGTGGATGTTGACGATAACGGGAATGCCCGTGGCGCTGCCCTGTTCGGACAGCAGTTCCATGATCTCGACGGAGGTCTTGGGGTCGAGCGAGGACGTGGGCTCGTCGGCCAGCAGCAGCTGCGGGCGCTGCATCAGCGCGCGGGCAATGCCCACGCGCTGGCGCTGGCCGCCCGACAGCGCATCGGCGCGCTGGTCGGCGAAACCCGCCAGGCCCACGGTGTCCAGCAGCTTGTAGGCGTGCTGGATGTCCTCGGGCTCGAAGCGGCGCATCCAGGCCTTCACGGCGGAGGTGTAGCCCAGCCGTCCGGTCAGGAGGTTTTCCATGACCGTCAGGCGTTCGACCAGGTTGTATTCCTGGAACACCATGCCGATGCGGCGGCGCGCGCGGCGCAGCGACGCGCCGCGCACGCGGGCCAGGTCCACGGACCCGTCCTTCGACTGCAGCACGATCTCGCCCTTGGTGGGTTCGATCAGCCGGTTGATGCAACGCAGTAGCGTGCTTTTACCGGTGCCCGAGGGGCCGATGATGGCTGTAAGCCCCTGTCCCGCGATCTGCAG
Source organism: Achromobacter sp. ACM01 (assembly GCF_014851745.1). NCBI lineage: Bacteria > Pseudomonadati > Pseudomonadota > Betaproteobacteria > Burkholderiales > Alcaligenaceae > Achromobacter > Achromobacter sp. ACM01. Next base: position 1,135,509 of record NZ_JACVAF010000001.1, read on the forward strand.
GTCGATGCCGTTGAGTACCGGCCGGCCGGCCCGGTATTCCTTCACCAGGCCGGAAATGCGTAGCGACGTCGTCATACGGAATTACTTCTTGCTCTTGGCGGATTCGCGGTCGTAGGCAGCGCGGTTGAAACTCTCGCCGCCGGATTCGGCGACCTGGCGCACGATGGCCCAGTCCTTCTCGTAGGTCACCGGGTAGAAGCGGTCGGCGCCGTCGAAGGCCTTGGACATTTCCGCGGGGAAGCGGTAGTCGTAGAAGCACTTGAGCATCTGGTCGCGGAACTTGGGCTCCAGGTCATGCGCGTAGGCGAACGACGAGGTCGGGAATTTCTCGCTCTTGTAGATCACGCGGAAGTCGGCTTCCTTGACCTGGCCGCGCTCGACCATGCGCTTGAACACGTCCGAGGCCACGGCAGCGGCGTCGTAGTCGCCGGAGTTCACGCCCATGACGGACTGGTCGTGCTTGCCGGAGAAGATGACCTTGTAGTCCTTGTCGGGAGTCAGGCCTTCCTTGGGGAACAGCGCGACCGGCGCCATGTGGCCCGAGTTCGACGAGGGGGCGGTGTGCGCGAGCTTCTTGCCCTTCAGGTCGGTCAGCTTCTGGTAGGGGCTGTCCTTCTTGACGATGACGATCAGGTTGTAGCCCTGGAAGCCGTCGGCATAGCCCTTGACCGCGAACGGCACGGCGCCCGCGATGTTCACGGCGAAGGCAGTGGGGCCGGTCGAGAAGCCGCCCACGTGCAGGCGGCCCGAGCGCATGGCCTCGATTTCCGCGGCATTGCTCTGCACCTGATAGAACACCACGCGCTTGCCCGTGCATTCGGACAGGTGCTTGGTGAAGGGCTTGAAGATGTCTTCGTAGACCGCCGGGTCTTCCACCGGGGTGTAGGTGAATACCAGGGTGGACGGGGTCTTCAGCTTGGCCGGATCGGTGGGCGTGTCGGCCACCAGGTCCTTGTTGGCGTCGCAGTACATCTGGTCCAGGTCGCCGCGGTTGGTGCAGGCGTCGGCGGCTTGCGCGGCGGACGTGCCCAGGGCGAAGGCGGCCAGCGTGGCCGCTTGAAGCAGGCGCAGAGCTTGCATCTTGTGTCTCCTCTTTCTTTGTTTGTGTGACGTGTCACTTAATTCAACCTGAATTCAAACATGGAAGAGGAGGGGACGCACTCGGGAAAGTCCCTGTGTTTCTTTTCGGCTTTTGTTCGCTTTGTTCGATTTATGTTCGTTTTTGCGCGAAATTCGCCGTTTGGCTCAGCTCCGGTAACCGAGCTTGCGCGAGATTTCCTGCGCGCAGGCCAGCAGCGGCCGGGCGATGGCGCCGTCCCAGGCCACATCGAACAGTCCCGTGGGGCCCAGGCTGGTCAGGGCCAGGGCGATATTGCCGGTGTTGTCGAAGACCGGCACCGACAGCGCGTCCACGCCTGGCAGCGGGTTGCCCAGGGCGCGCGCCATGCCGTGCACGCGGATGTCGGCCAGTTGCGCCTCGATGTTGGCGCGGGACGCCTTGCGCGGCGGCGGCATGCTGGCGATGACGGCCGTGTCGCCTTCCTCGCGCGCGATGTAGTGCTCGCTGACCTTGGGCGGCAGCCAGGCCGCGAACACCAGGCCAGTGGCCGTGTGCAGCATGGACATCACCGTGCCCTTGCGCATGTTCACGTGGACCGGGTAGCTGGCTTCGGTCATGTGGATCATGGTGGGGCCGTGCGAACCGAGCACGGCAATGCCCAGCGTGTGGCCGATTTCCGATTGCAGCTTGGCGATTTCCGGCATGGCGACGCGCACGGGGTCCAGGCGCTGCAGGCTGACCAAGCCCATCTGCAGAGCGAAGGGGCCCAGTTCGTACTGGCCGGTGATGGCGTCCTGCTGCACCAGGCCGACGCGGATGAAGCTGACCAGGTAGGGGTGCGCCTTGGCCGAGGTCATGCCGGCGCCCGCGGCTAGGTCGCGCAGGGTCAGGGGCTTGCCGGCGTCGACCAGGGCGGCCAGCAGCGGCACGCCCACCTCGATCGACTGGATGCTGCGGCGGCCGTCGTTGGCGGCCGGAGAGGAAGCGGAAGGGGATGTCGCCACGGTATGCGGACCTCAGGCCGGCTGTGCTTGGGGGGACCGCGCGGCCAGCAGCCGGTCGGCCATTTCCACGAAGCCCGCGCCGCCATGGTAGGCGGCGACGAAGGCGGGGCGGTGCGTCAGGCGGTGCAGCTGGGCCTGGATGTTGGCCACGCCGACCGAAATCGGGAAGTAGGCGAACATGGGTTCGTCGTTGGGCGAGTCGCCGATGAACAGGGTGCTGTCCAGGGCGCCGGCCACGTCCGCGCCGAACTCGCGCTGGAACATGGTGCGCGTCATGGTGAGTTTGTCGTAGTCGCCGAACCAGCCGTTGACGTGGATGGAGCTGACCTTGGCCTGGGCGCCGGCTTCCTCGAAGATCTGGACAATCCGGGTGATCGCCGTATCGGGCAGGGCGGGCACGTCCTCGCAGAAATCGATGGCCAGGTCGGCCACGCGGTAGTCCTGGTCGCTGGCCACGGCGGCGCCGGGCACTTCGGCCAGGACGCGGTCGCGGATGGCGTCCAGCTTCCGGCGGCTGGCCTGGCGCGAGGCGGCGTCGGTCCAGTAGTGGGTGGTCATGCGGCGGGCCTGGCGGTCATAGGCGTAATAGAAGGCGCCGTTTTCGCCGACCACGGCGCGCACCGGCCACATGCGGGCGATGTGGTCGCACCAGCCGGCGGGGCGGCCGGTAATGGGCACGACCTGGATGCCGGCCTGTTCCAGGCGCTCCAGCGCCGCATAGGCGTCCGCCGGCAGGCGGCCCTCGGTGGTCAGCGTGTCGTCGATGTCGGTCAGCACGACGCGGACGGCCGCCGCGACGGTCAAAGGCATGGCCGCAAGGGCTTGCATGTGGGGTTTCCTTGGCTCGGTTTTTTAGGGGTGGTCTCCGGGCGAAAGTTTACCGGACACCCCCGGCCGGCGGGGCTGGCAGGGCCGGATAGGGGTTCCGCCTCCAGGGGCGGTAAAATCCGGGCTTTCCCGCCTGGTTTACGTGCCCGCCATGTCCGTCCAGTTGTCCCCTTTGCCCGGCTCCGAGCCGGAATCCTTCGGCATCGCCTCTGTTGCCGAAATCATCGCCGAGCTGCGCGCCGGCCGCATCGTCATCCTGGTTGACGAAGAAGACCGTGAAAACGAGGGCGACCTGGTCATGGCCGCCGAATTCGTCACGCCCGAAGCCATCAACTTCATGGTGACGCACGGCCGCGGCCTGGTGTGCCTGACCTTGACCGAAGAGCGCTGCCGCCAACTGGACCTGCCCCTGATGGCGGCCCGCAACGGCACGCGCTACGGCACCAACTTCACCCAGTCGATCGAGGCCGCCGAAGGCGTCGAGACCGGCATCTCGGCCGCCGACCGCGCCCGCACCATCCAGGTGGCGGTGGCGCGCGACGCCAAGCCCGCGGACCTGGTCCAGCCCGGCCACATCTTCCCGGTGCGCGCCGTGCCCGGTGGCGTGCTGGTCCGTGCCGGCCACACCGAGGCGGGCTGCGACCTGACCGCCATGGCCGGCCTGACGCCCGCCGCCGTGATCTGTGAAATCCTCAAGCCGGACGGCACCATGGCCCGCCTGCCGGACCTGGTGCAGTTCGCCCGCGAACACGGCCTGAAGATCGGCACCATCGCCGACCTGATCCAGTACCGTAGCGAACACGAATCCATCGTCAAGCGCGTGGGCAAGCGCACCATGCAGACCGCCTGGGGCGAATTCGAGGCCGTGGCCTATGAAGACGCCGCCACCGGCTCCGCCCATTTGGCGCTGGTGCATGGTAACGTGACTCCCGACGCCGAGACGCTGGTGCGTGTGCACGAGCCGGCCTCCGTGCTGGACGTGCTGGACACCGGCGCCAGCCCGCACAGCTGGGGCGTGGCGCAGGCCTTGCAGGCCATCGCGGCCTCGCCCGCTGGCGTGCTGGTGCTGATGAACTGCCAGTCGTCCACGGAACACCTGTTTGGCCAGATCGCCGGCTGGAACGACTCCAAGGCCCAGGCCAACCCCGGCAACGCGGACCGCTACGGCCTGCGTACCTACGGGATTGGCGCCCAGATTCTGCGTGACCTGAACGTAGGCCAGATGAAGCTGCTGGCCCGGCCGCGCAAGATGCCCAGCATGGCGGGCTTCTCGCTCACCATTACGGGTTACGATTGCGACCCTCCGAATACTCCCGCAACACACTGAAGGCCGACCTATGAACCCTTACATCCTTACCCCCGACCTGAACGGCGAAGGGCTGCACATCGGCATCGTACGCGCCCGCTTCAATGAAGAAATCGGCCAGGCCGAACTCGAAGCGTGCCTGAAGGAACTGGCCGAACTGGGCGTGGACGAGCGCGACGTGATGGTCGCCACCGTTCCCGGCGCCCTGGAACTGGGCGTGGCCCTGTCCCATATGGCCGAAACGTTTGAATTCGACGCCCTGATCGCGCTGGGCGCGGTCATCCGCGGCGAGACCTATCACTTTGAAGTGGTCAGCAATGAAATGGCCACTGCAATCACCCGTATTTCCCTGGAAACCGGCATCCCCGTCGCCAACGGCGTGCTGACCGTCGACACCGACGAGCAGGCGCAGGCGCGCGCGGCCGGCAAGGGCCGCGATTGCGCCCAGGTGGCCGTTGAAATGGCCAACCTGGTGGCGGCCCTGGAACCCGAGGAAGAAGACGAAGACGACGAAGACGAGGACGAAGATTTTGACGACGAAGAAGACGACGACCAGCGCTGATAGCGCGGCGCAGGCCCGCGCCAACGCGCGCAGTGCGCGCCGCCGCGCACGCGAATTCGCCCTGCAGGGCGTGTACGCGTGGCTGCTGCGCGGCGGCGAAGGCACGCAGGACGCCGGCGAGATCGACGCCCATCTGCGCGACACCGAGGATTTTTCCGAGGCCGACGCGCAGTGGTTCAAGACCTTGCTGCATGGCGTGCTGCGCGAAGCGCCCGCGCTGCGTGAGCGTTTCACGCCCTACGTCGACCGTCCGCTGGCCGAACTGTCGCCTGTCGAGCATGGCATCCTGCTGATCGGCAGCTTCGAACTGATTCATCACGTCGAAGTGCCGTACAAGGTCGCCATCAATGAAGCCGTCGAACTGGCCAAGTCGTTCGGCGGCACCGACGGCTTCAAGTTCGTCAACGGCGTGCTCGACAAGCTGGCGGCCGACGTCCGCGCCCACGAAGTCAACAAGAGGTAGCTTCCTCTCCCCCCCCCGAAGCGCTGCGCGCTTCCCCCCCCAGGGGGGGCGCCGCTGCGGACCGGCAGAGCCGGATCCGCGCGGCCCGGATTTGGGGGGCACCTGTTTCTTGCCGCGCGAGGAGTGGGTTGGGGTTTCTTCCTGGTTGTGCGGGGCGCCGCATGATTTGTGGGGGCGGCAAGCCCCCGTAGGTTTCAATGCCGGCCTGCCGTGCCGGACTGCGGAGTTGCCTTGGCGTCCGAATTTGATCTGATCGCGCGCTATTTCACCCGCGCGGCCCCTGCTGGCCTGCTGGGCGTGGGCGATGATTGCGCCCTGTTCCCGGTCCCGCCCGGCGAACAGGTGGCCACCAGCACGGACCTGCTGCTGGAAGGCCGCCATTTCTTTCCCGATGTGGATCCGCAAGCGCTGGGGCATAAGGCCCTGGCGGTGAACCTTTCCGACCTTGCTGCAATGGGCGCACGCCCCATCGGCTGCGTGCTGGGCCTGGCCTTGCCGCGGCTGGACGAGCCCTGGCTTGCGGCTTTTGCCGCAGGCTTCCATGCGCTGGCTGCGGCTCACGGTTGCCCGCTGATCGGCGGCGACACGACGCGCAGCGCGCATGACCTTGCCATCAGCGTCACTGTGTTCGGCGCCGTGCCGGCCGGGCAGGCCTTGCGCCGCGATGGCGCCCGGGCTGGCGACGACATCTGGGTGTCCGGCGAGCTGGGGGCGGCCGACGTGGCCTACCGCCTGCTGGACGGGCAATACCCCTCTGACGCGGCGCTGCTGGCGGCGACGCGCGGCGCGCTGGAATGGCCTGAGCCTCAGGTCGCGCTGGGCCTGGCCTTGCGCGGCATCGCCCATGCCGCCATCGATATTTCCGACGGACTGCTGCAGGACCTGGGCCATATCCTGGCTGCCAGCAGCGTGGGCGCCATGTTGCATTACGCCGCGATGCCTGTGTCGCCCGCCCTGGCTGGCTTGCAAGAAGCGCCGCTGCGCCGCGCGGTGCTGGGCGGCGGCGACGTCTACCAGCTATGCTTCACCGCGCCCGCCTCCCGGCGCGAGGCCGTGCTTGCGGCGGCGGCTGCGGCCGGCGCGCGCGTGACCCGCGTGGGGCAGATCCAGGCGCAGCCGGGCCTGTCCGTGCTGGACGGCCAGGGCCAGCCTCTCGCCGAGCTGCCGGCCGGTTTCGATCACTTTCCCGCGGCCTGATCCGCCGCGTCCCAACCCGCATACCCATGCCGTCGACCGACAACCGTCCCACCTCCATGCGCGACCGAGCCCGGACCGCATACCCGCCGCTGTCCTGGGTCTGCCGCGATCCGGGCCGGCTCATCGCCTTTGGCTTTGGCAGCGGCCTGATCCGGCCGGCCTCCGGTACCTGGGGCACGCTGCTGGCCTGGGCGATCTGGGTCGCCGCCGCGCCCGCAGCCTCGGATTGGGCGATCGGTGCATTCCTGGCGCTGGCTTTTTTGTATGGCTGCTGGGCCTGCCATCGCGTCGGGCGTGAACTCCAGCAGTCGGATCATGTCGGAATGGTCTGGGACGAGATGGTGGCGTTCTGGCTGGTGCTCTGGCTGACGCCCGCGGGCTGGTTGCCGCAGGCGCTGGCGTTCGTGCTGTTCCGCACGTTCGACATCGTCAAGCCGCCTCCCATCAAGTTCTTTGACGCCCATATCAAAGGCGGTTTCGGCGTGATGTGGGACGATATCGTGGCGGCCGGATACGCCCTGCTGGTCATGGCGCTGGTCGTGCGCACAGGAGTCTTGGGATGAGCGGACAACAAGAAAGCACCCGGCCCAATCTGTCGGCCGAACAACTGGCGCAAGCCACTTCGCTGGCGCTGGTTGAACGGCTGGGCGAAACGCTGCGGCGCAAGGGCTGGATGCTGGGCACGGCCGAATCCTGCACCGGAGGCCTCCTGGCCGGCGCGATGACGGCGGTGGCCGGTTCCAGCGACTGGTTCGAGCGCGGCTTCGTGACCTACAGCAACGAGGCTAAGGTTGCTGAACTGGACGTATCGCCCGACGCCTTGCACCACTTCGGCGCCGTCAGCGAACCGGTGGCGCTGGAGATGGCCAACGGCGTGCTGCTGGCGTCTCCCGCCGCGCATGTGGCGGTGTCCACGACCGGCATCGCCGGGCCGGGCGGCGCGACGCCGGGCAAGCCGGTGGGCATGGTGTGCTTCGGCTTTGCGCAGCGTTCGGGCGAAGGCATCAGCAGTCGCGCCGTCACGCACGTGTTCCCCGGCGACCGTGCGCAGGTGCGCCAGGCGGCGGTGGACTACGCGCTGCGCGGGTTGCTGGAATTGTTGGGCGCGCCGGTCAACCGGCGCTGAGAAACGGATTGCGCGGCAGGGGGCTGCCGGCCCCCATGCCCCGGATCAGCGCACTGCGTTGATCGCGTCGCGCAGGCCCTTGGCCGCCGTGCCGGCGGCCTCGCGCCAGTCGTCGCCGCCGCTGGCGTAGATGATGGCGCGGGACGAGTTGATCATCATGCCGCTGCGGGCCGCGTTGGCGCCGGCGTTCACGGTGGCGGTGATGTCGCCGCCCTGGGCGCCGATACCTGGCACCAGCAGGGGCACCGCGTCGCCGATGCGTGCGCGCACCGCGGCCAGCTCATTCGGGAAGGTCGCGCCCACCACCAGGCCGCACTGGCCATTGGCGTTCCACTTGTCGGCGACCAGGCCCGCGACGTGCAGGTACAGCGGCTCGCCATTGTCCATCTTCAGGAATTGCAGGTCCGAACCGCCGGGGTTGGAGGTGCGGCACAGCACGATCACGCCGCGGTCGCGCCACGCCAGATAGGGCTCGACCGAGTCCAGGCCCATGTAGGGGCTGACCGTCAGCGCGTGCGCCTGGTAGCGTTCGTAGGCTTCGCGGGCGTAGTTCTCGGCGGTGGAGCCGATGTCGCCGCGCTTGGCGTCCAGCACGATGGGCAGATCAGGGTGTTTTTCGCGGATGTGCTGGCACAGCGCTTCCAGCTGGTCTTCGGCGCGATGGGCGGCGAAGTAGGCGATCTGCGGCTTGAAGCTGCAGGCATAGGGCGCGGTGGCGTCCACGATGTCGCGGCAGAACTGGAAGATGGCGTCGGGCTTGTCCTGCAGTTCGCGGGGGAAGCGCTGCGGGTCGGGATCCAGCCCGACTTGCAGGAGCGAGTTGCTGGTGGTCCAGGCGTGTTCGAGTTTTTGCAGGAAATTCATGGGAGTTCAGTGCAGTTTGACCCGCGGGCGCGTGCGCCGCATGAGCAGGCGGGCCAGGGCAAGGGAGGCGGTACGCGAGATGCCGAGCACCGCTTTGTGGTGCATCAGGTGCAGGCTCATGTACATCAGGCGTGCCAGTGTACCGCTTACGAACAGTCCTCGTCCGGCCAGCTTGCCCATCAGGCTGCCGACGCCAGCGTCCTGGCCCAGCGACACCAGCGAGCCATGGTCCTCGTAGACATAGGGCGTGGTGGGCTCGGGCGTATGGCGCAGGCGCGCGGTGAGTTTCTTGGCCAGATAGTCGGCCTGCTGGTGCGCGGCTTGCGCGCGGGCCGGCACGCTGCGGCCGTCACGCCACGGCGCGGCGCAGCAGTCGCCCAGCGCCAGGATGTGCGGATCGGCGGTTTCCAGCCGTTCGTTCACCTCCACCTGGCCCACCCTGTTCAGCGGCAGGTCCAGGCCGGCCAGCAGGGCCGGGCCCTGGATGCCTGCCGCCCACATGCAGAGCTGGGCCGGGAACTCGCGGCCGTCGGCCGTCTTGACGCTGTCGGCGGTGACTTCCGAGACCCGGCAGGACGCTTCCACCCGGATGCCCAGTTCCGTCAGGCGGTTGGTGGCCGCGACCGAGATCTTCTCGGGCAGGGCCGACAGGATGCGCGGGGCGCCTTCCACCAGGGTGATGGCCAGATCGCGTTCGGCGCGGAAATTCGGCAGGCCGTAGGCGCTGACCACGTGGCTGGCCTCGACCAGCTCCACGGCCAGCTCGACGCCGGTGGCCCCGCCGCCCACGATCACCAGATCCAGGCGGGCCGAGGGATTGCGCACCTTGGCCTGATCCACCAGGGCCATGGCCTTGAGCATGGTCAGGCGGAACTGCTCCGCGTTTTCGGTGGAATCCAGCGTGACCGCATGTTCGGCCGCGCCGGGCGTATTGAAGAAGTTGGACGTGCTGCCCAGAGCCAGGACCAGCGTGTCGTAGGCGAGCTCGCGGCGTGGCAGGACTTCCTGGCCTTGCGCGTCGTTCACCGCGTCCACGGTGATGCGGCGCTGCTCGCGGTCGATGTGTTCCAGGCGGCCCTGCGCGAACGAAAACCCGTTCATGTGGGCCAGCATCAGGTAGGACAGGCCTTCCTGGTGGATGTCCAGCGTGCCGGCGGCCGCTTCGTGCAGCGAGGGCTTCCAGATATGGAAGGGGCGGCTGTCGACCAGCGTGATGTGCTGCCGGCCATGCACGCGGCCCAGCTTGGCCGCCAATTCCAGGCCGCCGGCGCCGCCGCCGACGATGACAATGCGCTCAGAGGAGTCGGGCGTCGATCTAGGCATCATGGCTTCCAGTATAAATAGCGGCGCATCTCCCGGGAGATGACTAGCGGTGTCAATGCATGACGAAACGGCTGATGGCCACGCCTACCCAGACTGTCCCGGCGAAGATCAGCAGCAGCATCACGGCGGCGCTGCCCAGGTCCTTGGCCCGCCCCAGGAGCGGGTGCGATTCGACGGAAAGCGCGTCGGCCAGCGCCTCGATGGCGGAATTCAGCAGCTCCGCCGCCAGCACCATGATGACCGTGCCCACCAGGAAAAACACTTCAACCGTCGTGCGGCCAAGGAAGAATGCGGCCGGGATCATCAGGACGGCCAGCGCCAGCTCCTGGCGGAAAGCCGCCTCGTATTTGATCGCGGCCTGCAGACCCTGCAGGGAGTAGCGCAGCGCATTCAGGATGCGGCGCAGGCCCCCGGTGCTTTTGTAGGGCGAATGATGCGGATTCTGTGACATGGGTGCGGAAAATGGGCTGGGTGTGGCGGCTTTTTAACAGATATGCATTGCCCGCGAAGCCATCGCACGCATCTTTGGGCAAACCCTAATTGTGACGTATCCGGCGCGGGCGCAAGATTTGGTGAATTGGTAAGGCCACTTTACCTTTTGGCCTGAATTTCCGACTGGCGCCACCGTAGTCCATGCCCATTCAGACCATCGAACCCCGCCGCCTGTATCGCCAGATCGCCGACCAGCTGCGCCTGCTGATCGAGTCGGGCGAGTTCCCCGTCGGCGCGCGTCTGCCGCCCGAGCGCGATCTGGCGCTCAAGCTCGGCGTGTCCCGCCCTTCGGTGCGCGAGGCGCTGATCGCGCTGGAGGTCGAAGGCTGGGTGGAAGTCCGCATGGGTTCGGGCGTGTATGTGCAAAGCCTGGCCGGCGGACCGCGCGCCAGCTTGACGGCAGAGAGCCCTCTGGAAACCATACGGGCCCGCCAGGTGATCGAGGGCGAGCTGGCCGCGCAGGCCGCGTTGCGCAATACGCCCGCGCTGGTGGATGGGCTGGCCGAAGCCGTCGGTACCATGGAAGACGAGGCGCTGGCCGGCAACGTGCCGATCCGCGGAGACCGCCTGTTCCATCTGCGCGTGGCCGAGATGGCGAACAACGCCGTGCTGGTGCGCGTGGTGAGCGAACTGTTCGACGAGCGCCACAATCCGCTGTCCGTGAAGCTGGGCGACTACTTCGAGAATCCGTCCAGCTGGGCTGCCGCCATCGCTGAACACCGCAAGGTGATCGACGCCATCCGCGCTGGCGACGACCGCGGCGCGCGCGCCGCCATGCACCACCATCTGGCCTGCTCGCACGACCGTCTTACCGCAAGCTGGCCCGGCGCGGACGCGTCCGGTCAGCTCTTGGATAGCCGGGAGCAGACGGAATCATGAGCATCGCACGCAGATGCCCGATGTTCGGAACGCCAAGGAGCAAGTCGCCATGACGCTGGCCTGTCGCATCCACGGGGCGCGCGACTTGCGCCTGGAACCGGACGAAGTCGCGCCGCTGGCGCCGCACGAGGTGGAGCTGAGGCTGGGCGCCGCGGGCATCTGCGGATCCGACCTGCACTATTTCCTGCATGGCCGCGTGGGGGCCTTCGTCATCCGCGAACCCCTCATCCCCGGTCATGAGGCGTCGGGCGTCGTGCTGCGCACGGGCGATGCCGTGCGGTCGGTGGCGCCGGGCATGAAGGTCGCCATCAATCCTTCCCATCCTTGCGGCGGCTGCGATTACTGCCGCGCCGGCCGCGACAATCTTTGCCGCAACATGCGCTTTCTCGGCAGCGCCAGCATCTATCCGCACGTGCAAGGCATGTTCCGCGAGCGCTTCGTCATGGGCGAACGCCAACTCACGCCGGTGCCGGAAGCAGACGTTACGCTGGGCGAGATCGCCTGTGCCGAGCCGCTGTCCATCGGCCTGCATGGCGTCAACCGGGCGGGTCCCATGATGGGCAAGCGCGTGCTGGTGACGGGCGGCGGCACCATAGGTTGCATGACCGTGCTCGCCGCCAGGCTGGCGGGCGCGGCCCACGTGACCGTGGCGGACGTGGCCGACCGGCCGCTGGACATGGCGCGCCAGGTCGGCGCCGACCTGGCCGTGCGCAGCGACCAGCTCGCGCCCGCCGATCTGACCGATATCGCCGACATCAGCATCGAGGCCGCCGGCAGCCCGGCGGCGCTGGCGACCTGCCTGACGGCGACGCGGCGCGGCGGCCGCATCGTGCAAGTGGGAACGTTGCCCGCCGAGGGCATTGCGTTTCCGGCCAACAACATCATGGCGCGGGAGCTCGACTACGTCGGCGCGTTCCGCGCGGGCGTGGAGTTCGATTGGGCCGTGTCCTACCTGCGTACGCGCAAGGTGGACGTGCGGCCCCTGATGAGCGCGCAGTTGCCGTTGTCGCAGGCGTTCGAGGCCTTCGAGCTGGCGGCGGATCGCAGTCGCAGTACCAAGGTGCAACTTGTAGTTGAAGCGTGACCCCGCTGGCGGCTCACCATGGGCCGCCACGCCGGGCATTCAAAAAACAACGAGGAGACGACATGAACCTAGGCAACGCCGTCAAGGCGCTGGTTGCCGCCCTGGCGCTCGCCGCCAGCGGCAGCGTAGTGGCGCAAACCAAGCTCAAGTGGGCCCACGTGTACGAAACATCCGAACCCTTCCATACCGCCTCCGTCTGGGCGGCGCAGGAAATCGGCAAGCGCACCAACGGCCGTTACCAGATCGACGTATACCCGGCCTCGCAGCTGGGCAAGGAAAACGACATCAACCAGGGCCTGACCCTCGGTACGGTGGACATGATCATCTCCGGCTCCAGCTTCGCGGCCAAGAGCTTTCCCCGTATCGGCGTCACCTACTACCCCTACATCTTTCGCAATCCCGAGCACCTGATCGCCTACACGAAGAGCGATATCTACAAGGAACTCACGCGCGGCTACGACGAGAAAAGCGGCAACCACATCGTCGCCACCACCTACTACGGCACGCGCCAGACCACGTCCAACCGACCCTTCACCAAGTGTTCCGAAATGAAGGGCCTGAAGATCCGTGTGCCTGACGTGGCCGCCTATCTGGCCATGCCGCGCGCCTGCGGCGCCAACACCGCGCCGATCGCCTTCGCCGAGGTCTACCTGGCGTTGCAGAACGGCACCGTGGAGGCGCAGGAGAACCCGCTCACCACCATCGAGGCCAAGAAGTTCTACGAAGTGCAGAAGAACATCATCCTCACCGGCCATATCGTCGATCACCTGAACACGGTGATCTCGGGCAAGCTGTGGAAGAGCCTGTCCGACGAGGACAAGAAGATCTTCGCGGAAGTGGCGCAGCAGGCGGCCGAGAAGGCTTCCGCCGAGGTCGCCGAAAGCGAGAAGAAGATGGTCGAGGTGTTCCGCAAGCGCGGCCTGAACGTGGCGGAGGTGAACGTTCAGGATTTCCGCGACACCGTGCTGGAGAAAGTGCCGTTCAAGCAGTACGGCTACGAAAAATCGGATTGGGAACGGATCCAGGCCGTGAAGTAAGCGCGCCGGGGGCCGCCTGCGCGGCCCCGCATCGACCCGTCCGATTCCGTACAAGGGGAACGCCATGCATTCCGATGCCAAGGCCGCCGTCATGGCGGCCGCCAGCAACAACCCTGTCCATCCCGCGGGGCATCAACCGCCCGCCACGGCGCAGGAGATCGTCCAGAGTTTCGAGGAAGCCGATCATCACGAGGTCAGCCTGGCAGGCTACCAGCCCGAGGACTGGATCTGCCTGGGTATTTTCTGGACCATGGCGCTGCTGGTCTTCCTGCAGTTTTTTTCGCGCTATGTGCTTAACGACTCCTACGCCTGGACCGAGGAACTGGCCGTCTATTGCCTGATCGGCGTGGTGTTCATCGGCTCGGCCATGTGCGTGCGCGCCTGCCGCCACATCCAGGTGGATTTCCTGTACCGCTACCTGCCGCGCCCCGTCGGCCGCACGCTGGCCACCATCATCGACCTGCTGCGCACGGCGTTCTTCGGTTATGCGGTGTGGCTCACCTACCGCTACATCGCGCTGGTGGGCGACGAGCCCATGACCACGCTGTTCTGGAACAAGGCCTATGTCTACTGGATGGCGCTGGCGGGATTCGTCCTGATGTTCCTGCGCTCGGTGCAGGTGTCGATCTGCAATTGGCGCCAGGGCTACTCCATCCTGGAAAACCCCGCGGCCTACGAGTCGCAGGACTAGCCGGGGCGGCCCCGGAATCCGACAACGACAACCGGAAGCGAGACATGGGCATACTGATCGGAACCTTTCTGCTGTTGATGATCTTCGGCCTGCCGGTGGCGGTGGCCATGGCAGGCGCATCGCTGCTGTTCGTGCTGATTTCGGGCAGCGTGCCCGACGTGGTGGTTGCACAGCGCATGATCGCGGGGGTGGAGTCCTTCCCTCTGCTGGCCGTGCCGTTCTTCATCCTGGCCGGCAACCTGATGAACATCGCCGGCATTACCGGCCGCATCTACAACTTCGCCGTGGCGCTGGTGGGCTGGATGCGCGGCGGCCTGGGGCAGGTGAACATCATCGGCTCGGTGGTGTTTGCGGGCATGTCGGGTACGGCCATTGCCGACGCCGCGGGCCTGGGCACCATCGAAATCAAGGCCATGAAGGACCACGGCTACGAGACCGAGTTCGCGGTGGGGGTGACGGCCGCCTCGGCCACGCTGGGTCCCATCATTCCGCCGTCGCTGCCCTTCGTCATCTACGGCATGATGGCCAACGTGTCGATCGGCTCGCTGTTCCTGGCCGGCCTGATTCCCGGCGCGGTCCTGACCGTGCTGATGATGCTGACCGTGGCCTATTACGCGCGCCGCAACAACTGGGGCGGCGACGTGTCCTTCGACTGGAAGCGCCTGGGCGCCGCCGGGCTGGAAGTCGGCATCGTGCTGGCGTTCCCGCTGGCGATCTGGCTCATGACCGAGGCCGGCATGTCGGCGAACCTGGCCGCAGGCATCGCCTTTGCCGTGTTGCTGGCGCTGGACTGGCGCTACAACTTTTCGGCGGTGATGGCGCTGATGGCGCCCGTCATCCTGATCGGCGGCATGACGCTGGGCTGGTTCACGCCCACGGAGGCCGCGGTGGCCGCGGTGATATGGGCGTTGTTCCTGGGACTGGTGCGCTATCGCTCCATGACCTTGCGGACCTTGGCCAAGGCGACTTTCGACACCATCGAGACCACGGCGTCGGTGCTGTTCATCGTCACCGCAGCCTCGGTGTTCGCCTGGTTGCTGACCACCACCCAGGCGGCCCAGGCGCTGACCGACGGCATACTCAGTGTGACCCAGAACAAATGGGTGTTCCTGCTGATGGCCAACGTCCTGATCCTGATCGTGGGCTGCTTCATCGACACTATCGCCGCCATCACCATCCTGGTGCCTATCCTGCTGCCCATCGTGCTCAAGCTCGGCATCGACCCGATCCATTTCGGCCTGATCATGACGCTGAACCTGATGATCGGCCTGCTGCATCCGCCCATGGGCATGGTGCTGTTCGTGCTGGCGCGCGTGTCCAAGCTGTCGGTGGAACGGACCACGGTCGCGATCCTGCCGTGGCTGGTGCCGCTGTTCCTGGCGTTGATCGCCATTACCTATATCCCCCAGATCACACTCTGGCTGCCCACCGCCATGGGCATGGCCAAGTAAAAAGGAAGACGTCATGACTGGAAGGCTGCAAGGCAAGACCGCCATCGTCACCGCTGCTGGTCAAGGCATAGGCCGCGCCGTGGCCGAGGCCTACGTCCGCGAAGGCGCCGACGTGCTGGCGCTGGACATCAACGGCGGGGCGCTGGAGACGCTGGCGGGATGCCGGCGCCGCACGCTGGACGTGACCGACGCAGCCGCCATCGGCGCGCTGGTCGCCGAGGCGGGGCCGGTGGACGTGCTGTTGAACGGCGCCGGTTTCGTGCATGCCGGAACCATCCTGGAATGCGACGAAAAGGCCTGGGACTTCTCGTTCGAACTGAACGTGAAATCCATGTACCGCATGATCCGCGCCTGCCTGCCCGGCATGCTGGCGCGGGGCGGCGGCTCCATCGTCAACATGGCCTCGGTGGCGTCCAGCATCAAGGGCGCGCCCAACCGCTGCGTCTACGGCGCCACCAAGGCAGCGGTGATCGGGCTGACCAAGTCCGTGGCCGCGGACTACGTGGGGCAGGGCATACGCTGCAACGCCATCTGCCCGGGCACGGTGGAATCGCCTTCGCTGCGCCAGCGCATCGAGGCGCAGGCCAGCGCCGGCGGGCAGACGCTGGCTGCGGTGGAGGCCGCCTTCGTCGCCCGCCAGCCCATGGGCCGCATCGGCAGCGCCGAGGAAATCGCCCTGCTGGCGGTGTACCTTGCCAGCGACGAGTCCGCCTTCACCACCGGCACCGCCCAGGTCATCGACGGCGGCTGGTCGAACTGAACATTTACTACACACATGAGGAACATGCGATGAAACTGTTGCGCTATGGTGCGAAAGGCGCGGAGAAGCCCGGAATGCTGGACGCCCGCGGGCAGGTGCGGGACCTGTCGGCGGTCCTGCCGGACATAGGCGCCGCCACGCTCACGCGCGCCGGCCTTGCGCCGCTGCGCGCGCTGGACCCGGCCAGCCTGCCGCTGGTGGATCGCCCGGGCCGCCTGGCTCCACCCTGGAGCGGCATGGGCAAGTTCATCTGCATCGGTCTGAACTACGCCGACCACGCAGCGGAGTCGGGCCTGCCGGTGCCGGCCGAGCCTGTGGTCTTCATGAAGCCCACCTCGGCCGTGGTCGGCTGCAACGATCCTGTGGTGCTGCCGCAGGAATCCGTCAAGACCGACTGGGAAGTCGAGCTGGGCGTGGTGATCGGCGAGCGGGCCCGCTACGTCAGCGAGGCGGACGCCATGAAGCACGTGGCCGGTTATTGCGTGGTCAACGACGTGTCCGAGCGTGAATACCAGATCGAGCGCGGCGGTACCTGGGACAAGGGCAAGGGCTGCGATACCTTCGGCCCGGTCGGCCCGTGGCTGGTCACCGCCGACGAGATCGCCGACCCGCAGGCGCTGGACATGTGGCTGGACGTCAATGGCAAGCGCTATCAGAACGGCAGCACCCGCACCATGGTGTTCGGCGTGGCGCAACTGGTGTCCTACGTCAGCCGCTTCATGACCCTGTACCCGGGAGACCTGATCAGCACCGGCACGCCGCCGGGCGTGGGCATGGGCCAGAAGCCGGCGCCCGTGTACCTGAAGGCCGGCGACGAGATGCGGCTGGGCATTGCCGGCCTGGGCGAACAGCAGCAGCGCGTCCACGCCTGGGATCCTGCGCTGATCGACGGTTAGCGGCGCGAGAACGCCAGGAGGCATTCATGTCTGAAACCGATACCGCCGTCATACGCATCCACCCGGCGGACAATGTGGTGATCGCCAGGCGCCAGCTGGCCGGCGGCACGCGCCTGGCTGGCGAAGACGTCGTCGTGCGCGGCCTGGTGCCGCCAGGGCACAAGGTGGCAACGCGCGCCATCGCCGCGGGCGAGCCGGTGCGCCGCTACAACCAGATCATCGGTGTCGCGCGCTGCGACATCGCGCCCGGCGCGCATGTCCACACGCACAACCTGGAGTTCTCCGACTTCGAGCGCGATTACGCCGTGGGCGTCGACGCGCGCGCCACCGATTACGTCGACGCGCCCGCGCAGTTCGACGGCATCGTGCGCGCCGACGGCCGCGTCGCCACGCGCAACTACATCGGCATCCTCACCAGCGTGAACTGTTCGGCCACCGCCGCGCGCGCGATCGCCGACCATTTCCGTCGCGATATCCATCCGGACGCGCTGGCGGCCTATCCCAACGTGGACGGAGTGGTGGCGCTGACGCATGGCGCCGGCTGCGCCACGGGCAGCGAGGGCGAACCGCTGCGCCTCTTGCGCCGCACGCTGGGCGGCTACGCCCGCCATCCCAATTTCGCGGGCCTGCTGGTGCTGGGCCTGGGCTGCGAAACCAACCAGATCGGCGGCCTGATGGAGCAGGAGGGGCTGCGCGAGAGCGGCTTGCTGCATACCTTCAACATCCAGGAGACCGGCGGCACGCGCAAGACCGTGGAGCATGGCATTGAACTGGTGCGCGCCATGCTGGCCCAGGCCGACCGCGTCCAGCGCCAGCCCGTGCCTGCAAGCATGTTGACCGTGGGCCTGCAATGCGGCGGGTCCGACGGCTATTCGGGCATCAGCGCCAATCCGGCGCTGGGCGCCGCAGTGGACCTGCTGGTACGCCATGGCGGCAGCGCCATCCTGTCGGAGACGCCGGAGATCTATGGCGGCGAGCACCTGCTGACCCGGCGCGCCGCCACGCCCGAAGTCGCGGCCAAGCTGTTGGCCCGGCTGCGCTGGTGGGAGGACTACTGCGCCCGCAACGATGCGGAAATGGACAACAACCCCTCGGCCGGGAACAAGGCGGGCGGGCTGACCACCATCCTGGAGAAATCCCTGGGCGCCATCGCCAAGAGCGGCACGACCCGCCTGGCCGACGTGTACGAATATGCCGAAACGGTGAGGGCGCGCGGGTTGGTGTTCATGGATACGCCGGGCTACGACCCGGTGTCCGCCACCGGCCAGGTCGCGGGCGGCGCCAACCTGATCTGCTTCACCACCGGCCGCGGCTCGGCCTACGGCTGTGCGCCCGCGCCGTCCTTGAAGCTGTCGACCAACACGGCGCTGTGGCAACGGCAGTCCGACGACATCGACATCAATTGCGGCGAAGTGGTTGACGGCGCGCAAAGCGTGGCCGGCATGGGCGAGCGCATATTCCGTCTGATGCTGGAAACAGCCTCGGGCCGGCGCACGCGCAGCGAGGAACATGGCTACGGCCAGAACGAGTTCGTGCCTTGGCAGTTGGGCGCGGTGATGTAGGCGCCCGGCGTCGGCCAGGGGTTTCCAGCATTCCACAGGACCATCCATGAAGATTACCCAAGCGCGCGTCATCGTCTGCAGTCCCGGCCGCAATTTCGTTACCTTGAAGATCGAAACCGATGAAGGCCTGTACGGTATCGGCGATGCCACGCTCAATGGCCGTGAGCTGGCCGTGGCGGCCTACCTGACCGAGCACGTGATTCCCTGCCTCATCGGCCGCGATCCGCAGCAGATCGAGGATATCTGGCAGTACCTGTACCGCGGCGCATATTGGCGGCGCGGTCCGGTCACCATGTCCGCGATCGCCGCCGTGGACACGGCCTTGTGGGACATCAAGGCCAAGGCCGCAGGCATGCCGCTGTACCAGTTGCTGGGCGGCAAGGGCCGTTCGGGCGTCATGGTCTACGGCCACGCCAATGGCCGCGACATCGACGAAACCGTGGACGAGGTGCTGCGTTACCGCGAGATGGGCTATCTGGCCATCCGCGCGCAAAGCGGGGTGCCGGGCCTGAACTCGGTCTATGGCGTGGGGCGCGGCCGCATGTTCTACGAACCCGCCGACGGCTCCCTGCCGTCCGAGCACGATTGGTCCACGGAAAAGTATCTGGACCACGCGCCGCGCCTGTTCCAGCGGGTGCGCGACGCAGTGGGCTGGGACACCCATCTGCTGCACGATGTGCATCACCGGCTCACGCCCATCGAGGCCGGCCGCCTGGGCAAGTCGCTGGAGCCCTACCGCCTGTTCTGGATGGAGGACGCCACGCCCGCGGAAAACCAGGAAGCCTTCCGGCTGATCCGCCAGCACACGGTCACGCCGCTGGCCGTGGGCGAAGTTTTCAACACTATCTGGGACTGCAAGGACCTGATCGAAAACCAGCTGATCGACTACATCCGCGCCACGGTGGTGCATGCGGGCGGCATCACGCATCTGCGCCGCATTGCCGACCTGGCCGCGCTCTATCAGGTGCGGACCGGCTGCCATGGCGCCACCGACCTGTCGCCAGCCTGCATGGGAGCCGCTCTGCATTTCGACCTGTGGGTGCCGAATTTCGGCATCCAGGAGTACATGCGGCACACGGACGAAACGGACGCAGTGTTTCCCCATGCTTACAGCTTCAATCAGGGCATGCTATACCCTGGCGACGCGCCGGGCCATGGTGTCGACATCGACGAAAAGCTCGCCGCCAGATATCCCTACCAACGCGCCTACCTGCCGGTCAACCGGCAGGCGCATGATGGCGCACTATGGCACTGGTAATCCATGCTCGAACGTTTGAATTCGGAGTCCCTGGCGCATCTGCCCGAGGACGTGGAATCTCCCGCCTATGACCGCAGCCGGGTCACGCCCGGCATCGTGCATCTGGGCATAGGCGCTTTCCACCGCGCCCACCAGGCGGTGGTGACGGACTTGGCCATGGCCGCCAGCGGGGACCTGAGTTGGGGCATCGTGGGCGTTTCGCTGCGCAGCCCCGCCACGCGCGACGCGCTGACGCCGCAAGACGGCCTGTACACCCTGGCGCTGCGCGACGCCGGCCCGGATGGGCAGTTGCGGGAACAGTTGCGGGTGGTCGGGTCGGTGTTGCGGGTCGTGGTGGCCGAGGAAGATCCCCAGGCGGTGCTGGAGCGCATCGCGTCCGCCCAGACGCGCATCGTCAGCCTGACCGTCACCGAGAAGGGCTACAGCCACGAACCGTCCACCGGCCACCTGCGCTGGGATGACCCGGACATCGTGCACGACCTTGCGCATCCGGTCAGGCCGCGCAGCACCATCGGCATCCTGGTGTACGGCCTGGCGCTGCGGCGCGAACGCAGCTTGCCCCCCGTCACGCTGCTGTCCTGCGACAACCTGCACGCCAACGGTGACACGCTGCGCAGCCTGGTGCTGGCCTTCGCCTTGCGGGTCGACGTGGGCCTGACCGCATGGATCGACAACAACTGCACTTTTCCGAATTCCATGGTGGACCGCATCGTGCCGGGCACGCAGGACGAAGACCGCGCGCGCGTGGCAGAGCGCCTGGGATTCGAGGACGCCTGGCCGGTGGTGGGTGAACCCTTCCTCAACTGGGTCATCGAGGACAAGTTCGCGGCCGGCAGGCCTGCCTGGGACGCGGCCGGCGCGAACTTCGTGCGCAACGCGGCGCCATACGAACGCCTGAAGCTGCGCATGGTCAACGCGCCGCATTCCGCGTTCGCGTACCTGGGCTCGATGCTGGGTCTGCGCACCAATAGCGAAGCCGCCGCGACGCCGGCGCTGCGCCGCTATGTCGACGACATGATGCGGCTGGAGCTTGCGCCCACGCTGCGCGGCGTTCCGGGATCAGGGCTGGATGAGTATCGCCAGCGCTTCCTGGCGCGCGTGTCCAATCCGGCGCTGCCTCACCTCACCCGGCAGGTCGCGATGGATGGTTCGCAGAAGGTGCCGCAGCGCCTGCTGGCCGCCATCCGCGACCGCAAGCAACGGGGCGACGATTTCAGCCGACTGGCCATGTCCGTAGCCGCCTGGCTGCATTACCTGCGCGGATACGACGAGCAGGGCAACACTTATGCCATCCAGGATCCGCTGGCCGGCGCGCTTGCCAAACTGCTGGCGCGCGCCGAGGTGGCCGCAACGGCTTCGGCCCCCTCCCAGGCAGCGCATCGGCGAGCCACTGTGATGGCGGGATTCCGGCCTGTGTTCGGCGATCTGGGCAGCAAGCCCGCTTTTGTCGAGGCGCTGGCCCTGCAGCTGGAACGCCTGCGCACGCTGGGCGTGCTGGGCGCGCTGGAGGCCCTGGAGCAGGACGCGGCCAGGGAAGACTCGGCGCAGCCCGTGCCGGCCGCTTGACCGCTGGCGGCGCGCCGCCAGCATCCATAAGAGGAGCGCAGCATGGCAAGGTCGGAAGGCGTGGGCGCGGCGCATTGGCTGGAATGGGGCGAAGCGTGCTTGCGGGTCCTGGATTTCAATGAAGACGACGGCCACTGCCTGGCATCCAGCCTGGCGCAGACCAGCCTGTGGGGCATTGACTCGCATGGCATCGCGCGGCTGCCGCACTACCTGAACCGGGTCGTCCATGGCTCCATCCTGGCGCGGCCACAAATCCGTATCGAGCAGAGCGGGGCGGCTTGTGCGCAGGTGCATGGCGGCAGGGGCCATGGCATCGTGGTGGCGCACCGGGCCAACGAGACGGCCATGGCGCTGGCGCGCGAGGCGGGCGTGGGCGCCGTCGGCGTCAGCGACTCTTCGCATTGCGGAGCCATCGGCCTGTACACGCGCGCGGCCGCTCGGCAAGGGCTGATTGGCATGGCCTACACGCATTCCGATTCCATTGCCGCGCCGTTCGGCGGCCGGCAACCGTATTTCGGCACCAACCCCATTTCCTTCGCTTTCCCCAGACAGGATGGCGAGCCGCTGTGCCTGGACATGGCGACGACCTCAATCCCATGGAATCGCGTCATGAACGCGCGCCGCGACGGCGCAGAACTGCCCGGAGGCGTGGCGCTGGACGCCGAGGGACGTAGCGTGACCGACGCGCGGCGTGTCCGCGCCTTGACGCCCTTGGGCGGCGACTACGGCCACAAGGGCTACGGCCTGGCGATGATGGTCGAACTCTTGTGCGGGCCGCTCAACGGCAATCCCCATGGACCGCACATCGGTCCCATGTACGAGCAGCTGGATCGTCCACGCGAACTCGGGGCGTTCTTCATCGTCATCGATCCCGCCCGGTTCGCGGGCGGCGCGACGTTGGCCGCCGTGGTGGCGGGCATGGCGGCCGAACTGGTGGCGCAGCCCGGTTCGCCATGCATGCCGGGCGATCCCGAACTGGCCTCGCAGGCGCAGCGCCAGGCCGCGGGGATTCCGGTGCCGCCGGCCTTGAAGGCCGAAATGGCCGAATGGAGCGCCAGGTTGGGGCTTGCGCTGCCGCCGTTCACACCGCTGGACGGCCAGGCCTGAGCGCAGCCGTCCCGCTACGCAGGAAGCGTCAGCGGACCAGGCCGAAGAACTCCATCGTGTTGCGGCTCAGAATCTTCTGCTGCACGTCCGGCAGCAGGCCAGCGTGGGTCACCAGCTTGCCCACTTCCTGTTCGCCCAGGGGATAGGGGTAGTCGGAACCCAGCAGCACCCGGTCTTCGCCCATTACGTCGATCAGCAGGCGCAGCGCGCGCGGGTCGAACACCGCGCTGTCGGTGTAGAAGCGGTCGGTGTACGAAGAGGGCAGCTGCGGACAGTCCTGGCGGATGATGTCGCGATGGCGCCAGGCATTGTCCACGCGGCCCAGCAGGAAGGCGAAGCTGCCGCCGCCGTGCGCGAAACAGAGCTTCAGGCTGCGCGGGATGCGCTCGAACGCGCCGGACAGGATCAGCGACAGGATGCCCAGCTGGGTTTCAGCGGGCATGGAGACCAGCCACGGCAACATCCATTTCTTCATGCGGCCGTCGGTCATCATGTCCCAGGGATGCACCAGCACCGGGATGTGATCGTTGGCGCAGTGGATCAGGAACTGCACCAGGGTCTCGTCGTCCAGGTCGCGCGGGCCGACGTGGTTGCCGATCTGCACACCCAGGTGGCCGGCGGCGCGGGCGCGCGACGCTTCCTTGCAGGCCAGCTCCAGATCCTGCAGCGGCACCTGCGCCAGCGCCTTCAGGCGCGCTGGCGCATGGGCGCAGTGTTCCAGCGCCAGGTCGTTCATGCGCGCCGCCCAGTCGGCGGCGGCCCGGGCCGGATAGGAGTAGCCGAACATGATGGGCGTCGCGCAGAGGATCTGCAGGTCTACGCCGTTGCGGTCCATCTGTTCCAGGCGCAGGGCCGGGGCCCACAAGGTGGCGTCCACCGGGCGGAACGGGCGGTCACCCGCCATGATCTGGCCGCTCGAACCGTCGCCGTCCAGCCGCAGCCAGGGCGCGTTGACGGGGTCCAGCGCCGCCGCTTCCTGCCGGGTGATCGGCGGGAAGAAGTGCGCGTGCATGTCGATTTTCTGGGTCATGTGCAAAGGAAAAGAAGTCGGTCGGGCGCGTGGCGGTGTGGCGCAAGATTGGGCAAAAGGAAACGCCCCTAGGCCGGGGCCGCCTGCGCGGAGGGCGCATGCCCCTTGCCCGGATGGATCTCGCCGCAGCTGGGACAGGTGCGTTTCTCGGTGCTGGAATAAAAGGCCTGGAACAGCGGCGGCAGGTCGGTCACGATGCTCTTGAGCTGTACCTCCACGCGGTGCACCAGGCTGCGGCATTGCGGGCAATACCATTCGAAGCCGTCCAGCAGGCCTTCAGGGCGCTGGCGTTCGATGACCAGGCAGGCGCTGTCGGTCTCGGGTCGTTGCGGCGAATGCCGCACGTGCGGCGGCAGAAGGAAAATATCGCCTTCCTTCAGATCCACGCGCTCGGGCTTGCCGTCCACCCACAGCGACAGCCAGGCGTTGCCGCGCAATTGGTAGAAGAACTCTTCCAGCGGGTCGTCGTGGTAGTCGGTGCGGTGGTTCGGGCCGCCGACCACGGTGACGATGAAGTCGGCGTCCTGCCAGATCTGCTGGTTGCCGACCGGTGGCTTGAGCAGGTGCGCGTGGTCGTCTATCCAGCGCTGGAAGTTCAACGGCGGGCCATAGGCAGGCATGCGGATCTCCGGAAGTCTGGGGGCGGACCGGGGCTGCCCCATAGCCCGCAGTCTAGGCGGGACCTTGCGGGCCTGCACAATAGAAATTACGCCGCCGGGTATGCGGCTTGTCTATGGCGGGATAACCCTGACCTGTCTGTCAACCGACGGCTTCAGCGCGCTGCGCCGCGATCTGCTTCAGATGGTCCACCAGGCGCTGGCAGGCCGGCGTCAGCGGGCGGTCCGCGCGCACCGAGTAGCCCACGTCGCCGAATGCGCCGAAGGCGTCGGTGGGCAGGCGCGCGAGCATGCCCGTGGCCAGGAATGGCGCTGCTGCGTCGTAAGGCAGCAGCGCCAGCGCGTCGCTGTGCATGAGCACGCCGATATTGGTCAGGAGCGATAGAGATTCGACATGCCGGGCCGGCAGGCGCAGGCCGGCGTCCAGGAAGCTGCGCTCGATCGAAGCGCGCAGCGGCGAGCTGGCGGCGGGCAGGATCCAGATGTGATCGGTCAGCGCGGCCAGCGGTGCGGACGGCGCGCCGGCCAGGGGATGGGCGGCGCGCGCCACCAGGCACAGCTCCTCGCGGTACAGCTTGTGATGGTCCACCGCCACGCCGGAGATCGATGCCATGTCGGCGCCGGGCAGGCGGCCCACCACGATGTCCAGGTCGCCCGTGGCCAGCGCCGGCAGCAACTGGGAGGTCGGCCCTTCGCGCACGCTGACCTGGATGCCGGGGTGCGCGGTCATCAGGCGCGCAATCGCCTCGGGCAGCAGCTTGGCCGACGCAGCGATGAGCGTACCCACCACCACATGGCCGCTGGCCCCGCCCAGCACCGCGTCGATGTCGTCGGCCATGTAGCGGATCTCGGCCATCATGGCCTGGACCCGGCGGCCCAGCACCACGGCCAGCTCCGTCGGCGTCACGCCGCGGTTGGAACGGTCGAACAACGACGCGCCGAAGAAGGACTCCAGTTCGTGGATGGCCTTGGTGACGGTGGGCTGGGTCAGATGCAGCTCGCTGGCGGCGCGCGACAGCGAACGGCATGCCAGCACGCGCTCGAACACCTGCAATTGGTGCAGCTTCAGCTTGCGGCTGAGCGCGTTGGGCGTGATGCGGAAGTCCGACATGCGCCGCTAGCGCACTTGCGGCTTGTAGGCGACCGCCTTGATCTCGATCAGCAGCTGCGGGTGCGGCAGCTGATGCACGGCGACGGTGGTACGGGCCGGACCGTCGGAGTCGAAGTACTCGCCGTACACCTGGTTGTAGCCGCCGAAATCATTCATGTTGACGAGGAAGGTGCTGATCTCGACCACGTCGGCCAGCGTCGCATCGGCCGTGGCCAGGATGTCGCGGATGTTCTCGATGACGGCGCGCGTCTGCACCCGGATGTCCAGCATGGCGGTGCCCATGGCGTCGACCTCGGCGCCCGCGATGCGGTTGTCGGGCAAGCGGGAGCTGGTGCCGGAGACATACAGGAAATCGCCGGCGCGCTTGATGTGCGGATACTTGCCGCGGGGCGTGGCCTTGCCGGCGACGACGGTGGCGCTGACGCCGGGCTGGGGTTGGTTCATCGCGTCTTCCTTTGCGTGGGGTGGTCAGAGCTTAATGCAGACATTGGTGGGTTCGGTATAGAAATGCAGCGAATGGCGTCCGCCTTCACGGCCGATGCCCGAAAGGCCGCTGCCGCCGAACGGTGTGCGCAGGTCGCGCAGGAACCAGCAGTTGACCCAGGCCAGGCCGACCTTCATGGCCTGCGCCACGCGGTGGCCGCGCGTGAGGTTCTGCGTCCAGACGGCCGCAGCCAGGCCGTAGCGCGTGTCGTTGGCCAGTCGGATGGCTTCTTCTTCGGTGTCGAAGGGCGTCACGTGGCAGACCGGGCCGAAGACTTCCTCCTTGATGCAGCGGGCGGTCTCGGGCAGGCCGGTCCAGATCGTGGGCTGCACGTAGGCGCCTTCGTCGCGCGCATCGCCGAATACCGGCACGCCGCCGCCTGCCACCACCGTCGCGCCTTCCTCGCGCGCCAGGGCGAAGTACGACAGCACCTTCTCGCGATGCTCGCGCGACACCAGCGGTCCCATCTCGGTGGCGGGATCCATGGGCCAGCCTATGCGCAGGGCTTCCGCGCGCGCCGCCAGCGCGGTGACGAAGCGCTCATAGATCGGGCGTTCGACGTAGACGCGCTCGGTGCACAGGCAGACCTGCCCGCAGTTGGCGAACACCGATTGCGTCACGCCGTCCACCGCGGCATCGAAATCCGCATCGGCGAACACCAGCGCCGCGTTCTTGCCGCCCAGCTCGAACGACACCGGCTTCACGCCCGGCGCCACGGCCCGCATGATGGCCGCGCCCGTGGCCGACTCGCCCGTGAAGGTGATGCCGTCGATGTCCGGATGGGTGGTCATGAATTCGCCCGCCGAGCCAGGTCCGAAGCCATGCGCCAGGTTCAGCACGCCGGCCGGCAGCCCGGCTTCATGCGCGACCTCGGCCAGCAGCGTGGCCGTGGAGGGCGTGACTTCGGACGGCTTCATGATCACCGTATTGCCGAATGCCAGCGCCGGCGCCACCTTCCAGGTCAGCAACAGGAGCGGCAGGTTCCAGGGCGAAATCACGCCCACCACGCCCAGCGGCTTGCGGTAGGCGTAGTTCAGCGCCTGGCGGCCATCGGGCGTATCCGTCATGTAGCTTTCCATGTCCAGCGTGCGCGCCAGTTCCGCGAAGGCGCGGAAATTGGCGGCCCCGCGCGGAATGTCGATCTTGCCTGCCCAGCCCACCGGCTTGCCGGTGTCGCCGATCTCGGCCTGCAGGAAGTCGTCGAAGCGCCGCGTGATGCCGTCGGCCAGGGCCAGCAGATGATCGGTGCGCTCGGCCACCGACAGCCCCGCCCAGGCGGGCAGGGCTCGGTGCGCCGCCGCCACCGCGCGGTCGATCTGGTCGCGGTTGGCTTCGTGGACCTGGGCGACCAGGCGCCCGTCCACCGGGCTGTGCTTGTCGAAGGTGGACGCGCCGTCTTCGAAGCGGCCGTCGATGTAGTTGCGCAATTGTCGGATCGTCATGTGCAGGGCTCGGTCTGGATGCAAAATAAATACGTATACGTACTATATTTTGGATCATAGACAGCGCCCCGCCTCAAGTCAATGCGATTCCGAAGCCGTCAGCGTCTGCCATTCTTCCTTGCCGATGCGGCTGACATGCTCCGTCCGGTAGTCGTTCATGAACTGATTGAACTTGTTCTCCTCGGTGTGATGGTGCTTGAAGCCGCACTTTTCCTGGGCTCTGCGCGATTTCTCGTTGTCGGCGAAATAGCCGCACCATAGCGCGTTGAAGTTCAACGTTTCAAACGCATGGCGCATCAGTTCCCTGACGGCTTCAGGAATCAACCCCTGGCCCCAGAACGGTACGCCGATCCAATACGCGATTTCGGCTTCGTCGTCGGCAATGTCGAAATTGCTGTCCTTCCCCATGAGCAACGCCACCAGGCCTATGGCGGTGTTGTCTCCCTTCTGTGTCAAGGCATAGGCCAGTGGCCGCGAAAAAACCGTCTGGATGATCTCCCGGCTATGTTCGACGCTTGTATGAGCAGGCCAGCCCGCGGCGAGGCCGATCCGTTCGTCGCTTGCATACGCAAACAGGCTCGGCGCGTCGTCGGTGTGCCAGGGCCGCAAAATGAGGCGTTCGGTGCGCAGCATGATTTCCCTTCCTTTCAGCAATGAAAACAGCAGCCGCAATTCTAGGATCCGAGGGCGCAACTGATAATAGACAGGGTTGAGCAGATTAGGTAATTTTGAAAACAAGATTGCGGGAATTCATGGGTGATGATTTAAAATTTCAGCGTAAATGAAAACGCTCTCTCAGCTCTCGGATACAGGCATCGAAGACCTGGCCATCGGCCTCAACAGCTTTGACGAACAGGTGGGGCACCCCTTGGCGTTGGCGTATGTGGTGGTGTTGATCTGCCGCGAGGGCAGCGCCGAGTGGGAAGTGAACTTCAAGCCGCACCGGATGAAGAAAAATGATCTCCTGGTCCTGGCGGAAGATTCCATCGCGCTCATCAAACGCAAGTCGGATGACTATTCATGTGCCTGCTATTTGATGAACCGGTCCATCGCTGCGGAGATTGCGCACGCGCTGCCCAACAGCCTGTTTTCCTTCTTGAGCCGTTCGCCGTTCTTCGCTGCCGAAAAGCTGTCGCCGCGGTATTCAAAGGCCTGGGAAGGCCAGGCGGCGCTGATCCATGAGCAGTGCGTCACCTACCAGCGGACCATGATCGTCAACCACGTCCAGAACCTGTTCTTGTGGATCTGTGAAAAGACAGACGGCCTTGGGGCCGGCATGAGGAATGACTTCAGCAGATCGGAAGCGGTCTGCTGGAAATTCTGGGAGCTGATCTCGATGCACTGCGTACAACAGCGCGGGGTGGCGTTCTATGCTGGGCTGCTGCATATCACTCCATACTATCTGTCGCAGTTGAGCAGGAGGTTCTTCAACGACGCGCCCAAAACGCTGATCGACAGGCAGGTCGTGTTGGAGATAAAAAAGCGCCTTACCCAGCCCAGGAAATCCGTGCAGCAGATTGCCGAGGAACTGCATTTCGCCGACGCCTCCTATTTGGGCAAGTTCTTCAAGCGCCATACCGGCGTGGGCTTGACCGACTACCGGAAAGGCAGGGCATGATGAAGTCTGAAAGGGGCGTGAGCTATCTTATGGACCCGCGCAGCAATGCCATGATCGCCGACATCCATCCCTTGGAAGCCCGATGACCGCTAGATCCCGACGTATCCCTCCCGACCCGGCCGCTCCCCAGGCCTTGCAGGCGTTCGACCTGACCCAGGTCGCGTCCCATCTGCTGCGCCGGGCCCATTTCCGGGCCGAAGCCCTGTTCGCCCAGGCCTTTCCCGACGAAGACCTGACCCCGCGGCAGAAGGCGCTGCTGATCACCGTCTACCAGAATCCGGGCGCGACCCAGAACCGCATCGCCGAGCTGATCGCGCTGGACCGCAATTCCTTCGCTGAAATGATCGCGCGCATGACCAAAAAGGGCTACGTGCGCCGCAAGCGCTCAGCCCAGGATGGGCGCGCCTATGCGCTGGAGATCACGGAAGAGGGCATTGCTCTGTTGGCGCGCATTCTGCCGCAGGATGCTGCCGTGGAGGCGGAGGTGCTGGCCCCCATCCCCGAGGATCTGCGGCCGGTGTTCCTGAAATGTCTGCGCTTGATGGCGGGTCTGGAGCAGCAGGACGACGCTCGGGGCTGATGGCGCCAGGCTTAGGCGTCTGCTGCGGGCGTGGAGTCCGCCGAGTCCGACGCGGGCGCGCTCTTCCTGCCGAAGCGCAGCGCGAACTGGCGCGTGAACACCGCACCGAAGAAGAAGATCTGCGCCGAATAGTAGATCCACAGCAGCAGCGCGATCAGCGACCCCGCCGCGCCGTAGGCCGACACCGCCGCGCCCCGGCTGAGATAGACGCCGATGCCCCACTTGCCCACCAGGAACAGCGCCGCGGTCACGATGGCGCCCGGGATCACGTCCGGCCACGAGATCTTCGCGCTTGGCAGCAGCTTGTAGATGACCGCGAACAGCGCCACCACGATGGAGAAGGAAAACAGGCTGGATATCCACTCCGCCACCAGGGCGAAGGACGAAGCCGTCCAGAGATCGCCGTAATAACCCCGTGCGGCTCCGAGCGCGGCGTTCACCGTCAGCGATATCAAGAGGAATAGCGCCAGCACCAGCACCAGGCCGAACGACAGCATGCGGCTGCGGACCATGCCGTGCAGCCCGCCTTTCTGGTTGGCGGAGACTTCCCACAGTTCGTCCAGGCTGGCCTTCAGTTCCGCGAAGGCCGTGGTGGCGCTGAAGATCAGCACGAAGATCGATATCAGCGCCGCGATCCAGCCCTTGCCTGATTCATGGGCGCTGGCCAGCACCGTCTGGATGACTTCAGCGCCGCGCTCGCCGGTCAGCTCGCGCAGTTGTGAGAACAACTCCGAGCGCACCGCGTCTTCGCCGAAGAACGCGCCCGCCACCGCGATCACCAGGATCAGCATGGGCGCAAGCGAAAACACCATGTACAGCGCCAGCGCCGCGCCCTTGCTGGAGGCGCGATGGGTGGACCACTGTTTGGCCGAGTCCATCAACAGCCCGCCGATTTCGGACGGACGCAGGGCGCGCAACAGGGTCGGGGGCAAACGCATGGGACTCGGCTCGTTCTGGGGGAGCCTTCATTGTAGGGACGCATGCGCTGCGGCGAAACCCGCAGATTGTGCGCAAACGTGTTCTTTGGCGAGGCCGCGTTGCGGAAAAAAGAAAACCCCCGGGGCGAAGGACCGGGGGTTTTTCGGGATACTGCATTCCCCGGCCGGAGCCGGGGAGGCCTTGCAAGGATGGCGGGACTTAGAAGTCCATGCCGCCCATGCCGCCCATGCCGCCGGGCATGGCCGGAGCAGCGGGCTTGTCTTCGGCGAGTTCGACCACGGCAGCTTCGGCGGTCAGCAGCAGGCTGGCGACGGAAGCGGCGTTCTGCAGGGCGGTGCGGGTCACCTTGGTGGGATCCAGCACGCCTTGCTCGACCAGGTCGGTGTACTCGCCGGTCGCGGCGTTGTAGCCGTAGTTGCCCTTGCCGTTCAGCACGGTGTTGACGACCACGCTGGCTTCTTCGCCGGCGTTGGTGACGATGGTGCGCAGCGGCTCTTCCACAGCACGCAGGATCAGCTTGATGCCGGCGTTCTGGTCAGGCGTGTCGCCCTTCAAGTCAGCGATGGCTTGCTTGGCGCGCAGCAGAGCAACGCCGCCGCCAGCCACAACGCCTTCTTCCACTGCAGCGCGGGTGGCGTGCAGGGCGTCTTCGACGCGAGCCTTCTTTTCCTTCATTTCGACTTCGGTGGCAGCGCCAACGCGAATCACGGCAACGCCGCCGGCCAGCTTGGCCACGCGTTCTTGCAGCTTTTCACGGTCGTAGTCGGACGTGGCTTCTTCGATCTGGACGCGGATTTGCTTGACGCGAGCTTCGATCGACTTGCTGTCGCCAGCGCCGTCGATGATGGTCGTGTTTTCCTTGCCCACTTCGATGCGCTTGGCTTGGCCCAGTTCAGCCAGGCCGGCCTTTTCCAGCGACATGCCGGTTTCTTCGGAGATCACCGTGCCGCCCGTCAGGATGGCGATGTCTTCCAGCATGGCCTTGCGGCGGTCGCCGAAGCCAGGAGCCTTGACGGCGGTCGTCTTCAGGATGCCGCGGATGTTGTTCACAACCAGGGTAGCCAGGGCTTCGCCTTCGACGTCTTCAGCGATGATCAGCAGCGGACGGCTCGACTTGGCAACTTGTTCCAGCACGGGCAGCAGGTCGCGGATGTTGCTGATCTTCTTGTCGAAAATCAGGACAAACGGATCTTCCAGAGCGGCAACTTGCTTGTCCGGGTTGTTGATGAAGTAGGGCGACAGGTAGCCGCGGTCGAATTGCATGCCTTCGACGACGTCCAGCTCGTTTTCCAGCGACTTGCCGTCTTCGACGGTGATGACGCCTTCCTTGCCGACCTTGTCCATCGCGTCAGCGATGATCTGGCCGATGGAGGTGTCGCTGTTGGCGGAGATCGAGCCGACCTGGGCGATTTCCTTGCTGGTCGTGACCGGCTTGGATTGCTTCTTCAGTTCAGCGACGGCGGCGGCGACAGCCTTGTCGATGCCGCGCTTCAGGTCGATCGGGTTGAAACCGGCGGCAACGTACTTCAGGCCTTCCATGACGATGGCCTGGGCCAGCACGGTGGCGGTGGTGGTGCCGTCACCGGCGTTGTCGGAGGTCTTGGAGGCAACGTCCTTGACCAGCTGGGCGCCGATGTTTTCGAACTTGTCCTTCAGTTCGATTTCCTTGGCGACGGACACGCCGTCCTTGGTCACGGTCGGGGCGCCGAACGAGCGCTCCAGCACGACGTTGCGACCCTTGGGGCCCAGGGTGGTCTTGACAGCGTTGGCGAGAACATTCACGCCGCGGACGATGCGCACGCGGGCGTCGTCACCGAACAGTACTTGCTTGGCAGCCATTTCTTAGCTTCCTTCGAAAATTCGTTTGAGGCGGGGTTTACTGGACCACGGCGAGGATTTCGTCCTCGCGGATGACGAGCAGCTCTTCGCCGTCAACCTTCACGGACTGGCCGGCGTACTTGCCGAACAGCACCTTGTCGCCAGCCTTCAGGTCGACCGGCAGGATCTTGCCGTCTTCGGTCTTCTTGCCGGGGCCGACGGCCACGACTTCACCCTGGTCGGGCTTTTCAGCGGCGCTGTCGGGGATAACGATGCCCGATGCAGTCTTGCGCTCGTTTTCGAGGCGTTTGACGATCACGCGATCGCCCAGGGGACGCAAGGCCATGAGGAACTCCTGTTGCAAAAAAGAGAAGGAAATGATCGGTTAGGCCCGGGAACGCTTGTTAGCACTCACCGGTGTCGAGTGCTAATTATAGGGATGATGTTCTAGGGTTCAAGGGGGAGGGGGGTGGTTGTTACATATTGGGGAGCTGGATGGCGTCTAACTTCACTGAGGCGGAAGTTAGACGAGCAGCCGGCAAGCACGGCGACAAGGGACAGGCGTGCAAACACGGGGAGGGAAACAGCCCCAGTACGCTGTGATAGCAGCCATAATCAATTCAACCTGACCTCGAGTGAAGGCAGGAGTTCAGGTTTGGCTCCCACATAAACCGGTAGCGGGTGGGCCGTAGCGTACTCAGTGCGGAATATCTCAATGATGACACCGGAAACGCCAGGCGACGACGCGGTACGGACCCGCAGCCAGGGGCCACTGCCCCAGGGCTTTCGGGCTGGATTGATTACGGCCATCACGGTATTGCTGGGGTTTTCGCTGGGTTTCCTGCGCTACTGGGGCTTCGACGCGCCGGGCGATTGGAGCGCGCTGTCCGTGCTGCCCGGCGTGTCCCTGTTGCTGGCCAGCCTGCTGCAGATAATTGCTCTCTACCGCGCCTTGCGTCTGGAAGATGAAGCCGAGAATGAATACCGGAAAACCGTGCGGTGGTTCATTACGTCGGCGATGCTGCTGTTGCTGGGTGTGACAGCGGCGTTGTGGGAGGTAGCGTGATACGCCGCCGTGCCGCTGGAAAATTAGGGTAATCCGGGATTCTTTAAGCCTAAACTTTTATGAAGAATGAGCGGCAGACGCAGGACCGCCGCCGTATGAGGCATCGAGGCGGTTCTCCGTGGTGCGGCATGTGACGCACCGTACGCGGGATCGCGGGGTGAGCCCCCATAGGGAGAATCGCATGCTGTTGCGTAGACGTTGCCTGGCAATGATGATGCTGGCGCTGACTGGCTGGGTGACGGGCAGCCATGCGCAAACGCCGTCTCAGGCCTGGCCCGTCAAGCCCGTGCGCCTGGTCGTGGGCCTGGCGCCCGGAGGGCTGGTCGACGTGCTGGCACGCACGGTGCAGCCGCACTTGGCCGAAGCATTGAAGCAGACCGTTATCGTGGAGAATCGGGGCGGTGCGGGCGGCAACTTGGCGGGCGCCGAGGTTGTGCGCAACGGTGGAGACAACCATACCTTCCTGCTCAATCCATCGACGACCGAATCGGTCAATCCACTGATGTTCGCCAGCATGCCGTTCGATCCGCAGCGGGACCTGCGGCCGGTTGCCTTGCTGGCCAACAGCCAGTTGTTCCTGTTTGTCCGGTCCTCGCTTGGCGTCGATACGCTCGAAGAATTCGTGGAATATGCGCGCAAGCAGCCCGCTCCTCTCAATTACGGTTCGGCCGGAAACGGCACGACGCCGCATCTGGCCGGCGAGCTGCTCAAGCAGGCTACTGGCATGCAGGCTACCCATGCGCCTTATCGCGGCGTGGCGCCGGCGATACAAGACCTGGCAGCGGGCCAGATCGACTTCGCGTTTGGACCCGCCACGGTCTTTCCCATGGTGCAAGCGGGCAAACTGAAGGTACTTGCGGTGGCAAGCCGGCAACGCGCTGCCGTGGCGCCCGACATACGAACCTTTTCCGAGGTCGGCATCGACGGTGTTTTCGCAGACAGCCTGTTTGGCGTGTATGCCGCCGCTGGCACCCGCGATGACGTGGTCGATCGCATGAACGCCGAAATCAATAAAGTGCTTGCGAGGCCGGAGATCCAGGCGCGCTTTCTCGATGCGGGCGCCGAGGCGCTACCGCTGCGTGTGGCGGACTATGCCGCGCGCGTGCAGGACGAAAAGAAATTGTTCGCCCCGTTGATGAAGTCGTTGGGGCTGAAGGAACAGTAGATAGAACAACGATAAACGCTCTGCCTGCGCAGCTCATTCGACTCTACGGCTTCATCCTTCCTCGCGCGAGGCAATCTCCGCGGCAAGCTCGGAAAGCGATACCGCGCCCAAGCGTTGCAGCAAGGCATGCTCGCCTTCGCGCAGGGAATCCGCCACCAATTGGTTCGCGGCTCGTTCCACGGGGCAGGCAGGATTGTCGTCGGCTGGCCCGATGGTAAAGACCGTGCCATGGGCGATGGCTTCATGGACATCGCGCGCGGTGATGGTTTCCAGTCCCCTGGCCAGTACCCAGCCGCCGTTGCGCCCGCCCGTGGAGGTCACCATGCCGGCGGTACGCAGCGCCGCCATGGATCGGCGCACCACCACCTCATTCGTATGCAGCATCTGGGCCAGCGTTCCAGAAGTGGTCGTGCCGCCGCGCAAATGCATGTGAATCAAGACGTGCAGCAGACGGGCAAGGCGGGTGTCATTGGCCATGGGATCAGTTACCGTAACCACAGGTGTTACGGTATTATAGCTGCACCGGATACTTCTTGAGAGCTTGCCCGATGATCGACCTTGAAACACGCGATGTGACCGTCAACGGCATCACGCTCAATGTCACGGCCCAGGGCGAAGGTCCACTCGTCGTGCTGTGCCACGGCTTTCCCGAGACCGCTTATGCCTGGCGCCATCAGCTGCCCGCCCTGGCCCGTGCGGGATTCCGCGCCGTGGCCCCGGATTTGCGCGGTTATGGCGCCAGCGACAGTCCGGCGGATGTGGCGGCGTTCACAACATTGGATGTCATCGGCGACCTGGTCGCGCTTATCGAAAGCGAGGGGGCCGATGATGCGGTGATCGTGGGGGGCGATTGGGGCGCCAGCATCGCATGGCAGGCAGCCCAACTGCGTCCGGACCGCTTTCGGGCCGTCGTCGCCCTGGGCGTTCCCATGATGCGCAGAGCGCCGGTTGCACCCAGCCGCCTCTTCCCCAGAACCGAGTCCGCTGCGTTTTACACGCATTACTTCAACGAGCCGGGAGTTGCTGAAGAGGAGTTCGAGCGCGACATCAGCGCGACCCTGCGCGCCATCTACTTCGCGGCATCGGGCGACGCCGGGCCGCGTGACGACCCCGCCACGCCCAATCCGTTTGGCATGGTAGCCGCTGGCCGTGGCCTGCTCGATTCGCTGCCTGTCCCCCAGACGTTGCCGGCCTGGCTTACTCCATCGGATCTGGCGACCTTTGTCCAAAGCTACACCGCCAGCGGTTTTCGTGGCGGCCTCAACTATTACCGGAATCTGGACCGCAATTGGGCGCTGCAGGGGGCCTTTGAGGGAAAGACGGTGGATGTGCCTGCGCTTTATCTCGTAGGGGAAAGGGAGACGGGCCTGGCGATTCCCGGCATGGACCAGATCATCGCGGCCATGCCGGCCCTCGTTCCCCAACTGCG
Source organism: Achromobacter sp. ACM01 (assembly GCF_014851745.1). NCBI lineage: Bacteria > Pseudomonadati > Pseudomonadota > Betaproteobacteria > Burkholderiales > Alcaligenaceae > Achromobacter > Achromobacter sp. ACM01. Next base: position 1,171,324 of record NZ_JACVAF010000001.1, read on the forward strand.
CGCTGCTGAAGTCATTCCCGGCGCGGGGCATTGGTTGCAACAGGAAGCCCCCGAGGCAGTCAACAAGGCGCTCGTCGATTTCCTGAGGAGCCTTTGACCGTGTGAAGAAGCCATACTGCAATATCGCGTTGAAACTGCGCCAGCTAAAATCCCGCATGCGCGCTGACGGCTGTCACGGATAGACAACCTCGACGCATTGCTTTTCACCGTCGCCCCGCGCGACCACCGCAGCTCACCTTCGAAGCACAGATGAAAAATACGCTGATGGCCACGCACCTGCGCCTGGTCGGCATGGCCGCGCTCTGGGGCGCGTCGTGGTCCTGGGGCAAGGTCGTCGCCCAGGCCATGGCTCCATTGGCCGCGGCCAGCCTGCGGTTCCTGTTCGCCAGCGTGGTGCTGGTTCTGTGGATGCATCGCGCCTCGGCGCTGCGTGGCCTGAAGTCCCTGACGCGCAACCAATGGCTTGGCCTGGCCGCCGCCGCGTTGGCGGGCGTCTTTGGCTACTCCAGCTTCTTCATGTTGAGCCTGCAGCTGGTGCCGGCCGGCAAGGCCGCGATCGTGGTGACGCTGAATCCAGGCGCGACGCTGTTGCTGGCGGCGATCCTGTTCCGCGAACATCTCAATCCAGCCATCCTGGCCGGCATGGTTCTTTCGGCCATCGGTGCGTATATCGCCATCGGCGGCGGGGTTTCACAAGCAGCCGCCGGCTCCGGCGTAGGCATCGGCGAACTGCTGCTGCTCGGTTGCGTGGCCTGCTGGGTGGCCTACACCCTGATCGGCCGGCTGGTGCTCAAAGGCGTGGACGCCCTGACCACCACCACGGTGACCACCGTGATTGGCGCGCTGATGCTGCTGCTCACCAGTCTGATCGTGGAAGGCGTTCCCGCCTGGCAGAAGCTGGGGCAGGCGCCGGCCAGCGCCTGGGGCAGCCTGCTGGCTTTGGCGTTCGGGGCGACCGCGATCGCCTACGCCTGGTACTTCGAAGGCGTGAAGGCGCTGGGCGCCGGCGCGGCCTCGGGCTACATCACGCTGGTGCCCGTCTTCGGAGTGCTGTTCTCCAGCCTTTGGCTGGGCGAAGCCACGCCCGCGAATCTGTTCATCGGCGCCGCCCTTGCGATCTCGGGCATGGCCATCATGCACGTCGGCCGGCGTCGTGCCGAGGCGCGACAGCGCCGATAGGCGGACCTTACATGCGGCCCTATACCCACGACCACATGCCGGCCCAGGAGACTTGGCTGGACTGCGCGACCGCCGACGGAGGCCGGCTGCGCGTGGTGCTGCTCGCAGCTGATCAGCAGGCGGCGGCGCCGCTGCTGGCGCGGGCCCGCTCGATCGCTCAAGCGCTGGCGACGCACCGCGACGCCGCGTTGCAATTCCTCTGGCAGGCGGGACGCGACACAGGCGACCCCGAAGATCCCCCTGTGACGTTCCTGGAACACTTCACGCCATCCGACCTGATCGTCGCGGCCGACGGGGGCTACGTGCTGCACCTGGCGCCGCGCGACGCGACCTGGTTCATGGATGGCTATTGGCCGGCCGTACGCTTCGCGGCGGATGACCGGCCTGCGGACTGGATCTGCGAATCCTGATCCGAGCCACCGTATCCAAAGCGGCCTCTTGGCGCTTGGAGGCAATGCCGCGTCAGGTTCCGCACAGGCGCATGATTACACTCTGATCGTGACACGTGCGTCATTCACGGAGAAGTCGACATGGAATTGGCTCAAACATGACTAGCAACGACGGGATTCAGGTCTCGGTCTATACCCGATGGCACCAGTTGTCGGTGCCGTTGGCCTTCGCCCTGGCGGCGGGCAGCTTCATGCTGGTGGTGTTCAACCGTGGGCCGATTGTTCTGGCGGTTGTGCTGGCGGTGCTGGGGTTGCTGGCGCCGCCGCTGGTGGCGTTCAAGGGCTTTCCCACACGCAATACCGTCAAGGTGACGTCCGAAGGGCTGGAGTTTTCGCGCCGCTCCGCCGTCGCCTTCGCCCAATTGTCCCGCTGGGGCACCGACGATTATCTCAAGCTGGTCCGTCCCGGCCTGCCGACGTTGCTGGTCAGTGCAGTGGACCGGCCCACACGTGAACGTCTGTTGCGCGAGTTTGAGCAGGCCTTGGCGGCGTGGCATACGCGCCAGCCCGCCGGTACGCAGGCGGCGCGCCGCACACATTTCTATGGTTCCACGGCAGGACGCCTGGTGGGCCTGTTGATCATCGTGCTGGGGGCGGGTGTGGCTGTCATGGCGCTGAGCTTGCGCGAACCGTCGATGTCGCTGGCTATCGTTGGCGGGCTGGGAGCGCTGTTCGGATTGGCGATGCTGTTTGGCCGGCGGGGCTGAACGGTCATGGCGGCCAGGCAGGTCGAGGTGTGTGCGCAGGTCGTGGAAGCGCTTGCCGCCGCAATCAAAGATATAGTGGTGCGCTTTCAAGGCTCCCGCTTTCGCGGCGAACCAGGACTTTTCTTAGCTTCAGGATGCTTGCATGACCATGACCGCCGAACAGTTTCATCAACGCATGTGGGAAATCCTGGATCCCGTGGACACCGAGCATTTCGAGGTCGTGGCCGCGCCCGCGCCCGATGCGGAGGCGATCGCCGGGCTGGAAGCCGCTGTAGGCTTCCCGCTGCCTTCGGCGTTTGCGGCCTTCTGCCAGCGTACCAACGGCCTGTGCGTGATGGCGCGCGAGGAAGTCTGGCCGCATGCGAAGGAATTCGAAGTCGGCCCCGCCTGGACTTTCTGGCGCGGCCTGGTGCTGTTGGGCATCGATGCGCCGGAGTTGCCCGAATGGGCCAGCATCTCGGCGCAGCAGCGCCAGCTTGCCGAGGCCGGTTTGCCCGGCATCCTGCCCGTGCTGAAGGTCGTGGGTGACGGCAGCCGGATCTGGGGCGTGGATCAGGCGGGGACGGTCGTGGCGATCGATGACCTGACCGATGTGGAGCCGCTGGCCGGCGACCTCACCGACCTCTACGCCGAGCAGATAGCCGATCTGCTGCAGCGCCAGCAGGATATGGCGCAGCGGCTGGCCGAACGCGCGGCGCGCAAGCATCGCAAGCTGCCGGGGTAGCATGAGCGCAATGCTGCAAGTCACCGAAGAACCCCTGGCCGATGAGGACATCGTGCTGCTGCGCCGTGGCCGTCGCGGCAGATTCCTGACGGCCGTGTTCGCGGGGCTGATGTTCCTGCTGCTGGCGAGCAGCGCGATCATGTTCGTCGTGCTTGGCGCGTCCGATCGCAGCCTGCGCCGCGGCGCTGACGGCGTGGTGATCCTGTTGTGCACAGTGGCGATGACTTGCTTCGCGGTCTTTCTTGGACGCAGGTTGCTGCGCCTGCCGCAAGCCTGGCGCCGCTTCAATCGGGTGTTGAAGGGGCGTGTACCCAAGCAGATCGTTTCCGGGCACCTGACCGGTTTTGGTCCGGCCGGGAGTCCCGGCATCTGCTACGTCTTCGGCGAACAGCGCGTGGACGTAGCTCTGCCGTTTTGGAACGAGATCGCCAGGGACACTCGAGAAGGTTTCCGGCCTGTGACGGCCGTGGCGCTGACGGACCTACCCGTGCGCCTGCACTTGCTGACGCTGGACCCCGATGCGCCACCCGTGCTGTTGCTGGCCGAGTACCCGATGAGCGCGCAGGCCTGGAATTCGGTCGAGGAAGTCAGCAATGCCGACCGCGACGCCGTGCGCAAGGAAGAATTGAGCCTGCGCAAGTTCTTCTACGTGCTCGCCCTGGCCCCGCTGGTCGGCAGCCTGTTCCTGGGGCCCTTGATCCTGCTGGCCGCATTCTTCGTTCTCACGGGATTCGTGCTGGGCATGCGCAGCCCCAGGCTGAAGCGGGCCCGCTACAAGCACGGGGTACGCGGCTTGGTCGAGGAAGTCGTGACCTATCGCGTGCGCGCGTCCAACTCGAACATTTCCACGCTGGTTCACAACTATCGCATCGGGGGCGTGATGTACCGGGTCGAGCATTTAGGGCAAGCTGCCGCGCCGGGCCAGCGCGTTGCCTTCGAGTATCTCGACGGAACGGGCATCATGGGGCCGAGCGCCTTGTTCTTTCGGATTGAAGACGAGCCGGTCATGACGCTATGAGCGCGGCGCGCTGCCCGCCGCATTGAACCCTGCCGGGATCTCTGCGGGCGGCGCGGGCCGAGCCGGCGACTTCATGCCTGTGCGCAACACGCTTGAGTGCTTGCGTTGTCGCCAGGCGCGTGGCGGCCATGCCCGGCCTCGGCCGGCGCCATGCCCGCAACCGTGCAGTTCCGTCCTCGTCGCTTCGCCTCGTAAAGCAGGTCGTCTGCCCGTTTCAACGCGCTGGCGAAAGGTTCTCCTGCCTGCACGACGGTCACTCCCATGCTTGCGGTGAAACAGGAATCTGGAACCTGTGGCGTCCAGCGCTGCGCCACGAAACTGGCACGGATCTCTTCGGCGATTGCGGTGGCGCTTTCCAGGCTTGCCGTGGGCAGCAGCAGCAGGAATTCTTCTCCTCCCAGCCGGGCCGCATGGATGCGGGTGTCCGTTAGCGGCCTGAGCAGGGCGCCGAATCGGGCAAGCACCATGTCGCCAAACGCGTGGCCGAAGACATCGTTGATGCGCTTGAAGTTGTCGATGTCGGCCATGATCAGCGCGGTCGGCGTTGCCGCATCCGAGAATGCGCGCCCGGAGGCAAGCAGACTATCGAGTCCTTGGCGGTTCAGCAGGCCCGTCAAGGCGTCGGTATGGGCGTGGCGACGGTACTTCTCTATGGCGTCGTAGCTCGTCGCTATGAAGACCGCGAAGGTCAGGACTATGCTTCCGAGCAGTCCGGTGTATTGGATCAGGATGCCCCAGACCGACGTTCTCCATTCGCCCGTTGAGAGCGGCGGAATCGGGGCGGCAATGTACAGGATGCACTGGCCCGTCAACACGAGGGAGATGAAGAGGAACGCGGCGGTGAGCACCCTGTCCGACGTGGTCACGGCATGCCTGGCGAAGGACAGCGTGGCCCGCCAGGTCACGAGCGCGCAACAGGCTTGCACGAAGAACGTTTCCAGCTTCGCACTGGCAAACAGCACTACCGAGACAACTACCATCGCCGTCGAGGCAAGCAGGACCGCAGCATCGAAGTAGGGGGGAACCTGGCTGCGCCTGCGGCTCTGGAGGGCGCGACAGGCGAGGATGACGCCGCCCAGAATGAAAGCATCCTCGACAACCTGTTTATATGGGGAAAGTGCGCTGGCCTGCACCAGCATGATGGCGTAGCCTGCGCCCAGGCTGGCCAGGGCGCAGCCCCACCGGAGCGTATTGAAGCCGATGAAGCGTGCAGCGCAGAGTCCGATGGCGCACATCAGGATCGCTGCAGGCACGGACCATTCAAGAAGGGTTGCGGGCATGGACAGGCGAATGCGTGGAACGGTACACAGTCGAGCGCATGCTCGGCCGACACAATTTGTATGGAAAAAGATTACAGTGTGTTGCAATGTATCGCCAGGACTCAACAGTCAAGGATTGTCAAGCGATGCGGCCAGCTTCGCCGGGAAGGGAAAGCCGGTATCTGCCGGACGTTGAACAGCTGGCCAGAGACGCGGCGGCTGTCAGCTAGCCGACAGGCGGGCGCGAGGGGCGCCAGCTACACTTCCGGCATCCCGCGCCAATGTCCGCCGGACCGGTCCCGTGCCCTGTGGCAAGGCGGCGGACAGGCGGCCGGTCTCCCATTCTCCCGCCATGTCGCAACCCGATTCGTTCAATCTGAAGCAGATCGCCGTGCCGGCGTTCGGCCCGTCGCTGCTCTATGGCATCAGCAACGGCGCCATTCTTCCCGTGATCGCGCTCACCGCCCGCGATCAAGGAGCGTCGATAGCCACCGCCGGCCTGATAGCCGCCCTCATCGGGGTTGGCTCGCTGCTTTCCAATATTCCGTCCGCGCTGATCACCCATCGCTTCGGCGAGAAGCGCGCCATGGCTGGCGCGGCGGTGTTGAGCGTGGTCGGCCTGCTGCTCGTGATTGGCGTGCCCAACCTCTGGGTGCTGGCGTTGGCCATGCTGATGCAAGGATGCGCGCAGTCGGTGTTTCAGCTGGCGCGCCAGAGCTACATGATCGAGGTCGTGCCGCTGGCGTACAGGGCGCGCGCCCTGTCCACGCTCGGCGGTACGACGCGGATCGGTACTTTCTTCGGCCCGTTCGCGGGTGCGGCCCTGATTCATTTCGTGGGGCTGGATGGCGCCTATTGGATTGCCATCTGCGCCATGCTCGGCGCAGGACTCATCGCCATCAAGGCGCCTGATATCGAGCCTTCGGCGGGCGCGGGCGCGGGCGCGCCGCGCGCACGCATGGGCGAGGTTGCGCGCGACCATCGCGGCGTGTACGCCACGCTCGGCGTGGGCGTGATGCTGATCAGCGCGCTGCGCGCGTCGCGCCAGGTGGTGATTCCCCTGTGGGCAGACCACCTGGGCCTCGACGCCGCCACCACTTCGCTCATCTACGGGCTGGTCGCCGCAGTCGATATGTCGGTGTTCTATCCGGCGGGCAAAGTGATGGACCAGCGCGGCCGCTTGTGGGTGGCATTGCCTTGCACGCTGCTGATGGGGCTGAGCCTGATGGCGATCCCGCTTACCGACGGGGTGGCGAGCTTCATCCTGGTGTCGGCGCTGCTGGGCTTCGGCAACGGCATCGGATCGGGCATCGTCATGACGTTGGGCGCCGACGCCGCCCCAGCGGGCGCGCGCACGCAGTTCCTCGGCATCTGGCGTTTCATGGCCGACCTTGGCTCAAGCGGCGGACCCGTGGCGCTGTCGGTGCTGACCGCCCTGGTGTCGCTCGGCGGCGCATCGTTCGGTGTCGGCACGCTGGGGCTGGTGGCGGCCGGCGTGTTCTGGCGCTGGCTGCCGCGCCGCGCGCAGGCTTGAGGGTCTTGCTCCAGGGCTCGCACGGGTCATGGGAGCCGCCCGCGTCTCCGTAGGGAAACGGAAGATACGGTGTCGGATTGAGCTTTCGCGCCGCAATTTGTAGTCTGGCATCATATTTTTTGCGGAATGGCCGCCCCGGAGGCGCTGATGCCGACTCTCTCCTATGCAATCCTCGAAGCCCCTTCCACGCTAGGCTTGGCGACCGACGGTGTGGAATGCCTGCCTGATCAGCTGCTGGCCCACGGCCTTGCTGAGCGCATCCGTGCACGCCGCGCCGGGCGACTTGCCGTGCCTCCCAAGAATCCGACGCCGGATCCCGAGACCGGCACCCTGAACGCCAAGGCCATTGCGGCGTGGTCGCCCAAGCTTGCCGACGCGGTGGGCGCGCTGCTTGATGCGGGCGAGTTTCCGGTGCTGCTAGGCGGCGATTGCACAATCCTGCTGGGTTCCATGCTCGCGTTGCGCAGGCGCGGCCGTTACGGTCTGCTCTTCATCGACGGCAACGCGGACTTTTTCCAACCGGAGGCGGAACCCAACGGCGAAGGCGCTTCGATGGATCTTGCCTTCGTCACCGGCCATGGTCCGCCGTTATTGGCCGACATCGAAGGGCGCGGGCCGTTGGTCCGCCCTGAAGACGCCGTTGCGTTCGCGTATCGCGATCATGAGGACCAGGAAGAGTACGGCAGCCAGCCGCTCCCTGAAGCGCTCAAGACGCTTGATCTCCCGGCAGTGCGTTCGATGGGCATCGAGGCTGCTGCGCGGCAGGCAGTCGATCATCTGACGCGAGCAGAGCTGGATGGTTTCTTTATCCACCTCGACGCAGACTGTCTTGACGACGCCATCATGCCGGCCGTCGATTTCCGCGTGCCTGGCGGCTTGTCGTGGGAAGAGCTGACGGCCGCGCTGCGGATTGCCCTGTCGAGCGGCAAGGCCGTTGGCCTTGAGATCACTATCTACAATCCGCGTCTTGATGAAGATGGCGGCGCCGGGCGTGGCCTGGCCGATTTGCTGGCCGCAGCCCTCGGAACGGCTGCGTCATCGGTGTAATCGTGGTGTCCGGCGGCACGCAGTCGCATCGAGTTTGCGTGCGGCTGCGGAATGCCTTTGATCAGCGCACCGCGAACCAGTCTCCCTCCAGGCTGCCGTTCATGCCGCAGAACGGCGGACCGAAGCCATCTTTCTCGCCCCCGGCGGGCGGCGTTTCTCGCACCACCAGCACAGCGCCGCGGCGCGTCAGGTCCAGCGTCCACGGCGGCCCGTCCTGATAGGTGACGATGATGCTGTCGCCTACGGCGACAGCCTTGCCGCTCAGATCGCAGACCCAGCGGCCGTTGTAGGGCTGGGCCGAATTGGCGGCCACGAGCAGTTGGCCGTCGGCGCCGCGGGTGATTTCAATTTCACCTTCGACGTTCTTCCACTTGCCGACAAAGCCGGCAGGCGGCTGCGGATCGATGGACTTCAGAAAATTCAGGCGGTAGCGCATGCTGGTGCCGATCTCCTTGACCGGCGTGCTGCCCGAAAAGGGCTCGGCATAGATATTGTCCCGCACGCCCAGGAAATAACGTTGGTCGGCGGTCAGTGATTTGACTGCCTCGGCGTCGAGCTTGCCGCGTACCGCCTTGTACTGCTGCGCGATGGCCGCGTCCTGGTCGGCCAGCGCCGGGTGGGCGCAAATGGCTTTTTCGACCGGAGTCGCGGCCTTGGCGCAGTTGAAAGAGGGGGCTGCCACGGCGCTGCCTGCCACGGCCAACGATGCTGCAAGGACCAGATGACGGATCATCTTGTGTAGCTCTCCAGGGTTATATAAGCGTTCGATGGGCCTGTCGGCGCCGAGAGGACTGCGCAGTTTACCGGCGGGGACTGTGCTTGGGGATGCCGGGATGGCCTTGTCGCTTCTGCCAAGCGCGCCCGCGCTGGCGACTTCCAAACCGAGGCCGCAGAATTTTGCGTTGGGATGTCAATCAAAAAAATATAAGCCTTTGATTCTTATTGAATTGCGTGCCAATTCGAGCGGATTCTGGCTGCGGACTCCTGATTTCTTGGCGAACGGTGCTTTCTTAAATATATAATTCATCTGATAAGCATTCGCATTTAGATACTGGAACGATGAATTGTGGCCAAGAAAACTCAGTTGACTATCTCGCTGTGCGTCCAGTGCTTTAGCCCGGCAGTCGCGCTGTCCTTGATTCTTCCCGCCAGCGCCGCCGCCCAGAACGCGGCGCAAACCACGACGCTGCAGCCCGTCACCGTGACCGCGGGTTCGGTTTCGGAGGAAGACTTGCCCGCGCCCTATGCCGGCGGGCAGGTGGCGCAGGGCGCACGCCTGGGCCTGATGGGCAATCAGGATGTGATGGACACGCCATTCAACGTCACCAGCTATACCTCCGAGCTGATCCAGAACCAGCAGGCGCGCACGTTGGCGGACGTGATGGCCAACGATCCTTCCGTGCGGTTCACGACGTCGAGCGGACACGCCTACGAGAATTTCCGCATCCGCGGTTTCGACGTCAACCAGAACGACGTGGCGATCAACGGCATGTATGGCCTGGCGCCCATGGGGCGCACGCCGCTGGAGTTCGTCGAGCGGGTGGAGGTGCTGAAAGGCCCGAACGCCTTGTTCAGCGGCATGGCGCCCAGCGGCGCGGTGGGCGGCACGATCAACCTGGTTCCCAAGCGGGCGGAAGACACGCCCAATGCCACCTTCGGCGTGAACTGGCAGGCCGACGGCCAGCTGGGCACGACCATCGATGCCGGCCGCCGTTTCGGCTCGGCCAATGAATGGGGCGCGCGCGTCAACGGTTCCTTCAGCGACGGCGCCACCACGCTGGACGGCCAATCCAGAAAACGCGAGTTCCTGTCCGCCGGCCTGGACTATCGCGGCAGCGCCCTGAGCGCGTCGATAGACGCCTACCATAGCCAGGAGTCGTTTTCGGGCGGCACGCCGGCCATGTTCTGGTTCGGCGGTTCGGTCGTGCCCGAAGCGCCCGATCCTCGCATCAACCAGTTCAGCACCGGCTATGGCAGCATCCAGAGCAACGCCGTCATGGCGCGGGCTGAATACCGCTTCAATGACAGCGTATCGGCCTTTGCCGGTGTGGGCAGGCGCGACAGCCATCAATCGGGCCTGATCAATGGCACCCACGCGCGGCAGATCGACGCCAATGGCAATTTCACCGGCTCCATCATCGGCCAGCGCGCCTACACGGATGCCACCTCGGCCGAGGGCGGGCTGCGCACGCGGTTCAACACGGGCAGCGTACGGCACGAGCTGGTGCTCCAGGCTTCCTTGCTGAAGCTGGAGGACGGGTCGGCCACCGGGCCGGCATCGACTTTCAAGTCGAATATCTACGACCCGATCACGCCGGTCATGCCTGCGGTGCCGGGCAGCGCGCCCAAGACGGCGGAGAACACGCTGTCCAGCCTGGCGCTGGTGGATACCATGTCCTTCTTCGACGACAAGCTGCTCCTGACCGGCGGCCTGCGCAACCAGCGCGTGAAGACGACGAACTTCGACAAGACCGGCAAGACGACGGCCCGCTATGACGAGGACGCCGTGACACCGGCTGTCGCCATCGTCGTCAAACCTTGGGGACCGGACGTCTCGCTGTATGCCAACTACGTGCAGGGCCTGAGCAAGGGCGATAGCGTCACGGACACCAGCGCCAGCAACTATGGCCAGGTGTTCGCGCCCTACAAGACCAAGCAGCAGGAGCTGGGCGTCAAGTGGAATGCCGGCACTTTCACCAATACCCTGGCATTCTTCCAGATAGACAAACCCATGCTGGTGACGGAGGGCTCCACGGCCAAGCCTACGTATGCGGACGGCGGCGAGAAGCGTGTCCGTGGCGTGGAGTGGAATACCTTCGGCGAGTTGGCTGCGGGCGTGCGCGTGCTGGGCGGCGTCACTTACACGCAAGGCACGCAGGTCAAGACCTCGTATGGCCGCTATGACGGCAATACCGCGGTGGGCGCGCCGCGCTGGCAGGCCAATGCCGGGCTGGAATGGGACACGCCGTGGATGCCCGGCGTGACGCTGAGCGCGCGCGTGCAGGCGACTTCGAGCCAGTACGCGGATGCGGCCAACAAACTGCAGATCCCGGGCTGGGGCCAACTGGACCTGGGCGCCCGCTACGCCACGCAGATCAACGGCCGGGACGTCGTGTACCGGCTGAATGTCAACAATGTGTTCGACAAGCACTATTACGCCGGCAGTTTCAGCGACACGACGCCTATCGTGACGCTGGGGCCGGCGCGCACCGTAACCGCATCCGCCAGCATCAGTTTCTGAATGCGGGATGTTTTGCCGGTCCCTGTTCCGGACAGTCGATTCGGAGCAGGGATTGGCAGGCAGGTCTCGGGCAATTCATCCTGGGGTGACCATGGAAGTCCTGATTCTTTTCAGCCTGGCGAGCCTGTTCCTGGGCAGCTTCTGTATCTATCGCGCTTCGCCCAACCAGCGATGGGGCGCCACGTCCTGGCCGGTCCTGCCCGCCCGCGTCGCTGGCATTCTGCTGCTCGCGCTGGGCGGCTGGGGTTGCCTGCGCGCATTCTCTGCCGTCGCGGCCGTGTTCGTTTTCTGCACCGCCTTGATGTTGTTCTTCAGTCTCATGCCGTACCTGGGCGTACTGGCGGGCCTGCGCGGTAGCGATACGCATGAAGCCCGTTAAGCCCGCGCCGATCCGGCGCGACTGGATATCGAAGAGCCTGGCGGGCGCATTGCTCGGCTTCGCGCTGGCCATGGGCGCCAGCGCAACGCTGGCCGCATTGACTGCCGGCATTCCGTTGGCGACGCGTTCGCAGTTGGCCATGTGGCTGGTGCCGCCCGTCTGGCTCGGCGTCGCGAGTACCGTCTACTTTTTCGCCAGCGGCCTGCGCGCGTGGATCTGGCTGGGCGGAGCCTGCGTGCTGCTCTATGGCGGACTGCTTGTCGTCAAGGCGATCTGAAGGGAGTCCGCGATCATGAGAGCCGACTACATACGCATCTACAAATCCGTCCATACCTGGACGGGCATCCTGACCGGCATGGCGCTGTTCATCGCCTTCTACGCCGGTGCGCTGACCGTATTCAAAGAGCCGCTGACCCGTTGGGCTACGCCGCCCGCGGCCGTCGCGCCCGTGGCGCTGGAAGAAGCGCCCGACCTTATCGCCAGAACCCTGCAAGCGCGGCCGGATGTGGCCAAGGGGTTCAGCATCCATCTGCAGGACGCCGAGCACGTGCCGGCCCGTATGTCCTGGGAAGTCCGTGACGGGCAGGCCGACGATCACGATGAATCGTCGATCCGCCACCATGTCGCCTATCTGGATGCGCGCGGCGAGCTGCGGTTGGAGGAGGCCGCGCCCAGCGGGCTGATGCCGTTCATCGATGTGCTTCACCGCGTGGTGGGCCTGCCTGTCGACAGTGATCCCAACCGCTGGTTCATGGGCATCGTCGCATCGCTCTATGCAATTGCCCTGGTGTCGGGAGTGATCGTGCTGCTGCCGTCGCTGGTCAAGGACTTTTTCGCGTTGCGGGTCGGGAGGAACCTGAAGCGCATGTGGCTGGATGCGCATAACGTGGTGGGCATTGTTTCGCTGCCATTTCACATCGTCATGGCGCTGAGTTCCGTCGTGTTCGCGTTCCACGACGGAATCTACGATCTGCAGGACAAGCTCATGTACGAAGGCAAGCTGGAATCCGTCTTCCAGCGGTCCGGCGGCGGCGCGCCGGCTGGAGAGGTCCGGAATCCTGCAGACATGCTGACGCCGGCGGAACTGCTGGCCCAGGCGCGCGCCCTCGCCCCGGGCTTCGAGCCTTATGGGTTGCAGTATCAACAGGTCACCAGCCCGCGCGCCATCGTACGCGTCTGGGGCAAGGACGACAGTGCGGTATCGCCGCGGGCGCGAGGCGGCTTCGTGGCGCTCGATCCCTACAGCGGGAAGGTGCTCAACCGCGACTATCTGCCGGGCGGACAGGACGCGCCCAACCTCTGGGTCAGCAGTTTCTTCGCGCTGCACATGGCTTCCTTCGGCGGCGCGGCAGTGCAGTGGCTTTATTTCCTGCTTGGACTGGCGGGCGCATGGCTGTTCTATAGCGGCAACCTGCTGTGGATAGAAACCCGCCGCAAGCGCGCCAACCGGCAGACGGGCGAGATTCCCGTGCAGCGCTTGGACACGCGGCTGATGGCGTCGGCGACAGTGGGCGTCTGCCTGGGATGCGTGTGTGGCATTTCGTTGATGATGGTCGCGTCCAAAGGGTTGAGCGGGCGCGTCGGCGATCTGAATGCCTGGCTGCGGGCGCTGTACTACATGGCGTTCTTCGCCAGCCTGGCCTGGGCCTTCCTGCGCGGAGGCGCGGCGGCAGGGGTGCATCTGCTATGGGTCGCGGCAGCATTGACGCTGGCGATACCCGCGGCCTCGCTCGTGGGTGGGCTGTTTCCTGCCTCCGGGCTTTGGGTGCACACGTCGGCCGCGGCGCTGGCAGTGGACGCGACGGCCCTGGCGGCAGGGCTGGGATTTGCCTGGATGGCAAAGGCCAGCGCGCGCAGGATCGGACGGGGCGACGCGGACAGCGTATGGGCGCCCAGAAGGCTCGCCGCGCGCGAGGGATAGCGGACCGCCGCGAACGGGCCGTGAACAAACGAATGGATGAACATGCGTAAAAAGAACAGATTGGAATGGCGGGATTGGATGTCGTCGGCTGCGCTGGCGGTGTCGATGATAGGCGTGGCGCCGGGCATGGCCGCGGCGCAGTCCAGGCAGGGCGCCGTCACACCCGAGGCCCATGTGGACGAACGAATTTCGCTACAGAAGGGAGAGTTCCTCGCGGGCACCTGGGCCGCCGAATCCGGCGTGACCCTGGATCTTCTGGACAGCGCCGGGCAGCACGTACGCCGGCTGAGCGACGGCGAAAAGCCGGCCGGAGCCCTGATGCTGGTGGCGCCGGAGGATGGCCTCTACACCGTTCGCGCGCAGGGCCAGGGCCTGTTCCGCTGGGCCGTGACGGAACGCCTGCCCCTTGCGGAACAACGTGCGCCCGCGGCGGCGATCGACAGCCCGCGCCTGACCGCGCTGGCGGCGACGCTGGCCGCGGGCGGCACGACGGATGCCTTTTGGGATGAGGTGGCGCAGCAAGGCACGCCGCTGGTCGAGGCCGTGGACGCCGGACATGACCGCGTCACATTCCTGTGGCGCGGCGCCGAACGCAATGTGCGCCTGTTCGGCGGGCCGTCGTCGGACCATGCTCAGTTGGCGCGGCTGGGCAACTCCGATGTCTGGCATGCCAGCTTCGTCGTCCCCAGGTCCACGCGCCTGTCATATCGCCTGGCGCCCGATGTGCCCGAGCTTCCGGGCTCCGGCATGGCGCGGCGCCGCGCGATCCTGGCCACGGCGCAGGCCGATCCGCACAATCCCAAGGCATACCCGGCGCGCGGCGTCGACGCGTACCAGACCTATTCCATGCTGGAACTGGCGGACGCGCCGCAGCAGCCCTGGGTCGAGCCCCGCGCGGGCGTGCGGCAGGGAACGGTGGAGACCATGGAGCTGCGCAGCGATCTCATGCGCAACACGCGCAAGATCCACCTGTACCGTCCTGCTGGCTGGCAGTCTGGCGCAGCGGACAATCACGTGCTGGTGCTGTTCGACGCCGGCGCCTATCTGGGCCGCGTGCCCACGCCCACCATTCTGGACAACATGATCGCCGCAGGCGTCATTCCTCCGACGGCGGCGCTGCTCATCGACAACCCTACGGCGGAATCCCGCAGCCAGGAATTGCCGCCCAACCCGGACTTTGCGGACTTCCTGGCGAAAGAGCTGATGCCGTGGGCGCGCAAGCAAGGCATCAGCGCGCCTGCCGCGCGCACCGTCATCGGCGGTTCCAGCTACGGCGGATTGGCATCGGCCTATGCGGCGTTGCGCCACCCCGAAGTGTTCGGCAACGTGCTCAGCCAATCAGGTTCCTATTGGTGGTCGCCGGCGGGCGAGGAGGACCAGTGGCTGACGCGGCAATTCGTCGCGGTGCGCAAGCTGCCGGTGCGCTTCTTCCTTGGCGCCGGCCTGTTCGAGTCCGGACGCGGCGGCCAGCCGGGCATCCTGGAGACCAACCGGCATCTGCGGGATGTGCTGCGTGCCAAGGGCTATCTGGTGACGCACCGCGAGGTGGCGGGCGGACATGATTACCTGGTCTGGCGCGGGACCTTGTCGGATGGCCTGCTGGATCTGATCGGCACTGGCAAGCAGGGGGGCGGATAAGCCCGGCTTGAAAGCTGGCAGGCCTGCTCAGGAGGCGTCTTCGGACGCCTCGCCGTGCTCATCCCACCAGTCGCCCAGCGCATCCAGCAGCGGCACCAGCGTCTTTCCCGATGGCGTGAGCGCGTACTCCACGCGCCGCGGATAGCCATCGAAATCAGTGCGCTGGACGATCCCGGCCAACTCCAGCTTGCGCAGCTCCAGCGTCAGCATCCGATGCGAGATGGTCGGATTGTCGCGGCGCAGATCGCTGAAACGCTTGGTGCCTTCCTTGAGGTAATAGACCAGCAGCGTCGGCCATCTGCCGCTCAGTATCTGCATGACTTCCTCGATGGGGCAACGCGAAACCAGGTCTTTCATGGGCGGGTCATGGTGACAAAAATGTGCGTAATTTACTTAGCCTAGCAGATCCGTAGAATTCAATCCGCTGCGCAGCGTGACCCTCATCTACGGAGAAAGAAATCTTGGAACCCATTCTTGTTTATGGCTTTCCGCTGGGAAGTTCCATGGGGCTCGTCGCTGCGCTGGAGTGGCTGGGCAAACCCTATCGCCTGTGCCGCGTGGACATGCTGAGCGAAATGCGTCTGCCCTCCTATGCGCGGATCAACGCGCGCCACGAGACGCCTGCATTCGTCAGCGAACAGGGCGCGGTTTTCACGGAAACCATGGCGATTGCGCGCTGGATCGAAAACCGTGATGACGAGCGCAGGATCAGCTTTGACCCGCTGTCGCCGGAATCCGACCGCATGCACCAGTTCATGGCTTTTCTGAACACTGGTTTCACCGCCGCCTTCACCCCGCATTGGGTCGCCCTGGAAATGGATCCGCCTGATCCGGCCTTGCAGAAAACGCTGCGGGAGTGGGGGGCGCAACGCGTCATAGAACGCCATGACAAGCTCGAAGCGATGCTGGGCGAGACGCCGTTCCTGATGGGCGATCGTCCGACTCTGGCGGACGCCGTGCTGGTGGGCGTTGCGCGCTGGCTGGATTTCCATGAGGTCGCTGCCCAGTCCCGCTGGCCCAGGCTGGCGGCGCTGCGGCAGCGGCTGGAAAGCGACCCGGCGGTCAAATATGCGATCTCGTTGGAAGAGGGAGCAAGCCCCGGTTATCCGGGACTGTGCCAGGGCCATGTGCCGCTGGAAACGCTGATCGCGACGTATGGAAAGTAGACGGCCGGCCCCATCCGGCGCACGGGCGGCAATGCCCCGCCGCTGTCCGTGCGCCGTCCTCGGGTCTTTGCCCCAGTAAGACCAAAGTCCCATGCGCGGCCCGCGGACGGTAGCTATCCTGCGGGCTTGCTGCCAAGGGCAGAGCACAGGAAGGGGTGGCTCATGAGTCTGATTCTGGGTAGGACAATACTGGACAAGGTGGAGACAAATCGGGTGCGGAGCAAGCCGGAGACGCTGGGGCAGTTCTTTTCCAAACCCGCCCCGCCGGTAGGTTGGCGCATAGGCAAGCTGAGGCCAGGCCAGTCTCTCTTGCTTTGGTCGTACAACCTCCAGGGCTTGATGGTCTGGATGGATAGTGCCGGTCCCGGCAGCCTGGG
The DNA here is from genome assembly GCF_014851745.1 of Achromobacter sp. ACM01. Taxonomy (NCBI): domain Bacteria; kingdom Pseudomonadati; phylum Pseudomonadota; class Betaproteobacteria; order Burkholderiales; family Alcaligenaceae; genus Achromobacter; species Achromobacter sp. ACM01. Next base: position 1,187,963 of record NZ_JACVAF010000001.1, read on the forward strand.
GTCCGTTCCGGGCACAGAGCGTTACGTTTCGACCTTTTTCGAGTACCGGCGCGCGCCCGAGAACGCGACCCTGCATGGCGCGAAGAACGTGGCGAAAGTCTGCTATGCCGCCAGCGTCGGGCTGCTTGTGGCCGAATGCCGCCAGTTGGTGCACCGTGGGGAGTTTCTGCCGGCCAGCCACTTGAGAGCTCTGCGCGAGGCACGACCTGCGAGGGACATGGGCATGGCGCGCTCCTGCCTGCTCGTGACGAAGCGGGAACCTGTTGCCAATGCCGCAGCCGTCGCTCCAGAGGCCAATGAATTCGTTTCCACCACGGGCAACCCGAAAGAAATTGTCGAGAAAATCCAGTGGATGTCAGCACAGCCCTCGGGAAATTTTCTGGCAAGGACACGCTCCCCCGCGAAGCCGGGCTGACGCGGGTCGGGCCCGCAGTTTCAAGGTTGCGCCTAAGTCATTTCTCATCCAAAAGCAGGATGGAAATTTCTGATAATTTCAAAATACTACGACTAAAGTCCGATGTAGCCCCCGAAGGCCGGCGCTATTGTTCGCACCAGCAAAGCGCAGCGCTCGCTGTGCGGTACGAGTGGTTTCTTCGGAGAGGGTCATGTCCAATAGCTTGCAGAAATGGGTGGGCCGCAACCGCCCGCCGCGGGTTCAGATTACGTATGACGTTGAAACCGGCGACGCGATCGAGAAGCGTGAATTGCCGATGGTGGTGGGCGTGCTGGCGGATCTTTCGGGCCAGCCGGCCACGCCGCTGCCCAAGCTGAAAGAGCGCCGCTTCGTCGAGATCGACCGCGACAATTTCGACGAAATCCTGGGCAAGATCCGCCCGCGCCTGGACCTGTCCGTGCCCGACACCGCCAAGGGCGAAGGCAATCTGCGCATTGAGCTGAACTTCGAGAAGTTCGCCGACTTCCATCCCGAATCCCTGGTCGAGCAGGTGCCGCGGCTGTCCAAGCTGCTGGAGGCGCGGCATCAACTGCGCGACCTGCTGGCCAAGCTGGATGGCAATGACGAGCTGGACTCCATCCTTGAGCGCATCGTGCGCAGCACCGAGGAGCTCAAGGCCGTCAAGAGCGAAGCGCAGGCTGGCGGGACGGCCGGCGATGTGGCCGAACCGGCCGCAACGGCGCCGTCGGCCTAACGCGGACAGCAACGTCAGCGCGCGCAGGGCAGGCCTTGCGCCGAAGCCGCGCGCGGGCAATTTCAATTCTCAGGGTGACGAACATGGCAAGCAAACAGACGGCCGATACGACGGCGGTTGGAGGCAACGCAACGCAGGAAGCGGCGCAGGCGGGCGAACTCAGCCTGCTGGACCGCATCGTGCAGGAAGGCAATATGGCGGTGGAGCCGTCGCAGAATTCCTACGCGAAGAAACTGCTCGGGCAGCTGGCGTCCCAGATCCTGGACGAAGGCATGCGCACCAGCCCGGACAAGTCGGTGGTGGCGATGATCAATGAGCGCGTGGCGGAAATCGACCGTCTGCTGACGGATCAGCTGAACGCCATCATGCATGCGCCGGACTTCCAGGCGCTCGAAGCATCGTGGACCGGCTTGCACGATATGGTCCATGGCACCGAGACGAGCTCGCGGCTGAAGCTGCGGCTGTTGAACGTCAAGAAGAAGGAATTGCTGAAAGACCTGGAGTCGGCCGTCGATCACGACATGAGCCTGCTCTTCAAAAAGGTCTATGAAGACGAGTACGGCACGTTCGGCGGCAGTCCGTATTCCGTGCTGATAGGCGATTACGCATTTGGCCGGCATCCGCAGGATCTGGCGCTACTGGAACGCATCTCCAAGGTCGCGGCCGCCGCGCACGCGCCGTTCATCGCCTCTGCCGCGCCCAGCCTCTTCGACCTGAAATCGTACACGGACCTCGGCGTCACGCGCGATCTCTCCAAGGTCTTCGAAAGCGCCGAGCTCGCCATGTGGCGCAGCTTCCGCGAGTCGGAAGATTCCCGCTACGTGGCGCTGGTGCTGCCGTCCTATGCGGCGCGCCTGCCCTACGGCGCCAAGACCAAGCCGGTCGATACGTTCAACTTCGAAGAGGATGTCGACGGCTCGGATCACAGCAAGTATCTGTGGGCGAATTCCGCCTACCAGCTGGGTCTGCGCATCACCGACGCGTTCGCCAAGTACAGCTGGTCGACCGCGATCCGCGGGGTGGAAGGCGGTGGCAAGGTGGAGAGCATAGCCGCGCATGCCTACAAGACCGATGAAGGCGACATCGCGCTCAAGTGCCCGACGGAAGTGACGATCACGGACCGCCGCGAAAAGGAACTCAGCGACCTGGGGTTCATTGCGTTCGTGAACGCCAAGGGCTCGAACCAGGCCACGTTCTTCGGCAGCCAGACGGCAAACAAGCCCAAGGTCTACAACAAGGATGCCGCCAATGCCAATGCGCAGCTGTCATCACGCCTGCCGTTCGTGCTGGCCGCGTCGCGGTTTGCGCATTACATCAAGGTGATGATGCGCGACAAGGTGGGCAGCTTCCAGTCGCGTACGGAAGTCGAGAACTATCTGAACAACTGGATTGCGGACTACGTGCTGATCAACCCCTCGGCCTCGCAGGAACAGAAGGCCAGCTATCCGCTGGGCGAGGCGCGCGTCGACGTCACGGAGGTGCCCGGAAGGCCCGGCGCGTACCGCGCCACCTGCTTCATCAAGCCTCATTTCCAGATGGAAGAGCTGACCGCGTCCATCCGCCTGGTGGCAGACCTGCCGGCCGCGGCTGCCTGAACTTTCGAACCGCGCGCCGCCAGCCGGCGGCGCACGCCAACCGAATCCTCTTCGAACACGGAATTCCATGGATACCATCCTGCTCAAGATCAACAACATCAAAGGCAACTCCACTCTGGACGGCCATGCCGACGCGATCATCCTCTTGGGCGCCTCGCATGGCGTGATGTTGCCGATGTCGATGGACATGGCCAACACCGAGCGCGCCCTGGGCCGGCCCAGCTTCTCGGAAATGGCGTTTACCAAGGTAATGGACCAGTCCACGCCCGCGCTATACAACGCGTGCGCGTCCGGCGCCAAGCTGAACGACGCGACCATACTCATCGGCCGCAACGAGAGCGGGTCGTTCCTGTTGCACGTGAAGTACGTACTGGGCAATGCGATGGTCTCGTCCATCAACTCCGCGCTGGGCGAGGGCGGCGGCAGCGACAGCTTCACGTTGTGCTTCAGCAAGCTCTCCATCGAATACACCCAGCAGGCCACCGCCGGCAACAAGGCTGGCACGGCATCGTTCGGCTGGGACCTGGCGACGAACAAGTCCACCGCCGCGCCCAAGAAGTAATGCCGGACGCCGCTCCCGCATGGGCGGGAGCGGCGCCGGTGCACGTACAGGAACGCCCGCAACATGCCGACCGATACCCTTTATTCGCCCGTGCCCTTGTTTGACCGCCTGGCGGCTGATGCGGAGTCGCAACTGGCGGGGGCCGACGCGCAGAGACTGGCGGTGGCCAGGGACCTGGAGCGCCTGCTGAACACGCGTTCGCGCCTGGATTTCGAGGCCTTTTCACGCTCGGCGGCAACGGTGGTCGACTACGGCGTGCCCGACTACTCGGCGCGGTCGCCGGTGTCGGCGTCGGATCGCGAGGCCGTCGCTGCTGTAGTCAAGCAGGCCATCGCCCTTTATGAACCCCGCCTGTCCAATGTGTCGGTGGACATGGCGCCCGCCGCGAACGGGATAGGCCCATGCCGGCTGGAGATCCGGGCCGACATGCGGATCGGCGGCGCGGTGAACCACGTGGCATTCGAACTGCTGGCAGGCGCGCAGAGCGGGACGGGGGGCGGGTCATGACCGATCTGGCGTCCGATGGCATCCTGCAGTACTACAAGCGCGAGCTGTCCTATCTGCGCAATCAGGGGGCGGACTTCGCGCTGCGCTATCCCAAGGTGGCATCCCGGCTGGCGCTGCATGGCACGGAATCGCCAGATCCGCATACCGAACGCCTGATAGAAGCCACTGCGTTCCTGGCGGCCCGGGTGCACCGCGACCTGGATCAGGAGTTTCCCCAGATCGCCGCCGCGATGCTGGACAACGTCTGTCCGACGCTGGTGCAGCCCATCCCGTCGATGACCGTGGTGCAGCTGGCTCTGGACGGCAGCCAGGGAAAAGTGACGGCCGGACTGCCCGTGCCGCGGCATAGCGGCCTGGCGGCGCGGACCGAGGCCGGCGAACTTTGCCGGTTCCGCACCGCCTGGGATGCCACGCTGTGGCCCTTGAGGATAGGAAGCGCCGGCTTCTCTGAAGACCAGGCTTTGCGCCTGGAGCTGGAAAGCGATTCCGGCGTGGAACTGTCGGAGCTGGAAATCCGCACACTGCGCATCCACCTGCAGGGCGACTGGATGGTGACGATGCCGCTGTACGAGTTGCTGGCGGCGGGCGTGGCCGGCATATCGCTCTATGCCGAAGGGGGCGGCGTTGTGCCGCTGCCGTTGACGGCCTGGCGGGAAGTGGGATATGCGCCGGAAGAGAGCGTATTGCCGCAGCCGCCGAATGGACTGCCGGCGCACGGCCTGATGCAGGAGTACTTCGCATTTCCGCGCAAGTTCCATTTCTTTGACCTGGATTTGCCGCGGGGGCTGCCGTTCAAGGGGCGCCGTTGCCAGATCGCGCTGCACCTGGACAGGCAGGCTCGCGGCCTGGGCGCGATAGGCGCCCAGCATTTCCGCCTGGGTTGCACGCCGGTGATCAACCTGTACGCGCAGACCAGCGAACCGGTCACGATCGACGATAGCCATTACGAATATCGCCTGGTGGCCGACAAGCGCCGTGACGAGACGACGGAAGTGCATTCGGTGCTGTCCGTGATCCTGTCCGATCCGGCGGCCGAGCGCTCGATTCCCGTGCCCAGCTATGCGGAGGTCGAGCACGCGGACGCCGCTCGCGGTACGTTGTTCTGGTCTGCCCGAAGGGAACACAGCCTGCGTGACCGCGTAAGCGGCACCGACATGTTCCTGAGCTTCGTGGATGCCCGCAACGAGATTCGCCGGCCCGTTGAACCCGTGGTCTACGCCAATCTGCTTTGCACCAACCGGCGCCTTGCCGAGCAGGTGCCAGTGGGCGCCCGCATGGTGTTCGAGCGCGTGGCGCAGAACGTATCGGTGCAATGCCTGTACGAGCCCACCGCGCAGCGCAACCCGCCCTTGGGCGGCGACGCGCTGTGGCGCCTGGTATCGCTGCTGACGTTGAATCAGCAGTCGCTGGTGGAGTCATCGACCGGACACAAACGCCTGCAGCAGATCCTGCAGTTGTTCGCGTCCGGCAGCACGCGTGAGCAGGATCTGATCCGCGGCCTCAAGGGCGTCAGTGCGCGCCCAGTCACGGCGCATGTGGGCAAGGAGGCCTGGCGCGGCTTCTGCCACGGCATGGAAGTCACGGTGGAGTTCGACGCCGATGCGTTCGTGGGAGGATCGCCGCTGCTGCTGGGCGCAGTGCTGGCGCGATTCTTTGCGATGTATACATCGGTCAATTCGTTCGTGCGGCTGGCGGTGCGCCGGGGCGACGAAATATGGAAGCAGTGGCAGCCCATGACGGGCTACCAGCAATCGCTATGATCGCCCGGCTGCTCTCCCGCCCGCAACGCTACAACCTGTTCCAGGCGATCGCCCTGCTGGAGCGCGCGACGCCAGCGGCCGCGCCGCTGGGCCGCGGAAATGGCGACGGCGAGGCTGTGCGCCTGCATGGGCATGTGTCGGTCGCGTTCGAGGCCAGCGACGTGCGTGCCATCGCCCGGAAGCAGGACGCGGGGCGTTGGGGCCAGGCCATGCAGACACGCTACGCCTTGACTACGCCGGTGATGACACTTGCCGGCGCCAGCAGTCCGTTGCCCTTGGCGTACACCGAACTGGTGCTGCAGCGGCGGGCGTCGCGGGATCACGCCACCGCAGATTTCCTGGATATCTTCAACCACCGCTTCCTGTCCTTCTTCTACCGAAGCCGCAAGAAGCACGCGCTGGGCCTTAACGCGTCCGCGCCGCATGCGTCGGCGCTGGTGGGCTGCCTGGATGCGCTGAGCGACCTGGGCTATGCCCGCGACGAGGCCGGTCCGCAAGGCCAGCGCCTGTGGGTCAGGCACGCCGGTCTGCTGGGCGTGGCGACGCGATCGATGACCGGGCTGCTGGCGTTGCTGGCGGACCGTCTGGGCTTGAAGGTGCTGGGCCGGCAATTCATCGGGCAATGGCGGACGCTGGACGCGAAGGATCATTCGCGCCTGGGCGGAAAGGGGTTGGCGTTGAATGCGTCGCGGGCGCTGGGCCGCCGGGTATGGGACCAGGGGGCCGGGATCCGTATTGAATTCCTGGACCTGAGTCCCGCCCGGTTCGAGCGCCTGTTACCCGGGGGCGCGGACCACGAACTGGCGCTGTGGCTGATCCGCAGTCACCTCCGGAGAGACCTGAATGTGGATTTCGTGCTGCACGCGCAGCCGCGCGCCGGTGCGTGCGTGCTGGGCGGCGCGGCAGCAGCCCGGCTGGGGTGGACCAGCTGGGCCACCGCTAAGCGGCAGACCCTCGCTCCGGCGCCGGTGCGCCTGACGGCGCGCATGGCGTCCGCTTCCCCATTGGCCAACCGTACATAAGGCAAATCCGGCATGGATATCGACATCCGCACGCTGCTGGCCCGGCTCAACCCGGTCTGCAAGCACGCGATGGAACTGGCGGCGCAGCAGTGCGTGCGCCAGACGCATTACAACGTGGATGTCGAGCACCTGCTGCTGACGCTGCTGGAAACCGCCGCTCCCGATCTGAAAGCGGTGCTGGATCATTACCAGATCCGGGCGGAAGACGTGTCGGCGCAATTGCAGCGCGCGCAGGAGCAATTCAAGCGGGGCAACGGCCGCACTCCGTCCTTGTCGCCGAATTTCCCTCCCATGTTCCAGGAGGCATGGCTGCTCAGCTCGATGCTGCTGGGGCAGCAGCAGATCCGGTCCGGCACCCTGCTGCTGGCGTTGCTGGAGGTCGACAGCCTGCGCGGATTGCTGCTGGAGTCGGCGCCGGGATTGCTGAACATCTCCCGGGCCGACTTGCGAGCGGCATTGCCGTCCATCCTGGCGGGCAGCGCGGAAGACGCGGGAACCTCGTCTCCGACGTCCGGGCCGGGAGCCGCGGGCTTGCCCGCCGGCGGCGCGCCTGTCATGCCGACGCCGGGCGAGGGCGGGACGCGCCAATCGGCGCTGGAGCTGTATACGATCGACCTGACGGCCCTGGCGCGCGAAGGGGCGATCGACCCGGTGCGTGGCAGGGATGCGGAAATCCGGCAGTTGGTCGACGTGCTGCTGCGCCGCCGGCAGAACAATCCCATTCTTACGGGCGAGGCCGGCGTGGGCAAGACCGCCGTGGTCGAGGGCTTTGCGCAGCGCATCGTGCAAGGCGACGTGCCTCCGGCCTTGTGCAATGTATCGGTCCGCTCCCTGGACCTGGCGCTGCTGCAGGCCGGGGCGGGCGTGCGCGGCGAATTCGAGAACCGGCTGAAATCGGTGATCAGTGAAGTGAAGGCGTCGGCGACGCCGGTCATCCTGTTCATCGACGAGGCCCACCAGTTGATAGGCGCGGGCGGCAGCGAAGGGCAGGGCGACGCCGCCAATCTGCTCAAGCCGGCCTTGGCGCGCGGCGAATTGCGCACCATCGCCGCCACGACCTGGGCCGAATACAAGCGTTACGTCGAGCGGGATCCGGCGTTGGCAAGGCGCTTTCAGGTCGTCAAGGTGGAAGAACCCACCGAGGCGGCGGCCGTCGAAATGCTGCGCGGCATGGTGCAACGGCTGGAGGCCCATCATGGCGTCGAGATCCTGGATGCCGCGGTCAGGGACGCCGTGAAGCTGTCGCACCGCTATATCTCCGGCCGGCAGTTGCCGGACAAGGCGATCAGCGTGCTGGATACGGCTTGCGCCAGGGTGGCGATCGGCCAGAGCGCGGAGCCGGAAGAAATCGAGGCCCTTGGGCGCGCTATAGAGGCGGCCGAGAACCAGCTGCGCATACTGCGCCACGAGGCCGCCACGGGCACGGACCGTCATGACGCGATCGCGGCGACGCAGCGTCAGATAGAGGATCAACGCGAACAGCACCGCCGACTGGGAGAGAAGTTGGCAGCCGAACGCAGCGCGGTGGCTGAAATCCTGACTTGGCGCCGCCGTATCGCCGACCGCGTCGTGGCCGGCAGCGACAAGGCGGCGGACGAAGAGGACCTGGACGCGCTGACCGCCAATCTGACCCGCCTGGAAAAAGGCCTTGAGGCAGTGCAGAACGACGAGCCCATCGTGCCGGTGTGCGTGGACTCTTCGGTCGTGGCGAAAGTGATTTCCGGCTGGACCGGCATTCCGGTGGGCCGGATGCTGGCCGATGAGCTGCACACCGTGCTGTATCTGCAGGAGAAACTGTCCGGACGCATCGTGGGACAGGACGAAGCCCTGGACGCCATCGCCCGGCGCATCCGTACTTTCCGCGCGGACCTGGACGATCCTGGCAAACCGGTGGGCGTGTTCCTGCTGCTGGGTCCCAGCGGCGTCGGCAAGACCGAGACTGCGTGCGCGCTGGCCGATACCTTGTACGGCGGCGAGCGCAACATGATCACCATCAATATGTCGGAGTTCCAGGAAGCGCATAGCGTGTCGGGCCTGAAAGGCGCGCCGCCAGGATATGTGGGATACGGCCGCGGGGGCGTGCTGACCGAAGCGGTGCGGCGCCGTCCCTACAGCGTCGTGCTGTTGGACGAAATGGAGAAGGCGCATCCCGACGTGCTCGAGCTCTTTTTCCAGGTGTTCGACAAAGGGACCATGGAGGACGGCGAGGGCGTTTCCATCGACTTCAAGAACACCCTGATCCTGTTGACGTCGAATGCGTCGCAGGACGTCATCACCGATGCCTGCCGGGGCGGGGCGCGGCCCTCCCCAGAGGTCCTGACCGAGCGTTTGCGCGCCCCGTTGTTGCGGCAGTTCAGCCCGGCGTTCCTGGGCCGCCTGGTGATGGTTCCCTACTACCCGTTGGGGGATAGCCAGATCAATGCCATTGTCAATCTGAAGCTGGAACGCCTGGCCCGGCGTTTCGCGCGCAACCACCACGCGAACCTGAGCTGGGACGACGCCGTGGCGCAGTCGATCGCGGCGCGTTGCAAGGAAGTGGACAGCGGGGCGCGCAATGTGGACCATATCCTGACGCAGGCGGTGTTGCCGGAGCTGGCGCGCCAGGTGCTGGAACGCATTTCCGTGGCCGCGCCGTTCGGCGGCGTCCATCTGGGCCTGACGCCCGCGGGTGCGATCGATTTCCGATTCCGCGACGCGGAGACCGGATAAGCCCATGGCCGCCGATCAGACCCAAGCCCACTGGTTTGCCTCGGTATCCACGCCGTTCGGCAAGGACGTCCTGTTGCTGGAATCCTTCAGCGGGCGCGAGGCGATGTCGGAGCTGTTCCGGTTCGATCTCAGGATGAGGTCGGCCAACAAGGCGCTGGATGCGAGAGCGATCGTCGGCAAGGCCGTCACGGTGACATTGCAGCGCCCGCGTCAGCGGCCTCGGCACTTCAACGGAATCGTCACGCGCTTCGTGCACCTAGGCGCGGACCGCGGGCATGCCTACTACCTGGCAGAACTGCAGCCGCGCCTGTGGCTGCTGACGCTGGGGCGGGACCGTGCCATACACCAGAACAAGACCGCGTTGGACATCGTCAAGGAAACGCTGGGACGCTACGAGGTGGCATTCGAGACCCGGCTGGGAGCGGGCGCCTATCCGCGGCGTCCCTATTGCGTGCAGTACGACGAAAGCCCATTCGACTTTATTTCCCGCCTGATGGAAGAAGAGGGAATCTTCTATTTCTTCGACGGCGCCGATGGCAGGCATACGCTGGTGCTGGCCGACAGCCCCGCCGCGCATTCCGTGAATGCGCATGCCGCCCGCCTGCAGTGCGCGCTGGACAAGGACGATGGGGCGGACCCGGACCGCGTGCATGCGTTCGAGATGGCGCACGGCATCGTGGCGCCGGGGCATGTGCTGGCGGACTATGACTATCTCACGGCGAGCACTTCCCTTGCCGCATCGCGCAAGCCGGCGCTGTTGCCCGACGCCCGGCACTATGTCTATCCCGGCAAGTACGCCGACGCCGCGGACGGCGACCGCAAGGCCGCCATCAGGCTGGCCGCGCAACAGGCCGACGGGCAGGTGGGCAGCGGCGTCAGCGGATGCCATGGCCTGTCGGCCGGTTCCCGCTTTGAACTGGCCGGTCACCCGGACAGCGCTCTGAATGTGTCCTACGTTCTGCGGGCCGTCACGCACGACGCGACCCAGGAGGGATACCGGAACCGCTTTGACGTGCTGCCGGAGGCCGTGCCGTTCCGTCCCAGGCCTGTGACGCCCCGGCCCATGGTCACCGGGACGCATACCGCCCAGGTGGTGGGGCTGGCGGGTGAAGAGATATGGACCGACGCGCATGGGCGGGTGAAGCTGAAGTTCCATTGGGATGACGGCCCCGCGCGCGACCAGGACAGCTCCTGCTGGGTACGGGTATCGCAGAGTGTGGCGGGGCAGGGGTGGGGGCATTGGTTCCTGCCCCGAGTCGGCCAGGAGGTGGTGGTGAGTTACGTCGACGGCGACCCCGACCGGCCGCTGGTGACGGGTACGGTCTACAACAAGCAGCAGACCTTGCCCGTGCAGCTGCCGGCGGAGCAAACGCAGAGCGTCATGCGGTCGCGCTCGTCCAAGCGGGGCGTGGCGGGCAATGAGATCCGCATGGAGGACAAACTCGATGCGGAAGAACTGTACTTGCATGCGCAGAAGGACATGCGGGTCGTCATCGAAGACGCGCTTGAGACGGAGGTTGGCGGTAATGAAAGCCGCATCGTCAAGCGGGGAGACCGCCGCATCGAGGTACAGAAGGGTAAGGAATCGCATGTGGTGCAGGGTGCGCGCAGCGTCGAGGTCCATGGCGAGGAAACGCACGCCAACGGGGCGGCATTTACCCAGGACGTGGCCGGCAATTACACGCTGAAAGTCAGCGGCAATCTTGTCATCGACGTCACAGGCTCCATCAGCATCAAAAGCGCGTCGACGCTGACCGCGCAAGCCGCAACGACGCTGAGCAACAAGGCGCTGACGATCGAACACAAGGCGACGGCGACGCAGACCGTCGATGGCGGCGGCCTGCTGGCGCTCAAGGGCGGCCTGGTCAAGATCAACTGAGGCGCGCCATGCATAGCTCCGATACCTCCTTGCCCGAGATCCAGATCATGGAAGAGCTGGACGAGGCCGGCCGCCTCTCGGCGCGCAGTTCCTGGCAGGCCGGCGTGGCGCAAGGCCCGATGACGCGATATGGCGCTGACGGAGAAGTGTTGCTGCAGGCGGAGTTCCGGCAGGGCCGCCTGTCCGGCTCGCTGCGGATACACGACGAATTTGGCGCGTTGCTGCGTGTAGCGTCTTACGCCGAGGGCAGGTTGCATGGCGAAGCGCTGTCCTATCGCGATGGCAAGCTGGCGTCGCGCCAGCAGTATGAGCTCGGGCTATTGCACGGACCTTGCGTGGCATATGCGCAGTCGGGCCTGGAGACGTTGCGGCAGACCTACCTGATGGGCAGGCTCGATGGCATGGCCGAATACCTGCAAGATGGTGTCGTGGTCCGCCGCGAAAGCTATCGCCTGGGCCTCCTGGATGGCGAAACGCGTGACTACGCTGCGGACGGCACGCTGTTGGCAGCGTCTCCGTACCGCGCGGGGGTATTGCACGGCATCGCCCGCCGTTACGCGCCTGATGGCGCTGCGCTGGCCGAGCGCCGTTACGTGAATGGTGCGCCGGAGCAGCCTTGGCGCCGCTTGGAGCCGGCAGACTCCGAACCGTCATCTCCCACTTTCGGCGCGCGCCTGGAAAAGTGGATCAGAGGATAGCCATGGCCCTGCAAGTGACCACGGGTTCGGCCCTGATGTGCAGCTTTGGCGCGGCGCCGTCCGTGCTGAATGTAATGCCTGCGGGCGTGCTGGCGGGGGCATTGCCAGCTGCCACCATCATGGACCATGCGCCAGTCGCCAATGTGGCGCCTTTCGGCATGTGCAGTTGCCTGGGCAATCCGGCGGTTGCCGCGGCCACCGCCGCGGCCTTGGGCGCCTTGACGCCCATGCCCTGCATGCCCGCTACGCCCGGCCCCTGGCTGCCCGGTTCACCCACCGTGCTGATCGGCGGCAAGCCCGCCTTGCAGGACGCGTCGATGCTGCTCTGCACCTGGGGCGGACTGATTCGGATCACGGCGCCCGCGCAGGTCACGACTTTGGTTCCCTGAGGATGTGAACGCATGTCTTACGTATTCTCCCTGACTCCCCGCATGTTGACCGTCACGCTGGCCTGCGCCGTCCTGCTCTGCGTGCTGCTGTTCCTGCTGGGCTTCCAGATCGGAGCCCGCCTGTCGGAACCGCCAGCCGCGCCGCCGGGTATCGCCGCCGCCGCGCCCGCCATGGTAGAGGCCGCGGCGCCCAAGGCGGACCGCCATGACTGAGTTCCCCGCTTCTTCCTTTTGGCTACTGACAGGCCGGAGCCTTGCATGTTGCACCTATTGAAAACCCTGTTCCGGTCCGTTCGTCTCGCCGTGCTGGCGACGTTCTTCTGCGCGGCATCGACCATGTCCTGGGGCGCGGCCGCTCAGGCGCAGACCGGCGTGGTGCGGATGGACAACGGCGCCCTGCTGGCGCCTGAGTTTGCCCGGATCATCAACCGGGGGGAACTGGTGGTCGCATTGCTGGGCGTGGACCAGCCGCCGTTCTTCGAAGAACGGAATGGAAAGCTGAGTGGCTTTGACGTGGATTTCGCGCGGGAGATCGCGCAGAAGCTGGGAGTGCGGGTGCGCTTCAACCGCCAGGCCCAGACCTTCGACGGCGTGGTGACCCTGCTGGCCGAAGGCCAGGCGGACCTTGCCATCAGCAAGCTGTCGCGCACGCTATCGCGGGCGCGGGTCGTCAGCTTCAGCGCGCCATACCTGTCGCTCAAGCGCGCCCTGCTGCTCAACCGCGTCAAGTTCGCGCAACTGGCGCGGGGCCGCTCGGTGCCGGAGGTGATACGCGCCTATACCGGCACGATCGGCGTGGTGGCCAAATCCTCTTATGCGGATTACGTGACGGCCAACTTTCCGCAGGCCGATGTGCGGCAATACCCCACCTGGCAGGCCGTGCTGGCCGCGCTGGACAGCGGAGAGGTCACCGCCGCCTACCGTGACGAATTCGAGGTCAAGCGCGTGCTGAAGATCGATCCCACGGCTTCGCTGCGGTTGCGGGTCGTGACGCTGCAGGATCTGGAGGACACGCTCGGCATGGCCGTCAATGCGTCGGATCAGGCGCTGCTGGGCTTTATCAACCTGTACCTGGCGGACCGCAGCGAGCGGTTCGACGTCAACGTGGTCTTGCAGGCCACCAATCACTGAGGCAGGCGCAAGCTGGACCATCATGACTCTGAAACGACTCTACGCGATCGTCCTCAATCCCTGGCTGGTGCTGGGGAGCCTGGTGCTGGGCGGCCTTGCCGGGCTTTACCTGCCGGCATTTTCCCGCAGCCTGTCGCTGATCGGCGAGGTGTACGTCGATTTCCTGAAGATGACGACCTTGCCGTTCATGATCTCGGCGGTGATATTCAGCCTGCAGCGCCTGTTTCGCGACGGCGGCGCATCGCGTCTTTTTCTGCGCGTGCTGGCGGTCTTCGCCGGCACCGCCGCGCTGGTGGCCTTGGTCGGGGCGGCCGTGCTGCTCATCCTGAACCCCGGCGCCGACCTGTCCAGCGCGACATTGCAGGCATTCGGCCTCATCGTCGGCAGCGATTCCGCCTCCAGCGTCACTGTGATGAATCTGTACGGCGCCGATGTGCCCGCCAAGACGTTGACCCTGGCCGACCTGCTCGGCAGCCTGGTGCCGACCAATATCTTCGCCGCGCTGGCCAGCGGCGACGCCTTGAAGTCGCTGGTGTTCGCGTTGCTGTTCGGGATCGCGGTGGGCTATGTGCCTGAGCGCATTTCGGTAGGCTTGAGCCAGGTGCTCGAGACCGTGTATTGCGCTTGCCAGAAGCTGATGCACTGGCTCAGCCTGCCCTTGCCTCTGATCCTGTTCTGCATGAGCGCCTCGCAGATGGCCAAGTCTGGCATCGAGCCGCTGCAGGCGATGACACAGTTCGTTCTGGCCTTTTTTGCGGTGGCCGTGCTGCTGTTGTCGCTGGCGGTGGTGGTCATCTGGAAGCGTTCGAACCAGCCGCTGTCCGTGACGCTGGAAGCCCTGCGCGCGCCGTTCGCGCTGGCGCTGGCGACGCGCAACAGCGCGGCCTGCATGCCGAGCATGATCGAAAGCCTGGCCGACAAGCTCGGATTCGCCCGGGCTCGGGTGGAACTGCTTGTGCCTCTGGCCGTGTCGTTGCTGCGGGTCGGGCCGATGGTCTATTACGTATGCGCCACGCTGTTCATTGCGCAGCTGTATGGACGCCCGCTGGGCGTGGGCGAGGTGGCCACGGTGTTGCTGGTGTCGGTGCTGGCCGGCTTTGCGTCGGCCGGCATGACGGGCTTGGTGACCGTGTCGCTCATCGGGATCACCTGCGCCTATCTGGGGTTGCCGTTCGAGGCCGCCTTCATTCTCTTCCTGGCCATCGATCCGCTATGCGACATGTTGCGCACCCTGATCCTGGTGATCGGCAACTCGGCGGCGGTGTCGGTCATTTGCCCGCGGCCGCTGCGGGTATAGGAGGCCGCGATGACGATGATCGGAGTGCTTGGGGGCATGGGGCCGTTGGCGACGGTGGACTTCATGGGACGCATTGTTCGCCTGACACAGGGCGCGCGCGACCAGGATCATCTGCCCATGGTGGTGGCGAACCTGCCGCATACGCCAGACCGTTCTTCCGCGATCCTGGGGGATGGCCTGGATCCGTTGCCGGCGTTGTACGCGGGCGTGGACCTGCTCAATCGCAGCGGCGTCGGATTGCTGGTGGTGCCGTGCAACTCGGCACACCACTGGTACCAGCAAATGCAGCGGCGCAGCGCGGCGCCCATGCTGCATATCGGCGAGGTTTGCGCCGACGCCGTGCCGCAAGGCGGCAAGGTCGCGGTGCTGGCCACGCGCGGCACGCTGGTGTCGGGCTTCTACCAGGCGAGCCTGCGCGAACGAGGTATAGATTTCCTGGTGCCGGGCGCCGTGGAGCAGGCGCGGATCACCGCCTGCATCGCGCAGGTCAAGGCGGGAGACCTGACGGCGGCTGCGAGCCAGCTGGAACTGGCGTTGCGGCAGCTCGAAGCCGGCGGGGCGACGGCGGCAGTGATGGGGTGCACCGAGATTCCGCTGGCTGCGCGGGCGATCGCGCACGCGCCCATGCCGCTGATCGACAGCACGCAGGAGCTGGCGGCGGCAACCGTCCGCTATGCGTTGACGCGCGGTTGGAACGTGTCCACATGAGCGCCTTGAACCGCCTCTCCGGCAGCACCGTATTGCTGGCCTTCTGCATGGCGACCGGGGCGTTGGCGGGCGTCATGGCGCAGCCGTTGGGGCACGCCGCCTACCTGGTCGGCAAGCTTTACCTGGTGGTGGTGAACATGGCCGCCATGCCCTTGCTGGTGGTGGCGATCTTCTTCGGTTTGCGCCAGGTGCTGGATATGCCGCGCCCGGGCAGGCGGATTGCGCTGACCGCGGCCCTGGCGGTGGCGCTGGTGGGCGCGTGCGCCGTGAGCGGCACCCTGCTGGGCGCGGCCGTCATGCCGGGCAAGCACCTGAGCCCGCAGGAACATGCCCAGTTGGGCGAGCTGGTCTGGAGCGAGGGCAATGCGCTGTCCGAGAACAGCGTCAGCCTGATGGAATCGCCGGATGCCGGCGCGGCAATGGGCGATGGCGCATCGCGGCGGGAGAGCGTGATGCGTGGGCTGCTGCCCGACAACTTCTTTCGCGTGCTGGCGCAGGGGAACACGCTGGGAATTCTCGTGGCGACGCTGCTGTTCGGGTTGGCCTTCGCTTCGTTGTCGCGCGAGCGTACCGCGTTGCTCGATGGAATCTTTGAAAGCTCGTACCGGGCGTTGGGGATCATCATCGACCGGGCAAATCTGCTGATTCCGGTCCTGGCGTTTGGCGCCAGCGCGTATCTGACGTCGAACGCGCAGGCGGCCACGCTGGGCGCCATGGGCGGCTTCCTGTTGTGCTTCATGTTGTCGGCGATCGTGCTGTCGATCGCGGCGATGGCCGTCATATCGGCCCGTGCAGGCCTGCCGTTCCTGTCCGTGTTGGCGGAGATGAAAGGACCGCTGTTGGTCGGGCTGGCCTCCGGCAGCGCGACAGCGCCAGTTCCGCACGCCATCGAAGTCATGAGCGCGCGCCTGGGATTCAGCCGCGGCGTGGCTGAGCTTGCCTTGCCCTTCGGTGCGGTATTCCTGAGGGGCGGGGCGGCGCTGTATTTCGCGCTGGTGACGCTATTCGTCGCGAATCTTTACGGCAGGCCTTTGGGCGGCGCGGAGCTTGTGCTGGTGGCGGCCGGGTCGATGGCGGCGGCCTTCGTGTCGGCAGGTCATGGCGGAGCGGCGAACGTGGCGTTCGCGGGCTTGACGCTGGGGCTGCTCGAGCTACCGGTGGAAGCTGCAGGCGTGTTGTTCGTGGCCATTGACCTGTTGTGCGACGGATTGCGGACGGTGCTCAGCCTGCTATGCGTGTGCGTGGTCGTGGCCTGGGTGTCGGACGGCCTTTCGTCCGAACGGGCGGCCGGGCGCGACGGGACGGCGGGGCGCGCTCCTTTGCAACTGGCCTTTTCCGGCATGCAGCTGATGCTGATGGGAAGTTGCATGGTGCTGGCGGGATTGCTGATCGTATTGTTGGGTATCGGGTTGGGAGCCAGGTGATGAGAGCGACGGGGTGGGCATGGCGCGCTGCGCGAGGCGGGGTATTGATGCTGATGGCGGCCCTGACGGGATGTTCCGCGTTGGGGTTGGACTATTTCAAGGGCGAAAAGCCGGCGTGGAAGCAGGTGGTGGTATCCGCGGCCACGGACGCGAATGGCGATAGTCCGGTGGCGGTCGATCTGGTGCTGGTCAGGGACGAAACCCTCTTGGCGCGCTTTGCCGAACTGACGGCAGCCAAGTGGTTCGCCGGGAAGGACGACCTGCTCAACACCTATCCGCAGGGATTGCGATATGAAGGTTGGGAGGTGGTTCCGGGCCAGCATCTGAGCGTACCCGGAGACAAACTCGAAGGCCCGCGCGTGGCGGGGGCATTCGTGTTTGCGCGCTATGCGGCGCCGGGTGCTCATCGGGCGCGGGTGGACGCGTTCAGCGGCCGGCTGCTGATCCGCCTGGAGAACAAGGGATTTACCGTGACGGCGGGCCAATGATGAATAGGTTTCGATTCTTGCCCGGCGCGCCCGGTGCGCATGCCAGGAGGGCCGCCGCATGACCCGCCTTCAAACTGTGGTGACGGATGCCGTGGAATGGCATGAAGGCATGCTGCTGGCGCCCCAGCACTTCCAGTTGCTGGCCTCGCGCGTCGACACGCTGGTGGCGTGGCAGACGCTGGCGGCGGCGCCCTTCAGCTGGGGCGTGCGCCGGCTGGTGCTGGACAGCGGACTGTTGCCCGCCGGCATCGTGCGGGTTCTGGAGCTGGAAGCGATCATGCCGGACGGCACTGCCATTGCCTATGCCGCGCGAACGGACACGTCGGAAAGACTGGAACTGGCGCTGGATTCCCATGCGGCGCAATTGGCCGACGGTCCGATCGACTTTTACGTGACCTTGCCCGTCGCGACCCTGGCCCGACGCGAAGGGCAAGTCCGCCGATTCCGTTCCGTGGCCGGGGCGCCGGTAGAGGACCAGGTGTCCGACGCCCCTGCGGCGGATATCTCGCGCCTGCTGCCCAACCTGGCGTTGTCGGCCGGGGACGTGCCTGCCGCGCAGTTCGTGGCGCTGCGCCTGGGATCGCTCTACAAGGACAATGAGGTCGTCAGGGTTGGCGAACGCCTGCCGCCGCTGCTGGAAGTGCAACACGACAACCCGCTCTGGGTCGCGGCCTCGGCGTTGCTGGGCCAGTTGCGCGGCAAGGCTGCCTTCATCGCCCGGCAGACGGCCAATCCATCGTCCCGGGTGGATGACCGGCTGACCCAATTGGAGCTCAGGGACAGGCTGCGCAGCCTGCTCGCAGGCTTGCCCATGGCCGAGGCCGTCCTGCGCACGCCGCATCTGCACCCCTGGACCTTGTATCTGGCGCTGGCGTCCCTGGCGGGATCGCTATGCCTGCTCAAGCCTGGCGCGATATCGCCGCCGCCACCCGACTACGACCATGCGGATCCGCTTTCCGTCTTTACGCCCATGCTGCGCTTTCTGCGGGAAGCAAGCTCCGAGATCAACGAGGATTTCCGCCAGTACAAGTTCGACTTCGACCACGGCGCCTTCGCACTGAAGCTGCGCCCGGAATGGATAGGGGAGCGGCTCGTGATCGGCGTGCGGGGCCAATCGGACCGCGACCTGCTGGCGTGGATGGCAGGGGCGGTCATCGGGTCCCAGCCTGTCTATCCATCGTTGCGCAGCCGTCGCGTGCTGGGGGCTGTACGGCGCAATGTCGAGTACGCCGAAGAACTGGGCCTGCGTTCGGGCTCGGGATACCTGTTGTTCGAGATCCAGGCCGCCTCGGGCCTGGTGCAGGGCGATGAGCCATTGCTGATCGCCAATTCCAACGAGGGCGAAAGTGCGCAGCGGCCCCAGGAAATGCTGTTGTTCGTGAAGGGCTGAGGGAAGGGAGATCATGGCGAATCTGACACGCAATCGGCCCGATGGGGACGAAGACGACCTGGTGACCAGCCAGTTCCGCGGGTTTCTGGACGAACTGGAGAGAGTGCGGATGCGGGTGTCGGCAGGCGAGGCGCCATCGGCCGAGGCTGCGGCGCAGGAGCTCAGCCGGCACATGCTGAGCCTGCTTGAGATCCAGACATTGCAGGCACGCCGTGACAGCACCCGGTTCGACGCCGAGAACCTGGCCGACGCGCGCTACCTGAAGGCGGTCCTGGCCGATGAGATCCTGTTGAATGCCGAGTGGGCGGGCCGTGACCGCTGGACCGCCTATCTGCTCGAATCCAACTTGTTTCGCACCAACGTGGCGGGCGATCTGGTTTTCCAGCGCATCGAGCAATTGTTGTCGGGGCGCGAGCCATCGCGCCGCAGCATCGCCCGCCTGTACCTGTTTGCGCTGGCGGTGGGGTTTCAGGGCCGCTATCGCGGTGCGGATGCGGCGCAACGGCTGCGCGGCTATCGCGAGGAATTGTACGAATTCGTCTATCAGCGGCGGGCGGACCTGGGAGGCCGGGACCGGGTCCTGGCGCCGGCGGCGTACTCCAACATCCTGTCGCACGTCGCGCCGCGCAAGCTGCCGACGGTCAGCCGATGGACCTTCATCTTTCTGCTGGGCATGGCGTCGCTGCTGGCCGTGTCGGAGATCGCCTGGCTATGGCAGTCATGGCCGGTGCGTCAGGCGCTGCACGCCGATGTTGCCCGGGACTGACGCCATGCAGATCATCCGTGACGTGATCCAGGGAGCCTTGCCATGCTGACGAGCAATCTGTTCCTGTTGTCGGTCGTCGTGCTGACCCTGGTTGTGTTTGCCGTGCTGGGCATAGTCCTGTACTTCGCCAGGCATGGCGCCCATAAGAAACCCGAGCAGGACCGCAAGGTCGTGCGGCTGCGCTCCGATTCCTTGCGCAATGCCTTCCGCCAGGCGGTCGAGCTGATCGAGGCCAACATCGCCGCGCGCGGCGAACGCTACCGCATACCGTGGATCATGGTGCTCAACGAGGGCGACGGCAGCGGCGGACTGCCGATAGCCCAGGCGGGCGTACCCAGCGTGCTGGGCTCGGAAGCCGCGGGGCCGACGTCGACGCAGGGGATTTCATGGAATTTCTTCGACCGCGGCATTGTCATCGATATCAAGGCGGCCTATCTGGACGCGCCGGGGCAGGACAGCAACGAAAAGCCCTGGGACGAATTCCTGGGTTTGTGCCGGAATTATCGTCCGCAGCGGCCCTTTGACTCGGTGGTGATCACGGTGCCTGCTGGCATGCTGCTGACCGCCGACACGGACTCCCAGCTGGAACTTGCCCGGCGGGCCAAGCTGGCGCATCGGCGGCTGTGGTTGGCGCAGAACCGGTTCGCCATGCGGTTTGCCGTTTATGTGGTGGTGACGGACTGCGAAGCCCTGGAGGGCTTCAGCGAGTTCGCGGGAGCTTTGCCGGAACCGCTGCGGGCCAGCATGCTGGGCTGGTCTTCCCCCTACGACCTGTCCACCACATATCAATCGGATTGGGTGGAGACGGCGATGCGCTCCATCACTGGCGCCGTGTCGGACGCCAGCGCGGAACTGTTCGCGGTCGACGCGGGCGTCGCGGACGCGCGCGGCTTCCTGCTGCTGCCGGCGCGCATCCAGGCTATGCAGGCGCAGCTGCAGCTATACGTGGACGAGCTGTTGCGGCCCAGCGCTTATCACGAGCCTTTTTTCTTTCGCGGCATTTATCTGACCGGAGACAGCGGAGAGCTGGCGGCGCGCACGATCGGGCGGCAAGCCGAGTCGGGGCCGCGAGTGGATGCCGGTGACGCCGAACCGTACCTGGGCGACGGCCGTGAGGCCGCGAATCCGGCGCTGGCGGACCTGTTGCGCCAACCGGCCTTCCTGCGGGACCTTTTCGAACGCAAGATCTTCCAGGAGTACGGACTGACCCGGCCTTCGCGCTCGCAACATCTGACCCGGCCCGTGCTGCACCGGGCGGTACGTTGGGGCGGCATCGCCTTGCTCGGGGTGTGGGGCGGGGGATTGATCATCGCCACGGTAGAACTGGGACGGCACAACGCGCCTCTGGTCGCAGCGCTGGAAGATACCCGGCGCGATGCGCGCGAGCGCGCCGTGGCGTTGCAACAGGGCCAGGAGCTGCCGGCGGAATGGTACCGGCGGCGCGCCCTGGCCTTGCTGACGCTGGATCAGGGGCTGCAGGTGGATTCCGGGTGGACCGTCTTCATGCCGGGATCCTGGTCGCGCATCGACGATCTGACTCCCCGCGTGCGTGCACGCTTTGCCCGAGAGTTCGGCGAAATTGCCGTGACGGCTATCCAGCGTGAGCTGGCCGCGCGCGCGTCGCAGCTGACGGGGGTAGGACTGGACCCGGTGAGCGGCTTGCTGGCGTCGGACGGCATATGCGCTCCGTCCGCCAGTCTGGAGGGCGATGAAAGCAGCGCCGGCAGTCTGAGCATCGATGAACAGCCCGAACTGCGAGCATTGCAACGGTACGTGGCGGGCGCCGACCAGTTCGATGCGGCGCTGCGGGCTTTTCAGCATCTGCGCCAGCCGGGCGGCGGCAACGCCGACGCGCTGCGGCAGGTGGTCCGCTACGCGCTAGGCGCCGATCTGCAAGGCGATCTGGGTAACGTGCTTCCGTATTTCAGCCGCGGCCACGATCGAAACGTGCTCTACGGCATGACGCCGACGGCAGAGCAGGGCTTGGCCAGCTTGCAGCAGGCATTCGGCTGCGCGTTCGAGAAGGCGTCGGCGCAGCTGAACCGGCGCCTGTTTGCGAATAATCCGCTGCTGCTCACGGAGCGCGCCGTGGCGCAGTCCACGCGCCAGATCACGGACGCCGCCATGAACGCGGAAGACGCGGCGCAGGTGAGCGGCAGCTATCGCAGGCTGGTTACCGCGATCACCGCTCAACAGGATCTGCTGGCGGCCGGCAAGGGAGGATGGATGCGTCAGGCCGCGTTCACGCCAGGCGCCGCCTATGACCGCGCGATGGCTCGCGCTGCCCAGAACCGTCTGCTGGGGCCGGAGGCCGCAGCGGCGGCGCGCGAGCGCGACCGCGCGGACTTCGAGGGATTCAAGAGCGAAAGAGCACTGCGTCTGGACGGGCCGGACAGCGGCCTGCTGTGGCAGGACAAGGAGGCGCGCTATGTGTTGTCTCCTTCCCGGTTGGCGTTGCGCGACGCGTTCGCGGGTCTGCTGGCGCAGCCTTTCATGGCCCCGCCACGCGACCTGCAGCCGCCCGTTCTGGACGGCGGCGCGGTCATCGTCTGGAACCGCGTGCAGCTGGATCAGGCCCTGGCGTTGGGCGAGGTGCGCAAGCGCTTTCTCGCGGACGGGATGAAGAGCGTGCCGCCCACCTTGTCACCGGTGGTGGAACGGACGCTGGACGTGCAGTTCGGCAGGCTGGTGTTCGACCAGACCATGGCAGCGGCCACGCCGGCGCAGGCCGATGCGGGAGAAGACAGCGCTGCTTTCACGGCGGCGCGCAATCGCTTGCTGCGGATCCGCGCCTTGTTGGCCGAGTTGGGCGCGACGCGGCAGTCGGACACGCTGGATGCCCTGGTGTCCCGCGACGCGATGGAGCATTTGCGCCAGGTGGATCGGCGCCTGCAGCGTTCGGAGCTGTACGCGACCCGGTTCGATGCGGAAGCCGCCGCGCCGGCCGTGCGCACTTCCGTGCTGGCGATGTTCGGCGTCGCTGACGCCGCCGGCCTCGGACCCTATCTGGACCATCAGTCGGCGCGCGCCCTGACCTTGGGCGCCGAGGCCGGGGTGTACCTGGCGGCGCTGGATCCCATCAGCGCGGCCTCGCCGCTGGCTCAACGGTGGCGCGCCATCAATCAGGATCTGGAGCGGTATCGGTTGCGCAATCCAAACAGCAGCTTGCTGCGCCTGGAACAGTTCGTGCAGGCAGTGGCGGACCCGGCTTCGGGCGGCTGCAGGGCGCGCCCCGCGGGTCCGCCGCCGGCCGGCGGCGACGATTACTTCGGCGCGGTGTATGCACGTCTGTACAGCGCGCTGCAGGGACGTTGCAATCAACGGTATGTGTCCGACCTGCGCCAGCAGTGGGAGGATTTCTCCGCGACCTTCAACGTGCTGGTGGCGGGCCGCGCGCCGTTCAATCCGGGTGCGGTGGGTGCGGTTGCGCGGTATGCCAGCGTGGGAGCCATTGCCGCACAAGGCTCCGCGGGGCTGGCGTCGGCGGATTACGGGCAACTTGGCCAGACCTTGAAGCGTTATGACGGAGTGGCCGGAACATACCGGGATGCGGACGGCGAAGCCAGGGGCGCGACTCCATCCGGATCGGTCATGAGGTTCATCGACAATTTCGCGCAGGTCCGCGCCCTGTTCGCGCCCTTGTACCCGTCCGAGGATGCCGGGGTGGCCGGCTATGACCTGAATGTGGAGTTCCGGGCCAACCGCAGCGATGAATTGGCCGCCAACCAATTGATC
This sequence comes from Achromobacter sp. ACM01, assembly GCF_014851745.1. Classification (NCBI taxonomy): domain Bacteria; kingdom Pseudomonadati; phylum Pseudomonadota; class Betaproteobacteria; order Burkholderiales; family Alcaligenaceae; genus Achromobacter; species Achromobacter sp. ACM01. The sequence continues at coordinate 1,211,171 of NZ_JACVAF010000001.1, forward strand.
GACTGGACGCTGAACATAGGGGGGCAGAGCCTGGCTCTGGGCGACGCGTCCAGGACCCTGCACTGGAATTACGGCACGCCGGTCACGCTGACGCTGCGGTTCGCCAAGGATTCGCCGCTGATCGCGATGGCGGACCCGCGGCAGCCCGCCCTGACGACCGACGGGCGAATCCTGACGTGGCAATTCAGCGATCCTTGGGCCTTGATCTCCATGATGCAGCGCCACCAGGCCGCCGACGCCGGGCCACGCGGAGCAGGCCCGCTGCTGCGCTTCGATTTTCCATTGGGAATGGCCAACGCGGCTGGAATGGCGCGGGTGCCGGACCTGGAAGAGGGGCGGGTGTTCCTGCGCATCGCCCTGATGCCGGCAGGCAGGAAGACGCCGCTGCAATGGCCGAACAGTTTTCCGGCGCGCGCGCCGGAATGGAGCGCGCAATGAGCAAGCACGAAGCAATGCCGCTGGAGGGGGCGGTACTGGAAGCCCTGCTGGCGCCGTTGCCGCTGGAAGGCGGCGCGGGTGCCGCGCTGCGCTATGCACCCGTGTACCAGCAGATCCAGGATGCGCGCCGGCATGACGACGCCAGTCTGCCGATGGGCGACTGGGACCGTCCGTTGCAAAAAGCGGATTGGCCGCTGGTTGCCGCGTTGTGCCAGGAGGCTCTGGCAACGCAGGGCAAGGACCTGCAGGTGGCGGCATGGTTATGCGAAGCCTGGACGCGCTTGCATGGCCTGGAAGGCCTGGCGGCGGGGATTCGTGTGCTGGACGGCCTGCTGCAGCGTTATTGGGAAACCGCCTGGCCGCGGATGGAAGACGAAGACGCGGCCGACGCGCGTTGTGCGCCGTTCATCTGGCTGGACACCACCCTGTCGCTGGCCTGCACGCTGCATCTGCCGTTGCTGCGCGCCGAAGACAGGGAGCCGCCCGAGATCAATCTCTACGATTGGGAGCGCGCCTGCAATACGTCCCGTGCGATTTCCGGCATCGAAACGGATGCGGAATCTGAATCTGAACCTGCCGAGCCTGCGCTCAGCCGGGATGCCTTGATGCCGTATGCGGCGCTACCGGCCAACCGTGCGGGACTTCAGTCCATGGTGAGGTTCGTCGACGCGGCCGCAGCCGCATGGGAAGGGCTGGAACGCAGATTGGACGAACGGCTGGGGCGCGACGCGCCGGGGCTGCGGCGTACTCCCGATGTATTGGCCCGGCTGGCGCGCGTGGCCGGCGGCCTGCTGGCCGAACACAGCATCCGGTCAGGGGGAAAGGGCGAAACCATCGCCGGCGATGCCAGGAAAGCGCCGGCGCTGACAATGCCCGGCCGGGCGCATGCGGATCAGGAGGCCGCGGCCATTCATGATCCTGTGGACGCCGGTGTCGTGGCGTCGTTGGGTCCGCTGACCAATCGCGCGCAAGCCTACCGCCAGCTATCGCGCATCGCCGATTACCTGGCGGCGATCGAACCGCACAGCCCCACGCCCTACCTGTTGCGAAAGGCAGTGGCCTGGGGCGGCATGTCATTGGCGGACCTGATGCAGGAAGTCGCGCAGGAAGAGGGGGGAATGGCGCGGTACCTGTCGCTGTTGAACGAATAGCGGAACGGTTACTTGGGTTTGCCCAGCAAGCCGCCCCGGCGCGCCAATAGTGTGGCCTGCGTGCGGTTTTGCACGCCGAGCGCAGACAGGATGGCGGTGATGTGAGTTTTGACCGTTTTCTCGGCCACGTCCAGTTGCAGCGCAATCTCGCGGTTGCCTATGCCGGCGCATATCAGGCGCAGCACGTCGCTTTGCCTGGGAGTCAATTCGCTGAGCAAGGCAATTTCATCGGTCATGGCCGCGCACGGTATGGCCGCGGCGGTGGGCGGCTGCGCGCCTGTTCCTTGCGGCGATTGCACTTCCTCCAGCGCTGCGAGCAGCATCTGGCTGCTTGCGGACTTGTGCAGGAAGCCGCGCGCGCCTGCCATCAGCGCGCGGTCGCGGTCGTTCTGGTCTTCGGAGGCGGACATCACCAGGATGCGTATGCCGGGGCGCAATTGGCGCAGGCGCTTGAGCAGCGCGCTGCCGCCGATGTCCGGCAGGTAGTAATCCATGATCACGCAACTGATATCCGCACGGGCTGCAAGCATCGAGATGGCCTCGTTGCCGTTCGATGCCAGGCAGATTTCAAGGGAGGGCGCCAGCCGTGCAATGGTCAGTTGCAGACCCTCGCGAAACATTGCGTGGTCGTCGACCATCAGCACAGCCGTCATGGGAATCTCCGGGTAGGGTGGCCAGCTGCCGGCGGGGGCGGTGCTGGCTCCGGAGCGCCGCGGAGCACCCTGCGCAGGGCAATTCGGCGATGACATAATTTGTTAAGAAATTATCAAAATATGACGTCGCGGTCAATGCGTAAGCGCGCCCGCGACAAGGGGCGGACGCTCCTTGCCTGGCCGGGCCCATGGATGCTCTTGGCGTATGGCTACGTGCGCGGCGCTTCGCCTTCCTCGCGCGCCTCCAGCTCGTTGCCCAGCACCTCGGCCGAGTCCTCGCCACGCGGCGCGGGTTCCAGCGGGCGCCGGGTGTGGCCGGCGGCGCGGGCGTCCTCGCCTTCGTCGGGCCGCTCGGCTTGCACGAAGACATTCGCCGGCGGCGCATAGCCCCGCTTGTCCTGGCCGAAGTACACCACGGTGTGCGGGTAGGGCAGTTCGATGCCGGCGGCGTCGAAGTGCTTCTTCAGCAGGCGGTTGTAGCCGCGCTGCACGGCCCACTGCATGCCCGGCGTGGTCTTGATCAGGATCCGGATGGTCACGCCCTTCTCGTTGACCGCGGTGACCCCGGCGACCGTGATGTCTTCCAGGATCTCGGGCCCAAGCACCGTGTCGGTCATCAGCTCGGCGAAGGCCGCGCGCAGATGCACGATGGCGTCGTCCACGCTCTCGCGATGCGCGATGGTGTATTCGCCCAGGTGGTACGAGAAGTCCCGCATGTGGTTGGCGACGACGTCCACGGACGAGAACGGCACCAGATGGTAGCCCCCGTCCAGCGTGCGGATGCCCACCGAGCGTATCGTCATCTTCTCCACCGTGCCGAATACGCCCGCGACCTGCACCACGTCGTTCTCGTTCATGCCGTTTTCAAGCTGGATGAAGACGCCCGTGATGATGTCCTGGACCAGCTTCTGCGCGCCGAAACCGATGGCCAGGCCGACCACGCCGGCGCCGGCGATCAGCGGTCCGACGTCGATGCCGATCTGCGACAGCAGCACCATCAACGTCATCGTCACGATGACGATCAGCGCCGCGTTGCGGAACAGCGCCAGCAGGGTGCGCTCGCGCGCGCTGGGCATGCCGCGACCTTCGCTCTGGCTGAGGCGATGCTCGATGATGCTGGCGATCACGGTCCAGGCCAGCGCCGCGATCAGCAGCACGATGACGATGTTCACCGTCATCCGGATGGCGGCGCCGCCGGCATCCGAGGCCAGCCAGCGGGACAGGTCGAAAGCGCGCCACGCGTCCAGGACCAGCAGCACCAGCACGATGCGAATGATCAGGCCGACCAGCTTCAAGGTGGCGGGCACATAGGCGTTGACGCGCGCCTCCAGCAGCGGCAGGCGCTTGCGCAGGTCGTCCGGCAGCCTGATGGGCTTGGCCAGCACGGTGTTCAGCAGCAGGATCAGCAGGCTGCCCACGCCGATGACCAGCAGGGTCTGCGCGGTGGCGCGGGCCATGAAGGGCAGGGCGTTGGTCGGGTCTACCTGGCTGACGACCAGCAGGATGGTGAAGTACCCTATGCCCAGCACATGCCACACGCGCGCCAGAATGTGCAGCCGCGAGCCCATGAACGTCGTCGCGCTGGCAGCGCGCCGGTCGAGGTGCCCGCGCACGGTCTGGCGGTTGCGCCAGATGACGCGCACCGCATACACGTACACGGCCAGCATGATCAGCAGGTTGGCCAGCCGCCCCAGCGCGGGCGACAGCGAGGCCGAGACCACGGGATCGATCAGCAGCGTGCCGTAGCCGGCCGCGGTGGCGATGCGCAGCAGCCACGCATTCCAGTACCTGGCGTTGTCATCCGTCATGGGCAAGAGGCGCAGGTGCGGATGCTTGACGGCGAACACCGTGCGGACCAGCACCTTGACGATTTCCACCGAGACGAAGGCGCGCAGGAATACCGCGGCCAGCGTGTCCAGCGTGCCGCGGCCAGGCGTGCTCCACAGGGCTGCGGCGCCGCCTGCCATGGCGGCAAGCACCACCACGCCGGCATCGATGGCCAGCGCGCCCACGATGGCTCCGGCGCGCCGGTACAGCACCCGCATGGAGGCAGGCGCGCCGCGTTTGGGCGGCGCTTCGGGAGCGTGGCGCTGTTCGGCGACCCAGCGGTCGATGCGTCCGTAGACGTACATGGCGATCATCCGCAGCAGGATGAAGGCGAGGATGGTGGCGGCCGCGGCCAGGGCGAGAGGCTTCAGGGCATGGCCCGCGGCGTCGCCGTCCATGCGCAGGCTGCTGCCCGAGGCCAGTGCGCGCATGTCTTCCACGCCCTGCCCCATGTCGGTCGCAAGGCCGGTCAGGAAGCGCTGGACGTTGTCGGCCATGCGTTCCTGCAACCCGGGTTCGGCGGGCTGCGCGGACGCAGGGGCCGCGCCTGCGGGACGGGAAGCGGCAGGCTTTGCGCCGGTGGCCTGCGCGCGCAACTCATCCACCAGCGCCTTGCGCGCTTCGGGATTCTCCAGCAAGTCCGCCAGGGCCGCCGGAGTCAGCGCCGAGGAAGACGCCGCCGCGGCTTGCGGCTGTAGCAGCCCCGCGGCCTGGGCTTGCCAGGAAAGGGCAAGGCAACACAGCATTGTCGCCAGCAGCAGGGCCGCCAGCCAGGGCCTGGGCCGTCGGCGCCGCCGCAATGGGGCTGCCAGGACGGCAGGCGGGAAATGAACCGATGCTGTCGTTGCGGATCTAACCACTAGTGAATCTCCTGTGCGATCTGGGCAAAAAATTGGGGGCGAAGTCGTGCCGCGCTTAAGAAATCCGGCGCGTCGCCGTTAGTGCAGATGGCTCAACTCTGGTCTGGAGCTTTTTCATGACCTCCAAATTTGTCCTCCCTGCGTTGGGACTCTTGCTTGCAGGCAGCATCGGGCTGGCGGCCCAGCAGGCAAAGTCCGCGCCGCTTGCGCCGATGCTCGTGCGCTTCACGGTTCCCAGTCTCTGCACGGTCAGCCAGGGACCGGCTCGTCCCGCGGTGCGATGTTCCCAGGGAACTCCCTGGCATGCGCAGCGCGCGGGGGGCGACCAATACTGGACAGTGGTGTTCTGACCCTCAGAATTCGATGGTCGCGGTCACCACGTCGCTGTATTGCCCGGGGGGTGGCGCCGTCTGCGCGGGCACCCGTCCATAGACTTGCACCTGCTGGATGTTGCCGGTTCCCGTGCCGGTGACGAAGGCGGTGCCCGCGGTGCCGTCGCCCCAGGGGATCGTGCGGTCCGCCGACGTGTGCAGGTCATACCTTACCAGCCGCGTGCCGGTGGCGTCTCGCAGGTAGCGCTGGCTTACGGTGCCGTTCTGGCCGCCATTCAGGCGTATCCGGTAGGCGTCGTTGTTCGTGCAGCGCACCGCCAGCGTCGTATTCGCCAGGCGCGCCGAGCGAAAGTCAGCCATCGACCCGAAGTTCAACGGGGAGGCGGAAATGGTGCAGTTGTTGGTCACGTTGGCGCGTACCGTGAAGTTATAGCTGCCGCGAGTGGTCAGCGACGAGCAGGCGGGCCGGACCAGGATGGAGAATCCGTAGTCGAAGGTTGCCACGCCGGTGAAAGTTTCCGAGTACGCGGTCGTGGCGTTGTTGGCTGTGGGTACCGTGTATTGGCCTGACAGGATCTGCCCGGTAATGGGCTGGTTGACGGTGGCCTGGCTGCCTAGCAGGGGCTGGGTGAGGTCGATGATGACGGGCGTGGATCCGTTGGCGGCCGAGCCCCACAGCGGGCTCATGGAGGAGTTCGGCGATAGCCGGTATTGCAGGCGATTGACGCCATTGGCCATCTGCCGCGGGTCTTGCACGGTCGATCCGCCGCCGATGCCCAGATTCACGCACACGCGGGCATATCCCGGGGTAAGCAGGCCCCAGGTGCAGGTCGCCGTCAGCGTGCCGGTCTGCGTTACCGATGCGCCGAGCACCGGATTGAAGTTCGGAAACGTGATGGGTGTCATGGACACGGTGCAAGTTTGCGCATGCGCGCCGTTCTCGCCCAGCCACAGGGCCGCCAGCAGCAATGCGGCCATCAGTGTTTTCATGGCCGGGCCTCCACGCATGCCACCGGCCCCAGGCGCGGCAGGCTGCCGTCGGCGGGGGCCTGGAAGTCGAACCGCGCCGTGCAGGCAAGATCCGGACCTTGGACGTCCAGATGATTGCGCTTGCCCAGGTTGCGCACGAAGGTCTGGCTGCCGTAGCCCACCACGCCCTCGGACCCGCTCTCCCTGTGCACGACCCGCGCGCCCACCGGCAGCGGCTTGCCGTTGCCGTCCACGAGATCGACGGTGGCCGCGGCCTCGTGGGTGATGCCGAACTCCGCCAGCACGCCGGATCGGGACTGGGGCACGACGTCGAGCGCATAGGCCGACACCTGCGCGTTGGGTGGCAGGTCCATGCCGTCGAGTTCCAGCGTGTTGGTCTGGTAGCTGTTCAGGTCCGGCACCACCAGGCGGCCGTTCGAGCCCGTATGGCCGATGACCCGGTTCTGATGCAGGATGGGCAGGCCGGGTTCGCCGGTGGAGACCAGCGCGAAGCCGTCGTCGATGCGCCGGGACGCTTGCGCCGCGCCATCCATGAACACGAAGGCGCCATTCACGTCGAGCTCTCCCGTGGTGCGTCCGTCGTAGCGCTGCGCGCCCAGCGTGATCTCGCCGTAGCGTCCCAGGTAGCGGCCCCAGCCTTGCTCGTAGCGGCCCGCCTCGTAGGTGCCGGCCTGCACGCCCCAGCCGAATCCGCCGCCGTAATCGGGGCTGCGGATTGCGCTGGCGTTGGTGTATGAGCCGCCGTCCTGGCGTCCGGCCATGGCATTGAACGAGGTTTCGCCCAGGGTGATGCCCAGGCTGAGGAACGCGCCGCGGCTGTCGCTGTCGTTGAAGTCCTGGTAGGCGCTCACGCTCAACGTGGCGCGGTTGCCCAGCCGCGTGGTGTAGGCCACTGAACCGATGTGGGCGGCGTCGACGCCCGGATAGCGTTGGCCGATATAGCTCAGCGATACGGTCTGCCCGCCGCCCAGGGGCACGGCCAGCGTCGCCCTGTCGCTGGCGCGCGATACGGGGATGCCGTCGTTGGCCGCCAGATCGGCGTAGTCGGAAATCGCGCGCAGGCTCTGTATGTCGATGGAGTAGCGCTCGTCCACGTACTGATAGCCCAGGCCCACCTGCAGGCCGCTGTTCCTGCCCAGGCTGCCGGCCAGCGACGCGTTGACGACGCCCGCCATGCCCAGCTTGGCCAGCATGCCGGCCCCCGCGTTGTACAGGCCGGCGCTGGCTTCGCCATGCGCTTCAACGGTCAGTGCGTTCGAGACGCCGTATTGCCAGGTGCCGCTGAGGGCGGGATCGTCCTTGTAGTCGAACGAGCGCCAGCCATACGCGCGGCGCAGAAAGCCCGCTTCGACCGAATAGCTGGACATGCCTTGCGCCAGCAGCCGCGTATCGATGTAGATGGGCACCGACTGCGATACGGGCCGGCCCAGGGCGTCGCGCGTGATGACGTTTGCCTGCCCGAAACCCGTGATGCCCGCGACGTTGTCGACCACGAAGGGGCCGCTGGGGACGTCACCCGAATAGCGGCGGATGTTGTTGATATAGACATCGACGGAGGACGGCACCACGGCGCTGCCGGCGAAGTCCGGCATGGGGAACGTGACCAGGTCGGGCCGCAATGAGAAATTGCGCCGCCATTGCAGGCCGCCCATGCGTATGGAGCGCGACCAGGCCAGCGATCCGGAAATCGTGTCGCCCACCTGGGTGGCCGTCAATGTGGCGGGGTCGGAGTGGGTCCAGCTGGAGTCGAAGCGGACATAGCGCCGCAGGTCGCGATACAGGTAAGCCGTGCCTGTATTGCTGAAGACCCCATATTGGTCGAAATAGCGTTGTTCGCTCCAGATCGCCAGCGGATTGTCGCGGTCGGTGCGTGCATAAAGATCGTAATTGATGAGCAGGCCGCGATCCGCCGTGGCCGCTGCGACGGGATTCAAGCCCCGCGCATCGATACGGTTCGCGATGCGGTACCGGTCCGGCAGGTCGAGATCGACGTCTTGCGCGGCCGCGTCGTAGCGGTACTTCAGGCCGGGGATCTCTTCCAGGGGAATCCGTGCATCGTCTGCTATTCCCAATGCATGGGTATCGATTCCCAGGCTGCGCAAGTCCGCGCCGCGAGCCGACAGGCGGCCATGCTCGTCTTCGAATCGCGCGATCCGATGGCTGGGCTGGCCGCCGATGCTGACGTTCAGATAGACGTCGATGGCCGCCAGTCCCACGGCCGTCTCAGGCGCGGCCTGTGCACGCACGCCGCCATGAACCGCTGCGGCGGCGAGCATCAGAGTCAGCTGCATGGCGCGCGTGCAATGTTTCACTTCCCTGTATCGGCTTGCACGTCGGCCTGGACGGGAACGCTGTTCACCCGCGCGTTGACCGTGACCGCCCCGTGCATGGCGGGCTGGAAGGGCAGGGGCCACTGGCGCGCGCTGCCGCCCAGGACGTAGCCGAGCAGGCCATCCCGCAGGCTGCGGCGCTGGCCGTTGAAGATCAGTGCCACGTCGCTGAGCTGCGCGCGGTGCGTGCCGCTGTTGTCGACGCGCAGGGCCCAGTCGGGACCGTTGCGCACCAGGGTCCAGGTCAGGTGCCGCTGCGCGGGAGTTTGCGGGGCCGCGCCCACGAACACAGGCACCGAATAGCGCAGCCGCACTTGCACGCCCGTTGCGCGCAAAGGATCGGGTGGCGCGATTTCGTCGATGATCAGGCGGTACGACGCTTCGCCGGGCCGCTTGGCGGCCTCGGGCTGCAAGAGGCGCACGACTTGCGTGCCGCCCGGCGCGATCTGGATCATCGGGGGGCTGGCCACCAGGTCCGAGGTCTCCTGCAGCACGTCTTCGGTCGTGGTCTGGCTCCATGCGTACACGCGGACCTGGCCATAGATCGGTTCGGCGCCTTCGTTGCGCAAGGTCATGCTGGCGGCGCGTTCCGCGCCGTCCAGGTTCAGGATTACCGGCGAGATCTGCAGGCTGGCGGCATGCGCTTGCAGCGCCATGCCGAACAAACAGGCCCCCGCCGCCTGGCGTACGATCCCAAGCGTCGTCATGTCGATCCGCGGTCAGAAGTAGACGGTGGCCGTGACCGTCGACTGGTACGTATCCGGCTTGGGGGCGGCCTGGGGCGGCACCCTGCCGTAGACGGTCAGCGTCTGGGCCGCGCCCGTGCCGGTGCCGCCCACCGTGTCCGTGCCTTGCGTGTTGCCCCAGATCGTCGTGCGGCCTGCATTCTGGTAGAGCTGATAACCCACGCTGGTGGTGGTGTTGCCTGGCGCGGTGCCCACGAGCAGGCGATTCGCGATCGTCGAGCCCGCCGCCGTGCCGGCGTCCAGGCCTACGTTGTAGGGCGTGGTGTTGGTGCAGGTGACCCTGACTGTAGTTTCCTGATTCACCGCGGCGCTCAAGAGGCCGGTAGAGGGAAAGACCAGCGGATCGGCCGCAATCGTGCAGTTTGCCTGCACCGTCAGGGAAACATTGAAAGTCGCCGTCGCGGTCCCGTTCTGGTAGACCTGAGCGGGGGCCGCGGCGGGCAGGGATAAGCCGATAGTCGCGGACAGAATCGCAGCAGAACCGATGGCCTTCATGCTCGCTCTCCTCCAAGTCAATGGCTAGCTCGACCTTAGCGGAGGGGGCAGTGCAATTTATTTCGCATTATTTCTAACTTCTTCGGTTGCTGTCCCAGGCGCGAATTTTCCGGGCCTGCTCAAGCCGGTTTGGGCCGTTGCTGAGACATAGCGGATCTTTGTCCCGTTCTTTAGCCAAAACCGAAATGAAAAGACACAACTTCGTGCTGACAGCGGTTGTCCAGGATTACGGGTGGATTGGACGAATCCCCAAGCCAAACTCAATGGAAATCCAAGGTGTACGCGAAGCGTTCCCGTAAGGGGCTGAGCATACTGGCCTCGTCGCTTGTCCCGACGAATGCATTGCTCACCTACAAGGAACTGCCGTGATGTTGACACCGATCCGTTCGCCGCTATGGCGTTGCGCCAGCGCGGCGTTGTGCGCCGCGATGCTGGCGGGCTGCGCGGTCGGGCCCGACTTCGTCCGGCCGGCCGATGGACTGGCCGAGGTGGATCTCGCGCCGAGGCAGGAGCCTGCCGGCCACGCGCGGCTGTCCGACGCCGAGGTGCCGGTGCAATGGTGGCTGCTGTTCGAAGATCCCGTGCTTGCCCGGCTTCAGGCCCAGGCCGCCGCCGGCAACCTCGATCTGCAGATGGCCGCCGCGCGCATCGAACAAAGCCGGGCGCAGTTGGGGATCGCCTCGTCGGAACTTTTGCCCAGCTTGGACGCGGGCGCCAGTTATGCGCGCGAAGAGCTCAGCGAAAACGGCAAGTTCGTCGCGTTGGGCGCGTCCAGCACCCCCGACGACTTCTGGCGGCTGGGGTTCAACGCCAGGTGGGAGATAGACCTGTGGGGCCGCGCCCGGCGCCTGCGCGAAGGCGCCGAGGCTTCCCTGGAAGCCACCGTGTACGACCGCGAGGCCGCAAAGGTGGCGTTGGCGGCCGAGGTGGCCCGCGCATACCTGCAACTGCGCGGCACCCAAGCCCAGCTCGACATCGCCCGGCAGAACCTGGCGGTCGCCGGGCGGGTTCTGGGCTTGACGCAGAGCCGGGAACGCAATGGCGTGGCCACCCGTTTCGAAACCGCCACGGCCCGCGCGCAGCTGGCGACGGTGCGGGCCTTGTTGCCTGAGCTGAACAAGCGCCGCAACGCGCTGCTGAATGCGTTGGCGCTGCTACTGGGTGAGCGGCCGCGCGCATTGGACGAAACGTTGCGCGGCACGATGCCGCTGCCCTCCTTGCCCGCCAGCGTGCCAGTCGGCGTGTCTTCGCAGTTGGCGCACAGGCGACCCGACATCCAGCGCGCCGAGGCCCGGCTCCATGCCGCCACGGCGGCGATAGGAGTGGCCAAGGCCGACTTCTATCCGCGCATCGCCCTGGTCGGCCAACTTGGAGTGGAAGCGTTCGATGGCAGCGACCTGGCCAGCTGGGACTCACGATTTTTCTCGATCGGCCCGACGGTCTACCTGCCCATTTTCCAGGGCGGCAGGCTGGTGCAGCGCCTGGCGCTCAACGAAGCGCGGCAGAAGGCGGCGGCGCTGGCCTACAGGCAGACGGTCCTGCAGGCCTGGCATGAGGTGGACAATGCACTGGATGCCTGGGCCGAGCAGCAACGCGAACACGATGAACTGCTGGTGTCGTATGAGCAGAACCTGCAGGCGCTGCGGGCCGCCGAGCGCGGCTATGAACAGGGGGCGTCCGACTATCTCACCGTGCTCACCGCGCAGCGCAACCTGCTTGCCAGCCAGACCCGTCTGAACGCCAGCGCCACCGACGGCACGCTTACGGTGGTCAATCTGTACAAGTCGCTGGGCGGCGGCTGGAATTCGCAAGCGCAGGCCACGCCATGAGCGCCACGCCATCCGCTCAAGCGGCGCACGGCCAGCCCAAGCCTTCGATGCGCGCCATGGCCGGACTTCTGGGCATCTTTCTCGCGGCCATGATGGCTGGCTTGAACAACCGTGTCGGCGCATTGGCGCTGGCGGACTTGCGCGGCGCGCTGGGCGCCGGCTTTGACGGGGGTTCCTGGCTCACGACGGCATACAGTGCGGGAGAACTGATTGCCATGCCGTTCGCGGCGTGGTTCGCCATCACGCTGTCGGTGCGCCGCTTCGAACTCTGGATGCTGGGCACGTGCACGACGCTGGCCTTGGTCCTGCCTGCTGTCCAGGACCTGCATCTGCTGCTGGCCCTGCGGTTCCTGCAGGGTCTCGCCAGCGGCACCACGATTCCCCTGTTGATGATGGCGGCGCTGAAGTTCCTGCCGCCGCCCATCAGGCTGTACGGCCTGGCGTTGTATGCGATGACCGCCACTTTTGCCCCCAATCTCTCCATCTGGCTGGCTGGCCTGTGGACCGACGCGCTGTTCGACTGGCGTTGGGTGTATTGGCAGATCATCCCTCTGGCCGTGATCGCCGCGGCGCTGGTCGGCTGGGGGCTGCACCGCGAGCCTGTGGACGCAGGGCGCTTTCGTCAGGCCAATTGGTTCGGCATGGCTTGCGGCGTGCCGGCTTTCGGATTGATCGCCGTCGCGCTGGACCAGGGCGTCCGGCTGGACTGGTTCAACTCGCCCCTGGTCACATTTGCGCTGGCAGCGGGCGTGATTCTTTTGGTCGTCTATCTGCTGACGGAGTGGTATCACCCCATGCCGTTCATCAAGCTGCAGGTTCTGGGTCGCCGGAATCTGGTGTTGGGTTTCACGCTGTTCGTTTTCCTGCTGGTGGTGCTGTTGTCCGGCTCATTGCTGCCGGCCGGCTATCTGGCGCCGATCCAGGACTACAGACCCGCGCAAATGGCATCCATCGGGCTGATCGTGGCGCTGCCGCAGTTGGTCCTGGGCTTTGCGGTGGCGTTGCTGCTGTATCGGAAATGGGTGGATGCGCGGATGGTGTTTTCGGCGGGGCTGGTCCTGATCGCGCTCGCCTGCCTGGCAGGCGCGCAGTTGACGGTCACGTGGAACCGCGAGCAGTTCGTGCTGGCACAGGCATTGCAAGCCGTGGGGCAGCCCATGGCCGTGGTGTCCATGCTGTTCCTGATCACCAGCGTGGTGCAACCGCACGAAGGGCCTTATGTCTCGGGGGCAATCAATACGCTGCGCGCGCTGGGCTCGGTGCTGGGCGCCGCCGTGGTCGGGCAGCTGTTGACCGTGCGCGGCCGCTTCCATGCGGAAATGTTGCTGGGCCAGGCGGCGCTGGTCGGCAACTACGTCCCGGACAGCCTGGAGCCCGGGCAGCTCATGCGCATCGTCAGCCAGCAGTCGCTGGTGCTGTCGATCGCCGATGCCTACCGCGTATTGGGCGTCCTGGCGTTGCTGCTGATTCCCATCGTGTTGAGGCTGAACTACATCCCCCCTCCCGATCTGCGCCCGGTCTCGCGTCCTTCCACAGTTCCATCTTCCATTCAGGGATAGTCCATCATGGCATTACCGAAGAAAGTAAAGATCACGACCACGGCGCTGCTGCTCATGCTGCTGATCGGCGGCGGCCTGTATCTCAACCGTTCCGAATCCCGGGCATCCACCCAGTCCACCGACGACGCCTACGTGCACGCGGATTTCACGATGGTGGCGCCGCAGGTCGCGGGCCGGATCGACAAGGTGCTGGTCGAGGACAACCAGCCCGTCAGGCAGGGGCAACTGCTCGCCACCGTGGACGACCGTGATTTCGTCGCCGCCGCCAATGCCGCCCGGGCCCAGGCGGCCAGCGCCCAGGCCAGCGTCGCCGGCCTGCAAGCCCGGCTGGTCCAGCAGGAGTCCTCCATCCGCCAGGCGCAGGCGGCGGTGGCGGTGGACGAGGCCGCGCTGAAGCTGGCCCGTGCCAACCAGACGCGCTATCGGAACCTGGCGACGGACGGCTCGGGAACCGTCCAGGCGCGCCAGCAAGCCGAAATGCAGGCCAGCGTTCAACAGGCCAGCCTGGAAAAGGCCCAGGCCAGCCTGCTGGCTGCCCGCCAGCAGGTGGATGTCCTGCAGGCGGACCTGGAAAAGGCCCGCGCCGCCTTCGCCCAGGCGCAGGCGGTGCAGGCCGCGGAGGAACTCAAGTTGTCGTACACCCGCATCACCGCGCCCGTGGACGGCACCGTGGGGCAGAAATCGGTGCGTGTCGGCGCCTTCGTCACTGTCGGCAAGCCTTTGCTCGCGATAGTCCCGCTGGACGCTGTCTATGTGTCGGCAAACTTCCGGGAAACGCAGCTGGCGCGCGTGCGGCCGGGCCAGGCGGTGGCTATCGAGGTCGATGCGCTGGCGGGCGAGGTGCTGGCGGGAACGGTGGAAAGCCTGGGGCCCGCCAGCGGCGTGAGCTATTCCGCAGTCGCGCCGCACAATGCCACCGGCAACTTCACCAAGATCGTCCAGCGGCTGCCGGTGCGGATTCGCATCAATGCGGATCAGCCTGCAGCCGCCAATCTGAAGGTGGGCATGTCGGTCACGCCAGAAATCCTGGTCGATGACTGATGGAATCGAGGGGGACGGCCGCCGCTATTGCGGCAGGCCCGCCGCGCGCAGGCCTTCCGTCAACGTTGCGAGATGCTGCGGCGCGCAGATGGGCACCCATTCCGCAAGCGTGGACAGACGCAGGCTGGGATTGAGCTGCCGCAGGTTCTGCAGCCCGCGTTGCGCGTCCGTCGTCCGTCCGGCCAACGCGTGGCTGGCCGCGCCTATCGCGACCGCCATCTGGAAGCTCGGCAGGTTCTGGTAGGCCTTCTCCGCCCATGACGCCGCCGCGTCAAAATCCTTCAGGAAGAGATGCGCGGTGGCCATGCCTGCCTGCATGCGGTAGAGCTCCGGGTCACGGGGACTGAGCCGCATCGCATGCTTCAAGAACTCCACGGCGTCCTCGACTTCTCCCCGCCAAAGCCTGAGGAACGCACCCAGGAACCACGCCGCGGCCAGGTTCGGATTGAGGCTGAGCGCCTTGTCGAGCAGCGCGATGGCGCCCGAGGTGTCCCCGCCCAGCTGGCCCAGCGCGTGGCCGCCCCGAGTCAGCGCAACCGCGTCGTCCGGCCCCAGGTCGACGGCCTTGCGACCCAGGCGTATACCCTCCGCGGTCTCCTTCCCGACATCCGTCATCCAGTTGTTGACCCTGCGCCAGCAGTGGCACCACGCCGCCATTGCATACGCCGACGCGTAATCCGGATCGGTCGCGATGGCGGTATGGAAGAGTTGCAGCGCCTGGTCGACGGATTCGCGGGTGCCCTGGTGCAGTTTGGTCATGCCGCGCAGATAGTAGTCGTAGGCGTCCAGGTTGCCGGTAGGCTTGCGCTGGGCGCGGTCGATCTCGGCCCGCTCCAGCTGCGGCGCGATGGCGCCCACCACGCTTTCGGTGATCTGGTCCTGCAGTTCGAAGATGTCCCCCAGCACGCCCTCGAAGCGGCCCGCCCAATGGAGTATTCCCGTGGTCGCGTCGATCAGTTGCGCCGAGGTGCGCACGCGGTTTGCCGACTTGCGCCAGCTGCCTTCCAGCACATAGCGTACCCCCAGTTCGCGGCCCACCTGTTTGGCGTCCACGCCGTGCCCCTTGTACGCGAAGCTCGAGTTCCTGGCGACGACGAAAAGCCAGCGGTATTGGGACAAGGCCGAGATGATGTCCTCGATCACGCCGTCCGACAGATAGTCCTGTTCCGGGTCGCCGCTGAGATTGACGAACGGCAGCACGGCGATGGAGGGCTTGGCGAGAACCGCCGGCGCGGAAGCGGAAACTTCAGCAGGCGTGGCGTGCACTACCGGCTGGCTCGCGGAGGCGGAAGCCGTCGGAAGGCTTGCGGCCTGCGGCGCTTGTTCGCTTGTCACTGCCGCGACGAAGCGAAAGCCCTTGCGGGCGACGGTCCGAATCACGCGCTGTTGTTGCCCGTCGTCGCCCACTGCCTTGCGCACCGCGTTGATGTGGGTGGCCAAGGTCGACTCCGACACGATCCGGCCTTGCCACACGGCGTTGACCAGGTCGTCGCGGCTGACGACGCGGTCGCGGTGCTCCATCAGGTACGCGAGTACGTCGAAAACCTTGGGCGCCGTGGCAACGGCGCTGGACGCGCGCAGCAGCTCGCGCCGGTCCAGGTCCAGCACGCAGTTGTCAAAAGAGAATTGCATTCCGTACTCCTTGTGCCGTTCTTGTGCGCCTGGCTTCAGGTCAGTCGGCTGGACGAATGCGCAAGCCAAATCCAAGGGAAAAACAAGGCGGCCGCAAAGCCTTCCGCCCGGGTGCTAAGCATACTGCAAGCACCCGGTCGGGATGTGCGACGGGACGGCAATCAAGCAAGGAGCGGAACATGAAAATCGTGGTTATCGGCGGTACCGGCCTGATCGGGTCGAATGTGGTGCAACGGCTGCGCGCAAACGGTCATGAAACCGTTGCGGCATCGCCCAGGACGGGCGTGGACACCTTGACCGGCGCGGGATTGGCCGAGGCCCTGGCCGGGGCGCAGGCAGTGCTGGACGTGTCCAATTCTCCGTCGTTCGAGGATCAGGCAGTGATGGCGTTCTTCGAAACCGCTGGGCGCAATCTGTTGGCGGCGGCAACCCGGGCTGGCGTGGAACATTACCTGGCGCTATCCGTGGTCGGCGCTGAGCGATTGCCGGACAGCGGCTACATGCGCGCCAAGGTGGCCCAGGAAAAGCTGATCCGGGAATCGAAGATTCCCTACACCATCCTGCGCGCAACCCAGTTCTTCCAGTTCGTAGAGGGCATCGTGAGCGCGGGTGCGCAAAATGGCATGATCCGGCTGTCTCCCGCCCTGATCCAGCCCATCGCGGCCGACGACGTATCGGCGGTGCTGGCCGACCTGGCCGTCGCGACTCCGGTCAATGGCACGGTCGAAGTGGGAGGGCCGGACCGCTTTCCACTTGACGAGCTGGGCCGCAAGTTCCTGGCTGCGCGCGGCGATGCCCGCACCGTTGTTGCCGACGTGCACGCGCGCTACTACGGCAGCGAGCTGGACGACCGTTCGCTGGTCGCGGGCGCGCATGCGCACATCGGACCGACGCGCTTCCAGAATTGGCTCACTCGCCCCGCAGCATGACAGCAGCTGCAAAGAGCTGCGGCGCAAGGTGGGCGGGATCGAACCGGGGAAGCGCGTCGGGCTGTTCGAATCAAGGGCCGCCGAGGACGCTCATGGAAAATCGCGGAATATCCCTGCAGGACATTCTCATCTTCGTGGAAGTGGTCAAGCACGGCGGATTCACATCCGCCGCTGCGATGCTGGACATGCCTGTTTCCACGGTGTCCAGGCGGCTGTCGATACTGGAGAGCCAGCTGGGCGCTCAGCTATTGGTACGCACGACGCGCAAGGTGTCCACCACGACGGCCGGTGTCCGCTACTTCGAGGAATGCGTCGGCCACGTCGAGGCCGCGCTCAATGCGCACGAGGTCATTCAATCGTATGTCGGCCGACCCGAAGGAACGCTGCGCGTTTCGATTCCTTCCAGTCTCACTGCATTGCTGCCTATCCTGGTCGCGGCGATGCGCCGGGATTATCCGAAGGTCAGGCTCGACATCGTGGTGGGGGGAGGGGAAACGGGGCACAATCCGATGCCTTTTGAATTGTCGATCCGGGGCGGTCCTCAGCGCGATTCTTTGCTTATCCAGCGTCCGGTGCTGGAGCTCAGGCGCGTCCTGATCGCATCGCGCGCCTACCTGAACGCCGCGGGGCGCCCCAGGGACCCGGCGGATTTGCACAACCATGAGTTGCTTGTGGTCGCGACCGAGACGGACTGGGAACTGCGCCGAAACGGCGAGAGTTGCCGCATTCCGGTTTCATCGACGGTGGTGACCGAGAGCGCCTTGCTCAATGTGCAGCTGGCGATGGCAGGCGCGGGCATCGCATGGATGCCGTGTGATCTGCTGCTGGACCACAGGGGGGCGCGGCGCACGCTGGAGCGTGTGTTGCCGGAGTGGGAACTACCTCCCACGACCCTGTATGCGCTCTCTCAGACGCGCGTGGTCTCCGCGCGCGCCCAGGCGTTCCTGGACACATTCAAGGGGTTGCTGCAGGGCGTTCCGAAGCAACCCCAGATCGCCATCAGCCGAAAGTAAAGGCGTAGGCTTCAACGCCGGGCTCCAGGAACTCGATCTGGAAGACGCGGTCGCGGTCCGGCGTCTGTTGCCGCACCAGCTGATAAAGCTTGTGCCCCTCGATGACGCCCTCTCCCTGCTCATTGATGTCGGCCCCGTGATCCGCCAGCGGCGGCCGGCCGTCCAGCGTGACGCGGAATCGCACCGGCCGGCCGTCCGCCGCAGGGCCCAACACCATGTGCAGGTCGCGGGCATGAAAGCGCTGGATGACGCGGCCGTTGGCGCCTGTGGCCACCGCAAGTTCCGGCTCCAGCCGCCATGATCCGGCCAGCGTCCATTGGTTGGCGCCCAGTTCGCCCGCGGGCTGGTAGACCGCGTCCTTATGCTGCCTGATCGGCGTGCCGCCCGGCGCGTAGCTCGTGGCCTTGCCATAGCCCAGGTAGCTTTCGCCCGAACTCAGCGTCGACCACTGCGGCGGCGCTTCCACGCCGCGCGCCGCGGGCCGGGCGGCATCGGCGTCGGGCAGCGTCCGGCCCGCTTCCGCAAGCAGGCGCTGGATCATGCGTTCCGTCTGCTGGTAATCGTGCTCGCCCGCGACCGTGTACCGCACGCGGCCCTGGCCATCGAGCAGATAGAAGGCGGGCCAGGACTGATTGCGGAACGCTCGCCAAATCCGGAACCCGTTGTCCAGGGCGACGGGGTATTGAATGCCCAGGTCCGCGACCGCCCGGCGCACATTGGAGGCGCTCTTCTCGAATGCGAATTCGGGCGAGTGCACGCCTATCACTTCCAACCCGGCATCCTTGTACTTGTCGTGCCAGGCCTTCAGATAGGGGAGCGTGCGCAGGCAGTTGATGCAGGAATAGGTCCAGAAGTCGACCAGCACGATCTTGCCATCGAGATCGGCGGCGCCCAACGGTCCGGAATTCAGCCAGCCGTTGGCATCCTGCAGGGATGCCAGCGGACCGTTCGCGGCTGCGAACGTTTTGGCCGGATTGTTCGGGCGTAGCTGTTCGACCAATTGCTGCTCCAGCCGCGCTGCGCCCGAGGCAGAGGCGCTGGAGAGAAGCGCCGGGTTCCATCCGAGCGCGGACACGGCAACCGCGGCCATGACGGCGGCGCCGGCCACCCTGCGCAGGCCTTGGGCCGCAGGCAGGAAGCGGTGCAACGTCGCGGCCATGCCGCGTCCGAGCCAGAGCGCCGCGGCCAGCGCCACCGCCGCGCCGCAGGCGAATGACAGCAGCAGCAAGGAAGTCGGGATGTTCGCGCCGTTGAGCGCCGCGCTGGTAAGCAGCAGTCCCAGGATGGGGCCGGCGCACGGCGCCCACAGCAGGCCGGTGCCCAGGCCCAGCCCGATGGAAAGCAGCCCGGCCGCGCGCGGCGAGCCGGGAGGCGCTCCTGCCAGGCGATTGCCCAGCGCAACCAGCGGCCGGCTCATCCAGTCGCCCACGGCGGGCAGCAGCAACGCAAGTCCGAAGAGCGCCAACAGTGCCATCGCGGCGTAGCGCGCGCCCTCATTGAGCGTCACGACCCAGGCGCCGCCGAACGCCGCCAGGCTGGCGACCGCCGCGAACGCGACGGCCATGCTCGCGAGCAGCGGCAAGGCATGGGTCCGGAATGAACCTGATCCGCGTGCGAACACGAAGGGCAGGATGGGCAGGATGCAGGGGCTCACGATGGTGAGAACGCCGCCAAGAAAAGCTACAAGAATGATCAGCATGGGTAGGCACCGCGACGCAAGGAGAGAGGGGCGCGAGAGTCAGGACTCGCGCTTTTGCCGGCGCGCGCCGCTGTCGTTGCGCGCCGTGATGGTCTGGCAGCTCAGCGGGTTGCGCAGCTCATGCGCCAGTCCGCCGGCAAACAGGATGAGTACGAGCAGGAGCTTGCGCATGTCGGTTCCCCTTCAGGCCGCATGGACGTTGAGGGTCACATCGATGTTGCCCCGCGTGGCTTTCGAGTACGGGCAGATTTCATCGGCCGCGTGGGCAATCTGCTCGGCCAGCGCCTGGCCCAATCCGGGCAGGAACACGTTGAAGCGGGCTTGGAGCAGGTAGGCGCTGCCCGCCATGCCCAGATCCACTTCCACGTCCACCGCGCGATCGTTCGGCAGTTGCACCTTCATCTGTTTGGCAATGACGTCCAGCGCACTGGTGTAGCAGGCGGACCAGGCGCCCGCGAAAAGCTGCTCGGCGGTCGGATGCGGCTGGATGTCTTCGAAAGCCTGGACCAGGCCCGGGTTGTTGGGAGTCGAAAGACGGATATCGAGCCGTTCCTCGCCGCCCTGCGAGACATAGTTGCGAGAGAGGGTCGTATGGGTCTTGCCGGTCAAAAGGACTTTCTGGATACGGGCGGGCATGGGGAACTTCCTTGTCAGTTGGAATTTAAATCGGATTCGATTAAATCGAATGCGATTGAAACGCATGGTAAGAAGCGCGAGTCCCGGCGTCAAGAGGCTGAAGCGAGGAAATTCGTATCAAATCGTTTACGACTGCATCGCATGCGATGTAAAGTGGCGCCATCAGGCAGACCAGATACCGAGGTGCACATGAAGCCCAAGACCCCAAACGATCCATCCCAGAGAAAGCTGGCGGAATTCCTCTGTTTCGCGGTTTATTCGACCAACCTGGCGTTCGGCCGCGTGTACCGCCCCATCCTCGACGCGCTCGGGCTCACCTACACGCAGTACGTGACGATGATTGCCCTCTTCGAAGAGGACGATCAGACGGTCGGCAGCCTGGGCGAAAAGCTCTTTCTTGAATCCAACACCCTCACGCCGATACTCAAGAAGCTCGAAGGCATGGGCTATCTGGAACGCGTGCGCGACTCGGTGGACGAGCGGCTGGTCCGGGTGCGCGTGACCGACGAAGGGCGGCGCTTGCGCGAGAAGACCGCAAGCATCAACCTGAGCGATGCTTGCGGTCTCACGGGCGATCAGTTCGCGGCGTTGAGGGAGCAGGTTGTCGCGCTGCGCGACAACCTGGTCGAGGCGGCGCGGCCGGACGGCGGTTGAACGCAGGTGGACACCTTCAACTACATGCGCGCCTTCCGGCGCATCGTCGAACTGGGCAGCCTGGCCAAGGCGGCCGAGGCGCTGGATATGTCGTCCGCCGGGCTCAGCAAGCAGTTGCGGGCGCTGGAAGCCCACCTGGGGGCCGTGCTCATCCAGCGGACCACCCGCAAGATGAGCCTGACCGACACGGGCGCGGCCTATTACGCCGAATGCTGCCGGCTGCTGGACGAACTGGACGCCTTGGAAAAATCCGTCAGGCGCGAGTCCCGCCTGGTGTCGGGGCGGCTGCGCGTGAACGCGCCGGTCTCGTTTGCCTTGAGCGTGCTGACGCCGCTGCTGGCGCGCTTTCTGCGCCAATATCCGGAACTGCGCCTGGACCTGGCGATGGAAGACCGGCTGGTCGATGCGGTGGGACAGGGCTTTGACGTGTCCATACGGCTGCGCGCGCAACTGGACGATTCTTCGCTGATTGCGCGCCGGCTGGCGTCGCTGACGCAGGTGCTGTGCGCGGCGCCGTCCTACCTCGACAGCCGCGGCACTCCGGAAAGCGTGGACGCGCTGCGCGGGCATGACATCCTCAGCTATACCTTGGCCGAAAGCCCTGGCGCGGTTGCGGACGAGGATGCAGGCCAGCAGGCGGATCCGTTGGCCGGACCCGCGCTGGTGCAGGTCAACAACAGCCTGATGCTGCGGGACCTGCTGGAAGAGGGGCTGGGCATAGGCGCCTTGCCGTCGTTCCTGGCCGCGCCCGCCATCGCCAGCGGCAGGCTGGTGCGCGTTTTACCCCAACAGCCCGCCGCGCCTCGCCATGTCTACGCGGTCTATCCGACCAGCCGCCACTTGCAGCCCAAGGTCAAGGCCTTTGTGGATTTCATGGCGGACCATCTGCCGGCGGCCATGCGCGGCGATTGTTGACGCGCAGCTAATAAAGTCCTGCCGGCGGACACCTTACTCCCGCGCCGGCCCGTCCTTAAGCTGGCGTCCATTGAAACGAGATGGACGCCATCATGACTTCGACCTCCAATTACGCACCCGCCGCGCCGCTGACCGTGGACTTCTTCCATGACGTGGTTTGCGGCTGGTGCTATGTCATGTCTCCCCGCCTGCGCCAGGTCGCGGCCGAACTGGGCATTGCCGTGCGCCAGCGCAGCTTCGTGCTGCAGGAATCGCCTGAACAGATGTGCCAGGTGTTCGGCTCGATGCCGCGCGCCAAGCAGGTGATCCTGGGCCATTGGGAAGCCTGCGCCCGCCATGAGGACCAACCCCGCATCGACGTCGAGGGCATGCGCGCCGAATCATTCGATTACCCCAGCGGGATGGCCGGCGCGCTGGCTTGCCAGGCCGCGCATCTGCTGGCCGGCGACGCGGGCCATTGGGACATGTTCGACGCGATTCAGCATGCCCACCTGAGCGAGCATCGTAATGTCGGCGATCACGCCGTGCTGTTGGACATCGCAGCAGGGCTGGGCCATGACCGGGCCGAATTCGCCGCCCTCATGCAGGGCGACGAAGCCCTGCTACGCGTGCAGGCCGATCGCGCCGCCGCCGCGCGGCTGGCCATCGACTCCATACCCACGTTGATAGCCGGGCCGCACCGGGCCCGTCTGCACACCATGTCCACGGCCGATCTGCGGGACAGGCTGCGGGCGCTGATGCCCGCCGCGGTCGAGGCCTGATCGCCGGGTATCGGCGCGTCGCCCACGTCTTCCTTCTTTCCATTTTTCCGTCCGCGGGACGGAAGCCAAACGCACAAGGTGCATCATGACTACCCGTTACACCCAAAAATTGCTCGGCCTGGCGCTGGGCGCCGCCCTCAGCTTCAACGTGCTCGCGCACGGCGCGCCCGCCCGGGCGCCGGCCTCCGGACAGGAGGTGGGCATCAGCCCCTGGGGACCGGACGATGAGATCGGCCGCCTCAACCTGATCACGCCCGAATCGCGCGCCGCGGTAATGTCGCGCGTGGCTGGCGGCAAGGTCTATGACCTGGCCACGGAATACTACGTGGGCATGCCCAGCTGGCAGGACGCGGGCGATCCGCACTACCAGTTCTGGATGACGCACACGCCGCGCGGCACCGAAGTCGACGATCCCATGGGCGTGGGCCGCGACATGAACGCCATGCGCAGCTATACCGGCACGGCGTTCTCGATGTACAGCCACACCGGCACGCATATCGATGCGCTCAACCACTTCGGCATCCATGGCAAGATCTGGAACGGCTTCCGGGCCGACGAGCATCTGGGCGACCGCGGCTGGAAGCGCACGGGCATCGAGAAATTCCCGCCGCTGGTGGCGCGTGGCGTGCTGATCGACGTGGCCGCGCTCAAGGGCGTGGAGATGCTTCCCGATCAGTACCGCATTACCCGGCAGGACTTGAAAGCCGCGCTGGCGCGCCAGAAGACCGAGCTGCACGAAGGCGACATCGTCCTGATCCGCACTGGCCGCATGAAGCTGTACAACGATCCGGCGGCCTACATGGCCAAGCCGCCGGGCATGGGCCTGGACGCGGCGCGTTATCTGGTCGAGGAGGGCGGCGCCATGATTCTGGGGGCGGACAACCTCAGTTTCGAGACCTTCCCTTCAGAGGTGTCCGACGACTATGTGCCGTTGCATACCTATCTGCTGGCGCAGAAGGGCGTGCCCATCATCGAGCTGGCGGCGCTGGACGAGCTGTCGCGCGACCAGGTCTATGAATTCGCCTTCATCGGCGGGCCGCTGAAGATCCGCGGCGGCGATGCGGCGCCGCTGCGTCCGGTGGCGATGCCGCTGCGCTGATTCACTTGCTGCGTTTGACCATCGCCATGATGGTATCCATCAACTCGTCGCGCGCCTGATCCACGCTGATGTCCTGAGCCACGGCCGCGTGCGCCAGGCCGTCAGCCGCGCCCAGCATCGCCCACATGCTGGCCGGCGATATTCCCGTGGGTCCGGCGTAAGGCGCAAGTATGGATTGGCATTTCTTGATGAAGGCCTGCTGGTATTGGTGCTTTACTGCAGTCAGTTCCGGGGAGCCGCCCAGCGCGGCCAGCACGCCGGGAATCTCGCGGCCCTGCGTCATGACGCATTCGATGTAGCCCGCTGCGATGACCCGGGCCTTTTCCTTCAAGGCCGGCTTGCTGGCGGCGATCGCGGCGTCGATGAGCGCGGTCTGGCGGACGTCGAAGTCCTGGTACAGCGCCACCAGCAGCCCGTTGCGCGTGCCGAAGTGGTCATAGGCCACGGGCTTGGTGATGCCGGCTTCCGTGGCCAGCCGTCCCAGGGTCAGGGCGTCCGTGCCTTCGTCGCTGATCAGCTTCCAGGCGACGTCCAGCAACTGGCGTTGGCGCTCGTCGCGCGACAGGCGGCGCTGCGGGTTGGCTCTGGCGGGGTTTGGCATCTTTGCGGTCATGATTGTTGGACTTCCTCCTCGTGGATTACAGCACGCGAGAAGAAAATCTTCTGGCCTATCGTCCGGGCTGCGTCGAGATGGGCGGCGGGAAAGCCCGCGTCGGAGGGCAGCAGCAATTCCGAGGTGGCGACGTTGGCGCCGCAGTAGCCGAAGATGCCGTGGTCGATCTGCGTCTTCATGGCGCCGAAGTAGCCGTGCCGCGCATAGGTGCGCTGGTTGGCGCCGCCCAGAGCGACCAGATGCACGTTGAGGCGTTGCAGCTTCTTGACCAGCTTGCCGTCCGCATCTTCGTAGGCCCAGCCTTGGGTGAACACCCGGTCGATCCAGCCCTTGAGCAAGCCCGGGAAGGACCACCAGTACACGGGGTAGACCAGCACCAGAGCATCGGCGCGTTCAAGCCGCGCATGTTCCGCGGCGACTTCCGGCAGGGGCTCCCCCTTGCCCATGGCCAGCGCGACGTCCGGCTGGGTGAACCTAGGGTCAAAACCTTCGGCGGCCAGGTCTGCGACTTCGAACTTATGCCCGGCATCGGCAGCGGAAATTCCTTCAGCGACCTGTCGCGCCACCGCGTGGGTCAGCGACGCGGGATCGGGATGTGCAACAACGATTAGCGCATGCATGGCGTCTACACTCCATCAAAATAATTAACCTACCGATAGTAACTTACTTTTGGCAGGTTGTGATTTTGACGTGAGTAGCGAGGCGGCTCCCTGGGAAGGCCGAGAGCCCGGCGCAAGGCGGGGAGCTTTCTAATGGCTGGGGATTTGGGCCAGCACCAGCTGCGTGGTCTGGCGCAGGTGCTGGGCCAGCAACTTGGCGGCGGTATCGGCGTCGCGGGCAAGCGCGGCTTCCAGCAGCTTGCGGTGTTCGTCGGCGACGTTGCGTTCCTTGCCCTTTTTCGAGCCGGAGGCGGCTTTGGTCCCGGAATTCAGCTGCACCGACAGGTAGCGGTAGCGCGCGGTCTGGTCGCGCAGCAGCTCGGCGATGGCGATGAGCGACTTTGAATCGCTGCCGCTGATCAGCGCCGAATGGAAAGCGGAATGCGCTTGTTCCCATTCAGCCGACAAGCCGGAGCCGTCCGTAGCGTGCAGGGGCAGGCGGCTCAGACGGTAGTGCGCGCCGGCCAGCCGCTCTTCCCAGTCCAGACTGCCGAGCGCGATAGCGCGGCGCAGCGCTTCGCATTCGATGTGGATCCGGGTTTCGGTGATGTCCAGCAGTTCTTCCGCCGACACGTCCGCCACGCGGAAGCCGCGCTGGTCTTCCGCGACCACGAATCCGCTGGTGGCCAGGCGCGAAAGCGCCTCACGCAGCGGGATCGCGCCGCTGTCGTAGCGTTCGCAGAGATCCTTGATGCGCAGGCGTGCCCCCGGGGGCAGGCTGCCCGTGATGATGTCTGCGCGGATGTCATTGGCCAGGGCCGATGCCGCAGTCCGGAAAGGTGTGGAAACGGAGGTCATGCGAAACGATAAGGTTTTTATCTATGAAGCTCAAGTTATCCAGGGAAAACCAGAATATATATATTTTTATGAATTACATATTCTTCGTTCAACCCTCATCCATCAGGAGATCACGTGAAACTGGCCACCCTACAAATCGACGGCGCGCCTCGCGCCGCCGCACTCGTGCAGGGCCGCCTGGCGCTGCTGTCCGCTCCAGGCGTCGATCTGGGTACGCTGCTGCGCCAGGGCAAGACGCTGGCCGATCTGGAGCGCATGGCAGCCGCGGCCACGCAGTTCATCGATCCGGCTGCCGCGACCTTTCTGTCGCCGTCGATCGAACCTCCCAAGATCCTGTGCGTCGGCCTGAACTATGCCGACCACACCAAGGAAAGCCCGTACGACCAGCCCGATTACCCGACGCTGTTCCTGCGCGTGTCGACCAGCCTGGGCGCGCATGACGCGGTGGTGGAGCGTCCGGCCATCAGCGATACGCTGGACTACGAGGGCGAAATGGTCGTGGTGCTGGGCAAGGGCGGACGCCGGATCGCCAAGGAACAGGCGCTGGACCACGTGTTCGGCTACGCCGTGGGCAACGAAATCTCGCTGCGCGAATACCAGTTCAAGTCGCCGCAGTGGACCGTGGGCAAGAACTTCGACGGCACGGGCACCTGGGGGCCATACGTGGTCACGGCTGACGAACTGCCGGCGGGCGGTAGCGGGTTGCGGATCGAGACCCGCCTCAATGGCGAAACCATGCAATCGTCCAACACCAGCGACATGCTGTTCGATGTGGCTACCGTGATCTCGACCGTCAGCGAGGCCATTACCTTGCAGGCCGGCGACATCATTTTCTCCGGCACCCCCGCCGGCGTAGGCTTCGGGCGCACGCCCAAGCTCTACATGAAGGACGGCGACACGGTAGAGGTGGACATCGAGCGCATCGGTACGCTGCGCAACCGCATCCGCGACGAGGCGCCGTCCGCCTAGGTTTCTCACCACGCATCCAGCGGCCCCGGCGCCATCCGCGCGCCGGGGCGCACGGCCACGATCTACTCTTGGAACTCCAGACATGCGAATCGCAACTGCTTTTGTGAAGTCGTCCGTGAGCAATCCCGCCCGGCGCCGTTGGGCCAGGCTGTTGCTGGCCGCAGGCCTGGCGTCCAGCCTGGGCGTGGCCAGCGCGGCGGATTGGCCGGCGCGGCCGGTGAAGATCGTGGTGCCGTTTGCCGCCGGAGGAACCACCGACCTGATCGCGCGGCTGATCGCAACGCCCATGTCGCAAGAGCTGGGGCAGCCGGTGGTGGTCGAGAACCGTCCGGGCGTGGGCGGGCTGCTGGGCGCCGATGCCGTCGCCAAGGCGGCGCCCGACGGCTATACCGTATTGATGGCCAACATCTCCTATCCGTTGGCCGCCCTGGTGGCGCAGGGCGCGAAGCGGCTGAACTTCGATCCCTTGGCCGACCTGCGCAGCGTGAGCGTGGTGGCCAACGTGCCGCTGGTCATCACTTCCACGCCTTCGGTGCCGGCCCGCAACCTGAAGGAATTCGCGGAACTGCTCAAAAAGAATCCTTCGACCCACTACGCCTACGGTTCCACGGGACCCGGTTCGTACATTCACGTGTTCGGCATGTGGTTCCAGGAACAGACGGGCGCGTCGATGACGCACGTGCCCTTCAAGGGTGCTGCGCCCTTGAAGGGCGAAATGCTGGCGGGCCGCATCCAGATGGGCGGCGACCAATTGTCTTCGTCGCTGAGCGACATCCGGGCCGGATCCTTGACCGCGCTGGCGGTCACCTCGCCGCAACGCTCGCCGTCCCTGCCGGACACGCCCACTGTCAGCGAACTGGGTTTTACCGGCATCGATACCGAGGGCTGGAACGGCTTGCTCGCCCCGGCGCAGACGCCCGACGCCGTCGTGGCGCGTATCGGCCAGGCGGTGTCCAAGGCCGTTCAGCAGCCCGCCATCCGCCAGCGCCTTGCCGAACTGGGCGCCGAGGCCAGCGGTTCCAGTCCCGAGCAGATGAGCGCTTTGCTGAAAAGTCAGTTCGTCCAGTTCGGCCCCATGGTGTCGCGCCTGCAACTTGAGTGATGCCGTGGCGGGGATTCCAGATCCCCGGCAGCTTTGGCTTTCCAACGAGTCCAACCAGAAAGGCCTGCAATGAAAGCACTGCGTAGCGGCGTGGCCGCGAGTCTGCAGTTCCTGATCGGCATCCTGGCGTGCGCGAACGCGCAAGCCCAGGCCGACGCGCCGCCCGTCTCCATCGTCGTTCCGCAGCCGGTGGGCAATCCCACCGACGGCGTGGCGCGCAAGCTGCAGCCGCTGCTGCAGGCCGCGCTGGGCAGGACCATCATCGTCGAGAACCAACCCGGGGCGGGCGGTTCCATCGGCACGCAACGGGTGCTGAATGCGCCAGCGGACGGACGCATGCTGTTGATCGCGTCCCAGACCGAACCCATCCTGACCCCGGCCACGATGCAGCATGTGAAGTACCGGGCGGAGAACCTGCGCGCGGTGGCGGTGGTGGCGCGGCTGCCCTACATCCTGACCGGCGGCAACGCGGTCGCGGCCAAGAACCTGGGCGAACTGACCCAACTGGCGCAGGCCCAGGGAGACAAGGGACTGAACTTCGGACATATCGGTCCGGGCTCGATGATCCACCTATTGGGCGAGCAATGGGCGCGGCAAAGCCAGTTCAAGCTCAACCACGTCGTCTACCGGGGCGTTCCGCCCGTCACGCAGGACCTGATGGGCGGTCAGATAGAACTGAGCTTCCTGCCGCTGGGCGGGTCGACGCTGGACCTGATCGAGTCCGGCCGCATACGGGCCTACGCGACGACCGGCGCCGCACCTAGTCCCAAGCTGCCCCAAGTGCCGCCCTTGTCCGCATCCAGCGAAAAGTTGCGGGATTTCGTGTACGGCACGTGGATCGCCTTTCTGGTGCCGGCCAATACGCCGGACGCGACCGTTGCCAGCCTGAACCGCGCGATCGTCCAGGCCATGGAAGACGCCGCGTTTCGCGAGTATGTTGTTTCCACGGGTATGGAGCTGGTGGCGCAGAACTCGGTGGCGGACATGCGGGACTTTTACCAGACGGAGACGGCGCTGTACCAGGGTCTGGCGCAGAAGGTCGCCGTCGAGCAATGAGCGCAGGGCAGCCTGCCGCAACCAGAACAAGATTCTTGGAGACAGACATGCAATCCAATGCGCAGACAGCGCCGCTCGCCGTGCACTCGGTGGACGAGTTCGTGTTCAGCGTTCCCGATCTCGAAGAGGCCAGGCGCTTTTATTCGAGTTTCGGCCTGGACGTGCGGGATGAGAACGGCTGCCTGGCGTTGTACACCCATGGCCATCCGCACCGCTGGGCGCGCATCTTGAAGGGCGTACGCAAGCGTCTGCTGTGGGTGAGCATGGGGATCCACGCGGACGACCTGGAACGGTTCGCCGTGCATCTGGACCGCCTGGGTATCGCCCGCCGCGACGCGCCGCAGGACGCCGACCCCGCAGGGCTCTGGATTGAGGCGCCCGACGGGCTGGCTCTGCAATTGCGGATTGCAGCCAAGTCTTCACCGTCGGCCCCCGCGCCGCAAGAGCCGCCACAGGCCAGCGGCGGCGCCGGCCGCGCGCCCGCGCGCAGCCAGGTGCGGCAGGTGCGGCCGCTGTATCTGTCGCACATCCTGTTGTTCAGCGCCGACGTGGTTCGGGCCACGCGCTTCTACGTGGATGCGCTTGGACTGCGCGTGTCGGATACCTCGGGCGATGCCATCGCCTTCATCCACAGTCCGCACGGCAGCGACCATCACCTGATCGCATTGGCCAAGTCGCATGGCCTGGGCCTGCATCACAGCAGCTGGTGCGTGCCGTCCATCGATGCGGTGGGGCAAGGCATGGAGCAGATGGGCGCGGCGGGGTATGGGGACGGCTGGGGCGTGGGCCGGCACGTGCTGGGTTCAAACTATTTCCGCTACGTGCGCGATCCCTGGGGCAGCTACGCCGAGTATTCGTACGACATCGACTTCATCGCCGAAGGACAGAAGTGGCCGTCGGGGGATTATCCGCCGGAGGATTCGCTTTATGTGTGGGGCCCGGCGTTGCCGCCGGACTTCATCACCAATCATGAGCGGGATGGCTGAGGGCTGGCGCTCCGCCCGTCAGGCTATCGCGTTCATCCCCAGGATCTCCCGCCCCGCGATCAGCGTCTGGATCTCCGTCGTGCCTTCGGGAATCATGCCGCCGCGCGTATCCCGGAAGATGCGCTCGATCGGATATTCCTCCGAGTAGCCCAGCCCGCCATGCACTTGCAGCGCCATGTTGGCCACTTCGTGGGCGGCCTCGGTGGCGTAGAGCTTGGCGATGGAGCAGGCCTGGCGCACGTCCTTGCCCGCTTCCAGCGCATGGGCCGCGCGCATGCCCAGGGCGCGCGCCGCTTCGACGCGGACCGTCATGTCTACGATGTGCTTCTGCACCAGCTGGAAGCTGCCGATGGGGCGGCCGAACTGTTCGCGCTGTTTCGCGTAGTCGATGGACATGTCCAGGGCCGCCTGCGCGGCGCCGACGGCGCCCATGGCGATGTTCAGGCGCGCGGCATCCAGGCCCTTGAGCGTGCCGGCGAGGGCCGCGCCTTCGACGCCGACCAGGTTTTCCTTGGGGATGCGCACGTCGGCGAAGCCCAGTTCGGCCGTGCCGGTGCAGCGCAGCACCATGGTGTCGAGCTTGCGCACGTCATAGTTGGCCAGGGCGCGTTCGACGATGAAGGTCGACAGCTTGCCCTCGCAGGTGGGGCTGTAGGTGCGCGCCACCACCATGGCGAAGTCGGCGTCGCAGCCGTTGGTGATCCACAGCTTGCGGCCGTTCAGCACCCACTCGTCGCCGACCAGGTCGGCCCGCGTCTGGATGCCGGCGATGTTGGAGCCGGTGTTCGGCTCCGTCAGGCCTGTGCAGGCCTTGAGGCGGCCGGCCATCAGCGGCTTGAGGTACTTCTCTTTCTGCGCCGGTGAACCGTGGGCGGCCAGGCGCTTGATGGAGCCGTTGGTGATGTTGACGATGGTGCGCAGCGACAGCCAGTGGTAGCCCAGCTCTTCCATCATCATGGCCCAGGTGGGCATGTCGATGCCGTGTCCGCCCTGGTCTTCGGGCAGGTTGCCGCCCAGGTAGCCCAGCTCCGCCAGCTTGGGCATGAGTTCGAACGGAAAGGTCCGCGCCTTTTCGTGCTGCGCGACGATGGGCGCCACTTCCGCCAGCATGAAGCGGCGGATGCTGTGCTGCAGCTCCTGTTGTTCGGGCGTCAGGTCGATGTTGCTCATGCGTTTACTCCAGCTTCAGGTTGGCGCGTTCCACCAGGTCGCGGGTGACCTCGCGGTGCTCCGCCCAGAATTTGGCGAACGCTTCGGGCGAACTGCTGACCAGCGGGGTGGCGATGCGTTCGAAGCGTTCCTGCACGATGGGCATGGCGGCGGTTTCTTCCAGCGCCCGGGCCAGCTTGTCGATGATGGGCTTGGGCGTGCCGGCGGGGACGACCACGGCCTGCCAGGTGGTGACCTTGAAGCCCGGGACGCCGGACTCGGCGATGGTGGGCAGGTCCGGCAGATCCTTGACGCGGGTGGCGCCGCTGACCGCCAGGGGGCGCAGCATGCCGTCCTTGATGTAGGGCAGGGAACTGGAGCGGCTGTCGATCATGAAGGTCAACCGTCCGGCGACCAGGTCCTGCAGCGCGGGCGCGCTGCCCTTGTACGGCACGTGCGTGAGCTTGGTGTTCAAGGCCAGCGCGAGCGAGGACGCCGCGGTGTGCGCCGAACTGCCGTAGCCCGGCGATCCGTAGGTGATCGTCGCCTGCTTGTCCGCCTTGATCGCCTTGATCAGGTCCGCCATGGTCTGGTAGGGCGAATCCTTGGGCACCACCACCACCAGCGGCGAATCGGTCAGTTGCGCGACGGGCGCGAAGGCCTGGGCCGGGTCGATCTTCAGGTCCTTGTACAGGTACTGGTTGACGGCGATGGTGGCCGCATTGGTCCAGAGGATGGTGTAGCCGTCGGCGGGCGCGCTGGCCGCGGCCAGCAGCGAGAGATTGCCGTTGGCGCCAGGCTTGTATTCCGGGATGACGGGCTGGCCGAGCTTCTTGCTCAGCTCGTCCTGCATCATCTTGAACGCGATGTCGGAAGGTCCCCCGGGCGCAAAACCGATCACCGCGCGTATCGGCTTGTCCGGCCATTCCGCGGCCGAGGCCGCCGTCGCGAATCCCGCGGCCAGCAGGGCTGCCGCAACCATCTTGCTGAACTTCATTCCTGTCTCCTGTTTTTCTGGGTTGAGCGCGCTTGCGTTGCGCGGACGGATTCTTGGGTGATCCGTTTGTTATTCGCATTGCGAATTAATAATTCGTTTAATGAATTGATGATACTGCGGCCTCGGGAGCGCCGCAATAACGGGCTTGCGGCCCGATGCCAGATCTGTTCGCGCAGGCGCATGAAAAATCCCTGCCGCGCGCAGGGCGGGGCAGGGATGCGAGGGGTGTGGAACGGCCCGTTGGCACGGGCGGGAAATCAGGCGGAATCGACCATGCGCATGAAGCGCGCGCTGGCCTGCACGCATTCCCGCTGCAGCCGCAGGACGATGCTTTCCACGGGTTCTATGCCGCGGGCAAAGCCCACCGCCGGGCCCATGGACAGCATGCCTTCTTCATGCTGGCCCGCCTGATAGGCGAGGGCCTGGGTGCGTTCGCCGCTGATCAGTTCGCCGAAGTCCGCGTAGCTGCTGGCGCCCGCCTGTTCCAGCGCGGCGACCTTGCGGGCGTTTTCGTTGTCGAGAATGCGCCAGGTGTCGCCCAGGCTGCCGAGCACGGCGCGGGTGCCGTGCTCGCTGGTGTCGACCACGCGCTGCTTGTACGCGGCGTGCGCCGGGGTCTCCTGCGCTGGCGTGAAGACGCTGCCCATCACCACGGCGTCGGCGCCCAGGGCCAGCGCCGCGGCGATCTGCCGGCCGTGGCCGATGCCGCCGCCCAGCGCCAGCGGAATGCGCAGCTGTTCCAGGGCATAGGCGCCGTTGAGGAAGGTGGGCAGCTGGTTGCTGCCGGGGTGGCCGCCTTCTTCCATGCCGACCAGCGTGACTGCGTCCACGCCCATGTTCTGCGCCGCGACGGCATGGCGCACATGCGCGCACTTGTGGATGACGATGGCGCCAGCCTCGCGCAGCGCGGGCAGCAGCGGCGTGGGCGGCAGGCCCGCCGTTTCGAACAGGCGCACGCCCGCGTCGAGCGCGATGCGCAGCCGCGTCAGCATGGACTCGTTATTGGCCGCGCGGCGCGACAGCGTGAGGTTGACGCCGAACGGCAGGCCGCCCGTCAGTTCGCCGCAATCGCGCAGCGCCTGCCGGAAGTCCTGGTCCGTGCGTGAGCTGCGCGCGGTCATGAAACCCATGCCGCCTGCGCGCACCATGGCGGCGACCAGCCGCGCATCCGACAGCCACATCATGCCGCCCAGCAGCAACGGCCAGCGTATGCCCATCAGTTCGGTGATGCGGGTGGGCCAGCGTTGCGGAATGGCCGGAGCAAGAGGCTGGGTCACACGTGCCTCCCCATCAGCAGGATGGGCTGCAGTTCATGCGCCAACTGCCGTAGCGTGGGCCCGGCTTCATCGAGCATCAGTTGCCGGGGCAGCAGCGCCGCCGGGCCGCCGCAGCTGACCACGTAGCGTTCGCCGGCGGGCAGCTCGATGGCGGCGGCGACGGTGTTGATCTGATAGGCGGGGCGCTCGTGATAGACGAAGCCGCGCTCCGGATACCGGGCGATGGCGTCGGCAATGGCCTGTTGCTCCGTGGCATCGCCGGCCTTGCCGGATGCGCGGGCCTCTTGCAGCAGGGCCTCGCGTTCCTCGGGCGAGCAGCAGGCCAGGTAGGCCCAGCCGATCGCGCTATGGAACAGCGGTATGCGCGAACCCACGCGCAGATTCATCAGCAGCGGCGAATTTCCCTGGCAGCGCAGCAGGTAGACGATGCTGTCGCCGTCGCGCCGTCCCAGCGCCACCGCGACCTGATAGCGGTCGGCCAGCGCCTGCAACATGGGCCGGATGATGTCCAGCGCTTCCTGCCCCGCCAGCGCCGCGCCGCCCAGCGCGATGGCGGCGATGCCCAGTTGCAGCTTGTCCTTGCCTGGCACGGCGGCCAGGAATCCCGTCTTTTGCAGGGTATGGCACAGCCGCCAGACCGTGGGCTGGGCCAGGCCGGTCAGATGGGCCAGTTCCGTCGTGCCCAGCATGCGCCGTTCGGCGCTGAAGCAGCGCAGGATGTCCAGCCCGCGGGCCAGCGCGGTGACGAATTGGCGGTCGGGTTCCGCGGAATCTTCGGTGGCGTCGTTCTTGGGCGCGCGAGGCGAGGCTCTTGACATGGGCAAGCTCCTTTTTTATGATCAATTCACTAAATGAATTATAAATTTGCCTAGCAAATTATGCAAGATCAGGAGGACGAATGAGCGGTCAGCAGGATTGTGCGCCACAGGCCCAGGGCGTGATGTCCTGGCCTGGCGTTTGCCATTGGGGCGGGAAGGCCCTGGCCAGAACCTTGGCGGCCGCGGGCGCGCGCCTGCGCCTGCCGCTGGTGGTGACCGATGCCGGCACCTGGGGCGCAACGGGCGCCGCGGTCGAAGCGGCGCTTGCCGCCATGCCGGGACTGCAATGGCATGTCTATGACGGCGTGGTGCCCAATCCCGCCATGGACCAGGTGCGGGCCGCGCTGCACGTGGCGCGCGAGCAGGGCTGCGCCAGCGTGCTGGCGGTGGGCGGGGGCAGCGCCATCGACGTGGCCAAGGCGGTCTACGCCTGCCTGGCGGGCGGGTTCGATGCCGACGAATTGCAGGCGCCGTGTGGGCAAGCCTGGCTGAACGCCGCCGCCGATCCCGCCGATCCGCTCTTCATCGCCGTGCCCACGACTTCGGGCACCGGCAGCGAAAGCAGCTCGGCCGCGCTGATCCAGGGCGACGACGGGCGCAAGCGCCTGTACCGTTCCTTGCGCGCCCGTCCGGCGCTGGTGGCGCTGCAGCCCGAGCTTACGCTCAGCCTGCCGCCGCGCCCCACCGCGCAGGGCGGCTTCGACGCCGTGCTGCATGCGCTGGGCGCCTGGATCAATACCGATCCTTCCCCTGTCGGCAAGGCCATGGCCTTGCAGGCCCTGCGCCTGTGCATGCGGGCGCTGCCCGACGTGCTGCGCGCCCCGGACAGCCTGCGCGCGCGCGCCGACATGCAGATGGGCGCATATATGGCGGGCCTGGCCATCGGCATGAGCAAGGTGGACGCCGTGCACGCCATGTGCACGCCGCTGGAGTCGCGCGTCCACATGGCGCATGCGGAAGTGCTGGGTCCGATCTTCAGCGTGGTGGCGCGCCACACGGCGCAGACCGCCGCCGCGCCTTACGCCGAGGCCGCCCGCGCGCTGGGCATAGCCGCGACGGGCGACGAACAACAGGACGCCCTGGCCCTGATCGAGGCGGTCGAGTCGCTGGCGCGGCTGGCGGGCATTCCCCTGCGCTTTTCCGGCTTGGCGCTGTCTGAGCAGGACGCCGCTCAGCTGGCCAGCCAGGCCATGCTGAGCGCGTCCATGCCCATCAATCCGCGCGTACTCGCGCCGGAAGAAATCCAATCCCTATACCTGCAAATGGCCGCGTAAGGAGCGCCCGCATGGATGTCATCGATTCCCGCCCCTATGAACTGCTGATCGGGGAAAACTGGCGCGCTGGCGCCGAAGGCCGCACGTTCGATACCTGCAACCCGGCCACGGCGCAGGTGCTCGCCAGCGTGCATGAAGCCTCGGCGGCAGATGTGGACGCCGCCGTGCAGGCTGCGCACACCGCCTTTGAAACGCACTGGCGCAAGACCACGCCGGCGCAGCGCGGCAAGCTGCTGCGGCGCCTGGCCGACCTGTTCGAGCGCGACCGCGAAAAGCTCGCCTGGATCGAAACGCTGAACGTGGGCAAGCCCATTACGCATTCGCTGGATTCGCTCAAGGGCATGCCGGCGTCGCTGGAGTACTTCGCGGGCATCATTCCGGCCCTGCGCGGCGAGACCATACCGGTGGGCAATGCCGACGTGCTCAATTTCACGATACGCGAGCCGCTGGGCGTGTGCGCGCTCATCATGCCGTGGAATTACCCGATGACGCTGACCGTCAACAAGCTCGGTCCGGCGCTGGCCGCGGGCAATGCGGTGATCCTCAAGCCCTCGGAAGTGACGCCGCTGTCCAGCATGGCGCTGGCGCGCCTGTTCGAGGAAGCCGGCTTTCCGCCCGGCGTGATCAACGTGGTCAACGGTCCCGGCGCCACGGTGGGCGAACGGCTGGTCACTCATCCGCTGGTATCACGGGTGTCGTTCACCGGCGGCACCGTGACCGGCGCGCGTATCCAGGCGTCCGCGGCTGCCGACGTCAAGCGCGTCACGCTGGAGCTGGGCGGCAAGTCGCCGCTGATCGTGTTCGAGGACGCGCCGCTGGACAAGGCGGCGGCCGTGGCCGCGGGCGACATCATCAAGAATTCCGGCCAGGTCTGCATCGCCTGCACGCGCCTGCTGGTACAGGATTCCGTGCGCGAGGAATTCCTTGGCCTGCTGCAGCAGCGCCTGGACGCCGTGCGCATCGGCTCGCCCGCGGACCCAGCGACCGAGATGGGCCCCCTGGTCAGCGCGGCCCAGAAGCAGCGCGTCGAGAAGTACGTGGCGCTGGCGCGGGAAGAGGGCGCGCAGCCCGTCCATTACGGCAACATGAAGCTGGAAGGCGACACGGCCAAGGGCTACTTCGTGCCGCCCACGCTGCTGCTGAACTCCCACGCGCGCATGCAGAGCGCGCAGGACGAGATCTTCGGCCCGGTGCAATCCGTGATCGGCTTTCGCGACGAAGCCGACGCCTTGCGCATCGCCAACGACACGCGCTACGGGCTGGCCGCGGTGCTGTACACGCGCGACGGCGGCCGCGCCCTGCGCATGGCGCGCGGCCTGCAGTCGGGCAGCGTGGCCATCAACACCGGCCTGCGGACGTCGTTCGATGCGCCGTTTGGCGGCTACAAGCAGTCTGGCATCGGCAAGGAACGCGGGCTGGAAGCCATCTACGAAAACACCCAGCTCAAGAACGTCAAGTACGACACCACGATCTAGCGTGGCGCCCACAGGAGACAACATGAAGTTCATCGTCAAGCTGGCCTCGGGCCTGGCCGCCTGCATGCTGGCGGCCGGCGCGCACGCGGAATGGCCCGACCGTCCGCTGCGCATGGTCATCGGTTTCGCGCCCGGGGGCGCTTCGGACATCGCGTTCAAGATGGTGCAGGACGAGCTATCCAAAAAGCTCGGCCAGCCCGTGGTGCCGATCTACAAGCCCGGCGCCAACGGCAACATCGCCAACCAGGCCGTGGCCACGGCCGAACCCGACGGCTACACGGCGCTGTGGGCCAACGTCGGGCCGCTGGCCATCAACACTTATCTCTACAAGGGCGTGCAGGTCGATCCGGGCAAGGCCTTTGTGCCGGTCACGCAATTGACCGATTCGCCGCTGGTTGTGGTGGTGCCGAAGTCTTCGCCATTCCAGACCATGCAGGACCTGGTGCAGGCGGCGAAGAAGCCCGACGCGGGGTTGTCGTACGGGTCCGCCGGGCACGGCAGTTCCATGCACGTGGCGGGCGCCGCGCTGTCGCTGGCCCTGAACGCGCCCATGACGCACGTGCCTTACAAGGGCAGCGCGCCCGCGCTGCAGGACCTGATCGCCGGGCGCCTGTCCTTCATGGTGGACAGCCGCTCCACCACCGCGCCCTTCATCAAGGAAGGCGCGCTGCGCGCCCTTGCCGTCAGCGGCGACCAGCGCGTGGCGGACATGCCCGACGTGCCCACGGTGGCCGAGTCCGGCGTGCCCGGCTTCAAAGTGACGACCTGGCAGGCCGTGGTCATGCCGGCGGGCACGCCCCAACCCATCGTCGACAAGTTCTCCAAGGCCTTGCGCGACACCCTGCAGATGCCCGAAGTGCAGGAACGCTTCGCGCGCATCTACACGCCGCTGGTGGGCAGCACGCCCGAAGCCTTCGCGGTCTTCTGGGCCAAGGAGAGGGCCGGCGCCCAGGCTCTGGTGGAGAAGGCGCGGCTGCAGGTCGATTGAACGCCGGGCCCGGGCGGGCCCGGCGTGGCAGGAACATTGAAACTCGAATGGAATGGCATCATGGATCTGGAACTGAAGGGTTGCACCGCTTTCATCACGGGCGGCGCGGGCACGCTGGGCATGGCAATGGCCAGGCGCTTCGTGCAGGAAGGCTGCAATGTGGTGGTGTGCGACGCCAATGAAGAGGCGATCGAATCCGCCTGCGCCGAACTGTCTGCCTTGGGCGGGAACGGCCTGGGCGTGCGCGCCGACGTGACCAACAAGGACGAGGTCGGCCGCGCCGTGCAGCAGGCGGTCGAGCGCTGGAAGAAGGTGGATATCCTGGTCAACAACGCGGGCTTCGCGCGCGACCGTTATCTGACCAAGATGTCCGAGGAAGATTGGCACGCGGTGCTGGACGTGACGCTGCAAGGGGCATTCCATTGCTCGCGCGCAGTGCTGCCGCTGATGATGGAACAGCGCTTCGGCCGCGTCATCAACATCGCCTCGCGCGCCCATCTGGGAAATCCCGGGCAGACCAACTACTCGGCCGCCAAGGCCGGGCTGATCGGCTTTACCCGTTCGTTGGCGCTGGAGTCCGGCAAGTTCGGCATCACCGCCAACGCGGTCGCCCCGGGCGTCATTTCGACGCCGCGCATGCAGAAGCGCCCCGACTACCAAGAGCTGACCGAACGCGCCAAGACCAACACGCCGGTCGGCCGGCTGGGCGACCCGGCCGATGTGGCCGCGACGGTAGCCTTCCTGGCATCGCGCCTGGCCGGCTTCACCACGGGCGAGACCGTGCACGTGACGGGAGGGCGTTACGCATGAGCACGCCATTCGATCTGGACGAACATCTGGGCCGCCGCCTGTACTTTGAGGACCTGGCGTCCGGGCAGTCCTGGGAAAGTCCGCGCCGCACGGTCACCGAAGCGGATGTGGTGCAGTTCGCCGGGCTGTCCGGCGACTACAACGCGCTGCACACGGATGCCGTATTCGCCGCCAGCCATCCCTTCGGCCAGCGCGCCGCGCACGGCATGCTGACCCTGGCCATCGCGTCGGGCCTGACCACCCGCATGCCGGTGTACCGCCTGATGGACGGCACCCGGCTGGCGCTGACCGAACTGCGCTGCGTGTGGCGCAAGCCCGTGCTCATCGGCGACACCATCCATGTCGAATTGAGCATAGGCGATAAGACGCTGTCGCAGAAGCGCCCCGGCACGGGCCGCGTGACCATGCAGCGCACGGTGAAGAACCAGAACGGCGAAGTCGTGGTGGAGTCGGAATGGACCACCCTGATGAAATGCCGACCGGAGGCCGCATGAGCGCCAGTCCTTCCCAGTTTGATCCCAACGTTCGCTTCGACGATCTGGTGGAGCTGACGCGGCCGCGTTCGGTCATGATCGTGGGCGCCTCCAGCAAGCCTGGCACGCTGGGCCACACCACAGTGGTCAACGTGCTGGAGCACTCGGATTTCGACGGCGAGGTGCACCTGGTCAACCCCAAGGGCGGCGAACTCTTCGGCAAACCCTTGCATGCCAGCGTGGACGCGGTGCCGGCGCAAGGCATCGACGTGGCCTTGCTGCTGGTGCCGGCCGAATCCGCCGTCGCCACGCTGCGCGCCTGCGCCGCCAAGGGCGTGCGCTACGTCATCGTGTTCACGGGCGGTTTCGCCGAGCTGGGCGTAGCGGGGCGCACGGTCGAGGCCGAGATGCTGGCGCTGGCGCAGCGCAGCGGCATGCGCCTGTACGGTCCCAACTGCGCGGGCATGACCATGCTGGCGCCGCGCCTGGGCCTGACCTTTTCCACCGAATTCCGCAACGACGGCAGGACGGGAAAGCTTTCGCGCATCGGCCTGGTGACGCAGGGCGGAGGCCTGGGCCGTTCGCTCATGCAGGGCAACGAGCGCGGCGTGTGCTTTTCGCGCTGGTTCTCCACCGGCAACGAACTGGACCTGGACAGCGCGGACTTCATCAACTGGCT
This sequence comes from Achromobacter sp. ACM01, assembly GCF_014851745.1. NCBI lineage: Bacteria > Pseudomonadati > Pseudomonadota > Betaproteobacteria > Burkholderiales > Alcaligenaceae > Achromobacter > Achromobacter sp. ACM01. Next base: position 1,250,883 of record NZ_JACVAF010000001.1, read on the forward strand.
GGCGCATGACCCGGGAACCGACCTGATCTGCACCGTGATGGAAGGCATACGCAGCGGCCCGCGTTTCATTGCGGCGGCGGCGGCCGCGCGCCGCGCGGGCAAGCCGCTGATCGCGCTGAAGATCGGCCGCTCGGATTTCGGCAAGAAGGCGGCGCAATCGCATACTGCCTCGCTGGCGGGCGAGGATGCCGTCAACGACGCGGTGTTCTCGCAGTACGGCGTCATCCGTGTCGAAGACCTGGACGAACTGCTGGACGTCGCCAGCCTGATATCGCGCGTGGGCGTGCGCCGCCTGCGCAACATCTGCGTGTATTCATCGTCGGGCGGCGCGGGCGTGCTATCGGCCGACAAGGTGGGCGAAGCCGGGCTGGCCATGGCCGCGCTGGCGGATGAAACCGTGGCCGAGATGGCGCGGCACGCGCCCGCCTACGCGGCCCTGACCAATCCCGTGGACCTGACCACCAAGGCGCTGACCGACCCGGATCTGGCGCGGCGCTGCCTGGCGCCGCTGTTTGCGGACCCGGGCGTGGACGCCGTGCTCTATCCCATCACCTCCAATTATTCGGCCAGCACCGAAGGGCTGGTGCGCAACATGCTGGCGGTCGCACAGGGCGGCGCCAAGGCCTTCGTGCCCGTCTGGATGAGCAGCCGCCGCGGGCCGGCGCACGACCTTCTGATCCAGGAAGGATTCGCGCCGGTCTACAGCCTGCGCAACGCCATGCAGGCGCTCAAGCGCGTCAGCGCGTACGCGGACCTGGGGGCCGACGAGGCGCCGGACGCTCCGCCCGCAGGCCTGCCGGCGGCCGCGCCTGTCGTAACGCTGCCCTGCAATGAAGCGCAGGCCAAGGCGCTGCTGGCGCAGTACGGCGTGCGCGCGCCCCGCGAATCCCAGGCGGCCACGGCGCAAGAGGCGGCGGCAGCCGCGTGCGCCATCGGTTTTCCGGTGGCGCTCAAGCTGGTGGCCGACGGCGTGCTGCACAAGAGCGAGATCGGCGGCGTGCAGCTGCGGCTGCGCGATGAAGCCGACGTGCGGCAGGCTTTCGAGAACATTGTCGCGAACGCGGCGCGGCATCAGGTGCCCGTCGCGGCCATCCGCGGCGTGCTGGTGTCGGAGATGGTGGTCGACGGCGTGGAAATGCTGGTGGGCCTGCATCGCGACGAGGTCTTCGGCCCGGTGCTGAGCGTGGGCGCGGGCGGCGTGTGGGTGGAGGTCGAGGCCGACGTGGCGCGCTGCCACCTGCCGGCCAGCCGCAAGCAGATCGAGCGCGCGCTGGACCAAACGCGCATCGCGCGCCGCCTGGCCAGCCATCGCGGCCTGCCGGCGCGCGACAGGGCGGCCCTGGTGGATGCCGTGCTGCGCATCGCGGCCTTGTTCACGGCGCTGGGAGACGACGTGCAATCGCTGGAGGTCAACCCGCTGGTGGTATTGGACGAAGGGCGCGGCGTGGTGGCGCTGGACGCCGTCATCGAATAGCAGGCCGGCGCAGCGGCCGTCCGCTGCCCGGAAAAAAACACGGAGATTTGAGATGTTCGACAGCAAGATCGGAGGCGGCGACGCCCATACCATCCTGGTGCGAGGCCATGACCTGGTGCAGGACCTGTTCCAGCGCGATTTCATCGACGTGCTGGCCCTGGAGCTGCTGGGCGAGTTCCCCACGCCGCAGCTCAAGACCATGCTCAACCTGTTCCTGGTGAGCGCGACCGACCATGGCCTCACGCCCAGCGCCTTGTCGGCGCGGCTGACCCTGCACGGCGCGCCCGAGGCCATGCAGGGCGCCCTGGCGGCGGGATTGCTGGGCGCAGGCAGCCGCTTTCTTGGCGTGATCGAATACGCCGCGCGCTTTCTGCGCGACGCCCTGCCCAAGCAGGATAGCTACACGGACGAGGAACTGCGCCGCTATGCCGAGGAATGCGTCGCGGCTAACAAGGCGGCCAAGCGCAAGATTCCCGGCGTGGGGCATCCCATACACGTGGACGGCGATCCCCGTTGCGAAAAGATGTTCGAGATCGCCAGGGACTGCGGCTATTACGGCAATTACTCGCGCTTTGCCGTCGAGTTGGCCGCGGCGGCCGCCCGCCAGTCGGGCCGCAAGATTCCGCTGAATGCCACCGGGGCCAAGGGCGCCATCGTGCTCGATATGGGCCTGACGCCGGAGTTGGGCAAGGCCTTGACGATGATCGGCCGTTCGGTGGGCCTGATGGCGCACATCATCGAGGAACAGAAGAATCCCATCGCCCAGAAGGTGTGGGACATGGCCGCCGGCAACGAGTGACGCGTCTGCCGGCCCCGGGGTCAATCCCGGTCCGGCGCGCCCAGCGGGAACAGCGGCCGGTACGGCCGCGCTTCTTCCACGGCCCGCGCGAACGATGGACGCGCAAGCAGCCGCGCCCGATAAGCGCGCAGCACCGGATACGATTCGGCGATGCGGTGCGTCCAGTCGCCATAGAACAGCGAGGGCGCGGCGGCGCAGTCCGCCAGGGTAAAGTCCTCGCCAGCCGCCCAGGTCTTGCCGGCCAGATGCGTTTCGAGCCATGCATAGGCGACTTCCAGCTTTTCCACCGCCAGGGCCAGCGTTTCCCGCCGCTTGTTCTCGTCGCCCGAGAGCGCGCCACCTACCGCATGCTGCGTCCAGTTCATGATGTGCAGGTCGAAGAACCGATCCAGGAAGCGCACCTGCAGCGCTGTCCTGGGATCGGCGGGCAGCAGGCGCTGCGGCCCGGGATGATCCAGCTGCAGATGCTCGATGATGATGCTGGTCTCGGCGATGTTGCGGCCGCCGTCTTCCAGCAGCGGGAACTTGTGCAGGGGCCAGCGGCGCAGCCATTCGGCCGCGTGCTCTGGCGTGTCGGGGCCGATGCAGCGGAACTCGAATGGAGTGCCGTTTTCGTACAGCGCGATCAGCACCTTCTGCGTGTAGGAGGAGAAGGGATGGCCGTAAAGGGCGAGCGACATGGCGGGGGTCTCCGGGCGGAATCGCGATGGACGACGCCTAGCGTCGCCGAGACGAGAAACAATCGCAACAAATAATTTCAAACCTTTTGTGTCAGCGATCCGAGCGCCCATGCGAGGCGGCGCGGCAGTACGGGGGGCCGCGGCTCCCGCCGTTATTGGCCCGGCGGCTGCGAGGCATGGCCGGGCGCTTGCGCGGGTCTGCATGAACGCCGGATCGGAGCCGGCCGGCGTGTGTTTCAGCCGCTATGCAAGGATTGCGATCTGGCCCCGAGCCAGTAGTATGCGCGCTCAACCGACCGATCCCGCTCATACCAAGGACTGATCCATGACCCTGACGCGTCCGCGACTTGCCCTGTCCGCCCTGGCGCTCGCGCTGGCCCTGTCTGGCTGCGCGCCTCATCCGTTCCTGAGCGCCGAAGGCACCAGGAACGATCCGCGCTATGCCCAGCTGCTGGATCTGATCGACGCGGCGCTGAAGGACGATATGGCCGTGGTGCTGGTGGCCGACATCATGCCGCATCGTTCGCTGAGCGACGCGTTGGAAATGACTAAATGGACCTCGCGCGTCATCTGGATGTACGAAAAGGATCCGCGCATAACTTTCAGCCGCGGCTTTCAGACCAACTCGCTACAACGGGACAAGAAGACGACCTATCTGTTCCAGGCCTTCGAGGTGCATATCCTGCCGCCGGGCAAATATCTGCTCACCGGTGGCGACGACTACAAGCTGAATGCCTTGCTTGACCAGGTCGGCGCTGCGAGCGGCAAGGAGGGTTCGGGCCGCGGCGCCAACGGCACCGCCTATCTGTCGCCCGAGCTCTATCGCGAGTTCTACCGGGAAACCAACTGGCGCGACGCTACCTATGGCACCGAGACCAAGACGCGCACGGTCTGCACCGCCGTGCACGCGGCTTCGGGCGCCTGCGTGAGCTGGAGCGAGCAGCAATACAGCGAGACCACGCAGCTCGGTGTGGCCGGCTATCGCGAAGAGACCGATTCCCGCGATATCCCCGCGATCAAGGTGCAGGCCCGCATCCCCCCGCAGCAGGCGCTGGCAAGTTTCACGCTCAAGGGCGGCCAACTGGTGCTGAGCCAGCGCATGCACCTGAAGACGCCGAGCTACAAGTACCGGCAGTCCGCCTGCCGCGCGGTCGATCCGAAGATGATCGAATGCCCGCTCGAAGATCTGACCGTCTATACGCGTCCAGCGCCCATGGAGTTCACGCAGAAGTACATCGAGCGGCTTGAGAACGTAAGCGCGGAACACCGTCAGCTTCTGGCCAAGATGACACCGATGCAGATCACGCCCTTGGGCAAGCAGGGCATGGAAGACCCGATCTGGGGTGTGCCGCTGTCGCTGCGCAAGGGCAAGTAGGCGACGAGCCTCGGGGGGCGCTGGAAGGGCCGCCCGTCATCGTAGAGAACAGGGCGGGCGCTGGCGGATTGACAGGCAAAATCCGCTTCCCGATCCAGAGCGGAACTGGAATTAGCGTTATCCTGCCGCCAGACTAGATCGTCGGCTGCCATGCCTACCGGGATGGCGCCGATGCCGCGACCGGCGAGGACTGCGCACTTGAAGCAAATCCGGCACTACCTGTTTGGCATCATCGTCTCCTTCCTGCTGGCGGGACTGCTGGCGTTCCTGGGCATCGTGTTCGTCTCCAGCCCCAATCTGGGCTGGGGCGCGCAGGCGCTGTTGAGCTATGGCGTGTTGTTCGGCGGGCCTCTGGCCCTGGTGCTGGCGCTGTGCTGGATCATCTACATGGTGCGCGATAAAGGCCAGGTGCCGGGGGGCGTCCACGCGTTGATGTTCCTGCCTACGGTGTTGGCACTTGCCATCGTGCCCGTCAGCGACTCCATCGAGCAGGGCAGGTGGGACCGTTTCCAGGCGTCGCACCCAGCGATCGAGGAAGCGCATGTCAATCTGAGCGGGCGCACGATCTGGACGGACCGGAGCGGCGGGAGCGTGTCGTCGGGCTCGTCGCCGTACCTGGAGCCCGGGTCGGTGGCTCAATACATGTTTTCGCGCTTTCGCCGCTATCCGAACCAGGGGGCCGCGGCCAGCGAGAATTTCCCCTACGACGGCGCGCGCCTGAAGGACGGCGTGGATCGCTACGTGTACTCCAGCCAGGACGGAACGCCAGGCGCGTCCGTGCCGCTGAAACGCCAGCCGTATCCGGATATGGGCAAGCTGCCCTCGGCGTCCGCGCAGGGCGAAGCGGAGCTGGTGGTTTATCACTATTACCACTATGCCGATCACGTCGAGGTGGCGCCGGGCATCGCGCGCTTCGCTGGCACCACCGACGACCGGATGGAGGCGGCCGGGATGCCCGGGGTGGCGATATTCGGCCTGCAGAACCTGACGCCGCAGACCATCGCCCGGGTGGAGATCAACGGCCAGGCCTATGACATGGGCTCGCAGGCGGCGCGCAGCGTGCTGCGGCAGCCTTGCGATCCGGTGCGTGGCGGTAGCCCGGTCCTGCTCGATCTGGAGCAGCCCTTGCGGGTGCGTTGGCAGACGCTGGAAGAACCCGGGACCTGGCGGGAGGCGATAGTGAGCGTGCCGGCCTTCAGCGCGGCGAGCGGCAAGGACCCAGGCAAGGGCCTGCTGCGCGTGCGGCTGTACTTCCTGCCGGATGAGACGGTGGCTGCCGAACGCTACAGGGAGATCCGCGCGCGCGGCGAACTCTCCGTCCGCGCTACCGGCCTGCCCGCCGCCGCGCAAGCCTATACGGGCTGCGGCGGCGCGTATTCCGGCTACAACCCGCAGACGGTGAAGCTGCTGGGCAACTGAGGCCTGCGCGCGCTACACGTCTTCGATGCGCTGCGAGGGCGCAAGGGGCGTACCGAGGTCCAGCATGGCGTAGATCCGCTGCGTGAAACGCTGCCGCCGCGTGGGCCGGCCCATGCGCCAGCGCGTGTCCAGCCATAGCAGGGGCAGGGCGAAGCCCAGCCACACGATGAAGAAGAGCGCCAGCAGGAAGACGGCCAGTTCGGGAAAGTCCCGGAACGAACCGTCGTCCGGTCCGGCGAAAAACTGCAGGCCGACCACGAACAGCCAGGCCGTCAGCATCAACGCGCCTATCAGCTTGAGCAGGCGCGCGCGCTGGCTCATGCCCACGCGGATAGGCGTGTCCCTGCCTTGCTCGCCGCCGTAGTAGCGGTGGCACATATAGCAGCGGCCATCTTCCAGATTGCGCAGCGCATAGACGGCGCGCCGGCCATCCTGGTGGACGGAGGCCGTGCGCACTGCCAATTCGACGCGGTCGCCCTCGGCCAGGAAGGGCAGCGCGTCGCCGAACGCTTCCTGGGCGATCATCGCGTAGTCCACGCCGTTGACCGTGTAGCGGTAGATGCCATAGTTCGGCCCTTTGTGAACCTGGCGCATCTCATGCGTGAGGCCGGTAAGGCGGCCCCGCACGTACCCGATGGGCGGTTCGCCCTCGTCCTGCGTCGATAGCGGCTCCAGGCGTGGCGGCTCGGGCGGCGGGGCAGGTATGCCGGCAACCGGCTTTTGCTTGGGATCGAAAAGCGCTTCGGTTGCCAGGATCAGCGGGCGGTGGCGGCGGTTGTGCCAGAGGCCGTGCATGGCCGAGCCCGCCACCACCAGCGCCACCAGGGCGACGACCAGCGAGAAGACCATCAGGAACACGCGTGTGAGGCTGGCGATGCCGAGCAGCCAAGCCAGCCACACGAACGCCGCGCAGACCGCGCCGCCGATGACGACCTCGCGCCAGCCGCGCCGTTTCAGGGTTTGGTAGTAGCGCGGCGGGATGGGATCGCCACGCGCCGGAACCGCCCAGGAGAAGACGGCCGGCCCCTCTTCGCCGTCCATCACACCCAGGCGCGCCGGCATGCCCTGCTGATGCAGGCGCTGCAATTGATTGATCTGCGGCGCTTCCAGCCCGGCGGCGATCACGCTTTCTGTTCCTACGCGCAGGAACGCATCGTGCCGCACGAGCGGCACCGCGAGGCGGATCTGGTCGATGGTTCCTTCGAGTATGCGGGCGGAGGGCTGCGCCATGACGGGGTTGGAGGATGCAAACCGTCAAGGATAGCGTAGCCGCCTGCGTGAGCTACCAAGCGTCCGGCAAAGTCCCAGGCCCTTCATGCGTGGGGAAATGTGGCAGCACTTCCTCCGCCAGTTCCTGCAGCACGTCCGCCGCGGGCCGTTGCGAGAACTGGATGCCCAGCGCGGCGTGATTGACGCCGGCCTCCTGCCATTCTTCCAGCAACGCGATCAAGCCTTTCCTGCCCGTGCGCAGCACGAAACCGTTATGCAAGGGCGTGCGGGGATGGTCGGGGTCTTCGGCCAGGTCCAGCCATTCATTGGTCATGTGCGGCCGGAAGCCGCCGTCGGGAATCTGGGCGCGCCAGGCGCGGATCTTGGCCCCCAGGCGCTTGGGTCCTGTCGACGTATCGGTGGCGTCGGGATAGGTCAGCCAGCCATCGGCGTGTTCGGCGATCCACGGCAGCGACTGCCCCGACGAACCCGTGACGATGAGCGGAATGACGCCCGCGGCGGGCTTGGGCAGGAATTCCGCGTTGCTGAAGCGCCCCAGCGGCGAATCGATCTCCAGGCGTCCTGGGCGCATCAACTGACGGAAGTACGAAACCGCCTCGGCGAAACGCGCAGCGCGTTCGTCGTGATTCAGCCCATAGGCAGGAAACTCGACCGGACGGTCTCCCGACGCAATCCCCAGCACCAGCCGGCCGCCCGACAATTGGTCGATGGTTGTCGCCGCCTTGGCCAGATCGATGGGGGGGCGCAGGGAAAAGATCGCGCTGCCCGTGGCCAGTGCAATCTTCTTCGTTTGCGCCGCCAGAAAGGCCAGGTAGGTGAACGGATCGAAGACCTGGCCGGCATCGCCGAACGAAGGGGAGTACAAGGGTACGTCGCGTACCCAGACGGCGGCAAACTCCTGCCGGTCGATCTGCCGCACAAGTTCGGCCTGCCCCGCAAGGACCGCCATGCTGCCTTCATAGAAGCGCAGCGGCAGGAAGATGCCCAGCGTCAGGCGGTCGGGCGCGAACATCCGCCGATAGCCGGGGTGCGCGGAAAAAGCGAAGTACGACGCTCCCGTCGTGCCATGGAGAGAGAGGGTGGTGTCCATTCCGACTGTCCTTGTTTCCTTCAAGCGCCCGTTGCCGGCGCGGGCAGGGTGATGCCTTTGGCGACCGCGGGCCGCGCTGCCACGCGTTCGTGCCATGCGCTCAGGTGCCGGTGATGGCTGAAATCGAAATCGATGATCCGTGCGATGTGGCTCCAGCCGAAATGCGCGATATCGGCGATGGAGTAGGCGTCGCCGGCAAGGTAGGGCTGATCGGCCAGCCTGCGGTCCAGCACCGCGAGCGCATCCTCGGTCAGGCGCTGGTAGCGTTCGAGCGCGGCGGGGTTGCGCGCCTTGTCGAACACCTCGAAGTTCACGCGTTGCCCGATGATGGGACCGACGCTGCTGGAATGGAATTGCAGCCACTTGATCGCTTCCCAGCGGCCTTGGATGTCCGTGGGCAGCAGCCTCCCGGTCTTTTCCGCGAGATACAGCAGTATGGCCGCCGATTCGAACAGCGCCACGCCGGTTTCATCATCGGTCAGTACCGGAATGCGGCCGTGCGGATTCAGGGCCAGAAAATCCGGCTGGCGGTGCTCGCCCTGCGCGATGCGCACATGGTGCAGGCGGTAGGGCAGTTCCAGTTCTTCCAGCGCGATGGTGGCCTTGTAGCCATTGGGAGAACTATCGGTGTATAGATTCAGCATGGGCTTGCTCATTTAAGATTGGCTAAATATTCAGGATCCGCGGCGGCATTGAAATTTTCTTTGTTGAGCGGGATCCGGTACAGCGATCATTTCTCACTTTTAAATTTAGGAAATCTAAAATGACGGCAACGCTTCCCCTGCAGGCGCTGCGCACTTTTGTCGAGGTAAGCCAGCGCGGCAGCATCACCGCGGCGGCGCAGGCCTTGCATGTCACGCCGGGCGCCGTCAGCCAGCAGATCCGGCTGCTGGAGGACCGGCTCGGCATCGCCCTGCTGGTGCGCGAACGCCACGGCATGCGCATGACGGAGGCGGGCGCCGAGGCGTATCCGATGCTTAGCGCGGCGTTCGCGCAGATCGACAAGGCAGTGGACATGCTGGCCGCGAAGCAGGCGCGGCAAAGCCTGACCGTCAGCACCGTGGCGACGTTCGCGGCGTCTTGGCTGGTTCCACGCCTGGGGCGGTTCAAGGAACGGCATCCGCACATCGAAATCCGGGTAGAGGCGACGCCTGCCCTGGTCGATCTGCGGCGCGACCACGTCGATGTCGCCCTGCGCCACGGGCTGGGCGACTATCCGGGACTGGATGTGGTGCCGCTGATGGCGCCGGTGCTCGTGCCGGTGGCCGCGCCAGGCTTCGCAGCGGCGCTGGCCGAACCGGCGGACTGCCTGGATTACCCGCTGCTGCACGATGCGGACCGCGCCGATTGGCCGCTGTGGCTAAGCGCGCATGGCGTGGCCCAGGATGCCCGGGCGCAGCGCGGCAATGCGTTCGATGACGATTTCCTGCTGATCCGGGCGGCGGAAGCGGGCCAGGGACTTGCGCTGGTGCCCGCCGCGCACGCGCAGGAAGAGATCGCGGCCGGACGCCTGGTCCAGGCGCTGGACAAGCCCTGGCCCGCGAGGTTCGCCTACTACGCCGTCAGCAGGCCCGGCGCGATCCAGCGTCCGGAAGTCCGCGCCTTCATCGACTGGATCGTCGAGGAGGCCAGGACGTGACCGCTACGGCTGCTTACGCGGCAAGGAGTTTTCAAGCCTGGAAGCGCCGCGCAGCCTGAAACAGCTGGCGCTCGCTGCCCGCGCGACCCAGCAGTTCCAGGCCGACGGGTATTCCGCTGGGCGTGAAGCCGATGGGCACGCTCAAGGCCGGCAGCCCCGTCACCGCCGCGAGCAGCCCATTGCCGCCGCGCTGGGCCTGGCCTAGCAGTGCCGGCGCGCCACGCACGCTGGGATAGGCCAGCAGGTCCAGCTGGCCTTGGTCCATGGCAGTCAACAATTCGTCGCGCAGCGCCTGGGCGCGGGCCAGCACCGCGAGGCGCGCGCTGCCGTCGGGATCGCGCAGCGCATCGCGCTCGCGCAGCAGCGGCGCGACTTCCGGGTGGGGATAACCGCCGTCCAGGATGTCGGTCAGGCTGCGCACAGGCAGACCCGCATCGCGCAGGCACAGGGCCAGCGCGTCGCGGAATTCATGGCCGGTGACGTTGGCGGCGGTCAGGCGCGCGTCTTCCAGCGCCAGCGCGACTGGCTGGATCTGTGCGCCCTCGGCTTGCCAGCCGGCGAGCGCCGCGCGGACGTGGCGCGACACCTCCAGTTCCGCGCCGGCTGGGCCGAAGAATGCTTCCAGCGTGCCGATGCGCCAGGCCCGGTCCGCGCCGCGCGCGTCTTCGCCTTGTCCCGCCATCACCGACCACAGGGCTGAGATATCAGCAAGGCTGCGGGCCATCGGGCCGACCGTGTCGAGCGTCGGCGACAGCGGCACCACGCCGGCGTTGCTGTAGCGTCCGGCCGTGGGCCGCAGGCCCCAGACCTGGTTGAAGGCCGCGGGGATGCGGATCGAGCCGCTGGTGTCGGTGCCTATCGCGGCCGCCGCGAAGCTGGACGCCACCGCGACGGCGCTACCGCCGCTGGATCCGCCGGGAACGCGGGCGGCGTCGTAGGCGTTGCGCGTGCGGCCGGATAGTGAAGAAACGTTGGTGATGCCGCAGGCCAGTTCGTGCATCGTGGTCTTGCCCAGCACCACGGCGCCGGCTTCGCGCAGCCGGCGCACGACGTCGGCGTCGCGCTGCGGGCGGCGGCCGGCCAGCGCGAGCGAGCCAGCGGTGGCGGGCATGCCCACGGTATCGATGTTGTCCTTGAGCAGAAGGGGAATGCCGTGCAGCGGCCCCAGCGCCGCCCCGCGCTGTCTTTCCCTGTCCCGATCGGCGGCCTCGGCCAGCGCCTGGCTGTTCAGCGCGATGACCGCGTTGAGCGCTGGCCCGGCCTGGTCGTGCGCGGCGATGCGCGCCAGGTAGGCGCGCACCAGGTCCATGGCGCTGAGCGCGCCCGCTGCCATGGCCGACCGCAGCTCGGCGATGCCGCGGCCAAAGACCGGGTCGCTGCCCGGCAGAGGACCCGCCAGCAGGCGCGGCGCGCTCATCGGAAGTGGCACGCCACCCAGTGCTGCCCGGCGTCTGAGCCGTCTGGCCGCTGGGTCAGGACCGGCTGCTTCTCTTTGCACACTGGCTGCGCCAGCGGGCAGCGCGTGTGGAAGCGGCAGCCGCTGGGCGGATTCGCCGGGCTGGGCGGATCGCCCTGCAGCAGCTTGCGCTGCGCGGGCTTGTGCGGATCGGGAACCGGGACGGCCGACAGCAGGATTTCCGTGTACGGGTGTAGCGGGCGCGAGAACAGCGTGTCGCGGTCGGCGACCTCGACGATGCGGCCCAGGTACATCACCGCCACGCGATGGCTGATGTGGCGCACCACCGCCAGGTCATGCGCGACGAACAGGTAGGCGATGCCCATCTCTTCCTGCAGGTCCATCAGCAGGTTGATCACCTGCGCCTGCACCGACACGTCCAGCGCGGAGACCGGTTCGTCGCACACGATCAGCTTGGGCCGCAGGGCCAGCGCCCGCGCGATGCCCAGGCGCTGCCGCTGGCCGCCGGAGAACTCGTGCGGGAACTTCTTCATCGCCTCCGGACGCAGGCCGACCTTGGAGAACAGCCAGGCGATCTCATCGGCGCGTGACCGGCCGCCCGAGGTCGGGAAGTTCTGCAGCGGTTCGCCGACGATGTCGCCTGCCGTCAGCCGTGGATTCAGCGACGCGTACGGATCCTGGAAGATGATCTGCATGTCGCGCCGGCGGCTGCGCATCTGCTCGGCCGACAGCGCCAGGATTTCCTCGCCTTCCAGCCGCACGGATCCCGAGGTCGGCTGGATCAGGCGCAGCACGGACTTGCCGGTGGTGGTCTTGCCGCAGCCGGATTCGCCCACCAGCGCCAGGGTCTCGCCGCGGGCGACAGAGAACGACACGCCGTCCACGGCCTGGATGACCTTGCGGCGCGGCTTGAACCAGCCGCCCGCGCCGGGATAGTGCATCTTCAGGTCGCGCACTTCCAGCAAGGGCGTGGCCGGGGCGGCGGGCTGGTTGCGGGCGCTCATGCTTGGACTCCAGTCAGGGCGGCGCCGGGGGGCGTCGAAGCGGCCGCCTGCGGGGCCGGTTGCGCGGCGACGCGCGCCGCTTCGTGGCAGGCGACCACGTGGTCGCTGCCATGTTCCAGCAATTGCGGCGCTTCGGCCCGGCAGCGGTCGGTGGCGTAGGCGCAGCGCGGCGCGAAGCTGCAGCCTTTGCCCAGCTCGCTGGGCGCGGGCACCATGCCGGGGATCTCGGCCAGGCGTTGCGTCGACGCGTTCATCGACGGCATCGACGCCATCAGCGCCCGCGTGTACGGATGCAGGGGGCGGTCGAACAGTTCGGTGACGGGAGCTTCTTCCACCTTGCGGCCTGCGTACATCACGGCCACGCGGTCGCAGCATTCGGCCACCACGCCCAGGTCGTGGGTGATCAGCACGATGCCCATGCCCAAGCTCTGCTGCAGGCTGCGCAGCAGGTCCACGATCTGCGCCTGGATGGTCACGTCCAGCGCCGTGGTCGGTTCGTCGGCGATCAGCACTTCGGGATTACAGGCCAGGGCCAGCGCAATCATCACGCGCTGCCGCATGCCGCCGGAAAGCTGGTAGGGGTACTCGTGCACGCGCCGTTCGGGTTCCGCGATCTGCACCAGGCGCAGCATTTCCTCGGCGCGGCGGTAGGCCTCGCGGCGGCCGAGCTTTTGATGCAGCATCACCGTTTCCGCGATCTGCCGGCCCACTGTCAGCACGGGGTTCAGCGAGGTCATCGGTTCCTGGAAGATCATCGAGATCCGGTTGCCGCGGATCTGGCGCATCTGCTTTTCGGTCAGGCCCAGCAGGTCGGTGCCGCGGTAGCGGATCTGGCCGCCGGCATAGCGCCCGGGCGGCGTCGGGATCAGCCGCAGGATGGACAGCGCGGTGACGCTCTTGCCGCAGCCGGACTCGCCGACCACGCCCAGCGTGCGGCCTGCCCGCACCTGGTAGGACACGCCGTCCACCGAGCGCACGGTGCCGGACACGGTATCGAAGTAGGTGCGCAGGTTGTCGACTTCGAGCAGCACATCGCCAGGGGCGACGGCGGCGGGAGAGATTGCCATGGCGTGCTCCTAGCGTTGGTTGGTCAGGCGGGGGTCGAGCGCGTCGCGCAGGCCGTCGCCCATCAGGTTGATCGCCAGCACGGTGACGGCCAGCAGGATGCCCGGATACAGGATGGTGTAGAACGCCACCGCCACGTAGTTGCGGGCGTCGGCCATCATGTTGCCCCAGCTGGGCACCTGGGCCGGCACGCCTACGCCCAGGAACGACAGCACCGCTTCGGTCAGCACCGCGGTGGCGGCAATGAACGTGGCCTGCACCACCAGCGGCGTGACCATGTTGGGCAGCACGTGGCGCCGCAGGATCACCGGCAGGCGCGTGCCCACGGCGTGGGCGGCTTCGACGTAAAGCTGTTCGCGCAGCGTCAGCGCCAGCGAACGCACCAGGCGCACCACGCGCGGTACCTGCGGAATGGCGATCGCGATGATCACCGTGGTCAGGCTGGCGCGGATCACCGCCATCAGGGCGATGGCCAGCAGGATGTCGGGAATGGCCATCATGCCGTCCATGATGCGCATGATGATCGCGTCGGCCCAGCGCACGAAGCCCGCCATCAGGCCCAGCACCACGCCGACCGCGGTCGCGATCAGCGCCACCACGATGGCCACCACGAGCGACACGCGGCCGCCCCACACCACGCGGCTGAACACGTCGCGGCCCAGCGCGTCGGTGCCGAAGTAATGTTCGGCCGACGGCGGCTTCATGCGTTGCAGCGGATTGATGCTGATAGGGTTGTGCGTGGCGATCCAGGGCGCGGCGATGGCCAGGCCCGCCACGATCAACAGCAGCGCCAGGCCCAGGATCAGGGTGGGGTGCTTGCGTATCCAGCGCCAGCGGCGGCCGCTGGCGCTGAGCGCCTCGTGCAGCACCACGGGCGGGCTGGTGGAAATCGAGCTTTCTGACATGATTCTTTCCTGCGGCGGCTCAGTAACGGATGCGAGGATCGAACAGCCGGTAGCTGAGGTCGATCAGCAGATTGATCAGCACGTAGGTGCCGGCCGATAGCAGCAGCACGCTCTGGATCACCGGATAGTCATGGTGCTGGACCGCGTCGATGACCAGCCGGCCGATGCCGGGAATGGCGAACACAGTCTCGGTCACGACCACGCCGCCGATCAGCAGCGCGATGCCCACGCCCACCGTGGTGGCAATCGGGATGGCGGCATTGCGCAGCGCGTGCTCCAGCACGGGCAGCACCGCCAGGCCCTTGGCGCGCGCCGTGCGGATGTAGTCCTCGTGCAGCACTTCCACCACGGTTGCGCGGGTCATGCGGGTGATCAGCGCGATGTATACCAGCGCCAGGTTGATACAGGGCAGGGTCAGGTTGCGCAGCCACGGGCCCACGCCCTCGGACAGGCTGACATAGCCCTGCACCGGCAGCCATTGCAGCTTGATGGCGAAGCCGTAGATCAGCAGGTAGCCGACCAGGAACACCGGCACCGAGAACGCCAGCACGGCGAACAGCATCACCAGGCGGTCGATCCAGGTGCCGGCGCGGTAGGCGGCCAGCACGCCCAGCGGCACGGCCACGATGATGGAGACCAGCATCGTGAGCGCGGCAATGGACAACGTAGGTTCCACCCGCTGCGCCAGCAGCTGCGTCACGGGCACGTGGGTGAAGATGGACGTGCCCAGGTCGCCTTGCAGCAGCTTGCCCGCCCACAGCCCGAACTGCCGCCACAGCGGCTCGTCCAGGCCCAGCGCCACGCGCAGCTTGGCGATGTCGTCGGCGGAGGCGAAATCCCCGGCGATGAGCGCCGCCGGGTCTCCCGGCGACAGGTGGATCAGCAGGAAGACGATCACCGCCACCACTGCCATGACAGGCACGATGGCAAGCACTCGCCGGATGATGTAACCCATGGTTGTCTCGCGTATCGATTAGGCTGGCTGCGGATTACTTGTCCAGCACCCACAGGTTCGGCAGGCTCCAGATCTTTTCCGCGTTCTTCAGGCTGTTGTGCGACGCGAATGCCCGCGAATACTGGCCCACCGAGATCGCGGGGAAGGCTTCATAGGCGCGCTCCTGGAACAGGTCGAGCACGCGCTTGCGTTCGTCCGAACTGGTGGCCGCAATCCACTGGGCGCGCAGTTCGTCCAGCTTCTTGTCGCAGGGCCAGCCCGGCAGGCTGTTGCCGCACACCGCGCCCAGGTAGGTGTTGCTGATGGGCGAGTCGACGTTGAACTCCGAAGCGGCCGACAGGAAGATGTTCCAGCCGCCCTTGTCGATGGGTTCCTTGCGGGCGCGGCGCGCGGTCAGCGTGGCCCAGTCCATGGACTGGATGTCGAGGTTGACGCCGATGTCCTGCAGCGCCTGGATGGCGACCAGCGTGGCGGAGTTCAGGTAGGCCAGGTCGGTGGGCAGCAGGATCGCGACCTTCTCGCCCTTGTATCCGGCTTCGGCCAGCAGCTTCTTGGCCAGGGCGGGATCGGGCTTGGCGTAGGGCGCCGCGCCGGCGGTGGTGTCGTTGGGGCCGCCGCAGATGAAGACCGTGGCGCAGTACTTCATGCGCAGGTCGTCCGGGTAGCCCATGGCGGCGGTGAACTTGTCCTGGTCCACCAGGTGGGCCACGGCCTGGCGCGCCTTCTCGTTGTTGAACGGCGGCATGGACTGGTTCAGGATGATGTAGCCCTGGGCGCGCTCCATCACGCCGATCTTGACGTTCTTGTTGCCGCGCAAGGCGTCGATGTAGTCCGCCGGCGCCTGTTCGATCATGTCGACTTCGCCGTTGGTCAGCGCGGCCGTGGCGCTGTTGGAATCGGGCAGCACGCGCCATTCCACGCGCGGGATGTGCGGGGTCTTGTTGCCGGCCAGGCCGTCGGCCTGGGCCTTGGGGCCGACGTAGTTCGGATTCTGCTCGAACACGATCTTGCTGCCAGGCACCCATTCGGCGCGCTTGAAGAGGTAAGGGCCGGAACCTACGACCTCGGTCAGCGGGCGGTCGGCCGGCTGCGAGGCCAGGCGCTGGGGCAGGATGAACGCGGGATAGCTGGACACCTTCGCGAGGCCTTCGAGCACCAGGTCAAACGGCTGGTCCAGCGTCAGCTTGAAGGTGTTGGCGTCCACGGCTTCCCACTTGCCGCCGGCGCGCGTGATGGCCTGGCCGATGTTGTCGCGCGCGGACCAGCGCTGCAGCGACGCGATCACGTCGGCGGTGGTCAGCGCCTGGCCGTCGCTGAACTTCAGGCCAGGCAGCAGCGTGAAGGTCCAGGTCTTCTTGTCGTCGCTGGCCGAATACTTTTCCACCATCTGCGGCTGCGGCTTGCTGTGCGAGTCCATCGCGAACAGCGTGTCGTACACCATGTAGCCGAAGTTGCGCGTGATGTAGGCGGTGGTGAAGGTCGGATCCAGCACCTTTAGGTCGGCGTGCGGCACGATGCGCAGGGTCTTGGCCTGCTGCGCGTGCGCCGGCGCGGCGCCAAGGGTGAAGGCCAGGCCGAGGGTGGCCGTCGAGAACAGGCAAAGCAGGCGTTTTTTCATCGCGCTAGGCTCCCATCTTGTTGGTGGAGGCGCCGGCGTCCGCGCGCCGGCAGGTTCTTAGAGCGGCCACTTGGGCAGCCGGATATTGCGGTACGTGAGCGTTTTCCAGTCGGGCGTGGCGACGCCCTTGCCGCCGACATAGATGATGTGGCGCGCGACTTTCGAGAACGAGGCATGGAAGTGCTGCGCGGACTTGACCACCACGATCTTCTTGGAAGAAAGATCGCAGCCCAGCTGCGTGAACAGGTCCATGTTGATGGCCTGGTTGCGCAGTGAGGTCAGCACGATCTCGATGCCCTGGGTCTCGACCAGCGCGCAGTCCCCCATCGCTGCCGGCGCGCCGGACAGGCCCGTCATGATCATGTCGGCCTGGATGGCCTTGACCGTGCAGCGCAGGTCCAGAGGGTCGCCGGACAAGGGACCGACCTTGCCGCCAATGCGCAGGTCCAGCACCGCGCCGGGACCGGCGTCGAACGCAATGCGCGCCGAAACCGGATCCCACATGGGACCCAGCGCCGCGTTCGTCACGCCGCGTTCCAGCATGCGGCTCAGGACAAACGTGGCGTCGCCGGGCGCGCCGCTGCCGGGATTGTCGGGCCGGTCGGCCAGCACCACCGGACCGTCGCCGAAGGCCAGCGCTTCGTCCAGCGCCTGGTCCACGCTGCGGTAGGGCACCATGAGCTGCTCGCGCATGCCGATGAGTTCATCGGCCAGGCGGCGCGCCAGCGCTTGCGCGGCGCTAGCGTCGCCATCGGCGTAGACCAGCACCTTGGTGCCCATTTCCGGCACGTCGCCGGTGGCGAAGCCTTGCGCCGCCGAGATCGACAGGATGCCGTCGCGGCCTTCCAGCGCCTTGATGCGGCTGACGAAGCCCTGCGCCGGTTCGCGGGTGGTGTGCATGGGCACGATCATGTCGCAGTCGATCAACGCCGCGACGGGTCGCGTGCGCCCGGCCTGCGCGTCCAGGCACAAGGCCAGCAGGTCTTCCGCGCGTTCACGGATGTCGGTGTGGGGATATTCCTTGAACAGGACCAGCACCGTGGCCTGTTCCACCATCAACGGACTCAGGTGCGCATGGGGATCCAGTTCGGCGCCCACCACCACATCGGGGCCGACGATCTCGCGCACGTGGCGCAGGATGTCGCCCTCGCAGTCGTCGTAGCCGTCGGCCACCATGGCGCCGTGCAGGCCCAGCAAGACCATGTCCACCGGCATCGCCGCGCGCAGGTCGGCCAGGATCTGGTCGCGCAGCGTCTCGTAGGCGGCGCGGGTGGTCGTGCCGCCCGGCTGCGCGGACGTGACCAGGCCTTCGGCCAGCGTCCAGCCGGCCTCGCGGCCGCGCTGCCGTGCCACGTACAGCGGCGCGCCTGCAAAGGTCACCGAGTCCGGATGCGTGCCCGCCGGATAGTAGTCGCGGTCCTGGAAGGAGGCGAGGCTGGTGGGCATGGGCGCGAAGGTGTTGGTTTCCGTGCCCAGGCCGGCGCTGAAGATCTTCATGGCCGGGCCTCCGGACAGGCTGCTGCATGCGCCGCGGCGCGCGCGGCGGTCCAGGTCGACGACATAATTTTCCCCTTGTATGGATCGGATGTCCGTCATTGCCGCCACATGAGAGAGGCACTGCGTTCCGTATCGCGGATGATCGGCGGCACACCAGCGAGGCACAAATAGCTAACGTGTTCCCATGGATAACCCAAGGTTATGGTGTGCGCTTTTTCGGGGAAAATCGCGGCGAAAAGCGCGCAGATCGGCTGCTTTTAAGGGAAAACGATAGGCCGGCCGAAAGCCTTTCCGCGCGCATATGAAAGGTTATGGACAGTTCATGATTTGGAATTTGTGGGCGGCTCTGGCGGCGCTCAGAATCTGGAGCTGTTCCTGGCCGGCGGGCAAGCCGCAAGGCCGTCGCCTTTCAACCGCTAGCGGCGCGCCGCGCCCTGGAGTCGCCCCATGCGCATATTCACCGGCGCCCTCGCCACCGAAACCAATACGTTCTCGCCTTTGCCTACCGGCCTCGCAGCGTTCAAGTCGCGCGAGTATCTTCCCGGCGGCACGCATCCCGACCATATGACGTTCTACGCCGGACCGCTATGGGTTGCGCGCCAAGGCGCAAGCGCAGGAGGCTGGACGCTGGTCGAAGGGCTGGTGGCTTCGGCCCAGCCGGGCGGCACCACCACGCGCGCGGCCTACGAAACCTTGCGAGACGAGTTGCTGGCCGACCTGCGCGCGGCGCTGCCGGTGGACATGGTCTTGCTGGGCCTGCATGGCGCCATGGTGGCCGACGGCTACGACGACTGCGAGGGCGACATCCTGCGCCGCGTGCGCGAGATCGTCGGCCCCGACGTGGTGGTGGGCGCGGAGCTGGATCCGCACGCGCATCTCACGCCGCTGATGGTGGAGCAGGCCACGGTGCTGGTCTTGTTCAAGGAATATCCCCACACCGATGTACTGGAGCGCGCCGAGGACCTGCTGGCCTTGTGCCTGGACGCGCAGGCCGGGCGCACGCGACCCGTCGCGGCGTTGGTCGACTGCGAAATGATCGTGCCCATGCACACCACGCGCGAACCGGCGCAGGGCTTCGTCAGCCGCATCAAGGCGCTGGAAGGCCGCGACGGTATCCTGTCGATCTCGGCGGCGCAGGGCTTCGCCACCGGCGACGTGCCGGAAATGGGCACCAAGGTGCTGGTCTACGCCAATGGCGACGCTAGCGCCGCGCAAGCGCTGGCGCGCCGCCTGGCCGATGAACTCATCGGCATGCGCGAGCAGCTCATGGTGTCCTACCGCAGCGTGGACCAGGCGCTGGATGAAGCGCTGGCCCATGGCGACGGGCCGATCGTATTGGCCGACCGTTCGGACAATCCCGGCAGCGGCGCAGCCGGAGACTCCACTTATCTGTTGGCCAGGATGCGCGAGCGCGGCATACGCAATGCCGCCATCGGTCCCTTGTGGGATCCGGTTGCGGCGCGCATTGCGTTCGACGCCGGCCCCGGCGCGGAGCTGGACCTGCGTATCGGCGGCAAGGTCGGTCCGTTGTCCGGCAGCCCCGTGGACGCGCGCTGCCGGGTCGTGGCGACGCATGCGGACATGTACATGACGGGTAACTCCAACACCCGCATCGCCTTGGGCGACTGCGCGCTGGTCGACGTGGACGGCATCCTGGTCGTCCTGGTCTCGCTGCGTACACAGGCCTATCACACGGACCTCTTTACCCAGCTGGGCTGCGACCTGACGGCGCAGCGCCTGATCGTGGTGAAGTCCGCGCACCACTTCCACGCCAGGTACGCGCCCTTGGCCAAGGCGGTGTTGTACGTGGCCGCGCCCGGTTCCGCCAGCCCGGACTGGAGCAGCTTGCCGTACCGCAAGGCCAGGCTGCCGAAATGGCCGATTGCGTAGCGGGATTGCCATTCCGGCAATGGGCCGCGCGGGCGGCCCTCAGCCCTTGGACGGCTTTCTTTCCTGTCCGGGGACGCGCTTCTTGGGCGCGGCGGCGTCGGACCGCGGGGGGCCGTTATCCAGCATGGCGAGCAGGCCGATGATCAGCGCCTGCATGCCTTGGTCCAGTTCCACTTCCATCTCGGATTCTTCCGCCGCGCGTTCCGCCTCCACGACCGGCTCCAGGCCGGCGACCGAATACACCGTGTCGGCCACCGCCATACCGTGGAAGGCCACCGTCGCCAGCAGGATGCGGGACTGTTCCCTGGAAATTCCGTAGGCCTTGGCGATGTGCCGCTGTTGTTCGTCGATCTTGGCGAGCATGGAAGGCGTCGCAGCCAGCCTGCGGATCACGTAGGGCGTGACGCCTGGGTGCGCCTTGACGAACTCGCGCACGGACGCGGCGAAAGTGGTCAGGTATTCCTTCAGTTCGCCGCGGTCGTTGCTACAGGCTTGCGGTATCTGCCAGCGCTTGAAGATCTCCTCGGCGACCAGGCGCTTGAGTTCCTCCAGGCTGGGCACGTGCTTGTACAGCGCCATATGGCTGACGCCCAGTGCCGCCGCGAGCCCGACGAAGGTGATGTTCGGCAGGCCCATCGCTATGCCGGCATCGGCAATCCGCTCCCGGGTGATGGTGGGAGGGCGTCCCCGCGCTGGGCGGCGCTCTGGCGGTGTCATGGCTGTTCCTGGTTCCTTGGCGTCATTCAGCCTTCACTTTAACCCGGCCCGATTTATTTAGTTTATTGCAATGAAACTAATTCGAGAATTTAGTTTATAGTGATGCAAATAATTATCACCAACATCTGGGTAAGTCGATTTCATGAGCAGTTCAGGAGCAGCCGCGGCCAAGCCTGGGAAACCCGGTCCGCTAGGCTTGGTGCTGGCCCCCGTACGCGGGCAATTGATGGCCGCCGCAGCGCTGGCCGCGGTGGGCACCATGCTTACCCTGGTGCCGCTGGCGGGGATCGCGCACATTGCCCGTATCGTCCTCGCTGGCGCCGAGCCTTCCGCAACCGCTCAAGCCTGGCCAGGAATCTGGTGGACTGTCGTCGCCAGCCTGGCGTGCATGTTCGCCGGCATGGCGCTGATCTCGGCCGGCGAATTGACGGCTCATCTGGCCGATAACCGCCTTACGCATCGACTGCGCCTGGCCGCCGCGCAGCGGCTGTCGCAGGTGCCGCTGGGCTGGTTCACCAGCAGGGCGTCGGGCGAGGTCAAGCAGGCGATGCAGGACGACATCGGCACGCTGCACAGCCTGGCCGCGCATTTCTACACGGCGGTGGGGCGCGCCACGGGCGCTATTGCGATTTCGGTCATCTACCTGTTCGCGCAGGACTGGCGCATGGCGTTGGCGGCGTTGCTGCCGTTCCCCGGCTTCTTCCTGTTCCTGCGCCGGGCCATGAAGGCCGGCGGGGCGAACATGCAGGAATTCGTCGAGCGGCTTGGGCGCCTCAATGGCGCAACGGTCGAGTTCGTCGGCGGCATCCCCGTGGTCAAGGCATTCGGCGATGCAGGCAAGGCGCATCGCGGCTATCGCGAGGCCGTCGACGCCTTCGCCGAGGCGTTTGCCAGTTTTACCCGTCCGCTGGTGGCGGCGATGGCGCATGCCCATGCAATGATCGCGCCGGTCACGGTGCTGGGCGTGGTGCTGGGTTTTGGCGCCTTGTTCGTCGGGTTGGACTGGATGGCGCCGGTGGATGTGCTGCCGTTCGCGCTGGTGGCGCCGGGAATATGCGCGCCGGTGCTGTTGCTGCATACGCTGCTGCACGATCTGGGCAGCGCCGCGGGCGCCGCGCAGCGCGTGCAGGCGCTGCTGGAGACGCCGGTGCTGGAACCGCTGGCGCCCGGCCAGGAACAAATCCCCGAGGGCCATGAAGTCCGGTTCGAGAGCGTGGGTTATTCCTATGGCGGGGAGCGCCGGACCCTGTCGGGCATCAGCTTCACGCTGGAACCCGGCACGGTCACCGCCATCGTCGGGCCCTCGGGCGCGGGCAAGTCCACGCTGGCGCGGCTGCTGCTGCGATTCTTCGACCCCGACGAAGGGCGCATCACGCTGGGCGGCGCCGATCTCAGGCGGATCGCGAGCGCGCAGCTCTACCGGCGCGTGGGCTTCGTATTGCAGGAAGTGCGCCTGATCCATGCCAGCGTGCGCGACAACATCGCGCTGGGCCGGCCCTCCGCGACCCTGCAAGAGATCGAGGACGCCGCCCGCACCGCCAATATCCATGAGCGCATCCTGGCGCTGCCGCGCGGCTACGATTCGGTGATCGGCGAGGACGCGCAGCTTTCCGGCGGCGAACTCCAGCGCGCCAGCATTGCGCGCGCCGTGCTGCTGGATCCTCCCGTGCTGGTGCTGGACGAGGCCACGGCGGCGGCCGACGCCGGCAACGAGGCGGCGGTCCAGGGCGCGTTGTCGCGCTTCGCCCGGGGGCGCACGGTGATGGTGATCGCGCACCGGCTGGATACGGTGATGCACGCCGACCGCATTCTGGTCGTCGAGGACGGCGCCGTCGTCGAACAAGGCCGGCATGAGCAGTTGCTGGCGCAAGGCGGCAGTTATGCCCGGCTGTGGGCGCAGGGCGGCTACGAAAACTCCGATGACAAAGAGGTGGCCGCATGCTGAAGACCTTCATGCTGTTGCTGGGCCAGGACGCGCCTGTCCTGCGCCGCTACGGCTGGATGGCCGTGGCCTATGGAGTGCTTTGCGGGCTGACCATTACCGCGCTGGCGCCGCTGCTCACGCATCTGCTTGAAGCGGACGTGAAGGCTGCCGCCCCGTGGCTGGCCGCGCTGCTGGCCGGGGTAGCGGTCTGCTGGGGCCTGCGGCGCCATGTGGAGCGGGCCGGCGTGCGCGTGGGCGTCGCCATCCTGCAAGACGCCCGCCATCGCCTCGGCGACCATGTGGCCAGCCTGCCCGTGGGTTGGTTCACGCCGCAGAATACGGCCCGTCTCGGGCACGTCGTCACGCAAGGCATGATGTCTGTGGCCCAGCTCCCCGCGCATGTCTTCACGCCCGTCATCGCCGGCGTGGTGACGCCAGCGGTGCTCGTCGTCGCACTGTTTGCGCAGCACTGGCTGTTGGGCCTGATCGCATTGGCGGCGCTGCCGTTGCTGGCAGGCTTGCTGGCGCTCACGGCAAGACTGGCGCGGCGCGCGGATGAGGCTTTCCAGCAGCGCTTTGCCGATGCCAGCCAGCGCATGGTCGAATTCGCGCAGGCCCAGTCGGTGCTGCGCGCGTTCAACGGAGCTGGCGGAGGCACGCGACTGCTCGAACAGGCAGTGGAACAACAGCGCGCGTCCGGGGCGCGGGTGATCTGGCTGTCGGCCGGGGCGGCCGTTCTCAACGTCTGGGCCGTGCAGGCCGTCTTTGCCGTCCTGCTGGCCGCCTCAGCCTGGTGGCTCGACGGCATCCTGGGCAACCCGCTGGCAACCGGACAGATCGTGGCCGCGATCGTCGCGCTGATGCTTGCGGTCCGCTATATCGATGCGTTGCTGGAGGTGGTCGGCTATGGGGAGGTGCTGCGCGGCGCGCGCGGGCAACTCGACGCCATCGAAGCGCTGTATGCCGTCCCGCCGCTGCCGGAGTCCGATGCGCCGCAGGAACCGCGCGATGCTTCGATCGAATTGCGCAATGTGCATTTCCGCTACGCGGATCACGCGCCCGAGGTGCTGCAAGGTGTGAATCTGCGTATCGAACCGGGCAGCATGGTTGCCCTGGTTGGCGCGTCCGGCTCCGGCAAGACCACGCTGGCGCGGCTGATTGCGCGTTTCTTCGACGTGAACCAGGGCGGCGTGCTGGTCGGTGGCGTGGACGTGCGGCAGATTTCCAGCTTGAGGCTGGCCGGCCAGATCAGCCAGGTCTTCCAGGACAACTATCTGTTCACGGGATCCATCGCCGAAAACATCCGCGCCGGCAGGCCGGGCTGCAGCGATGCCGAGTTGATGGATGTCGCCAAACAGGCCGGCGTGGACGGCATCGCCGCGCGCCTGCCGCAAGGGCTGGACACACCGGTAGGCGAGGGCGGCGCGCGGCTGTCCGGCGGCGAACGCCAACGCATCGCCGTCGCCCGCGCGCTGCTCAACCCTGCGCCCATCATGCTGGTGGACGAGGCGACCGCGGCGCTGGACGCGGAGAACCAGGCCATTATCACCGGGACGCTGGCGCGGCTGCGCGGGAAGCGCACGCTGGTGGTGATCGCGCACCAGCTTTCCACCGTGGCGATGGCCGACCAGATCGTGGTGATCGAGGACGGACGTATCGCCGAGCAAGGCACGCCCGCAGCTTTGCGTGAGAGCCAGGGGCGGTACGCGCAGTCCCTGGATCAGCGCAAGGCTGCCCGCGGCTGGCGCATTGCAGGGGCGCACGCCTGATGCGTGCCAGCCTGGTCGGCCTGTTCATCGTGCTTTGCGGCGCGTCGCTGCTGGTGGGCGCGCGCCAGATCGCCTGGCCGCAGCTGTACTCGCTGTCGGGCGATGCCTGGCTCACCTTGACCGCAAGCCGGCTGCCGCGCCTGGCGGCGCTGGTGCTGACGGGCATCGGGCTGGCCGTCTGCGGCGTGATCCTGCAGCACATCGTGCGCAACAAGTTCGTCGAACCCGCCACGTCGGGCGGACTGGATGCCGCCAAGCTGGGCATCCTGGTGTCGATGCTGTCGATGCCTGCCGCCGGGCCGGCGGCGCGGACGCTGTTTGCGCTGGGCTTCTGCTTCGCGGCCAGCCTGCTCTTCGTCGCAGTCGTCCGCCGCATCAAGTTCAAGAATACGGTGCTCGTGCCCGTGATCGGCCTGATGTATGGCGGCGTGCTGAGCGCCCTGGCGGAGTTCTACGCGTATCGCAACAACATCATGCAGAGCATGCAGGGCTGGATGTTGGGCGACTTTTCCAAGATCGTGCAGGGCAACTACGAGATCATCTACCTGATCCTGCCGATCGTCGTGTTGACCTATCTGTACGCGCACCGCTTCACCGTCCTGGGCATGGGCGAAGGCATGGCGGCGAGCCTGGGCCTGAACTATCGGGCCACCGTGGCGCTGGGGCTGATCCTGGTGGCCGTCACCGTGTCCGCCACGGTCATTACCGTTGGGGCTATTCCCTTTGTGGGGCTGGTCATCCCCAATCTGGTCGCGCTGCGCTGCGGCGACAACCTGGGTCGCACCTTGCCCGTCGTCGCGCTGGGAGGCGCGACGCTGCTGCTGGCCTGCGACATCCTGGGCCGCCTTCTGATCTATCCGTTCGAAGTGCCTATCGGCCTGACCGCGGGCGGCGTGGGCGGCATCCTGTTCCTTATGCTGATCTTCTGGAGGCACCGGTGATGCGCGCGGTTCCCCGGCAGGCGGCATGGGTGACGGTCATCGCATTGGCCCTGGCTTTCCTGCTGTTCCGTTCCAACCTGGACTTCGACTACATCATTCCCAAGCGGCTTGCCCGGCTTGCGGCCATGCTCGTCGGCGGGATCTGCATCGCGTGGTCTTCCATCGTGTTCCAGACCATCACCGGCAACCGGATCCTGACGCCGGCCATCATGGGCTACGAAGCCGTCTACCTGTTGCTGCAATCCCTGATGGTCCTGGCCATGGGGGCGCAGAGCCTGGTCCTGCTGGGCGCAAACGGCAACTTCTTCCTGTCCGTGCTGCTGATGCTGGGCTATTCGTGGATCATCCACCGCTGGCTGTTCCGCGATGGCAGGCAGAACGTGTACTTCCTGCTGCTGGTGGGGCTGGTGCTGACGATGGTGATCGGCACCTTCACGCAGTTCGTGCAATTGAAGACCAGTCCTGGCGAATTCTCCATTCTGCTCGGCTTCACCCAGGCTTCCTTCAACAAGGCGGAGCCGGGCCAGTTGCTGGTTTCCGCGATCGTCGTCGCGGGCGTGTGCCTGGCTGGAGTCAAGACGTTGCCGGCGCTGGACGTGATCTCGCTGGGACGCGATCAGGCCATCTCCCTGGGCGTGGATTATCAGCGCGTCTTGCGGCTGCATCTGGCGCTGATTGCGGTGCTGGTCGCGGTGTCGACCAGTCTGCTGGGACCCACCGCCTTTATGGGCATCTTCGTCGCCAACACCGCCTATGCCCTGACGCGCACGCGCCGGCACCGCGCCACGCTGTCGGCCGGTTGCGCTATCGCGGTCGGCATTTTCATCCTGGCGCAGCTTGCGGTCGAACATCTCTTCAACTACCGGACCAGCGTCGGCATCCTGGTCAACCTGGTTTGCGGCGCCTGGTTCCTGGCGCTGATGGCGCGCTCGCGAGGCACCGCATGATCACGATCAAGAATCTCTCGAAGAGCTATGGCCCGAAGACGGTGCTGCGCGATGTCTGCTTGCAGTTCCCCGCCGGGCGGATGACCTCGCTCATCGGCCCCAACGGCGCGGGCAAGACCACCTTGCTGATGATGGCAGGGCGGCTGCTGGAACCGAGCGAGGGCGAGATCCTGATCGAGGGCGCCAGGGCATCGGGTATCCGTATCGGCGATTACGCCAAGCGCGTGGCCACGTTGCGTCAATCGCCCGATTTCAATCTGCGCCTGACGGTGGAGGATCTCGTCGCCTTCGGGCGGTTCCCATATAGCCGCGGCGCGTTGACGCAGGAAGACCACCGCGTGATCGACGAGGCGATTGCGTTCCTCTCGCTGGAACCGCTACGCGCGGCCTATCTCGACGAACTCAGCGGCGGGCAGCGCCAGATGGCGTTCCTGGCCATGACGATCGCCCAGCAGACGGACTGCCTGCTGCTGGATGAACCGCTCAACAACCTCGACATCAAGCATGCGGTCCAGATCATGCGCGCGTTGCGCCGCCTGTGTGACGAGCACGGCCGCACCGTGATCCTGGTGGTGCACGACATCAACTTTGCGGCCAGCTATTCCGACCACATCGTTGCAATGAAGGCCGGGGCGGTGCATTGCGCCGGCAGCGTGCCCGAAGTCGTGACCGAGGACCGGTTGCGGGAACTTTATGGGCTGGACTTCGAGATCACGCAAGGCGCACGCGGACGCCTGTGCAACTACTTCAATCCATCAGGAGAACTGAAATGATCCTCAAGCACGGGCGCAGGGCATGGGCGCTTGCCCTGCTGGCCGCCACGACGGCCGTGATGCAGGGCTGCGGGCAGGAGGCGGCGGAATCGTCCAAGGCGGCGCAGCCGGCCGCCACCAGCCCCGCGGCGCAACGGGCATATCAACCCGTCGCTGTGCAGCACAAGCTGGGAACCACGGTGATCGGCAAGCTGCCGCAGCGCGTGGTCGCGCTGGACATGAACGAGGTGGATTTCCTGGATCAGCTGGGCGTTCCGGTCGCCGGCATGCCGAAGGACTTCGTGCCTCACTTTCTGGAGAAGTACAAGAACGCCGCGGATGTGCAGGACACGGGCGCGATCGTCCAGCCCAATCTGGAACGGGTGCACGCGGCCAAGCCTGACCTGATCCTGATCACCTCGCTGCAGGCGAACCACTACAAGGAGCTGAGCGAGATCGCGCCGACGATCCACTTCGACGTGGACTACCGCGACAGCGAAGCCAATCACATCGAGATCATCAAGGATCACCTCATCACGCTGGGACGGATCTTCGAGAAGGAAAGCCTGGCACGCGACAAGGCCGCCGCGCTGGACGCCAAGGTTCAGGAGGCGAAGCGCCTCATCCAGGACCGCCCCGAAAGAGCGCTCATTGTGCTGCACAACAACGGCGCCTTCAGTTCCTTCGGCGTCCAGTCGCGCTACGGCTTCATCTTCAGGGCCCTGGGCGTGAAGCCTGCGAGTCCCGACGCGGAGGCCGGCCTGCATGGCCAGCCGATATCCAGCGAATTCATCCAGCAGGCCAACCCCGACATCATCTACGTGGTGGATCGCACTGCCGTGATGGAGCGCCGGCCAACGCTGAACGCCGAGAGCTTGAGCAATCCGCTCTTGCGCCAGACCGCCGCCTGGCAGAACGGCCGCGTGGTCTTCGCCGATGCGCAAGCCTGGTACGTCATGGCTGCCAGCGCACAGTCGCTGGCGCTCATGATCGACGACGTTCTCAAGGCCTATCAGAACTGATGCAGTCCGGGGATCGGGGGAAATTGCCGGTCCATATGTAAATGATTCCCAGTCGCCTTATTTCGCAGGCGGCCCCAAGCTCAACCGAACGGAGCACTTCATGAGCAAACGTCGCCATAGCGGCCGCGCCGCACGCCTGCCATCGCGGGTGCGGCACGCGCATTCTGGCTTTTCCCTCAACTATCTCGCCGCGGCGCTGCTCGGACTGAGCGTCGGCGCGGCATCGCCGGCGTGGGCCCAGCAGGCGGCCGAGGCAGGAGTGAAAACACTGCCGGCAGTGACTGTCACGGGCCAGGCCGAAGCGCCCGCCGCGCCCTATGCCGGCGGACAGGTGACCTACGGCGGCCGCGTGGGCTTTCTAGGCGACAAGGATTCGATGGAGACGCCATTTTCCGTCATCAGCTACACGGAAAAGTACATCGAGGACTTGCAGGCGCAGGACATCACCGACGTAATCGCCCGGACCGATCCTTCGGTGTTCAGCAACGGCGTGACCGGCGCCTGGAGCGAAAACTACTCGATCCGCGGCTTCAGCTCCAGCACTACCGATATTTCGTTTGGCGGACTGTTCGGCATGGCGCCGTACTACCGGACCACGCCGGAAATGTTCGAGCGCATCGAAGTCCTGAAAGGTCCGTCCGCCTTGCTCAACGGCATGCCGCCAGGCGGTTCCGTCGGCGGTACCGTCAACCTGGTGCCCAAGCGCGCGGGCGCCGATCCCCTGACGCGCCTGACGGCGACCTACATGTCGGACTCGCAGTTCGGCGGGCACATAGACCTGGGACGGCGCTTCGGCGAGAACCAGCAGTTCGGCCTGCGCTTCAATGGTGTGTATAGGGACGGCGACGGCCCGGTCGACAACCAGAAGAAAAAGGCGCAGCTGGCCGCGCTGGGCCTGGATTGGCGCGGGGAACGCGCGCGCGTTTCCATCGACATGTATGACAGCGATGAGCGTGTGGACGGCGTGACCCGAGGGATCAATCTGGCGCCAGGCATAGGCGTGCCCAAGCCGCCCAAGCCTGAAACCCTGTTGAATCCGGACTGGGCCTATGTGAAGAACCAGGACAAGGCAGCCATGATCCGCGGCGAATTCGATGTCAGCGATAACCTGATGGCCTACGCCGCCATCGGTACCAGCCGGTCCGAATACACCTACAACGGCGCCATGGTGGCGCAGGTGTTCAATGAGGCGGGGGACTATCGCACCTCGATGGGCCAATTGAACATGAACGTGAAAAAGACGTCCGGAGAAGCCGGTCTGCGCGGCAAATTGCAGACCGGCGGCATTAAGCACCAGTGGGTGTTGAATGCCACGTACTACTCGGACAACCAACGGGACTACGGCCGCAGAACGGTGCCGGGGGCGGACTGGGTCACCAACATCTACCACCCTGTGTGGGGGCCGGCCCCCGATACCAGTTGGCCGCCGATCCTGCACAGCAAGACGCGTCTGGTGAGCTACGGCCTGGCGGATACCTTGTCCTTCGCAGAGGACCGGGTGCAGCTGACGCTGGGCGCGCGGCGGCAGGAAGTGCGCACCGACAGCTACAGCGTCACGACCGGGGCGCGGACCAGCCGCTATGACGCCAGCGCCACGACGCCCGCCGCCGCGCTGCTGATCAGGGCGACCGACAACGTTTCGGTATACGCCAATTACATCGAAGGCTTGAGCAAGGGCCAGACCGCGCCGGTCACCGCCGCCAACGCGGGACAGGTGTTCCCGCCCTACAAGACCAAGCAGACGGAAGTCGGCGTCAAGGTCGATCTGGGGGATTTCACCCATACCGTGAGCCTGTTCGAGATAAAGCGGCCCAGCAGCTATACGGACCCCGTCACCAACGTCTTCTCGTTCGGCGGCGAACAGCGCAACCAGGGCGTGGAGTGGGGCTTTTTCGGCGAACCGATGCGTGGTGTGCGCCTGATGGGCGGTGTGGCGTACATCGACCCCAAGGTCACGAAGACCGCCATCGCCGCCAACGAGGGCAAGCAGGCGACCGGTGTTCCCAAGCTCCAGGGCAAGCTGGGCGTGGAATGGGATGTGCCGGCGGTGCAGGGACTGACGTTGACGGCCAATGCAACCGCCGTGTCCAAACAGTACATCAGCGCCGACAATTCGCTATCGGTGGCGGGACGCACCACCTACGACGTAGGCGCGCGCTACGCCACCAAGGTGGCTGAGCGCCCGATCGTGCTGCGAGCCGCCATCAACAATCTGACGAACAAGGCCTATTGGGGCATGCCGCAGTTGTCGAGCCTGGCGCTGGGCGCGCCGCGCACCTTCATGCTGTCCGCCTCGATGGAGTTCTAGGCGGGCGGCTGAACGGCGGGCGGCGCTGCCGCCCGCTTCAGGCTTCGATGGTCACGATATCCCCGGCGTGCCGCGCATACTCCAGCGCATAGGCCATTTCGCTGCGGGTCTGCGCATGGAGATAGAGCCAGGGCTGCCCGCGCGCGACTTCATCGCCCAACCGCGCGTGCAGCGACACGCCGGCTGCAGGCCGTTCCGGCGCGCCGGCCAGCTTGGCCAGGCGCGACAGCTTGCGGTTGTCGATATGGGTCACGCGGCCGGCTTGCAACGCGACCAGAGGTTCGACGTGCGCGGCCTGCGGCGGTTCGCGCAGGCCGCCCTGGGCGGCGCAGATGCGGGCGAACTTCTCCCAGGCCTGGCCGCTGTCCAGAGTCCGTAGCGCCAGCGCAATGCCTTGCCCGGGCGGCGCCGCGCCGCCGATTTCGAGCACGGCGCCCGCAACCAGAGCGGCGCGTTCGCGCAGGTCCTGCGGCTGATCGGCGTCGTTGCGCAGCACGGCCAGCACGTCGCGGGCTTCCAGCGCGGGGCCGATGCCGCGGCCGACGGGCTGGCTGCCGTCGGTATACAGGCAGCGCAGGGTCAGGCCGAAATGCGCGGCGGTTTCTATCAGGTGGCCGGCAAGGCGTTCCGCAGCCTCGCGGCTGCGGACCTTGGCGGTGGGCCCGACGGGGATGTCGATCACCACATGCGTCGCCCCGGCGGCGATCTTCTTGGATAGCACCGAGGCGATCAGCTGGCCCTCGGTGTCGATGTCCAGTTCGCGTTCCACCCGCACGAAGATGTCGTCGGCCGGGCTCAGGTGCATGGCGCCGCCCCAGGCGATGCAGCCGCCCTCGGCCTGGACCACCCGTTGCAGCTGCTCGATGCCCAGGTCCACCGGCGCCAGCATTTCCATGGTGTCGGCCGTGCCCGCTGGCGAAGTGATCGCGCGCGACGAGGTCTTGGGCATGACCAAGCCGTTGGCCGCGGCGATGGCGACCACCAGCGGGGTGGTGCGGTTGCCGGGCAGGCCTCCCACGCAATGCTTGTCCACCACGATCGGCGCCTGCCAGCTCAGGCGGTCGCCGACTTCGACCATGGCTTTGGTCAGGAAGATGGTCTCGTCGACGCTCAGCGGCAGCGTGGCCGTGGCGGTGAGAAAGGCCGACAGGTGCACGTCGGTGTAGCGGCCGCGCACCACGTCGCGGACAATGGCGGCAAGATCCTCTTCGCCCAGGCGGCGGCCATAGATGCGCTGGCGCACGCCGGCCAGGGACTCCAGCACCGGCGGGTGGCGGACCTGCACGCTGTCGCCGTCGCGTATGTCCAGCGCGTCCCAGGCTTCCTCGGACAGCGCCACCTCGTCGAGCGCGAGCAGGTCGCTGTCGATCTGGTAGAGCTGGGCCTGTACTTCGTGGCCGTTCGAGGTGATCAGCACTTGCGAACGCGACGCCAAACCTTCGGAACGGCAGACGTGGCAGTCCGCGCGCATCAGCGCTATCGGCTGATGCTGCGCGTGCAGGCGCATGCGCGTGGCGCGCAGCGCGGGCGGCTTCAGTTCCGGCACGCTGCTCACAGCTCGTACCTCTGGTCCTGCAGCGGAACGGTGACATGCCAGCTGAGTTCGCGCTCGATGCGTTCGCGCAGCGCTTCGGAGGCCTCGGGTTCGCCATGGACGATGAAGACCCGGCGTGGCGCTTCCTGGAAGCCGGAC
Organism: Achromobacter sp. ACM01; assembly: GCF_014851745.1. Classification (NCBI taxonomy): domain Bacteria; kingdom Pseudomonadati; phylum Pseudomonadota; class Betaproteobacteria; order Burkholderiales; family Alcaligenaceae; genus Achromobacter; species Achromobacter sp. ACM01. The sequence continues at coordinate 1,283,013 of NZ_JACVAF010000001.1, forward strand.
AGCCAGCGCATCAGTTCGTCGCTGTCGGCATGCGCCGACAGCATGGGCAGTTCGGCGATCTCGGCATTGATGGGCGTCCACTGGCCGTAGATCTTGGTTTCAGTCGCGCCATTGAGCAGCTTGCGGCCGCGCGTGCCGGCGGCCTGGAAGCCGGAGAAAAGCAGGGTATTGCGATGGTCGCTGCCGAAGGCGGCGATATGGTGCAGCACCCGGCCGCCGGTGGCCATGCCGCTGGCCGAGATGATGACCTTGGGATAGCGGTTGGCCGACAGCGCCTTGGATTCTTCGACGTCGCGCACATAGGTCACGGCCGAGCAGGCGGCCTCGTATTCGCGCGGGGAGAGCTTGTGCTCGCCGGCATGGCGGTCCAGCAGTTCGGTGGCGCTGGTGGCCATGGGGCTGTCCAGGTAGACCGGGATGTTCTGCAGCCGGCCGGCCTGGCGCAGCTTCCACAGCGCATGGATCAGGGTCTGCGCCCGCCCGACGGCGAAGGCTGGAATGACGACCGTGCCGCCGCGCTGCACGGTGCGTTCGATCACGGCGCCCAGGGCTTCGACGGGATCGGCCGGGTCGTGACGCCGATTGCCGTAGGTGGACTCGATGACGATGTAGTCGGCCCGTGGCACGGGCTCGGGATCGTGCATCACCGGATCGTTGTAGCGGCCCAGGTCGCCCGAGAACACCACGCGCATGCCGCCGATATCGATCTGCGCGGTCGTTGCGCCCAGGATGTGGCCGGCGCGGCGCAAGGTCAGCTTCGCGCCGCCGGGCAAGGCGGTTTCCTGGTGCAGCGCTACATCGGAAAAATGCGTCAGCGCGCGTTCGGCGTCGACCACGCGATAGAGCGGCAGCGCGGGTTTGTGCTTGGAAAAGCCCTTGCGGTTGGCGAAGTCGGCGTCCTTTTCCTGCAGATTGGCGCTGTCCAGCAGGATCAGCTCGGCGACGTCGCGGGTTGCGGGCGTGGCGTGGATCTTGCCTTTGAAGCCTTCGGCCACCAGCCGCGGCAGATAGCCGCAATGATCCAGATGCGCGTGCGTAAGCACCACCGCATCGATGTCGGTGGGCGACAGCGGCAGCCGCTGCCAATTGAGTTCGCGCAGGTTCTTCAGGCCCTGGAACAGGCCGCAGTCGATCAGCAGGTGCGTGTCGGCGTGGCTCAGGAGGTGCTTGGAGCCGGTAACGGTGCCGGCTCCACCCAGGCAGGTCAGTGTGAGCATGGTTTCCTTGTGCAGCATCAGAATGATCAGGCGAGGTCGGCGGGATTGCCCTTGCCGTCCAGGGCTTGCAGGCGCGGCGCGTCCAGCACGTCTACGCGGCGCCAGCCCGCGACGGCAGCGGCCGCATCTACTGCATGCGCCCAGGTGCAGCGGTTGGCGTACAGCATGCCGGCCACGTCCAGCGTGCCGCCGCGGCTGATGTAGCCCAGCGCCCGGGTGCGGGCCGGGCCGCCGTCCAGCCGGCGCAGCACGCCCAGCATGGGTTCGGGGCGCGTATGGCACAGCAGCACGCGCGGCAGGCCGGGCGGGAAAAGCGCGTGGACGGCTTCGTCGGACAGGACAAAAGCGGATTCGAGCTCGTCGCGCGGCGTGCGCAGTCGGCCAGGTTCCAGCACCACGGATACGCAGCACTCGCGTCCCTGCCGCGCCAGATGGGCACGGGCTTTCAACGCCTCTTCTACCTGGTACGCGCCGATGGCGACGAACTGCAGCACGCTGGTCTTCGGGTCGCCGGCGACGTGCGCGGCGCCCTGTTCGATCAGCGTCTGCGCGGCCTGGGCGTCGAAGCGCTGCGTGCCCTCGCGCTTGGACACGACCATGCAGGCCACCTGCGCGCGCTGCGCGTAGACCGCGCGCAGCGCCGCCGCGGCGCTGTTGCCGTCCACCGGAAAGAGCACGCGGGAGGTATCGGACATTTCACCCAGCAGGGCTTCGCCTATGGTGGGATCCTGGTGCGATTGCTCGTTCTTGGCGTTCTCCCACGTATGGGAAGTGACCACCAGCGGCACTGACAGCCAGCCCGGGGATTGTCCCAGTTCCTTCTGGCGGCGCGCGAAGATGATTTCCTGGCGCAGCAGGCCCAGCATCTTCACCGCGAAGGCCTCGTAGCTGACGATGAGGTTCAGGCCGCCCTTGTTCGCCAGCGCGGCCGCGGCCACCGCTTCCTCGTTCAGGGCGGTGATGACGGCGCCGTGCTGGTCTTCGGCCACGCCGGCCTCCGGATGGTCGACGCGGTGCTTCAGCAAGGCCAGCGTGCCGCCCATCTTGTTGCTGGCCAGTTCATCCGGATTGCCGATGCGCACGCGCAGGCGCGGATTGGCCCGCCCCAGTTCGACGAACCAGCGGTCCAGCGCCGCCATGGCGCTGCTTTGGGCGCCTGCGGTTTCCCAGGCGGGTTCGGGCAGGGCAGGCGCATCGGGATGCCGGTGCGCCATGGGGTGTCCGCTTTCCAGCGGGCGTTGCTGCGCTCCGTGATTGGCCAGCGCCGCCAGCGCCGCGTCCAGTTCCGGCCCCGGGACGAACAATCGGGCCGCGCTGGCGTTGAAAGCGTCGCGGGCCCCGCTGTCAGTATGAGGGTTGCCGCCCAGCGGCAGGTTGTGCGCGGCGTTGGTGCCGGCGCCGGGAAAGCCGAATCCCTTTTCGGTTTCGGCGATGACGTAGGGTAGCCGGGCGGGGTACTGGAAGCCTGGCGCCGCGAGGCTTGCGGCCAGCGCGTCTTCCGCCGCCAGGATGGCCCAGGCGATGGCCGCCGGATCACGGCCGTCGACGATGAGCGGATCGAAGCCGTTGTGGCGCAGGTCCTCGGCCAGCCAATGCGCGCCGCCTTCCTGCACGATCTGCGTGCGCTGCTCGATGCGGCGGCCATTGAGGATCATGACCGGCACGGCCTGGCCGCAATCCTCGGCGCGCCACCAGCGCGTGGCCCAGTCGGAGCCGCGCTGTTCTTCGAACGCGCCGTCGCTCAGAAAGGCCACCAGGTTTTCGCCCGGCAGCGGCATGTGCACGTATTGCAGGCCGGCGAAGCCCAGGTAGCCGCCTTCCGACACGGCGCCCGCCGTGTTGGGGCCGGCGTGGCTGCCCAGCGGCACGGCTGGCAAACCCCGGGCGTCGATGGCGTAGGAATAGAAGTCCGTGATCAGGCGTCCCAGCCCGGCTTCGCTGCGGTCATAGCGGCCGCGCTGCGCAGGCGACACGTCGCCGGTCAGGGCGTTGACGGCTTCGATGGCGGCCACGCAATGGCCCTGGCCCATCAGCCAGCCGCGGGTCTTGCCGCTCAACGCGTTGGCCAGCAGGTAGGCGACGAAGGCGGGCGCCATGTTCAGCGAACCGCCCGTATGGCCTTCGGGGTTGGGCTTGAAGTCTTCGGCGGCCAGCGGTGCGCCGTTCAGGTCGATGCGGCGTGCGTAGGTCATGTGCGCCACCACGTTCATGGCGGCGCAGCTGAGGCGGTCGGCCGCGGCCAGCATGGCGTAGGCATCGTCCGCGCTGGCGATGCGGCCGCTGGCCGCCAGGCGTTGCACCAGCGCATCGATGCGCTCGACGGTTTCAGCGCGGTGCTGGATGGGGCCGTAGCCAGATAGCCAATGCTCGCGTAGCGTCATCGCGGGTTCCTTTCAAATCGGGTGATCAATCGCGCAGGTCGCGCAGAAGTGCATTGGCCAGCAAGGGCGCGAGTTCGATGCGGTTGCTGGGGTGGGGCACCGCGTCGGTGGAAACGACGCGTTCAAAACAGGCGGATACCTGGGACCAGGCGTCCTCGGCGAAGAGCGCATGCACCACCACGCATTGCGGCGGCCGCATGCCCGCCAGCTTGCCGGCGGCCGTCACCAGGGTGCGGCCGGACGAGGCGATGTCGTCCACCAGCACCGGCGTGCAGTCGCGCCAGGCGGAGAGGTCGGGCGCTTCGATGTCGACCTGGCGGTCGCCGTGACGGGTCTTGCGCAGCACCACGTGTGGCGCGCCAATGCGCGCGGCGATGGAGCCGGCCCATTGCTCGCTTTCCTCGTCGGGGCCGACGATCAGCGGCGCTTGCACATTGCCGGCGATCCAGCTGGCCAGCCGCGGCGCGGCATGCAGCGTGGTGGTCGGGATGGTGTACAGCGCCGCCAGCGACGGATGCCGGTGCAGATGCGGATCGACCGTCAGCAGGCGGTCGAAGGTCGACGACACCAGGCGCGCGAACGACAGCGAACTCACGCTTTCTCCGTCCTGGAAGCGTTTGTCCTGGCGCATATAGGCCAGATAGGGCGCGATCAGGTTGACCTCTGTGGCGCCCAGGTCGCGCGCGGTGTCGGCCGCGAAGATCAGGCCGAGAAAGCTGGGATCCGGCCGGGCCAGCGTGCAGACGATGTCGACGGCGCGTCCGCGCGGGTCGCCATGCAGCCGTACGTAGCTTTCGCCGTCAGGAAAACGGCGGGTCTCGACGGCGCCGAGTTCACCTTGGCACAGGGCGGCAAGGCGCTTGGCGAATCCTTCGTTGCCGGGGAGCGGGAGGATAAGTCTTTGCATGAATGCCGGGTCCGCCTGATCGAGGTAAGGGAAACCGAAGAGGCCGGGTGGGCCCCGCGCAGCCCCAATGGGGCCGCGGCATTCTGATTATGGCGCAGGGGCGGCGTTTGCCGGCGTTGTCGGCCGGTCAAACCTTGATGTAACTCAAAGGTTTTATGTATGCCGCCGCGCCAGCCAGATGTTGGCGCCGCCGCAGGTCGTATCGCCTTCCACGTGGCGCACCACTTCGAAGCCGGCTTGGCGCAGCAGTTCGCGGTACTCCGCGCTGTCCAGGCTGCCGTGATAGAGCGGTTGGCCTTCGAACCGGCCGATGGCTTCCCCTAGATGCGTCCCGCTGGTGTACATCAGCGCCGCGCCCGGCGCGGCAAGGCGTGCGAAGGTCTGGAACATGGGCCGCTGGTCTTCAGGCCGCAGGTGAAAGAAGCTGTGCCAGGCGATCAGCCCCTGGAAGGGCCGCAAGGGCGGCAGGCTGCGCATGTCCGCTTCAATCCAGCTGTGTCCTGGGAACGAGGCTCTTGCCCTCGCCAGCATCGCGTCCGAGGCATCCACGCCGGTCAGCCTGCAGCCGCGTTCGATCAGATGGCGGGCGATGGGGACGCCGTTGCCGCAGCCTATGTCCAGCACCTGGGGAGCGGGGCCGGGCAGCAGATCCAGGAACGCGTCCAGCCAGGCGCGTTCGGCCAGCTGCGTGCCGCGCAGTTTCTCGAAGGCGTCGGCATGTTCGCGATACAGCGTGATCACGTTGTCGGCGGGGGAGGTGGACATCGCGGCGTTCCCTAGTAGAGTTGCAAATCCCGATAAGCGAGCAACGCCCGCGTTGCACAAGGACTTCCATGAGCAAGATCGAGCGCCTGCGCCTTCCCGATGACGATCCCGCCTTTGGCGGCAACCGGATCTTCGACCTGTTCCAGTACTCGCCTGCGGTCACGGCCAACGGGCTGGTTTTCATCGCCGGGCAGATCGGATTGCGCGCTGACGGTTCCGTGCCCGAATCGGCTGCGGAGCAAGCCGACGTGGCGTTCCAGCGCATCGCCGCGGTGCTCGGCCATCTGGGCCTCGATTTTACCGACGTGGTCGAAATGGTCTCGTATCACGTCGACATCGGCGCGGACCTTGCCGGGTTCCGCGCGGTGAAGGAAAAGTACATACGGTCCGACTTCCCGGCCTGGACCATACTGGGCGTCGCGGCGCTGGCGCGACCCGGTCTGGCGGTGGAGATCAAGGTGGTCGCGGCGGTGCGCGATTCGAGATAGGGGGGCCGGAAGCAGCGACTCGTCAGCCGGGATGGTTGATTCGTCATCTTGGACTTGTACGGCGCGCGGTGAACGGCGAATTTCTCAATTTGCCCAATTCCGCCGCTGCAGCCATGATCTCCCCGCAAGATATTCCAAAGCCCGGCCGCAACGGCCTGCGGCTTTCCAGGCTGGCATTGCTTTTGCATGCGGGAATCTCCGTCCTCTACGTCTTCGGGCGGCCGGCGTTCTCCCAGACCGCGCCGCTGTCCTATCAACTGCGCGGCGCCGACGGCACCTGTTGTTCCAGCGGCAATCATCCCAACAATGGCCATGACGGCCAATGGGGCCAGCGCGACTTCGTGCAGACGGACCGCAACCAGCGCATCAGCGCCAATGGGGCCGGCCAGACCGGCATCCTGATCGACGTCAGCGGCGGCCATGGCGGCAACGGCAGGGATGCCAACCAAAATCACTGGGGGGGCAATGGCGGCGGCGGGCGGATCATCGACTACATCTTGTCGGCCAGCACGGTCAACGCTGCTGGCCGCGGAATAGACTTGTATTCCGCGGGCGGCAATGGCGGCCTGTGGGGCAATGCGGACGGACCCAATGGCGGTTACGGCATCGGCGGCGACGGGCATCAGGCGCGCATCACGCTCGACAACGCTACGGTAATGGGCACGGGGTTCGGCGTCGCGGTCCAATCCTGGGGCGGCGCGGGGACTGACAGCGCCATCGCCGACGGCTTCAGCGGCGCTTACACGTCCGGCCACGGCGGCAGCGCCGGACTCGCGTCCGTGATACTGCAAGGGACGAGTTCGGTGACGGCGCGCGGACCGGGGCCGGGTGATGTCAGTGCCGCGGTGGGTCTGATCTCGTCGGGCGGGCCCGCGGGCGCGGCCGAGCACACGGGCGATTTCGGCGGGCATAGCGATGCGGGCCGGGGCGGCGATGCCTCGACGGTCATGTTCACGTCCTCGGCCGGAACGTCAGTCAGCGGCCACGGCGACGGCGTGTACGGCGTGATCGCCCGTTCCATCGGCGGCAATGCGTCGACGTCCAATGGCGTTGACACCAAGGCCGCGGCGGGCGGCAATGCCGGCCAGGTCAGCGTGACCAACGGCGGCGCCATCAGGACCGACGGCAACCGGGGGATCGGCGTCTATGCGCTGACCCAGGGGGGCAATGGCGGCAACGGCGGCAACGGTTCGTGGTCCGGCGGACACGACGGCGGCGCGGGCGGATCGCCTGGCGCCATCTCGATCGTCAATACGGGGAAGATCACGGCTGGCAGCAACGGCAGCGTCGGCGCGAAAGGCATCGTGGCCAGCGTGCTGGGCGGAGAAGGCGGCCCCGGGGGCGCCAGCGGCGCTTTTGGACGGGGCGGGGACGGCGGCGCGGGCGCGGTTGCGGGCCAGGCGATCTCCATCACCAATGCGGGCGTCATCAGCACCTTCGGCAACGATGCGGCCGCCGTCATTGCCAACAGTGCGGGCGGCGGCGGCGGGCTGGCTTCGTCCAGCAACGGCATCATCGCCGTGGGCGGCGGGCATGGCGGCACGGGCGGCGCGGGAGGCGGTATCGCCATGGCCAACAGAGGCGGCATCGACACCTCGGGCGACAACAGCGCGGCGGTGCTGCTGCAGAGCATAGGCGGAGGCGGCGGGGTGGGCGGCGACGCCAACAGCACCGGCGTGATCGCGTCGGTCGCCATTGGCGGCACGGGCGGCGCGGCGGGCAACGGCGGCCTGATCCAGTTTTCCTCGCAAGGCAGGATTCTGACCCGCGCGGGCAATGCTTCGGGCGTGATCCTCCAGAGCATAGGCGGCGGAGGCGGCAGCGGCGGTTCGGCCAATGCGGTCGGCGTGGGCGTGGGGCTGAACGTGACGGTGGCGACGGGCGGCAAGGGCGGCAGCGGCGGCTCCGGCAGCACCGTGTCATTCACGCAAGCCCGCCAGGGCACGATCACGACCATGGGCGCGCACAGCAATGGCGTGCTGGCGCAAAGCATAGGCGGGGGCGGCGGCAGCGGCGGGCTGGCGAATTCCCGCGTCGTCACGATCGCGCCGCAGCTGGGCGACAACCCGAGCGGCGCGGTCACGCTGGCAGTGTCCAACGGCGGCGTGGGACAAGGGGGCGGCGACGGCGGCACGGCGCTGGTCACGAATGAAGGAGGCATCCGTACCTCGGCCGCGCAAAGCAATGGCGTGGTGGCCCAGAGCATAGGCGGGGGCGGGGGCAATGGCGGCGGGGTCCTGGCGCCGGTCAAGACGCCGGTCATCGGCAATTCGCTGATCGATCTGCAACTGTCCGTGCGGCATGGCGGGCAGGGTGGGCAAGGCGGCAGCGGCGGCCGGGTGCAGGCAGCGAACGCCGGCACCGGCGCCATTGCCACGGCGGGGGCCGGGTCGGCGGGCATCGTCGCGCAAAGCATAGGCGGGGGCGGGGGCAATGGCGGCATCGTCCAGATGCACGACGCTGCCAGTTTCAACGACATCCTGGGCGCGCCGGGTAGTCTCGCCGGCCTGTTGGAGAAGGCGGCGGACTGGCTGGAAAAAGGGCCGCAGTTGGCGTTCAGCAAGGCCGTCAGCCTGTCCGTCGGGGTCACGACCGGCGGCAACGGCGGCGCGGGTAGCGCTGCCAGCGCATTCGACGTGCGCAACGATGGCGCCATCGCGACGGCGGGAGACCAGGCGCCGGGCATCCTGGCGCAGAGCATCGGCGGTGGTGGCGGCAATGCCGGGGCGATAGATTCGGCTGGGGCGTCCACGCTGCTGTCCAGCATCGATGCGCTGATCAAGGCCGCCGAGTCCGGCGCGCAGGACCTGTTCACGGTCGCGTTGCCGCAGACCAGCATCACCCACCAGACCGGCGGCAACGGCGGCGCGGCGGGAGTGGGCGGAGGCAGCGCGTCCGATCCGGCCATCGTGACCAATACGGGAACGATCGCCACGCAAGGCAGCGGCTCGGCAGGCATCGTCGCCCAGAGCATCGGAGGTGGCGGCGGCCGCAGCGCGGCCAGCGGCCAGGACCTGCAGGCGGTGGTATCGGCCGGCGCCGGCAGCCAGGCGCCCGAGATCATCGACAAGATCACCCGCATCGTCGGCATCCTGGGAACCAAGGGCGGATCGCTGCTGGGATCCCTGATCAATGTGCGCAACGGCGGCGTAGCCGGGGCCAGCGGCGCGGGCGGCGCGGTCACGGTCGACGCCGGCGCCTCGGCCAGCCGGATCAGCACGCAGGGCTATCAGGCGCCCGGCATCCTGGCCCAGAGCGTGGGCGGAGGCGGCGGCATATCGATGGTCGACCGGCCCTTGTTCCTGTGGAGCCAGACCGCCGCCACCGTCGCATTGGGGGCCACGGGCGACTCGTGGCAGAGCATGACGACGAGTATGGGCGGCGCGGTCAACGTCAGCCATGGCGGGACGCTGGCGACTGGCGCGGGCGGCTCCGCCGGGATCATGGCGCAGAGCGTGGGGGGAGGGGGCGGCGTCAGCACGCTCGCCTTGCGCAACGCCAGCCTCGCCGCGATCCAGCAGAACGCGTCCCTGTCGATCACCTTGGGCGGCGATTATCCGTCGAACAACAGCAGCGGATTCGGCCTGGCCCAAGTTGCCGGCGGTACGGTCAGCGTCGCCAACAACATCGGCCGCATCGCCACGCAGGGGTGGTTTGCGCCGGGAATTCTGGCGCAAAGCGTGGGCGGCGGGGGCGGCATGGCGGCGGTGTCGTCCAGCGCGGCGCTTAGCGGCGTCGATATCCGGGTGGGAAGCGCGGCGACCGATACGGGTGGCCCTTTTTCGAGCAGCGTGAACGGCGCGGGCGGCACGGTTGCCGTGTCGAACCTGGGCGGCAGCATCGCGACCCACGGCGCGCTTTCCTTCGGCGTGCTGGCGCAGAGCGTGGGCGGCGGCGGCGGCCTGGTGACGATGGACAACGGCTCGGGGCCCGCCTCGAGCGTGGCGAACATCACGTTCGGTTCCAGCGCGCCGATGGCCGGCCCCGGGGGAACGGTCAGCGTGACGCAGGACGTGGGTGGAAGCATCGTCACCGCTGGCGTAAATTCGCACGGCATCGTCGCGCAAAGCATAGGCGGCGGGGGCGGCATCGCCGGCCTGGCAACGCGGCCCGGGCTGGCGACCTTGAAGCCCGTCTCGTCTCCCGCGCAAGGCGGTGACGGGAACGTCGTCAGCTTGTCGATCGCGGGCCGGATCGTCACCTCGGGCAGCGGCGCCGCCGGGATACTGGCGCAGAGCGTGGGCGGCGGCGGCGGGCTGGCGGGCGACCAGTCAGCCGCGCACTACACGACCGGTCTCATACAGAACGCCGGCCTCACTGGCGGCATGGGCAATGGCGGGGCCGTCAACGTGGCCATCGGCACGGGAGGCACGGTCCAGACCTCGGGCGCGAATGCGCCTGCGATCCTGGCGATGAGCGTGGGCGGGGGCGGCGTGTTCAAGGACGGCAGCCTCTATCAGTACAGCACTCCCGGCAACGAACCGGCCTATGGCGGGCCGGTAAGCGTGGACATCGGCTACGCGGCGCAGGTGGTCGCCACCGGCGCCAATTCGCCTGCCGTGATCGCCATCAGCAATGGCGCCTATGGCGGAGGCCGGGCCATCTCGATCAACCTGGGTCAGAACGCCCTGGTCAGCGCCAGCAGCGCATCCGGCACGGGCATCCTGGCGATCACGCCGCTGGCCAGCGCCACCATCACCAACGCCGGGGTCATCCAGGCGCAGACCGCCATAGACGTGGCCGGCGCAGCCGTCGTCAACAACAACGGAACCGTGGCGGGCGACGTGCTCATGGGCGGCGGCAGCCTCTTCCACAACAACGCGGGCGGCGCCTTGTACAGCGGCGCCCGCTTCCAGGGCGACCTGGACAGCGCTGGCCTCCTGAATCCGGGCGGACCGGGCGTGTACACGACCACGCGCATCACGGGCGCGCTGAACCATACGGGAACCTACCGGCCCGATCTGAATTTCGGCGGCCATAACAGCGACTTCATTTCGGTGACGGGCGCATCGACCTTCGCAGGCACCGTCAAGCCGGTGCTGCACAATCCCGTGAAGAATGTATGGCTGGGAATAGGCCATTTCGCCGCCGCGCAAACCAGCATGCCCGCGACCGCCAGCGACAGTCCCTTGTTCAGCTACGCGCTGAAGAACAATGGCGCGGGCGCCCTGCGCGATCCGCTCATTTCTGTGGATGCCAACTTCACGCCCGCGGCGTTGCCGCTTTCCGCGGATCGCGCGCGGATCGCGAATTCCCTGCAGACGCTGTGGGACCAGGGGAAAGCGAGCGATGCGTCCACCTTCGACAAGTTCACGGGCGTCCAGAGCGCGGACCAGTACCGCGACGCCCTGAACCGCATCGCCCACGACGGCCAGTTCGCCCGCGCCGCCAACCAGATGCATGCCTCCTACGCGTCGATGAACCGGATGATGAGCTGCCCGGCCTTCGTCGGCGAAAGCACGATCCTGCGCGAGGGCGATTGCGTCTGGACCCGCCTGGACACGAACTGGACCGAGCGCAAGGCCACCTCGGACGACGAGGGGTACCGCGTTCGCCAGAGCACGCTTACGCTGGGCGCGCAGCGCGAGTTTGCCGCCAACTGGTTCCTGGGCGGCTCGCTCAGCTATGCCTACGGCAAGACCACGTCCGCCGCCGACCTCTCGGGCAACAGCGATACCTACGCGGGCGGCCTGGCCTTGAAGTACAACAATGCGCCGTGGCAGGTCTCGCTTGCCGTGCATGGCGGCGTGGAGAAGAGCAGGATGTCGCGCGGCACGCTGGACGGCACGGCCAAGAGCAAGCCGGAGTCGTCCTTTCTCGCGGCCAGGCTACGCACGGCCTACGAGTTCAGCCAGCCGTCCTGGTATTTGCGGCCCTATGTGGATCTGGACGTGAACCACATCCGGCAGGACGGCTACACCGAGCAGGGCGCGGGCGCCTTGAATCTGAAGGTACGCGGCAACGACACGACCTCGTTCATGGCTTCGCCCATGGTGGAACTGGGCGGGCGCAAGGACCTGGCCAGCGGCGCGACCCTGCGCTCATACGTGGCCGGCGGGATGAGCTTTCTGAGCGGCGGCGATGTGGTCACCACCATGCAGCTCAACGGACCGGGCGCGACGCCCTTCACGTTGCGGTCGGGCATGCCCAGAACCTACGGCAACCTGTCAGCCGGCCTGGAATACGTCACGCCCAAGGGCGTGGAATTGAAGACGGAATACGCCTTGCGCGGCAACGGGGAATACCGCGACCAGTCCCTGACCCTGCGCGCCGCCTACCGCTTCTAAGCAAGCGGCGCGGCAGGGTGGAAGGCTACTTGCGGACCCAGCGGCCCAGGCCGTTGTCGTCGTAGAACTTGATGTCGAAGCCCTGGGCCCGCCCCTGGTCCATCTTGAAGACGATGGACGCCAGCGAGGCGACCAGTTCGGCTTCGCCCGCGGGCGAGAAGGCGTAGGTATCGCCGTCCCAGTGCCGCAAGGGGAAGCGCATGCCCTTGGGCCCCAGCACCAGGGTCAGCGCGCCGTTGGCCTCCTGGATCTCGGCCGGGCCGTAGTAGGGATTGTCGAACCTGCCGGTGTATTGCGACAGCGCTTTCGACGCCGCCGGCTTGGCGGGATCGGCCTGTCCGGACAGATCGGCCTGGGGTTCGAAGAACGCCTTCATGGCGCCGTTGTACGCCGCGAACCAGTCGCGCGTGGGCTTGCCGTACAACGCAGTGTCTGTGAACGATGCCGCGACGGATTCGGCCGCGCCCACTGGCGCGCCATTGGTCAGCACCACGATGCCGATGCCGGCGGAAGGGACGATGCGGAAGGTTGTTCCCGTTCCCATCAGGAAGGCGCCGGAATGTCCCATCGAAGGACGTCCGCCCAGTTCCGTGTTGACGTTGAAACCATAACCATAGAAGCCGGAGCGCGAGTCCAGGTCATGCGCGCAGGCGCTGAATGCCTGGGGGGAGAGCGCGGGCAACAGCGCGCCGGGAGCGATCATGGGCTTGCCTTGATATTGCCCGTCGGCAAGCAGCAGCTTCAGCCACTCCGCGAGGTCGACGACGGTGGAGGACACGCCGCCCGCGGGAGCCTGTTGGTCGGCGTTGCGCTGGCCCGTGGGAACGAAACGGCCGTTCTGGTAGGCGTGCAGCACGGCGCGATTGCCGTGAGCTTCGAAGTCGCCGTAGCGGTAGCTGGTCGACTTCATGCCCAACGGTTTGAAAAGCTGTTCGTCGGCCAACTGCTCCCAAGGGCGTCCGGCGGCCTTGGCCACGGCTTCCGCGCCGATGGTGGTGCTGAAGTTGGCATAGTGGTAGGACGTGCGGAAGGCGTCCAGCGGCAGCAGGCGCAGGCGGGCGATCACGTCGCCGCGGCTGAAGCCCAGGTCTTCGAGATCGTCGCCCGCCGTGCCCGGCAGACCGGAACGGTGCGCGAAGAAATCGCCGATCGTGGCGTAGTCGGACACATAGGCATTGCTCAGCTTGAAGTCCGGCAGGTAGCGCGAGACCGGATCGTCCCAGGCGGCGCGGCCCTTGGACACTTCAATGGCAGCCACCGTAGCCGACAGCGACTTGGAGATCGATGCGATCTGGAACACGGTCTGCGCATCCACCGGCGCCTGTTTGCCGGCCTCGCGCGTGCCGTAGCCCTGCGCCAGCACGGTCTTGCCGTCGATGACCACGGCCACGGCCATGCCCGGAACCTGGCTGCGCTGCATGATGTCCGCGATGATTTGCGGCAGTTCCCGCAGCGCGCGTTCCTTGCTGCCTGCAGGGATGGCGACGGCGTCCGCGGGCGGATTCGGCGCGCTGGCGATGGGCACGGACTGCGACCAGGCTGCGGTGGCGCTGCCCAGCGCAAGAAGGATGACTCCGATGACGAGCGTGTGTTTGCGGTTCATGATGGCCTCAGAATCCTGCTTGGTAAGCGATGCGGAAAACGCCCTGGTTGATGCGCAGGGCCTGGTCGCGCTGATGCGTGAGCCCGGCCTGCACGATGAAGCCCATGGGCGTGACGTAGGTAACCGCGCCTGAAATGCCCCAATCCGTATCGTCCAGCAGGCCGTACTGCGCCAGCTTCTGGCCGCTGCCGGAAAGCTTGCGCACGGCTGCTGTCGCGGTCAGCTGCCAGCGGTCGCGCGACAACGAGACCGAGGTCACGCCGTTGCCGTTGGACACGGGGGCGCCGCGAAAGGCGCTGGAATAGGTGGCTTCGTTGAACCAGCTCAGGTTCCACGAGTTGGCCAGCGGCGCGTCGTAGCGCAAGCGGGCCGATACCGTGTTGGCGCTTTTTCCTTGATCCGGATCCAGATGCAGCCGGCCCGCGTCCACCCCGCCCGACCATCCTTCCAGTCCGGGCAGATCGCGGAAATCGTAGGAGAGGATGAAGGACTTCAATTGGTCGCTGAAGAGCGGCGGCTGATCGGGCCCGATGAGGCCGCCGTCCAGGCTGAAGCGTCGGTTCATCGCGGTGTTGTCGCGCTTGAACAGCATGGCGGCCACGGAGTGCGTTCCGCGGTCCGCGGTATCCAGGGTGTAGCGTCCGCCCACCCCGATCGAGCCGCGGAACTCCGAGTTCTCGTTGAAACCCGTGTACAAGCCGTCGACCACGTGCCAGGCGTCGCCAAAGCCCAGGTCCATCTTGCCGCCGTACAGCGCGTAGTTGTCCGCCGTATAGGCGGCGAACAGGTTGTCCAGGTCCACGCCCAGGTCGGAAAACGCATTGTCCTTGGTGTCGTTGGTGGACGAGTTGAAGGTCGCCTTGGTGCGGATCGAAAACTGCCGCGTCAGCTGCAGCACCAGGGCCGCCTCCGCCGTGGGCTGCACGCTGCTCCAGTGCGATCGGGGAAGCTGGCCGTTGTCGTCCTGCACGCCGAAGAAGCCGGTGTAGCCGGTCATCAGCAGGAAGCGGCCATTCAGCTGCGGATAGGTTTCGCCGCCCTCGCCCAGCTCGCTGTAGGGCGTGAGGAAGATCTCCGTCTTGAAGATGTCCCGAGCTTCCTGCGCGCACGCGCCTTGTGCGACCACGGCCAGCAGCGCGGCCGCTGCGGCCTGGCGCAGCGGCCGGCAGGGTCCGTTCACCGCGCCAGCTCGGCCGCCAGTTCACGCACCTGGGAATGGATATTGTTGAACATGGCGAAATTCACGCGGCTGGCGACGACGAACACGCCCAGCCCGCGGTTGGGCGACAGCACGGCATACGACATGAAGCCGCCCAGGCCGCCGCTCTTGCCCAGCAGCAAGGGCGCGCCATTGCGCGGCAGGGTCACGACCCAGCCCAGGCCCATGCCGTCGGCGTCGGTGACTTCCGTGCCTACGACGGACTTCAGTCCGTCATAGGGCAGCCACATCGTGTGCGCCAGCAACGACGCCTGCTTCGATTGTTTGGCGCCGTCCAGGTGCCAGCGCATCCAGCGCGCCATGTCGTCGGCGGTGGAGTAGATGCCGGCGCTGGCGTACATCACGTCCGGCACCGGGGCATTGGGATCGGGCTTGTCGAAGGGATCCAGCCCGGTCATCAGGCGCTTTTTCTGCGCTTCGTCAAGCGCATTGGTGGTGTCGGTCATGCCGGCTGGCTTCAGCACCTCGTTGGCCAGCACGGTCGAATAGTCCGCGCCGCCGGCCTTGGCCAGCGCATCGCCCAGCAGGCCGAAGCCCAGGTTGGAGTACAGCGTGGTGGTGCCGGGCACATAGGCCGGCTTGTGGCTGCCGATCCATTTCCAGTAATAGGCGCGGTCGAACGCGGCGAACGGATTGTCGGAGGGCTTGGCGTCAGGATTGGGCAGTTCACGCGGCAGGCCGGCCGAATGCGTGGCCAGGTCCAGCAGCGTCAGCGGGCGGCCGTTGGTTTCGACCTTGGCGTTTTCTGGCGCATATTTGGCCAGCGGATCCGTCAGCTTGAGCTTGTCCTTGGCTGCCAACGCCGCCAACACGTCGCCAGCGAACACCTTGGATACTGAAGCGATCCTGAAAATGGAGCGGCCATCCGGCTCCACGCCGCTGCCGGGCGCGGTTTCGCCATAGCCCTGAATCACGACCTCGTCGCCGCGCACGGCCGCGATGATCATTCCTGGCGCACCCGAGTTCAGGTACAGCTGCATGCCGGCCATGGAGACGGCATCCTGCAGCGCCAGGTCGGCCGCGCGGACCTGGCTGGCGCCCAGTGCGCAGGCGGCGCTCAAGGCTAGGGAGGTGATGCGCGGCAGTATGCGGGACGTCAGCATGCGGTTCTCTCTGCGGGACTTTGGGAACGGATGTTCCTTCGCCTGCGATGATCCCAAAAACTCGTTGCGCGGCCACTTGCGGCAGGACGAAACAACATGCCGGCATGACGAACTGCATATTTCAGAGGTGCGCCGGGTTCAGATGCCCATGCGTTCGCGCAGCGGCTTGCGGTAGGAGCGCGACACCGGCCAGGTCTCGTCCACGGCCCGCATCCGGATCAGCCACTTGTCCACGCTGCGGCGGTCCACGTCCATGACATGCAACGCGTTCGCAATGGCGGTGCGGTGCACCCGGAAGAAGGTCTGTTCCGGCAGCAGGGTCGACCATATGCCCAGCGCGCGCGAGTCCAGCACCATCGACCCGTCTTCCAGCCAGATTTCGCTGTAGTTGCCCGCCGAGCGCACGCCTACGATGGTTTCAGGCTGCACGCCGCGGACCACGCCGCGCATGCTGAGATAGATCACCGATGTGGCGCTGTCGTAGCGCGGCGCGCGGCCGCGCTCGCGGCTGTTGCCGTATTTGGCCTGGCCTATCAGGTTGGCGCATTGGTAGAGGGCGCGGACTTCGGCGGCGGACCAGGCCCGGTGCCGCACAGTGGTGTCGAAGCCGATGATGCCGTAGAGCTTCCCGTCATGGAAAACCGGCACGCTCAGCACGCTCTTGTTGCCCTGGCGCTGGAATTCGACCTGGATGGCGCGCGCGGTGCGGGGCAGGTCGTTGACGTCGTGGATGGCGACCGCCTGGCCTTTGACCATGAATTTGTGCAGCCAGGCGATCAGCGTGGTCGGCACGTCCTGGAGTTCGGCGACGAAGGGTTCGGTCTTTCCGCGGCACCATTCATGGGTATTGCGCAGGCGCAGCATGTCCGGGCGGTACTCGATCATCCATGACCGGTCCACGTCCGAGGTCTCGCCCATGTAGGCCAGCTGTTCGGAGATCGCGTCGTCGGCGGGGAGCTTGAGCAGGCTCATCGCGCAGTGGTAGAGCCAGTCCGACGAGGGATCGGGTTCAAGCAGGGTGGCGGGGTGAGTCTGGTACTGGACTGCATCCTTCACTTGCGGTTCCCCCCTGCGGCGACATGGCGCTTGGCGCGCTCGCGGGCCGGGCCCCGCGGCTAGGCTGGATTTTCCCTCTGGTAACGAGGGATGACAAGATCTGAAATCATCATCGCACCGTGGTCGGCGTCGCCGCCTGGGAGGCCTGCGTCGGCATGCGGCCCACGCTGAGCGTGCCGGGATCCTCTGCAGAGGGGCGCACCACCGCCGCCTTGTTGGCGTCGTTGGCGCCGAGCTTGGGCAGGTCGATGGGGCGCGCGGCCACGGTTTCGAAGGGGCCGCCGCCGGCCGATGGCACACCCTCCAGGGTCACGCCGCGGGTCCAGTTGCCATCGTGGCGCGACAGCACCTCGTAGCGCTGCGGGGCGCCGGTGGCGCGGGCGACGATGTAGAGCGTGCCATTGACCAGATTGAGCGCAGGCGGCGAGGCGGCCTGGGCGTCGAGCTTGGACGGCCTGCCGTGTTCCACCAGCCACAGTTGTCCGCCGGCGCGTTCCAGCACGGCAATCATGACGTTGCCGCCGGCGTCGGCGCTAATGGCCGGGCGGCCGATATAGGGCACGCCCATGTCGGTCGGCGCGCTCCATTCCATGTCGAGATCGGTGGTGTCGCCGGTCTCCATCAGGCGGGTCAGATGGTTGTTGCCGCGCTGGCGGAAATAGAGTTCGACGCGGTCCTGGTGATTGCGGATCGCTGCCAGGCCGCCGGCGGCCTGGGGCGCGGGCACGCGGCGCCAGTCCTGCCATTCGGGGAGCTGGCCTTTGGCGGCCGGCAGTTGGCGGGTGTAGTGGAGCTCGCCGGTCCCGGTGAGCGCGAAGATGATGTAGCGTCCGTCGCCGCCCAGCGCCGCAGCGGGGGCGCCGGTCACGCCCTCCAGCGGCGGCAGGTCCTGCCAGGCGCCCCAGCTGCCGTCGACGCCGGAGGGCGTGATCCAGTGCAGCAGGCCGTCGTAGCCCAGCGCCACGGCGGCGGCTTCGCCGCGCGGCGCAACCGCCGGGATCTGGGTCACGCGCAGGCCGCCCAAGGCCTGCCAGCCTTGCCAGGTGCCGTCGTGGCGCTGTTTGTTGGCCCACACGCCGCCCAGCGGGTCGCGCGCCATCAGGCCGGCCGTGCCGTCGGTATGGGTGTACGACACCAGCGGGCCGTTGGTGCGCCCGCCCAGGCTTTGCCAACGCCGCTGGTCCGCGTCCCAGCGGTTGACGGCGCCATTGGTTTCGCCGGCAGCGAACACCACCAGGCCGCCGCGCCCGTCCGGGTAAAGCTGCGGCGCGATGTCCTGGCGCGACACGTAATAGGCGCGCTGCACCCAGGCGGCCGCGGGGCCGGCGGGCTCCTTGCAGCCGGTGGGGCCGGCGCAATAGTGGTAGTCGTTCCAGGCGTAGTGCTGGAAGGTCAGCGACTTGCTGGCGATTTCGGCCTGAGTCAGGTTGGTGGCGCGTTCCTGGCTGGGGTAATCGACGTAGCCCATCTCGGCGTAGTTGCCGGGCGCGCGCAGCATGGCTTCGCGCGCCAGCCGCGCGCTGGCGATATGGTCGGGATGGCCATGGCCGGCGCAGCGCCAGCACAGCTGCGTGTAAGGCACGGCGATCGTATCGTCGAGATGGCGTACCGTGGTCGGCGCGTACTGGCGGATCAGGTCGGCCAGGGTGTCGATCAACTGTTCGCGCGTGTAGGACTCGGCATAGGGGCCGAGCGTGTCGACGTTCTGGCCGGGTACGGATTCAGTGCGGCTCAGCGGCGTCAGGCTGCCCCAGCCCTTGCCCAGCCAGGGATCCTTCAGGCGCATGTGCCAAAGCTGCACGCGCGGATTGCCCTTGAGGGTAAAGCGCGCGATGTGCCGTCCGCCCGCGATGCCGGCGTCTTCCTTCCATTCGTCCGGTTGATGCGCCATATAGGCATAGGCGGAGCGCACGCCGCGCTCGCGTCCCAGCATGTAGGTATCGCCTTCGCCGGCATCGCTTGCGGTCAGGTAGACCAGCCGCACGCAGCCGCCTGCCTGGATGTTAGAGGCGATGTCCGGGTTCATGAACAGCAGGTCGTCGTCCAGGTGGGCGACGAAAGCCATGTCCTTGATGCCATGGCATTGCGCCAGCGTCGGCGGAGCGGCGAACGCTTGGGCGGAGAGCAGAGTGGCGACGGTACAGAGTAGCGCCCGGCCAATGGGGCGCAGCATGGCCAACAAGACGTGCATAACGGGGCGCAGCAGAAAAGGCGCGGCGCGTAAGGGGTATTGAGGTGGGACCAGTATAGCGGTGCGGGATGGCGGTAAATGGGGGCGGTACAGACGGCCCCGTGGCCCTCATTCCGGCATGGCGCGGCCGGTCCGCCCGCGCTAGCGGTTGGGCGCGGCCATGGCCTTATCGCCCTGGTACGGGCTGAGATCCAGCCCCGCCTGCTGGAAGCGCCGCACGATTGCCGGCAGTTGCTTGCTTTGGCTTGCGCCGTCGACGGCCTGGATGGCCTGGCGGCATGTTTCGATGTCCTTCGGGCAGCCGTGGCCGGGCGCCAGCAGGCTGGCGTACACCGATATGTTGACGGCCAGCTGGGACACCTGGACGGCGGTCGGCTTGCCCAGGTAGAAGTCGTCCAGGTCGCGCTTGAGGCGGGCAGTCTCCTCTTTGCCGGCAAGCGCGCCGTCGCGGCAGTCCATGAAGGTGGGTGACTCGTCGATCAATTCCATGCGGCTGCATGCCAAGGCCAGGCGTGGAGCGGGCAGGAGGCCCGCCGGCAACTGGGCCCGGACAGTCGGCGATCCCGAGGTGGCGAACGACACTATCCGTCCGTTCGTGCGCTTGCCGGCATCGACCGGGCCGGCGATCAGCATGGTCACATCCAGCGACGCAGGAAAGCGCGCAGTCGGGCCGTTGGCATAAGCCCGGGACACGGTTTCGGCGGTCGCGGCGGGCAGGCCGAGCCTTGCGCCGATAAGGCTGTTGCCGCCTTGCAGGTAGGTGTCGAGCTCGTCGCGCAGCACGGCTTCCAGCACGGCCGCCTCGGTGGCGGAAAGACTGTAGGCGGCGCTGGCCAGCGTGGGGACCAGCAGGCCCAACATCGCGCAGAGCTTTTTCATGGATACGTTGCGGCAGTGTGGTTCGGCGCGCAAGGGTAACCGGTTTGCGCGCGCAGCGTGGAGGGCGTCAGTTCGCGCCGGCGCTGGCCAGCAGCCAGTCGCGCAGGCGTTCATGCGCGGCGTCGGCGCGGACCGCATCCTTGCGCAGGCACAGGCTGAAGGCCGCGCCGCTTTCGATGAAGCCCAGCGGCGCGGCCAGCCTGCCTCGGTGCAGTTCGGCCTCCACCAGCACCGCCGGCGCGATGGCCACGCCCAACCCGGCCGCGGCGGCCTCCAGCATGTGGCCCAGATGGTCGAACTCGCGCCCCGCTTGCCGTGGCGTCAGCGCGATGCCTTGGCGCGCCGCCCAATCCTTCCAGGCGTCGGGCCGCGAACTGGTGTGCAGCAGCGGCGTATCCAGCACGTCGGCCGCATCGCGGATATGCGCGGCCAGGGTCGGGGTGCAGACCGGGCCTATGGTTTCGGCGAAGAGCGGGGTGACGCCCCATTCTTGCGGCCAGGCGCGCCCGGCCAGGATCAGCGCATCCACGCGCTGCGTGTTCAACAGGGCGGCATCTGCGGCTGTCTGCAGCCTGATGCGGATGTCCGGATGCAGGGCTTCGAATTGTTCAAGCCGCGGGATCAACCAGTTGGAAAGAAAGCTGGCGGGCGCACCCACCGCCAATTCGGCCGGCTGCGTGCCGCGCCTGAGTTCGTCGCAGCGGCGCTCCAGCAGGTCGAAGGCGTCATGCGCCGCGCGCTGCAGGTCCAGGCCCGCCGCGGTCAGGTGGACGCGCCCCGCGCGCCGCTCGAACAAGGCGCAGCCCAGCCATTCTTCCAGTTGCCGGATCTGCTGGCTGACTGCGCTATGGGTCACGCAGAGTTCCTTGGCGGCCAGCGTGAAACTCGCCTGGCGGGCCGCGCTGTCGAAGAATCGCAGGGCATTGAGGGATGGCAGACGTCTCATGATTGTTAGCTGAGCTTACATATATGGGAAATAAATCATTGATTCAAATAAGTATTTTGTGACGATAGCATAAGGAAAATCCTACTCATCCCGTCACGGAAAACCTATCCATGCCACTCGCCATCCATCCGGCCGCGCCCGACAGCCGAGGCCAATTCGGCCCCTACGGCGGCCGCTACATGCCCGAAACGCTGGTCCCCGCCCTGGACGAACTTGAACGCCAGTTCAAGGCGGCGCTGGCGGACGAGGACTTCTGGCAGACCTACCGCGGCCTGCTGGCCGACTATGTGGGCCGGCCGAGCCCGCTGTTCCTGGCGCGCGGCGTTTCCGGGGAGCTGGGCGGCGCGCAGGTCTACCTCAAGCGCGAAGACCTCAACCACACCGGCGCGCACAAGATCAACAACTGCCTGGGGTAGATCCTGCTGGCGCGCCGCATGGGCAAGCGCCGCATCATTGCCGAAACCGGCGCGGGCCAGCATGGCGTGGCGACTGCCACCGTCTGCGCCCTGTTCGGCCTGCAGTGCGTGGTTTACATGGGCGCCGAAGACATGGAGCGCCAGTCCGTCAACGTGCGCCGCATGCGGATGCTGGGCGCCGAGGTGCGCGCGGTGCACGCCGGCACCGCCACCCTGAAGGACGCGATGAACGAGGCCTTGCGCGACTGGATCGCCCATCCCGCCGACACGTACTACCTGCTGGGCACCGGCGCCGGACCGCATCCTTATCCCTGGCTGGTGCGCGAGTTTCAGAAGGTGATCGGGGAGGAGACGCGCCAGCAGATCGCGGCCAAGACCGGCCGCGTGCCCGACGCCATGGTGGCCTGCGTAGGCGGAGGCTCCAACGCGATGGGGTTTTTCTACCCCTTTCTGGAACTGGCAGACGTGCGTCTGTACGGCGTCGAAGCCGGCGGGCTGGGCCTGGCCAGCGGGGCGCATGCGGCCAGCATCAGCGCGGGCCACGAGGGCGTGCTGCACGGCTGCCGCAGCTATTACCTGCAGGACGAAGACGGCCAGATCGTCAACGCGCATTCGATATCGGCCGGCCTCGACTATCCGGGCGTCGGGCCCGAACACGCCTTGCTGCATGACCGCAAGCGCGTGGACTACGTGTCGGTCACGGATGCCGAGGCCGTGTCGGCCTTCCATTGGCTGACGCGCAAGGAAGGCATCCTGCCCGCGCTGGAAAGCGCGCATGCGCTGGCCTATGTGCGCAAGCTGGCGCCGCGGATGGCGCGCCACGAGATTCTCGTCGTGTGCCTGAGCGGACGCGGCGACAAGGACATGGACACGGTGACTCAATTTGGCGAGGTGGCGGCATGACCCGGCTTGATCGAACCTTGGCGGAGCTGCGCCAATCTGGACGCAGTGGGCTGGTGACCTATTTTGCGGCGGGCGATCCCGATCCTGCCGCATGCCTGGAGCTGCTGCGCGGCTTGCGCGCGGCGGGCGCGGACGTGATCGAACTCGGCATGCCGTTCAGCGATCCGGTCGCGGACGGTCCTGTGCTGCAGCGGGCCAACGTGCGTGCGCTGGCCGGCGGCCAGACCCTGAAGCGCACGCTGACCCTGGTGCGCGATTTCCGCGAGGCGGACGCGCATACGCCCTTGGTGCTGATGGGCTATCTGAATCCCATCCTGCGGCATGGGGTTGAAGGCTTCATCGAGGACGCGGCCGCGGCGGGCGCGGACGGCCTGATCCTCATTGACCTGCCGCTCGAACATGCCGACGAGATCAGCCGCGCGGCGCGCGCGCATGGCCTGCATCTGATCCGGATGTCCGCGCCCACGTCCGAGGACGCGCGGCTGGCGGGCTTGCTGCGCGACGCCAGCGGGTTTGTCTATCACATCATGCTGGCCGGCACGACGGGCGCGGACTTGCCTGACGAGCGCCGCATCGCGCAGGATCTGGACCGGCTGCGCTCGCATACCAGGCTGCCGGTGGCTGCGGGCTTCGGCGTGCGTTCGCCTGATGAAGCCCGGCTCGTCGCGCGGCATGCCGATCTGGTGGTGGTCGGCTCGCGGCTTGCGCAAGTGCTGGCGGAGCAGGGCGTGGCGGGCGCGCTGGACGAGGTGCGGGGGCTGGCGGCGGCGCTGCGGGGGTAAACGGCGCGTGCGCCGTCCTGGAAGGCCGGGCAGCGCGCATGCCTCAGGCGTACCGCTCCAGCCGGAACGCCCTGATGTCGACGGGCGTTTCGTTCCCCTGGATAAGGGCGGCCAAGGTTTCACCCACCGCGGGACCGATGCCGAATCCGTGTCCGGAGAAGCCGGATGCCAAGTAAAGCCCCGGCACGGCGGCGACCGGCGCGATGACAGGCATGGCGTCCGGCGTCACGTCGATGTAGCCGCCCCAGGATTGCGCGATGCGGGCCTGCTGGAACACGGGGAAGGCGCGCAGCAGGCGCTCCCAGGCCTGGTCGATCCCGCGTTTGTAAGGCGCGGGATCGAGCACGCGGCAGCGCTCGTAAGGCGTTTCGCGGTCGGCCGGAAAGCGGCGCGGCGTCGCCAGTTCTTCGAAGAAGCGCTTGCTGAAGCGGATCCGGACCAGCGAGTTGTTGGCGATCCAGGCGCGCAGGAACTTGCCCATCAGGCGGAAACTGTCCGGCACCAGTTCGGCCAGCGAGGCCGAGAACTGCGAGACGGTATAGCCGCCGTCGGCGCGCTTGCGGCAGGTGAAGTCCTTGCCGTTGATTGCCAGCGAAACGCCGGCGTCGAAAGGTTCGGTGCGCAACACCGAACCGCGCACCTTCAACTGCGGAAAGTCCACGCCCAGATTGCCGCAGAACAGGCGCGACCAGCCGCCGGCGGCCACCAGCACCGCCTGCGCGCGCAGCGTACCGCGTTCGGTGATGACGGTGTCGGCGCGGCCGGCGCTGGTCTCCACGCCGCGCACGGCGCAGTTTTCGTATATCAGCGCGCCGGCCTGGCGCGCCAGCGCCGCGACGCCCTGGGTGGCGATCTGCGGCTCGGCCACCCCGTCGGCGGCGCTGTAGAGCGCGCCCGTCCAGGCGCGTCCGGAACTGGGCAGCAGGCGCAGGGCTGCTTCGCGGCCCAGCATGTCGGCCTCTACGCCATAGGCGCGCGCCTTGGCCAGCCAGCTTTCGTGCTCGGCGGCGTCCGTCTCGTTTTCTTGCAGGTAGACCAGCCCGTTGCGGCGGTAGCCGACTTCGACCTGGGCCTGGATCTCGCGCCAGAGCTGGTTGGCGCGCAGCGCCAGCGGCACTTCGGGCAGGTCGCGTCCCAAGGTGCGTACCCAGCCCCAGTTGCGCGAGGACTGCTCGCAGGCCAGCGTGCCTTTCTCGAACAGCGCGCAGCGCACGCCTGCGCGCGCCAGCGCGAGCGCCGTGCTCACGCCTATGATGCCGCCGCCGATGATGGCCACGTCCACCGTGGCAGGAAATTGCGTTTGTGTCGTCATGGCAAAGTGAAAGCGCCAGGGCAGGGGGTCAGGCGGGGTAGCCCAGCGCGTCGCGCAGGCGGTACCAGTTGATGGCCAGCGTGGCGCCGAATTGCCGCGCCGGGTAGAAGGGCATGCGCTCGATGGGCGTGACGGGGAAGTCGAGTTCACCTGCCGGCACGCCGCGGATGGCGTCGGTCAGCACGCGGCCCAGCGCCGTGCCCATGGCCACGCCGCGTCCGCAGTAGCCGTAGGCGGTCCAGATGCCCGGCGCCAGCCGATGCACGCGAGGCAGGTCGTCCATGGTCATGCCTACGCGGCAGGCCCAGCCGTGGCGCCACGCGGCGTCCGCCAACTGCGGGAAGCGCGCGACTGCGGCGCGGCGCAACTGTTCGCCAGTGGACGGATCCAGGCGCTCGGACGAGTGCCCGCGGCCGCCGATGACGAAGCGACCTTCCGGGTCGATGCGGCAGTAGTAGGTAATCTTGCGCGTCTCGGAGATGCCGGCGCGCAGCGGCAACAACTGCTCCTGCAGCGCTTGCGGCAGGGGATCGGTGGCGATCTGCGCGCTGGATACGTTGACGTACGACTGCGCGACGGCCGGCCACAGCCGGTCGGTGTAGGCGTCGGTCGCCAGGACGACGTGGCGCGCCTGGACCGCAAAGCCGTTGACGCTCAGCGTCGCGCCGCCGTCAGGCGTGGGCGCGATGGCGGACACCGGCGAGTGGTCGTGCATCGCCGCGCCTGCGTCCTGCGCCGCGCGCGCCAGTCCGCGCGCGAAGGCCAGCGGCTGCACCGCGCCCGCGCGCTTTTCGCGCAGGCCCGCGGGCCAGAACGAGGATCCGGTGGCTGCGCGCATCGCGTCGGCGTCCAGGTATTCGACGTCGCCGCCATGGGCGTTCAGCTCCCGCGCGCGGTTTTTGAGATAGCTGCCCGATGCCGCCGAGAACGCGCCCTGGATCCAGCCGTTGCGGGTGGGCGAGCAATCGATGCGCAGGCGTTCGGCCAGTTCGAAAAGGTAATCGGCATTGCCGTAGGCAAAGCGCATCATGCGCGTGGCCGTGTCCGCGCCGAAGCGGCGGATCAGCGCGGCAGGGCCGGGCTTGAAGCCCGGCACCACCTGGCCGCCGTTGCGTCCGGAGGCGCGGTGGGCCACTTCATGGGATTCGAACAGCGCCACCTTGAAGCCGGCCTCGGCCAGATGCAAGGCGGCCGACAGGCCGGTGAAGCCGCCGCCGACCACGGCGGCGTCGACATGCAGCGGACCGGCCAACGCCGGCGAGGCGGCGCGCGCAGGCGCGGTCGCGGCCCACAGCGTGGCTGCGGGCGAAAACAGATCGTTGTTCATGGTGCCGGAGCTACTGGGCGTGGGTGACGCGTTTGAGGAAATCACGCATGCGTTCGTTGCGGGGATTGGTCAGCACTTCGCGCGAGGGGCCCTGTTCGGCGATACGGCCGTTTTCCAGGAACAGAACGCGGTCAGAGACGTTGCGCGCGAAGTCCATTTCGTGCGTGACGATGACCATGGTCATGCCCTTCTCGGCCAGCGTGCGCATCACGGACAGCACCTCGCCCACGAGTTCCGGATCCAGCGCCGAGGTCGGCTCGTCGAACAGGATGGCCTCGGGTTCCATCGCCAGCGCACGGGCGATGGCCACGCGCTGCTGCTGGCCGCCGGAGAGCTGCTGCGGATAGTGGTTCATCTTCTCGGCCAGGCCGACCGACGCCAGAATCTCGCGGCCGCGGGCGGTGGCGGACTCGACGCTTTCGCCCTTGACGTGCACCGGGCCTTCAATGACGTTCTCCAACGCGGTGCGGTGCGGGAACAGGTTGAAACGCTGGAACACCATGGCCACGCGCTGGCGGATGTTCTGGATGTCCTTGCGGCGCGCGTCCACGGTGATGCCGTCTATCGTGATGCGGCCGCCGTCGTAGCGCTCCAGGCCATTGATGCAGCGCAGGAGCGTGGACTTGCCGGAGCCGGACGGTCCGATCAGGCAGACCACTTCGCCTTGCCGGATTTCGGCGTCGATGCCTTCCAGCACGCGGTGGGCGCCGAACGACTTGCTGAGGTTTTCGATCTTGATCATTGGCGGCGCCCCAGTCGGCGTTCAAGTTTGCCGATGAAGTACATCATGGGCAGGCTCATGGCCAGGTACATGAGGGCTACCAGCGTGAAGATGGTGGCGCTCTTGAAGGTGGAAGAGGCAATTAGCTTGCTCTGCATGGACAGCTCGACCACGGTGATGACCGCTGTTTGCGAGGAATCCTTCAGCATCATGACCACGTTGTTGCCGTAGGGCGGCAGCGCGACCTTGAAGGCCTGCGGTAGCACCACGCGGCGCATCAGCTTGGCGCGCGACATGCCCAGTGACTGGGCAGCTTCGAACTGGCCGGGATCGACCGCGTCGATGCCCGAGCGGAACACCTCCGACATGTACGAGGAGTACGCGATGCCCAGGCCCAGCGCGCCGGCCTGGAAGGCGGTCAGGCTGATACCGATTTCGGGCAGCACGAAGTACATGTAGAACAGCACGACGATGATGGGAACGCCGCGGATGATGTTGGTGAGGATGCGGCTGGCGTGCGATAGCGGCGCAACGCCGCTGACCCGCAGCAGAGCCCAGAACAGGCCGAGCGCCGTGGCGATGACCAGCGCCGCCGCAGTAATGGCGATGGTCGTCAGCACCCCCTGCATCAGCACCGGGAAGAACTCCGCGGCGTCACTGAAAAATGACTGGAACATCTTGGATACCTGTTAGGCGGCGCGCCGCGGCGGATCGGGCCGCGGCGCTCGGGATCAGGGCGCGACGCCCCACTTCTTCATGATGGCGGCAAGGGTGCCGTCCTGGCGCAGCACATCGATGGCCGCGTTGAGCTGCTTGACGCGTTCGGCGTCTCCCTTGCGCACGGCAAGCGCGATGTTGGTGGGCATGGCAGGCTGATAGCTTTCGACGTAGCGCACGTTGCGCACGCCCTGGGTGCGGACCTGGTAGGAAATCACCGGTCCGTCGCCGAAGGCCGCGTCCAGGCGTCCGAGCGCCACGTCGCGCACCAGGTCGGACATGGTTTCGTACATCTTGATTTCCTTGAGGCCGGGCGCGGCCTTCAACGGCTCGACGTAGAGCGTGCCGATCTGCACGCCGACGGTCTTGCCCTTCAGGTCGGCAATGCTCTTGTAATCGGTCTTGTCCTTCTCCGGCACGATCAGGGCCTCGCCGTACTCCACCACCAACTGCGTGAAATCGACCACTTCGGCGCGCTGCGGCGTCTTGGCGAAGGCCGAGGCGATGATGTCGATCTTGTTGGTCTGCAGGGCCGGCACCAGCGAGGCGAACGGGATGGGCATGACTTCCGCAGTGAAGCCGGCCTGCTTGCCCACTGCGTGGGCGATGTCGATCATCACGCCTTGCAGGGTATTGGTCTTCGGATCCAGGAAGTTGAACGGCACCGCGGTCGGCGTGGCGCCTACCTTGACGGTCTGGGCGTGCGCGCCCGACAGGGCGGCGGCGCACAGCGCCGTCGCCAACAACGTTTTCAACACTTTGTGCAGCATCGGAATCCCCTTGGAAGCTGGAATCGCGCGCCTGCACGGTGTACCGGACGTCCGATTTCGTCCTTGTCAGGTGCGCATTATCGTATCGAATAGCGATAAGCTTCTATCGCATGTAGATTTTATAATCCGGCCAAGGAAAGCCTGTCAATCAACTCCGGTTTTAGCTAAGCGCTTTTTATTTAAGGGTTTTCCCGAGATTACCTGATGCGAAAAGGTAGAATGCATCAAAAGAACCGCGGCTTTTTCTTGCATTCATTTGAATTGGAATGCAATCTCTGCGTATCGAACACTAATAGACTGGGCGGCCTGCGCCGCCCAGCCCAGCCATGAATCCGGAAACCTCCACGCTGTACGTCCAATCGCTGGCCACGGGCATCGCCGTGCTCGATGCCTTCGATGCCGAACACACCTCCATGAGCCTGCCGGACATTGCCGCCGCAGCGGGCATCACCCGCAGCGCGGCGCAGCGCTTCGCGTTCACGCTGGAAGCGCTGGGGCTGCTCAACAAGGACCCTGTCAGCAAGCGCTATTCGCTGTCGTCCCGCACGCTGGACGCAGGTTGCCGCTACCTGGAATCGCATCCGCTGCTGGACCGCGCCAATCCCTTCCTGCTGGAACTCAATCGCAATGCCGGCGAAACCGTGAACCTGGCGGAGCCGGCCGGGCAGGACATGATCTACATCGGCCGCTTTCCCAGCCCCTTGCGGTTACTGGTGCACATGCCCGTGGGCCGGCGCATCCCGATGTACTGCTCCTCCACCGGGCGCGTGTACCTCGCCGGCATGAGCGACGAGCAAGCTTGCGAGGCCCTGGAGGCCAGCGAGCGCGTGAAGTACACGGCCAACACGCTGACCGGCCTGGATGAACTGATGGCGCAGATCCGCCTGTCGCGCGAGCAGGGCTACGCCTGCTGCAAAGAGGAGTACTACCGCGGGGATCTGGCGCTGGCGGTGCCGGTCTACGACCTGAACCAGCGTGTGGTGGCGGGCCTGCAGCTGTCCGTGTCGGCGGCCAAGTGGACGGTCAAGCGCGCGGTGTCGCGCTTCGTTCCGATGATGCTGGAAACGGCCAGGCAAATCTCCACGTCGCCACCCACGCCTCGCGCCTTGACGGCGTTCGGCGGCGGCGCTGCGCGCGACCTGCACGCCGAGCCGCCAGGGCGCGTCAGCGGACGCAAGCCGTGAGGCTGGCGGCCGCTCCAGGCAGTTGCGGCTTCAAGCCGTTTGCGGCGTCTTTGCGCCCGGCTCGCCGCGGCGACCAGGCTTGCCATACAGCAGGCGCGCGCACAGGAACGCGCTGAGCGCGCCGGGCGCCGCGCCGACGGTCAGGGGGAAGCCCAGCTCTTCCAGCCAGGGCCTGCCCTGGGAGATAAAACCCGTCAGGAAAACGAAGCCATAGACGGCGCCGACCAGCGCCATCGCGGCATAGGCGCGCCAGGACGGATGCGCCGGCCGCAACGCGCCGGCCACGATGCCGCACAGCAGGGCGGGCACGAAGCCGAAAATGTAAAACCAGGGCAGGGCGTAGACCAGCATGAGCAGGTTCTCGGGATCCCGGGTCACGGCCGTCAGCGCGATGATGACGCCTGCGCCGCCGATGGGCGGCGCGGCCACGCCGTAGAGTGCGCCGCCCGCGACCAGATCGCTGCCCAGGCGCTGGCCGGCAGTGCCCATTGTGTGTTGCCGCCTGCGGCGGTAAGCGATGGCGGCGAGAGCGCCTAGAAGCAGTATGCCGGCCGAGATATAGGGGGTCATCGCGTCATGCAGAATGTGGGCGGGAGTGGCATGGCCGGCTTGCCGCGGGAAAGCGGCAAGCCGGCGCAACAGGCCTGATGATACCGTGGCGGCCGGCCAGGTTTTCCTGCGCGCGCCGCGCCCGCATCGCACGCAGCGCCATTCTGCGGCGGCGCGGCGCTCAAGTCGGGTCGTTGCCGGCGCGCGCGTCAGCGGCGCCGGCGCTGTTGTTCAATGAGCTGGCCAGCGCGGGGGCGGCCTCGTCCGCTGCGGGCTGTTGCTCCGTGCGCCGCATCAGCCGTTTGCTCACCATGGCGGCGACGAAGGCATTGCGTTGGGCCGCGTTGTAACCGGGGTGGCTGAGTTCGCGTACGTATTCGTTGATCACGGGTTTCATGGATGTTCTCTCGTCTTGAGGCCAGGCAGGGGCCGGGCGTGTTGGCTTGCATCGGCGCGGACGGCTTGCAGCAGGCGCGCCATGGTGACTTCGGCGCCGGTGTCGGCGGTAAAGAGCGCGCGGCTCCAGCGGCGCGCGCGCTGATCCGGCGCGGGCGCCGGAAACTGGACCACGAAGCGCAGCCGCCTCAGGAATGCGCTGTCCAGGTTGGACTTCAGGCTGGCGGCCCGCGACGCCAGGCCGCGGTAGGACTGCATGGGTTGCAACAGGTAGCTGACCTCGATATTGGCGTAGCGGTCATGGCTGTCCTTGACGTTCGCGCGCTTTCCGAAGAGAGCGTCGGCTTCGTCGAAGTACAGGACCGCGCCGCGCTGCTCGACCGACTCGAACAGGCGGCTCAGGTTTTCCTCGGTTTCGGCGATGTATTTGCTGACGATCCTGGACAGGTCGATGCGATGCAGCGCCAGCCCCGTATCGCGCGCCAGTTCCTCGGCAGCCTCGAAGGCCTGCGCCCGAGCGCGCGGGTCATGTTGGACGCCGGTGTCCCAAAACGCGAGGATGCGCGGTTCCGTGGGTGCGTTCATGGGGGACTTCCTTCCGTTTGCCCGGCGCGTTGCTGGACCCGGATGACCACGAACTCGGCCGGCCTGAGCGGAGCGAATCCCACCAGGATGTTGACCATGCCGCGATCCCTGTCCTGTTGCGTGGTGGTCTCGCCATCGCACTTGACCAGATAGGCATCGCGGGGCGTGCCGCCCTGGAAGGCGCCCTGGCGGAACAGTGCATTCATGAAGGAGCTGACGTTCAGCCTGATCTGCGCCCAAAGCGGCTCGTCGTTGGGCTCGAACGCGGCCCACTGCGTTCCGCGCAAGAGCGATTGTTCCAGGTGCAGCGCCAGGCGGCGCACCGGCACGTACTTGTATTCCGAGGCGAAGTGGTCCGTGCCTTGCAGGGTCCGCGCGCCCCAGCAGACCGCGCCGCGTCCGGCAAAGGTGCGCAGGCAATTGACGCCCAGGGTATTCAGGTTGCGGCTCTCGTCGTCGCTGACCGCCGCGGCCAGGGACAGGACGCCAGCGAGGCCCGCGTCGATGCCGGCTGGCGCTTTCCAGACGCCGAGGTCGGCGTCGGTGCGCGCATACAGGCCCGCGATCGTGCCGCAAGGCGCGGTCAGGCGCGGCAGGCCATTCTTCAGCGGGTCGGCCGCGCGGGTCCAAGGGAAATACAGCGCGGCATGATCGGACCTGGGTAGCGCCGCACCCATGACTGCGGCCGCCATGGAGGCCGCATCGGCCGCCGCAGGCGGCGCATCGATGATCATGAAGGCGTGCAGCTCTTTGCAGTAGGACACGGCATCGGCCAGCACGATGCTGTGCGTGATGCCGGGCAGGCATAGCAGGTTGAAGGCATGGGCATCGTCCAGCGCGTAGAGGCCCCGGCGCTGCGCGCGCTGGCCGATGAAAGCGGCATGCGCCTCCAGCGGATCGTTCTGCGCAGGCTGCGCCACGCGCACGACCCAGGCTTGAGCGCCGCCGTTCAGGAAGAATTGAAGCACCGCGTAGCCGAGTTCGCAGCCCTCGGCCAGCCCGCCGAACTCGCGTTCGTAGTCGGCGAAATCCTGGATGTGGACGGGATGGTTGAGCGGTCCGCGCATGGCCGTGCCCAGGAACGCGGCAACCGAGGTCGGCGCGCCGGCAATGGTGCGCACGCCTGCGGGAATTTCCTGGACATACACCCCGGGATGAGTCAGGGCAGGGACCATGAACTGCTCCTTTCCACGGCGACTTGATGGCGTGAACCTGCAGCAGGAGAGTCTTCGCGGGACGGCCGAAGCGCCGCGGACAGAGGGCCGGGCGTGGGCGCGACACGCCGTAGCGCGGGCGTCTGGCGGGCGTTGCGCCGCGCTTCTAGTTGGATTGCAGCGGAAAGGCAATCGGGCATAAGCAGCAGCCCTGATGAGATGTTTTATAGAAGGTCTGATAAAAGCGGGCAATAGCTTTTCAGCGGTGTTAACGTTCTGTTGCTTATTCAGAAGCCGGCCCTTGCAGGACGCCTTGCAGGCAGGCCGGTCGAGGCTTGGCCCGTAGCGGCGGCGCTGCGGGAAATCAGAGTGGCCGGGGGCCCGACTGGCGGCCGCGGCCCTCAACGAGGAGCGCGAGATGTGTAGCCTGACCCGACTGTGGCGCGTGCATGTTTTCCCGACAACATCGTCAGCGCCCGCGAACCCGCCCGGGCGCCTTTCTCGCCTCGCTCTCGCCCTTGCCGTGGCCGGCATGGCTGCCGGCGCGGGCCTGACGCCAACCGGCGCGGCGCAGGCGCAAGCCCAGGGACAGACCCCGGCGCAAACGGCGCCCGCCCAATCCGATGCGCAGGAAGAGGCCGCGCGTTCGCTGCAATGGCCGCGCAGTTTCGAGGCCGCCGACGGCACGCGCGTGGAGCTCTATCAACCCCAGATAGATACCTGGACTGCCGACCGCATCACAGGCCGCATGGCGGTGGCGGTCGGCGCCGCCAAGGGCAATCCCACCTACGGCGTGGCAGACTTTTCCGCCCGTGCCGAGGTCAACAAGCCGGCGGGCCTGGTGCATCTGTCGGACATCCGGATCGAGCGCGTGCAGGTGCCCACCTCGCCGGAAGCCGCCGCCAAGCTGCGCAGCCAGCTTGAAGCGCGCCTGCCGGCCAAGGGCGTGGTCACGCGGCTTGATGCACTGCAACTGAGCTATACGCTGTCCCAGAACAACCCGGCCACGAAAACCGTCCCGGTGGACAACGCGCCGCCGCGCATCATCTACCGCACGGTGCCGACCGTGCTGGTGCTGATCGACGGCGGACCTGTATTGGCCGAGGTGCCTGATGCCGCAGGCTGGCGCCGGGTCGTCAACACGCGCGCGTTGATGCTGGCGGACAACGCGGGCCGCTATTTCCTGCAGGCCGCTGGCCATTGGTACGAAGCGCGCACCGCCACCGGGCCGTGGACGGACCTGCCGCAGCCGCCCGAGGCTCTGCAGGCCGCCGCTGTTGCGGCGCGCCGCAAGGCCGAGCCGGACCCGATGCTGCCGCATGGCGGCAAGGCGCCGCACCGCGCGCCCGCCATCGCGGTGTCCACCGCGCCGGCCGAGTTGCTGGTGACCGTCGGCCAGCCTGAAATGCGGCCGGTGCCAGGGACTTCGCTGCTGTCGGTGGCCAATGCCGATCATGCCCTGTTCATGAATCCGGGCGACAACCGCTACTACGTGCTGGTGTCCGGCCGCTGGTTCCGGGGCGCCAGCCTGGACGGCCCCTGGTCCTACGTGCCGGGCAAGCAGCTGCCGCGCGATTTCGCCAAGATTCCGTCAAAGGATCCGCAGTCGGGCGTGCTGGCTTCGGTGCCGGGCACGCCGCAGGCCAAGGAGGCGCTGATCGCCTCCACCATTCCGCAGACCGCCACGGTGTCGCGCAGCGCGGCGAAATTGCAGGTGGAATATGCCGGCGGCTCCCCGACGCTGCGGCCCATCGAGGGTACGGCGCTGTATTACGCCGCCAATTCGCAGGTGCCGGTGATACAGGCCGAAGGCCGCTACTACGCGTTGTCGCGCGCTGTCTGGTTCGTATCGGATTCGCCCATGGGGCCGTGGCGCGTGGCTGACCATGTGCCGGCGATCATCTACGCCATACCCGTCAGCTCGCCGCTGCACTACGTCACCTACGTGCAGGTGTACGGATCCACCCCGCAGAGCGTGGTGTTCGGCTACACGCCGGGCTACATGGGCGTGGTGGCCAGTCCCGACGGCACCGTGGTGTATGGCACGGGTTACGCGTATCCGCCGGTCATCGTGCAGGACACCTGGGTGGGCTATCCGCCCAGCTATGGCTACGACGCGGCCTTCGCCACCGCGACCGGTTTCGCCTTCGGCTTCGTCGCCGGCGAGACCTGGGGCGGCGCGGCGCCCTATTGGGGGCCATACTGGGGCGCGCCTTATTGGGGCGGCGTCAACGTGAACCAGGTCGACGTCTATGGCGCCTGGGGCGGCTCCGGCGTGGTCACGCACGCGGCCGGCTGGAACGGCTGGACCGGCACCGAATGGCAGGGCACCCACGCCGAGGGCTACAACCCCCAGACCGGCGCAGCCTTCGAAGGCACGCGCGGCGCGGCCTATAACGAGTACACCGGCAATGCGGCTGCCGGGCGGCGCGACGCCTATACCAACCCGGCGACCGGCGCTTCGGGCGCTGGCCGGGCGGGCGTGGTCGCCAACGACGACGGCCAATGGGCTGCCGGCCGCCAGGACGTGCGCACCAATGCCAACACCGGCCGCAGCACCATCTCGTCGGCCACGGCGACCGGCACGGCGGGCGACGGCGTCAACAGCGTGGACCGGCGCGGTGCCACGTACGACCGCAACACGAATAGCGGCATGGCGTGGAACAACGGCAACGTGTACGCAGACCATAACGGCAATGTCTACGAGCACAACGACAACGGCTGGCAGCAGCACACCAGTTCCGGTTGGCAGCCCGTGCAGCCCAGCGCGCAGTCCGGCGGCAATTACCTGAACGGCCAGCGCCAGGCGCGCGACTATTCCGACGACCGCATGGGCGGCATGGAGGGCGGCGGTTGGCAGGACCGCGGAATGCAGGGCGGCGGCTGGCGCGACCGCGGCATGGGGGGCGCGGAAGGCGGCGGCTGGCAGGGGCGCGGCATGGGCGGCCGGGGAGGCTGGGGCGGCGGCTTCGGCGGATTCCATGGTGGAGGGTTCCGCCGCTGAGCGGCAGGGCGCCAGAGCAGGCGGCGCGGAAGGGGGGAGTGGCGCCTGCCGGTCCGCTTCCATTCCGGCCGCATTTGCGCAGCTCTGGCGCCGCGGTCTAGACTGGCCGCTTTCTCTTCTTTCACGCACTCCGCCATGGCGCTGCATAGCTGGCTCATCTATCTGGTCGCGGTCATCGGCCTGTCGGTAACTCCCGGACCGAACACGCTGCTCGCGCTGACTCATGGGGCACTGCATGGGCACCGCAAGGCCCTGTGCACCATCGCGGGCGGCGCAGTGGGCTTTGTCGCGCTCATCGCCTTGTCGATGCTGGGCATCAGCGCTTTGCTCAAGGCCTGGGGCCCAGCGCTGACGGTATTGAAGTGGGCGGGCGGGGCCTATCTGATCTGGCTCGGCATCCAGCTCTGGCGCGCCCCGGGCGTGCAGTTGCAGCCGGCCCCTGACATGCCGCGCATACGCGGCATGCGCATGTTCAGCCAGGGCCTGCTGTCGGCCATTTCCAATCCCAAGGCCCTGCTGTTCTACGGCGCCTTCCTGCCGCAGTTCATCGATCCTGCGCGCAGCCTGTACACGCAGTTCGCGATCATGGCCGGGACCTTCGTGGTGGTGGAGTTCCTGGTCGAGTACGTGTTGGCGCGACTGGCGCATCGCGTGCGCCCCTGGCTGGAGCGCGCCGGCCGGCGTTTCAACAAGGTGTGCGGCGGTTTGTTTGCCGCCATGGGGGCGGCGCTGCCGGGGTCTTGATTCGCGGCGGACTGTGTTGCTGCTTCAGCCCTCTGCCAGCCAGCGCCCGCATTCCGGATCGATCGCCGCCCGCGCTCCATCCATCCGCACTTGTTCCTCATCCAGCCGCGCGGCGGTAGCCGGATCGACATCGAAGGCGATGCCGAGCGCGCTTGCGATGCGAGGGTCCTCGATCGGCAGTTCCCACGTCAGGAACAATTGCGCCAGCTCCAAACCGGCCGCGAAGTCCGCCTCGCGAAAACCCGTGCCGTCGCGCGGGATGACGGCATGCGGCTGGCAGGTATCGAAGATCATGGCGGTGCCGCGCAGGAGCGGAATGCGCAGGCCGGCGGCCGGGAAATGCACGTCCAGGCCCCGGTCTTCGCTCAGGAACAGATTGCAGAAGGCGGCGCCGCCATATTGGCCGCCGTCATGGTGGTAGCGGGCGCCGCGGCAGGCCATGAGGGCGATGTCGGCGTTCGCCAGCACGCCGGGCAATCCCAGATCGCGCGTCCAGCCGCGCATTGCCTGCAGGCATAGCCCGTATTCGGGCCAGCGCGCCTGCGTGCGCGCCAGCGGCATCTGCTCCACGTCCCCGGGCTCCAGGCACAGGCGGGTGGCCATCTCGCGCTCCCAATCCGACTGCACGCGCGCGGGCGGCGCGGGCACGTCCAACGTGGCGGTCAGCACCGTGCCGCTGACGCAGCGGCTGCGTATGGCGTCGCCGCTCCAGTAAAAGGATGTCAGGCGGCCGGGCGTGTGGCGCGGGTGCGGAACGTGATTCATCGGACCGGAGGATACTGGCGGGCGGGATGCGCCGCGCCGGAACCCGCAAGGGAAGCGGCTGTGGAAAGCCGCTATGTTAACGGCCCTGTAGCCCACAGCCCATCATCGGCGCCCCGTCGGGCGTACACCCTAGTTCCGCATCAGCGCGGCCAGCCGCTCGACCTCGACCGCCAGGCGGTAGGCGCGCTTCAGGTAAAGCTGAGCGTCGTGCTCCCAGGAGAAACCGATGCCGCCGTGCACTTGAATGGAGAGCTTTACCGCGCGCCGCGCCGCGCCGGCGGCCAGGCGGGCGGCCAATGCGGCCAGCTCGGCATCGGCCGAGCCGCGCGCGGCCAGCAAAGCCTCCACGGCGTAGCGGCTGTTGTCCAGCCCGGTCCAGGCGTCGACCAGGGCGTGCTTGATCGCCTGGAATTGCCCGATGGGCCGGCCGAATTGTTCGCGTTCCTTGGCGTAGGCGATGGCCAGGTCCAGCGAGGCGCTGGCGGTGCCGACCAGCTGCGCCAGCAGGAAGGCCAGATGATTCTGCAGCGCGGGCAGAGCCAACGTCGAGGGCAGCGCGGCCTGCGCAACCGCGGGTCCGCACAGGCGGGCCAATGCCGTGGTGGGATCCAGGCCCTGTACGGATTCGAGCATTGCCGGGTCGTAACGCGCCAGCAGCCAACCCCGGTCCTGACGGGTGAGGCGCAGGTACTGGGCCGTGGACCCGTAGGCGTCTATCCAGCCTTGTTCGTCGCCGGCACGGTCGCAGCGGAGGCTGGCAGGATGTGCCGCCAGGTCCAGCACGACTTCCGACAGGGCAGGGGCCTTTTCCAATAGCGCGCTGGCGAGGAATGCCGACGCACCATAGGGTAGGGTGAGCAGCGCGCGTCCCGCCCATTCACCCATGAGCTGTGTGCCTGGGCCGTATTCGGCCTGGAAGGCTTCCGATCCCGCTTCCAGCCAGCCGCCCTCGGCCAGCTCCTTCCACAGGGCGCGCTGGGCGGCGTCGTCCGCGGGTAGCGCGCGGCGGGCGTAGGCGGCGGGATGCTGTTGTTCCAGCAGGCGGCCGAAGGTGGAGGACAGCAGTGTCCTGATTTCGCTATGCATGTTGTCCCCTGTCCTTGGGCAGACCGAGCAGGCGTTCGCCCACGATATTGCGTTGGATTTCCGAGGTGCCCGCGACGATGGTCTCGGCGCGCGACCACAAAAATTCGCGCAGCACGCAAGCCGTGGCGGCATGCGGCGCCGCGGCTTGCGGGCCCAGGATGGCGGCTTCGTCCAGCAGCTCCAGGCGCTGTTCCCAGATGCGCTGGCGGGTTTCGCTCCACAGCAGCTTGAGCATGGCGCCGTCGATGCCGGGCGTGTCGCCGGCGGCGACCTGGCGCAGCACGCGGTCCACGCGCCAACGTATGACCTGGCACTGGTCCGCCAGGTCGCGCACGCGCCGCGCTTGCACGGCACGTTCGTCTGCGTCCAGCGGGGCCTGCGCCAGCGCCTCGGTCAGTTGCCGCAGTTCATCTTCCAGCTGGACGACGCGCGGCATGAAATAGATGCCGCGCTCGTACTCGGCGGCAGCCATGGCGATGCGCCAGCCTTCGCCGGGTGCTCCCAGAATGCGGCCCTCGGGAACCGGCGTCGCGTCGAACAGCACTTCGTTGTAGTCGGCCTCGCCCGTCATCTGGCGTATGGGCTCGACCCGCACGCCCTCGGCTTGCATGTCGATGAGCATGAAGCTCAGGCCGCGGTGGGCCTGGCTATCGGGATCGGTGCGCACCAGCGCGAAGCACCACTTGGCCAGATGCGCCTGCGTGGTCCAGATCTTGCGGCCGCTGACGCGCCAGCCGGCGACCTCAGGCTTGGCGCGGGTGCGCACGGACGAGAGATCGGAACCGGTCTGGGGTTCGGAGTAGCCCTGGCACCAGATCTCGCTGCCGTCGCGGATGCCGGGCAGGAATTGCGTCTTTTGCGCGGGCGTGCCAAAGCGCAGCAGGGTAGGCGCAAGAATGGCGTGCGCGATGCTGTTGATGGGCTGCGGCGCATGCAGGCGCGCGCACAATTCGTGGAAGGCGATCAGCGTGGCGGTGCTGAGTTCGCGCCCGCCGTACTCGCGCGGCCAGGTGAGCGCGATGAGGTCGGCCTCGCACAGCATGCGGTTCCAGGCCTGGCGGCATTCCTGGGTGTGCGAGGCGGTGACCGGATACCGCTCGCGCAGCTGGACCAGCGCGGTGCGCAGCCATGCCTCGGCGTCTTCGAGAAAATGTTCGGTGCGTATCATGGTTGGGAACAATCAGAAGTTGGGATGGAGGACGCGCGGCGTGTCCTCGATGCGGACGGGCGCATCGATCCAGCGGTTCAATTCGGAGGGCGCCAGGCCGTCCACCAGGGCGAGCGGCACAAAGGCCCCGCCGCGCACGTCGAAGATGCCGATGTCTGCATAGACGCGTCCGACCACGCCCGCGCCGGTCAGGGGCAGGGCGCAGCGGCCGCGAAGGCGCGGCGCGCCCTCGCGGGTCAAGGCTTCCATCATGACCCAGACGTTGCGCGCGCCCACGGCGAGGTCCATGGCCCCGCCCACGGACGGCATGGGATCGTCCACGCCCAGCGACCAGTTGGCTAGGTCGCCCTGGCAGGAGACCTCAAACGCACCCAGCACCGTGATGTCGATGTGGCCGCCGCGCATGATGGAAAAGGAATAGACATGATCGAAGATGGCCGCGCCTTCGGTGAGGGCGATCGACTGCTTGCTGGCGTTGATGAGATCGCCGTCGGCGGTCTCGTGGTCTTGCAGCAGGCGCATGCCGAGGATGCCATTCTCGCTGTGCAGCTGCACGCCGCGCGCGGGGTCGAGGCGGTCGGTGACCATGGTGGGCATGCCTATGCCCAGGTTGACCACGGCGCCGGCGGGCAGGTCGGCGGCCACCAAGGCGGCCAGTTGCTCGCGTGACAGTCGTTTCATTGCGGACTCCCCAACAGGCGGTGCACGAACAGGCTGGGCGTGACGATGGCGTCGGGATCGAGCGCGCCGCAGGGCAGAATCTCTTCGACTTCGACAATGGTGTGGCGGGCCGCCATGCACATGACGGGACCGAAGTTGCGCTGGGCGCGGCGGTAGACCAGATTGCCCAACTGGTCGGCCCGATGGGCGCGGATGAAGGCGTAGTCCGCGCGCAGGGGCTCTTCCAGCACGTAGCCGCGGCCGCCGAATACGCGGGTTTCGCGGCCCTCGGCCAGCGGCGTGCCATAGCCCGTGGGCGAGTAGAACGGCCCCATGCCCGCTCCGCCCGCACGGATGCGTTCAACCAAGGTGCCTTGGGGCATGACCTCCACGGCCAGGCTGCCCGCTTGCGCCCGCTCGCGGATTACGTCATTGCCCGGCATGCGCGGATAGGAGCACACGATGCGGCTGACGCGTCCCGAGGCCACCAGGGCCAGGAAGCTGGCTTCGCCCGCGCCGGCATTGTTGTTGATCAGGGTCAGGTTATCCACGCCTTGCTTGGCCAGCAGGCCGGCCAGCAGACGCGCGGGAATGCCCGAGCCGCCGAAGCCGCCGACGAAGATCACGGCGCCGGATTCGATGCCGCGCAGCGCTTCTTCCACGTTTGCACAAGTCTTGTCTTTCATTGTTCCTCCTTGGCCCAGGCCGCGCGGCCCTGGGCGCACAGGGCGCTGGCCTGGTGGCAGGCCAGGGCCATTTCATCTGACTGGCGCCATAGCGACACCGCCACGTCCAGGCCGGGATAGACCGGCGCCATGAAGCGCAGGTCCAG
This sequence comes from Achromobacter sp. ACM01, assembly GCF_014851745.1. NCBI lineage: Bacteria > Pseudomonadati > Pseudomonadota > Betaproteobacteria > Burkholderiales > Alcaligenaceae > Achromobacter > Achromobacter sp. ACM01. The sequence goes on from NZ_JACVAF010000001.1 coordinate 1,323,130, forward strand.
CTCGCCCAGCCGCCGGCCGGGCAGCTGCCGCAGGCAGGCTTCCAGGGCGCGGTTGACCATGCCCAGCAGCGCCGCGCCGTGCAGGATGGGGCGGTCATAGCCCGCCCGCCGGGCGCTGGCCGGATCCACGTGCAGCGGGTTGCGGTCGGCGTTCAGGCGGTACAGCGCGCCCTGGTTGCGGCTGGTGGGCAGGACGATGATGCTGTCCGGCGGCGTCGCGGGAGGCGCGGGGATCGGAGCGGCCAGCGCGTCGCTGAGCGCGGCGTCGCCGCCCGAGTAGCCGCCGTCGCCGCGACAGATGTTCAGTTGCTCGATGACGGCGAATTCCTGTCCGGTGGCCGCGTTGCACAGCGTGCGCCGCGTCACGACGAAGGCGCCCGGACTCTTGTCGGCGATGCGCGCGACTTCCATCTGGCACAGGACCTCGCCGTGCGGCGGCAGGCGCCGCGGGAAGCGCATGCGCTGTTCGCCGTGCACGACCCGGCTCCAGTCCAGGCCGTGGCGCGGATCGCGCATCCAGAACCCGGGGTAGGCCAGCACGCAGGCCATGGCGGGCAGGGCGCTCAGGCCCTGCTCGTAGATGAACCGGGTTTCGTCGCCGACGGGGTCGTCTGCGGCCAGGCCCGCGCCCACGCCCAGGGCATAGAGGATGCAGTCATCCTCGCCGTAGGCCTGGCGTTCCGGCGCGAAGGCGTGGGCCTTCAGGCTGCGGTAGTCCAACGCCATGGGAGCCTCAGACCGGATCCCAGGCGAATACCTGGGCGGAGGTGTCCAGCGGCATGAAGGAGGCGCGCAGCGCGGCCATGCCGTGTTCGGCGATGCTCTCGGTGGTCCAGCCGTCCGAGCGATGCACCGAGCGCACCGGGCGCGACTGGCTCATCAGGAAGATCTCGTTCAGGCGGATCGCGAACACCTGTCCCGACACCTCGGCGGAAGCATCCGAAGCCAGGTAGCAGATCAGCGGCGCGATGGTTTCGGGTCCCATGCGACGGATCTTCTCGACGTGGCGCGCCTGCTCCTCGGTCTTGGCCGGGATGGTTTCGGTCATGCGGCTCCAGGCCAGCGGGGCGATGCAGTTCGAGCGCACGTTGAAGGCCGCCATGTCCAGCGCCATGGCCTTGGACAGGCCGACGATGCCGAGCTTGGCGGCGCAATAGTTGGCCTGGCCGCGGTTGCCGATGACCGCCGAGTTGGAGGTCATGTTGATCAGGCTGCCGCCGCTCTGCTCGCGGAAGTGCCGCGCAGCGGCATGGCTGAGGTTGAAGCAGCCGTAAAGATGCACCTTGACCACGGCGTCGAAATCCTCGGGCGTGAGCTTGTGGAACATCTTGTCGCGCACGATGCCGGCGTTGTTCACCACCGCGTCCACGCGGCCATAGGTGTCCGCGGCGGCCTCGATGATGCGCTGCGCGCTGGCGTACTCGGCCACCGATTCGCCATTGGCGATGGCCTCGCCGCCGGCGGCGCGGATCTCTTCCACGACCTGCGCCGCCGTGCTCTGCGAGGCGCTGGTGCCGTCCAGCGATACATTCAGGTCATTGACCACCACCCGCGCGCCCTGCGCGGCCAGCGCCACCGCCGCGGCGCGGCCGATGCCGTTGGCCGCGCCGGTGACGACCACTACTTTTCCTTCCAGCATGTCGAATCTCCTTCAGTCCATCCAATTGGTCAGCACGGTGGTGGCCTGGGCGCTCAACACCCCGCCATTGCCGTGCACGAGCGCCGTGCGCGCCTGTTTAACTTGCCGTTCGCCGCATTCGCCGCGTAGCTGGCGCACCGCTTCCACCAGGCCGAACATGCTGTACATGCCGGGATGCACGCAGGACAGCCCGCCGCCGTTGGTATTGACAGGCAGCTCGCCGCCGGGAGCGATGCGTCCTCCGGACACGAAGGCGCCGCCTTCGCCCTTGGCGCAGAACCCCATGTCTTCCAGGAACAGGATGGGATTGATGGTGAAGGCGTCGTAGAGCTGCACCAGGTCGATGTCGGCCAGCGCCACGCCGGCGCGTTCGCGCGCCAGGTCGGCGCTTTGGCCGGCGACGGTGCGTGTCAGGTCCGCCATGCAGGCGATCTGCCGGTGCGAGTGCGCCATGGCCGTGCCTTGCACATACACCGGCCGGGCGGCATCGGCGCGGTCCGCCGCCGTCACCACGATGGCGCCCGCGCCGTCGGTCACCAGACAGCAGTCGCGCGCGGTCAGCGGCGAGGAGATCACGCGCGCGCCCAGCACATCGTCGATGGACAAGGGTTCGCGCTTATAGGCTTCCGGGTTCAGCCGCGCCCAGGCGCGCGCGGCCACGGCGACCTCGGCCAGTTGCTCGCGGGTGGTGCCGTATTCATGCATGTGGCGGCGCGTCGCCAGCGCGTAGCTCGTCGGAGGGTTGAAGGGCTGGAACGGTTCCTCGTAGGGAAACGGGTCCAGCCGCGCGCGGGCGCCGGAGGTCGCCGAGACGCCGTTGCCGCCGCGCGGGGCGGCGCCGTATGCGATCACGATGTTGCGGCACAGGCCGGCCTGGATCGCCGCCGCGGCGGTCAGCAGGTGGCCGACGAAGGACGCGCCGCCGATCTGGGTGCTGTCCATGAAGCGCGGGTACAGGCCCAGGTACTCGGAAAGTTTGTTCAGCCACATCGACGAAGACAGGCTGGCGCTCATCAGGCCGTCGATGTCCTCCATGCGCAAACCCGCGTCGCGCACGGCGGCGTGCACGGCCAGCGAGGTGATCTCCAGGTCGTTCAGACCGCCCGCGTCGCCGATGCCGGCGGTGGCGCAGCCGGTGATGGCGATGGCGCCGCGCAGGTTCTTGTTCCAGTCCGTCATGGCGCTTCCTTGCCGAATACCACGCGGGCGCGCTGCGGGTCGGGTCGGGCCGTCAACCGCATGCCGATGCGCGGCTCGCCTTCGTCCAGCAGCGTGGACATCATGCGGAAGCCTTCGTCCATATCAGCCAGGATCACGTTGCGCGCGGGCGCCTGCGGCGTGGCCGGAATCTCGGAATAGGAATAGAGCGTGGCGCCGGCGCGCATGGGCCGCCAGGCGTATTCCTGCGAGCGGCAGTGGGTGCAGTGCGTGCGCGGGAAGAAGAACGAGAGCCCGCAGCTGCGGCACACCTGGACCTCCAGGCGTCCCGCGCGCAGCGCCTCGGCAAAATAGGCCTCCGGCGACAGTGAGCCGATGCGGACCTCACTCATCCTTGACTCCGGCCTGGCTGATGACGGCCTGCCATTTGTCCATCTCGTCGCTGACGAACTTCTGGTACTGGACCAGATCCATGTCGCCGGGCTCGGACCCGGTGGAGCGGATGTAGTCCTGCGTGGCCGGCTGCATCACCGACTTTCGGATTTCGCTGTTCAGCGTCTGCACGATGTCGGCGGGCGTGCCGGCCGGAGCATAGACGCCCACCCAGGTGCTGAGGTCGAAACCCTTGTAGCCCAGCTCGTTGAGGGTGGGTACGTCCGGGTAGCGCGGTTGGCGCTGCGCCGAGGCGATGGCCAGGGGCACGATCTTGCCAGACTGCAGATAAGCGTTGGCGGTCACGGACTCGGCCATGCCGAAGGGCACCTGGCCCGACACCAGGTCGGTCATGGCCGGACCCGCGCCGCGGTAGGACACGTGCATCAGCGGCAGGCCGCTCTGCGCGCGCAGCAATTCGCCCACGATGTGCGGCGCGCCGCCGGCGCCGGCCGTGCCATAGGGCACCGAGGCCTGCTTCTGCGCATAGGCCTTGAAGTCGGCGAAAGTCTTGATCCCTTGGTTGGCGTTGACCAGCAGGAAGTTGGGGCTGACGGCCAGCAACGCTACGGGAGCGAAGTCCTTGCGGGCGTTGTAGGGCAGCTTCTTCATCGCAGGGTTGATCACGTGGCTGGTCGCACCCACCAGGATGGTGTAGCCGTCCGACTTCTGCCGCGACACGTACTCGGTGGCGATCTGGCCAGTTGCGCCCGGCTTGTTCTCGACCACGAAGGGCTTGCCCAGGCGGGTCTGCAGATCGGCCGCGATGCGGCGCGTCAGGATGTCGGTCATGCCGCCCGGGGCATAGGCCACCACCAGGGTGACGGGCTTGGCCGGATAGGTGTCGGCGGCGGCAATGGCGGGAAGGGCGGCCAGCAGCGTCAGCAGCTGCTTCAGGCCAGGCTTGAGTTTCATGTCGGAGGTCTCCTCGTCCTGCGGGCTGGTTTGCCCTGCTTGGTTATGGCGTCGAGGTGACCTTCCGGATGGCGCGTAGGGCGGTGTGCCTCGACGCGCTAATGATGGAAGCGGCCCATCATGCAAACAATTGATTAATTGTCATGAAGGCATTCAAGAAAGAGATGAATGGCCGGCGGCAGCGGGCTGCCCCTGCTCTGCAAGATGGGCTTCGAAAGCAGCGAGAAATGCGGCAGCGGCGCGCGACAGCCGGTAGTCGGCACGGCGCAGGACGGACAGTTCGTGCAGCGCCTGGGGCCGGTCGGCGATGCACAGCGCCTTCAGCCCCATTTCCTGGCAGACATGGCGCACGTAGCCTGGCATGACCGTGATGCCCATGCCGCCGCGGATCATGGCAAAGGCGGTGGTCAGGCTGCCGGTCTGGGCCACGCTGCGCACCGTCAGCCCCTGGTCCCGCAGGATCTGGTCCATCTTGCGGCGCACGGTGTAGGTGCCGCGCAGCAGGATGTGCGGGTAGCGCGCCAGTTCGCGCCAACGCGCCTCTTCGTGCAGCGCCAGCGGGTGGTTGGCCGGCACCACGGCATACATGGGGCCGCGGTAGACGACGCGGCAGTCCAGCCGCGGATCCTGGCTTTCCAGCGCCACCAGCCCCAGATCGGCCTTGCCGTGCAGGACATGCTCGGTGGCCTCGTCGCCGGTGAGCTCGTGCAGGTCGAAGACGATGTTGGGATGACGCGCATGGAATTGCGCCACCACGGGCGCGATCAGCGTGTGCATCATGATGGGCGAGGCCGCGACGGAGACCTCGCCGCGCTCCAGCCCGGCCAGGCTGCTCAGGCTGCGTTCGGCCGCGCGCAGCGATCCGAAGGTTTCCTGCGCGTAGGCATACAGCTCGGCCGCGCCCTCCAGCAGCTCGACGCCGCGCGCGGAGCGCTCGAACAGCGCCATGCCTATCGTCTTCTCCAGTTCGGAGCAGAGCTTGCTGACGGTGGACTGCGTCAGGTTGAGCGCCTCGGCGGCGCGGGTGAAGTTCTTCAGCTCGTACACGGCGCAGAAGGCCCGGAGCTGGCGCAGCGTGATACCCATGGTGCGACTCCCGCAAGAGGCGGCTATCGTACCCAAGCCGCCCGTGCTTCGGTATTTATTCCATTCCAGACTTATTTCATGAAAATTACTCGTTTGTTGTGATGAAACCTCGCCCTTAGCATCGGTGACGATAACCCTAGCTGGAGTTTCCATGACCGCGCCTGTTCCCGCCTTTTCCCATGCCCTCGTGACCCGCGACGAGCGCGGCGTCTACACCTTGCAGATCCACGATGCCAAGAGCCTGAACATCCTGGCCTCGGCGGTCACGTTGAGCCTGACCGAGGCCGCCCGCTGGATTGGCGCGCAGGACGATGCCCGCGCCGTCGTCATCCGCGGCTCGGGCGAGCGTGCCTTCGTGGGCGGCGCCAACATCTATGAAATGGCCGAACTCGACCCGCAGGGCGCGCGCGAGTTCATTACCCGGCTGCGCGACCTGTGCGACGCCGTGGCCGCGATTCCCGTGCCCACCATTGCCCGCATTCCCGGCTTCTGCCTCGGCGCCGGCATGGAGCTGGCCGCGGCCTGCGATATCCGCCTGGGCTCGGCGGACGCGGTTTTCGGCATGCCCGAGGTGCGCGTGGGCATTCCGTCCGTAATCCACGCCGTGCTGCTGCCGGCCATCATCGGTCCCGGCCCCACCAACTGGCTGCTGCTGACCGGCGAGACCGTGGACGCGACCCAGGCCCGGCAGTGGGGCTTCCTGGAATTCGTCAGCGAGGCCGGCGCGCTGGACGCCCTGGTCGAACGCACCGTGGCGCCCATCGCCGAAAGCGGTCCGATCGCCGTGCGTTCGCAGAAGGCCCTGCTGCGCTACTGGAGCGAGTCGACTGTCGAGGCCGGCCTGGATCGCAGCGTGGCGGCGTTCGGCGAGGCCTTCACTACCGACGAGCCGCGCCGCTACATGGCGCCCTTCGTCAATCGCAAGAAGCAGCAGGAGGCCAAGTAATGGCCGGTCCGCTCGCGGGCGTGCGCGTCATCGACCTGACGTCGGTGGCCATGGGGCCGTACGGCACGCAGATCCTCGCCGACATGGGCGCGGAGGTCATCAAGGTCGAGGCGCCCGAAGGCGACGTGTTCCGCACCTCGGCTCCGGCCGCGAGTCCGGGCATGGGGCCGGCTTACCTGAACCTCAACCGCAACAAGTACAGCGTGACGCTGGATGCCAAGACGCCGGCCGATCGCGAAAGCCTGCTGCGCCTGATCGATGGCGCGGACGTGTTCGTGTCCAACGTGCGTCCGGCGGCCCTGGCGCGCCTGGGCCTGGACGCGGACACGCTGCGCGCGCGCAACCCGCGCCTGATCCATTGCTCGGCCGTGGGCTTCGGCCAGGACGGCCCCTATGCGGCGCGTCCGGCCTTCGATGACATCATCCAGGCCATGAGCGGCCTGGCCGATTTGCAGGGGCGCAACAGCGGCGCGCCGGCCTATGTGAACACCATCCTTGCCGACAAGGTGGCGGGCCTGACGCTGGCCTACGCCATACCCATGGCGCTGTACGAGCGCGAGCGTTCGGGCCAGGGGCAGGCGGTTGAGGTCCCCATGTTCGAGACCCTGGTCTCCTTCACGTTGATCGAACACATGAGCGGCCACAGCTTCGTGCCGCCGCGGGGACCCATGGGCTACAGCCGCGTGCTGTCGCCGCAGCGGCGTCCCTACCGTACTCGCGACGGCTACCTGGCGCTGCTGCCCTACACCGACGCGCAGTGGCGGCGCTTCTTCGCCCTGGCCGAACGTGCGGACCTGGCGGCGGACGCGCGCTATGTCGACGCAAGCGCGCGCGCGCGGCACTTCGACGAGCTCTATCAGGACCTTGCGGACATCGTCGCCTTGCGCGGTACCGAGGAATGGCTGGCGCTGCTGGCGGACGCGGACATTCCGCACTCGCGGGTGAACACGCCGGAAGCCCTGTTCGAAGATCCGCACCTGAAGGCGACGGGCTTCTTCCAGCGCGTGGAACATCCGACCGAAGGGCCGCTGGTGGCCGCTGGCATCCCGGTGCGCTTCTCGCGCACGCCGGGCGAGATCAGGCGCCAGGCGCCGCGCCAGGATGCCGATCGCGATATGCTCGAGCCTGCGCGCTGAGGCCGGCATGGCCGGCGGCGCCTGGCGGCGACTTCGACCATGAACATCACTCTCAAGCAATTGCGCGTGTTTTGCGCGCTATACGAACTGCGCAGTTTCACGGCGGCCGCGCGCGCGGCCTTCGTGACGCAATCGGCCGTCAGCAAGCTCTGCGCCGAACTTGAGGCCGAGGTCGGCCAGCCGCTGTTCGAGCGCTCCACCCGCAGCGTCACGCCCTGCGACGGCGCGGCGGATTTCTACGCCTATGCCCAGGAAATCCTGGGCACCGTGCGCGCCGCCGAGCGCAGCATGTCGGGCCTGCGCACGCTGGAGCGCGGCACGGTGGGCGTGGCCACTTCGCCGCTGATGATGGTGGGCCTGCTGGGCGAGGTGGTGGCCGACTATCACCGCGCCCATCCCAGCGTGAAGCTGGATTTGTTCGAACTTTCCACCGACGACACCATCGAGCACGTGCGCAACGGTCGCGCCGACTTCGGCATCGTCTCGGTCGAAATCCCTTCGGAAGAACTGGCCACCCGGGTCATCTATCGCGACACCATGTACGCGGTGTGCGCGCCGCGCCATGCGTTGACGCGCAAGCGTTCAGTGTCGTGGGCCGACGTGGCCGCCCATGATCACATCATGCTACGCAACGTGTATAGCGTGCGGCGCAGCCTGGACCGCGTGGCGGCCGACCTGAACCTGGAATTCCGCTACCGCATCGAGGCCGGCATGCTGACCTCGGCGTTGAAGCTGGTCGGCGCGGGCCTGGGGATAACGGTCGTGCCCGGTTATGCCTGCGATCTGGCGCGGCAGTTGGGCCTGCGCATCCTCGCCATAGACGGCGCTCGCAAGCACGGGCACGAACTCTGGCTCATCCAGCGCCGCAACGCGCGGCTGTCGCTGGCGGCTTCAGCCTTCCTGCAGGCGACCGAGGAATATCTGCGGCAGCGCCAGGCTTCAGAGAATTAATCCCGGTTTGGAATAAGTCTATGAAAATTAGTCCCTTGTTGGGATAAACGGGTCGCAAGCATCATACGGTCAGAGTTCAAGAGGCCGACCCGCGGCCCCTCACAGGAGACAAGCATGATCCGACCGTTCGGCGTCCGCCGCCGCCTGCTGGCCGCTGGCAGCCTCACCGTCCTGACCGCGCTGGCTGGCGCACTGCCGTCCGTGGCATTGGCGCAGGGCGCCTATCCTGACAAGCCCATCACCATCGTCGTGCCGTTCTCTCCGGGCAGCGCCACCGACACCAGCGCGCGCATCATTGCCGAGAAGCTCGGCCCGCGCCTGAACGTGCCTGTCGTCATCGAGAACAAGCCCGGCGCGTCCGGCACCATCGGCGCCTCGTTCGTCGCGCGGGCGCAGCCCGACGGCTACACGCTGATCCTCACCAGCAGTTCGACGCACTCGGCCACGCCCGCGCTGTTCCGCAAGCTGCCGTTCGATCCCACCGGCGACTTCACCCACGTCGTGCGCATCGCCACCATTCCGATGATGCTGGTGGTGCGCGAGGACGCGCCCTACAAGTCGCTGCAGGAACTGGTCAAGGCCACGCAGGCCAAGCCCCTGAACTACGCGTATGGCTCGCCCACCAGCCAGATCGCCGGCGCCACCTTCAACACGGTGGCGGGCGCCGCGGCCAACGGCGTGCCGTACAAGAGCCAGCCGCCGGCCGTGACCGACCTGCTGGGCGGCCACGTCGACTACCTGTTCGCCGACCTCTCTGTCGTGACCTCGTTCATGCAGGCCGGCAAGCTGCGCGGCCTGGCCTACACGGGCCATGAACGCGCCAAGGAGTTCCCCAGCGTGCCGACGCTGGCCGAGCTGGGCTACCAGAAGTTCGACCTGGTCGTGTGGGTCGGCGTGGCCGTGCCGGCCAAGACGCCCGACGCCATCGTGCAGAAACTGAACCAGGAAGTCGCCGCCATCCTGCGCGAGCCGGACGTGCTGCAGCGCTTCGAATCCCTGGGCATGCAGGTCTCGCCCAACAGCGTGGCTGAACACCAGGCCTTCGCGCAGTCGCAGCGCCAGGTCTGGACCCAGCGCGCGATCGACGCGAAGATCGAACCGCAGTGATCGAACCGCAATAAACGGCTGGAAACGAACAGGGCGTCCGACGGGCGCCTTTTTTTATGAGACGGGGTGACCGCTCCTTGGCCGCGCCCCGTGCCGGCCGCCGCCAAAACGAATAAAGTGCCAGACAGCGTCCGCCCGATCGCGGCGGGCAATCATCAAGACACGGAGACAACATGGATACGGCAGGCAAGGGCGCCAGCGTGCGCGAACAGGTCAGCGCGACGGAATGGGAGGTCCGCAAGGATCTGGCGGCGCTATACCGTTTGGTGGCGCTGTTCGGCTGGGACGATCTGATCTTCACCCACATCACGGCCAAGGTGCCGGGGACCGAACATTTCCTGATCAACCCCTACGGCATGATGTTCGACGAAATCACGGCATCGAGCCTGGTCAAGATCGATCTGGACGGGCGCAAGGTGATGGAGTCGGAGTACGACATCAATCCAGCCGGCTTCACCATCCATAGCTGTATCCACGCGGCTCGCAAGGACGCGATGTGCGTGCTGCATACGCACTCCATCAACGGCGTGGCGGTGTCGGCGCAGAAGGCCGGCCTGCTGCCGCTGTCGCAGTTCGCGTTCATCGTGCTGCGTTCGCTCAGCTACCACGACTACGAAGGCCTGGCGCTCAATCCCGAGGAACAGCCTCGCCTGGTACGGGACCTGGGCAGCAACACTTATCTCATCTTGCGCAACCATGGCCTGTTGACCGTGGGGCAGAGCATGGCCGAAGCGTTCCAGGCCATGCACCGGCTGGAGGCCGCCTGCATGGTGCAGGTGCGGGCCCAGGCCGGTGGCGAACTGACCTACATCCCGCCTGACATCCTGAAGAACGCCACGGTGGAATCGCAGGCCGACCGCGCGCACAAGGCCATGCTGGCCTGGCCGGGACTGCTGCGCCGCCTGGACCGCCGCAACCCGGGCTACGCGGAGTAGCCGCCGGGCGCGGGCCTCAATGGCTTGAGGCCCGCTGACACGGATCAGTACTTGCCCATGTAATCGCGCTTGCCGATTTCCACGCCGTTGTGGCGCAGGAGGTCGTAGGCCGTGGTCACATGGAAGAAGAACTGCGGCAGCCCATAGTGCAGCAGATAGGCGCTGCCGCTCAGTTTCTTTTCCTTGGGCGTGCCGGGGCGCAGCACGATTTCGCGCGCTTCGCTCTGCGCGAACTGTTCGGGGCCGAACGAAGCCAGGTGCTCCAGCGTCTTGGCGATCAAGGCTTGCAGGCCCGCGAAGGTGGCTTCGCTATCCGGCCACGAAGGCACTTCCGCGCCAGCCAGGCGCGAGGCGATGCCCTTGGCAAAATCCGCGGCGATCTGCACCTGGCGCGACAGCGGGAACATATCGGGGAACAGGCGGGCGCCCAGGTAGGCGTCCGGATCGATGTTCTTTTCCGTGGCGTGGGCTTCCGCTTTCTTCAGCACGTCGGACAGGGCCGACAGCATTTGCGTCAGGACGGGAACGGAGGCGCTGTGCATGAAATTGCTCATATCGTGTCTCGCTTGAGAGTGGCGCCGGCGCGGAAGGCGCCGGGCAGGCCTGCGAAGACTACCAGTTGCCGGCGTCGTCATCCGTAATGCATGTTCGCCCTTGCGTCATCATGACATCATGATGTTATGATGTCTTCATGCAAAACGATGCCGAATATGCTCCTCTTTATGCCCGGGTGGAAATGGCCCTGGCTGCGGAAATCTCGTCCGGCAGCCTGTCGCCTGGCGACCGGCTGCCAACGGAAGACCAATTGATCGAGCGCTTCGCCGTCAGCCGCAGCACCGTGCGCAAGGCGGTGGAAAACCTGGTTGCGCGCGGGCTGGTGGAAATCCGGCGCGGCAAAGGCACGTTCGTCACGGAGCCCAAGCTGATGCAGCCGCTGACGGCCCTGAGCGGATTCGTCGAGGACATGACCGCGCTCGGCCGCCGGGCGACCGCGCGCCTGCTGGACAAGCGCCCGGTGCCGGCCACGGAAGACGTCGCCCGCCAACTGGGCGTGGCGCGCGGCGCGCTGGTCTATCGGATCGAGCGAGTGCGGCTGGCGGACGGCGTGGCCATGTCGTTTGATGAAACCTATCTACCGCTGGACGTGGGCGAAAAAGTCGCCAGCAACGACCTGGAGGCCGAGCCCATCTTCGACCTGCTGGAGCTGCGCTACGACCTGCCGCTGATCGAGGCCGAGTACCAGCTGGAAGCGGTGACGGCAGACGAACGCGTCGCGCAGGCGCTGGGCGTCGCCGCGGGAAGCCCGATCTTCCTCATCGAGCGCACGTCCTACACCGAGGGCCAGCGGCCCGTCGACTACGAAAAGCTGTACTACCGCGGCGACCTGATCCGCTTCAGTACCCGCCTGGCGCGCCAGCCACGCAAGCCGACCTGAAGCGGCGGCCATGGAGACCTCGACGATCTTCTGGCTGTTCGCCGCCGCCTTCGGCGCCAGCGCGCTGGGCGGGGTGCTGGGGATGGCCAGCGGCATCTTCATCGTGCCCATCCTGACGTTGCTGTTCGGCGTGGACATCCATGTCGCCATCGGGGCCAGCATCATCTCGGTGATCGCCTGTTCCTGCGGCAGCGCCGCGCCTTTCCTGAAAGGGCGGCTGACCAACGTCAGGCTTGCCATCGTCCTGGAGACGGCCACCACGCTGGGCGCGCTGACCGGCGTGTTCCTCATCGGCATCGTCTCGACCGGATTTCTCTACGGCCTGTTCGCAGTGATCCTGGCGCTGTCCGCGCAGCAGATGCTGGCGCGCCGGCGCGAGGCCGTGGCGATTGCGCCCGGCGCCGCCAGCTGGGCCACCGCGTTGCGCCTGCACGCAAGCTTCCCCGACCGCGCGCTGGGCCGGGAGGTGCACTATCAGGTGGATCGCGTGCCGCTGGGCTTGTCGCTGATGTATGGCGCGGGGCTGATTTCGGCCTTGCTCGGAATAGGCTCGGGCGTGCTCAAGATTCCGGCCATGGATGCCGCGCTGAAGCTGCCCATCAAGGTCTCGTCGGCGACGTCCAATTTCATGATCGGCGTGACCGCCGCCGCCAGCGCCGGCGCCTATTTCGTGCGCGGCGATATCGACATAGGCATCGCCGGACCGGTCGCGCTGGGTTCGGTCGCGGGCGCTTTGCTCGGCGCCCGCCTGCTGATGGGCCTGCCGGCGGACAAGCTGCGGCTGTTCTTCGTGATCGTGCTGTCCCTGCTGGCGGTGCAGATGCTGCTGAGCGCGTTGGGCGTGCATATCCCGGGAGGCCCGGCATGACGCAGACGGTGGACAAACAGGCGCGGCGCGACCGCGCCATCGCCGGCTTGCTGTGGTACGGAACCTGGCTCGCCTCGGCTCTCATCGCCGCCGGCATGGCTGTGGATTTCCTGTTGCCCGCGCATGGCGGCCTGCGGGACCTTGGACTCGTCAAGGTCGGGGTGGCCCTGTTCATCCTGCTGCCAGTGGCGCGGGTGGCGCTGATGCTGGCCATTTTCCTGCGCGAGCGCGACTACGCCTACACGGCGATTTCCGCGCTGGTCCTGCTCATCATCGCCGCAGGCGTGGTGTCCGGACTGCGGTGAGGCCGCCGGCTTTCCTATAATCGGAGCGCGGTGCGATGGCGCATCGTCGCATACTCTCCCCAGGACTTTTCATGCTTGCCGTTACCAGCCAGGATGTCTACGTGAACACCAGCCAGGGCCGCCTTTTCGCGCGGCGCTGGGATCCCGCCGGTGAGACCGCTGCCGCAGCGCCCATCGTGCTGTTCCATGATTCGCTGGGTTGCGTGGAGCTGTGGCGCGATTTCCCTGAACAACTGGCGCAGGCCACCGGGCGCAGCGTCATCGCCTATGACCGCCTGGGCTTTGGCCGCTCCGATCCCAATACCGCCGTGTTCGAACCCGGCTTTGTGGAAGAAGAAGCGCAGGGCGGATTCCGCAGCCTGCGCGCAGCGCTGGGCATCGGCCCCTACGTGGGGTTCGGCCATAGCGTGGGCGGTGGCATGGCTGTCTGCTGCGCCGGCGTGTATGCCGACGATTGCCGGGCGCTGATCACCGAGTCCGCACAGATGTTTGCCGAAGACCGCACACTGGAAGGCATACGGGCCGCCAAGCAGAATTTCGCAGAACCCGGCCAGCTGGACCGGCTGAAGAAGTATCACGGCGAGAAAGCCGAATGGGTGCTGGGCGCGTGGATCAACACCTGGCTGTCGCCCGAGTTTGCCGCCTGGAACCTGGACGAGCAATTGCGCCAGGTGCGTTGCCCCGTGCTTGCCCTGCATGGCGAAATCGACGAATACGGTTCCCCCAAACACCAGGAAAAGATCGCGGCGCTGGCCGGCGGCCGCCCTGTGCTGCTGGAGAACTGCGGGCATGTGCCGCACCGCGAACAAAGCCGCATCGTGCTGGATGTGGTGAGCGAGTGGTTGAGGGCGGTGCCGTAACCAATCGGGTGCGCACGTACACAGTCCGCGCTTAGAATCGGACTAGCCCTTTCGCGCCGCCGCGCTCGCTTTCTTGAGGTCCCCGATCCGATGTCTGACCGTCAGCCCCTATCCCAAGCCGTCCACAATACGACGACCCGCCACGCGATTTTCATCGTGGCCACCCTCAATGAAGGCGCCGCCGCCGCCGAAACCGTGCGTGGCTGGTGCGCCGATGTCGCCGCCGTTGTCCGCACGGTGGGCACGCGCGCGCCCGAGCAGAATCTTTCCTGTGTCACCGCCTTCGGCTCCACGGCCTGGGACACGCTTTTCGGCGCGCCGCGTCCCGCCGCGCTGCACCCTTTCCGCGAGTTCGGTTCCGGCGAGCGCCTGGCCATGGCGACGCCGGGCGACCTGCTGCTGCACATCCGCGCGGACTCGATGGATTTCTGCTTCGAACTGGCCACCTTGTTGCTGGGCGGATTGGGCGATGCCGTGACGGTCGTGGATGAGGTCCATGGCTTTCGCTACTTCGACCGCCGCGCCATCATCGGCTTCGTCGACGGGACCGAGAATCCGGAAGGGCAGGAAGCATTCGACTTCACCGTCATCGGCGACGAGGACGCCGAGTTCGCCGGCGGCAGCTACGTGCTGGTGCAGAAGTACCTGCACGACATGAAGGCCTGGAATGCGCTGACGGTCGAAGGCCAGGAAGGGGTCATCGGCCGCCACAAGTGGTCCAACGTGGAACTCGACGACGACATCAAGCCCTCGTCCTCGCACAGCGCCCTGACGACCATCGAGGAAAACGGCCAGGAACTGAAGATCCTGCGCGACAACATGCCGTTCGGCCGGCCGGGATCCGGGGAATTCGGCACGTACTTCATCGGCTACGCGCGTTCGCCGCGTCCCATCGAGCTGATGCTGGAGAACATGTTCGTCGGACGTCCGCCCGGCAATTACGACCGCCTGCTCGACTTCAGCCACGCGGTCACGGGCGGCCTGTTCTTCGTGCCGTCGTCCGAGTTGCTGGAAGCGCTTGCCGAGCGCAGCCCGGCGGCCTGTGCGGACGCGGGCGAGCCTGCGGCGCAGGCGTTGGCGTCGGCGGGCAAGGCGGGCTGAGGCACAGCCACGAGCGGCCTTGGCCGCTACCGGGTAGCCGGAATTTCTGGCGCGGCCGCGACGATGGCCGCGCCAGTTTTCATTTTGACGCGCCATTCGACAAGCTACCCGGCCGGCCGGGCGGTCTGCCTGCAACCAGGTTGCGTCCCCAAAACGATACGGACGTCCAGCAGGTGATGCTTGGTTATTCAATAACGCACCTGAGAATTGTTTGCATTACACTTTCTTCCCATTAGAAGTTTCAACATGGGAAAGGAAGCCAACATGCAACACCCCGGGCCCGCCGGCCGCACTCGTTCCGTTCGTCCACGCCTCGTCCTGCGGCGCACGCCTTGCCTGGTGCTGATGGCACTGGCCTGCGGCACTGCCACGGCTCAGGACGAGGGCGTGGCCACCTTGCAGTCCGTACAGGTGATCGGCAACGCCGACAGCACCACCACCGAGGGCACCGGTTCGTATACGCCGCGCGCCACCGCCGCCAGTACGGGGCTGCCGCTGACATTGCGTGAAACGCCGCAGTCGGTCACGGTGGTCACGCGGCAACGCATGGACGACGAGAACATGCTTTCGCTGGTTGACGTGATGGCGAGCACGCCGGGTATTTCGGTGCAGAACTATGACAGCGAGCGGTATTCGTTCAATTCCCGGGGCTTCAGCGTCAGCAACTACATGTATGACGGAATTCCGACGAGCTTCGACACCGGCTATGCCGCGGGCGAGTCATCGCTCGATCCCATCATCTATGACCGGGTCGAGGTGGTGCGGGGCGCCACCGGCCTGCTGACCGGCGCGGGGAATCCGTCCGCGTCGATCAACCTGGTACGCAAGCACGCCACCAGCCGTGAGTTCAAGGCGGACATGAGCGTCAGCGCTGGCAACTGGGACACCTATCGCGGCACGGTGGATCTTTCCACGCCGCTCAACTCCGCCGGCAGTGTGCGCGGACGCATCGTCTCGGCCTATCAGGACAATCACTCCTACCTGGATGGCTACCAGAACCGCAAGAAGGTGTTCTATGGCGTGGTGGACGCGGACATCACCTCCCGCACGACGCTGAGCGTGGGTTTCAATTACCAGGACAACGACCCGAAACGCAGCAGCTGGGGCGGCTTCCCGCTCTGGTACGCCGACGGCGGCCGCACGGACTGGAGCCGTTCGCTGAACACCGGGGCGGACTGGAGTTCGTGGGGTAGCACGACCCAGGGCGCTTTCGCCAGCCTGGAACACCGCTTCGACAATGGCTGGACTGTCAACGCGGTGGGCTCGCATTCAAAGAACGAGATGGATGCCAAGCTTCTCTATCTCTATGGCTGGCCCGACCGCGACACCGGCCTGGGTGTGAACGCATCGCCGGCGTGGTACGTGGGAGACCGCAAGCAGAACAGCCTGGACGTCAAGGCATCCGGTCCGTTCACGCTGTTCGGCCGCCGCCACGAGGCTGTCGTGGGCGCCAGCTTCAACCGCCAGCACGGCGACTTCGACTACCGCTCGGCCCTGTCGAGCGCGGCCGTGGGCAATTTCCTCGACTGGGACGGCTCGTATCCGGAGCCGGAATGGAGCAGCGATTCGGTCACCGCCAATCGGTACACCACCAAGCAAACGGGCTGGTACGGCGCCTTGCGCTTCAATCTTGCCGATCCGCTCAAGCTCATCGTGGGCGGCCGCTACAGCACGTGGGAAACGGATTCGGTCGGCTTTGGCGGCGGCAGCCGCCAGTCTTTCAAGAAGAACGAATTCACGCCCTATGCCGGCCTGCTCTACGACATCAACGAGACCTACACGGCCTACGTCAGCTACACCGGCATCTTCAATCCGCAGAGCTATCAGGACCGCAGCGGCAACTGGCTCGATCCGCTCGAGGGCAAGTCTTACGAAGCGGGCATCAAGGGCGAGTTCCTGGACGGCAAGCTGAACGCCAGCGCCGCGGTGTTCCAGATCGAGCAGGACAATGTGGCCCAGGTCGATCCGGGCTACATGGTGCCGGGCACCATCAACCAGGCCTACACCGCTGCGCAGGGCACGCGCAGCCGCGGTTTTGACCTGGAGGTTTCGGGTGAAGTGATGCCGGGATGGAACCTTGCCGCGGGCTGGTCGCACTGGACCGCGCGCGACGGCGATGGCAATGCCATACAGACCGACCAGCCGCGCAGCCTGGTGCGCGTGTTCACGACTTATACGCTGCCTGGCGATTGGAACCGTCTGACGGTGGGCGGCGGCGTCAACTGGCAAAGCCATGTGTACACGATGGCAAGCGGCCCGAACGGAGAAGAGCGAGTCGGTCAGGGCAGCTATGCGATCACCAATCTGATGGCTCGCTACCGCTTCAATCGCAACCTGAGCGCCCAGCTCAATGTGAACAACCTGTTCGATCGCAAGTACTACAGCCAGATCGGGTTCTACAGCCAGGGCGCGTGGGGGGCGGGACGCAGCGCCATGCTGACGATGCGCTACCAGTACTGACGCGTGCCAGGACGGGGGGCGCAGGCGCCGCGCGCCTAGCGCTCCTGCTCCAGCGTCGCCTTCATCCGCACCATGCTCTCCTGGCTGACCATGATCACGCCGCTGGCTGGCTGGTCGATGTCCAGGATGAAGGTCAGCACCAGGGAAATAAGCGTGGCGAACAGGCCGGTCGAGATCAGCCGCCTGCGCTTGTGCAGCCCGGTGCCGTAGGCGATGAAGCCCATTGCGCCGCCGGTGACGATGAAGAGCAGATAGAAGACGGGCTCGGGTACGTGGTTTTCCAGCGCGACGCGGCGCTTTTCATTGACCTGGGCCATTTCGTTGATGGCCTGGATGAACATGACCGTGGATATCGACGGCGGGTTCTCCAGGACGCTCGCAGCCGTGCTCCGGATCTGGCGCTCGATGCGCCGCGACGTCATGCTGGCCGCGGCCAGGCGCTCCTTGTCGTTGTCGGCGTCGCTGAACTCCAGCGCCGTCGTCGTGTATTCCAGCAAGAGCTTCGCGATGGGATCGCGGGCCGCGGGAGGCAGCAGCTGCGAGCGCCAATAGGCGTTGCCGATGGCGTTGGCCTCTTCCAGCACCAGGTTCTTGCGCGTTTCGAAACGCGTCACCGACATCGCGAAGGTAAAGCCCAGCAGCAGCGCCAGCAGGCCCAGCAAGGCGGTCTGGAGCGCGCCGATATGGGTCTTGGCGGCGTCGTCGGAAGCGCGGCGGTGCCTGCGCCCCAACCGGAAGCCCAGCTCGATGATGGCCAGGCAAGCGATTACGCAGATGAAAAACACGTAGGTTTCATCAATTTCGCGCAGCACGTTGATTTCCGGTGGTTATTTGGGGATAGAGCGTATGCCGAGTGCGGCGCGGCGGGCAAGGGGCGAATAACCCGCAGCCGCGGATCGTTGCCAGGTATTTGAAAAGCTTCTTGGAGTAAGGTGTCGCTTCCCTAGTAAGCGACACCGCACGGAGCAGAAATTGAAATACCGCAAACTCGGCCGTACCGACCTGGATGTCAGCCTGATCGGACTGGGCACCATGACCTGGGGCGAGCAGAACACCGAAGCCGAGGCGCACCAGCAGCTGGACTACGCCCTGGAGCGTGGCATCAATCTGGTTGACGTCGCCGAAATGTATCCGGTGCCGCCCAAGCCCGAAACGCAGGGCCTCACCGAGACCTATATCGGCACCTGGCTGGCGCGCAGCAAGCGCCGCCAGGATATCGTGCTGGCCAGCAAGGCGGCGGGCCCCGTGCGCGACGCGAAGCGTCCGGGCCACATCCGCGACGGCAAGACCCACCTGGACCGCAAGAATCTGACCGCGGCCCTGGATGCCAGCCTGAAGCGCCTGCAAACGGACTACCTGGACCTGTATCAGCTGCATTGGCCCGACCGCACGACGGCCACCTTCGGCAAGCTGTCCTATCCCTGGGTCCAGGACGAGTACACCGTGCCGATCGAGGAAACGCTGGAGGTGCTGCAGGACTTCGTGCGCGCCGGCAAGGTGCGCCACATCGGCGTGTCCAATGAAACGCCCTGGGGTGTCGGCCAGTTCCTGCGGCATGCCGAGAACAAGAGCTTGCCGCGCATCGCAACCATCCAGAACGCCTACAGCCTGCTGAACCGCGTCTACGAGATCGGCCTGTCTGAGTACTCGCACCACGAAGGCGTGGGCCTGTTGGCCTATTCGCCGCTGGCGATGGGCATGCTTTGCGGCAAGTACCTGGACGGAGCGCGCCCGGCCGGCGCCCGCCTGACGCTCTACACGCGCTTCACCCGCTACAGCAATGAGCAGGCCGAGGCCGCCACCCGCGCCTACGTCGAACTGGCGCGCACGCACGGCATTTCGCCCACCCACCTGGCCCTGGCCTGGGTCAACCAGCGCCCCTTCGTCACCAGCAACCTGATCGGCGCGACCACGCTGGAACAGCTGAAGGAGAACATCGACAGCGTGGACGTGACCCTGTCGGCCGAGGTGCTGGAGGCGATCGACAAGATCCACGCCCGCCAGCCGAATCCGGCGCCGTGATGCGCTGATCGCCCCGTCAGCCATGGCGGCAAGAACCCATGACGCTTTCCGGGCGTCATGGGTTTTTCATGGAGGACGCCGACCCGGCCACGGATACACTTTTTTTCCTGGCGGCTGTCGATTTCGACTGGCGCGGTTCGTCGTGTGGATGGAGCATGCAAGTTCCACCATCCACACAAGGAGACCGAGATGCGATTCATGGTTCAAGTCAGGGCCACCGCCGATAGCGAAGCAGGGGTGATGCCCACCCAGCAACTGCTGGCCGACATGGGGCGGTTCAACGAGGAACTGGTCAAGGCGGGCGTGATGCTGGCGGGCGACGGCCTGAAACCCAGCTCCAAGGGCGCACGGGTGCACTTTTCCGGCAGCAGCCGGCAGGTGATAGACGGCCCCTTTGCGGAAACCAAGGAGCTGATTGCCGGCTACTGGCTCTGGGAGTGCGCCTCGCTGCAGGAGGCCATCGAATGGGTCAAGCGCTGTCCGAATCCGATGCCCGGCCCGTCTGACATCGAGATCCGCCCGCTGTACGAGGCCGACGACTTCGGCGAGGAGTTCACGGCGGAGCTGCGCGCCCAGGAGGAGCGGCTGCGCGATCAGTTGGAGAAAGCGTCCAAGCAGTGACCGCAGGGCCAGAGCGGCATGGGGAAGTTCGCAGTTGTTAATATAATTGCGAATCAGTCTTATTTATAAGAAATCGACATTTCTTCCCCTCCCGCTCTGGAGAATTCAACGTGGTCCGTCCCGCTTCCGCCAGGAAGTGCCGCGCGCGCAAGCACGCGCGGCATGCCGTTGCACCCTATGCCCTAGCCCTGACCCTGGGCATCGTTCATTCCGGGGGCGTCCAGGCCCAGGACGCCGGCACGCCGCCGCCGACGGTCGGGGGGGATGCGCAAGGCGTGGCCCAGTTGCCGGCAGTGACCGTCAACGCGACCTCGCTGGACGACACGCTGGAGCATCTGTCCGCGCCGGTGAACAGCGGGGCGCTGGGCAACCGCAGCCAGCTGGAGACGCCGTTTTCCACGGCCGTGGTCACCGCAGCGGATATCGAGGAGCGGCAGGTCCGCAAGCTGGGCGACGTGTTCGCCCTGGACGCATCCGTCACCGACAACAGCGCCTCCTACGGCGCCTGGGCCAGTTATCTGAGCGTGCGCGGCCTGCCGCTGGATTGGCAGAATTCCTACCGCATCGACGGCAAGCCCTTCCTTAGCTACGTCACCACCTTGCCTTACGAGCACTTCGAACAGATCGACCTGCTCAAGGGCGCATCCGGTTTCATGTACGGCTTCGGTTCGCCGGGCGGACTGATCAACTATGTCACCAAGAAGCCGACCGACGAGCCGGTGCGCAGCATCGAGCTGGGCTATGTGTCCAAGGGCCTCCTGCGTGAACACGTCGATCTGGGCGGGCGCGTGGGCGGCGACGGCCGCTTCGGCTATCGCCTGAACGCCACGCATGAAGAGGGCAATACCTATAACGGCGGCTCGCTGTATCGGGATTCGGTGTCGCTGGCGCTGGACGCGCGCCTGACCGACAAGCTGACCTGGGACTTCCAGTCCATCTACCAGAACCGCAAGGCGATCGGGCAGGAGCCGACCATCTACGCTGGCCAGATGGCGGGCTCGGAGCTGCCGTCGCCGGTGCGCAACGACAACGGCAGGCTGGTGGGCCAGGGCCCGTATGCCGACAATAAATTCCGCTTCTATTCGACCGGGCTGAAGTACCAGCTGTCGTCCGATTGGTCAGTGCGCACCGACTACAGCTACAGCTCCACTCGCACCCGCCGCAATGAATCGGTGCTGTTCCTGCAGAACCAGGCGGGCGACTACCAGGACTATCGCTCGGATTACGGTGAAGCCTATGCCTACAACCAATGGCAGGGCATGCTCGAAGGCAGGTTCAGCACCGGCCCGCTGAAACACCAGGTGGTGGCGGGCGCGTCCTGGCAAAAGCAGAAGAACGACTACAGCGCCAACGGCGTGTACCAGCTGCAAGGCACGGGCAATCTGCGCACGCAGAACACCAACACCTATTACAGCGAGGGCAGCCTGGACCTGTACCGCGCCGCGGAGATCACGCAGAAGGCGCTGTTCGCAAGCGACACCATCGACCTGACCGGCGGCTGGTCCGTGCTGGGCGGCCTGCGCTATACCGACTACGAACAGGTCGGTTTCGACGCCGCGGGCGTGCGCAATTCGCGCTACGACAAGAACGGCGTGCTGACGCCGACGGTGGCGCTGATGTACAACATCACGCCGCAGACCATGGCCTATGCCAGCTACATCGAGTCGCTGGAGCCGGGGTCGTCGGTGGGCAATACCTACGCCAACTTCGGCGCGCTGCTGGACCCGCTCAAGAGCAAGCAGTACGAACTGGGCATCAAGACCAACCAGGACGGCTGGGCTGCCACGGCGGCGCTGTTCCGCATCGAGAAGAAGGCGGAATACACCAACGCCGCCAATGAGCTGGTGCAGGACGGCAAGTCAATCTACCAAGGGCTGGAGCTGGGAGCCTCCACGCGCATTGCGACGAACTGGAACGTGGGCGGCAGCCTGATGTTCCTGGACTCGGAATACAAGAAGGGCTCCAGCTTCACCGGCAACCGCGTCGCGGGCGCGCCCAAGTTCGTCGCCGCCGCCCAGGTCGCGTATTCGGTTCCGCAACTGCCGGGCCTGAAGCTCAGGGCCGACGTGAAGTACACCGGCAGCACCATGCTGGGCGCTTCGAATGCGGTCCAGGTGTCCGACTACGCCATCGTCAATATCGGCGCCACCTACGACACGCGCATCTACGGCTACGAAACCACGTTCCGCGCGGGCATCAACAATCTGGCCGACAAGCGTTACTGGCTATACCAGTCGCCGGACTACGTGAAGGCGGGCGACCCGCGCACCTACGCCTTGAGCGCCAGCCTCAAGTTCTAGACGCCGTCACGTCCCACAGGCGGTCAGGCGCAAAGTCCTGCTGTTCGCCCTTCTTGGCGTAGCCCAGCGGATTGGCCACGATGCGGCAGCCATTCTTCACATAGTCCTGCGGACAGTGCAGATGGCCGTGCATCCAGACGTCGGCCAGGGGCAGCAGGGCGTCCAGCGCATTGCAGAACCCTGCTGTGCCGGGGGTGACGCCGTAACGCGGATCCGCGCTCGCCAAGGTGGGGGCGAAGTGGGTGATGGCCACGGTCGGCCCGTCGTGGGGCGCGCGCAGGGCGTCTTGCAGCCATTGCTGGCATAGCAGCCCCTGCTCGCGCATCTGCTCGGCCATGAAGGGCGCGCCGTTGCGGCGCATTTCGGCCTTTTCCAGATAGAAGTCCGCCGCGCGAAACGCTTTTTCGCGCTTTTTCAGGGCCGCGCCGACGGTGTCGCCGGGCGCGGCCAGCGCGTCGAAATCCGTCCACAGCGTGGTGCCGACAAAGCGCACGCCATCGATGACCAGCGTCTCGCGTTCCAGCCAGTGGATGCCGAGTTCGCAGCAAAGCTGGCGCAGCCGTGCGTGGGTCTCGTCGAAATCGACGTTGTCGTATTCGTGGTTGCCGGGGACATACACCACGGGCGTGGGCCAGCCCTTGTTCGGCGCATAGTTGCCCAGGCCGAAGTCGTCGCCGGTCATGAGCGAACCGCGGCGGTATGAGCCTATGTCCCCGGCCAGCACGAGCAGATCGGCGCCGGGCGCGGGCCGGGCCAGGAAATCCGGGTCGGTTTCAAGATGCAGGTCGGAGAGCAATTGGATCTTCATAGCCGCCATCTTAGGCCACTGGGGGCGCAGCCGCCGCTGCGGGAGGCCATTGTTCCATGCGACACTTTCCTGGTTCACCAGCCACACAGGAGGAATTCCATGCGTATCGCCATCATGACCGCCGCTGCCGCGCTTGCGCTGGCCGCAAGCGCGCAGGCGCAGCCGCTGGATTGCGGCAACGCGGCCACGCAGACGGACATGAGCCTGTGCGCCGACCAGGCGTACCGCAAGTCCGACGCCGCCTTGAACGCCGCCTACAAGGAAGTGACCGCGCGCCTGAAGAACGACCGGGACGCGACGACCCAGCTGCATGCCGCCCAGAAGGCCTGGCTGTTCTTTCGCGATGCGGAGTGCGCCTTCGCGTCCAGCAGCACGTCCGGCGGCAGCGCCTATCCCATGACGCTGAGCCTGTGCCTGGACAAACTGACGCAGGCGCGCACCAAGGAACTGCAGGCCTACCTGAAGTGCGAGGAAGGCGACCTGAGCTGCCCGGTGCCGGGCAAGCAGTAAGCCGCCGCATGAAGACCGATGAGATGAACAAGAACGATCCGGGCCTGATCACGGACGAGCAGGGCGTGGCGCGCTGCTTCTGGCAGCCGTCCATGCCCGACTATCACGACCATGAGTGGGGCAGGCCGGTGGCCGATGACCGCCGCCTGTACGAGAAGATCTGCCTGGAGGGTTTTCAGGCCGGCATGGCCTGGATCACGATCCTGCGCAAGCGCGAGGCGTTCCGCGCGGCCTTCGATGACTTCGACTTCGAGCGGGTGGCGCGCTACACGGAGCGCGACGTCGAGCGCCTGATGGGCGACGCGGGCATCGTGCGCAACCGTAGCAAGATCGTGTCCGCCATCAACAATGCCAGGCGTGCACGCGCCCTGGCCGACGAGACGGGTTCATTGTCGGCCTGGCTCTGGAGCCATGAGCCGCCGGCCCAGGACCGTCCCGCGACCGTGGACCTGGACTACTGGAATGGCAATCCGACCTCGCCGGCGTCGGCGGCGCTGTCGCGTGACCTGAAGAAGCGCGGCTGGACCTTCGTGGGCCCGACAACCATGTACGCCTTCATGCAGGCCGTGGGCATGGTCAACGATCACATGAGCGGCTGCGTCTGCCGCCAGACGGTCGAGGCCGCGCGCGCGGGGTTCAAGCGGCCGAAATAGGCCGCGGCAGCGGCTGGCGCGAAAAATGTTGAATTGGTTGCGATCCGCAAGTATATTGGTTGCGAATCGCAACTTTAAGGGCGCGCCATGGATCTGATCGATACCCCCATCCAGTCCCGCGATCAGACGATCCGGGATTTGCGGGAGTTCTCACGCAAACTGGTGCGCGAGCTAGGCTTCATGCGCAGCTCGCTGGCCGGCAGCGAGCTGGCGCCGTCCGCCGTCCACGCCATCATCGAGATCGGCCTGCAGCCGGGCATCCAGGCGCGCGATCTGGCGGCCATCCTCAGGCTGGACAAGTCCAATACCAGCCGTCAGGTCGCCAAGCTGGAGTCAGCCGGGCTGCTGACGCGCGAGGCCGACAGTGACGATGCGCGCTCGTCGCGGCTGTACCTGAGCGAAGCCGGCACCCGGCTGCGTACGCAGATAGACCAGTTCGCCACCGACCAGGTTTCGCGGGCATTGCGCCAACTGGCGCCAGAGGACCAGCAGTCGCTGATCCGCTTTCTTTCCCTTTACGCCGACGCCCTGTCGCACGAGAACCCCAACACCGCGCCCGCCGTCACGGGCGGCATCGCAGAGCAGATCCACGCGGGCTATCTGCCCGGCTGCATCGGCGACGTGGCCAGCCTGCATGCGCGCTATTACGCGCAGGCCTCGGGATTCGGCGTGTACTTCGAACGCAAGGTCGCGAGCGAGCTGGCCGAGTTCGCAGAAGGCCTGCCCGCCACCGGCAAGAACATCTGGCTGTACGTGGACAACGGCAGGACGCTGGCTTCCATCGTCATCGATGGCGATCTTGCCGCCCGTGAAGCGCACCTGCGCTGGTTCATCGTCGACGAGTCGCTGCGCGGCATGGGCGTGGGCCGCGTCCTGCTGGAGCGGGCCATGGCGTTTGTCGACGCCCACTACGACGAGACGTACTTGTGGACCTTCAAGGGGCTGGATGCAGCCAGGCATCTCTACGAGGCTGCCGGCTTCACGCTGGCCGAGGAGTCCGAAGGCCGGCAGTGGGGCAGCGTGGTGGTCGAGCAGCGCTTTGTCCGCCGCAGCCGGCGCGCTTCAGATCACGCTGATGCGCAATTCGGCCAGTAGGGCTGCCGCCTGAGTCTTGGATATGGTGGCGCCTGCCAGGCGCGCGGCCGAATTCAGGTCCAGGCCGCCCAGGTCGGCTTCGCGCAGGTCGGCGCCTTCGAAGCGGACATTCTTCAGGATGGCGTTGCGCAGGCTGCCGCCATGGAACACGGTGTCGCGGAAATCGCTGCCGGTCAGGTCGGCATCGGAGAAGTCCAGGTGCCGCACGTCGGTCTTGCGAAACGACACGCCGCGCAGCAGCGCGCCGACCAGCAGGCATTCCTCCAGCGACCAACCCAGGCAGGCGATGCCGTCGAAGTCGCTGCCGGTGAGCTTGCAGCCCTGGAAACGGGCGGCGGCCAGCCGGGCGCGGCGCCAGTTGGCATTGTTGAGGTCGCAGTTTTCAAAGACGGCATCGCTGGCGTCGCATGAGGCGAAATCCACCTGGCCGCCGCGGCAGCGCAGCCAGACGGAGTCCGCCAGCGTGGCGCCCTGAAAGGAAGCGCCAGCGATCGCGCACGCGGTCAATTGCGCGCCGCGCAGATCCAGGCGCGAAAAATCCGCGTCCTGGAAGTCGCAGTCATGGAACGACAGCGGACGGCCGGCCGACTGTTCGATCAAGCCCTGCATCAGCTTGCGGTCCACTTCCTGGCCCGCCACCGTCTCGATTGCTTTTTGCGTCATGCTGCGCGTTCCTGCCTGAATTTCCGGAAAACGGACAGCCTACTGGAAGATTTCGCTTTCGACGCAGAAGGCGATCAGTTCCTGGTCGGTGCGGACGTTGAGCTTGCGCATGGCCGAGATCTTCTGGCCGCTGACCGTCTTGACGCTGCGCTTCAAGGCCTCGGCCACCTGCATCATGGATTCGCCGCGGATGAAGTGGCGCAGCACTTCGAATTCCTTGGGCGACAGGCTGTTGATGCGTTCGCCGATGAACTTGCTGCGCTCATCGGCCGCGCCGTCGCGCTGGAAGCCGGGCGGATAGTACTTGCGGCCGGCATGCAGCGTTTCCAGCGCGGTCATGATTTCGGTGAGGTTGTCGCGCTTGAGCACCACGGCGGCCACCCCGGCGTCGTAGAGCGCCGAGATGATCATGGAGTTCGACACCATGGTCAGCACTACGATCTGGACGTCCGGATAATGCCGCGTCAGGTATTTGACCAGGCGGATGCCGTCGCCATAGGTGTCGTCGCCGGGCATGGAGTAGTCGGTGATGACCACGTGCGGCATATCGCGTTGCAGGTGCTGGATCAGCGCGGTCGGCCCGGGCAGGGTGGCCGTGACCTCGAAGTTGAGGTCCTTTTCCAGCAGGTCGCGCATCCCCATCAAGACCAGGGGATGGTCGTCGACCAGGACGATGCGGAGTCTTTCCATGCGGGGGAGTGACTTCAAGCGAGCCCGTGCTTCAAGTGGAGAGAAGGCGGGCGGACTCAGGGTTGGGGGCGGAGGCAAACCCATAGCGTAGTGGTTTTTGCGTAGCGGCGCGCCCCGCGCCCGAGAACCGGGGCGGGGACCTGTGCGCAATAGGGATATCGGCGGCCTCAGCCGGCCGCTTCTTCCTGCAGGCGGCCCAGCACGAAGCCGTCGACCGCGCTGGTGCGGCCGCGCCACAGCGTGGGCTGTCCGGCGATGGGGGTGCCGTCGGCAGTGAAGAACAGGGCGTCGGCGAGATGGATGTAGTTCGGCAGCGGGTCAGCGGGTTGGGGCACGCGGAAGACGTCGCCCAGTTCCGTCAGCGAGGCATGCACGGCCTTGCGAGTGGCGTCGTCCACCTTGTCCAGGGATCCCGTGAAGCTGGCGGCGAAGCTGTCGAAGTACTCTGCCCCGGACACGATGGAACCCGACACCAGCATGCCGCCCATCTGCAGGGTGACGCCGATGCTCTCGATCTGGCTGCCGTTGTTCACCAGGTTGACGAGGAATTGCAGGAAGGCGTCGGCGTCGGGAACGTTGCTCATGGCGTGATTTCTGGAAATGTTTGGAAAGCAGCCAAGATACTCGAATCGCGGGCGAAATACACAGAATGGGATAGGCCGAAAAACAGCCAAATCCGACCGCTATCCGCGCGCTTTGGGAACTGCCATTTTTTCCAGGCTGCGCCCCAGCCGTTCGCTGGCCAGACGCAGGCGGTCCTGCAGCGCCGCAGGCGCCAGCACCTCGAATTCGACGTCCAGCGCCATCAGCCAGTACACCAGCGCGTCCAGGCTGGGCACGGCGCATTGCAGTACGCAACGTGCTTCGTCCAGCGCTTCGATCTGGCCGGCGCCCGGCGGGATGCGCGTGGCCATGACGGCGCGCGGCGCGTGCAGGATCACGCGCGCGGGCTCCGGATGCGGCGCCATGTTGACCGAGCGCGAGACATAGGCGCGCAGATCGCCGCCTTCGGGCGGAGGGCGCGGCGCGAAATGCGCGCCGACTTCCGGGGCGCCCGCGATGCGGTCGATACGGAAGGTGCGCCAGTCCTCGCGCGCGGGATCCCAGGCCACCAGATACCAGCGGTATCCGGTATGCGCCAAGCCTTGCGGCTCCACCAGTCGGGTGCTTGCCCGGCCCTTGCCGTCCGCATAGTCGAAGCCGACCCGCAACTGGTCGCGGCAGGCGGCTGCCAGCGTGGCCAGCAGGGTGGCGTCGACGGCCGCGCCGTCGCGCGGGATCGGCACGATGGCCGATCGCAGCGCGTCGACCCGGTGGCGCAGGCGCTGCGGCATGACCTGCTCCAGCTTCACCAGCGCCCGCAGCGCGGTTTCCTCGATGCCGCCCACCGTGCCCGTGGCCGCCGTGCGCAGCGTGAGCGCCACGGCCAGCGCTTCATCGTCGTCCAACAACAGGGGTGGCAGCGCCTTTCCCGCGCGAAAGGCGTAGCCGCCGGCCACGCCGCTGCTGGCATGGACGGGGTAGCCCAGTTCGCGCAGCTTGTCGATGTCGCGCCGCAGGGTGCGGGGGTGGATCGCCAGCGTCGCGGCCAGTTCGGTCCCGGCCCAATGGCGGCGGGTCTGCAGCAGCGACAGCAGGCGCAGGAGGCGGTTGCTGGAAGTAAGCATGGCGGCACGATAGCGCGTATCGAGGGCGGAATCTGTCCTCAATGGATTCTACAGTGGCCCCCGTAGTCAGCGGCAGGGGCCGCGACGCACATCCCTTGATCGAATTGGAGATTTGCCCATGTCTATCGTCTTCTATTGGCACCCCATGTCCAGCGCAACCCCGGTTGCCAGCGCGCTCGCTGAACTGCAAGTGCCGCATGAACGCATCAAGGTGGACATCAGGACGGGGGAACAGCATCGCCCCGAATTCCTGGCGCTCAATCCCAACGGGAAGGTCCCCACGCTGACAGTGGACGGCGCTCCCTTGTTCGAAACCTTGGCGATACAGCTATGGCTGGGAGAGCGCTACGGCGTGGAGCGCGGCCTGTGGCCCGCCGCCGGCACGCCCGAACGCCTGCTGGCGATGTCGTGGTGCGCCTGGTCCTATGTCAGCTACGGCGCGGCGGTGATGCGCCTGTATCTCGCCACGCAGGGCGCTGACGCGCCCGGCGGCGTCGAGGCGGAACGCGTATTGGATGACGTGGACGCGTTGCTGGCCGTGCTGGACGGCCATCTGTCGCGGCAGCCCTGGATGTTGGGCGCGGCCTACTCATTGGCCGACCTGGTGGTCGGTTCGGTGGTCGGCTACAGCGCCTATCTGGGCGCCAGAGTGGCGTCGCATCCGCATGTGCGGGCATGGATGGACCGGGTCCAGGCCCGGCCCGCCATGCAGATCGACGCTTAGCGCGCGTGGGCGGGCGCCGCGGCTTACCAGCCCCAGCAGGTGCCGGTCGCGGGCTTGCCGCAGTTGCGGTAGTTCACGGCGAACCACAGCTTGCCTGCGCCCCGCGGACTGCCATCGTTCTTGGCGTCGTTGCGCGGCAGTTCTTCCAGGGTGTCGCGCGCCTTCTTGGTGGGCGAGCCGCTGGCGGCGTCGGGCGACAGCGCGATACGTCCCAGGCCGGCAGCGTCGCGGTCATCGAAGACGATGTCGGTGTCCTTCAATGCGCTCATCTTCAGGGAGGCGTCGCGCACCGCGGCGGCATAGCTGTCATTGGCGCCGGCAGGCGCCAGGCTCTTGTCGAGCGTGCTGACAGCGAGGATCTGCGCCGGCGCGGCGGGCGCCATCATCTTGTACTGGTCCAGGCCCGGCAGCTGGCCGCCCGCGGCCTGGCGGCGCAGCCAGTCGCCCCACAGGAACTCCGCGAACTCCGGCAGGTTGCCATTGCTGTAGGCGATGTCGCGGGTGAAGTACACCAGCGAGCGGTAGCGGTCCTCTTGCATGCCGCCGGCTTCCTGGGCGCTGGCCAGCCCCAGGCGGGCGGGCAACTGGTCCACGGTGATGGGTTGGTTCTGGCCGTCGCGCAGCCAGGCGCGGCGTTCGTCGACCATGCGCTGCCAGAACGCCGCCGCATTGGGCAGGGTGCTGTAGTTGGCGTCGACCTTGACCCAGACCGGCAGCTTGGGGCCGCCATCGGCGATTTCGCGCAGCGACGAGAAGGTATGGTGGCCGTCGGTCAGATACAGGTTGCCGTCCCAGCCGACCACCACCGTCTTGAGGTTGGCCGCGTTGGTGCCCGGGGCGTTCTTGCAGGCATAGGTGGCCGGCTGGTCCAGGCGGGCGACGCGCGCCTCGGCGATGCTCTGGAATTCCTGCGCGCGCTCGGCGCCGCCCATGTCTTCGCAGTAGTCGTCGAACTTCTTGCCGACCGTGCGGTTCAGGTAGTCCAGCTGCAGTGCCGGCTTGTCCGCCCAGGTCGGGCGTTCGAAGTCCCCTTGCCAGCGGCCGAGCTTGTAGTAGATCTGGTCGTAGCCGATGGCGGCCTGGGTGGGATGCAGTTCCTCGATGCGGACCTGGATGACGTCGCCCGGCTTGGCCTGCAGATAGGCCGTATTGCGCGGCGGCTGGGATTCTGCGGGGGGCGTTTCTTCGACGGGAGGCGGCGCGACGGTGACGGGTTCGTCGTCATGGTCGTCGCCGCCGCCGTTGCAGGCTGCGAGGGCCAGCGGCAGCAAAGCCGCGGCCAACGCATGCAACAAACGTTGCCGGCGGGCGGGAAAAGCGCGACGCGCGGGAAGAGAGGTAGAGGGCATGGTCCGTTTCAGGATCTGGTTTCAAAGATAGCCGATCATGAGGGACGCGTGTTTCCTGCAGATTGCACCGGAACGGGTTGCCACGCATGCAGCCTGTCCATCAGGCCGCGCACGACGGTGGCCTGACGGCGGATTCTGGCGGCTGCGGCGGCGGACAGGCCTTCTGCCAGTTCTTCTTCCAGCGCCTCGAAGTGCGAGGCTGGCGCGCGCATCTGCAGGGCCAGCAGCGCGCCCTGTATGCGGTGCAGCATCTGGGCGGTGGCAAGGGCGTCGGGTTTCTCGGCGGCTTGCTCCAGCGCATCGAGATCCTGGGTCATGGTGTCCTTGACCAGTTGCCGGTGATCCGGCGCCAGCGCGGCGTATACCGCGAGCGTACCCGCGGCGGGGAAAGCAGAAGTATGGGGGAGCGGTTTGTGCATGAGAGCCTCCTGGACGTACATGCGGATGACGTCAGGCTCTCGGGCGATATTAAAGAAGCCCGATACCAGGGGGCTTCGAATCGGACGGATTCGCCGACAGCGGAGCGGCCCCGCAGCCGCTCCGCTGACTTGCTTAGAACGTGTGGCGCACGCCGACGCCGGCGGCCGTGCTCTTCAGGCCGTCGATGAAGGCATAGTCCTTGCCGTACGAACCATAGGCGTACAGGTTGGTGCGCTTGGACAGGTCGTAGGTGTAGCCCACGCTCCAGACGTTCATGTTGGTGTCGCCGCCGGTCAGCTTGTCGTTGTTCGGCGACACGTGTTGCCACGACGCGAACAGGCTGCTTGCGCTGCCCAGGGGCAGAGTGGCGCCCAGCATGTAGGAGTTGGCCTTGAAGCCGTCCACGAAGCGGTTGGTGCCGAATTCATCGCTGAAGGGCGTGCCTGCCGGCAGGTCCTGGCCGACGAACCAGCCGTCGGTGGTGCGGCCGTAGGCGGCGGCGAGCTTCACGACCTCCAGGTCGTAGGACACGCCCAGCGCGTACTGGCGCGGCGTGGCGTCATGGTCGATGGAGCCGCGGTTGGAGCCGTTGAGCTGGTCGTAGGTCAGCGCGACGTTCAGCGGACCTTGCACGTAGCGCAGGCCGGCGGTGATGCCGCGGGTATTGTCGGCGGTGCGAAAACCCGTCTGGTCGGCGGTCGTGTCGTCCGCATTGAACGAGTAGCCGATGCCAAGTTCGAAGCCGTTCACCGAAGGCGTCTTGTACATCACCATGTTGTCCCAGCGCATGGTGTTGGCGGCGCTGAAACCCAGGCCCATGTTGGACTGGGTGTAGCTGGTGTAGAAGGGGTCGATGTCGGCAAGGTAGTTCGAGCCCACCGTGGCCTGGCGGCCGAACTCCAGCGAGCCCCAGGCGTCGTTGGCCAGGCCGATGGTGGCCTGGCGGCCGAACAGGCGGCCGGACTGTCCGCGCTGGCCGTTGGCCGAGTCGAATCCGCTTTCCAGCTTGAA
The DNA here is from genome assembly GCF_014851745.1 of Achromobacter sp. ACM01. Lineage (NCBI taxonomy): Bacteria > Pseudomonadati > Pseudomonadota > Betaproteobacteria > Burkholderiales > Alcaligenaceae > Achromobacter > Achromobacter sp. ACM01. Next base: position 1,354,997 of record NZ_JACVAF010000001.1, read on the forward strand.
CGTGGCGCGCAGGCCGTCGCCCAGATCTTCGGCGCCGCGCAGGCCCCAGCGCGAGCCGGCCTGGATGCCGTTGATCATGCCTATCTTGCTACCGTCGTATCCATCGCCTTTGATCTTGTTGTAGCCGATGCCGGTGTCGATGACACCATAGAGAGTTACCGACGATTCTGCCTGAGCAACGCCTGCAAAAGTCGTGAACATTGCGGCGGCGAGCAGCGTCTTTTTCATCCTTGGGGACTCCTGGTTGAGGGGTGGAAAAAACAAAAGGGAACAGCACGCGAGCATGTAGCTCAGCGCTGTTCCCAGCCCTCATTGTAGGACACCGGCCGCAGCCGGCGGATTCAGCCCTTGCGGCGCGCGCGCTTTTCCTCGCGCACGAAGATGAAAACGCCGACCAGCACCATGGCTGCCAGGGCGTACCAGGTGATGGCGTAGCTCAGGTGATTGTTGGGGAAGTTCAGCACCGTCAGGCCGCCGACGGGAGCGGTGCGCCCGCTGCCGTCCTTGCCCGTCGCATCGGCGTCGATGAAGTAGGGGGCCACGTCGGTCAGGCCGCGCGCCGCAGCGATGGCGGGCAGATCGCGCGAGTACCAGAGGTTGGTCGCCGGATCGTTGTTGCGCAGGAAACCATGAGGGGGCTCGCCCATGCGCAGCAGGCCGGTGACGGTGGCTTCTTCGGGCGTTTGTTGTATGGCCGACTTGCTTTTGCGCCATTCGGGCAGCACGAAGCCGCGGTTGACCAGCACCGTGCCGCCTTCGGGCAACTGCAGCGGAGTCATGACCCAGTAGCCGCTGCCCAGCTCGGTCGCGGCCTGCACCAGGGTCTGGCGGTCGTACAGGTAGGTGCCCTTGGCCGTGACGCGGCGGTACTCGGCATTGTCGGATGTCAGCGCAGGCCATTCGGCCTGGGCCGGCGCCGGCGTGGGCGCTGCATGGGCGCGCTGTTCGACCTGTGCGATCAGGGTGCGCTTCCAGGCCAGCCGGTGCACCTGCCAGGTGCCCAGGGCGCAGAGGCCCGCAAAAATGGCGACAGCAAGCACCCCCAGGATGACCAGGGTGAGTTTGCTGCGCGGATTACGGGAAGAGGTGTCGCGGGAAGTGGAGTCGTTTACTGCGGCCATCAGGGCATTTTCCGCATGTCGTGTGTGGACATGGGCATCATATTGGAGTCGAGGTGATACATGATCCAGATGGATCCGCTGAGCGTGATTACGACCAGCACCAGCGTGAATATTAACGCCAACATGTTCCAGCCGCTTTCGGACTTGGTGTCCATGTGCAGGAAGTAGATGATGTGGACCACGATCTGCACCGCGGCGAACGCCAGGATCACCAGCGCGGTGGTGCGGGATTGGGAGAAGACCTGGTTCATGACCAGCCAGAACGGGATGGCGGTCAGGATGGCCGCCAGCACGAAGCCGGTCATGTAGCTTTTGAAGGTGCCATGGGCGACGCCGTCATCGTCGTCGTGGTGGTCGTGGCCGCCGTGGCCGTGATCGGCCGGATGCTCCAGGTGCGCGGTCATGGCAGCACTCCCATCAGGTACACGAAGGTGAAGACGCCCACCCAGATCAGGTCCAGGAAGTGCCAGAACATGGACAGGCACATCAGGCGGCGGCGGTTTTCGGGGATCAGCCCGTGCATCTGGACCTGGATCATCATCGTCACCAGCCACACGATGCCGAAGGTGACGTGCAGCCCGTGGGTGCCGACCAGGGTGAAGAAGGACGACAGGAAGGCGCTGCGCTGCGGGCCGGCGCCCTGGTGGATCAGGTGCGCGAATTCGTACAGTTCCAGCGACAGAAAGCCCAGCCCCAGGATGCCGGTCACGGCCAGCCAGAGCTGGGTGGCGCCGACGCGGTTGCGCCGCATTTCCAGCATCGCGAAACCGTAGGTGATGGAAGACAGCAGCAGCAGCGCGGTATTCACCGCTACCAGCGGCAGGTCGAACAGGTCCGCGCCGGAAGGGCCAGCCGCATAGTTGCGTCCCAGCACGCCATAGGTGGCGAACAGGCAGGCGAAGATGAGGCAATCGCTCATCAGGTAGACCCAGAACCCGAGCAGGGTCCCGTTCTTGGGGTGGTGTTCGCCCGGGACGTGGAACATGGGCTCCGCGGGCGGCGCGGCGCCGCCGGGCAGGTTGGGGGCCAGGGTATCAGACATTTTTCGCTAGCAACCTTGTGCGGGCGTCTTCGGCGCGCACGACCTCTTCGGCCGGCACGTAGTAGTCGCGCTTGTAGTTGAAGGTGTGAATGATGGACACCAGGATCAGCGCCGCGAACGACAGCACGACCAGCGGCCACATATGCCAGATCAAGGCGAAACCCATCACCACGCTGATACCCGCCAGGACGATGCCCGCCCAGGTGTTCTTGGGCATGTGGATGGGAATGAAGCCCTGCTGCGGCCGCAGGTAGCCGTGCTGCTTCATCTGCCACCAGGCGTCCTGGTCATGCACGCGCGGCGTGAAGGCGAAGTTGTAGTTGGGCGGCGGCGACGAGGTCGACCATTCCAGCGTGCGGCCGTCCCAGGGGTCGCCGGTGTCGTCGCGCAGCGACTCGCGGCGGCGATAGCTGACCACCAGCTGGATCAGGAAGCTGGCGATGCCGCAGGCTATCAGCAGCGCGCCGAAGGCCGCCACCTGGAACCAGATCTGCAGGGACATGTCCTCGAAGTGATTCACGCGCCGCGTCACGCCCATCAGTCCCAGCACATACAGCGGCATGAAGGCGACGTAGAAGCCCACCAGCCAGAACCAGAACGAGCACTTGCCCCAGAACGGATCGAGCTTGTAGCCAAAGGCCTTGGGAAACCAGTACGTGATGCCGGCCATCAGCCCGAACAGCACGCCGCCGATGATCACGTTGTGGAAGTGCGCGATCAGGAACAGGCTGTTGTGCAGGACGAAGTCGGCGGGCGGCACGGCCAGCAGCACGCCCGTCATGCCGCCGATCACGAAGGTCACCATGAACCCCAGGGTCCACAGCATGGGGACCTCGAAGCGGATGCGGCCGTGGTACATGGTGAACAGCCAGTTGAAGATCTTGGCGCCCGTGGGGATCGAGATGATCATGGTGGTGATCCCGAAGAACGAGTTCACGCTTGCCCCTGATCCCATGGTGAAGAAGTGGTGCAGCCACACCAGGTACGACAGCACCGTGATCACGACCGTGGCGTACACCATGGACGCATAGCCGAAGAGGCGCTTGCGGCAGAAGGTGGAGACCACTTCGGAGAAGATGCCGAAGGCCGGCAGGATCAGGATGTAGACCTCGGGATGGCCCCAGATCCAGATCAGGTTCACGTACATCATGGCGTTGCCGCCGAAGTCCGCCGTGAAGAAGTTGGTGCCCACGTAGCGGTCCATGGAGAGCAGCGCCAGCACCGCCGTCAGCACCGGGAAAGCCGCCACGATCAGCACATTGGTGCACAGCGCGGTCCAGGTGAAGATGGGCATGCGCATCATGGTCATGCCCGGCGCGCGCATCTTGACGATGGTGACCAGCAGGTTGACGCCGGAAAGCAGTGTGCCTACCCCCGCTATCTGCAGGGCCCATATGTAGTAATCGACGCCCACGTCGGGGCTCTGGAGGATCCCCGATAATGGCGGATACGCCAGCCAGCCGGTACGCGCGAATTCACCGACGAACAGCGACATCATGACCAGGATGACGCCGCCCGTGGTCATCCAGAAGCTGAAGTTGTTCAGGAACGGAAAGGCCACGTCGCGCGCGCCGATCTGCAAGGGCACGATGTAGTTCATCAGGCCCGTGACCAGCGGCATGGCCACGAAGAAGATCATGATCACGCCGTGCGCGGTGAAGATCTGGTCGTAGTGGTGCGGCGGCAGGTAGCCCATGGAATCGCCGAACGCCACCGCCTGTTGCAGGCGCATCATGATGGCGTCGGCGAAGCCGCGCAGCAGCATCACGATGCCCAGGATGACGTACATGATGCCGATCTTCTTGTGGTCGATGCTGGTGAACCACTCGCGCCACAGATAGCCCCATTTGCCGAAGTAGGTGATGGCGCCCACCACCGCGATGCCGCCGATGGCGACCGCGATGAAGGTGAAGAGCAGGATCGGTTCGTGGTAGGGAATGGCTTCCCAGGTCAACTTACCGAAGATCAGCTTGGTGAGGTCTGGTTGATCAGGCATCTCGATTCCAGCAAAAAGACCGCAATTTCACGAAGCCCCGTGCGCCAGCGATCCGCTACAGGACCAGTCCTTCGGTGGCGGTGCACATCGCGCCCACATACTTGCGCGGCGCGCCGGTCAGGCCCAGGCGCTCGCGCGTTCCGGCGTCCAGCGTGGTGACATTGAGCGCGCCGGGTATGCCCATGCCGCCTTGCGCGTCGATCGCCATCGCGTCGCGCATGCACATGCGGTTGGGTTCCACGCAGCGGTTGACAATCGCCTCGAACAGGCCGGGCGCGCTGGACGCATAGCGTTGCACCGGGTTGCGTTCGCTGGGTTGCTCCAGCTTCAGGTAGGTTTCGCGGCTGAGCGTGGCGTTGGAGGCGCGGGCGTCAGCCACCCATTTGTCAAAGCCCTGCTGATCCACGCCGTGGAACTTGAAGCGCATGCCGGAAAAGCCCGAGCCGCTGTAGTTGGCGGACAGGCCTTCGTATTCGCCGGGATGGTTGATCACCGCGTGCAGGGTGGTCTGCATGCCCGGCATGGCGTAGATCTGGCCCGCGAGCGCGGGCACGAAGAAGGAATTCATCACGGTGGACGAAGTGATCTTGAACTGGATGGGACGGTCCACCGGGGCCGCCATTTCGTTCACCGCGGCGATGCCCTGTTCGGGATAGATGAACAGCCACTTCCAGTCCAGCGCCACGACCTCCACGACCAGCGGTTTGGTGCCGGCGGGCACTTCGCGGCCCTCGGACAGGCGCACAAGCGGGCGGTAAGGATCCAATTGGTGCGTGCTGACCCAGGTGAGCGCGCCCAGCGCGATGATGATCAGCAGCGGCGCGGCCCAGATCAGGAGCTCCAGCATGGTGGAGTGATTCCAGTCAGGGTCATAGTGCGCTTCCTTGTTGCTGGCCCGGTAGCGCCACGCGAACACGAAAGTCAGGAGGATCACCGGCACGATGATCAGCAGCATCAAGCCGGTGGAAATGATGATCAGGTTGCGCTGCTGCAAGGCGATGTCGCCCGAGGGCGAGAGCAGGACTGCATTGCATCCGGCGAGCAATGGCAGCGCGGCAACCAGGACCAATCCGCGGAACCTTGGGAAGGACGGCATGACCATACCCCGAAACGTAACCGTGGGAAGTAAACGCAACACTACGCTGGAAGCCGCGAAAAATCTAGGGTAAAAAGAACAAAAATGTGCAGGGCGACGCGCGCAGACCAGGGCTGCATCCCAATGACGGAGCGGCTCTGCGCGATATGGGCTGCAGGCGCGCGGGTGTGTTTCAGGATCTGTTCCGAACCTCCTTTCAGCGAGCATTCACATGGCGACCACCACGCAATATCCCGGTCATGCTCCCTCACTCCCCGCGGCCGGCGGCGGTAGCCACGCCAAGGTGGCGCCAGGGGAAATCGCGGTGGGCGTGGTGGTGGGGCGCGCTTCCGAATACTTCGATTTCTTCGTCTTCGGCATCGCCTGCGTGCTGGTTTTTCCGCAGGTCTTCTTCCCCTTCGAACCGCGGCTGGAAGGCACGCTCTGGTCCTTTGTCATCTTCTCGTTCGCCTTCATCATGCGGCCCATCGGCACGGCGCTCTCGATGGCGGCGCAGCGGCGCTGGGGGCGTGCGACCAAGCTCACCATCGCCCTGTTCCTGCTGGGAACGGCTACGGTGGGCATGGCCTTCCTGCCGGGCTACAACGTCATCGGCGCGCATGCGATCACGCTGCTGGCGGTGTTCCGCTGCCTGCAAGGGCTGGCGCTGGGCGGGTCATGGGACGGCTTGCCGTCGCTGCTGGCGCTGAATGCGCCGCCCAACCGCCGCGGCTGGTATGCCATGCTGGGGCAGCTGGGCGCGCCCGTGGGCTTCATGGTGGCCAGCGCGCTGTTCCTGTTCCTGCACGTGACGCTGACCGAAGCCGATTTCCTGGAATGGGGCTGGCGCTATCCCTTCTTCGTGGCGTTCGCCATCAATGTGGTGGCGCTGTTCGCGCGGCTGCGCCTGGTCGTCACCGAGGAATACACGCAGCTGCTGGAAGAGGGCGAACTCGAACCGATCAGCGTTGCGCAGATGGTGCGCGAGCAAGGCTACAACCTCTTCATCGGCGCATTCGCGGCGCTGGCCAGTTATGCCTTGTTCCATCTGGTCACGGTGTTTCCCCTGTCCTGGATCGCGGTCAGCGCTACCCAGCAGATCCAGGACGTGTTGATCGTGCAGATCGTCGGCGCGGTGCTGGGCATACTGGGCACCATCGCCTCGGGCTGGCTGGCCGACCGCATCGGACGGCGCACCACGCTGGGCCTGCTGGCCCTGCTGATTGCCGTGTTCGCGCTGTTCACGCCCTGGCTGCTGGGCGGCGGGCCCAAGGCGCAGGATGCGTTCATCCTGGTGGGCTTCGTGCTGCTGGGGCTGTCCTATGGCCAGGCTTCGGGCACTGTCACCGCGAACTTCACGCGGCGCTTCCGCTATACCGGCGCTGCGCTGACCTCCGACATGGCATGGCTGATCGGCGCGGCATTTGCGCCGCTGGTCGCGTTGGGCCTGTCCGCGCGTTTCGGGCTGGTGGCGGTCAGCGTCTACCTGTTGTCGGGGGCTGCCTGCACGCTGCTGGCGCTGCGTATCAACAAGGTGCTCGAAACGCGCGACTGAAAGCGTCTGCCGTTCAGCCTGCGTAGCCTTCCAGCACGTTGGCGACGTTGACGCCCACGTCCGCCACGGCGTAGCCGCCTTCCATCGTGAACACCGCCGGCAGGCCCAGGCCTGCCAGCACGCGGCCCACGTGCAGGTAGTCGGCGCTCTTGAGCTGGAACTTGGAGATGGGATCGCCTTCGTAGGTGTCCACGCCCAGCGCGATCACCACTGCGTCAGCCTTGAAGGCGCGCACGGCGGACAGCCCTTGTTCCAATGCCCGCGTCCAGGCGGCGAAACCGGTGCCGGCGGGCAGCGGCAAGTTCAGGTTGGTGTGCAGGCCAGCGCCTGCGCCGCGCTCATCGGCATAGCCCAGGTAGAAGGGGTACTCGGTGGTCGGGTCGCCGTGCACCGATACGGTCAGCACGTCGGCGCGTTCATAGAAGATGCTCTGCGTGCCGTTGCCGTGGTGGTAGTCGACGTCCACGATGGCAACGCGTTCGGCGCCGGCTTCCCGCAGCGCTTGCGCGGCCAGCGCCGCGTTGTTAAGGAAGCAGTAGCCGCCAAAGAAGTCAGGGCCCGCGTGGTGGCCGGGCGGGCGCGTGAGCGCCATGGCGACGCGAGGGCCGCTCGCCGCCGAAACGGCGCGCGCGGCGTCGATGGCGCAGGCGGCGCCTGCGGTGGCGGCCTCCCAGGTGCCCGCGGTCAGCGGGCAGCCGCTGTCGAACGAGAACAGGCCGACCCGCGCGGCGAAGTTGGTCGGTTCGATGTCGTGGCGGAATCCGCGCACGGGCCAGACCGAAGGCAGGATGTCGAGGCCGGCATTGGCCGGATCCAGCGCCACCCAGTCGCGCCAGGCCGTTTCCAGGAAGTCCACGTAGCGCGGGGCGTGCACGCGCTTGACCAAGCCCAGGTCCGCCGCCGATGGCGTGCGCAATGCGCCGATGCCGCGCTGGTTCAGCGCTTGCAGCACGTACTCCAGACGCGCCGGGGTTTCGTGACAGGGCACCAGCTTGCCGCGGAACATTTCCTGTCGGCCAGCGTGTTTTTCGTGGACAGGGTTGTGGAAAATCAGCACGGCGGGGGTGTCCTCGGACGTAGAGCCTGGTGGGCGGAAGCGCAACTATAGCGGCCGCGGCGTTTGCGGCGCCATTGCGCAGGGGGGGATTTTCGGGGGGATTGGCGCCTTAGCGGCCAGTCCGCGCGGCGCATGTGGCGCCCTTGGCGCCGGGATGCGGAATCTTGCGCTCCGATTCGCCTTCGCGTCGGGTCCAGGAAATGATCCGCGCCGAGCCGTCCGGGCACACCCGGTACTGCTCGAAGCCATAGGTGTCGGCGCTGTAGCGGCACGCTACGGAAATAATGGGCTTGGCCGCGTCGAATTCGGGATTGACGAAGCCGCGGCATGGGCTGGCCACTGCATCGGGATACGGGATCTCCTGGTAGCGCCCGTCCTGGGGGCGGTACAGGAAGATGCGCGAAATCGCTTGCGTACTGCCGCCAGTCTGCCCGATGACGAAGTCGAGGTAGCCGTCATGGTCGACGTCCACGTCCTGGAACTGGTCCACCTCCTCGTCGCCGGAGATGTCCGCGATTTGCTGAGCGGACCCGTCCCCCACGCGTACGCTCAGGCGCTGTTGCGGCAGCTCGGTAATGGTCACCACGGCAGGCAGGCCGGGCCGGACAGCGTACGAGTAGTCGCGCGCGGCGGCATCCTGGCCGGGCATGAAGAGCGCGGCCAGTGCCGCCAGCGACAGGAATCCTTTCATGCGGGCGCCCTCCGCGCCGTGAACTCGGTGAGGCATTATGCCGCAGCGGCTTGCGGGGAAACCAGGACTTGCCGCCCGGCGGGCGGCGCAGGATCCTGGGTAGAATTCCAAGATACGCAAGATTGCCGCGACGCGCTCCGCCCGCCATGAATTTTCCGTTTCCCATCCGCCAAGAATGTCCGCCGGGCGCCTGTATGTGTGACCGTGACCGGCTGCTGGCCGATCCGTCTGCCGACGTCCGTGTGTTGCGGCTGACCAAGGAAGAGGAAAAGCGCCTTGTGGCGCGGTTGGAGAACATCTCCAGCCTGGAGGACCTGCGCGCCATGCAGGGACGTATCCATGCGCAATTGGGCATCGTGATCCACATCACGCCCAGCGAGAACGAGGTGCGCACCTCGCGCGGCATTGCGATCCAGCTGGAGGACCAGCTGGGGTTGTGCCGCAAGACGCGCACGGCGATTCCCGCCGCCATCCGCCGCGGTTTCGATAACCGGCCCGAGATCGTCTATGCGCTCCTGAACGAGCGCGACCTGCTCAGCGGCACCTGAACGCGTTCAGGATTTCTTTGCTCCGGCGGCCGCGCCGCAGGGCGCCAGCGGCACCACGTCGGCCGGCGTGCGGCCGGCATCCGGGCGCGTCGCGTCGCGCTTCTTGCCCAGGGTGACGGGGTAGATCAGCAGCACGGCGCTCCCGGCTTCCAGCTTGGGATCCTGTTTGGTGCCATAGGCCACTGTCCAGCCGCGTACGGCCAGCGGAGCCAGGGTGTATTGCAGGGCTGAGCCCGGCGAAACGTGCGCCACCTTGCCGGCGAACAGATCCTGCTGGTGGGTTTCCGCGCCATTGGCGGTGACATAAGTGGCGATGCTGACCAGCGCGGCGCCATTGCCGGGACGTCCCAGCACGGCAGTCTTGTACTTGCCGGCAGGGATGTCGGTCAGATTGACGGTGAGAGGACCGGCCGCGTGGCCGCTGGAATCCAGGCTGACGCCGTTGACTTCGGCGCGGGCCAGGGGCGCCGTGCCGGTGTTGCGCACGCGCACGCTGTATTCCCCGGAAGTGCCCGTGACCGTGCAGACCTCGACGCCGTAGGCGGAGCGCACGGGGTGCGCCTGCGCCGCCGTGGCGGCCATGGCCAGCAGGGCCGCCAGCAACAGCTTCGGGGCAGGGGAATGAACGGTGGGCACGGCACGCTCCTCTTGTAAGGGGCAGCGCGCCGGGTTGCCGCGTTGCCTGCCCTATTACACCACTTGGCGGCCGGGCGCCGCGGCTTGCTCGCGCTTGCCGGCCAGCCAGTGGAGGATCAGCGCCAGCACCAGCAGGCCGACGATGATGAAGCCCCAGAAGATCCAGGCCAGTACGGAGATCAGCGTGCCGAGGCTGCCGGCGAAGGGCAGCATCTGGTTCAGGCCCTGTGCGGCCCAGACCAGGCCGCCCTGCAGCGTCTGCAGCCAGGCGGGGTCGACCCAGGCCGCCGCCCAGGCGGGCGGAACCCATTGCGAGGTATCCAGCGCCGTGCCGGGAACCTGGGTCGTGGCGATGGTCGACAGGACCCAGTTGGTCAGCTGCAGCGTCAGCGCAACCAGCCCGGTCCAGAGTGCTGCAAGCACGGCGAAGGCGAGCCAGATGATCTTTTTCATTGAGGTGGTACTCCGATGTTTCAAAAGAGGGTCCACGATAAGGCGGATTCTATTTCTGAAAAACCAGCGTGGTTGTGACAAACATTAAGAAAAAACCGAAGTTTTTGCCTTGGCGAGCACGATCTGGACCAGCGGATGGTGCTGCCCCCGGCGATTGCGGATGGCGTGGATTTCCTCGTGCACGTCGTCGCAGCGGGCCAGGGGACGCAAGCCCCGCAGCACGCCGATATCGCCGCCGCCCAGGCGGCTGAGCGGAAACACGCCCAGGCCGCGGGCGGCGAATACCGACATCAGGGCGCTGTCCTCGAATTCGCCGACCACGTTGGGATAGATGCCTTGTTCGGAAAACCAGCGGTCCAGCGTCTGGCGCAGCACGGAATGGCCGGTGGGCAGCAGCACCGGCAGGCGTTCCAGGCAGCGTGGAAAGTCCAGGGTGTCGGCCTTGCGCACCAGCTTGGCGGGGCCGTACCAGTCCACTGGCGACGAGACCAGGCGGTCGCTGGTGAGGCGCAGGTTGGGGTTGGCGGGCGCGCCCTGGCCGGCCAGCACCAGGTCCAGGTGATGCTGGGCAAGTTCGCCCAGCAGTTCCTCGACCTCGCCTTCGTGGCAGGTCAGGCGCAGGTCCGGCGTGTGCAGCACCGGGCCCAGCAGGGCCTGTGCGGCCAGCTTGGAAATGCCGTCCGACAGGCCCACCGACAGCCGTATGACGGGCTTGGTGGCGGCGGCGCGGACTTCCTGGGGCAGCATCTGGCCGATCTGGAAGATCTCTTCGGCGCGGGCGAAGGCGGCCTCGCCCGCGTCGGTCAGCGCCACGCCGCGCCCGGCCGGCTTGAGCAGCTGGTGGCCCAGGTTTTTTTCCAGTTCGCGCACTTGCGCGCTGATGGTCTGGATGGCCATGTCCAGCCTTTCGGCGGCGCGGGAAAAGCCGCCTTCCTTGGCGACCATCCAGAAGTAATACAGGTGTCGATAATTGAGCATGGCAGGAATCACTTCGGTTTTTTCGAACCTTAACTCACTTTCAGGCTGATTTCTCCATCGGCCCCGGATCCGGATCATGAGCCCCTTCGAACACAAGCGGGAACATCATGGACACCTTGCTCACCTTACTCTCTGCCGATTTCTTCGGCACCCCGGCCTGGAGCTGGCTGCTATTCATCGGCATCGTGGTCGCCTTGCTGGCCTTTGACCTGGGCGTGCTGCACAAGGAAGACCGTGAGATCGGCGTGCGCGAGAGCCTGTTGCTTTCGGCTGGCTACATCACCGCGGCGCTGCTGTTCGGCGCCTGGGTCTGGTGGCAGATGGGTTCCGCCAGCGGCATGGCCTACTACACGGGCTTCATGATCGAGAAGTCGCTGTCGATGGACAACGTCTTCGTGATCGCGCTGATCTTCAGTTTCTTCGCGATTCCGCGCCAGTACCAGCACCGCGTGCTGTTCTGGGGCATCCTCGGCGTGATCGTGCTGCGCGCCATCATGATAGGCCTGGGCGCGGCGCTGGTCAGCAACTTTGGCTGGCTGCTGTATCTGTTCGGCGCCTTCCTGGTGTTCACCGGCATCAAGATGTGGATGATTGCGGACCAGACGCCGGATATTGCGTCCAATCCGATCCTGAAGTTCCTGAAGCGCCGCATGCGCGTCACGGAAGGGCTGCGCGGCAACGCGTTCTGGGTGATGGAGACCGATCCCGCCACGTCGAAGAAGGTGCGTTGGGCTACGCCGCTGTTGCTGGCGCTGGTGTTGATCGAGTTTGTGGACCTGTTGTTCGCGGTGGACTCCGTGCCGGCGATCTTCGCCATCACCACTGACCCGTTCATCGTCTACACCAGCAACATCTTCGCCATCCTGGGCCTGCGTGCGCTGTACTTTGCGCTGGCTGCGATGATCCACCGCTTCCATTACCTGAAGTACGCCCTGGCTCTGGTCCTGGTCTTCATTGGCGGCAAGATCTTCCTGGTCGGTTTCATCGGCAAGGTGCCGGCTGCCTTGTCCCTGTCGGTAACCTTCGGCCTGATTGCTGGCGGCGTGTTGTTCTCGCTGTGGAAAACCCGCTCGGACGCCTCCAAGCAGGAACTCGCGGCTGAATAATCCCGCGACCAGAGGCAAAGCGCCCGCCATATCCAACGGATATGGCGGGCGCATTTTTTGGGATTTGTCGCGCCTGTGCGGCGGGCGTAGAGTGCTGGACAGTCCAAAAGCCGCAAGGAGCCGTCATGACCAGCTGGTCCGCCAAACAGTATTCCGCCTTTGAAAACGAACGCACCCGTCCGGTGCGGGACCTGGTCGCCGCCTTGCCCAACCAGGACGTGAAGCGCGCCGTGGACCTGGGCTGCGGCCCCGGCAACTCCACCGAAGTGCTCGCCAGCCGCTACCCCGACGCCGAAATCAGCGGCATGGACAGCTCGGAGGACATGCTGCAGTCGGCGCGAAAGCGCCTGCCGGGGCTGCAATTTGAACTGGCCGACATCGCCACGTGGAATCCGCCCGAGACCTACGACGTGATCCTGGCGAACGCCGCGCTGCAATGGGTGCCGGACCACGCGACGCTGTATCCGCGCCTGGTCGGCAAGCTGGCTCCGGGCGGCAGCCTGGCGGTGCAGACGCCGGATAACCTGGAAGAGCCGGCCCACCGCCTGGCGCGCCAGGTGGCAGGCGAAGCGCCCTGGGCCGCCGCCATCGGCGGATTCAAGCATCCGCCGCGGCACAGCGCGGCCTGGTACTACGAACTGCTCAAGCCGCATTGCGGCCTGCTGGACGTGTGGCGCACGACTTATCATCACCCGCTGGCAGGCGCGGCGGCGGTCGTGGAGTGGTTCAAGGGCACGGCGCTGCGGCCCTACCTGGACCGGTTGGACGCCGCCGGGCAGGCCAGTTTCCTGGCCCGCTACCAGTCGCTGATCGAAGAGGCCTATCCGGCGCTGGCCGACGGCACGGTGCTGCTGCCGTTCCCGCGGCTGTTCATCATCGCGGGGCCGAAGCAGGGCTGAGACCCGCAGCGGGCGGTTCCCAGCCGCCGCCCAGCGAGCGGTACAGATCCACCAGCACCAGCGACACCGCGGCCTGGGTCGACACGCGGGCCTGGTCGCTGGCCAGCACCGCGTTCTGCGCGCTGAGCACGTTCACGAAGTCCGACGCGCCCGCGGCATATTGGCGTTGCGCGTTGAGCAACGCCTGGCGGGCGCTCTCGGAGGCGCGCTCCAGACTCACCCGGGTCAGTTGCTGCGCCTGGTAGGCGGTCATGGCGTTGTCGACTTCATGCCAGGCATTCAACACGGTCTTCTGGTACAGCAGCGCGGCTTCCTGAGCTTGCGATTCGCGCAGCCGCAGCCGGCCTCGCAGCCGGCCGCCCTGGAAAATGGGAATCTGCAACGCGGGGCCGACGCCGAAGACGCCGGCATTGTCGGAGTCCAGGTCTCGCAACTGCAGGGCTTGCAGGCCGAGGTTGCCCGATAGCGTGATGCGCGGATAGAAATCGCCCTCGGCCACGCCGATGGCTGCGACGGCCGCATGCAGATTGGCCTGGGCGCGGCGGATGTCGGGCCTGCGTTCGGCCAGTTCGCTCGGCAGCCCGACGGGGACTTGCAGCGGACCGCCCGGTATCGGGCCCACCGCCGCCAGGCGCGGTTGCAGCGCGCCGGGCGGTTGCTCCAGCAGCAGCGCCAGCGCATTCATCAGCTGTTCGATGCGCAGCACGAGCGGCGGCACGCCGGCTTCGATGGAGGCGGCCTGCGCATCGGCTTGTGAAACGTCCAGTTCGGTGGCGACGCCTTCGCGCTGGCGCAGGCGGGTCAGCGCCAGGTTGCGTTCGGCATTGGCGAGCGTTTGGCGCAGCACGTCCAGCTGGTTCTGCGTGCCGCGCAGCAGGATGTAGTTGCGCGCCGTTTCGGCGCGGATGGCCAGGACCACGCCCCGCTGCGCCTCCAGCGCCGCCTGGGATTGGGCGCCGGCCTGTTCGACTTCGCGCCGCACGCGGCCCCACAGGTCCAGTTCCCAGCTGGCGTCCACGCCCGCCTGCCACAGGTTGAATGAGGACTTGCCGCCGTGGCCCGAAGGGTCGGCCAGGCCGACCTCGCTGTTCTGGCCGCGCTTGTAGCTTGCGCCCGCACCGACGGCGGGCAGGCCGTCGGCTTCGGTCACGCGCAAGGCCGCGCGGCTTTGCAGCAGGCGTTCGTGGGCGATACGTATGTCCAGGTTGGCCTCGGTCGCTTCGGCGATCAAGGCGCTCAGGGTGGGATCGCCGAAGCTGTCCCACCAGGACGTGTTCACATCTTGCGGCACGGGGACGCTGTCCGCGGCGGAGGCGTCGGGTACTCGCCACTGCGCGGGCAATTGCGCCTGGGGAGCCTGAAAGTCGGGGCCCACGGCGCAGCCTGCCAAGGCGGAAAGTGTGCAGGCCAGCATGGCATTGAGCAAGCGGCGCGGGATCATTGCGTGGACTCCTCTGCCGCGGCGCCGGTATCGACCACGGCTTCGACGGACATGCCGGCGCGCAGCGGCGGCGCGCCTTCGGCCGGCGCATCCAGCACGATCTTGACGGGCAGGCGCTGCGCGACCTTGGTGAAGTTACCGGTGGCATTGCTGGGGACTACCGGTGAAAAGCTCAGGCCCGTGGCTGGCGCGATGCTCTGGACGCGGCCGCGCAGCGGCGTATCCGGATAGGCGTCGACCGTGATGGTCGCGAGCTGGCCCGGACGCATGCGGGTCAACTGCTTTTCGCGGAAGTTGGCCACCACATAGGCTTGCTGCAGCGGCACCACTGCGAGGATGGGCGTGCCCGGGCTGACGTAGGCGCCCACGCGCAGCGAGCGCCGGCCGACGATGCCATCGATAGGGGAGACGACCTGGGTATGCGACAGATTGAGTTCCGCGCGGTCCTTCAGGGCCTGCGCGCGCAGCAGCCCGGCCTGTGCCGCCTCGCGGTTGGCTTCCAGCACGTCGCGCTGCTTGCGAGCGGCTTGCAAGGTAGCTGTGTGTTCGGCTTGCCGAGCCTGCGCCATGTCCAGCCGGCTGCGCGCCTGTTCATAGGCTTGCTGGGTGCCCGCGCCCTCGCTGGCCAGCCTGCGGTGGCGTTGGGCCTCGCTTTCGGCATAGCGGATGTCCGCCAGGTCGGCGCGCGTGACGGCGACGGCCTGCTCGATCACGGCCTGCTGGCGTTCCAGGGTGGCGGCCGCGTCCGAGAGGCGCGCCGCCGCCACCGCGAGCTCGGCGCTTGCGGCAGCCAGCGCGGCCTGATGGTCGCGGTCGTCGATGCGGGCAAGCAGTTGGCCCTGCTTGACGGCCTGGTTGTCTTCGACCAGCACGGCGTCGATGAAGCCGGACACCTGCGGCGCGACGATGGTGTGATCGGCGACGACGGTGGCGTCGTCGGTGGATTCAGCGGCGCCGGTGGCGGACCATGACCAGCCCGCATAGGCCAGGAGGACCAGGGCGCCGAGGGCGCCGGCGCGGGGAAGGGGAGAAGTCAAAAGAGGGAATGGCATGATATGGACTCGATTTCAGGCCGCGGCGCGCGGAGGGTAGATCCGGGTCGCGACGAAGGGGATGAGCAGGATGAGGAGCACGGCCACGCCGGCCATGCACAGATAGAGGTCGGCGGAGGTCAGCACGGCGGCCTGCTCCTGGATGCGGCGGGACAGCGCCGCAGCGTTTTCGCCGGCCGTGCTCAGCGGAAAGTTGCCCAGCTGGTCGGCCAGCATGCCGGAGTGGTAATTGCGGCGCGAGGTGGTCAGCGCGTCCAGCAGGCCGGTGGCGGCCACCGCGGCAAAACCCTTGATGGTGTTGAACCACGATGAGGCCCAGGGGCCGTCCTGCGGCGCCAGGCCGCCCGTGGCCAGCATCAGCAGCGGGATCACGGCCATGGGCTGGGCGAAGATCTGCACGGCTTCGAGCAGATAGAACTGCTCGCGCGACCAGACGGGCGTCAGTTGCGACCCCAGCAGGCAGGACACGGCCAGCAGCCCGAGGCCCGAGGCCAGCACCCAGCGGCAATCCACCTGGCGCAGGTTGCACAGCGCCGCGACCAGCGGCAGCGCGATCAGCTGCGGCAGGCCCATGGTGAGCAGCACCGGCGCCGTTTCCAGCGGCCGGTAGCCGCGCAATTGCGCTAGGAACGACGAGGGAATCAAGATCACGCCCAGCAGCACGATCAGCACGCCGCCCAGCGTCAGCAAGGCATGGCTGAGATTGCGGTGGCGCAGGAGCTGGATCTTGAAGAACGGCAGGGGATGCGACCATTCGTTGACCATGAACAGCACCATCAGCACGCCGCCGCCGCCCAGCAGCACGGAGATCAGCGGCGAGTTGAGCCAGTCCAGCCGGTCGCCCTGCAACAGGCCGATGACCAGCATGGACAGCGCTGGGGCGCCCAGCAGCAGACCGCGCCAGTCGAACAGGCGCAGGCGTTCGAGCTTGAGCGGATCCTGGGGCAATCCGCGCCAGACGGCCCAGGCCGCGAGCGCCGCGGGAGCGACGATCAGCCAGAAGGCCCAGCGCCAACCCAGCACCTCGGTGCAGAAGGCCGCCAGCGGTATGCCCAGGCTGGGCGCGAAGGTGGCCGTGAGGGCGTAGCCGCCCAAGCCGTAGAGCTTGATGCCTGGCGGCAGGAAGCGCAGCGCCACCGTCATGAGCATGGGCGGCAGCGCGCCGCCCGCGAGGCCTTGCAGCGTGCGCAGGAACAGCAGCACGGGCAGGTTGGGCGCAAACGGGCAGAGCGCGCCGAACAGCGCGAAAGCGGCCAGCGCCGTGACCGTGAAGCGGCGCAATGAAAACGTGACCGAGCACCAGGGCGCGAAAGCCATGGCGCATACCGACGCCGCGGCGTAGACGGCGACGAACCAGGTGCCCTGGTCGTAGCTGATGCCCAGCGCGCCGCGGATGTCGGGCAGCGCCATCTTGGTCACGTTTTCGTTGAGCCCGGCGAGGATCACTGCCAGCAGCACGCCGAGCAATCCGGTCAGGATGCGCCAGCCGAAGGCCGCCGCAGCGGGCGGGGCGGGGGGAGCGGCGGCCGTCATGATCGTGGGCCGCCCCTGCCCGGGGATGAGGATGACAACATGGAATAGCGTCCTTGGATAACAGGAGCCATTCAGTCTAGGTAGATGCGGGGAGCGGAAAAACCATTCCTGGATCAACCCACCCTTGCGTCCGACGCAAGGGTGCGCGGAGCGCTACGCGGGCGTGCGGCGAGGCTTGCGCGGCGGGCAACCTTCGATTGCGCCGCGCGGGATTTATCCCGGCGGGCAGGCGAACGAACATTGCAGCACTCGTTAACCGCAGAGGATTTCATGAATACATTTCGACTCTCCCTACTGGCGCTGAGCATGGCGCTCGTGGGCGCCGCCGCGCATGCCGAAGGCAAGACCCGTGAACAGGTGCGCGCAGAACTGATGGAAGCCAAGGCCGCCGGCCTGGTGACTTACGGCGAACAGCAATACCCGGTGGATCTGCCTCATGTCAGCACCAAGACCCGCCAGCAGGTGCGCGAAGAACTCGACGCCGCGCGCGCGGCCGGCCTGGTCACGTATGGCGAACAGGATTATCCGCCCGCGCTGCCGTCGCAATCGGACAAGACCCGGGACCAGACGGTCGCGGAACTGCGCGAGGCGCGCCTGCGCGGCCAGATGAAATCGGGCGAACTGGACTATCCGCCCGCCGTCAATTGATACCGTCGGCCTTGTCCGCGAAGTAGCGGGCAGGCGTCTTGCCCAGCGTCTTGCGGAACATGGTGATGAAGGCGCTGACGGACTCGTAGCCCAGGTCTTCCGCCGTGCGCTGCACCGAGATGCCCGCGGACAGGCGCTGCAAGGCCTGGATGATGTGCATCTGCTGGCGCCAGCGGCCGAAGCTCATGCCGAGCTCCTGCTGCACCAGGCGCGCCAGCGTGCGTTCGCTCATGGCGACGCGCCTGCCCCATTGCGCCACCGTGCTGCGGTCGGCGGGATCGGCGTGCAGGGCATCGGCGATTTCACGCAGGCGCGGGTGTTCCGAAATGGGCAGGTGCAGTTGTTCGGCCGGCATGCGCGCCAACTGCTCGACCAGCACTTCAGCCAGCTTCCGGTTGGAAGGCGTGGCGGTGTCCTGCGGAGCCAGGTCGGCCAGATAGGCGACCAGTTCGCGCACCAGCGGCGAGATCGCCAACGTGCAGCACTGTCCAGGCAGGCCCGCGGCGTCTGGCGGTACGAACAGGAAACACACCCGGCCGTTCTGCGTGACGCGGTTGCTGTGCGGCACGCCGCCAGGAATCCAGACGCCGCATTGCGGCGGCACCATCCACAGGCCTTGCGGCACGGAGCAGGTCACCCCGCCCTGCAAGGACAGCACCAGCTGTCCCATTGCGTGCCGGTGCGGCGGGGATTCCTGATCGTTCTCGTCCGCGTGCACGCGCATGGCATAGGTCCATTGCGAGTCGATATCGGGGTTGAAGAACGGGGCGGGATCGTCCAGGCGGTGCATTGAATATCACCTTGACCGAATTTAGGGATAATTTGTCATTATGTCGAAATTCGGCGAAGGCGGCGATGCTTAAGCTGATGGCATGAATTCGCATCCCCTTACTTCCAAACGTCCCGCCGGCCATCCCGTGTTGCTGATCGCCGGCATTCTTTGCATGTCCATGGCGCTGCGCGCGCCCATTACCGGCGTGCCGCCGCTGACCGGCATGATCCGCGAGCAGCTGGGGCTGAGCGCCACCGCCGCGGGCATGCTGATCACCTTGCCGCTGCTGGCCTTTGCCGTGGTGTCGCTGTTCGCCGCGGGCCTGGCGCGCCGCCACGGGCTGGAGCGCAGCTTGTTTGCCGCCATGCTGCTGGTCGCGGCGGGCATCGTCGTGCGCACGCTGGGGCCGGCCTGGAGCCTGTTCCTGGGCACCGTGGTCATCGGCGCCGGCATCGCCATCGGCAACGTGCTGTTGCCCAGCCTCTTGAAGCGCGATTTCCCGCAGCAGGTCGCGGGCCTGACCTCGGCCTACGTGCTGACCATGAGCCTGGCCGCGGGGCTGGCGTCCGCCATCGCCATCCCGCTGGCTGGCCTGTCCGACGCGACCTGGCGCTTTTCCTCGGGCTGCCTGCTGGTGGTGCCCGTGCTCAGCGCCTTGCTATGGCTGCCGCAACTGGCCAACCACACCGCGCCTGCGGCATCCACGGCGCATGCGCCGCACGGCCCCCGCTTGTGGCGTTCTGCGCTGGCCTGGCAGGTGACGCTGTTCCTGGGCATCAATTCCTTCGTGTTCTATGTGGGCGTAAGCTGGCTGCCGGCCATTTTGCGCGATGCCGGCTACACGGCGGAACGCGCCGGCGCGCTGCATGGCCTGCTGCAGCTCATGTCGGCCGTCCCGGCCCTGTTCCTCGCTCCGGTGGTGCGGCGCCTGAAGGACCAGCGCGGCGCGGCGTTCTGCTCGGCCGCGGCCTCGTTTGTCGCGTTTGCCGGCCTGATCGTCGCGCCTGGCTGGGCGACGCTGTGGATCGTCCTGATGGGCCTGGGCACGGGCGGCGGCATCATCCTCGGCCTGGCATTCGTGGGCCTGCGCGCCAGCCATGCGCAGCAGGCAGCGGCGCTGTCGGGCATGGCGCAATGCGTGGGCTATCTGTTCGCGGCAAGCGGCCCTGCGCTGGCGGGCACGCTGCATGACACGCAGGGAGACTGGAGCCTGGCGCTGGCCCTGTGCGCGGTCTTGTGCCTGGCGATGGCGGCTACCGGTCTTTACGCGGGCCGCGCCATCCAGATCGGGCAATACCGGGACGCCGCGCTCAAGGCTGTCCGGCCCGGCTTTTCCACAAGCGCACCAGCGGCTCGGGCGCGTCGGTCTCCGGCACGTCGAAGCTGACGTCCGCGACGCCGTCGCCTTCGTACACGACCTCGACGTGGAAGTAGCGCTGGTCGCCGCCCGCCGGTGCGCAGCGCGGAACGGCCACCGGCGCGGCGCGTTGCAGGGCGTCGCAGACCTCCTGCCGCAGGTCCGGCGGGCAGGTGACGAGGTCGATGCTGCGAGGCTGCGCCAATGCGGGCACATAGGCCAGCCCGCCTTCGCGGGTCAGGCGCACCAGCATGGCAAGGTCCAGGGACGGCAGCTCGATCATGTCTGGACTCCCACGCCGGCCCACGCCCGGGCGACGGCGTCGCGCACGGCGGCCTCATGGCGTTCCGCCGCGACGGCCAGTGTCAGTTTCGCGAACTGCACGAAGTCGGCGTCGTGGCGCAGGCGCTTGTCGCACAGCGCGTCGTACCAGACGCGGCCCGCGCCGGCCCACGCGGGGCCTTCCAGCGCTGTGGCCGCCAGATAGAAGGCGCGGTTGAGAATGCCGGAATTGATGTGCACGCCGCCGTTGTCGTTTGGCGTGTCCACGTAGTCGCGCATGTGCGCGGGCTGCGGATCCTTGCCCAGCAGGGGATCGTCGTAGGCGCTGCCGGGCTCCGCCATGGAGCGCAGCGCGCGAGCGCGGATCCTGGGTTTGAACAGCCCGGCGCCCACCAGCCAATCGGCGTCGCGCGCGTCCTGGCCCAGCGTGTGCTGCTTGACCAGCGCGCCGAAGACGTCGCACAGGGATTCGTTCAGGGCGCCGGACTGGCCCTGGTAGAGCAGGGCGGCCTCGGCGTCGATCACGCCATGCGTGAGCTCGTGGCCGATGATGTCCACCGCCACCGTGAAGCGGTTGAACACTTCGCCGTCGCCATCGCCGAATACCATCTGCGCGCCGTTCCAGAAGGCGTTGTCGTAGTCTTCGCCGTAATGCACGGTGCCGACCAGCGGCAGGCCCTGGCCGTCGATGGAGTGGCGCTTGTAGACATCCCAGAACAGCTTGTAGGTCGAGCCCAGATGTTCATAGGCTTCGTCCACTGCCACGTCGCCGCTGGCGGGGGCGCCTTCGGCGCGCACCAGCTTGCCAGGCAGCGTGGTGGTGTTGGCGGCGTCGTGCACGGCGCGCTGGGGTGTGCCGGCGGGCGCCGCCTTCTTGGGGCGGGCTGGCTTGGCGCGCGGCGGCTGCACCGCCATCTCGCGCAGGCTGCGCTGCTGCTGGTCGATGATCAGCGTCTTGACCGCGGGCATGCTGACCCGCGCGTCGGCGTGTTGCGCCAGGCGATCGAGCATGTAGGGGGGGATCACGCCGATCAGCGGCGCGGACTCGGAAGGACGTGGCATGCGCGGTCTCCGTCGTGGGCGCCGGGCCAGGGCCGCGGCGCGAGGCGATTCAACGGTAGCAGATAGATCCGCGGCAGGGACGTAACAGTGTGCGGCCTGATGCTAGGAACTATGGACGCCGCGTGGCGGCGTCCATGACGCGCGGCGCCTAGTTGAACACGCCCGTGAGGACGTCCGCGACGACGGCGGTGGCGATGGCCACGAGGATCAGGTCGCTGCCCGCGACGCGCCATTCGTAGCCCGGGTGCACGGGCAGGCGCGCCAGCATGGGGCCGGGCACCATCTTCTTGGCGATGCCCGGAGGCAGGGGCTTGCCGCGCGCCAGGTTCTTGCGTATGCCCGGCGGCAGCGAGCCATAGCCCGTCGCCCCGGCCTGCACGGCATAGCCGCGCGCGGTGGAAACGGTGATGCCCGCGGTGCTGAGCGTGACGCTGACGCCGCCGTCCTGGCTCTGCTGGCCCTTGTTCTTGCCATTGCCATTGCCATTGCCATTGCCATTGCCGTTGCCGTTGCCGTTGCCTTGGCCCGCGTGATCCGGCTTGCCTTTGCCCTCGGGCGGCGCGGCCTGGGCTGGCGCGCCGAGCGCGGCGGCACAGGCAAGGATGGCAATGATCATTGAGGGTGTGCGGTGCATGGTTGCGGCTCCTGCAGTGTAGAGGTGCCTAGCGTAGCGCTGTCGTTGGACTCGCGCCACTGTCTGTTGCCGTCGCCATCGCAACAATCGCCACAATTCGTTTGATGTTCCACTCGCGATAGAATCCCCTGCTTATTTTCCGGGGGGGAACGCACGATGAGGTATTTCCTGATCTTGGTTGGGGCGGCCGTGGTCGCTTATTTGCTGGCGCGCGGCATCGCCGCCGTGCTCTCGGACCGTAAACGTTCAAAATCAGAAAGGGATTCGAAGTGAAGCCGACAGATATCCAGATGGTCAAGACGATTGGTGCCGTAAAGCCGCGTAGTTTCAAGATCGCGTTGATCACGGCGGTGTTGTTTTTGCTGATCCTGTTCCTGGCTTTCGATTCCTGGTTCCAGGTCGATCAGGGCGAGCGCGGCGTGGTGCTGCGCAACGGCAAGCTGGTGCGCGTGTCGGAGCCGGGCCTGGACTTCAAGACCCCGTTCATCGACAACGTGATGACGGTGTCGGTGCGCGACCACACGTTCGTGTTTGAAAAGCTGGAAGCCTACAGCTATGACCAACAGCCGGCCACGCTACGCGTGTCGGTGACCTATCGCGTGCCGCCCGAGCACGTGGCCGAGCTGTACTCGGAGTACGGCACCATCAGCAATCTGCAGATGCGCGTGCTGGAGCGCAAGACGCCGGATTCGGTGAAGAACGTGTTCGGCCAGTACACCGCGGTGCGCGCCATCCAGGAACGCCAGAAGCTGGGCCAGGACGTGAACACTGCCGTGCTCAAGACGATGGAAGGCGCGCCGGTGCAGGTGGTGGGCGTGCAGATCGAGGAAGTCGGCTTCTCGCAGGCCTATGAGCATTCGATCGAACAGCGCATGCTGGCGCAGGTGCAGATCGAGACGACCCGCCAGCAGAAGGAAACGGCGATGATCAACGCCGAAATCCAGGTGGTGAAGGCCAAGGCGGAAGCCGACGCGCGCCGCCAGCAGTTCACGGCCGAGGCCGACGGCATCCGCATGCGCGGCGACGCCGAAGCGGCCGCGATCCGCGCCAAGGCCGAGGCCCTGGCCGCCAACACCAATCTTGTGAGCTTGAACGCGGTGGAGAAGTGGGACGGCGTGCTGCCGACCACGCAGGTGCCGAACGCGGCCCTGCCGTTCATCGGCATCAAGTAGGCGCCGCGGGCGCAGGCTGCGCCCGCAGCGGCGGTGCAGCCTGACGCTGCCGCGCGTAGTCCATGAGGCTGTCGCCCGACAATGCCTTGCTGTAGTACCACCCCTGCACGACGATCTCGGCGGGGGATTCCAGCGCCATCAGCTGCTGGTCCGTTTCCACGCCTTCCACCACGATCTGCAGGTTCAGCGCTTCGCAAAAGCGCAGCAGGCCGTTCAGCACCAGCGCGCCGCGGGCGCTGTCTTGCGCCACGACGAAGCTGCGGTCGATCTTGACCGCGTCGATTTCGAACTGGTGCAGATAGCTCAGGGCGGAATAGCCGGTGCCGAAATCATCGATGTAGATACGGGCGCCTATTGCGTGCAGGCGGTCGAAGGCGGTGTGCAGCGCCTGCGTGTCCTCCACCAGCGCGTCCTCGGTCAGCTCGACCGAGACCTGGCCGCCAGCCTGCGCCAGCACCTTGATCAGTTTCTCCAGGTAGTCGCCGGACGTCAGCGTGCCGGCCGTGACGTTGATGGTCATCGGCAAGGCGAAGTCGCGCTTGCGCCATTGCAGGCATTGCTGCACGGCCTGCCTGGCCACCCACAGGTCCACCTCCCGCATCAGGTCGGCCTGCGCCAGCCAGCGCAGGAATTCCACCGGCGTTTGCCGCGCGCCGTCGGGGCCGGTGGCGCGCAGCAGCGCTTCGCAGCCCGTGCACAGGCCACTGCGCAATGACACCTGCGGCTGGAACTCCAGATGGAAGTCGTATTGGCTGATGGCGCGGATGCGGGTGTTTTCGGCGTTGCGGCGCGCGCGGTCGGCGTAGGTCTGCACCACGGGATCGTGCGCGTACAGCAGCGATTCTTCTTGCAACCGGGTGAAGGTCGTGTCCAGCGATTTGAAGTAGACGGTGGCGCTTTCCTGGCGCTGTCGCTCCAGCGCGACGACAAAGGGCGCGTACAAACACGCGCCCAGCGCCACCAGCACCAGCTGCAGCGCCACGCCGCCCAGGCTGCCGCCGGCCGCGATGTAGGCGTTGAACAGCACCGGTGAGGTCAGCGGCAGGGTCGTCGTCGCGGAAGGCAGCCAGCCCAGCTGCACGACGGCCAAAGCGAGGATGGCGTTGGTCACCGGCGCCAGGATGAACGGCGCCAGCAGGCGCGGATTCAGGATCAGGGGCAGCCCGAACAGCAGGATTTCATTCACGTTCAGCAGCGCCACTGGCAGGCTGGCCAGCGCCAGCAGGCGCAGCGATTCGCCGCGCGCAAACACCAGCATGGCCACCGCCAGCGACAGCGTCGCGCCCGATCCGCCGATGAAGACGAAAGCGCCCAGAAGGGTGCTGTTCAAGGCATACATGCCTTCGTAGCCGGCGGACTGGGTGGCGGCATTCAGCATGACCGCCTGGTCCATGACGCTCATCAGGGGAGCCAGCGCGTGGTAGCCGTGTATGCCGAAGAACCACAGCAGGGAATTCAGGCCGGCGACCAGCGCGCCCGAGGTGAAGGGGCTGTCCAGCGAGGCCAGGCTCAAGGGGATGTTGAATTGCGCCACGGCGGGAATCTGCAGCGCGGCGGACAACGCCAGCACGACCAGGGTGGCCGTCAGCAGGCCCGGCACGACCATGTTCAGCGTGTCGCGGACGTTTTCGCTGATAACGCCGTCGGGCGCCAGCTGGGTCCAGCGGCGGCGGTGCAGCCACGCCATCAATGGCACGGTCAACAAGGGCGAAACGATGGCGATGAACAGAACCAGGGTGGCGGCGGCCTGGGGGTAGGGCGCCATCAGGCCGTCGGCGATCATCACGTAGGACAGGCACAGGAACGCGGTGGGCAGATGCGGCACCCGGTGGCGGAACGACAGCATGTAGCCGATGGATGTGCCGGCCAGGATAGGCATGAGGTTCGTCAGCTTGTCGTGGACGGCGGTCAGCAGTTCCACGACGGTGGCTGGCAGGCCCAGTTGCCGGGCGACGACGGACAGCACCAGGAACAGCGCCGTGACCAGCAGGCACGGCAGGGTCCAGAGCAGGCCCTCGCGTATGGCGCGCAGCGCGCTCGCGCCCGCCAGCGCAGCCAGCCGATCTTTTGGATAACGCATCAGGGCCAGTTTCGGCATGGCGGTTCGCCCAATAGTCCGTGCAAGCGAAGACCCCCGCTCCCGTGTTTGTAAGAATATTTTGCTACATCCTAGCCCCGCTTTTCCCGGTTTAGCAATCGACGCCTAACAGAATGTCAGGGATTCCCCTCTATCAAGAATTGCAAAGCGGGCGCAAGGTGGCAGCACAGGTACACGGGGACGCTATACGATCAAGCGTCGTTCGCCCGGTGGCGGGACTACAAGCTTCAGAAAGAGGAGACGTGGATGTCTCAGTTGGATTGGACGTCCGGCGATACCAAGCCGGACCGGCAGGGGTACTACGAAACGCGATACGACACAGGATGCACGGCCATCACGCTGTACAGCGTGCTGGGTTGGATGCCGGTGAAAACGCCCGGCAACATGGTGAGCTGGCGCCCTTTGCCGCCAGCCGTCGAAAGACAGGAAGCCGAGCGCCACATCCAGGAACTGCGAGAGGCGCAAAGCCACGTTCCCATGGATTACTGACGGGATAGGCAGGCCTGTCCGCTACCAAGCATTACCCGTGCGGCGCCTGGCATGCCGCTGTAGCCGCGGGCGCGTCCATGGCGGGCGCGGGGATACGCTAGAATATAAATAGTTCCTATTTAGATTCTATAGCCAGGTGCGCCTTGCCTACGTCCGACTCGCCGCCCGCCGATCCCGTCGCGCAACTCTATCGTGACCATCACGGCTGGCTGTCGGTCTGGTTGCGCAGGAAGCTGGGCAATTCTTTCGACGCGGCGGATCTGGCCCACGATACCTTCGTGCGGCTGATGGCCGGGCGGCGCAGGACGGACGCGGGCGCCGAGCCGCGCGCGTTGCTGACCCACATTGCGAAGGGCTTGGTGGTGGACCACTGGCGCCGGCGGGCGCTGGAAGAGGCCTATCTGGCCGCGCTGGCGCAATTGCCCGAGCAGCAGGCGCCTTCGCCCGAAGCGCGCGCCCTGATTTTGGAAACCTTGCGCGCCATCGATACGGCGTTGCGGACGCTGTCCGCCAAAACGCGCGAGATCTTCCTGATGTCGCAGTTCGACGGCATGGGCTACGACGCGATCGCGCAAAGCCTGGGCGTGTCGCTGTCCACGGTCAAGCGCCATGTGCAGGCGGCGCTGGCCGCATGCCTGATCGCAAGCCAGGCCGACGCGTGATCGATCCCGCCATCCTGAAGGAAGCGGCCGGCTGGCTGGTGCGCTTCCAATCCGAGACCTTGTCGCCGGCGGACTGCGAGTCCTTCGACCGCTGGCGCGGCCGTAGCGCCGCGCACGCCGCGGCCTGGCAGCGTGCCGAAGAAATGCTGCGCGGATTCGGCCAGGTGCCGCCGCGTGTCGCCGCCGATACCTTGCGGCGGCTGGATCGCCCGCGACGCCGGCAGGCGCTGCGGGCGCTGGCTGGCCTGCTGGTGCTGGGACCGGCGGCCTGGCTGGCCGGACGCGAGCTGCCCTGGCGCGAATGGAGCGCGGATGCGCGCACTGCGACGGGCGAACAGCGCCGCATGAACCTGACCGACGGCACGCAGCTGGTGCTCAACACGGCCAGCGCGGTCGATATCGAATACACCGCCAGGCAGCGCACGTTGTGGCTACGGGCGGGCGAAATCCTGTTGACCACGGGCCGCGACTCGCCACAGCTGCAGCGGCCCTTTGTCGTCCAGACCGCGCAAGGCGCGATACGCGCGCTGGGCACGCGGTTCCTGGTGCGCGACGAAGGCGACGCCGTGCGCGTGGCGGTGTTCGAGGGCGCAGTGGAGATCCGGCCCAAGTCGGCGGGGGCCGGCGCCACGGTGCTGCCGGCCGGGCAGCAGACCGTCTTCAATGGGCGCGAGGTGCGGCCCCAGGCGGCGGTGGACGCCACGGCCGCCTCATGGGAGCAGGGCATGCTCGCCGTGCGCGACTGGCGCCTGGCGGACCTGGTGGATGAGCTGGGCCGGTATCGCCGCGGCGTGTTGCGCTGTGATCCGGCGGTGGCAGGGCTGCGGGTATCGGGGGCATTTCCCTTGAACGACACCGATGCCAGCTTGCGGTTGCTGGAAAAGACCCTGCCCGTGAGAGTGAGCCGGATCACGCCGTACTGGACCACGGTTGCCGCCCGCGCCGGCGTTACAAATTAATCTCAGTCGGGCTGAACCTTTTTTCCGCTTCGTCCGGTGTACCGGGTGA
The DNA here is from genome assembly GCF_014851745.1 of Achromobacter sp. ACM01. Classification (NCBI taxonomy): domain Bacteria; kingdom Pseudomonadati; phylum Pseudomonadota; class Betaproteobacteria; order Burkholderiales; family Alcaligenaceae; genus Achromobacter; species Achromobacter sp. ACM01. The sequence continues at coordinate 1,382,364 of NZ_JACVAF010000001.1, forward strand.
ACCGCCGCGTATCGCGCGCCACCCAGACCCTTACGAAGGATAGCTTCATGGTTTCCCGAATCTCCCGTCCGCCATGCCCGGCCCGTGGAACAGCTGTCCTGCCGCCGCTGGCGGCGCTGCTGCGGGCCGCCGGCATGGGCTTGGCCCTGCTGGCTGGGGCGGGGACCACGCCGCCAGCGCTGGCCGCCGACGCCGTCAGCGCGGCGGCGCGCAAGTCCTACGCGATCCCGGCAGGCCCGCTGGGCGATGCGCTGGCCCGGTTCGCCGCCGTCGCGGGCGTGCCGCTGTCGTTCGATCCGGCCATGGTGGCGGGACTGCACAGCAACGGACTGGACGGCGACTACACCGTGAAGGAAGGCTTTTCCCGTTTGCTGTCGGGGTCGGGCTATGGCTTGTCGGAGCAGGGCGGCGGCGCCTATTCGCTGCGCAAGCTGCCGTCGGGGTCCGACGAGTCGGCCACCGTGCTGCCCGCGGTCACCGTCGCCGGCGCCGCTGCGGCTCCCTTCGCGCTGCCGGCGGAGTACGAGGGCGGCCAGGTGGCCAGGGGCGGACGCCTGGGCCTGCTGGGCAACCGCGATGTGATGGATACGCCGTTCAACGTCACCAACTACACCTCGGACCTGTTGGCGAACCGTCAGGCGGTCACGCTGGCCGACGCGCTGAACGTTGAACCCTCGGTGCGTTTCACCGGACAGATCGGCGGCGTGACCGACTCGTTCTACATCCGGGGCTTTCCCATCGGCGAAGGCAACTTGGGCGAAATCGCCTTTGACGGGGTTTATGGCGTGGCGCCCAACTATCACGTCTTCACCGACTACATCGAGCGGGTCGAAGTGCTGAAAGGGCCGGCCGCGCTGCTGTACGGCATGTCGCCCAACAGCGGCGTGGGCGGCGTGATCAACATGGTGCCCAAGCGGGCGCTGCCGCAGGACCTGAGCCGCGTGTCCGCCGACTATGTGGGCGACTCGCAATTCGGCGCGCGCGCGGACCTGAGCCGTCGCTTCGGCAAGGACGGGGAATGGGGCGTGCGCGTCAACGGCATGCACCGCCAGGGCGATACGCCGCTGGACAATCTGTATTCGCGCACCGACATCGGCGCGCTGTCGCTGGACTACCAGGGCGAGCGGCTGCGCGCCTCGCTGGACCTGCTGACGCAGAATGAAAAGATCGACGCGCCCACGCGGCCGTTCCTGGTGGCCGCCGGCATCGACGTGCCGCATGCGGCAGATGGACGGCGCAACGCCACCCAGCCCTGGGGCTGGTGGAAGTCAGACGGGCAATCGGCCCTGCTGCGGGTCGAGTACGACATCAGCGACCGCTTGACGGTATTCGCCGACGCGGGCGGCTCGGACACGAACGTGGCGCGTCTGTCGGACCAGACGCCCACCATCGTCAACGCGGCGGGGGACACGGTGGTCACGCCGAACAACTTCAGGTTCGAAGTCAACCGCAGCACCTACAACGCAGGCCTGCGCGCCAAGCTGGACACAGGCCCGGTGCGCCATGCCATCAGCTTCATGGGCAGCCTGTACAGCGACCGGAATTCGCAGGCCAGCGTGACGGGTACGCCGCTCACGTCGAACATCTACCATCCGATCACGCGGCCGCAGCAAGATATCCCGGCGCCGGCCAACGTGCCCAAGATTTCCTCGTCCGATCTTTCCGGCCTGGCGCTGGCCGATACGCTCAGCATCCTGGACGAGCGCGCGCAGCTTACGCTGGGCGTGCGCCAGCAGCGCATCCAATCCCGCAATTTCAATGCCACGACCGGCGCGCGCACCGTCAGCTATGACGAAAGCGCGACCACGCCGCTGGCGGGCATCGTCATCAAGCCCTGGAGCAATGTCTCGCTGTATGCCAACTACATCGAAGGCCTGAGCAAGGGCGACGTGGCGCCGGCCACCGCCTCCAACGCCGGCCAGGTGTTCAAGCCCTACAAGGCCCGGCAGAAGGAAGTGGGCGTGAAGGTGGACCTGGACAGCGCCATGCTGACCCTGAGCGCGTTCGAGATCACCAAGCCCAGCGGCCAGTTGACCAACGGCGTGTACGGCGCGGACAGCGAGCAGCGCAATCGGGGCCTGGAACTGAACCTGGCCGGCGAACCGTGGCGCGGCCTGCGCCTGCTGGGCGGCGTGACCTGGCTGGACGCGGAGCTGACGCGCGCCGGCAATAGTGCTTTGGTCGGCAACCGGCCGGTGGGCGTGCCCAAGGTGTCGGTGAACCTGGGCGCGGAATGGGATACGCCTTGGGTCGCGGGCCTGACCCTGACCGGCAGCGTGATGCACACCGGCAGCGAATACATCAATCAGGCCAATACCCAGTCGGTGCCATCGTGGACCACCTTCGATCTGGGCGCACGCTATGCCACCAAGGTCTATGGCAAGGACCTCACGCTGCGGGCCAACGTGGTGAACGTGTTCAACAAGGCTTACTGGTCGGGAGTGGCCTCGTATGGCACGATCTCCCAAGGGGTGCCGCGCACGTTGATGCTATCCGCGTCGATGGACTTCTGACCGGCGCTAGGACGCCAGCAGCCCGCTGATGCGGGCCAGGTTGTCCAGCGTGCTGCGCAGGTGCTCCGCCAGCTGCGCCGCGGCCTCTTCGTTGCGTTCGTGTTCCAGCAGGTCCAGGATGGCCAGGTGCTGTTCGCAATGCTGCTTGTAGCGGCTGCGGTCTTGCATGGATCGGTACGAAAGCAGCCGGCGCACGCGGTTCACCCGCTTGATCGCGTCGATGAAGAAGGGATTGCCCGAGGCCTCCACCAGAGATTCATGGAAGCGTACGCCGCGCTCGTGCAGTTGGTCGGCGGTGTCGGTGGCGATGCCGCCGTCCAGCAGGTGCTTTTCGGCCGCGCGGCAACGCGCCAGCACCTGTTTGTCGATGTGAAATCCCGGTTCGAGCAGCGCGGCCGGTTCCAGCGCCAGCCGCAGGCGGTAGGACTGCAGCAGGCTGTCAGGGGTGGTCATCATGGATGAAAATTCCCAGCCATAGCCGGGCCGCCGCTCTGCCCAGCCTTCCTGCGCGATGCGGCCCAGCAGGGCTTGGGTCTGCGCCGCCGTCAGGCCATAGCGGGCGCGCAGCAGCGCTTCGCTGCATTGCATGGGCAGTTCGCCGCGCAGCAGTTCATCGGCCAGCTTGAAGTAGCTGTGCGTGACGATGTCGTCGACGGAGGGCGGCGCCAGGTCCCCGTGCAAGTCCGCCAGCGCGGCGTGATCCCGTTCCAGGAAGTAGCCGCGGTTGGGCTTGCGCGAGACGATGCCGCGTTGCTCCAGGATGCCCAGCGCGTCGTTGACCGGCGAGCGCGACAGGCGCAGCCGGTCGGCGATCTTCTGCGCGGTCAGGTGCGCGCCCGCGGGCAGGCGGTCTGCCTGGATCAGCGCCAGGATTTTCGCGGCGGTATTGGATTGGGCGCTCATGCGTTGCGGACGGCGGAATGGATGGTGTCCGAGAGGATAGCGGGAATGACGCCGCCCATGCGCAGCAGCCTGACTTCCAGCCGGGTCTCGACCGCCGCCGTCGCCTGTAGCGTCTCGGCGGTGCCGCCGGCGCGCAGGAGGCGCACGGCCACGGGCATGCGCGGCGTCAGCGCGGCGGCCGGGGCATCGATCTCGATCCGGTCGCCGGGCCGGATGCGCAGCGTTGCCGGCGTGACGCCGGCGGGCAGGCGCAAGGGCAGGATGCCCATGCCGATCAGGTTGGAGCGGTGGATGCGTTCGAAGCTGACCGCCAGCACGCAGCGGATGCCCAGCAGGCGCTGTCCTTTGGCGGCCCAGTCGCGCGAGGAACCCGTGCCATAGCGTTCGCCTGCCACCAGGACCACGGGCTGGCCGGCCCGGGCGTAGCGGCCGGCGGCCTCCCAGATCGGCTCCACCCGGCCGCTGGGCGCATGCAGGGTGTGGCCAACCGGCGCTTCGGGTATGAGCAGATTGACGAGGCTCTTGCTGTAGAACGCGGCGCGCAGCATGACCTGCCAGTTGCCGCGGCGCGATGCGAAGACGTTCAGGTCGTTGCGGTCGTCGCCGCGTTCGACCAGGAAGTCGGCGATCAGGCTGTCCGGCGGAATGGCGCTGGCGGGCGACAGGTGATCGGTGGTCACGTCGTCGCCCAGCACCAGCAGGGGATGCGCGGTGTAGCGGCCCAACTGGCCGGCCGCTTCGGTGCTGGCGAACGGCGGGCGGCGCAGCGCGGTGGAGGCGGGGTCCCAGGGAAAGCGCGCCGAGTCCGGCGATTGCAGCGCATGCCATGCCGGGTTGGCGCTGGCGATCCGGAAGGCCTGGCGGTAATCGGCGGGCTGCTGGCCGGCGGCCAGCGCGGCGTCTATCTCCGCGTCGTCAGGCCAGAGCTCGCGCAGATGGATGGCGCGGCCGTCGGGGGCGGTCTGCACGGGTTCGCAGCTCAGGTCGCGTTCGGCGTCGCCCGCCAACGCGTAGGCGATGACCAGCGCCGGCGACATGAGAAAGCCCAGGTCCAGGTCCGGATGGATGCGGCCAGCGAAATTGCGGTTGCCGGACAGCACCGCCACGGGATGGACCGCGCCCGCCGCCATGGCCGCGCGCACGGGCTCGGGGAGGGGGCCGGAATTGCCGATGCAGGTGGTGCAGCCGTAGCCCACGATGTCGAAGCCCACGGCGGCCAGATCTTCCAGCAGCCCAGCGCGCGCGAGATACGCCGCCGCCGCGGGCGAGCCGGGAGCCAATGAGGTTTTCACCCAGGCGGGCACGCGCAGGCCGGCCTGGCGCGCCTTGCGGGCCAGCAGGCCAGCTGCGGACAGCAGCCGTGGATCCGAGGTATTGGTGCAGCTGGTGATGGCTGCGATCGCCACGGCGTAGCGGGGCAGGCCGCGCGCAGGGACCGCCGGCGCGTCCGCCAAGCCGGCCAGGATGGCCTTGGTGTGTCCGTAGGGATGCAGATCCTGCGGCCGACGCGGCCCGGCCACATGCATCTGCACGCGGTCCAGCGCGATGTCGACGACGCGGGTGTAGCGCGGCGCGGCAGCGGGGTCATAGGCGATGCCGGCGCGCTCGGCGTAGGCCTGTACCTGCGCGATCAGCGTCTCGGGCCGGCCCGTCTGGCGCAGATAGGCCAGCGTCTGCCTGTCGATGGGGAAGTAGCCCGTGGTGGCGCCGTACTCGGGCGCCATGTTGGCCACCACGCAGCGGCTGCCGGCCGGCAGCGTGGCCACGCCGGGTCCGAAGAACTCCACGAATTCGCCGGACACCTGGATCTCGCGCAGGCGCTGCGTCACGGTCAGCGCCAGGTCGGTCGCGCTGACTCCCGCGCTCAGCGCGCCGGTCAGCCGCACGCCGATCACGTCCGGAATGCGCAGCAGCGTGGGCATGCCGAACATCACCGTCTGCGCCTCCAGGCCGCCCACGCCCCAGCCCAGCACGCCGATGCCGTTGACCATGGGCGTGTGGCTGTCGGTACCTATCATCATGTCCGGATGCAGCGCGATGCCGTCGGCCTCTTCCTGCCCGCAAACCACGGTCGCCAGCTGTTCCAGGTTGATGGTGTGCATGATGCCGGTGCCTGGCGGATGGATGCGCACATTGGACAGGGCCTTGGATGCCCAGCGCAGGAAGCGGTAGCGCTCGGCGTTGCGGCGCAGCTCCAGGTCCAGATTCAATTCCGCGGCGTCGGCGCGCGCATAGGACTGCACCGCCAGCGAATGGTCTACCGACACGTCCACGGGCAGCACGGGATTCAGCGCGGAAGGATCCACGCCGGCCTCGGCCAGCGCATCGCGCATCGCGGCGATGTCGACCAGGGCCGGGGTGCTGGTGGTGTCGTGCATCAGCACGCGTCCGGGCTGGAAGGCGATCTCGGCTTCGCTGGTGCCGTGCTCCAGCCAGCCGAACAGCGCCGCGGCGGCCGCGTCGCGCTCCGCGTCGTGCATGTTGCGCAGCGCGTTTTCCAGCAGCAGCCGCAGCACTACGGGCAGGCGGAAGTACTGGGCGCCGTACATGCCGGGCAGGTCCAGGCAGGTATGGAGGACGCCATTGAGGGTGAAGGCGGCGTGGCGGGGCGTGACGGCAGGGATATGCATGACCGTCATTTTGCATATTGAATTGTCAAAATGCAATTATAGAAAACTGGGACGGATGGTTTGAGGTTCCGCGCCGAAGTCGCCTGGAGCCCGTCCGTCGCGGGCTCAGCGCATGACGGCGTCCAGTGCGCTCGGCGCCGGCGGGATCATGGCCCGCCGTTGCGGATCAGGTCTGTCGGAATTTGATGCCAGGCGAGCCTCCTGCGTCGCGCAGGAGGCCTGCAGTATGCTTACCGGCTTCATGGACATTCCCGACGTTGCTGCAATGACTGATTTTCCCTTCGATGCCGTGCTGTTCGACTGCGACGGCGTCCTGGTCGATTCCGAACCCATCACCAGCCGCGTGCTGACCGACATGCTCAATGAGTTGGGCTGGGGCATCACGCATGCGGAAACCATGCAGATCTTCACGGGCAAGGCCGTCAGGGACGAACTGCCGCTGATCGAATCGCGCACGGGCGCCACGATCACGCCGGATTGGTTCGATCAGTTCCGCCAGCGCCGCAATGCCGCGCTGGACCGCGACCTGGTCGAGATCCCCGGCGCGCCGGACGCGGTGCGGGCTTTGCACGTGGCCTTGGACGGCCGCATCGCCGTGGCCTCGGGCGCGGACCGCCGCAAGGTGGAGCTGCAGCTGGCCAAGGTCGGCATTGCCGACTGCTTTCGCGAGCGGGTCTTCAGCGGCCACGAAATGCCGCGCAGCAAGCCCTATCCGGACGTGTACCTGGCCGCTGCGCAGGCGCTGGGCGTGGACCCTCGGCGTTGCGCCATCGTGGAAGACACGGTGACCGGCGCCACGGCTGGGGTGGCCGCCGGCGCTACTGTGTTCGGCTACAGCCCCGATGCCAATGGGCATAGCGGCGCCGAAGCCTTGCGCGGCGTGGGCGTGGCCCACGTGTTCACCGACATGGCCGCCTTGCCCGGTCTGCTGGCGGGCTGGCGCCAGGCCGCCTAGGGCCAGACATGCGGGACGGGCTTCAACGCGCGTACTGCTCGCCGCCGTCCAGGTCTATCACCGTGCCGCTCAGGTAGCCCGCGCGCGGCGAGGCGCCGAAGACGATCATGTCGGCCACCTCACCGGGTTCCATCAGGCGTCCGAAAGGCAGGTCCGACAGCGTCTCCTGCCAGCGGTTTTCGTCGCCCCAGCGCGCCTGGGCGCGCTGCTTGGCCAGCGTCAGCACGCGGTCGGTGCGGGTGCGCGAAGGATTCACGCCGAAGACGCGCACGCCGTGGCGCGGCGCATCCCCGCCCAGGGCGCGAGTGAAGGCGATGAGCGAGGCATTGCCTGCCGCGCCGCAGATGTAGTCGGCGCGCGGCGCGGAGCCCGCCATGCCGATGATGTTGGCGATGACGCCCGCGCCGGCGTCGCGCATGCGCGGGTAGTAGTGGCGGGCCAGGTCGATGTAGCCGTGGACTTTCAGTTCCCAGCCCGCGCGCCAGCGCTCGTCCTGCACCTGGTCCAGCGCGCCGCCCGGCACCGCGCCGGCGTTGTTCACCAGGATGTCGATATCGCCCGCTTCCTGGCTCAGGCGTTGCGCCGCGCCGGATTGGGCCAGGTCCAGCGTGACGGCCCGCGCCTGCTTCCCGGTCGCATCGCGTATGGTCTCGGCCGCCGTGCGCAGCGCCGCGTCGTCGCGCGCCACCAGTATCGGTTCGGCGCCTTCGCGGGCGAAGGCCAGCGCGCAGGCCAGGCCTATGCCCTTGGATGCGCCCGTGATGAGCACGCGTTTACCGTCTAGCTGCAAATCCATGTAACCCTCCGGTCGTTTCCGTCCGCGATGCCGCGCGACGCCAGGTCGGTTGTAAACCAGTTGTGCCCACATGTGCCAGTGCGTGCGCAGCATGGCAGCCGTCGCGCGGCGCCTGCTATGCTGGTCCGACCATTTCCCATGAGGGGACGGCGATGACGGAAATCTGGCTGGAAATCTGGTCCACCGTGCGCAGCGAATTCGCCGACATCCCCGATGTGGGCGAGGCGACCCGCATCGTGCTGCGCCTGGGCATGGCCATGCTGCTGGGCGGCCTGTTGGGTTATGAGCGGGAGCGCAGCGGCAAGGACGCCGGCTTGCGCACCCACATGCTGGTGGCGCTGGGGGCGGCGATCTTCGTGCTGGTGCCGCTGCAAGGCGGCATGGAAGTCGGCGACCTGAGCCGCGTGCTGCAGGGCGTGATCGCCGGCATCGGCTTCCTGGGCGCGGGCGCCATCATCAAGCTGAGCGACGAGCGCGAGATCCGCGGGCTGACCACGTCGGCAGGCATCTGGATGACGGCGGCGATCGGGGTGGCGGCGGGCATGGGACGCGAAGCCACCGCCGTGGTCAGCACCGTGATGGCGCTGTTCGTGCTGGCAGTGCTGCGGCGCGTCGAGGCGCGCATCGCCGCCAGGCACGAGCACAAGGTCATTGCTTCCGACGCCAAGCCGTAGCGGCGTTTCAATTGCCGCCGGACACCTCGATGAACGAACCGCTGGTGTAGCCGGCCTCATCCGAGAACAGCCACATCACGGCGCCCGCGACTTCTTCGACCGTGCCGCCGCGACGCAGCGGAATCGCGCCCTTCAGGCGGTCGACGCGGCCGGGTTCGCCGCCGCTGGCGTGCATGTCGGTGTAGATGGTGCCGGGACGTACGCCGTTGACGCGGATGCCTTCAGGCGCGACTTCCTTGGACAGGCCGATGGTCATCGTGTCCATGGCGCCCTTGGAGGCGGCGTAGTCCACATACTCGTTGGGCGAGCCCAGCCGGGCGGCCACGGACGAGACGTTGACGATGGCGCCGCCCTGGCCGCCATGGCGCGTCGACATGCGGCGCACTGCCTCGCGGGCGCACAGGAAGGCGCCGACCACATTGGTGGACAGCACGCGCAGCAGGCGGTCGGCGCTCATCTGGTCCACGCGCATCTGCTGCTCCAGGATGCCGGCGTTGTTGACCAGCGCGTCGATGCGGCCCAGCTGCTGGTCCAGTTCGCCGTACATGCGCAGCACCTGGTCCTCTTGCGAGACGTCGGCCTGCAGCGCGACGGCGCGGCCGCCGCCCCGCACGATTTCCTCGACCACCGCGCGCGCGGCGTCGGCGTTGGAATGGTAGTTGACGCCTACCGCGTAGCCGCGGCGGGCAGCCAGCCTGGCGACGGCGGCGCCGATGCCGCGGCCGCCGCCGGTGACGAGCATGATCTTTGACATGGCTTGCTCCTGATGGGATTACACCTTAGCAGATGGCGGCGGGCTCAGATCCAGACGTCGTTGGGAGCGCTGCGCTCGCCGCCCTGGTCGCCGGTGTTGCGCACGCCGCGCGGCTCGATCAGCAGCATTTTGACTTCCTCGGGCGCACAGGGCTTGTGCTCCACGCCCTTGGGGACCACGGCCATTTCGCCAGGGCCCAGGTCGATGTGGCCGTCGCGCAGCTGGATGCGCAGACGGCCCTCGATGACGATGAAGGTCTCGTCGGTGTCGGCATGGCTGTGCCACACGAATTCGCCCTGTATTTTCACCAGCTTGAACTGGTAGTCGTTCATCTCGGCGACGACTTTGGGCATCCAGTGTTCGGAGATCAGCGCCAGTTTGTCGGCGAAGTTGATGGTGCGGATTTCGGGCATGGGGAGGACTGTCGCATAGGGTTGAGCAAACCCCAGCATAGAAGGCTGCGCCGACGCCGTCTTGTACGATCGAGCAGCTTTGCGCGAATCCGCGTTCAGCGGCGCAGCATGCGCCGCCAGCGGTCGGGCGCCATGCCGTAGGTCTGGACGTGGCGGCGCGTCAGGTGGCTCTGGTCGGTGAAGCCCGACGCGGCGGCCGCTTGCGCCAGCGGCATGCCCGCGGCGATCAGGCGCCGGGCCTGGTCCAGGCGGCGCAGCATTACGTAGCGGTAGGGGCTGGTGCCGAACAGCGCGCGGAAGTCGCGCGACAGGCTCCAGCGGTCCGTGCCCGCGGCCGCTGACAGCTGTTCCAGGGTGATGGACCGTTCGAGCGAGGCGTGGATGTATTGGCGGGCGCGCTCGGCCGCGGCGTAGTCGGCGCTGCGGCGGCCGGGCTTGCCGCCAGCCGCGGCGCACAGGGCATGGCTCAGCTCGTACAGCGCGTCGTCTTCCTGCAGCGGGTCGATCGGATCATGCGTGTCCTGCAGCAGGCTGGCGCTGGCGGCGTACAGGCGTGGATCGGCCGAGATGCCGCCCGGGATGAATGGCAGCGGCCGTCCGCCCAGGATCTGCTGGATGAGCGCCGGCTCGACGTAGATCATGCGGTAGTGGAAACCGGCTTCGGTGCCGGCCTGGCCGTCGTGGACTTCGTCGGGATGCAGCACGATGGTGCCGCCGGGCAGGCTGTGCCGCAGCCCGCGGCGGTAGTGGAAGCTCTGCACGCCTGACAGCGTGCGGCCGATGGCGTAGGTGTCGTGGCGGTGCATGCCGTAGCCTGGACCGCCGAAATAGGCTTCGATGCGCTCCAGCTGGCCCGAGGGCGCGGCTCGCAATATCCAGTCTTGTTTCAATCCGCCTCCCGCAGCAGCCTCAATCCCACCAGAGGATAGCGCGTTTCCTGCGTGTTCCAGTTGCGGTAGGAGGCGCGCGTGTACAACGCCCAGGTATGCCAGGAGCCGCCGCGCCGTACGCGCACGTTGCCGCTGGCGGGGCCTTGCGGGTCGTCCACGGGTGAATGCGCGTAGTAGTCCTCGCCATACCAGTCCGAGACCCATTCCCAGGCGTTGCCGTGCATGTCGTACAGGCCGAAGGCATTGGGCGCATAGCTGGCGACCGGGGCGGTGAAGGCGTTGCCGTCGGCGCGGGCGGAGGCATGCGCCTGCCATTTGGGCCAGAGCGGCGCGGCGTCGGCGTCGAAGCCGTTGCCGACGTCGGGCATGGCGGCGGGATCGTCGCCGTTCTGGTAGCGGGTGCGCGCGCCGGCGCGGCAGGCGTATTCCCATTCGGCTTCGGTGGGCAGGCGGTAGACCTTGCCTTCGGTCTGGGTCAGCCAGCGGGCCAGCGCTGTGGCGTCGTTCCAGCTGATGTTGACCACGGGATGGTCATCGCCTTGCGCGAAGCCTGGATTGCGCCAGGAATAGCGGCGGTCGCGGCCTTCGAAAGCGTCGCCGCGCTCGGATTTGTCGGGGTCGTACTGCGGGTTGTAGCCATAGCCGCCGGTGCCGTCGGCCTCCGACTCCGGCACGTAGCCGGACGCCTCGATGAAGCGGCGGAACTGGCCCACGGTGACTTCCGTGCGTTCCAGGTAGAACGGACGGGTGATGCGCACCGTATGCACCGGCGCTTCATCGAACAGCTGGGCGTAGCGGTCCGGCGGGTACAGCGGATAGTCGCGCGCCAGCGCCTCGGGCGTCTCGTCGCTGCCCATCTGGAAGCTGCCGGCCGGCACGCGGACAAAGGTCATGCCCAGCGAATTTTCGATCAGGGCGGGCGGTTCACCCGACCAGGAAGGCGCCGATACGAGGGTGCAGAGCAAAGCCAGGGCGGTGCGTGTGCGCATGGGAATCCGGTAGGCGGAGCATGAGGGGTGCGCAATAGTAGAGCCGCCGCTTGCGCCCGGCCAGACGCGGGGAACCCTCATGCGGCGCTCAGCCGGCGCGGCGGATGGTGAAGTTGATGCGCTGGCTGCCCAGCCGCGGATGCGGCAGGTCCTTGATGGGCATGATGCCGTGGTAGCGCAGCCGGTCGACCCCGCCCCACACGACCACGTCGCCATGGAACAGCGGCGTGCGGCTGGCCTTGTCCGCGCGCTGGTCGCCGCCGAAGAGGAACATGGCGGGCATGCCCAGCGATACGGAGACGATGGGCGCGCCGTAGTCGCGTTCGTTCCTGTCCTGGTGCAGCGACAGCCGCGAGCCCGGCTCGTAGCGGTTGACCAGGCAGGCGTCTGGCTCGAAGCCAGGAAAACCGGCTTCGGCCGCGGCGGCCTGCGCCAGCTGCATGAAGGCCTGGGGCATGGCGGGCCAGGGCTGGCCGGAGAGCGGATCGATGCGCGCATAGCGGTAGCCGCGCGCATCGCTGGTCCAGCCCAGCTGTCCGCAATTGGTCAGCGCCACCGACATGGTGTAGCCGCCGGGGGTTTCCATGTGCCGGAAGGGCGCCTGCGCGGTCACGGCATCGACCCCCGCGAGGAGCGCGTCCACCAACGGCAGGGCAAAACCGCGCAGCACCACGGATTGGGGGCCGAGCGCGACGCGTCCGCCTTGCGCGGCGCCGTCGTCGCCGTCCTCCCCAAACAGGTCCAGGTTGGTAGCCATGCCGGCCTACAGCAGCGGTTCCAGCGGCAGCAGCGACACGAACCAGACCGACAGGCGTTGCCACACGGTCGTGCCGGGCTCCGTGTCGTGGCGGATGGTGTCGCCGTTGCGCTGTTCCAGCCAATAGAGCTGGCCCTTGTCGTCCAGGCAGACGCGGTAGGCGGCTTTGGGGATGTCCTTGTCGAAGGCGTCGGCGATGTGGCGCGCCAGCGTGGGGCTGTCTATGACGAAGCCCAGCTCGGTGTTGAGCTTGGCCGAGCGCGGGTCGAAGTTGAAGGAGCCGACGAAGATGCGCCTGCCGTCGACGGCGAAGGTCTTGGCGTGCAGGCTCGAGCCCGAGCTGCCGAAGGGGCCCATGCTCTTGTTGCGCTCGACTTCGGCGCCCATGCGCTTCATTTCGTAAAGTTCCACGCCGCTGGCCAGCAGATCCTTGCGGCGCTTGGCGTAGCCGGAATGCACCACGGCGACGTCCGTGGCTTCAAGCGCATTGGTGAGGACCTTGACCTTGACGCCGCTGCGCGCCATCTGTCCGAAGGACTCGGTGCCGACGGCGGTAGGCACGAAATAGGGCGACACCAGTTCGAGATCGGTGGTGGGGGTGCCGATGATTTCATGCAGCTGATGCGGCAGCATTGCCTCGGGCGGCGCGGTGCCCAGCGTCTTGCGCGGATCGTCGCTGACCATGCGCGTGTCGGCCCATTCCAGCGTCAGCTCGCCGCGCAGCAGCTGCTGGATGAAGGGCAGCTTGCGCATGGCGTCGGCATAGGCGGCGGCTTCGGGAGAGCGCTCGACCCGGGCGGCGGCCTGTTCCAGTTCGTCCAGTTCGCCGGGGTCGGTTTTCTTAAGCAGCCGGTCGACCGGGTAGGCCGAGTCGCTGGCCCAGTAGCGGTCGAAATCCGTCGACACGTCATTGACCGCGGCGCCGATGGCCAGCACGTCCAGGTCGGTGAAGAGCACGCCGCTGGCCGCGCCGAAGTACTCGTCGCCGACGTTGCGCCCGCCGATGATGGTGGCCTGGTTGTCGGCGGTGAAGGACTTGTTGTGCATGCGGCGGTTCAGGCGGCTGAAGTCCGTCACGTAGCCCAGGGGCTTGGGCCAGCGCAGCACGAAGGGGTTGTACAGCCGCACTTCGATGTTGGGATGCGCGTCCAGGGCGGACAGCTCCTCGTCCAACCCCGAGGTGCCGTTGTCGTCCAGCAGCAGCCGCACCCGCACGCCGCGGTCGGCGGCTTCGTGCAGGGCCTCCAGCAGCATGGTGCCCGTCATGTCCTTGTGCCAGATGTAGTACTGCACATCCAGGCTGCGTTCGGCGGCGCGCGCCAGCAGCATGCGGGCGGCGAAGGCGTCATAGGCGTCGGGCAGCGGGTGGATGCCGGACTTGCCCGGGTGCTGGGCAGCAAGCGGCGCGATGGCCCGGCCCAGCGGGGTGTCTTGCGATGCCTCCGGCGTCAGCGCATGGGATTCGCTGCGGTTATCCAGCGGCGGCAAGCCGCAGCCGCTCAGCAGGCTCAGGCAAAGGGCAGTCATCATCAAGGGTTTGGCCAGGTACATGACCCGTATTGTGCCGAAATCGCGGCGCGGGCCGGTTCCGGCAGCCACCTTTCTCTGGGAAGCTTGACGATTTTCCGTATTTGAGAGAAATTCTCTTATATGGAAAACAACATCACCGCCGAGGCCGATCTGGACGGCCGCATCGCCGCCCGGCTCAAGGCGTTGCGCCAGGAGCGCAACTGGTCGCTGGACGAGCTGGCCGCCCGCGCCGGTCTCAGCCGCGCCACCCTGTCCCGCCTGGAAAACGCCGAAGTCAGCCCGACCGCCAGCGCGCTGGGCAAGTTGTGCGCGGCCTATGGCCTGACCATGTCGCGCCTGATGCTGATGGTCGAGGATGACTTCGTGCCGCTGGTGCCGCAGCAGGCGCAGGCCGTGTGGGTGGACGGCAGCGCGGGATTCCGCCGCCGCTCGGTGTCCCCGCCCGCGCAGCAATTGGCGGGCGAGGTGCTGGCGTGCGAGCTGGAGCCTGGTACGCGCATCGCCTACGAGCGGTCGCCCCGGCCAGGGCTTGAACACCACCTGCTGATGCTGGACGGCGAGCTGGCCATCACCGTCGATGGGCAGGCGCACCGCCTTTCCCAGGGCGACTGCCTGCGCTACCAGCTATTCGGCGCGAGCGAATTTTCAACCCCGCCGCATTGCGGCGCCCGTTATCTGCTCTTCATCGTCTGAGCCTGCCATGTCCCATCCGAATCCTGAATTGATCCTGCTGTCAGCGGATGCCGCCGACGCTCTCGTGCCCGAGCTGGGCGAACTGCTGCGCGCCTGCGTGCAGGGTGGCGCCAGCGTCAGCTTCGTGCTGCCGTATTCGTCGGACGACGCGCAGGCGTTCTGGCGAGCCAAGGTGCTGCCGGCGGTCGCCGGCGGCAAGTCGGCGCTGTGGGTGGCGCGACAGGACGGACGCGTCGCGGGATCGGTGCAGCTGGATTGGGACACGCCGCCCAATCAGCCGCACCGCGCCGAGGTGCGCAAGCTGCTGGTGCATCCGGACTTCCGCCGCCGCGGCCTGGCCCGCGCCTTGCTGGCCGAAGCGGAAGCCATGGCGCGGCGCCAGGGACGCAGCCTGATTACGCTGGACACGCGCACGGGCGATAGCGCCGAGCCGCTGTACGCGTCGCAGGGCTATCAGACCGTGGGAGTGATACCGGGATTCAGCCGCGATCCGCATGATGCCGCCAAGCTGGACGGCACCACCATCATGTACAAGCAGCTGTAGCGGACGCTGCCGCCGCGGGCGGCAGCGGCAGGGCTTTAGCCCAGGGGCTTGATGCCCACGCTGTAAGGCGGGGCATTGCCGCGCGCCGGAGCCTTGATCTTCAGCATCGAGCCGCCGGGGGTGAATTCGAATTCCTGGTACGGAACCTCGAACCACTGGTGAAAGCTGGTGCGCGAGAATTCCGGCACCCAGACCTTGGCGCGCTTGGGGTCGCAGTGGAACTCGACCAGCGTGCGGTCTATGCCCAGCGGGCGGGTATTGCCGATGCGGTAGCTGACTTTGAGTTCGGCGCGCTCGGTCGAGCCGGGGCGCCAGGCCAGGCCGACGGATTCCATGAATTTTTCGATCGCCTCGATACCGCGATGCATGACTGACTCCGAATGCGGGCGGGCACGTGGCCCGGAAAAACTGTGCCGTTCCCCGCGGCGCCGCGGGAAACACCCGAATTATCCGTCATTCCAGCTGCGGGCGCTTCCAGGCTTGCATGCCGTCAATCGGCGCCATTGAACAAAGCAAATGGACGGCGCGCGGCGAGGCCCGCACCATGGCATCCATGTCCTCTATAAGACCTGCGCGGCCCGCGCCGGTCCGGACGCGAAATCCTAGGAGTCATCATGGCAAATTTCATACTGGCATTGGTCAACGCGGAACTCTCTCTCTTCGGCGTCGAGACGCCTGGCGCGGCGCAGGAACCGTCAGCCGCCCCGCAGGCGGCAAGCGCGCCCGCATTCGACAGCGAGCACTACCGCAGCGCGCTGGGCTGAGCGCCAGCGGAACACACCGTTGCAGGAATAGGCAGGATTCACGCAAGAACGAGCCTGTACGCGCAGGCTCGCGATTCTTACCATCTCTTCCAGGGTCGAGACGGCGTGTCCATTGCGGATGCGCTGGCTCTGCCACGCTGCCGGGCGCATTGCCGGCAGCGCACGCAAGGGAAGGGAATCGCATGAATACCGAAAAAATCTGGTTGGTGACGGACGCATCCGCGGGGCTGGGCCTGGTCCTGGTGAAGATGCTGCTGGACTTGGGCCACAAGGTCGCGGCGACCTCGCAGGACGGCGATGCGCTGCTGGACGCGGTGGGCGCCAAGCTGGAGGGGCAGTTCCTGCCCCTGACGGTGGACCTGGCCGACGAGCGCAAGGTGCAGCGCGCGGTGGATGCCACGGTGGCCGCCTTCGGCGGCCTGGACGTGGTGGTGAACAACGCGGGCCATGGCCTGCGCGGCGCGCTGGATAGTCTGCCGGACGAGGACCTGAGAGGCACCTTCGACATCAATGTGTTTGCCACGCTGAACGTGATCCGCGCGGTCCTGCCGCGCATGCGCGCGCAGCGCAGCGGGCACGTCTTCAACATCTCGTCGATCCTGGGCTTCGATGGCGGCAGGGCCGATTGGGGCGCCTATAGCGCCGCCAAGTTCGCCGTCAGCGGCCTGACCGAAGCCCTGGCCGCCGAGGCGGCGCCGTTCGGCATCCGGGTGTCGCTGGTCTACCCGGGCGCGTTGCGCACGGCGGACGGCGAGCAAGCGCCCGAACTGGCGGCGCGCAATGCGCAGGCGCGCGACGCGGACGGCGATCCGGCCAAGATGGCGCGCACGCTGATCAACGCGGCGCAGGCGCAATATGCGCCCCTGCACCTGTTCCTGGGGCACGACGCCTTCGACCAGGCGCGCGCCAAGATCCAGTCGGTGCAGCAGGAACTGGCGCGCTGGCGCGAGATGTCCGTGTCCATCGGCTTCGTGGACGAAAGGCGGATGGCCGCCTGACGCTCCGGCTGAGAGCCGGGCTCAGGCCGTCCAGCCCTGCACCGCCTGGTAGGCGCCCAACAGCGCCAGGCTCACCATGAAGCAGCGCTTGAAGGCCTGCGCCGACATCCTGCCGCGCAGCCATGTGCCCAGCGCCATGCCGGCCAGCGCCGGCAGCAACATCAGCAGGGACGCGCCGGCGGCTTCGGGCGTGTAGCCGCCGGTGACGCCCAGGCCGATCGCCAACGCCACGGTGGACACCGTGAACGAGATGCCCATGGCCTGGATCAGGCCGTCCTTGCCCAGGTTCAGGGCTTGCAGATAAGGCACCGCGGGGATGACGAACACGCCGGTCGCCGCGGTGATGACCCCGGTAATGGCGCCGACCGATACGCCCACCAGCCCTTGATGGCGCTGCGGCGCCCTGGGCGGCGAGCCGAACAGGCCCCAGGCGGCATAGGCCACCAGGGCCAGCCCCAGGCACACGCTGGCCCAGTGTCCCGAAGGCGGACCCAGCCACAACGCGCCGCCTATCGTGCCCGCGCAGACGCCGGCCTGCATCGCGCCGATGCGGCGCAGCACCTGGGGCAGCGTGACCCAAGGCCGGGCCTGCCAGAGGTTGGTGATGAGGGAGGGCACGATCAGCAATGCCGCGGCCTGGGCGGGAGCCATGACCAGCGCCAGCATGGCCATGGAGATGGTGGGCAGTCCCAGCCCCACGACGCCCTTGACCACGCCGGCCAGGATGAACACCGATACGGTGACGGCAAGCAGCACGGGCGTGCCGCCGGGAAACAGGTCCAGGAGGTTCATGCGGGCTCGCAGCGGACGGTGAGGCCGTCGCGCGGACGGCCGAACAGGGCGTAGGCGACGTCGTCCGCGCCCTTGCCGTCCTGGCGGGCGGCGCGCAGCAGCCACCGCCGTCCCTCGCACAGGTCGGCGCGCAGGGACTCACCGTAGAGCGTCGGGCCGCCCAGCAGGGCGATGCCCAGCATGCGCTGCGCGGGCGCGTGGCCGTCGCTGGCGGCCGCGCGCAGCCACTGCGTCATGGCGGCATAGTCGCCCTGGGTCTGGGCTTCCAACGCCAGCGCGTATTTCTGCGCTGGCGTGGTGTGAGGGTCCAGGCTGGCGGCTACGGCCAAACCTGAGCCTTGCAGGCTCAGGGCCAGCAGGGCAAGAGCGGGCCAATGGACCCGGGGGCGCCGCGATATGATGGTTTTCATGGAATTTCCCTGGATTGGAAGGGCGGGAGTTCATTGTCATCCGCAGCGCCTTGGATCTTGTATCGGGATCTCGCGTAGTTGTCCTATGGCACAGCCTGAGGCTTGCCGTGCTACGCTTTTTGCATGCGATTCGATCTCACCGATCTGCGGCTGTTCCTCAACGTACAGGAAACCGGCTCCATCACCGCGGGGGCCAAGCGCTCCCACATGACGTTGGCATCGGCCAGCGAACGTATCCGCGGCATGGAGGACACGCTGGGCGTGCCGCTGCTGCTGCGCGAGCCGCGCGGGGTCGAGCCCACGCCGGCGGGCCGCACGCTGGCGCACCATGCGCGCGTGGTGCTGGCGCAGATGGATCGCATGCGCGGCGAGCTGGACCATTACGGCCTGGGGCTGAAAGGGTTGGTGCGCGTGCTGTGCAACACCACGGCCCTGAGCGAATACCTGCCGCCGGTGCTGGGCGCATTTCTCAAGGACCATCCCCGCGTCTCGGTGGACCTGGAAGAACGCTTGAGCCACGAGATCGCCGACGCGTTGCGGGCAGGCGCCTGCGACATCGGCGTGCTGGCCGATTCGGCCGATCTGCACGGCCTGCATACGCAGACCTTCCGGCATGATCCCCTGACGTTGATCGTGCCGCCGGACCACGCGCTGGCCGGCCGTCAGTCGGTGCTGCTGGCCGACGTGGCCGATCAGGAATTCGTCGGGCTGGTCGAGGGCAGCGCCTTGCAGGAACACATCGCCCATCACGCGCGGCGTGGCGGCAAGGCCTTGTCGTACCGCGTGCGGCTGCGCAGTTTCGATGCCGTGTGCCGCATGGTGGGGCAGGGTGTGGGCATTGCCATCGTGCCGCGCGTGGCGGCGGCGCGTTATGGCCGGGCCGCGGGCGTGCGGCGCGTGGCGTTGGCCGACGATTGGGCCGCGCGCGACCTGGTGCTATGCGTGCGCGATACGCTGCCGGCCTACGCGGCAGCGCTGGTGGAATACGCGCTGCGCGACGCGCCTGCGCGCCCGGACCGCTAGGAGCGCGCGAACAGCCGGCGCCAGCCCTGGACCGGGCGGTCGAACCAGGAGCCCGACGCGACGGCGCCCAGGATGACCAGGCCATAGACGCACATCGCCAGCGCCGCGATGGCGAAGAACAGGCTCAGCGATCCCGTCAGGCGCAAGGCAATGGCGCCGGCGCCGATGCCTAGCAGCAGACGCAGGAATCCCGCGATCAGCGGCCATTTCAGGCGGCCGGCGCCCTGCGAAGCGAAGTACATCGAGAAACCCAGGGCGAAGAAGCCGTAGACCGGACCGACGGTGCGCAGATAGCTGGCGCCGGCTTCCAGCATATGGTCCTGCGCGCCGAACAGGCGCAGCCAGGCCTCGGGGAAGAACGCCGCCGCCAGTCCGATGGCCTCCGCCAGCACAAAGGCCATCGCGCCGCCGGTCAGGGCGATGCGCAGCGCGCGTTCGGGCTGGCCCGCGCCGATGTTGGACCCCACCATTGCCACCATGGGCGCGCCCAAGCCGAAGGCGATGGGCATCAGCAGGTACTCCAGGCGCACGGCGATGCCATAGCCGGCGACCGCTGCGGTGCCGGCATAGGCGCCGACCAGGGCCGCCGTCAGCGCCACCAGGGCGTTGGTCAGGAGGGGATTGATGGTGGCCAGGGCGCCCACGCTGAGGATATTGCGCATCAGGCCCGGATAGAGGCGGCTGGGCACCAGCCGCGCCGCGTTGCGTCCGCTGGCGCAGTACAGGCCCAGGATCAGCGCGCCCAGGGCGTAGTAGATCACCAGCGCCCAGCCGCCGCCGGCCACGCCCAGCGCGGGAAAAGGCCCCCAGCCGAAGATCAGGCACGGAGACAGCGGGATCAGCAGCAGGGCGCCGCCGCAGATCACGGCGCCAGGCACCAGCATGTTGCCCGTGCCGCGGATGGCGCTGGCGAACGCGTTCATCAGCCACATCAGGACGATGCCGCCGAAGATGACGTCGGAATAGGCCAGGGCGGCCTCTAGCGCCTCTCCCTCGGCGCCCAGCGCGCGGTAAAGCCACGGGCCGCCAAGCAGCAGCAGTGCGCAAAACGCCAGGCCCAGCAGGCCGTTGAGCACCACGGCGTGCAGCACCAACTGGTCCGCCTCGCGCTGCCGGCCGCCGCCCAGCGATCTTGCGACCGCGGCCGAGATGCCGCCGCCCATCGCGCCTTGCGACATGTTCTGCATCAGCATCAGCACCGGCACCACCAATGCCACGCCCGCCAGCACCGGCGTGCCCAAGCGCGCCAGGAACCAGGTCTCGATCAATCCGGTGGAGGACTGCGCCAGCATCATCAGGATGTTCGGCCACGCCAGGCGCGCCAGCGTGGGGGCGATGGGCGCATGCAGCATGGCCTGCAGGCGCGCATTGGCGGGACGGGGCGGCGGTGGCGCGGACATGGGAAGGAACCCTTGGGTGGCGTTCGAATATTTACGTGCATATGCCAATAAAAGTCAAGATTGCGCTAGACTCGATTCCACGCCGGCGGTAGCGTTGAGTCCTCGCCGTCCTCTACTTCTTGCGCCTGCCATGCCCGACGAACAGCCTTCCGTTTCCGCCGCTTCCGTTGCACCCGATCCGCTCATCTGCAACGGCGCGGCGCTGCGCAAGGCGACCCGGCGCGTTTCGCAGTTGTACGACACGGTGCTGGCTCCCTGCGGCCTGAAGGTGTCGCAGCATTCCATCCTGGTGCATATCGCGCGCGCGGGCACGCCGTCGATGACCGACCTGGCGCGCAACATGGTGCTGGACCGGTCGGCGCTGGCGCACAATCTCAAGCCGCTGGAGCGCGACGGCTACGTGCAGATGTCGCGCGACCCGCTGGACGGGCGCAGCCGCCGCGTGGCGTTGACTGACGCGGGACGCGCCAAGCTGGCGGAGTCCAAGCGTCTGTGGAAAGACGCGCAGCGCCGCTTCGAGGCGGCCTACGGGGCCGAACGCGCCGCCGCGTTGCGGCGCTCGCTGGCCGATATTTTTTCCGACGAGTTTGCGCTGGCCTTCAGCCGCGGCTAGGGCCGCTGGGGGCGTCGTCGGCAGCGGCTGCGGGTCCGGCGGGTAGCCGCTGGCCGCGCGAGCGCAGCCCGGACCCGCCCAGCGCCAGCACCGCGCCCAGCACGCAAGCCATGCCGGCCAGCTGCGCGGGAGCCAAGGATTCGCCCAGCAGTCCGGCGGCCAGCGCTACCGCCGATACCGGCGCCAGCGCGGTGAACAAGGCGGCTTCGGCGCCGTTGACGCGGGCCGCGCCCGCATACCAGAGCAGGAAGCCGCCCACGGTGGGCACCAGCGCGTAGTAGGCCACCGCGGCCACCGCCGAAGCGGGCAAGTTCAGATCCCACGGCGCTTCCGCCACGCATGCCACGGCCGAGAATGCCAGGCCAAAGCCCGTCATGAGCGTCGATAGCGCCAGCGGCGCCACCGGCTGGCGCAGCCGCTTGTTCAACAGGATGAATAATCCTTCGCACAGCACCGCGCCCAGGATCAGCGCGTTGCCCGCCAGCGAGCGCGCGCCGCCTTGACCGGCCGAATGGCGCATCATCAGCCAGACGCCGAAGGCCGCGGCGACGATGGCGGCCAGTGTGGCCTTGCCCGGGCGTTCGCCCAGCAGCAGGATGGCGATGGCAGCCGAGACCAGCGGCAAGGTGCCCAGGATGATGCCGCCGTCCACCGCCGACGCACGCTGCAGCCCGGCGATCAGCAGCGCGGTGTAGCCGACGCTGCCGGCGATGGCCTGGACGGCCAGCAGCAGCCAGTCGCGCGGCGCCAGCCGCGGCAGGCGCGCGCCGGTCAACGCCATCAGCAGGGCGAAGCAGGGCAGTGCGATGGCGAAGCGCAAGGCCGTCGCGGTGAAGGGCGGCAAGCCCGTGCCGATGATCTTGCTGGCGGCTACCGTGCTGCCCACCAGCGCCATGGCGGCCGCCAGATAGCAATAGCCCTGCATCCGATTGTTCATTACCCGACCCACGCCTGTTCAGAGAGAGGCGCCCAGGCTAAGCGGCCGGGCGCGGCCGGGTCTTGAACGAAATTGCAGGGCTCAGCCCGCGGCCAGCGCGTAGCGGCGCGGCGATACGCCGTAGGCGCGCACGAACAGCCGGGTCATGTGGCTCTGGTCGGCAAAGCCGACCGCGGCCGCGGCATCGGCCAGGGCCGAGCCTTGCCGGATCAGGCTGCGCGCCAGCAGCAGGCGTCGCTGCACCTGGTAGGCGTGGGGCGTGAGGCCGGTGTCGCGGGCGAACGCCCGCAGCACCTGGTAGCGGCTCAGGCCACTGGCCGCGGCCAGGTCGGCCAGCGACAGCGAGGCCGCCGGGTCGTCGTCGATCAGCGCGCGGGCATGGCGGATGGCGTCTGGGGCGGCGCGCGCGGGCCGGGCCAGACGCTCGGCATCGCGGTCGCGCGCCTGCGCCAGGATGCGCAGCAGCAGCGCATCGCAGGCCAGCGGCGCCGCGCCGGCAGTGGCCTGGGCATACAGCGCCAGCACGTCGCGCGCCAGCGCGGGGCGGTCCTGTGCTGGGTGCTCGAATTCGTAGCCGAGGCCGCTTGCGTCCAGTTCGGCTGCGGCCTGTGCCACCACATCGGGGTCCAGATACAGCATCTGCCAGGCGCGTTCGCCATTGCCGATGGGGGCGCCGTCATGCACTTCGCCGGGGTTCACCGTGATGACGTGGCCGGGGCCGGCCTCGACCTGGCCGCGGCCGCTATGCGAGACCTGGGCGCCCTGGCGCATGACGCCGATGCCGAACTGCTCGTGCGTGTGGCGCGCGAACGCATGCCGGCTGTGCGCGGCCACGGCCTGCACGCCGGCGAGGGCGCTGCGCTGCATGACGAACTGGCCTGAGTTCATGGGGAGTCTGGGGCAAGGGGCTTGCAGGCAGTATCACCCGCCCGCCCCGGCGCGATCAAGAGGCCAGCGGCCCGGCGCTCAGGCTATTGCAGCCCGTTCCAGCGGGCCACCGCGGGCTCGGCCGCGGCCCACTTCCACTGGCCGCCAGGCTGCTGGCAGATCATGCTGGAGTAGGCGGGTGCGGGCGCGTCCTTCTGCTCCACCGTGAACAGCACCTCGCGGCAATGGGTCAGCGGCGTGGCGATGTCGCGCACCACCTGGATGCCGCCGCGCTCGTTGCCTATGGACAGCGGTTGGCGGATTTCCCACTGGCGCACCTGGCCGATGGGCAGGGCGCCCGCCGCGTTGGCCATGACGTTCTGCTGGTCGTTCTTCCACTCGCGCAGCACGTATTTCACCGTGGCATCCACCGCCGCCTGGACCGTGACGCCAATGGCGTAGCCCGCCACCGGATTGGCGGTGGCTGCGCCGCTGACGGTGCCGACCACGGCGCCCGCCGCGCCGCCGATCGAGGAGCTCTGGCAGCCGGCCAGGCCCAGGCAGGCGGCCAGCGCCAGCAGGCTTGCGGCGCGCCTCACTGCAGCGAGCCCCAGCGGGCCGTGGCGGGCTCGGCGCTGGCCCAGCGCCAGTGCTCGCCGTCCCGGCACACGGTGGTGACGTAGAACTCGCGTTGCGGATCGGCGCCAGCCTTGTCGGCCGGCGTGTCTATGGAGAAGACCACTTCCTTGCATTCCAGGTTCACGCCGCCGATCAGCCGGCTGACCGTGACCTGGCCCTGCGCGTCGCTTTCGATGGGCAGCTGGTGCTTGACCTGCCAGTTGGCCACCTTGCCCACCGCCAGCGGACCGGCGGCCATGGCGATGGCGTCCTGTTCTTCGCCGCGCGTCTTGCGCTGGGCGTAGGCCAGCGCGGCCTTGGCGCCGGCCTGCACGCCCAGGCCGATGCCGGTGGCGACGGTGGCGTTGTCAGTGACCTTGTTGGCGATGGCGGTGCCGGCGATACCGGCCGCGGCGCCCGTGCCTTCGTTCAGCAGCGAATTGCAGCCGGACAATCCGGCAAGCGCGGCGAGGGTGAGGAGGGCGATTGCGCCGCGGCCCGGGTTGATAGGCGGAAGTGTGAACAAACTGCGTGCCCTCCTGCTTGTTGCTTGGCGCGGGAAGTATAGGAGGGCGCGCCGCCGCGGCGCGAGCGTATTTGCATTTGTTGGCAATTTTCCTGCCGCGCGGATCAGGCGGGCAGGCGCGCGCCCTTGGTGTAGGCCTCGCGCAGCGCGGCGGCGAACAGCGCGTCGACGTTGCGGCGCAGGCCCTCGGCGCGCGTGAACAGCGCGATCGGCGGCAGGGTCCAGTCGAAGGAATACGGCACGATGGCGGCGCCGGCGATGCGCACCAGCTCGTCGGCGATGTCTGCGGGCAGGATGGCGACGGCGCGGTCGCTGGCCACGATCATTTCGCCGATCAGCTTGGACGAGTCGCTTTGCACCGACGGCGTCGGGGGCGCCAGCCCGGCGCGCAGGAAGATCTCGGACACCTGTTCGCGGATCGGGCTGTCCGGCGTGCCCAGGATCCAGTCCAGGTCGGCCAGCCGGTTCCATTCCAGCCGCGAGCGGCCCAGGCGGGCCGCCAATCTGCGGCTGGCGATCAGGCGCGGCTGCTGGTGGTACAGCACCTCGAAGCCCAGGTTGTCCATGTCCACCGAGGGAGTGGCCCAGCCCACCACCATGTCCAGCGTATGGTCGCGCAGCTGGCGCAGCAGCGCCGGCCCCTGGCCTTCGTGGATGGTGGCGGTGATGCGGCGGCCTTGGGGCAGGGTGCGGCTGATGGCGGACGACAGCATCTGGCCGGACACGAAGGGGATGACGCCGATGTGCAAATGGGCGGCGTGGCCGGCCGCCACGGCCTCCATTTCCTGGACCAGATGCCCCAGGTCGTGGACCAGGGCGCGGGCGCGGGCCAGCACCGCCGCGCCCAGCGGAGTGGGCGTCATGCCGCGCACCGAGCGTTCGAACAGGGGCACGTCGAACATGCTTTCCAGTTCGGCCAGGGCATTGGTCACGGCTGGCTGGCTGGTGGCCATGTGCTCGGCCACCCGGGTCAGCGAGCCGTGCTGCTCGATCTGCAGCAGCAGCACCAGGTGGCGCATCTTCAGCCGCGAGGTCAGTTTCCGGATAACCAGGTCCGGATCAAAGGCTGTCATAGGCGATGCATAAGGTAAAGATTATGGGACGATATTAAAGTTGAATGATCTGCTTATGTATTGGAGCCTAGAATTTTTCCTATATCAAGACTAGGAGGCTCAGCCCCATGAATACGCAATCGGATCGCCAGGCAGCACTGGACTATCACGAGTTCCCCACCCCGGGGAAGATCTCCGTCGTGGCGTCCAAGCCGCTGGTCAACCAGCGCGACCTGGCCCTGGCGTACTCGCCTGGCGTGGCGGCGGCCTGTGAAGAAATCGTGGCCGATCCGGCCAATGTGTACCGGTACACCGGCCGCGGCAACCTGGTGGGCGTGATCACCAACGGCACCGCGGTGCTGGGCCTGGGCAACATCGGCGCGCTGGCCTCCAAGCCGGTGATGGAAGGCAAGGCGGTGCTGTTCAAGAAGTTCGCCGGCCTGGACGTGTACGACATCGAAATCAACGAGACCGACCCGGACAAACTGGTCGAGATCATCGCGGGCCTGGAAGCCACCTTCGGCGGCATCAACCTCGAAGACATCAAGGCGCCGGAGTGCTTCACGGTCGAGCGCAAGCTGCGCGAGCGCATGAAGATTCCCGTCTTCCACGACGACCAGCACGGCACGGCCATCACCGTTTCGGCCGCCTTCATTAACGGCCTGAAGGTCGTGGGCAAGGACATCAAGCAGGTCAAGGTGGTGACCTCGGGCGCAGGCGCGGCCGCGCTGGCCTGCCTGGACCTGATGGTGGACCTGGGCCTGCCGCTGGAAAACGTCTGGGTCACCGACATCGAAGGCGTGGTCTATGAAGGCCGCACGGTGCTGATGGATCCGGACAAGGCGCGCTTCGCGCAAAAGACCGACGCCCGCAAGCTGGCCGAAGTGATCCAGGGCGCCGACGTGTTCCTGGGCCTGTCGGCGGGCGGCGTGCTCAAGCCCGAAATGGTCGCGGCCATGGGTCCGCGTCCGCTGATCCTGGCGCTGGCCAACCCCACGCCCGAGATCCTGCCGGAAGTGGCGCAGTCGGTGCGCGACGACGTGGTCATGGCGACCGGCCGTTCGGACTATCCGAACCAGGTCAACAACGTGCTGTGCTTCCCGTACATTTTCCGCGGCGCGCTGGATGTGGGCGCCACCACCATCACCCGTGAAATGGAAAAGGCGGCGGTGTACGCCATCGCCGAGCTGGCGGAAGAAGAGCAGAACGAAGTCGTGGCGGCGGCCTATGGCACCTACGACATTTCGTTCGGCCCTGAATACCTGATCCCCAAGCCTTTCGATCCGCGCCTGATCGTGCGCATTGCGCCGGCGGTGGCCAAGGCCGCGATGGAAGGCGGCGTGGCGACGCGTCCGCTGGCGGACCTGGAAGCCTACGAAGAGCAGCTGCAGCAGTTCGTGTACCACTCGGGCGCCTTCATGAAGCCGCTGTTCTCGGCGGCCAAGCGCATCGTGCGCGAAGGCGGCAAGTCTCGCATCGTGTTCACGGAAGGCGAAGACGAGCGCGTGCTGCGCGCGGTGCAGGTGATCGTCGATGAAGGCCTGGCCCGTCCCATCCTGGTGGGCCGTCCCGCGGTCCTGCTGTCGCGCATCGAGAAGTTCGGCCTGCGCCTGCGCCTGGGCGAGGACGTCGAAGTCACCAACCCGGAATATGACGAACGCTTCCACCAGTACTGGACCACGTACTGGGAACTGATGTGCCGTCGCGGCATCACCAAGGAAATGGCGCGTGTGGAAATGCGCCGCCGCCTGACCCTGATCGGCGCGATGATGGTGCACCTGGGCGACGCCGACGGCATGGTCTGCGGCACGGTGGGCGCGTACCACGACCACCTGCGCTTCGTGGACGAGGTCATCGGCCGCCGTCCCGGCCACAACGTGTATGCCGCCATGAACATCCTGCTGCTCAACGAGCGCACGGTGGTGCTGGTGGACACGCACGTCAACGATGAACCGTCGGCCGAACAGATCGCCGAGTTCACGGTGATGGCGGCGCAGGAAATGGCCCGCATGAACCTGGCGCCCAAGGTCGCGCTGCTGTCGCGCTCGAATTTCGGTTCGGGCAGTTCGGCCTCGGGCGCGAAGATGCGCCGCGCGCTGGAACTGGTGCGCCAGGCCGCGCCGGAACTCGAGATCGACGGCGAAATGCACGGCGACTGCGCGCTGGACGAAGCGCTGCGCATGCGCATCCTGCCTTCGTCTTCGCTCAAGGGCGAGGCCAACCTGCTGGTGTGCCCGAACGTGGACTCGGGCAACATCGCCTACAACCTGTTGAAGACCGCCGCAGGCGGCAACGTTGCAGTGGGTCCGTTCCTGCTGGGCGCCAACGCGCCGGTGCACATCCTGACCTCCAGCTCCACCGTGCGCCGCATCATCAACATGACCGCGATGACCGTGCTGGACGCCAACCGCGTCGAAGCCTCGGCCTGATCCTGCTTGCGCGCCGTTGCGGCGCGCAGACAAGGCGAGAAAAAACGCGCCGCTCCATCCCGGGATGGAGCGGCGCGTTTTTTTTGCGCTCGGGCGCTGGAATCCGGCGCGCTTAGTTGCTGCTGGCCTTCCAGGTGCCGTCCGGCTGCTTGCAGAACCAGAACTGCCATTTTTCCGTGGTGGCGCCGCGGGCGAAATCTCCAACCAGGAAGCGGCAGACGCGGTCGTCCTTGACCTTGCTGGTTTGCGTGGGGGTCAGCTGCACCGTGATGGGAGGCGCCTTGCGCGGCTGGTGCGTGCTGCTCCACTGGGTGCGCTGGCCGTCGGCCGAGCTGTTCAGCGACTGTGCCACGGCTTCATGGAAGGAGGGCTGATCGGCCTTGGGGATCTGCGTGATGATGGCATTGTTCAGCATCACCGGAGGCGCGGCAAAGGCCGGCGCGGCGATGCCGCAAGCCACCAGCAAAGAGGCGAGAACGCGGGTGTGTTTCAAGATGGGCTCCCTGTTGAGTCGTAGTGTTATGCCTGATCTTGGGGCGATAGTACGCGAACGGATGGAACAGTGCTTTGCGGGGGGCGTTGAAACTCGCGGTTTTTACCCTTGGGCCACACTTGAGCCCGGAGCGTCCCGCCACATGAAGCGCGGCCGGCGCTTTCCGCACAGGCGAAAAAAAGCCGCCAGACACTGGCGGCCAAGGTACAACAAGGGGAGGGGTAAATCTGCGTGCGCTTAGTTGCCGTGGTAGACGCCTTGGAAGGGCACGTTGTTCGGTTCCACATCGGCCATCTGGCCGGCGGCGCGGGCGGCGGCCAGTTCGGCGCGCACTTCAGCGCGGGTCTTGCCGGTGTGGGGCGTGCCGTAGACGCCTTGGAAAGGCACGTTGTTCGGTTCCACTTCAGCCATCTGGCCGGCAGCCTTGGCGGCGGCCAGTTCAGCCTGCACCTGGGCGCGGGTCGGGCCTTCATAAGGGGTGCCGTAGACGCCTTGGAACGGGACGTTGTTGGGTTCGATGTTGGGCGAGGCGGCGTAGGCGCCGGCGCTTAGCGCGGCCAGGGACATCATCAAAGCGGTAGCGAGGGTCTTCATGGTAAATCTCCGATTTCAAGAGCTTTGGGAGCGAATCGGCGGCCTATCCGTCTGGTTCGTTGCTGTTTCCCGATGGCTCAATAGTGCGCTGAATCGGACTAGGGATAAACCCGTATATTGGTAAAAGATATTCCCATCAGTGGAAAGATAGCGAATTTCTTAGGATATATTTTCCATTGATGGAACTGGGGACGGACTATCAGGCGTGCGCAAGCCTGGAATACGGCGATTCCATGCGGTTTGGGGGCTTGGAGAGAAGGGCAGCGTGGATGCGCCGCCAGTACCGCAGGCGCAGCGTCAGTAGTGCGGCGGTATTTCGTCGCGCAGGCTGCGGAAGGGCGCGCCGCCCTCGGGCGCCTGCTGTCGCAGGTCGGCCACTTCGCGCATCAGCCGGTCTATCTGCTGTTGCTGGCGCACGATGATCTGGTTGAGCTGTTCCAGCATGTCGTCCGAGAAGCTGGCCTTGACCTCCAGCTCCAGCAGGCGGCGTTCGATGTCTTGCAAGTTATCCATGGCGGGTATTAGAACCGATTCCCGCCGCGGCCCCTACAGGAGGCGTGTTTGACGCAGCGGCGATGGTGGCGTACGGGCGTGGGGCATTGGGCCGTGCATGGCCTGCTGGCGTCGTTTCCGGCCGGAACTGCCTGGGCCCAGGAGGCTGAGCCGCTCTTGCCTGCGGTAGTGGTGACCGGCACGCGCCTGGGCACCGCGGTGCTGGACACGCCCGCTTCGGTCAATGTGGTGGAGGGCGCGGCCATGCGCCTGCAGCAGCCGGGCGTCAACCTGTCGGAGGGCCTGGCCGGCGTGCCCGGCCTGCAGATCCAGAACCGCCAGAACTACGCTCAGGATTTGCAGATCTCCAGCCGCGGCTTTGGCGCGCGTTCCACCTTCGGCGTGCGCGGCGTGCGGCTGTACGTGGACGGCATTCCGGCCACCATGCCGGACGGCCAGGGACAGACCTCGAACATCGACATAGGCTCCATCGGCAGCGTCGAAGTGCTGCGGGGGCCGTTTTCAGCGCTGTACGGCAATTCCTCGGGCGGCGTGATCCAGGTGTCGACCGAGGATGGCGTGGCGCCGCCGTCGCTCACGGCCAGCGGCTGGGGCGCCAGCTATGGCACCTGGCGCTACGGCGCCCGCGCCAATGGCGCCAGCGGCGGACTGGACTACGTGCTGGACCTGACCCGCTTCACCACCGACGGCTACCGCGACCACAGCGCCGCCCGCAAGAACCTGGGCAACGCCAAGCTTGGCCTGCAGCTGGACGACGCCAGCCGGCTGACCCTCGTGGCCAACAGCGTGGACCTCAAGGCGCAGGATCCGCTGGGCCTGACCTATCAACAGTTCCAGGACGACCCGCGCGCGGCGCCGCTGGCCGAGCAGTACGACACCCGCAAGACGGTCAGGCAGACCCAGGGCGGCGCGATCTACGAGCGCCAGGTCGATAGCCGCAATAGCTTGCGGGTGATGGTCTATTACGGCCAGCGCGATACCACGCAGTACCAGGCGATTCCCCCTGCCGCGCAGATGGCGCCCACCCAGGCCGGCGGGGTCATCGACCTGAAGCGCCAGTACGGCGGCGCGGACCTGCGCTGGACCTCCGAGCTGGCGGTGGCAGGCCGGCCGCTGACCCTGATCGGCGGCTTTGCCTACGATTCCATGCGCGAAGACCGCAAGGGCTACCAGAACTACACCGGCACGGGCGCCAGCCGCCAACTGGGCGTGCAGGGGGCGCTGCGGCGCGACGAAACCAATACCGTCTACAACGCCGATCCTTATCTGCAGGCTTCCTGGCAGGTGTCGCAACGCTGGACGCTGGATGCGGGCCTGCGCTATAGCACCGTCAGCTTCGATTCCAGCGACCACTACATCGCGCCGGGCAATGCCGACGACAGCGGCGACGCGCGCTATCGCAAGGCATTGCCGGTGGCGGCCATCCGCTATGCGCCGAACGCCGACCTGAGCTTCTACGCTTCATATGGCCGGGGCTTCGAGACGCCGACGCTCAACGAGATCTCGTATCGGCCCGGCGGCCAGCCCGGCCTGAATTTCGGGCTGGCGCCCGCGCTCAGCACCAACCTGGAAGCGGGCGTAAAGGCCAACCTGGCTGGCGGCCTGCTGACGGCCGCGGTGTTCCATACCGGCACCGACGATGAAATCGTGTCCGCGGGCAGCTCGGGCGGAAGAACCACGTACCAGAACGCCGGCCGCACGCGGCGCGACGGCGTGGAACTGGGTTGGTCCGGCGAATTCGCCCGTCACGGCCGTGCGCAGTTCGCCTATACATGGCTGAATGCGCGTTACGCCGATGACGGACCCGGCGACATCCGCGCCGGCAACAAGATCCCCGGCATCGCAGCCCAGGCCGCCTTCGCCTCGCTGGCCTGGGCGCCGCCCGAGGGCTGGCAGGCCACGGTGGAAGGGCGTTTCCTCAGCAAGATCTACGTGAACGACGCCAACGACGGCGATGCGCCCGCCTACTTCGTGGCCGCATTGAGCGCGGGCTATGTGTTCAAGGCGGGGCCCTGGGAACTGAACGCCTATGGGCGCGTGGACAACCTGTTCGACCGCCGCTACGCCGGCTCCGTGATCGTCAACGAGACCAATGGGCGCTACTACGAACCGGCGGCAGGGCGCAGCCTGGGAGCGGGCCTGGGCGCGACGTACCGGTTCTGAAGCCGGACTTCAGTCGGGCATTTCCGGATAGCAGATGCCATGGTCCTCGCAGGCCGGACAGCCCGGTGCGGCGGCCGGCGGCAGGCCCGCCTGTTCACAGGCGGAATAGGCCAGGAACTGCTTCCAGCGCAGGTTGCGTACATTGCGCACCACCAGTCCCGGATAGTGGCGCGCCAGCAGGAAAGTCACGTCCTCGCGGCCGGACAAACCCAGGTCCCGCCACAGATGGTCGGGCCGCAGACAGGCGTGGGTCAGCACGCTGCTGACCCAGGGCGTGGTCCCCGCGCCGGGAGCGGCCCAGGTGTCCAGCAGCGCGCGCAGCAGACGCGTGAATTCGGTTTGAGCCGCATCCATGGCGCGGGCCGGGTAGATGGCGGCTTGCTCGCGCAAGGCGGCGAGCGCGGGGTCATGGCCCGTCAGCGCGCCGGGAAAGAGGCGCGCGATCAGGCCTTCCAGTTCCCGGGATGACAGGCCGCAGCGTCCCAGGTCCCCGCAGGCCAGGCTCTTGCCGATGACCGTGGCGAAGAATCCCGCGTCGGGATGACCGGGCGGCGCATGGCGCAGCAGCGCGCCGGCGAACCGCAAGGTGGGACCGGCGCTGTCGGCCGGGGGGGCTGCGGTGGCGATGGAAACGACGTGCATGGTTGGGCCAGGAGCAGTAATTAAACTGTTAATTAAATCGTTATGGTGTTGAATATATAACGAAATGCCTCCGCAATCCTTGCCTGGCCGCAAGGCTGGCCCCACAGGCCGGCGCACAAAAAAAAACAGGCGCCCGCAGGCGCCTGTCTTTGCTTCAACGGCAAGCCGTCATTACATGGCGTGGCCCATGTTGACGTTCATGTTGTACAGCACCCATGCCGAACCGCCGACGATGATGGCGATGATCATTACGGTGAAGACAAACGTGGCCAGGTTGTCGCGGGCCGACTTCGATGCGCCCATGTGCAGGAAGTACACCAGTTGCACCAGCAACTGGAGCACGCACAGCGCAACCACGCCGGCGATGGTGATGGCGTGGGACAGTCCGCCGTTCATCACCAGTCCGAAGGAGCCGAAGGTGAGAAGCAGCGAAAGCACGAAACCGATGATGTAGGACTTCAGGCTGCCGTGGTCGGCGGCGTGATCGTCGTGGCCGTGTGCGGCCGCAGCGGAGTGCGACATCAGATGGCTCCCATGAGATAGACGAAGGTGAAGACGCAGATCCAGACGATGTCCAGGAAGTGCCAGAACAGGCTCAGGCACGCCAGACGACGCTTGTTGATCGAGTCCAGGCCATGGCGGCGGATCATGTCCAGCAGGACGATGATCCAGATCAGGCCGAAGGTGACGTGCAGGCCGTGCGTGCCGATCAGCGTGAAGAATGCCGACAGGTACGCGCTACGGCCCGGGCCGGCGCCGATCGAGATCAGGTGATGGAATTCATAGACTTCCATCGCGATGAAGCCCGCGCCGAACAGGAACGTCACCATCAACCAGCCCATTGCGCGGCTCTTGTTGTTGGCGTGCACGTTCAGGTTGGCCATGCCGAAAGTGAAGCTGGAGAACAGCAGCAACAGCGTTTCGACCAGCACGAACTTCAGATCGAACAGTTCCTTGCCCGTCGGGCCGCCCGCGGTGGCGTTGAACAACACCGCGAACGTGGCGAACAGCACCGAGAAGATCAGCAAGTCGCTCATCAGATAGACCCAGAAACCGAATACGGTCTTGGATCCATCGTCATGATGCGCGTGATCGTCGTGACCCGCGTGGGGGTGAGTGGCTACGGCTTGAATCATGGCTCAGGCGGCCTTCTGCATTTTGTCAAAGTGAGCGTTTTCGATGCGTTCGACTTCCGCGGCCGGGACCCAGTAGTCGACGTCGCGGTCATAGGCGCGGACGATGAACGAACCGATCATGCCGACGAAACCGACGATGGACAGCCACCAGATGTGCCAGATCAGCGCGAAGCACATGACCAGGCCAAAGGCGCCGATGAATACGCCGGCGGCGGTGTTCTTCGGCATGTGGATGTCTTCGTACTTGGCCGGGCGCTTGTAGGCCTTGCCGTTCTGCTTGTCTTCCCAGAACTGGTCCAGCGAGTCAACGTGCGGCACGTGGGCGAAGTTGTAGAAAGGAGCGGGCGAAGAGATGGCCCATTCCAGCGTGCGGCCATCCCAGGGGTCGCCCGTGATGTCCTGGTTCTGCTTGCGCTGGCGGATCGAGACGAACACTTGCTGCAGCAGGAACCAGATGCCCAGCATGATCAGCGCGGCGCCAGCCAGGGCGACCAGCAGGTACGGCTGCCATTCGGGGTTGTCGTAGTGGTTCAGGCGACGCGTCATGCCCTTGAAGCCCAGGATGTACAGGGGCATGAAGGCCAGGAAGAAGCCGACGAACCAGCAGTAGAACGAGTAGCGGCCCAGGCGCTCATTCAGCTTGAAGCCGAAGGCCTTGGGGAACCAGTAGGTCATGCCGGCGATGCAGCCGAACACCACGCCACCGATGATGGTGTTGTGGAAGTGGGCGATCAGGAACAGGCTGTTGTGCAGCACGAAGGACACGCCGGGGATGGCCAGCATCACGCCGGTCATGCCGCCGATGACGAACACGATCATGAAGCCCAGCGTCCACAGCACCGGCGTGGTGATGCGCAGGCGGCCGCGGTAGATGGTGAACAGCCAGTTGAAGATCTTCGCGCCCGTCGGGATCGAGATGATCATTGTCGCTATGCCGAAGAAGGCATTGACGTTGGCTCCCGCGCCCATGGTGAAGAAGTGGTGCAGCCAGACCAGGAACGACAGCACGCCAATGGCGGCCGTGGCGTAGACCATGGACTTGTAGCCGAACAGGGTCTTGCGGGCGAAGGTGGCGACGATTTCCGAATACACGCCAAACGCCGGCAGCACCAGGATGTAGACCTCGGGGTGGCCCCAGATCCAGATCAGGTTCACGTACATCATGACGTTGCCGCCCATGTCGTTCGTGAAGAAGTGCGTGCCCAGGTAGCGGTCCATCGTCAGCAGCGCGAGCGTTGCAGCCAGCACGGGGAAGGCGGCGACGATCAGGACGTTGGTGACCAGCGAGGTCCAGGTGAAGATCGGCATCTTCATCAGGCTCATGCCCGGCGCGCGCATGCGCAGGATGGTCACGATGAAGTTGATGCCGCTAAGCGTGGTGCCCAGCCCGGATATCTGCAGTGCCCAGATGTAGTAGTCCACCCCCACGCTCGGGCTGTAGTCCAGTCCGGAGAGCGGCGGATAGGCGAGCCAGCCGGTCGCGGCGAATTCACCCACGAACAGCGAGATCATCATCAGCGCGACGCCGGCGCCGAACAGCCAGAAGCTCAGCGAGTTCAGGAACGGGTACGCCACGTCGCGGGCGCCGATCTGCAGCGGCACCACGAGGTTCATCAGCCCGGTGATGAAGGGCATCGCCATGAAGAAAATCATGATGACGCCGTGGGCGGTGAAGATCTGGTCGTAGTGATGCGGCGGCAGGAAGCCGGCCGAGTCGGCGGATGCGACCGCCAGCTGGGTACGCATCATGATGGCGTCGGCGAAGCCGCGCAGCAGCATGATCAGGGCGACGATGATGTACATCACGCCAATGCGCTTGTGGTCGACGGTGGTCAGCCATTCCGTCCAGAGGTACTTCCACTTCTGGAAGTAGGTGATGGCGCCGAAGACCGCTAGGCCTCCCAGGCACACGGCGGCCAGCGTAACCATGACGATGGGTTCATGGTACGGAATGGCCTCGAGGGTGAGTTTCCCGAGCATTGTT
This sequence comes from Achromobacter sp. ACM01, assembly GCF_014851745.1. NCBI lineage: Bacteria > Pseudomonadati > Pseudomonadota > Betaproteobacteria > Burkholderiales > Alcaligenaceae > Achromobacter > Achromobacter sp. ACM01. The sequence continues at coordinate 1,417,359 of NZ_JACVAF010000001.1, forward strand.
AGTTAATTCCTGCGATCAGATTGTTCGACGTGGGGGTGCACGTGGCGGAGTCCACGCCGGCCATCTTGGTCATGGTGCTGCCAAGAATGAAATCAAACATGGCGGGGGGCGCCGAGGAGTACTTGACGACCGGGTTGTGCTCGCTGCGCTTGGTCAGCTCTGCATAGACCTCGGGGGTCAGCGCGGTCGGGGCAGCCTTGGCTTCCTTGACCCAGTTGTCGAACCCGTCCTGGGACATCGCGATGGCCTTGAAGCGCATGCCGGAGAAGCCGGCGCCGCTGTAGTTGGCCGAGATGCCGGCGTAGGTGCCGGCTTCGCGCGCGTTCAGGTGCAGCTTGGTCTCCATGCCGGCCATCGAGTAGATCTGGCTGCCCAGCTGGGGGATGAAGAACGAGTTCATGACCGTGGCCGAGGTGATCCGGAAATTGACCGGAACATCGACCGGGAAGGCGATCTCGTTGACCGTGGCGATGTCGTACTCGGGGTAGATGAACAGCCACTTCCAATCCAGCGAAACCACCTCGATGGTCACCGGCTTGTGTTCGGACACGAGCGGCTTGTAGGGATCCAGCGCGTGCGTCGAGCGCCAGGTGATCACGGCCAGGATGGCCACGATGATACAAGGGACGGTCCAGACCACGATTTCGATCGCCGTGGAGTGGGCCCACTTGGGCTGGTAGTCAGCTTTGGTGTTGGATGCGCGGTATTTCCAGGCAAAAACCAGGATCATGACGATGACCGGAATCACGACGATGAGCATGAGCCCGGTCGTCGTGAACAGCAAAGTCCTTTCCTGGATGCCAATATCTCCCTTGGGGGAGAGGATTTCCATGTTGCAGCCGCCAAGCAGCATGACCGCGCCGACGCTGAGAATGCGCGTAAGGGTCGCAAGGAGGGGGTGTTTCACGTACAGCCTTGGATGGAAGGTGGAAAATGCTGCATAGCAGCAGACTGGAATGCTGCTAGGCAGCAACGTCCATCCTATCGGCTTGATATGGGTCAAGCATGCGACGAATGGTCGCATTGCCTGGGAGGATTCCGCCCCAAGGGGAGCAGATACAGGGTTTTCCTAGGGGGGCGGGGGCTTGCTGCAAGGTTCCAGGGTGCGACGATATGTCGCACCCGCACATGCAGGGTATGCGACGATTTGTCGCATCTGCACAAATCAGTCGATGAGGACTTCGCGTTCCGGCCCCGGTTTTTTGGCCAGTTTACGCTGCAGGGAGCGCCGGTGCATGCCCAACAGGCGCGCCGCCGCCGAAACGTTGCCGCCGGTTTCGTGCAGGGCCTGGTGGATGTGCTCCCATTCCAGGCGGTGCAACGGCGTCATGGTGGTTTCGATCGTAACGTTTTCCGGCTTCACCAGGCCGAGGGTGCGCAGGATCATTGGCGCGGTGGCGGGCTTGGGCAGGTAGTCGTCCGCGCCGCGCTTGATGGCCTCGACCGCGGTGGCCACGCTGGCGTAGCCGGTGACCAGCAGGATCCGCATGTCCGCGCGCAGGGCGCGCAGCGGGCGGATCAGGGTCAGGCCGGAGTCTTCGCCCAGGCGCAGGTCCACCAGGGCGAAGGCGGGGCGGATTTCCTCGGCCACGCGCAGCGCCTCGGCGATGCCGGTGGCGGTTCGGGTTTCCAGGCCGCGACGCGACAGGCTGCGCTGCAAGGTGCGCACATACAGCTCGTCGTCGTCGATCAGCAGGCCAAGATCGGTTGGGTTCATTGCACTCAAGTCCCGGTACTCCCCAGCGGGAGGTAAAAGCGGATACGCGTGCCGCCGTCTTCGGCGGCGGTCATGGTCATTTCGCCGCCCATCTGTTCCACCGTGGCGTGCGACAGCGCCAGGCCCACGCCCAGCCCTCCCGGCTTGCCGCTGTTGAACAGGCTGGTCGCCGGCAGCAGGGTCTGGTCGGGATCGAAACCCCGTCCGTAGTCCCTGACTTCGCCGCGCAGGGCGCCATAACCGTATTCCAGATGCAGGTCCACGCGCGGGACATCGGCGGCTTCGCCGGCGTCCGCCGCGTTGTTCAGCAGGGCCTGCAGCAAGTGGGCGATGGCCGGATCGACCCGCAGGCTGCCGGGCAGGGTGCCCGAGCGCTGCAGATCGATGGTCGGCCGGATCAGACGCCATTGCCCCACCACGCGGACCAGGTCCACCGCGGTTGGGACCGCCAGATTGCGGATACGTTCCCGGCACAGGGCCAACAGTTGGCTGAGCGTGGAAACGTCGGCGCGCAGGTCTTCGTCCTTGACCTCGGCGGCGATCTCGTCGGCCAGCAGGGTCATGGTCGCCAGCGGGGTGTTCAGTTCATGCGCCATGGCCGCCGCGTGGGTGGCCAGGGCGACGATGCCTTCGTTGCGGGTGAAGCGTTCGCGCAACCGTGCCAATTCGCGCTCGCGGTCGCGCAGGTCCGAGGCCAGGCGGGTCGAAAACACCAGCACCACCACCACCGAAATCAGGAAGTTGGCGCCCATGCCCCACAGCAGCAGGGTATGGGTATCGACGTCGCCGCGCAGGGGCTGGCCGAAGATCGCGGCCGCCACGTAGCCCGAGATGCCTGCCACGGCCGCGGCCAGCGCCCAGTTGCGCGGCAGCGCCAGGGCCGCCAGCGCGGTCAGGATCAGGAACATCATGCCGAAAGGATTGCTGATGCCGCCGCTCCAGCCCACCATCCAGGCCAGCACCGCCATGTCCACGAACAGGTGGCCGAAGGCGGTGGCGTGGGACAGGTCGCGGCGGTGGCGCAGGCGCAGGCTGGCGTAGACGTTGAAGCCGATCAGGGCGCCTACGCCGATCCACAGCGGCTCCAGCGGCAGGGCCAGGCCCAGGACGCTGCTGGCCAGCAGGATGGTGGCGGCCTGGCCCGCGATGGCGAGCCAGCGCAGGCTGCAGAGGGTACGCAGGAATGAAAAGGCGGAACTACCGGGCATATCCAGACACAGAGGTGCCGGCAGGCTGCCGGCGGGTACGCGCCCGGCTGCGCGGAACGCTGGCATCCGGGGCGCGGCGCTGGGAGGCCGGCTGCCCCGCCGCGCCTTCAGGCTGGCCGGCGGTGGATGTGCAGGCATTGTATGGCGAATCAGGCGCCGCCGCCGGTCGGCGGGGAATTGGTGTGTCCCTGATATTTGGGCGCGACGCCCGGATCCGCCGCGGTTGCAGCCTCTGTATTAATGGATGTCAGAGGTGCCGCTGTGGGCCATCGCGGGAGGAGGGTAGTCTTCCTGGTCGGATGCCATCTGCCCCTGGATCTGCGCCTGCTGCAACTCCTGTTCAACCTGGGCGCGGGTTTCAGACTGGTGCGACATGACGGGGGGTGGATAGTCCTCGTCGCCGAACGTGTACTGGCCGTTGGCCTTGGCCTGGGCCAGTTCGGCGCTGACCTGGTCCGCCGTCTTGGCGGCGGGGGCGGCATAGGTGACGCGCCAGTCGCCATAGAGGTCGTGGGTGTACTGCGTGGTCTGGGCCTGGACGGCCCCGGCGGCTGCAATGCCGGCGCATAGCAATAAGGTCTTGCTGAGGGTCTTCATGAAACGCTCCTGGCAGTCAAAGCTTGCGGCCGTTGCGGGCCGCGCCTACGCCCGCGATGCTGTCCGCGGGCGATTCCTGGATGCGGGAAAGCCTGGCCCGGCGCGCCGCGATGGCGCGCGCCGGGCCTTTTCCAATTCGACCCGGCGCGCGGCGCGGCGTTGCACGCAGGACGGCCTTGTTGCAAGGAAGCTGTTTCAGGCGTGCAGCACAGCTGTCAAGCCACTTTCATGGGGACGCCGCGGGCTCAGTGGCCGTGGCCGGCGGCCGGGGCGGCTGCCGCGTTCAGCGGACGCGCCACCGCGTCCACCGGCACGCGCCGCTGGCGTTTGTCGGCATCCTCGACGATGAGCGTCAGGGCGACGTGCTCGCCGGGCGAGATCTGGCCGGCCAGGTCGATCAGCATCACGTGATAGCCACCGGGCTTGAGCTCCACGGCCTGGCCCGCGGGCAGGGCGATGCCCGGTACCTGGCGCATCTTCATGACGTTGTCCTGCATCGCCATTTCATGGATTTCCACGTGTTTGGCCGCCTGCGATTCCACGCCGACCAGGCGGCCGCCGGAGACGGAGGTCAGGCGCATGAAGACGCCGGTGGCGTGCTGGCTGGGCACGGTGGAGCGCACCCAGGCGTCGTCCACCTTCAGGGCGGCGTCCTGGGCCAATGCGGCGGGGCTGGCGCCGGCCAGGGCGCAGAAGGCCAAGGCGGCGGCCGCCAGGGATTTGATCGCGGTGTTTTTCATGAGGGTTGCCTCTCTATATATGGATTCAGGTCAGAGCACGGTGCGCAGGTCGTCCACGCATTCCTGCGCGCTTTGCTGATGGCGCAGGGCGATGCGCAGCTTGCCGCTGGCGTCGATGACGTAGGTCAGCGCGGTGTGGTCCATGGTGTAGGACGAACCGGTGGCGACCTTCTGGTAGAAGACCTTGAATGACTGTGCGGCGGCGCGCGTCTGTTCGGCATCGCCGCGCAGGCCGACGAAGTCCGGGTCGAAGGCCTGGGTATAGGCGCGCACGATTTCCGGCGTGTCTCGCTCAGGATCGACGGTGATGAAAAGGACGCGCAGCTTCTTGGCGTCCGCGCCCAGCAGGCTCTTGATCTCGACGGCGCGGGTGAGCGCCGTGGGGCAGATGTCCGGGCATTGCGTGAAGCCGAAGAACAGCATGATCGGCTGGCCGGCGTAGTCGGCCAGCTTGCGTTCGCGGCCTTCGGTGTCCTGCAGCTGGAAGTCGCCGGACGGCATGCCGGAAAGATCCATGCCGTGCAGCTTGGGCGCATCGGGGCCGCAGCCTGCCAGGGCCAGCAGGGCGAAAGAGGACAGCAGCAGGCGGCGCCGCGGATCGGGCGCATGGGAGCGCGCCGCGCCGGCGGGCGCGCGCAGAAGGGGGGAATGCATGAAAACCTCGTCGCTTGACGGTTCGTCCAGGGGCGCGGCGGAGCCGCGCGTTGTGGCGGAGTCAGACGAGGCGTGGCGGGGCGCGCGAACCCAGCGGCGGACCCGCGGCGGCGGGCGCGGGCGGGGTGGCGCTGGCGGGCGCGGGCAGTGCGTGCCGGCCAGCGGCCAGCAGCAGGGGAGTGAGCGCGGGGGCGGGTGCGGGCGCCACGTGCGCCAGCAGGCCGAAGGGGCAGAGCGCACCGGCATCGGCGGTGTCGTGGCCGGCCTTGCCCTTGTCTTCGGGCGACAACGCCAGCGCCAGCGTCGAGACATCGCCGGCGGCCGAGCAGAACGTGACTTCAAGCCGGCCGTCGTGCAGCGCCCGGGCGTCGGGCATGTAGCCCGACGGCACCAGCGCGCGCAGCGCCAGGGCCAGAAGCGCCAGCCACAGCACGCCCCGCGCGCGTGCGGCGCTGCCGAGGTGCTGGAGGCGGATCAGGCGGGTCATGGCGGCATTCTATCCCGCGCGACTGGCGCAAGCATCTGACGCCAGCGCCCATGGCGCGCCAAAATCTTGGTACCCTTGAACGCACTCAAATCCCCGACATCCCACTCAGTGCCCCAGGTTTCAGTGCTTTCCTCGTCCGCCCAGACCCTGCCTCTTCCCACGTTGCCCGCCATCGTCCGCCAGGGCAGGCCGTCCTTCCGCCTGTGGATGTGCGTGCTGGCCGTGGCGCTGCTGGCCCTGCTGTCCGCCTGCGGCACCACCAAGGTCCAGCCCGGCTACTACCGCGTGCAATCGGGCGACACGCTGACCCAGATCGCGCGCAAGCAGGGCACCAGCGTGAGCAATCTGGTGCGCTGGAACAAGCTGTCGAATTCCAATTCCATCGAAGTCGGACAATTGCTGCGGGTCGAGCCGCCGGCCGGGCAGGCCAGCACGTCCACCGCGCCCAGCAAGGCGCGCGGCAAGCCTGCGCCTTCGCCCAAGTCGTCGACCTCGACCGCCAAGCGCCGCACCGCGCCGCCGGGCGCAATCTCGCTGGTCTGGCCCGCCCAGGGCAAGGTCACGCGCGGCTACGACGGATCGGGTTCCAACGGCATCGTCATCAGCAATTCCTCCGGCACGCCGGTGGTGGCCGCGGCACCGGGCACAGTGGCCTATTCCGGCAGCGGCCTGCGCGGCTATGGCCACCTGGTCATCGTCAAGCACAACGCCAGCTTCCTGAGCATCTACGCCCACAACAGCAAGCTGCTGGTCAAGGAAGGACAGCGCGTCAGCCAGGGGCAGAAGATCGCTGAAATGGGCAATAGCGACAGCAAGCAGGTCGGGCTGTATTTCGAGCTGCGCTATGACGGCCAGGCGGTCGATCCGGCGGGGTCTCTGCCGCCGAAGTAGCCTGATCTACAGCGCGGCTTCCTGCGTCAACGTCGAGATGAACGCCGCCGTGCGCGGGTCGGCCGGCTGGCTGAACAGCGTGCGCGAATCGCCGGATTCGACCACCGTGCCGTCCAGCAGGAATACCACCTCGCGCGACACGCTGGCCGCCAGCCGCAGGTCGTGGGTGGCCATCAGCATGGTCATGCCTTCGGCGGCGAGCTGGCGCAGCACGTCCACCACTTCGGCGGCCAGGCCCGGGTCCAGCGCCGAGGTCGGTTCGTCGCACAGCAGCACGCGCGGCGCGGGCGCCAGCGCGCGGGCGATGGCCACGCGCTGCTGCTGTCCGCCCGACAGGTTGGCGGGCCAGGCGTCGCGCTTTTCCAGCATGCCGACCTTGCGCAGCAGTTCCTCGGCGCGGGCGCGCGCGCGGTCCTGCGGCCACTTCTGCACGGTCAGCAGGCCTTCCATGACATTGCCGATCACGGTCTGATGCGGGAACAGCTGGAAGTTCTGGAACACCATGCCGGTCTGCTTGCGCACGCGCTGGACCTGATCGCGCGAGAGCTTGTGGCCGGGTTCGAAATGCACCGTTTCCGGGCCGATCTCCAGCGTGCCGCGGTCCGGCACTTCCAGCAGGTTCACACAGCGCAGCAAGGTGCTCTTGCCGCTGCCGGACGGGCCGATCAGGGCGGTGACGCTGCCTTCGGCGATGCTCACATCCACCTGCTTGAGCACGGGATTGCCGCCGAACGCCTTTTCTATCTTTTCCAGGCGGATCATCGGTTTTTCTCGGTAAAGACCGCGTGCTGGCCGAAGCGCCGTTCCAGGCGCACCTGCGCGGCGGACAGGACGGAACTGAACACCAGGTAGATCAGCGCCGCCTCGGTGTACAGGATCAGCGGTTCATAGGTCACGGCGGCAATGCGCTGCGCCGCCTGGAAGATCTCGGGCACGGTCAGCACCGCCGCCAGCGAGGTGTCCTTGACCAGCGCGATGAAGGAATTGGACAGGGGCGGCACCGCCACCCGCGCCGCTTGCGGCAGGATGGTCCGGCGCAGCGCCTGCGCCCGCGTCATGCTCAGCGAGTACGCCGCTTCCCACTGGCCCTTGGTGATGGACTCGATGGCGCCGCGGATCACTTCCGAGTTGTACGCGCCCACGTTGAGAGTGAAGCCGATGAGCGCGGCCGGCAGCGGATCCAGCACGATGCCGACACTGGGCAGGCCGTAGAAGATCACGAACAGCTGCACCAGCAGCGGCGTGCCGCGGATCAGCCAGACGTAGAAACGCACCACGGCCACCAGCGGCGCCGGACCGAACAGCCTGATCAGCGCGACCACGAAGGCCAGCGCCAGGCCCAGCGCGAACGACATCAGCGTCAGCGGAACCGTGAACATCAGCCCCGCGTGCAGCAGCGGCCAGAACGAGTCCAGCATCAGCTGCACCCAGGCCGGCACCGCCCAATTGCCAAGTTGCGCCAGCAGCCAGTCGGGCAGGACGGATTGCAGCCAGGGGGGTAGCGTCATGTGCGCTCCGCTCGCTTATTGCGCCGACAGGTCCGTGCCGAAATACTTGACCGAGATGGTCTTGTAGGTGCCGTCCGCCTTGATGTCGGCCAGCGCCTTGTTGATGGCGGCCTGCAGCTCGGGGTTGCCCTTGCGGATCAGCACGCCCGAATTGCTGAACTCGGCGGTCTTGTCGGTGGCGGCAATCTTCACCTTGGCATTGGGCTTCTGCTTCTTGAAGTCCAGGAACGACAGGTTGTCGTTCACCGTGGCTTCGACGCGGCCCGAGGTCAGCAGGTCGATGGCTTCGTTGAAGCCCTGCACAGCAATGACTTCCGCGCCATGCTGTTGCGCCAGCTTGCCGAAGTTGCTGGTCAGCGTGTTGGCGGATTTCTTGCCCTTCAGGTCGTCGAAGGATTTGATGCTGGTGTTGTCGTCGCGCACGATCAGCACGGCGGCCGACGAGATGTAGGGATCCGAGAAGTCGTACTTGGCGCGGCGCGCGTCGGTGATGCCGACCTGGTTGATCACCGCGTCGTAGCGCTTGGCGTCCAGGCCAGCGATCAGGCCGTCCCATTTGCCTTCGACGAATTGCGCCTTGACGCCCAGGCGTTCGGCGATGGCGCGGCCGATGTCCACGTCAAACCCGGTAAGCTGGCCGGATGCGTCATGGAAAGTGAAGGGGGCGTAGGTGCCTTCGGTGCCGATCTTGAACACGCCGGCGGATTTGATCTGGTCCAGTCCGGATTGGGCATGGGCCGCGGACAACGCGGCGACCTGGACGAGGCCGGCGACGAACAGCGTACGGAAGAGTTTCATGGCGGTGCTCCACGGATGGCAGATATCTCGGGTGGAGAGCATCCGTGCCTGCAATGCCCTCCGGCGTAGCCGCACTCTAACAACGCGTCTATTTTTCCACAAAGCATAAGGAATAGTAAAAATATAGCGGCAAGTCATATGGCGATACCCTTGCTCCGGCGCGTGCCGCCGGGGTCCATCCAGGCAGGACTTCAGTGGAGATCGGTGTGGAACAGCAATGGAACAGGCGGGCTTTCATGATGGCGGCCGCCGGCGCGGCAGCAGCAAGTGCAATGCCTGCCCAGGCCGCGGACGGTACGCGGCTGATGCCGGGCAGCGGCAGCATCACGCAGGTGGCGGGCTTGCGGGTGGGGCACTACACCGATACGCGCCGGCCCACGGGCTGTACGGTCATCATCGCCGAGGCTGGCGCGACCGCCGGGGTCGACGTGCGCGGCGCGGCGCCGGGCACGCGCGAGACCGACCTGCTCAATCCCGTCAATATGGTGGAGAAAGTGCATGCCGTGGTGCTGTCCGGCGGCAGCGCCTTCGGCCTGGATGCGGCCTCGGGCGTCATGCGCTATCTGGAGGAAAAGAAGATCGGCTTCGACGTGGGCGTGGCGCACGTGCCCATCGTGCCTTCGGCCATCCTGTTCGACCTGGGCGTGGGCGACGCCTCGATCCGGCCTGACGCGGCCGCGGGCTACCAGGCCTGCAAGTCGGCCACGGACGCCGCGCCACAGGAAGGCAACGTGGGCGCGGGGGCGGGCGCGACGGTGGGCAAGCTGTACGGTCCCAAGCGCGCCATGAAGGGCGGCATCGGCAGCGCCTCGCTGACCGTGGCGGGCGTGACGGTGGGCGCCATCGTCGCGGTCAATGCGGTGGGCGACGTGGTGGACCCGGCCACCGGGCGCGTCCTGGCTGGCGCGCGCACTGCCGACGGCAAGATGTTGCTGGATACCCGCGCGGCGATCCTGGCGGGCGATCTGCCCAAGTCCATGCGCCCGGGCACCGCCACCACCATAGGACTGGTCGCCACCGACGCCAAGCTCACCAAGGCGCAGGCGCAGAAGATCGCCGGCATGGCGCACGATGGCCTGGCACGCACCATCAATCCCATCCACACCATGCTGGATGGCGACACCATCTTTGCGCTGGGCACGGGCACGTCCGGCAAGCCAGGCAACGTCATGCTGCTGGGCGTGATGGCGGCCGAGGCGATGGCGATCGCGGTGCAGCGCGCCATCCTGTCGGCGCGCGCGCTGGAGGGCTATCCGGCGGCGGTGGACTTCGTTTCCTGATGGCCGCGTGGCCTGACCTCGGCCTGTCACACAAGGGCGCCATCATGGATGGCGCCGGCGCGTGGCCGGCTGGCGGAGGGCGTGCATGTACAAGGGCGAACGATTCAACGGCGCGACGCACCTGGCCGGCCTGGCGCTGGCGGTGGCCGCATCGGGCGCCCTGATCGCCCGCGCCGCGGAACTCAAGGTGGATACGCGGCAGGTCATCGCCTGCGCCGTGTTCGCCGCTTCGATGATCGCCGTCTATGCCTCGTCGGTGCTGTTCCATTGCTCGCGCGGCCGCCGCAAGGCCTGGTGGGCCAAGGCCGACCATTGCGCGATCTACCTGCTGATCGCCGGCACCTACACGCCGCTGGCCTACGGGCCGGTGGAGCACGGCTGGGGCGCGGCCATGGGCGTGGCGATCTGGCTGTTGGCGGCGGTGGGCATCAGCCGCGAGCTGTGGTGGGCGCGCGGCGCGGCGCCGGCCCTGCCGTTGTATCTGGCGATGGGCTGGCTGGGCGTGATGTTCGCCGCGCCGATCGCGGGCGCCTTGTCCGCGGCCGGACTGGCCTGGCTGCTGGCGGGCGCGGCGGTCTACACCGCCGGCACGCTGTTCTACGCCAACGACCAGCGCTGGCCGCATGCCCATGGCATCTGGCACCTGTTCGTCATGGGCGGCACCGCCTGCCACTTCGTGACGGTGTTCGGCTTCCTGCGGCTGAGCCCGGCCTGAGCGGGGCTTCAGCGGGCCGCTAGCGCCAGCTTGCCAGCGGCAGCATGCCGCCGCGGTTCTTCACTTTGCGCATGACGATATGCGAGGACAGGTTCCGCACGCCCGGGATCTTGCTGAGCTTGTCTTCGACGAACTGCGAGAACGCCTTCAGGTTGCGCGTGCACACCGTCAGGATGTAGTTGGAGGCGCCAGTCACGATGCTGGCCTCGGTGATCTCGTCATGCAGGGCGATGCCGGCCAGGAATTCTTCATGCCAGCCCGGACGCGACTGGTCCAGCGACACGTGGACGATGGCCTCCAGCTCGAAACCCAGTTTTTCGGCGTCCAGCACGGCGCGATAGTTGCGGATCAGTCCGCTTTCTTCCAGCGCGCGCACCCGCCGCAGGCAGGCCGAGGGCGACAGCGCCACCTGCTCGGCCAGGTCCTGGTTGCTGAGGTGGCCGTTCTCTTGCAGCCGGTAAAGAATGCGCTGGTCTATGGCGTCGATCTGCATGATGCAATCAAATTCCAAAAAAGTTGATTATGTGCAATTCAATGCGGAAACCTAGGGTAATCCGCGCCTGAATTTGCAATTTATCAGCCTGATCGCGCTGATAGTATGTATCCAGAATATAGCCCCCCGGAGCACAAAATGAACACCCGTGAAGCCTGCGTAAATGCCGACCGCCAGGACCCCCTGGCGCCCCTGAAGGACCGTTTCGACCTGCCGCCCGGCGTCCTCTACATGGACGGCAACTCCCTGGGCGTGCTGCCCAAGGAGGCCGCCGGCCGTGCTGCCGCCGTGATCGGCCAGGAATGGGGCGCGGGCCTGATCCGCAGCTGGAATACCGCGGGCTGGTTCGAACTGCCCACCCGACTAGGCGACAAGCTGGGCCGCCTGCTGGGCGCGCGCGAAGGCGAACTGGTCGTGACCGACACGACCTCGCTGAACATCTTCAAGGCGCTGGCCGCCGCCCTGCGCATCCAGCAGCACCAGCACCCCAAGCGCCGCGTCATCCTGTCCGAACGCGACAACTTCCCCACCGATCTCTACATGATCCAGGGCATGATCGACCTGCTGCAGCAGGGCTATGAAATGCGCCTGATCGACGATGAACTGCCGCTGGAAAAGGCGCTGGACGAGTCCGTGGCGGTGATGCTGCTGTCGCACGTGAATTACCGCAGCGGCCAGATGCACGACATGGCCGCCGTGACCGCGCTGGCGCACGAGCGCGGCGCGCTGGCGATCTGGGACCTGGCGCACGCCGCGGGCGCGGTGCCGGTGGACCTGAACGGCGCCGACGCCGACTTCGCCGTGGGCTGCACCTATAAGTACCTGAACGGCGGCCCCGGTTCGCCCGCCTTCATCTGGGTGGCGCCGCGCCACACCAAGGACTTCTGGCAGCCGCTATCCGGCTGGTGGGGCCACACGCGGCCATTCGATATGACCGTGGCCTACGAGCCGGCCGGCGGCGTGCGCCGCTACCTGTGCGGCACCCAGCCCATCGTGTCGCTGTCGCTGGTGGAATGCGGCCTGGACGTGGCGCACGCCGCCGACATGGCCGAGGTGCGCAAGAAATCCCTGGCGCTGGGCGACTTGTTCATCGCGCTGGTCGAAGAGCGTTGCGCCGGCCATCCGCTCACGCTGGTGACGCCGCGCAAGCACGCCGACCGCGGCAGCCATGTCAGTTTCCGCCACCCCAACGGCTTCGAAGTGATGCAGGCCCTGATCGCGCGCGGCGTGATCGGCGACTATCGCGAACCCGAGGTTCTGCGCTTCGGCCTGACGCCGCTGTACTTCGGCTACGCCGACGTCTGGGATGCCGTGGATATCCTGAAGGACGTGCTGGACACGCGTTCCTGGGACAAGCCGGAATTCAAGCACCGCGCCGCCGTGACCTGAGCGCCGCAACACAACCCCATTGCGCGGGCCAAACCGGCCCTACATCCACAAAGAGAGCGCAGGACCTGGAGGAGACAATGCAACAACAAAAAGGATTCGGCCAGATCGCCGAACGCGAGCAGGGCCTGAAGCGGCGGCTGACGTCGGGGCAGATGAGCATGATCGCCATCGGCGGCGCCATCGGCACGGGCCTGTTCCTGGGCAGCAAGTTCGCCATCGGCTTTGCCGGACCCAGCGTGATCATCAGCTACGCCATCGGCGGCCTGATCACGCTGCTGCTGATGGGCTGCCTGGCGGAAATGACGGTGGCGCATTCCACCTCGGGTTCCTTCGGCGCCTATGCCGAGCACTACGTCGGCCCGCTGGCGGGGTTTCTGGTGCGCTACGCGTACTGGTCCTGCGTGGTGCTGGCGGTAGGCACCGAAGTCACCGCCGTGGCCGAGTACATGAAGTTCTGGTTTCCGGACGTGCCCGGCTGGCAGTGGGTCTGCCTGTTCTCGGCCGTGCTGATCTTCATCAACGCCATGAGCGTCAAGACTTTCGGCACGGTCGAGTACTGGTTCTCCACGATCAAGATCACCGCCATCGTCGCCTTCATCATCCTGGGCGCCTACGTAGTCTGGGGCAATCCGCAGTACGGCACCGCCCTGTACACCTCGCACGGCGGGTTCTTCCCGAACGGCGTCTGGGGCATGTGGATCGCCGTGGTCATTTCGATCTTCAGCTACCTCAGCGTGGAGATGATTGCGGTGGCCGCGGGCGAGGCCGAAGACCCCGAACGCGCGGTCAAGCAGGCGTTCCGCGCCACCATCGTCCGGTTGGTGGTGTTCTACCTGCTGACGCTGGCGCTGATCCTGGCCATCGTGCCCTGGGACGAGGCCGGCAAGGGCGGCAGTCCCTTCGTCAAGGTGATGCAGGCGCTGGAGATTCCGGGGGCGGCGGGCGTCATCAACTTCATCGTGCTGGTGGCGGCGCTGTCGGCCATGAACAGCCAGCTTTACATCACCACGCGCATGATGTTCAGCCTGTCGCGCGCCGGCCATGCGCCGTCCGCGTTCGGCAAGCTGACGCGCAGCGGCACGCCGCTGAACGCGCTGCTGCTGTCGACCAGCGGCATTGCCATCGCCGCGGTGCTGAACGTGCTGTACCCCGAGACCTCGTTCACGCTGATGATGGCGATTTCGATGTTCGGCGCGCTGTTTACGTGGATGATGATCTTCGTCACCCACTACTGCTTCCGCCGCCGCTGGGCGCGCGAAGGGGGCGGTAAATTGTCGTTCCGCATGCCGGGCTTTCCGGTGCTGACCCTGCTGGGCGCGGGCGCGATGCTGGCGATCCTGGCCACCACCTACTTCACCAGCGTCTTCAAGATGACGCTGGTGTTCGGTGTGCCTTTCCTGCTGGTGCTGGCCGTGCTTTATCAGCTGCTGTTCCGTCGGCGCGGCGAAGCCGTTGCGCTGACCCCGCGCGGCCAGCGTTCCTGACATAGCTGCGCCCGGTTCAGACGCGGGCCTGAGGCGCAAGCCTCAGGCCCGTATTTCATGGCCGGGCTTCAGGCGCTGGCCAAGGCGGGCGCAGGCTGCTGCGCAGCCTGTTCCTGCGGCGCCGGCGCGAACACGCGCAGCCGGTGGCCGTCGGGATCCAGCGCCACGAAGGTGCGACCGAAATCCATATCGGTGGGCGCCTGCAGGATGGGCAGGCCGCGCAGGCTCCAGTCCAGGTGGCGGCGGTCCAGCGCCTGCGCGTCCGAAACGGTAAAGGCGAGTTCGGTCGCGCCGCCGCGGCCGGCAGCGGCCGGCTCCACGGTATAGCGCGACCACAGGCCCAGCATCAGGCCGGAATCCAGCCTGAACAGTGCGAAGGTGGGGGAGCTTTCGAGGGGCGGACGCTGCAGCAGGGCGCTGTAGAACGCGGCGCTGGCGGCGGGCTTTTCGACGTAGAAAATCACGAAATTGGTGTCTGACATGATGCGCTCCGGGTGGTAGACGCGCTCATCTTAGACAGGGGTACTGTCAGTTTTTGGCAGTAGCTTTTATCTGCATTTTCATCCGCATTGCTTGGGCGATCGGTCGATCGCGCGCCACTCCTTCAGCAGCGCATGGCGGCGCTTGGGATAACGCTCACCGGGCGTCAGCGTGGCGATGCGATCGGTGCGGAAATGGCGGAAGTCCTGGCGCAGTTCGCACCAGGCCATGACGATGCGCACGCTGTCGAAAAACCCCAGCGCGAACGGCCAGATCACCCGCGCGGAATCGGCGCCCTTGTCGTCGCGGTACGTGATGTCGATCTTCTGTTCGCAGCGTATGGCGTGGCGGATCAGCGACAGGTCCACGCGGTCCACCACCTGCATCGCGCTGGGCCCGACCAGCAGCGGTATCGCATCCAGCCCGTCGCGCATTTCCGCCGGCAGCACTGCGCCGATCTTGGCCAGCGCGTTGCTCGCGGCCTGCGCCAGCCGCGGGTCGGCCCGGTCCGCGACCCAGCGCGTGCCCAGCACCAGCGCCTCGATCTCCTCGGTACTGAACATCAGCGGCGGCAGCATGAAACCGGGCCGCAGCACGTAGCCCAGGCCCGGTTCGCCCTCGATCTCGGCGCCCTGCGATTGCAGGGTGGCGATGTCGCGGTAGAGCGTGCGTATGCTGACGCCGAGGTCGGCGGCCAGTTGGCGGCCGCTGACGGGGCGGCGATGGCAGCGCAAGGTCTGCATCAGGCCCAGGAGGCGTTCGGTGCGGGACATGGGGGCGGGCGGGGATGGAGGATCCATAATGCTGCCACGAAATGTCAGCAGGCGGGGCTCCGTCCGCAACGGGATTTCAGGCCGGCGGCAGGGCCATCAGCCACTCGTGCACGCGCGCGGCCAGGTCCAGGCTGTTGCGGTCCATCATCAGCATGTGCGAATTGCCGGCGATGCCCAGCTCGGGCAGCGACAGCAAGGTGACGCAGGGATGCCGCCGCGCGAAATCGCGCACCCGCTCGCGCATGCGCGGCCAGCGCGGGTCCGTGTCCATGTTGTCGCCCATGAGGACCAGCGTGGGCGTGCGGTAGCCGGCGTCCAGTTGCGGGATGCTGGCCGGCTCCAGCGCCACCACGGCGCGCACCAGATCGGGCCGGGCGGCGGCCGCGCGGATGCCGAATACGCCCGCCTGCGAATGGCAGATGACGATCATGCGGCCGACCCGCTCCAGCAAGGCCAGATAGCCGCGCAGGACGGCGGCGTCGGTATGCACCCAGCGCGGCACCATCTGCGCGGCCAGCTCGCCGAAGGCTTGCACCGGGAACTGCGTGTTGCCATAGGCGCTGCCGGGGCCGGGGCGCGTGCCCGGGCGGCCGATGCGAAAGCGCGTGTAGCAGTCTTCCTGCGCCTGCACGATGGGCCCTTCCGGCCAGATCTCGGGGACCGGCGCGTAGCCTGAGCGGCCGCGTTCCACGGCATCGCACAGATAGGCGTCCCAGCCGCGGCGCAGGAAGGCATGGAGCCAGCCCTGGCGGCCATCGGGCGTGGTCTCCCACGCCGCGCCGGTCATGCCGCCGCCATGCCAGAAGGCCAGCGGCGGGCGGCCACTGGCCGGCTCGGCCAGGAAGTACTGCGCATACATCTGCTCGACGCGGTAGGTGCCGTTGGGGTCTAGCGCGACGGGCTGGCCGCCTTCGGCCATCACCACCTCGCGCCGCGGCAGGCCCGACAGGCTGACCTCGCGTCCGCCCACGTGGAAGGCGCCCATGTCGCGCAGCCGGATCGGCGCGAGCGCGTCCGATGCGTCGCGGCCGGGTTCGTCCGTCATCATTCGGCCCGGATGCGGTTGGCCTGGATCACGTCTTTCCAGCGCGCGGTCTCGGCCACCACAAAGTCGCCCAGCGCCTGGCGCGGCCCGGCGGCAGTCTCCACGCCCAATTCGCGCATCTTGGCGGCGACCTCCGGCTCCTGCAAGGCGTCGTTGAAGGCTTGGTGCAGCGCGGCCAGCGTGGCGTCCGGCGTGCCGGCCGGCGCCATGATGCCGAACCAGGGCGTGATCAGGAAATCGGCCACGCCGGCTTCGGCGAAGGTCGGCACGTCTGGAATGGCCGGCGCGCGCTTGGCGCTGGCCACGGCCAGCGCCCGCAGCTTGCCCGCGCGGATGTTCGCCAGCGAAGCCGGCAGGTTGTCGAAATACATGTCGACCTGGCCGCCCAGCAGGTCGGCCGCGACCTGCCCGGCGCCCTTGTAGGGAATGTGCGCCACATCGATGCCGGTGCGCAGCTTCAGCAATTCGGTGGCCAGGTGGGCCGAGCCGCCCACGCCCGACGAGGCCGAGTTCAGCTTGCCCGGATGGGCGCGGGCGTAGGCCAGCAGCTCGGCCACGGTCTGCGCTGGCACCTTGGGATTGACGACCAGCACGCTGGGCACCGTCCCGACCATGGCGACGGGCGCGAAGTCCTTGACGATGTCGTAGGGAGCGGGCTGGTAGAGCGAGGGCGCGACCGTGCAGCCGAAGGCGCACATCAGCAATGTGTAGCCGTCGGGCGCGGCGCGCGCCACCGCCTGCGCGCCGATATTGCCGCCGGCGCCGGCGCGGTTTTCCACGATCAGAGGCTGGCCCAGACGCTTGGCCAGGCTGTCGCTGAGGATGCGGGCCAGGATGTCGGGCGTGCCGCCGGCGGGGAAGGGCACCACCAGCGTCACGGGACGTTCGGGAAAGCCCGCCGCAGCGGCCGGCTGTGCGGCGCCCAGTAGCAGCGCAGCTCCGGTGAGCGCGGCCGCCATCCAGCGGCGGGGGGAAGCGCGCCAGCGCGCGGCGGTCAGGCCCAGGGGGATCATTGCGGCAGTCTCCGGAAAGTCGGGTCGGGTGCGGAAGGCCCCGATCTGCGCGGACTGTAGCCAAGGCTGACCGCCTTGCCCAATGCTGGCTGCGCAAGCTGTATATGTCGAAAACGGTATGGAATTTTCAATGCATGCATTTCAGGCATAGTATGGGCGGCATGAGCGACGCCCAATCCCTGCCCTATCTGCGCCGGCTGGACATGAACCTGCTGCTGACGTTCGACGTCCTGATGCGCACTCGCAGCGCCACCGCCAGTTCAGCCCTGCTGCATAAGACGCAGCCCGCCATCAGCCGTGACCTGGCGCGCCTGCGCCGCCGGCTGGAAGATCCCTTGCTGGTGGTGGTGAAGGGCCGATTCATTCCGACGGAGCGGGCGCTGGAACTGCATTCGGCGGTGCATGACGCGCTGGCGCAGATCGAAGCGGCGCTGCGTCCGGCCGAGGCTTTCGACCCGGCCAAGGCCAGCGGCGTGCTCAATATCGGCACGGGCGCGCATAGCGAGATCCTGCTGGCAGCGCCGCTGATCGAGCGTCTGCACCGCGCCGCGCCAGGCATCACACTGCGCTTCCAGTCGGTGCACGGAGACTTCGTGCCGGACGATCTGGACGCGGAGCGGTTGGACATGGCCATCGGCCTGTTCGGCAAGGTGCCGGCGCGTTTTCATCGCGATACGCTGCTGAAGGACCGGCGCGTGTGCGTGGTGTCGGCGCGGCATCCCTGGGCAGGCAAGCGCGCGCTGGCGCTGGCGGATCTGCCGTCCATCAAGTGGTTCGCCTTCGCGCACATGTATGGCCGGGAAACCAATTTCGACCGCGCGCTTAAGCCGGATGCCAGCCGGCTGGAATTTTCGGCCTACCTGTCCGGCTTCGGCATCACGCCCTATGTGCTGCTGGACACTGATTACGCCACCACCATGCCGGCCAGCGTGGCGCAGGTGCATGGTCGGCATTTCCCGCTGGCGACGCTGGAACTGCCTGCCAGCCTGCGCAAGATCGAACTGGTGATGGTGTGGCCGCGGCGCCTGCATACGTCGCCGTTGCAGGCCTGGCTGCGCGGGCAGATCCGCGAGGTGCTGCGGGAACGCGTGGACGCTCCCGCAGCCAGTGCGGCTTAGGAACCGACCTTCTTGCCAGTCGCCACGTCGATGGCCGAGCCGTCTTCCAGGCTGACGCGGTAGATCTCGCGCACCACGTTGCCGGCGAAGCCGATCTCGACGATGGACACGTCCTTGAAGGTGGTGTTGATGCCGTCCGGCAGCACGGCGTTGAACTTGTCGGACTCCTGCTTCATGGCGTCCTGCAGGCGCGTGTCGTACATCGCCATGCTGTAGACCAGGGTGGTGTGCGGATTGTGCGCGCGCACTTCCTTGCCGTCCTGCATGATGTTCACGCCGCTCACGCCCATGGTCTTGACCAGGTCTTTCCCGGCGTCGCCCATCTTGGCGTAGACCGGGCCGGTGACGCGCGGCAAGGGGCCGTCGCGCAGCGGCGCCAGGGCGGCGGTGGCGACGGTGTTGTAGCGCATCATGTCCTCGAAGCCCTGGCCGCTCTTGACCACGCCCAGGTCCAGCCACCACGGATGGCCCGCGCCCTTGGCGGCTTCGGTGGGATAGAAGTTCTTCAGCGTGACCTGCAGCGGGGCCGGCGGCTTGGGCAGGGCCTTGAGCATGCGGGCGGGCGTTTGCGGGTCGGCGCTGTGGATGTGCACCACCGTCACGTGCGGCATGTTGGGCGTTTCGGCCTCGGTCTTAAGGCCCAGCTTGAGCAGGTCGGCTTTCAGCGTGCCATTGATCTTGGCGTCCAGGATGGCGTTGACGTCCTGTGGCAGACGGTAGACCACGCCATAGGTCGCCTTGTGTTCTCGGAACCCGGTCTGGTCCAGGGCGCTGTTGTCGATGGGGGCGGCGGCATGCGCGCCCGAGGCGGATACGAACAGGCCGAGGGCGGCCAGCTGGAAGACACGCTTGATCATGGAGATTCCTTTTGTTTGTGTAGGCCCGCGAGAGTCATCCGCAGTGTGGCCAGCGCGGATGTAATGCGTATTGCACCAAGCAAAAGAATTCCGATACCAGCCTGCGCATGCCCGATAGCTGGCGGGCGCCGGCTGATATCCGCCTACGCAAAAAAGACGATGGCCACGATGGCGATGCCCAGCAGCAGGTTGATGCCGACCCAGCGGCGTATGCCGCCCATGGCCTGGCCGCCCTGGGGCCAGTCGGATGCGGCGACCGCCGCTCGCAACTGCGGGTAGAGCACGAAGCGGATGTAGGCGTAGATGGCCGTCATGACCAGGCCGCCCGAGGCCATGAGGGTCCAGCTGCGCGGCATGAAGAAGGAGCCGCCCGTCTGCGCGGCCTGGCTGGCTTCCTGGCCGATCATGAGCGCGCCGGAAAACAGGATCAGCACGATGGCCGCCAGCACGGCATTCAGGAATGGCCCCAGCACCGACGCCATCAGCCGCAGCCGGACCGGCGGTTCCAGTTGCGCGGCCGCCGGCCGCAGGAAACAGTGCGCGAACAGCATGCCCCCGACCCAGAGGATCACGGCCATCAGGTGGATGAATTTGAGCGCGGCATAGAGCATGGGGCAGGCCTGTAGGGAGGAATCCGTCCCCATCATATCGCCGTCAAGCGCGGCGCGCGGACTTGACCGGAATCATGGTTTTGCATTTAGAATGAGATTGATTTCTATTTGTGATTGAAAGTTCAGGGAGCCACCCGTGCCGAATCCCGCGGTCGCCGCCAGCGACAACGTCCAACTGCTGTACCGCGCTCATCACGGATGGCTGCATGGCTGGCTGCGCGCCAAGCTGGGCAACAGCTTCGACGCGGCCGATCTGGCGCAGGACACCTTCGTGCGGGTGCTGCGCCACCGCCATGAACTGGACGCCCTGCGCGAACCGCGCGCCTATCTCACCACCATCGCCAAGCGCCTGCTGCTGAATCACCACCGGCGGCGCTCGGTGGAGCAGGCCTATCTGGAAGCCCTGGCCCTGATGCCAGAGGCGCTGGCGCCCTCGGCCGAACAGCGCCTGATCATCCTGGAAACGCTGCAGGAAATCGACGAGATGCTGGCTGGCCTGTCCCTGCCGGCCCGCCAGGCCTTCCTGATGGCGCAGCTGGAAGGACTGAGCCATGGCGAAATAGCCGCCCGCCTCAACGTGTCGCTGCGTACCGTGCACCGTTACATCGCCAAGGGATTCGAACAATGCATCATGGCGTCGATCTGAGCGCCCAGGCCGAGGCGGCGTCCGAACTGCCCGCCGTCGAACGCAGCGTGGCGCGCGAGGCCGCGCGCTGGCTGCTGCGGCTGAGTTCGGGCCGCGCCACCGACGCCGACCAGCGGGCCTGTGAACTGTGGCGCGCCAGCAAGGCCGAGCACGAGCACGCCTGGCAGCGCGCGCAGCGCGTGAACGAACGCTTCGGCCTGATCCCGGCGGCGCTGGGTATGGCGACCTTGAACCGGCCCGAGCTCAGAAGCCGCCGCGCCGCGCTCAAGACACTGATTGCGCTGGTGGTGGCCGGTCCTGTCGGCTGGGCCGCCTGGCGCGCCGATCCGCTCGACTGGACCGCGGACTACCGCAGCGCGCCGGGCGAGCGGCGCG
This sequence comes from Achromobacter sp. ACM01, assembly GCF_014851745.1. Taxonomy (NCBI): domain Bacteria; kingdom Pseudomonadati; phylum Pseudomonadota; class Betaproteobacteria; order Burkholderiales; family Alcaligenaceae; genus Achromobacter; species Achromobacter sp. ACM01. The sequence continues at coordinate 1,438,238 of NZ_JACVAF010000001.1, forward strand.
AAGTGGCGCTGGCGGATGGATCCACGCTGCTGCTGAACACAGCCAGCGCCGTCGACGTGATGTACAGCTCCACGGCTCGCCTGGTGCGCCTGCGCGCCGGCGAGATCGCGGTGCATGCCGTGGCCGACACGGCGCCTGCGCCGCGGCCCTTCGTGGTGCGCACGAGCCAGGGAGACATCGAGGCGCAGTCCTCGCGTTTCTGCGTGCGCCAGGAAGGCGGCCTGTGCCGCGTCAGCGTGCAGGAAGGGCGGGTCCGCGTCGGCAGCGCCGCGCATCCGCGCAGCCTGATCAGCCTGGAAGCTGGCCAACAGAGCAGCCTGACGGACGAGGGCGCATCGCCGCCATCCCCCGCGGACCCGCATGCCAGCGACTGGCAGCGCGGCGTGCTGTACGCCAACCGCATGCGGTTGGACGCCTTTGCCGCCGAACTGGGCCGCTACCGTTCCGGCATCCTGCGTTGCGATCCCGAGGCGGCGCATTTGCGCATCTCAGGCGCGTTCCAGGTGCGCGACACCGATGCGGTCCTGGCGGCACTGCCCGCGACCTTGCCGGTGCAGGTGCGCTATCGCACGCCTTACTGGGTGACGATCACCTTGCGCGCGGCAGCCGAGGCCTGAACCCGCGCTGTTACAAAAAAGTGGAGGGCCAGCTGTCCGATTCGGATTTCACGAGGGTCATGGTCTGTAGAGGCAAACGAATGCCGACACCTTTTGGATCGAAAGGACGACCATGGCTTATCTCCCCGCCGGCCGCGCAAGCGGCTCCCGACCAGCCCGACGCCTGCAATGCCGCATGACGCATCTAGCCGCCGCCGTGCAGGCCGCCCTGGCGCTGGCCGCGCTCTCTGCCGCCTTGCTGCCCGCAAGCGCCGCGTGGGCGCAATCCGCGCAGCAGACGCAGGCGCGCGGCTATCGCATTCCCGCGGGCACGCTGGCCGAGGCGTTGCCGCGCTTTGCCGACAGCGCGGGCGTGACGGTGCTGTTCGACGCGGCGCTGGTGGGCCAGCGCCGCACGGCGGGGCTCGATGGGGTCTATTCCGTGAATGAGGGCTTTGCGCGCCTGCTGGCGGGCAGCGGCCTGGGCGTGCAGGAGCGCAGCGCCCGCGTCTACGTGTTGCAGGCATTGCCCGCGGATGTGACGCAGTTGGCGCCCGTCCAGGTGGAAGGCGAGGGCGCGCCGGTCGCGCCGGCCTGGGAAACCAGCACCGACCGCAAGCGCCTGGACGAACTTCAGGTCAAGAACTGGAGCGATTTCGGCAAGCGCGCCGAGCCCGGCGTGAGCTTCAACCGCACGACCAACAGCATCAACATCCGCGGCCTGGATCAGGATCGCGTGCTGACGCGCGTGGACGGCATCCGCCTGCCGTGGCTGGACGACGGCGCGCGCGGCCTGAAGGGCGGGCTGGAAGCGGTGGATTTCAACAGCCTGTCGCGGCTGGACATCGTGCGCGGCGCCGACGCCAGCGGCGGCGGTTCCGGCGCGATTTCCGGCACTGCCGACCTGTACACGCTGCAACCGTCGGACCTGCTGACAGACGGCAAGACCTTCGGCGCGCTGGCCAAGACCGACTACGACACGGCCGACAGCAGCTGGGGCGCCAACGCCGCCCTGGCGGGCCAGATCCACAGCAATACGTTCTGGCTGGTGCAGGCGGGCGTACGCAACGGCCATGCCCTGGACAACCGCGGCGACGTGGGCGGCTACGGACCCAAGCGCAGCGAACCCAGCCCGGAAGACTACGACCAGCGCAGCTTCCTGCTGAAGCTGCAGCAGCGCGTCGAAGGCGGCCACCGCTTCGGCCTGACCGGCGAATACTTCAAGCGCAACGCCGACATCGACAATATGTTCGAGCAGGGCGCGGGCACCAGCTATCTGTACGGCGAGAACAGCACCCGCAAGGAAACCGAGCGCCAACGGGTGTCGCTCGATTACTCGTACAAGGCGCCCGGTGCGGACAGCCTGATCGACACGGCCACCGCGGTCGTCTACTGGCAGCGCCTGCAGTTGGACAGCTCGCTGAGCGGCGTGCGCAGCGTCGATTCCCGGGCCTACGCCATACCGGGCGATCCGTTCCGTTACGGCTATCCCAGCGGGCCTTATGGCCGCAGCAACTCCATCCGGCAGACCATGTTCGGCGCCAATGCCGAAGTCACCAAGCGCCTGGCGGGCGCCTCGGTGTCGCAGTTGTGGACCGTAGGCGGGGAGTGGTATGGCAACAAGACCGAGCAGTACTCAAGCGGCTACGACAATTGCCCGGTGATCCGGCCGGGCACGCCGGCGCCCATGGGCCCGCGCCTGTGCGACATGCTGCACACCAACCAGGCCGATGTGCCGCAATCCAAGGGCAATCAATGGGCCCTGTGGGTGCAGGACGAATTCAGCTTCGCCGACGGCCGCTACACCATCATGCCGGCGCTGCGCTACGACCACTACGAACAGAAGCCGCAGTCCACGGCCAGCTACGAAAGCAACCCGAACGCAGGCGCGCTGCCGCCGTCCAACAGCGGCAGCCGTTTCTCGCCCAAGCTGCTGGCCACCTGGAAGGCCGCGGATGAGCTGAGCCTCTACGCGCAATACGCCTACGGCTTCAAGGCGCCCAGCCCGACCCAGCTCTACACCAACTACGGCGGCCCCGGCACCTACCTGCGCGTGGGCAATCCCTATCTGAAGCCCGAAACCAGCAAGGGCTGGGAGCTGGGCGCCAAGATCGGTTCCGATTCCCTGGGCGGCGCGGTATCGTTGTTCGACAACCGCTACCAGAACTTCATCGATGGCGACGTGCCGCTGAACGCGTCCTCGCCCCAGTGGCAGCCGGGCTGGGCCGGACAGTATCCCTTGGGCGTGACCGGCAACGTCAACCGCGCCAAGGTGCGCATCTATGGCGCCGAAGCCAGCGCGCACTGGAAGTTTTCGCCAGGCTGGCGCACCTGGGGCTCGCTGGCGTGGGCCGTGGGCAAGGACGAGAGCACGGGGCAGTACCTGAACTCGGTGGCGCCGCTGAAGGCGGTGCTGGGCCTGGGCTACGGCCGCGACGTGTGGGGCGTGGACGCCATGCTGACTACCGCCCTGAAGCGCGACAAGGTCGAGTATCCCGAGGCCACGGCCACGGCGCGCAATCCCGATTTCCAGGCGCCCGGCTACGGCGTGGTGGACCTGATGGGCTATTGGCGTCCGGCCGCGGTGAAGGGGCTGCAGGTGCAGGCAGGAGTTTTCAATCTGTTCGACAAGAAGTATTGGGAGGCCATCAACGTGCCGACCGCCGGCGCCATCGCCATTCCGCGGCCGGTCGATTGGTACACGGAACCGGGACGCAGCCTGCGCGTCTCACTGACATACCAGTATTGATCCTGACCCGCCGCCGGTCCGGGCAATGCCGGGACGGCGGCGGTCTACGCAAACCTTAGCAACGGCCGGAGGGCCCACGATGAGCAACACCGATTTCATGTCCCGCGCCCAGGAACTGCGCGCTCGCAACGAGGCCCTGGCCGCCTCGCAACCCAAGCTGCGCGCCCGCAACCTGGCGCAATCGCTGGGAGTGTCCGAAGCCGAGTGGGTCGCGGCCGAATGCAGCGGCCTGAAGGCCACCGCCCTGCACGGCACGCCCCAGGAGATCTTCCGCGAACTGGGCACGCTGGGTCCGGTCATGGCGCTGACGCGCAACGACTGGTGTGTGCACGAGCGTCACGGCGTGTATGAGGACATCCAGGCCGACGGTCCGGTAGGCCTGGTGCTGGGGCCGGACATCGATCTGCGTGTTTTCTTCACGGCCTGGAAGTCGGCCTGGGCGGTCGAGCAGGACGGCCGCCACAGCCTGCAGTTCTTCGACGGCGCGGGCGTGGCGGTGCACAAGGTCTACCGCACCGACGCCACCGATGCCGCCGCCTACGATGCCCTGGTCGCCAAGTTCGCGGGCGAGGCGCAATGGCCCGAGACCCAGCCCTATGCGCCCGCCGCCGACGCCGACCGGGTCGAGGACGGCGCGCAGTGGCGCGAGGCCTGGCTGGGCATGCAGGACACGCACGAATTCTTCCCCCTGCTGCGCAAGTTCAAGGTGTCGCGCCTGGCCGCCCTGGCGGCCGCGGGCGAGGACCTGGCGCAGCAGGTGCCGGCCGATGCCGTCGAACGCATGCTGGAATCCGCGGCGCAGTCCGGGCTGTCCATCATGTGCTTCGTGGGCAACCGCGGCATGATCCAGATCCATACCGGCCCGGTGCAGCAATTGCGCCGCACCGGCCCCTGGTACAACGTGCTGGACCCCAAGTTCAACCTGCACCTGGACACGACCGCCATCGCGTCCGCCTGGGTGGTGAACAAGCCGACCACGGACGGCTGGGTCACCTCGCTGGAGCTGTATTCCGCCACCGGCGACCTGATCGCGCAGTTCTTCGGCGAGCGCAAGCCCGGCAAGCCGGAGCTGGCGCAATGGCGCGAACTGATGATCAGCCTGTGCAGCGTGCCGCTGGCCGCCTGAGCCCATAAGGACGTAGCGATGAAAAAATGGTTGGCAATGGCGGCGGGCTGGGCAATCGCGCTCGGCGCGTACGCGGCGCCGCCCGCCCGGGTGGTGACCCTGGGCGGCACCGTGACCGAGATCGTGTATCAGCTGGGGCAGGGCGACAAGCTGGTGGGAGACGATCTCTCCAGCCTCTATCCCGAGGCCGCGACCAAGCTGCCGCGCGTCGGCTACTACCGTTCGGTACCGGTGGAAGGCGTCTTGTCGCTCAAGCCCGATCTGGTGCTGGCTTCCGAGCAGGCCGGACCGCCGGACGCGCTCAAGCGCCTGGCGGATGTCGGCGTGCGCGTCGTCACCGTGTCGGACGCGCCGTCGGTGGATTCGCTCAAGTCGCGCATCCGCAGCATTGCCGATGCGCTGGGCGTGGCGCCGGCGGGCGAACGCATGGTGGAAGACGTCACGCGCGAGCTCGCGCGCGCCGAGGCGGTACCCGCGACGCGCGCGCGGGCGCTGCTGCTGATCAATCGCACAGGCTCGCCGCAAGGCGCCGGCCGCGACACCGCCGCCAACGAAGTCATGCACCTGGCGGGGCTGGTGAACGTGCTGCAAGACCAGCATGGCTATAAGCCCTTGTCGGCCGAGGCCATGGGGGCGCTGGCGCCCGACCTGATCATCGTGACGCAGGCATCGCTGGACGCCGGCGGCGGCATGGACGCCTTCCTGCGCATGCCGGGCATCGCATCCACCCAGGCGGCCGCGAAGCGGCGCGTCGTCGTGATGGACGACCTGCTCATCCTGGGCATGGGACCGCGCCTGCCGCTGGCGCTGACCCAGCTCAAGCAGGAGGTTGCGCATGTCATGGCGCGTTAGCGCGCCGCTGGCGTTGGGCCTGCTGGCTGCGGCCCTGATGCTGGCCGTGGTGGCCGCCACCGCCAACGGCGCGGTGGCGATCCCCTTGCGCGAGCTGCCGTCCCTGCTGTGGGGCGCGCCCACGCCGGAGACTGCCCTGTGGCGCAATGTGCTGATCGACATCCGCTTGCCGCGCGTGCTGTTCGCGCTGGTGGCGGGCGCGGGCCTGGCGGTGTCCGGCGCGGCCATGCAGGCGCTGTTCCGCAATCCGCTGGCCGAACCCGGCCTGATCGGCATCTCGGCGGGCGGCGCGCTGGGGGCGGTGGCCGCCATCGTGCTGACGTCCGGCGGCTTCTGGATCACCGCGCCTGCCGCCTTCGCCGGCAGCCTGCTGGCCACGCTTTGCGCCTACGCGGTGGGCCGGCGCGTGCCGGGCGTGGCGGGCCTGTTGCTGGCAGGCGTGGCCATCACGGCCATGGCGTTCAGCCTGATCGGCCTGTTCACCTTCGTCGCCACCGACGCGCAGCTGCGCGACCTGACGTTCTGGAACATGGGCAGCCTGGGCGGCGCGAACTGGAAGGTGCTGGCCTTCCTGGGACCCTGGGTGCTGCTGGTAAGCCTGTGGCTGATGAGCCAGTGGCGCGTCATGAACGCGCTGCTGCTGGGCGAGCGCGAGGCCCAGCATCTGGGCTACACGCTCAAGCGCGTGCGGGCCAGGCTGGTGCTGGCCAGCGCGCTCATCGTCGGGCCCCTGGTCGCCGCCACGGGCACCATTGTCTTCGTCGGCCTGGTGGTGCCGCACCTGGTGCGCATGACACTGGGCGCCAATCACCGCTGGCTGCTGCCTGCGACCATCCTGGCCGGCGGCCTGGCGCTGATCCTCGCGGATTGGCTGGCGCGTACCGTGGTGGTGCCGGCGGAGCTGCCTATCGGCCTGGTGACGGGCCTGGTGGGCGGGCCGTTCTTTCTGTGGCTGCTGGCGCGCGGACGGAGGATAGGATGACGCTAACCGCGCAAAACGTGACGGTGAATCGCGGCGCAGCGCGCATTCTCACCGATGTATCGCTGGACATTCGTCCGGGAGAAGTCGTGGGCCTGCTGGGGGCCAACGGCGCCGGCAAATCCACCTTGCTGGGCGTGTTGTCAGCGGAATTGCCTGCCGATGCGGGCCAGCTGAGTCTGGGCGAAACCTCGCTTGCCGCCATGCCGCACCGGCAGCAGGCGCGCCGCCGCGCCGTGCTGCCGCAAAAGCCGGGGCTGACCTTCGACCTGAGCGTGCGCGAGGTGGTCGCCATGGGCGCCTATCCGTTCCCGGAGTTGGCGCCATCCGTGGTGGACGCGCTGGTGACGCAAACGCTGGGCGAGGCCGACGCCGCGCATCTTGCCGGGCGGCGCTATCCCGAGCTGTCCGGCGGCGAACAGCAGCGCGTCCAGTTCGCCCGCGTACTGGTTCAATGCCATGCCGCGCGCGAACGCGACGAGCCGCGCTACCTCTTGCTGGACGAACCCACCGCCAGCCTGGATCCCAAGCACCAGGGCGACCTGCTGCGGCGCTCCTGGGAGCTGGCCCATGCCGGCAATACGGGTGTACTGGTGATCCTGCACGACATGAATCTGGCCGCCCGCTGGTGCGACCGCCTGCTGCTGCTCAGCGGCGGACGCGGCATCGCCCAGGGGACGCCGGCAGAGGTCCTGACGCCGGCCAATCTGTATCTGGCCTACGGTATCGACGCGCAGGTGATCGCGCATCCCCTGCAGGCCGGCCGCCTGCTGGTGCTGATGGCGTGACTCGGGCTGTGGGGCCGGTAAAATAGGCGTTACGCTGGTATTCGCCTTTTTCAACATTTACCCAACAGGACCCCGTGTCATGCCTACTTTTGACGTCGTCTCCGAAGTCGACAAACACGAACTCTCCAACGCTGTCGATCAAGCCAACCGCGAACTGGCCACCCGCTTCGATTTCAAGGGCACCGACGCCAAGTTCGAGCTCGACGAATTTGTCGTGACCCAGGTCGCTTCCAGCGCCTTCCAGCTCAAGCAGATGCTGGACATCCTGCGCGGCCGCCTGTCGGCCCGCGGCATCGATGTGCGCTGCCTGGACGTGGCCGATCCCCTTGAAAACCTGGGTGGCGCCCGCCAGAAGGTCACCATCAAGCAAGGCATCGAGCAGCCGGTGGCCAAGAAGCTCATCGCCGCCATCAAGAACGCCAAGCTCAAGGTGGAATCGCAGATCAACGGCGACAAGCTGCGCATCAGCGGCAAGAAGCGCGACGACCTGCAGACCGCCATCGCGCTGCTGAAGAAGACCGACGTCGACCTGCCGCTGCAGTTCGAAAACTTCCGCGACTGATCCGCCCCGCGCCAGGGTGCCGCGCACCCTGCGGACCTGGAGGGGCCATGGGACATTCCAACGAGTTGCAGCTGGTCGTCGAACTGGTGCGCGCCGGCGGCATGTCCGCCGCCGCCCGCGAGCTGGGCGTCACGCCGGCCGCGGTCAGCAAGCGGCTGGCCCAGATCGAGGCGCGGCTGGGCGTGCGGCTGGTCAATCGCAGCACGCGACGCCTGAGCCTCACCGCGGAAGGCGAGGTCTACCTGGAGAACGCCCGCCGCATCCTGGGCGAGATCGAAGACCTGGACCAGTTGATCGCCAGCCGCCAGGACAGTCCGCGCGGCCTGCTCAAGATCAACGCGCCGCTGGGTTTCGGCCGCAGCTACATCGCGCCCGCGATTGCGGAGTTCGCTCGGAAATATCCCGAGGTGTCGCTGCAATTGCAACTGACCGACAGCCCGGCCGACTTCGTGCAGGACGCCGTCGATGTGGCCGTGCGCTTCGGCGACCTGCCCGACACCCGCCTCATCGCCCGCAAGATCGCGCCTAACCGGCGCCTGGTCTGCGCGTCGCCGGGCTACCTGAAGGCCCACGGAGTGCCTGCCACGCCGCACGACCTGGCGCGGCACCAGTGCATCGTGCTGCGGCAGAATGAAGCTGCGTACGGCCTGTGGCGTTTCACCAAGGGACGCCGCAGCGAGACCGTGAAGGTGCGCGGCAACCTCAGCAGCAATGACGGCGAAGTGACGCTGACCTGGGGCCTGGCCGGCCTGGGCATCCTGCAGCGCGCCGAATGGGATCTGGCGCGCTATCTGCGCAGCGGCAGGCTGGTGCAGGTGCTGGAAGACTACGCCTTGCCGCAAGCCGACATCTACGCTGTCTTTCCAGAACGGCACCACCTGTCGGCCAAGGTGCGCGTGTTCGTGGACTTCCTGGTGGCGTATTTCCGCAAGGGCGCGGAAGACCAGTGGTGAACCCGGGCCGCGCTCAGGCCGTCCACAGGTGCTGCGCCGCGTAGGCGCGCCAAGGCCGCCAGGTTTCGGCGCGGGCCAGCAATTGCGCCGGGGTATAGGTCCGCGCTTCCAGTCTTTCGAGTCCGCGGATCAGGCCGATGTCGGCGGACGGAAACGCGTCCGGCTCGCGCAACTGGCGCAGCGCGATGTATTGCGCCGTCCATTCGCCCACGCCGCGTATCGTGCGCAGCCGGCGCACTGCGTCTTCCAGGCCGCCGGCGGCATCGAACAGATGCTTGTCCGCCACTGCCGCCGCGGCGACCGCCGACAAGGTGGCCGCGCGGCTGCGCGGCATGCCCAGCGACGCAAGCTCGGCCGGCGCCACGGCTTCAGGCAAGGGGAACACATGCGTCAGCGCGCCTTCGGGACGGGTCATGGCGGCGCCGTGCGCGGCCACCAGCTTGCCGGCCAGGCGTATGGCCGCAGCCACCGTGATCTGCTGCCCGAGCACGGCGCGCATGGCCAGCTCGAAGCCGTCCCAGGCGCCAGGCACGCGCAGGCCGGGCCGCGCGCGGATCAGTTCGGTCATGACGGGATCGCTGGCGAACTGCGCGGCGATGGCGACCGGATCGCTGGCCAGATCGAAGACGCGGCGCAGGCGCGCGATGATGGCCGGCAGCGCTTGCAGCCGGGGAAAGCGCACCGTGGCCTCGAGCGCATCGCCGCGGCCCGGGCGCACCGTCACCGTGCCCTGGCAGCCGTCCAGCAGGACAGTGCGCGCATAGCTGTCGTCCGTGACGTGTTCGATGCCGGGAATCGCGCGCAGCCGCAGGAAAGCCAGCATGGCGTCCCAGTCGTAGGGCGGGCGGTAGCGCAGCAGCAACTTGATCTCGCCCTCCTGCGCCGCGGAAACTTCCGGCTTGCCGGAGCGCCGCAGTTCGCCCGGGGCGCGCGCGAACAGGTCATGGAAGATCTCGTTGAAGCGGCGGATGCTGCCAAAGCCCGACGCGAAAGCGATCTCCGCCATCGGCAGCCGGGTTTCGTGGATCAGCTGCTTGGCCAGCAGCACGCGCCGCGTCTGGGCCACGGCCACGGGCGAGGCGCCCAGGTGCTGGCGGAACTGGCGCCGCAACTGGCGTTCGCCCACGCCCAGGCGCTGCGCCAGCGCGTCCACCCCGTCCTCGTCCAGCGCGCCCAGTTCGATCAGTTGCAGCGCGCGCGCCACGCTGTCGGGCAGTTCATGCCCGGGTCCGACTTCCGGCGCGGTCTCGGGTCGGCAGCGCAGGCAGGGGTGATAGCCGGCTTCCTGCGCCGCCGCCGCGGTGGCGTAGAACGTGACGTTCTTCGACAATGGCGTGCGCGCGGGGCAGACCGGGCGGCAATAGATGCGCGTGGTCTTCACTGCCGTGAAGAAGCGGCCGTCGTAACGGGAGTCGCGCACTTGGATGGCGCTGTAGCAGGCGTCGTGGTTCAGGTCCATGGAATCATGCTAACGCCGCGGCGGGCGTCGGATCTAGCGGTTTTCGGACAGTGTTGTGGATGCGGCATTCCTGTCCGAAAACCGCCAGCGCATGGCTCGCTCCCCCGCCTATATTGTTTGCGTCGATCATCGCAGGAGGCCATTCCATGCCAGCCCGTACCCAGACATTTCTGCTTGAACGCGTACCCACGCCCATCGGCCTGATGCTGGTCCTGAGCGACGAGCAGCGGCGCCTGCGGGCGGTCGACTGGGAAGACTACGAAGCGCGCATGCATCTGTTGCTGCGCAGGCAGTACCGCCATCAGAACGTGGCGCTGCGCGATGCGGCCCAGGCCTCGCCCGCGCGGCGCGCGCTGCTGGATTACTTCGACGGCGACGTGCGCGCCATCGACGCGCTGGATGTGGCCACGGGCGGCACGGACTTCCAGCGGGAAGTGTGGCGGGCGTTGCGCGAAGTGTCGGGCGGCCAGTCGATCAGCTATGGCGCGCTGGCGCATCGCATTGCGCGTCCCGCAGCCGTGCGAGCGGTGGGCGCGGCCAATGGGGCGAATCCCATAGGCATCGTCGTGCCTTGCCACCGCATCGTGGGCGCTGACGCCGCCCTGACCGGTTACGGCGGCGGACTGCACCGCAAGCGCTGGCTGCTGGATCACGAGCAGAGATGGCTTGAAAATTCTTGTGACAGGGTTGAATAGATTTGTAGCTTGTTAAGCATCTGATGGGCATATCATGCGTCCCCTTCAGAGCAACCCGCAACAGGAAACAAAGATGTTTATGCCGCGCCCCTTGCGCATGTCCGCAGTTCTGGCCGTCACGCTGGCGCTCGCCGCGTGCGGCGACGATAGCGCCAAGAAGGAAGCGAAAGCGCCCGAGGCGGCCACCGCCCAGGCCGAGATCACCAAGTACAACCAGTACGTCGACACCGCCAACAGCATTTCCACGACTTTCGAGCAGGCGCTGGAACGCTACGAGGCCTATGCCGTCCCGGCGCTGAAGGAAGGCAAGCCGCTCAAGGATTTTGTCATCAGCAATGATTCGACGATCCAGCGCACCAAGGAGAAGCTCGACCGCGCGCTGGCGATGACGACGCCCATCGCCGAGATCGACGGGCCGGCCAAGGAATTCTCGGATGCGTTGGGCAAGCTGGCGCCGCTGAGCCACGAACTGCAGAACTATGCCGCAGCCAAGACCTTCCTGTCCGACAACGGCGCGCTGGCGCGCGAGAAGAGTCCGGCCTATGTCGCGGCGCTGACCGAAGTCGTGAAGGCGGAGAACGGCTTCTACCGCGGCATCTCCATCAAGGACACGGCCAACACCAAGGAAGCCTTCGAGAAAGCCAAGAAGGACACGGTCGCCTACTACCGCGCCGGCATGGTCTATTACGGCAAGGCCACGATGGACAAGGCCTCGGGCGTATTTGAGGGCAAGGGCCTGGGCGCCGACCAGGACGCGTTCAAGCAGGAGCTGGACAAGATGAACGAAATGGCGCTGGGCTTCGACAAGAAGACGCGTGAAGCCGACGCCAAGGGCTGCTCCGGCATGATGATGAACGTCAACGGCTTCCTGGCCTCCGGCCGCAAGATCCTGGAACACACCAACAATGGCCGCTACAAGGAAGACGCCGCGCGCACCGGCGCGTTCAAGATGATGCGTCCCACCATCGAAGACGACGCCAACAGCCTGCGCCAGAACTTCAACAACCTGATCTCCGACCTGAACATCGGCCGCTGCTGATCGCAGCGCGCCCGCGGCTGGTTCATGGCCGCAACCTGACACAGCGCCCCATGCGGGCGCTGTTTTTTCATGTGCGTCCGGTTTCTCCGTCTGCCACCTTCAACTCCAGGTAAAAGATGTTGTGAATTCCACGGCGCCCGCAGGCCGCGGGCCTCAGTACAGTGCCGACAGCATCTCACCAGCAAGGAGCCCAGTCGGCACATGAAGACCTATCGCATCGCAACCATCCCCGGCGACGGCATCGGCAAGGAAGTAATACCCGCCGGACAGCGCATCATGCAGGAACTGGCCCGGGACGGCGGCCTGAGTTTCGAGTTCGAGGATTTCGACTGGGGCGGCGACTACTACCGCAAGCACGGCGTGATGATGCCGGCCGACGGCCTGGATGCGCTGCGCGGCAAGGACGCCATCCTGTTCGGTTCTGCCGGTGATCCGCACATTCCCGACCACATCACCCTGTGGGGCTTGCGGCTGAAGATTTGCCAGGGCTTCGACCAGTACGCCAACGTGCGTCCGACGCGCATCCTGCCCGGCATCGACGCGCCGCTCAAGCGCTGCGCGCCGGGACAGCTGGATTGGGTCATCGTGCGCGAGAACTCCGAAGGCGAATACTCCGGCGTGGGCGGCCGGGTCCACCAGGGCCATCCGCTGGAAGCCGCGACCGACGTGTCCATCATGACCCGCGCGGGCGTCGAACGCATTCTGCGCTTCGCCTTCAAGCTGGCGCAATCCCGTCCGCGCAAGTTGCTGACGGTAGTCACCAAGTCCAATGCGCAGCGCCACGCCATGGTCATGTGGGATGAGATCGCCATGGAGGTGAGCCGCGAGTTTCCGGACGTGACCTGGGACAAGGAACTGGTCGACGCGGCCACCGCCCGCATGGTGAACCGCCCCGCCTCGCTGGACACCATCGTCGCCACCAACCTGCACGCCGACATCCTGAGCGACCTGGCGGCGGCGCTGGCCGGCAGCCTGGGTATCGCGCCCACCGGCAACATCGACCCGGAACGCCGCTATCCCTCCATGTTCGAACCCATCCACGGATCGGCTTTCGACATCATGGGCAAGGGCCTGGCGAACCCGGTCGGCACCTTCTGGTCCGTGGTCATGCTGCTGGAGCACCTGGGCGAAACGCAGGCCGCCGCGCGGCTGATGCAGGCGATCGAAAGCGTGACTGCCGATCCTTCTCTGCACACGGGCGACCTGGGCGGAACCGCCACCACGGAGCAAGTCACGGCGGCCGTGTGCGCGAAGCTGGCGGCTGCGGACAGGGCCAAGGCCGCATAGGCGAAGCAAACCCGAAGCGGGATCGGGGCGCAAGACCCCAGGTCCGCTGCGGGATCCACGAGAACAAGCGAATTCCATTCGTACCGAGGAGACAAGCATGCACAAGAGAACGAACCCTGCGCGCATCCTGGCGCTGGCCTGCCTGGCGGGCCTGTCCTTCGCCGGCGGCGCGCAGGCGCAGGGCTATCCGGCCCGGCCCGTGAACCTGGTCGTGCCGTTTCCGGCCGGCGGCACCACCGACGTGCTGGCGCGCGCGCTGGGCCAGGAGCTGGCCAAGAGCCTGGGCCAGCCGGTGGTGGTGGAGAACAAGCCAGGCGCGGGCTCGACCCTGGGCGCGGACTACGTGGCCAAGGCCGCGCCCGACGGCTACACGCTGCTGATGGGCGCCGTGCACCACACCATCGCCACCAGCGTCTACAAGAGCCTGCATTACGACTTCCAGAAGGATTTCGCGCCGGTGACCACGGTGGCCTTGGTGCCCAACGTGCTGGTGGTCAATCCCAAGCTGCCGGCGCAGGACGTGAAGTCCTTGCTGAAGCTGGCGCAAGGCCAGCCGGGCAAGCTGACCTATGGCTCGAACGGCATGGGCACGGGGCAACACCTGATTGGCGCGCAGTTCGAAAAGGAAGGGCATGTGCAGTTGCTGCACGTGCCCTACAAGGGCAGCGGGCCGCTCACCACCGACCTGCTGGGCGGCCAGATCGACATGTCCTTCGACACGGTGACGCCGGTGCTGGCACACATCCAGAGCGGCAAGCTGCGCGCGCTGGCTGTCACCACCAATCAGCGTTCGGCCGCGTTGCCCGATGTGCCGACCATGGAGGAGGCCGGTCTGAAGCCCTTCAACATGGGGACCTGGTTTGGCGTGCTGGCGCCGGCGGCCACGCCTGCGGACGTGGTCGGGCGCCTGAATGCCGAGATGGTCAAGATCATCCGTTCGCCCGACTTCTCGCGGCGGATGGCCGAGATCGGCGCTGTGCCTATCGGCGATACGCCCGCCGAGATGAAGGCGCGCATCGGCACGGATACCGAGAACTACGCCAAGCTGGTCAAGGACGCCAAGGTCGCGATCAACTGAGCGCGGCGTTCGTTCAGGCGCGGATCCAGCCACGCGCGATCGGCAGGGCCAGGACCTTGCGGTACAGCCCCTGCGTCAGGCCCGTTAGCGGTTCGCCGCAGCGGCGCCACGCCATTGCGGTCAGCGCGGCGGCCACCGGCGCCAGCAGGAGTCCGCCCAGGATGTCCAGCGGGAAATGCACGCCCAGGTAGACGCGGGAAGCGCCCACCAGCACGGCCGCGGCCAGCGCCAGCCAGCCCCAGCCGGCCCAGCGCCGGTCATAGATCAGCGCGAACGCCAGCGTGGCGATGATGATGGTGTGGTTGCTGGGAAACGACGACGTCGCCTTGTGCGGGAAGAAGGCGTGTCCCAGGCCGATGACGAAGGGCCGCGCATGCGGCCACAGCGCGCCGCACAGGTAGCTTGCGAACAGCGCCACGGCGATGCTGGCCAGCGCCTTCAGCGCGACCTCGCGCTGCGGCCGGCCGCCCCACAGCCACAGGGCGGCCAACACGACCGGCACCAGCAGGATCAGCCGGTTCGCCACCAGCATGGCGGCGTGGATCTGCCAAACCGGAGTGGCCGGGTCGGCGTTGATCGAGAGAAAAAGGGACTGGTTGAGGTTTTCAAGGGAATTCATGACTTGTCATCGCGGCGTAATGAAACGATTGCCGCGATGGTAATGATCCCAGCCGTCAGTCCGCTTACAAAAGGCCGCGGACTGCGTCCTTTTACTTCTGGATGCGTTTGCCCTGCGCGTCGATCACGGCTTCGCCGTCTTCCTTGGCGAAGGCGCCTTGCTGCGGGGCGGGCAGGATGTCCAGCACCAGTTCCGACGGGCGGCACAGGCGCGCGCCCAGCGGCGTAGCGACAAAGGGGCGGTTCAGCAGGATGGGGTGCTGCTCGATCGCGTCCAGCAGCGCGTCGTCCGAGAGGGAAGCGTCGTCCAGGCCCAGTTCCAGGTAAGGCGTGCCTTTCTCGCGCAGGGCCTCGCGCACGCTGACGCCGGCCTTCTTGAAGAGTGCCTTCAAGGTGGCGCGCGAGGGCGGCGTTTCCAGGTACAGCACGACCTCCGGTTCGATGCCGGCGTTGCGGATCATGGCCAGGGTGTTGCGCGAGGTGCCGCACTTGGGGTTGTGATAGATGGTTACGTCGGACATGGAAGCTCCTCTTTCCGGTAGATCGTCATGCAAGGCTGTGAGCATAGTGCATCCGCGCCGGCGCTTCAGGCCCGCAGCTTCTTGCCCAGCCGCCGCCAGCCTATCACCGCGCCGGTCAGGCTGAGCGCCGCGCCGCCCAGGCTCAGGAACACCAGGAGGGCGTCCCACAGCGGACGGCGCGACAAGAGGCCGGTCCAGTCCCAGCTATGCAGAAAGGCAAACAGCCAGCGGCTGGTGCGCGAACCGCTGTCCTGCCGGCTCACGATCTGTCCCGTGCGTGGGTCCAGATAGACCCAGGTCGCCTGCGGATCGTCATAGGTCAGCCGCCATACGGGTAGCGGCTTCTCGACATGGCCAAGCATCGCGTGCTCGTCGCGGGCGTAGTAATAGAAGTCATAGGCCTGCAGCGTTTCGGCGCTGGCGAGCCGGGCACCGGGGACCAGCCGGGCGGCGGCGGCGCGCAGGGCCGCCGGGTCGAACGTGTAGGGCTGCGCGTTGCCGGCCGACAGCACCAGCGGGGCGCCTGCGGCGCTGCGCGCCAGCACCACGTCCTGGCCGTCGGCGCGGGCCCAGCGCAATTCGCGCGGGGCGGCGGGCAGGGCTGCGATCAGTTCCCCGGGCGTGGCCAGCGTGTTCCCGGGCGCGCCGGCATAGGCTCCCTGGGCCAAGGGCGGTGCTCCGCTGCTGAACAGCTTCCACGGATTCATCGACATCAGTCCGCTGAAGATCCAGGTGATGGTGATGGCCGCGAACAGCAGGCCGCTCAGGTGGTGCCAGCGCATCATGTTTTCGCGGTAGGGCGAACGGCTGCCGCTGGCATAGGGCCGCGAAAAGCGCCAGCGCAGGATGCCGACCACCGTGCCCGTCACGGCCAGCAGCACGCCTGCGACCGACAGCCACACCACGATGTCGTGCCACCAACCGTCCAACGCATTGCCGCGGAACGGATACAGCCAGTGGATCCAGGCGCCCGCGTAGTTCCAGACGCGTTCGGCGCGGGTGGCGTCCAGCACCACCATGCCCGTGGCGGACGAGATGTAGAGCCGCGTATGCGCGGGATCGTCCAGGTCCACCCGGTGCAGCGGCCGGTCGGGGCCGAGCGCGCGTGAATGGGTGTAGGCGTCTTCGTCCACGGTACCCAGGTAGCGGGCGGCATACTGGCCTGCCGACCAGGCACGGGCCGTGGCCAGCGCGGTCGCGGCATCGGCCGGGGGCAACAGAGCGCCGCTGGCGGCGTCCACCATCCTGGGCGCGCGGCGCGCCTCGCCGGGAATCACGTAGACCGGCGCGCCGCCGCGGGCGGCGGCCAGCGCCATGCCGGCGGCGTCCTTGGCGCCCGCCGCCGCCAGCGCCTGCGCGGGTGTGACACTGATCGCCCCGGAATCCAGCGCGGGCAAGTGCGTCAGGCGTTCCTGCGGCGTGAGCTTGGGATAGCCCACGTACATCATCACCACGCCGGAGATGAACCACATGGCGAAGAACAGGCACAGCACGATGCCCGCCCAGCGATGGATCAGGTACAGCCAGCGCTTGGCGCGCGCCGGCAGCGGCGGCCCGGCGCGATGGCGGGCGGAGGAGGGTAGCGTCGTGTTCATGGCGGTCTGTCCTGGCGCGCCGCTCAGAAGCGGGCCTGCAAGGTGAGCTCGAACGAGCGGGGCGCGCCCAGGTAGTACATGGTCGGCGTTGCGTTCGCGGCATAGACCTTGTCGGTCAGGTTGCGCACGCGCGCCGTCACGCTGAGGTTGCGGTTGATCCGGTGCGACAGCGCCGCGTCGAACACGGTGTAGGACGGCGTCCAGACGCTGTTGGCGGCGTCCGCGTACATGCGGCCCACGTAGCGCGCGGCCATGCTGGCGGTCCAGTCGGGCAGGAAGGCATAGTCCAGCCAGACGTTGGCCAGGCGGCGCGGAGTGTTGGTGGGCACGTTGCCGTTGCGCGAGACCGCCACGCCGCCCACGGACTGCGAGAAGTCGTCGTACTTGGGATCGACGAAGGCGACATTGCCCTGCAGGGATAGCTGGGAGGTCAGCTGCAGGCCGCCGGCAAGCTCGATGCCGCGCGCCGATTGCGCGCCCACGGGCACGCTGACGCCGGGATTGTTGGGGTCCGAGGTCGCCATGTTCTTGCGCTTGATCTCATAGAGCGCCACGGTGGCTGAACCGCGGCCGTCCCAGAAGTTGAACTTGCCGCCCACCTCGGCCTGCCTGCCGGTGGTGAGCTTGTCATTGTTCAGCACGTCGGCGAACGAGGCGGTGGCCAGGATGCCCGAGGGAGGATCGGCCGCGGTGGCGTACTGCGCGTACAGCGAGGCCTCCGGACTCAGCTCCCAGTTCACGCCCAGCCGTCCGGTCAGCGGCGAGTAGCTGCGCTGCGCGCTGGCGGGCGAGGCGGCGGTGACGGCGCGGCGATTGGTCAGGTCCATGTCGATGAAGTCCTTGCGCAATGCCGACACGATGGCCACGCCCGGCAGCACCGTGGTGCGGTTCTCCATCGTCAGCGCCAGCGTGCGGATGCGGTTGTCGCGGTCGGCGACGTGGCCGCGCTTCATGCCGGGGATGTCGTAGAAATCGCCGGCCGAAAAGTCGTAGGGATCCACTGCGTCGACCTGGCCGGGCAGGCTGGTCGGATAGCGCGTGATCTTGTTCTGGCTGACGTCCACGCCGAAGGACCAGTCGCTGGGCAGGCCGGCCAGGGTGGAGCGGTACAGGCCCTCGACGCGGTTGCCTATCAGGCTTTGTTCGTGCCGTTGCAACAGCGCTCCGGAACGCAGCACCAGGCTGTTGCCTGCGTTCAGGCGGTAGTTCTCCAGATTGCGGTAATCGCGCTCGGCGCGATAGTAGTAGAGCGTGTTCTTGAAGGTCAGATTGGAGCCGGCGCGCCATTCGGTCAGGGACCGCGCCCACAGCACCGACTGCTCGTACAGGCCATCGTTGACGTTGTAGTTCTTGAAGCGCGTGCCATCCAGGATGCGGCCCGTGCCTTGCACCACGCCGTTGGCGTCGGTTTTCAGCGGCGTGCCCCAGTAGGGCCGGTCCACCTGTTCGCGCTGGTACTCGAAGGCAAAGGTCTGGGTCACGTCGGCGCCCAGATCGGACAGTAGCGAGGCGGCCACCTGGCTGGCGCGGGAATGGTTGCCGTCGACCCAGCCGTGGCTGGAGCCGGTGTTGGCATCGATGCGCAGATAGTGGCCGCGGCCGCCGGGCTCGCCCGCCAGTTGCTGGTTCAGTCCCACCGACAGTTGGCGGCTGTCGAACGAACCCACGCGCAGCTGGCCGTCGTAGAAGGTGTCGCGTTCGGGCAGCTTGGTGACGTAGTTGATGGCGCCGCCGACCGCGCCCGCGCCGAACAGGAAGGTGGAGGGACCGCCGATCGCTTCGACCCGGTCGTAGATCCAGCTATCCACCGGCCGCGCCGCGATCGAGTCGTACTGCACGGAAATGCCGTTAAACAGTTGCGAGACCTGGCCGCCGGAGAATCCGCGGTAGCTGACCGCGCCCGCGTTGCCTGGGGGCGAGGCGTTGTCCACGCCGGGGATGCCGCGGGCGATCTCCTGCGTATTCAAGGATCCGCGCGCCTCGATCTGTTCGCGCGAGATCACGGTGACGCTGGCTGGCGTTTCACGCAGGGTCAGGCCCAGCCGGCTGCCCGTGCTGTCGCGCACGTTCAGGTCGATGGGGCCGTTGGGCGCGGGCTCTTCGGAGGCGGCGCCGTGCACGGTGGTGGGCGCCAGGGTGGGCACGGCGGGTTCCGTGGTCAGGGCCTGGGCGGAGCCGCTGGCGAGCGCGCCCAGCAGCAGGGTGTAGGTCGTGGTCTTCTTCATGTCTGGAACCGGTGGTCCGGCCCGCGCGCTCGGCGGCCCTCGCAAAGCGGGCGGGGCTGGCCGGGACGCATGAGCCTGAATGACGGCACGCATCCGGGCGCGCCGGGAGGCGCGGACGGAACGTGGCGGCGGGATAACAGCGGTGGACGCAAACCGGCCGCCGTCAGGCGGCGGGGCGCGCCGGCTCAGACCGCGGGCGGTGCGCGCGGCTGGGCCGCGCTCCAGGCATGAAGAGGATGGGCCGCGAGGAAGAACAGCGGCGGATACGTGATGGCGCGGCCGAGAGGGGCTGGCACGACGGGAACGGACGCGGGCAGAATGCCCACGTCAGCGTTGGGGTTGCGGCAAAGCGGGCAATGATGGCTGTCGCCGTGATCGTCCGCCTGGGTGCCGTCATTGCTGCCGCCCGGCACCTCCAGGGTCAGGGATGCTTGCCCCGCGCCTTCGCTGGTGCAGAAGTCGACGCTGATGCGATGGGCGTTGTGGCTGGCCGGAGACAGGCTCAGTGCATGCGCCAGCGACGGCGCCAACGACGCCCACAGGATCGCGACGAGCGCGATCCACACGGCGGGGCGGGTCAGGTAGGCAGCGGAGCACATGGCGCCCGATTATATCGGAGCAGATGGGGCTGCCGTCCAGCGTTTGCCAGGAATAATCGAGGTCCGGCGCGGACACTAAACCGACAGATGCCGCCGCACATCCTCGCCGTCGATGGCGTCGCGGTCGCCGCGCGCCACCACGACGCCGCGCGACAGCACCACGAACTGATCCGCCAGTTCGCGAGCGAAGTCGAAGTACTGTTCGCACAGCAGGATGGCGATGTCGCCGCGCTGGCGCAGCATGTGGATGACTCGGGCGATGTCCTTGATGATGGACGGCTGTATGCCTTCGGTGGGCTCGTCCAGGATGATGAGCTTGGGCTCGGCCACCAGAGCGCGGGCGATGGCCAGCTGTTGCTGCTGTCCGCCGGACAGGTCGCCGCCGCGGCGCGACAGCATGGTCCGCAGCACGGGGAACAGCTCGTACACCTCTTCCTTGATGCGGCGCGCGCGCGCCGCCGGCTTGGTCGCCATGCCCATCAGGATGTTCTCTTCCACCGTCAAGCGGGCGAAGATGTCACGGCCCTGGGGTACATAGGCCATGCCGCGCGCCGCGCGCTGGTGCGGCGCCAGGCGCGTGACGTCCGCGCCGTCGAAGGCGATGTCGCCGCGCACCACCGGCAGCACGCCCATCACGCATTTGAGCAATGTGGTCTTGCCCACGCCGTTGCGTCCCAAGAGCGCCAGGCATTCGCCCTGGCGCACGGACAGCGACACGCCGCGCAGCGTATGGCTGCCGCCGTAGTATTGGTCGATCGTGTTCACGTCCAGCATCTCAGCGCCCCAGATAGACTTCGATGACCCGCGGATCGGCCTGCACCTTGCTCATCGGCCCTTCGGCCAGCACCGAGCCTTCGTGCAGCACCGTGACCTTGCCGTCGCCCGCGATCTGATTGACGAAATCCATGTCGTGCTCCACCACCATCAGCGAATGGCGTCCGCGCAATTCGTTGAGCAGCTCGCCGGTGCGTTCGGTCTCGGCATCGGTCATGCCCGCCACCGGCTCGTCCAGCAGCAGCAATTGCGGCTCCTGCATCAGCAGCATGCCGATCTCCAGCCACTGCTTCTGGCCGTGCGACAGCAGCCCCGCGGGCAACGCCGCTTCGGGCCGCAACCGGATCAGGTCCAGCGTCTCGCCGATCTTGTCGGCCTGTTCGCCGCTCAATCGCGCGAACAGCGTGGGCCGCACGCGCTTGTCGGTCTTCATCGCCAGCTCCAGGTTTTCGAACACGCTGTGCTGCTCGAACACCGTGGGCCGCTGGAACTTGCGGCCGATGCCGGCATGCGCGATCTGCGCTTCGTTCAGCGTGGTGAGGTCTATGCTCTGGCCGAAGTAGGCCGTGCCCGAAGTGGGCCGGGTCTTGCCGGTGATGACGTCCATCATGGTGGTCTTGCCAGCGCCGTTGGGGCCGATGATGCAGCGCAGTTCGCCCACGCCTATGTCCAGCGTCAGGTCGTTCAAGGCCTTGAAGCCGTCGAAGCTGACCGTGATGCCTTCCAGGTAAAGGATGGCGCCGTGGCTGGTGTCCAGGCCCTTGGGGCTGACGCGGCCGTAGCCGGCATCGCCGCTGGGGCCGCCGTCGAGCGCGGCGGATTCGATGTGCGTGCTGCTCATGCCTTGTTCCCCTGGATGCGGGCGCAGACGCGGCGCGCCAGGCCGACGATGCCGGTGGGCAGGAACAGCGTCACCAGCACGAAGATCAAGCCCAGGGCGTACAGCCAGAATTCCGGCAGTACGCTGGTGAACCAGGTCTTCAGGCCGTTGACGGCGCCCGCGCCGATGATGGGGCCGACCAGCGTGCCGCGTCCGCCGGTGGCGACCCAGATCACCATTTCAATCGAGGTCTCGGTGGACATCTCGCTGGGGTTGATGATGCCGACCTGCGGCACGTAGAGCGCGCCGGCGATGCCGCAGAGCACCGCGGACAGGGTCCAGACGAAGAGCTTGAAGCCCAGCGGGTCGTAGCCGATGAAGCGCAGGCGGCTCTCGGCATCGCGCACGGCGGTGAGCACGCGACCCAGTTTGCTCTGCGTGACCGCGCGCGCAAGGACCAGCGCGCCTGCCAGCGCGGCCAGCGTGATCCAGTACAGCGCGGCGCGCGTGCCGGGCGCGGTGATGTCGAAACCCAGGATGCGCTTGAAGTCGGTGAAACCGTTGTTGCCGCCGAAGCCCGTGTCGTTGCGGAAAAAGAGCAGCATCGCGGCGAAGGTCAGCGCCTGCGTGATGATGGAAAAGTACACGCCCTTGATGCGCGAGCGGAAGGCGAAGTAGCCGAACACGAAGGCCAGCACGCCCGGCACCAGCACGACCAGCAGCATGGCGTACCAGAAGTGCTCGGTAAAGGACCAGTACCAGGGGTAGCTCTTCCAGTCCAGGAACACCATGAAGTCGGGCAGGTCGCTCTGGTAGACGCCGTCGCGGCCGATGGCGCGCATCAGGTACATGCCGTGCGCATAGCCGCCCAGCGCGAAGAACAGGCCATGGCCCAAGGACAGGATGCCGGCATAGCCCCACACCAGGTCCAGCGCCAGCGCCGCCATGGCGTAGCACATGAACTTGCCCAGCAGCGCCACGGCATAGGCCGACACATGCAGCGCATGGCCGGGAGGGAAAGCGAGATTCAGCAAGGGCAGCAGCGCCAGGAGCGCCACTGCCGCGGCCAGGGCCGCCCACACCCGTCCCGAGTACAGCGGGCGGCGGGTCAGCAGATTCAGCTCAGTCAGCGCGTTCTGTTTCATTCGACGCTCCGGCCGCGAGGGGCGAACAGGCCTTGCGGCCGCTTTTGGACGAACAGCACGATGAGCGCCAGGATGGTGATCTTGGCCATGACGGCTCCGGCATAGGGCTCCAGGAACTTGTTGACGCCGCCCAGGCCCAGCGCGGCGATGACGGTGCCGGCGAGCTGGCCCACGCCGCCCAGCACCACCACCATGAACGAATCGACGATGTAGCCGCGGCCCAGGTCCGGCCCCACGTTGCCCAGCTGCGACAGCGCCACCCCAGCCAGCCCGGCGATGCCAGAGCCCAGGCCGAAGGCCAGCATGTCGACGCGGCCGGTGGGCACGCCCACGCAGTCGGCCATGCGGCGGTTCTGCGTGATGGCGCGCACGAACAGGCCCAGGCGGGTATGGTTCAGCAGCGCCCAGACCAGGAACACCACGAAGAAGGCGAAGCCGATGATGACCAGGCGGTTGTAGCTCAGCACCAGTCCGCCCAGTACCGTGACGCCGCCGGACATCCAGCCGGGATTGCTCACCTCCACGTTCTGCGCGCCGAACAGCGTGCGAACGCCCTGCATCAGGATCAGGCTGATGCCCCAGGTGGCCAGCAGCGTTTCCAGCGGCCGGCCATAGAGCCAGCGTATGACGGTGCGTTCCAGCGCCATGCCGACCAGCGCCGTCACGGCGAAGGCCAGCGGCAACGCGGCCAGCACATACCAGTCCAGCCAGCCCGGCAGCCAGGCGCGGAACGCCGTCTGCACTACGTAGGTCACATAGGCGCCTATCATCAGCAGTTCGCCATGCGCCATGTTGATGACGCCCATCAACCCGAAGGTGATGGCCAGGCCCAGCGCCGCCAGCAGCAGCACGCTGCCCAGGCTGATGCCGTAGAACAGGTTGCCGGCCCATTCGATGGTGGCCAGGTGGCGGTCGATCTGCTTGAGCGCGTGGCCCGCGGCCTCACGCACGCCGGCGTCGGGTTCCGCGTAGGCGCCGTCGCGCTCCTCGGCCAGCGCGGCCAGGGTGGGACGGAATGCGGCGTTGCGGGTGGCGCCCAGCACCTCGACCGCATGGCGCCGCTTGGCGGGATCGCCGCTTTTCAATTCCAGGTTGGCCTGCGCGATCAGCAGCGCGTCGCGCACGGCTTCGTTCTTTTCGGACGCCAATGCCTTTTCCAGCATGGGCAGGCGCGCCGGGTCTCCGGTCTGCTGCAGACGGCGCGCCGCAGCCAGGCGCTCGGCGGGCTGCTCGGAATACAGGCGCGAACCCGCCAGCGCCGCCTCGATGGCGCGCCGCAGGCGGTTATTGATGCCGATGGCGCCTGCGCCTGGGGGCAGCTCGGCGGCGGCGCCCGTCGCCGCATCGATGGCGCGCGCGCCGCCGTTGCCGATCAGCACGCGGCCGTCATCGGCGGCGTAGAGCCGGTCCTCGCCCAGCGCCTGCAGCACCGCTGCCGCCTCGGGTTCGGGCAGCTGGCCCAGCGCGGCAATCGCCTGGAGCCTGGCGTCCGTGTCGTCGCCGGCCAGCGGCGCAAGCAAGGCCGGGTCCACGCCGCTTGCCGCCGCCGGGGCGGCCGCGAGCGGCAGGGACACCAGCCATGCCAGCAGGAAACGACGCAAGTAGAGTGCGATTGCCGCGATGCGCATGGCTGCTTGTTCCCGGTGCGTTAGAGACCTTGCTTGCCTTCGTTGCCCGGGATGTACGGGCTCCAGGGCTGGGCGCGGATCGGACCCTTGCTCTTCCACACCACGCTGAACTGGCCATCCGCCTTGATTTCGCCGATGTAGACCGGCTTGTGCAGGTGGTGGTTGGTCTTGTCCATCTCGATGGTGTAGCCGTCGGGCGCGTTGAATTTCTGGCCGCCCATGGCTGCGATCACCTTGTCCACGTCAGTGGTCTTGGCCTGCTCCACCGCCTGCTTCCACATATGGATGCCGATGTAGGTGGCTTCCATCGGGTCGTTGGTCACCACCGTATTCGCGTTGGGCAGGTTCTTGGCCTTGGCATAGGCCTTCCATTTCTGGATGAAGGCGTCGTTCACCGGGTTCTTGACCGACTGGAAGTAGTTCCACGCGGCCAGGTGGCCCACCAGCGGCTTGGTATCCACGCCGCGCAATTCCTCTTCGCCCACCGAGAACGCCACCACCGGCACGTCGGTGGCCTTCAGGCCGGCATTGCCCAGCTCCTTGTAGAAGGGCACGTTGGAGTCGCCATTGATGGTGGAGATGACGGCTGTCTTGCCGCCCGTGGCGAACTTCTTGATGTTGGCGACGATGGTCTGGTAGTCGGAATGGCCGAAAGGCGTGTAGACCTCGTCGATGTCGCTGTCCTTGACGCCCTTGGAATGCAGGAAGGCGCGCAGGATCTTGTTGGTGGTGCGCGGGTAGACGTAGTCGGTGCCCAGCAGCACGAAGCGCTTGGCGCCGCCGCCGTCTTCGCTCATCAGGTATTCGACGGCGGGTATGGCCTGCTGGTTGGGCGCTGCGCCGGTGTAGAACACGTTCTTCTCGAGCTCCTCGCCCTCGTATTGCACGGGGTAGAAGAGCAGGCCGTTGAGTTCCTTGAACACCGGCAGCACGGACTTGCGCGACACCGAGGTCCAGCAGCCGAAGACAACCGCCACCTTGTCCTGGGACAGCAGCTGGCGCGACTTCTCGGCAAACAGCGGCCAGTTCGACGCCGGGTCCACCACCACGGCTTCGAGCTTCTTGCCCATCACGCCGCCATTGGCGTTGATCTCGTCGATGGTCATCAGGGCCACGTCCTTGAGCGACGTTTCCGAGATCGCCATCGTGCCCGACAGCGAATGCAGGATGCCGACCTTGATGGTGTCCTCGGCGGCGAGTACCTGCGGCATCCATCCGGACATGGCCAACAGGCTCACGGCGGTCAGTTGCTTAAGGGCTAGTCTGCGTTTCATGGTGACTCCTGATTGGAATGTGCCGGCCGTGCCGGCGAGAACGATCTGAAAACACACGACAACGAGGACCTAAAAGCAAGAGGCATGCCAACCGCGCGGGCACGTGCAGTCCGCTATATGAAAGGGGGTAGACGAAGGGCGCGCCACGGATGGCGGCGCGCCAGGCGGCACGGGCCGATCTGGTGCCGCGTGCACAACATGGGTGCGCGCGCCGCCCGCTGGCGGTGCGCGCATGTGGCGCCGCGGCGATGGCTTCGTGCCGCAGGCGGCCCCTTGCCGCAGGGAATCGGGGCAGGCGCGGGGCGGCGTCCGACATGGCACGCCGATTGCTTGGGAATCCGTACTTGTATACAAGAAAGGATTCCAGCATGAACGCCGTAGCAACGCACAAAGGCCCCGTCGCCTGGACGATCGCGCAGTGGCAGGCCGCCTATCGCAATGAGGGCGCCACGCCCGAGACCTTGTTGGCCGCCTGGGCCGAACGCGGCAACGCGCCAGACAATGCCTGGATCAAGCGCGTGGACGGCGCCATGCTGGCGCGGCAGCTCGACGCTCTGCAAGGGCTGCTGGAAGCGGCCAACGGCGACCTGACGCGGCTGCCGCTTTATGGCGTGCCGTTCGCCATCAAGGACAATATCGACGCCGCCGGCTGGCCCACCACGGCGGCCTGCCCGGAATTCGCATATACGCCCGAGGAAGATGCGACCGTGGTCGCCCGCCTGCGCGCGGCCGGCGCCATCCTGGTGGGCAAGACCAACCTGGACCAGTTCGCCACCGGACTGGTGGGCACGCGTTCGCCGCTGGGCGCGGTGCCCAATACGTTCAATCCGGACTACGTCAGCGGCGGCTCCAGTTCGGGTTCGGCTTCCGTGGTGGCGCGCGGCCTGGCCGCTTTCTCGTTGGGCACCGACACTGCGGGCTCGGGCCGCGTGCCGGCGGGGTTCAACAACATCGTGGGCCTCAAGCCCACCAAGGGGCGGCTCAGCGCGGCAGGCGTGGTGCCGGCATGCCGCACGCAGGACTGCGTGTCGGTGTTCGCGCTGACGGTGGACGACGCCGAACTGGTAGCCGACATTGCAGCGGGTTGGGACGCGCGCGACCCCTATTCGCGCGCTCAGCCTGTAGGGAGCGGAAATCCCTGGCCGGCGCAACCCAGGCTGGCGATTCCCGCGCAGCTGGAATTTTTCGGCGATGCGCAGGCCGCGGCGGCGTTCGATCAGGCCGTGAGCGACCTGAAGGCCAGCGGCGCAACGGTCGAACCCATCGACTTCACGCCATTCAGCGAGCTGGCGGCGCTGCTGTACCAAGGGCCCTGGGTGGCCGAGCGCTTTGCCGCCGTGGAAGCGTTGTGGAAGCAGAACCCCGAGGCCATCCATCCGGTGGTGCGCGGCATCGTCGAACAGGCCGCCAACTACAGCGCGCTGGACGCGTTCAAAGCCGAGTACCGGCGCGCCGAGCTGACGCGCGGCATCCATCAGACGTTGGCGGGCTTTGATGCGCTGGTGGTGCCGACTACGCCCACGATCTACACCATCGCCCAGCTCGAAGCCGATCCGGTGACGCTGAACTCGAGATTGGGGATCTACACCAACTTCACGAACCTGGCCGACCTGTCGGCGCTGGCGCTGCCCGCGGGCATGCGCGGCGACGGCCTGCCCGCGGGCATCACGCTGATCGGCATGGCTTGGCAGGACCATGCGCTGGCGCAGTTCGGACGCCAGTGGCAGGCGCGTCTGGCGCTGCCGCTGGGCGCCACCGGTGCGCCGCTGCCCGCAGCCGAGCATGCGGTCCTCCCCGCGCGTGACACGGTGCGCGTGTCGGTCGTGGGGGCGCACCTGCGCGGCATGCCGCTGAACCACCAACTGACCTCGCGCCGCGCCGTGTTCGTCGAAGCGGCGCGCACGGCCGGCGATTACCGCCTGTACGCCCTGGCCAACACCACGCCGCCCAAGCCCGGACTGGTGAAGTCCGCGAGCGGCGCGCCCATCGAGGTCGAACTCTGGGACGTACCGCTGGCCGCCTTCGGCGCCTTCGTGGCCGAGATCCCCGCGCCGCTGGGCATCGGCACGCTGGAGCTGGCGGACGGCCGCCAGGTCAAGGGATTCATCTGCGAGCCGCGCGGCCTGGAGGGCGCGCGCGACATCACGGAGTTCGGCGGCTGGCGCGCCTACCTGGCCAGCCTGGCCTGATCTCCGCTTTCGATAACCCGCAAGACACCAGGGAGTCGCACCGTGTTCGATACCGTTCTGATTGCCAACCGCGGCGAGATCGCCGTCCGCGCCATCCGCACCCTCAAGCGGCTGGGCATCCGCAGCGTGGCCGTTTACTCCGACCCGGACCGCAATGCCGCGCACGTGCGCGCGGCCGACGTGGCCGTGGCTCTGGGCGGCGAAAAGGCCGCCGACAGCTACCTGCGCATGGACCTGCTGCTGGCCGCCGCGCGCGAGCATGGCGCGCAAGCCATCTATCCCGGCTACGGCTTCCTGTCCGAAAGCGCCGAGTTCGCGCAAGCCTGCGAAGACGCGGGCATTGCGTTCGTCGGCCCTACGCCCTTGCAGATCCGCGAGTTCGGCCTGAAGCACCGTTCCCGCGAACTGGCGGCGGAGGCCGGCGTGCCGATGACGCCGGGAACGGGCCTGCTGGACAGTCTGGGCGCCGCGCTGTCGCAGGCCGAGCGCATCGGCTATCCGGTGATGCTAAAGAGCACGGCGGGAGGCGGCGGCATCGGCCTTTCGCGCTGCGACAACGAGGCCGAGCTGACTGCGGCCTTCGATAGCGTACAGCGCATGGGCGAGCACTTCTTCAGCGACGGCGGCGCCTTCATCGAGCGCTACGTCGACAATGCGCGCCATGTCGAGGTGCAGATCTTCGGCGACGGCGCCGGCCGTGTGCTGGCCCTGGGCGAGCGCGATTGCTCGGTGCAGCGCCGCAACCAGAAGGTCATCGAAGAGACGCCCGCGCCGCTTTTGCCCGCCGCCACGCGCCAGGCGCTGCACGCTGCCGCCGTGCGGCTGGGCGAGTCGGTCAACTACCGTTCCGCCGGCACCGTGGAATTCATCTACGACCCGGCGCGCGACAGCTTCTATTTCCTGGAGGTCAATACCCGCTTGCAGGTAGAGCATCCCGTGACGGAAGCCGTCACCGGGCTGGACCTGGTGGAATGCATGCTGCGCGTGGCCGCGGGCGAAGCGCTGGATTACGCCGCCATGTCGCGCGCGCCGCAAGGCGCATCCATCGAGGTGCGCCTGTATGCCGAGGATCCGCTGCGCCAGTTCCAGCCGTCGCCTGGCGTGTTGACCGACGTGTTCTTTCCAGAAGGCCTGCGGGTGGACGGCTGGGTCGCGACCGGCACCGAGGTGCCGGCGTTCTACGACCCCATGCTGGCCAAGCTGATCGTGCATGCCGGCACGCGCGAGGCCGCGCTGGACAAGCTGGCGCACGCGCTGGCCCGTACGCGCCTGCACGGCATCGCCACCAACCTGGACTATCTGCGGCAGATCGTGGATGACGCGCGTTTTCGCGCAGGCGAGCTGTCCACGCGCTTTCTTGAAACCTTTGCCTACCGGCCCGCGGCGATCGAGGTGCTGGCGGCAGGCACCTACACCAGCGTGCAGGACTACCCTGGGCGGGTGGGCTACTGGGACATCGGCGTGCCGCCCTCGGGCCCGATGGACGACTATGCCTTCCGCATGGCCAACCGCATCGTCGGCAACGCGTCCGACGCAGCGGGCATCGAGGCCACGCTGGTCGGCCCGACCTTGCGCTTTCACGGCGATGCCGTCGTGGCGCTGACGGGAGCGGCCTGCGCCGCCACCCTGGATGGCGAGCCCGTGCCCATGTGGACGCCGGTGGCCGTGCGTTCCGGCCAGGTGCTGACGACCGGCCGCGCGCTGTCGGGCTGCCGCAGCTATCTGGCGGTGCGCGGCGGCCTGGACGTGCCGGTCTACCTGGGCAGCCGCTCCACCTTCGTGTTGGGCCAGTTTGGAGGGCATGCCGGCCGCACCTTGCGCGTGGGCGACATGCTGCCGCGGATCCGTCCTGAGCGGGACTGCGGTGCCACCGCACCTGTGTCCGAACCGCAGGCCGCGCCCGCCGGCTTGGTTCCGGCCTATGGCAACACCTGGCAAATCGGCGTGCTCTACGGCCCGCACGGCGCGCCGGATTTCTTCCGGCCCGAAGCCATCGAGGCCTTCTTCGCCGCGGACTGGGAAGTGCACTACAACTCCAACCGGCTGGGCGTGCGCCTGATCGGCCCCAAGCCAACTTGGGCGCGCGAGGACGGCGGCGAGGCGGGCCTGCATCCGTCCAATATCCACGATTGCGAATACGCCATCGGCAGTATCAACTTCACCGGCGACAGCCCCGTGATCCTGACGCGCGACGGCCCCAGCCTGGGCGGCTTCGTCTGCCCCGTCACCATCGCCCGCGCCGAACTGTGGAAGGTCGGGCAGGTCAAACCGGGCGACCGGATCCGCTTCGTGCGCATCGACTATCAGCAGGCGGTGGCGCTGGAGGCGGCGCAGGACCGTTGCGTGGCCGAACTGGCGGCGCCCGCGCAGCCCGCGCAAGCCTTGGCGCCCGCCGCCGTGCCGGAACCCATCGTGGCGGCGCTGCCGGCGCAGGGCGCGCGGCCTGCGGTTTCTTACCGCCAGGCGGGCGACGGCTACCTGCTGCTGGAATACGGCGACAACGTGCTGGACCTGGCGCTGCGCATGCGCATCCATCTGCTGATGGAGGCGCTCAACGCCGAGCCCATCGCCGGCGTGATGGAGTTGTCGCCTGGCGTGCGTTCGCTGCAGATCCGCTACGACAGCCGTGTCATCCTGCAAGGCGCGTTGATCGAGCGCCTGCTGCGGATCGAGAGCGGCCTGGCCGACGTGGCCACGCTCAAGGTGCCCACCCGCGTGGTCTACCTGCCCATGGCGTTCGAGGATTCGGCCACGCTGGGCGCGGTGCAGCGCTACCAGGAAACCGTGCGCGCCAGTGCGCCGTGGCTGCCGAACAATGTGGACTTCATCCGGCGCATCAACGGCCTGGCCAGCCGCAAGCAGGTCCGCGATATCGTGTTCGACGCCAGCTATCTGATCATGGGCCTGGGCGACGTGTACCTGGGTGCCCCCTGCGCGGTGCCGATAGATCCGCGCCACCGCCTGCTGACTTCCAAGTACAACCCGGCCCGCACCTACACCGCCGAAGGCACGGTAGGCATAGGGGGGGTCTACATGTGCATCTACGGCATGGATTCGCCTGGCGGCTATCAGCTGGTCGGACGCACCTTGCCCATCTGGAACAAATTCCTGAAGAACCCGGTGTTCCAGGACGGCAAGCCCTGGCTGCTGCGCTTTTTCGACCAGGTGCGTTTCTATCCGGTGACGGAAGCCGAACTCGATGCGTTGCGCGAAGATTTCCGCGAAGGCCGGGCCACGGTCCGCATCGAGGAAGAGGTGTTCGACTTTGCCGCGCACCAGCGCTTCCTGGCGGAAGAGGCCGACAGCATCGCCGCGTTCCAGACGCGCCAGAAGAGCGCCTTCGACGCCGAAGTGGCCTTGTGGAAAAGCGAGGATGCGGCGGTGGAGCAAGTGGCGGCCGACCCCGAACCCGACGCCGAGGCGGCCTTGCGCGAAGGCGAAAGCCTGGTCAGCGCCGACATGTGCGGCAACGTCTGGAAGATCCCGGTGCAGGTGGGTCAGAGCGTATCGGCGGGGGACACGCTGGTGGTGGTCGAGGCCATGAAGATGGAGCTGTCCGTCATCGCGCCGGCGTCGGGGACCGTGGTCGCGATCCGCTGCGTGCCGGGCAAACCGGTGAACGCGGGCGACCCGCTCATCGTTCTGGCCGAAGACGCGACCTGCCCCGTGGCCTGACCATGCGCCTGGAATCCGCGCTGGCCGCTCCCGCCATCCGCCAGACGCCGGCCTTGGCCGGTTCGCTGGCCGACCAGGTCTATCAGCGGCTGAAAGACGACCTGTTCGACTTCCGCGTGCTGCCGGGCGAGCGCTTCACCGAGGCCGAGGTGGCGGCGCGGCTGGGCGTCAGCCGCACGCCGGTGCGGCTGGGACTGGCGCGGCTGGAGCGCGAAGGCTACGTGCTGCCGCGTCCCCGCAGCGGCTGGCAGGTGCGGCCCTTTGACTTCGAACGCTTCGAGGCGTTGTATGACGTGCGCGTGGTGCTGGAAGAGGCTGCGGTCGAACGGCTGTGCGCGCGCGAGCACATGGACCAGGCCGGCATCCTGGGCGCACTGAAAGACGTGTGGCTGGCGCCGCCGCGGCAACGCATCCTCGACGGCCGGCTGGTGGCGCAGCTGGACGAGGCCTTTCATTGTTCGTTGGTGGCAGCCGCGGGCAACCCGGAGCTGGCGCAGATCCATCGCGACGTGACCGAGAAGATACGCATCGTGCGGCGGCTGGATTTCACCAAGGACTTCCGCGTGGATGCGACCTACGACGAGCACGCGGCCATCCTGCGGGCCGTGCTGGCGCGGCGAGCCGAGGAGGCGGCGCGGATGTTGCGTTCGCATATCGGCATGAGCCGAGCGGAGGTCCGCAAGATCACGCTGCACATGCTGCACCAGGCGCGCGAGCATGCTGGCGGGCTGGGCCTCGCGTCCCCGGACTAGCCCTGCAGCTGCTGGTAGACCTCTTGCGACACGCGCAGCAGTTCCTCGCGGCTGACCGCGCCTGACAGCGCGTAGCCGAACTGTCCTTCGACCCAGTAGAACACCCGCACCGGGCCTTCCTGGGTGAATTGGAACGCGGTCTGCCCGCCCGCGGCTTCGCGGGTGACGTACAGCGTCAGGCGCTGGCCGTCGGCCGCGCCGTACATGAACAGCGCGACCGGCCCCGCACCACCCGGCAGCAGGCGGCCGCCCACCAGTTCGTAGCCGGCCTGCGATAGCGACGGCGGGCGCATGGTCGCGCCCATGCGCTTGGTCAGCCAGGTCACCAGGCCTTTTTCATTATCGGCGCCGACCTCCACAGGCCGGCCCATGTCGGGCGCGTAGACCGCGTGGGCGATGGCGGCGCGCTGGGCATAGCCGCCCGCAATGCGTTCGGGCGCGGCGGTCGCCAGCGCGGCCTGCAGCTGGCGGGCGTCCATGGCGCCGCGCGTGATCCAGGCGGCGCTGGCGCTGATGGCGGCGATCGCCACGCCGGCGGCCAGGGC
Organism: Achromobacter sp. ACM01; assembly: GCF_014851745.1. NCBI lineage: Bacteria > Pseudomonadati > Pseudomonadota > Betaproteobacteria > Burkholderiales > Alcaligenaceae > Achromobacter > Achromobacter sp. ACM01. Next base: position 1,470,761 of record NZ_JACVAF010000001.1, read on the forward strand.
CCGCCAGGGCCAGGGGTTCGAGGGCCGCGCCAGGGGCAGGCGCAGCGGCAGCGGCTCGTCCAGCACCGGGTCCAGCATGGCGTGCAGCAGGCGCCGTTGCTCGCGCCATTCGTCGACGCGGGCCTGGTCTTGCGGATGGGAGGCCAGGAATGCTTCGACCTCGGCGCGGCGCGTGGGCGGCAACTGGCAGTCCGCATAGGCATGCAGGTCGGCTTCGGTAATCGGGGTGCCCGCGCCGGGCACCGCATGGAGGCGTTTCTCGTTCATGTCATTTCACGCGATGGAGCTTGCTGACGGTGTCGCGCGCCTGCATCAGCGCGCCCAGTTTTTCGCGGGCGCGCGACAGGCGCGACATGACCGTGCCCATCGGCACGTCCAGTATCCGGGCGGTGTCCTGATAGGACAGGTCTTCCACGCATATCAGCAACAGCACTTCCCGCTGTTCGGCGGGCAGGGCTTGCAGGCAGCGGTCCAGGTCGCGCACCTCCAGGTGGTCTGTCTGCGTGGCGCGCACCGGGGCGTCGGGCAGTTCGCCCGGGGCGGTCTGTTCGGCCCGCCGGTTGCTGGCGCGCACGCCGTCGATGAAATGGTTATGCATGATGCCGAACATCCAGGCGCGCAGCTCGCCGCGCCGCTGCCAGCGCGAATAGCGGCTCCATGCGCGCTCCAGCGTGTCCTGGACCAGGTCGTCGGCCCGGTGGGGGTCGCCCGTCAGCCCGCGGGCATAGCGCCGCAGGCTGGGGATGCAGGCCAGGATCAGGGCTTCGTCTTCGGCGCGCATGGGTTGCTGCGTGTGATGGCGGACACCGTATCAGGGCTTGGCAACGTGCCAGACTTCCTTGAAGTTGTCGCCGGTCTTGTCGCCCGCCTTGGCGTCCTTGGCATAGGTGTACAGCGGCTTGCCCTTGCTGGCCCATTGCTTGCTGCCGTCGTCGCGGGTGATGACGGTCAGGTCGCCCATGGGCTTGGCGTCGGCGCTGGCCATGACGGGCGGCCAGATCTTGGCGCACTGGTCGTTGCAGGCGCTCTTGCCGCCGGCATCCTTGTCGAAGGTGTAAAGCGTCATGCCGGCGCTGTTGACCAGCATGCCGTCCTGGGTCTTGACGGCCTGGGCCTGGGCGCCGGCCGAAAACAGGGCGGCGGCGGAGATGGCCAGGGCTGCGGCGATGTGTTTGCGCATGGTGTGCCTCGTACGTAGATAGGGAAAGTGGGAGACTGCCCCCTACAGACGCTGCCGGTCCCGGCTTTATTCCAGCCGGGCTGAAAGAAGTTGCAAAGGGTCAGCCGGCCGGCCGGACCGCGCCGGGTTCGTGACGCATTTCATATTCCAGGTCGGTTTCCTCCACGGGGATGAAGCCCAGCGCTTCATAGAGGCGCCGGGCAGGGTTGCCCTTGAGCACGCTCAGGGTGACGGGGACGCCCTCGGCGTCGGCCTCGTCCAGCACGCCCTCCAGCAGGCGACGGCCCAGCCCGCGGCCCTGGAAGGCGGGATCGATCTGGATCTGCACGATGCGCCAGCCTGCCGGGTCCCGGCCGTGCTTGAACAGGCCGGCGGGCCGGCCGTCCAGCCAGACGATGCGGGCGTCCTCGAAACGGTAACGGATGCGGGCCAGATGGTGGTCGTCATCCAGGGGAGCGCCCGCGCGCTGCAGGTGTTCCTGCATGGTGGTCTTGCGCAGGGCGAGCAGGAAGGGCAGGTCGTCTTCGGTGGCGGGTTGCAGCGCCAGGGAGCAGGTCTGGGTCATGGATGCGGGGAAATTGGGGGCGTCCGGCTGACGCGCCGGCGCGATTATCAGGTTATAGAGCGGTTGCGCCGCGGACGCCAGTCCGCCGCCTGGCGCTTTCAGCCCGCTCCTTGACGCCGTTGCGTCAACCCGCGCTGCCGTTGCGCGCGCACTCCCATCCCAGCTCGGCCAGCGGTTCCACCTTGGCGCCCATGGTCCGGGCGTCGTCGGCTGCGGCATTGCCGCCCGAGGCGCGCGCGGCAACCCCTTGCAGGATGGCGGCCATGCGGAAGAAGCTGTAGGCGAGATAAAAGCCCCAATCGGACACCCCCGCAAGCCCGCGCGCCCGGCAATACGCGGCCACGACTTCGTCCTCGCCGGGGATGCCCAGCGCGGCGAGGTCGGAGCCGGCCACGCCGCGCCACAACTGCGGCGATACGCGCCAGCACATGCTGTAGTAGGCCAGGTCCGCCAGCGGATGGCCCAGTGTCGAAAGCTCCCAGTCCAGCAGGGCCAGCGCGCGGGGTTCGATGGGATGGAAGATCAGGTTGTCCAGCCTGAAATCGCCATGCACCAGGCGCGTTTCGTCGCTGGCGGGAATGTTGCGCGGCAGCCAGTCGATCAGCGCTTCCATGGCGGGCAGGTCGGCCGCCGGCCGGCTTTCGCGGTATTGCCGCGTCCAGCGTGATATCTGGCGCGCGTAGTAGTTGCCTGGCCGGCCATAGCTTTCCAGGCCCAGGGCCGCGTAGTCCAGTTGATGCAGGGCCGCGAGCACGCGGCTGGTTTCCGCGTAGATGGCGGCGCGCTCGGCGGGCGCGAGGCCCGGCAGGGCGGGGTCGACGAAGCTGCGTCCCTGCACGTAGTCCATCAGATAAAAGGGCGTGCCGAGCAGGCTGTCATCGGCGCAATAGTCCAGCATGCGCGGCACGGGCACGTCGCTGCGCTGCAGCGCCCGCATCACCTGGAATTCCCGGTCGATGGCGTGCGCCGAGGGCAGCAGCTTGCCCGCGGGCTGCTTGCGCAGCACGTACTGGCCTTTGTCCGTGGTCACGACGTAGGTCGGATTCGATTGGCCGCCGGCCAGGCGGCGCAGCGCCACTTCCTCCGCCCGTCCCGCATACCCTGCGCGCACCAGGTAGGCGGCCAGCGCGTCCTGGCCGTCGATGGCGTCCGCCGCCGCGCCCGTCACGATTGCGCCCCGGCCGCGTCCTGCGCCTGCCAACGCCAGAAGTCGTCGCCTTCGTCCATCAGGTACCGAGCCAGCACCATCTTGTGCACTTCCGAGGCGCCGTCGACCAGCCGGGCCTGGCGCGCGTAGCGGTAGATCCAGGCCAGCGCCGTATCGCGTGAATAGCCGCGCGCGCCGGTCAGCTGGATGGCGGTGTCTACCGCCTTGTGCAGCGTTTCGGAGACGACGATCTTCGCCATCGAGACTTCCTTGCGTGCGTAGCTGCCCTGGTCCAGGGCGACCGCGGCGCGCATCGTCAGCAGGCGGCCGATTTCGATCGCCATGGCGCATTCGCCCAGCATCCATTGCACGCCTTCGCGTTCGGCCAGCGCGGTGCCGAAGCTCTGCCGGGTCGCCACGTACTCGCGCGCGATCGCCAGCGAGCGGCGGGCCAGCCCCAGCCAGCGCATGCAATGCGTCAGCCGCGCGGGCCCCAGGCGGATCTGCGTGACCTTCAGACCGTCGCCCACGCCGAGTAGGCGGTTTTCGTCAGGGATCTCCAGTCCGTCGAACACCAGTTCGCAATGGCCGCCGTGTTCCTCCGGGCCCATGATGGGAATGCGCCGCTCGATGCGCCAGCCGGGCTGGTCCGCGTCGAACAGAAAGGCCGTCAGGCCCTTGCGCGGATCGTCCGAGGTCTTGGCCATCAGGATGAAGTGCTGCGCCACGCCGGCGCCGGTGATGAACCATTTCTTGCCATGCACCCGCCACTTGCCGTCCTGCAGCGTGGCGGTGGTGCGCATCATGGAAGGGTCGGAGCCGCTGCCGGGATGCGGTTCGGTCATGGCGAACGAGGAGCGCACTTTGCCGTCCACGATGGGTTGCAGCCAGCGCGCCTTCTGCGCCTCGGTGGCGACCTTTTCCAGCACCATCATGTTGCCGTCGTCGGGCGCCGCGCTGTTGAACACCACGGGTCCGAAGATCGACACGTTCATTTCCTCGTAGCAGGCCGCCATGCCGACGCGCGACAGGCCCTGGCCGCCGCGTTCGCGCGGCATCTGCAGGGCCCACAGACCGGCTTCGCGCGCGCGGCGGCGCAGCGGCTGCAGGACTTCCTCGCGGATGTTCTCGTGTTCGTCGTAGGAGGACGGATCCGCCTCCACCGGCAGGATGTGCGTCTCGACAAAGTCCTTGATGCGCAGGCGGTAGCTTTCGATTTCTGGCGTGAGGCTGAAGTCCATATTGCGTCCCGGATTCAAAGCGTGGAAATGAGGTGTCCGCCGTCCACCACCAGGACCGATCCGGTCATGAAGGAAGAGGCGTCGGAAGCCAGCAGCAGCAGGGGAGCCGACAGCTCCCGCGCCTGCCCGAGCCGGCGCTGCGGCACGCGCCGGATCAGCGCCTGCCCCGCGTCGCTGGCGAAGAATTCGCGGTTCAGGTCGGTTTCTATGTAGCCTGGCGCCAGCGCATTGACGCGGATGCCGTGGCGCGCCCATTCCAGCGCCAGGGCCTGCGTCAGCTGGATCAGCGCGGCCTTGGAGGCAGCGTAGGCGGGAACCTGCTGGGCCACCCGCAGCCCCAGGATGGAAGCGATGTTGATGATGCTGCCGCCGCCGTGCGCCTGCATGTGGCGTCCGGCTGCCTGCGCCACCCGCCAGGTGCCGTTGAGGTTGACGTCGATCACGTCCATCCAGTCGGCTTCGCTGTGTTCCAGCGCAGGGCGCGCGGTGGTAATGCCGGCGTTGTTGACCAGGATGTCGATGGCGCCGCCCAGGCGCTCGGATGCGGCATCGAACAGACCCGCGACGCTGTCGGGCTGGGTCACGTCCAGCGCGATGGCGCAGGCCTGCCGGTCGGCGGCGGCCAGTTCCGCGGCCAGCTGCTCGCCGGCCTGCAGCCTGCGCCCGGCCAGAGCCACGTGCGCGCCCGCGGCGGACAGGGTGCGCGCGAACTCCGCGCCCAGTCCGCCAAAGGCGCCGGTCACCAGGGCCCGCTTGTTGCGTAGGTCCTCGAACATGCTCATCCTCCTTCCGGCGATGCCGCCGCGCGGGTCATGCAGGCTTGTACGCCGACGCTTCCACTTCGATCAGCCACTCGGGCCGCGCCAGGGCGCGCACCACGACCAGCGTCGCGGCGGGACGGGCCTCGCCCAGATAGGCCAGCCTGACGGGGCCGAGCAGCGGCAACTGGCTTTCATCCGTGATGTAGGTCACGACCTTGACCAGATCGCCCGCATTCATCCCCGCAGCCTCCAGCATGGCCTGGATGTTGCGCCAGGCGGCATGGGCCTGGGCTTCGAAGCCTTGGGCGAGCGCGCCCTCCGACGATACTCCCACCTGGCCGGCAATGTGCAGCCAGCGTCCGGGGCCTTCGGTCAGCACGCCCTGGCTGTAGGGGCCCAGCGGAGCGCAGACGCCCGCGGGATTGAGTGGTTGGCCTGCCATAGGGACTCCTCGTGAAAGATCAGGCCCGGCCCGCGCCGGGCAGCAGCAGATCGAGCGTCTTGTTGAACAGCGGATAGCTTCCGCCCGCGAAATCGGTCAGCAGATCGAAATGGTTGCGCTGCGGCACCACCAGGTTCTCCACCTCGTGGCCATGGCTGGCGCAATGCTGCGAGAAATCCCGGCTCTGGCCGCGAAAGCCCTCGGTTTCCAGCGCGCCGGCGGCGAACACCATGGGCACTTCGTACAACGCGACGCGTTGGTACAGCCCCAGGCTGCGGGCTTCGGCCGCGCTCATGTGGAGATCGCGGTTGATGGAAGTGCGCAGCAGCGGTTCCAGATCGAACAGTCCGCTCAAGCCCACGTAGCCGCGTATCCTGCCCGCCAGGGCGGGCACCAGGTCCCGGCACAGCGCGCGGGCGGCCATGTGCCCGCCGGCGGAATGGCCGGACAGCACGATGCGGCTGGCGTCGTAGCCGTGGCGCTCTCCCTGCGCGGTCAGCCAGGAGACGGCCGTACAGGCTTCGTCGACGATCTCGGAGACGCTCGCGTGCGGCGCCAGCGTGTAGTTGGGCAGCGCCACCGCGACGCCGCGCGCCAGGTACTCGTCGGCGATGAACGAAAAGCCGTGCTTGTCCAGGGCGCGCCAATAGCCGCCATGGATGAAGACCAGCAGCGGCGGCGCCGGCACGTGGTCGGGAACGAACAGGTCCAGCACGCTCGAGGGCCGCTCGCCGAAGCGCAGGTCCAGGCGCGCCTCGCGCCGGCTGCGCGTGTCGGCGCTGCGGCGCGCATAGGTAAAGTAGATTTCCTCGCGTTCGGGGTGCCGGGCGCGCAGGTTGTACTGCGCTTCCTGCTCCGGATCGATCGCCTGCTCCTGGGAAGAACACGTCATCGCTTCACCTGTCTCCTGTCAGGCGCCCAGATAGGCGGCCTGTACCCGTGTATCGTCGCGCAGCGCCTGGGCGCTGCCCGAATACGCCACCCGGCCTTCCTGCAGCACGTAGCCGTAGTCCGCGGCGCTCAAGGTCAGCCTGGCGTTCTGTTCGGCGATGAACAGCGTCAGTCCTTCCTGCTTGAGCCGCCGCAGCGACAGGAAGATGTCCTTCACGACCAAGGGCGCCAGGCCCATGGACGGTTCGTCCAGCATCAGCAGGCGCGGGCTGCTCATCAGGGCCCGGCCGATCGCGACCATCTGCTGCTCGCCGCCGGACAGCGTTCCCGCAGCCTGGCGGGCGCGCTCGGACAGCCGCGGGAACAGGTCCAGGACGAAGTCGAGGTTGCGGCGGAACTCGGATTGGCGGCGTTGCTTGAGCAGTTTGTAGCCGCCCATTTCCAGGTTTTCGCTGACCGACAGCGGTGCGAAAACGCGCCGGCCTTCGGGCACCAGCACGATGCCGCGGTCGACGATGCGGTCGGCGGGTAGCGCCTCTATCGCTTCGCCCTCGAAGCGCACGCTGCCGCGCAGGGGGCGCAGCAGGCCGCTCAGGCTGCGCATGACCGTGGTCTTGCCGGCGCCGTTGGCGCCTAGCAGGCAGCCTATCTGCCCGGCGGGAATCTCCAGGCTGGTTTCCCGCAGGACGTCGCCGGCCCCATAAGAGGCGCACAGATTGGTGATTTCAAGCATCGGGCATGTCCTCCCCGAGATAGGCCTTCAGGACCAGGGGATCGACGCGCACCGCGTCGGCCTGGCCTTCGGCGATCTTGCGGCCGTAGTTCAGGACCAGGATGTCGTCGCACAGCTGCATGACGAAGCTCATGTTGTGCTCGACCAGCAGCACGGTTACCCCGCTGGCGTTCACTTCGCGTATGACCTGGGCCACCTGCGCCACTTCGGCATGCGGCACGCCCGCGACGGGTTCGTCCAGCAGCAGCAAGGTGGGATCGGCGGCCAGGGCGCGGGCGATTTCCAGGATCTTGGCCTGGCCGAAGCTCAGGTCCGCAGCCAGCACATCAGCCTGGCGGGCCAGATGCAGCTGCTCCAGCCGTTGCATCGCGATGTCGCGCATCTGCCGCTCGTCGCGGCGCTGGCGGGGCGTGCGCAGCATGCAGGCCCACAGGCCGGAGCCGAAGCGCGCATGGCAGCCCACCATGACGTTCTCCAGCACCGTCAGGTCCTTGAAGATCTGCAGGTTCTGGAAGGTCCGGGCGATGCCCAGCCTGACGCGCTGGTGCGGCGGCAGGCCCCGCACCGAGCGGCCGCGAAAGCAAACGTCGCCGTTGCCCGGCTGCAGCAGCCCCGCGACGATGTTGAACAAGGTGCTCTTGCCCGCGCCATTGGGACCGATGAGCCCCTTGATCTGCCCTTGCTTCAGATCGAAGGACAGGTCGGCAAGCGCGGCCAGTCCGCCGAAATTGATGCCCAGGTCCCGCACCGACAGGAAATCGTGATCAGCCATGGCGCACCTTTCCCTTCGTTGCCGCCACCGGGGATGCGGGCAGGCTTGCGGAACGCCGGCACAGCCGCTGCGCCAGTCCCGCCAGCCCGCCCGGGAAGAACATCAGGACCAGGATCATGCCCAGCCCGAACAGCAGCAGCTCCACGTCGTGGAAGGCGCGCAGCAGTTCGGGCGCGGCGGTGTAGACCAGCGCGCCGAACAAGGGCCCCCAGTACTTGCCCCAGCCTCCGACCGCGACCATGACCAGCAGCAGCACCGATGCGGAGAAGCTGAAGGTTTCCGGCGATGCGAACTGGTTGAAGTGGACATAGAACGTACCCGCCAGGGCCGCCACCGCGGCGCAAAGCACGAACACCACCACCTTGAGCGCATAGGTGTTGATGCCCAGGCTGGCCGCGCCGACCTCGCTGCCGGCCACGCTGATCATGGCGCGGCCGATGCGCGAGCGGGTCAGGTTGAGGAAGCCCCACATCAGCAGGAGGCCCGCGGCCCAGGCCAGGTAGAAGAAGCGCCGGTCGGTATCGAAGGCATAGCCCGCGATGGTGATGGGCTCGACTCCCGACAGGCCGTTGGGGCCGCCGGTGTAGTCCACCAGTTCGACGAACAGCACCGACAGGATGGCGTTGAATCCCAGCGTTGCCATCGCCAGGTAGTGACCGCGCAGCCGCAGCACGGGCAGGGCGATCAACAGCGCCGCCGTGCTTGCGACCGCCAGCGCGGCCGGGATGGAGGCGAGTGCGGGGAGGCCGTACTTGGCCGACAAGGCGCCGCTGACATAGGCGCCCAGGCCGAAGAAGCCGGCCTGGCACATGGATATCTGCCCGCAGTAGCCCATCAGCAGGTTGAGACTGGCGATCAGCATCAGGTTGATGCTGAACGTCACCGCCAGGCCTACGGCATAGCTGTTCGGCGCCACCAGCGGAAACAGGAGGAACAGGCCCCACAGCGCCAGCAGGATGCGCAGGTCGTGGCGCGCGCCGTCCCCGGGCGGATGGATTTCGGATTTCATCGTCACCCCCTTCAGACCTTGTTGATTTCGGCTTTGCCCAGCAAGCCCTGGGGACGGTAGAACAGCACCAGCAACAGCACGATGAAGGACAGCGCGTCCTTGTATTGCGAGGAAATCAGGCCGCCTCCCAGCGCCTCGATCACGCCCAGCAGCACGCCGCCAAGCAAGGCGCCCTGCAAGCTGCCCAGCCCGCCCAGCATGGCCGCGCTGAAGCCCTTGAAGCCGAGCATGGTGCCGTGGTCATAGGAGGTGAAGGTCAGCGGCGCGATGATCACGCCCGCGATGCCGCCGGCCAGAGCCGCGAGCACGAAGGCCACCGTCACCGAGCGCCGCACGTTGATGCCGACCAACGCGGCGGCGTCTCGGTCGATGGCGGTCGCGCGCAGGGTCTTGCCCAGCAGAGTGCGTTCGAAGAAGAAATGCGTGCCCAACATGAAGAGCAGCGCCACCCCCATCACCCAGAAGCTCTGCGGCGGAATCTGCGCGCCCGCCAGCGGCACCGGCGTGTCGCCCGAGAATGCGGGATAGCCCATCGGCGTTTTGCCCAGCCCCAGCATCACCAGGCTTTTGGTACAGATGGCCAGGCCGATGCTGAGCAGCGTCACCAGCAGGGGCGCGGGCTTTTTCAGCGGATGGATCACCAGGCGTTCGGACAGGCCGCCCGCCAAGGCCACCAGGGCCACCGCCGCCAGACAGGACAGCCAGAGCGGCAGTTCGGCGACCGCATAACAGGCGGCCGCCACCATGCCGCCCATCATGACCCATTCGCCCTGGGCGAAGTTGATGGCGTCGGTGCTCTTGAATATGACGTTGAATCCCACCGCCACGATGGCGTAGATGCTGCCGGTGGTGATGCCGGCGACCAGCAGTTGGATGATTTGCGCGGACATGTCCATGGCGAAGCCCCGGCGCCGCTCAGTTGGGACGGCGCGAGGTGAGCGCGATGCCGGGCAGTTCGACGCCGAACTCGGCCAGGCGCCGCGTCACCGTCTCCAGGTACGACCACAGGACCTCATACTCCCGGTCTGCGGACGCAGCGCCCAGGCCCGCTTCGGCCGTCAGCGCGTTGGCACGGCTTTCGGCGCCGTCGGGCTCTGCCAGCCAGGGGCAGTGGTAGCCGCGCAGTTCGACCTCGTTCAGATAGCCCGACACGGCCTGCGCCACGGCGGCGCGGTCGGCGTCGGACCAGGCCGCGGCGCGTTCGGCCACATAGAGCCAGCCGAAGGTGGCGTGACGCTCCTTGGCCTGCACGCACTGTTCCAGGATGCGGCGGGCAACGGGTTCCCGGGCGTTCTCCAGGTAGGCCCGGAACAGTTCCAGCTCCAGGCCGTCTTCCACCGCGGCGTGCGTGGTGAAGAAGGCGTCGGCATGGCAGGCGGCATCCAGTACCTGGCGGTGCCGGCATTGGTTGAAGATGGCTTCCTGCTGCGGGCTGGGCGGGCGGTTCAGGTAGCCGCCCAGCAAGGTGGCGTAGCGGTGGAAGCACTCGATCTGCCAGGCTTCCTCGGTGTTGCGCACGGTGAGAAAGTACTTGGGGTCGGACTCGCGGCCGCTCTCCAGGCACAGGCGCACCAGCAGCGCCGGCGTTTCGCTCAAGCCGGCGTATTCCACCCAGGCGCGGCGGCTCCAGGTCAGGCGCGCCGCATCGCGGACTTGCGCGTCGAGGGCGCCTGGATCCAGGCTGGCCCAGGGAATATCGGTCTCCGGCGCCCAGCGCTGCTGCTTGCCGGTTTCGTAAAGTTCGCGGATCGAGGTGATGGACTGCTTGAGCGTCAGCGGGAAGCGGCGCTCAACGGGAATTCTTGTCGTGGCTGCGTTCATGTCGGGTTTCCTCGCGTTCAGAATTCGCCGATCTTCGGGTGGTGCAGCAGGGGCAGATGCACGCCCCAAGGCTCCATCTGGCGGCGCACGCGCTGCACGGTTTCAACGAACAGGGGCTTCTCCAGTTCTTCGACCGTGGAACCCAGGCCGGCTTCCCAGGTGAGCCGGTCCACTTCCATTTCGGCGCGAGAAGCCGGATTGTCGGGCGCCAGCCATGCGCTGTGATAGCCGTTGAGCTCGACCTTTTCCATCATGTTGATCACGGCGTTTTCCACTACCTTGATTTCGGCGGCGGACATCTGCGGAATGCGGTGGTCGAGAAAGCGCCAGCCGAACGCGCAGTGCCGCACCTCGTCGCGCATGATGCGGGCGCAGATCTGCTTGGCGACGGGATCGCGGGTGATTTCGACCAGGTGGCGGAAGACGTCGAATGCGATTTCCTCGGCGGCGCAGACCAGCGCCGCGAGAATGGCCTCGACCGACACCTCGGGATCCAGCGCCATCTTGCGCACGCCATGGGTGGCGACGGAGCCCTGGTAGGCGGCCTGGGCCGGCTGCTCCATGTAGCCGCCCAGCGCCTCGGCCATGCGGTAGCAGGCTTCGGCGTGGCGGCTTTCCTCTTGTGAGCGGATGGTGAAGAACAGCCGCAGGTCGGGTTCGCACTTGTCGTGGCAGAAGCGGATCTGCAGGGCAGGGCTTTCCGAGATGGCGCCGTATTCGCTCCAGGCCCGGCGGCTCCAGTACTGGCGGGCCGCGTAGCGCTGCTCGGGCGTGTACTGCGAGGCGTCGAACAGATGCCAGTCGATGTCGGTGCGCGGGTCCCACTGCTTGACCGTTGCCAGGTGGTAGAGGTCGCGGATCTTGGGGATCCGGGTGTCCAGGTCCAGCGGAAAGATGCTTTCCGGATCGTCCAGGATCGTACGCGGCTCGGCGCTTGCTACGTTCATGACTGCACTCCCTGGTTTGCAGCGCCCGCGGCGCGCGTGAGTGGAGGTTGCGGAGATGGAACTGCTTTACTTGTAGTCGGCCAGCCGGAACTGCCCGTCGCGGTAGCCCAGCATGACGATGTCGTCCTTATCCAGGCCCGAGTGGCGCTGGGGCGAGAAATTGAAGACCCCGCCCACGCCCTGGTAGCCGGTGATGGCGGTCAGCTGTTCGCGGGTCTTTTCCTTGTCGCCGCCGCTCTTGTCCAGGGCGGCGCGTGCCAGCATGATGGCGTCGTAGGTCTGGGCCACGAACTGGTTGGGCTTGCGCTTGTAGCGGGCCTCGAAGCGCTTGCTGAGGTCCACGATGCGCGTCTTGATCGGGTCGGCGTCGGGCAGGTCCTGGCCCACCGGGAACTTGACGCTGACCAGCAGCAGGTCCTTGACCGAGTCGCCGGCCAGCTTCATGTAGCGCTGGTCGACGAAACCGTAGCTGTGCACCAGGGTGAGCTTGTCCAGGCCCAGCTGCTGCGCCTGCTTGATGAACACCACGCCAGCCGGGGTGACGGTCCAGCAGATGATGGCCTGCACCGACGCATTCTTGATGCGCGTGAGCTGCGGAGTCAGGTCGGTGTCGGCGGGGTTGAAGGATTCATACGTGATGTCGATGCCGCGCTTGGCGGCAAGCCGCTTCATCTGTTCGACGGCGCTCTGGCCGAAGCCGCTGTTGTCGGCCAGCAGGGCGGCGCGCTTGATGCCTTTCTTGTCGAAGTAGTCCAGCACCCGGTCGATCACCTGGTCGTCGTCCACGGTGCTCTTGAACACGTACTTGCGTTCCGCCACCGGCATCACGATCTGCATCGAGCCTTCGGTGGAAATGAAGGGCGTGGCGGCCTTGTCCACCATCGGCACCATGGCCATGGCGATGCCGCTCATGTTGCCGCCGCCGACGATGATGTCCACCTTGTCCTGGGACAGCAGCCGCTTGGTGGCGTTGATGGCCTTGGCGGTCTGGCTTTCGGCGTCGTAGAACACCCATTCGACTTTCTTGCCGCCGATGCCGCCGGCGGCATTGATGTCGTCGATGGCCATTTCCATGCCGGCCTTCATGTCTTCGCCGAGGAAGGCGGCGGGACCGGTCACGGACAGGATGGATCCTATCCGCACCGTATCCTGCGCGCTGGCGGCGTGCATGCCCAGCATCAGCGCGGCGGCCGGCAGCGCGATGGCCGCGCGGCGCGAGAACTCCAGAAACGTCTTTAAGCAAGTCATGGTGCTACTCCTGTGCCTGATGCGGGATTTAAGGGGGTGCAGCAACTTCCACGAACAGCGAAAACGTAGTCGGCTAGGCCTCCGCCACGCCGGGTGGGTTGCGGAACTCGAGCGAGTCCGACACCTGGTCCGTCTTGCCTGCGCCGTTCTGCAGCGGTACGCGCACCGAGTACCGGACCTGGTCCGCGCGGTAATGCGACAGGCCGGACATGACCGGCCGGTCCTGCTTGTCGAAATACACCAGGTGCCGCGTCAGGACGGGATCGCCGGGCAGGAGGCTGAGGTAATCGGCATGTTCGGCCTGCACCGCGCCGCCCTCGATCTTGAGGTTGCCGTAGGCCAGCTCGACCTGGCGGCCGATCAGCTCCAGCAGGGAGCCCGCCTCGGCCTGGCGGGCGTCGATGTGCGGGATGCGGTCGGTGCGCACATAGCGGTAGTCGATCGAGATCGGCACCTGCTGGACCGTGCGCAGGCGCAGGATGCTCCAGACCGGGGTGCCGGGCGCCACGTCCAGTTCGCGCGCCACGACGGCCGAGGCCGGTTCCTGCGCGCAGTGCAGCACCCGCAGGCTGAGGGGACGGCCGTGTGCGGACCACTGGTCGATGAAGTCCATGGCCGGGCTGAACTGCTCGTCGATCTTGGGGGCGCAGACGAAGGTGCCGGAACCGCGGACCCGCCGCAGATAGCCTTCGTCCACCAGTTCCTGGATGGCCTGGCGCACCGTCATGCGGCTGACGTTGAATTGTTCGCTCAGCTCGTGGTCGGTGTGGAAGCGGTCGCTTTCCTGCTGCCAGTTCAGGATCATCATCAGCACGCGCCGCTTGATCTGCACATAGAGCGGCAGAGGGGAGTCGCGGTCCAGCGCCACGGGGCTGCTGGAGACGGGGGACTCGCTGCGGACGTTCGTAAGAGTGGACATGACAGCTGGTTTCCGGAATATGTATATAGGATTTGTATATTTGTCTAGTTAACTAGACTTTATGATATATTGATTTCGAAAGTCAAGTACGGATTAGCGATATGAATATTTCTACGCTCGACCTTGCGCTGGCGCTCCCGCCCCACAGCCTGGATGCCGTTCTGTCCTTTGATCAGCCCGCCTCGCTGGACCGGGCGGACGTGCTCATATGGAATCCCGCCGGCCTGTACCCCGCGCTGGAGGCGGCCTGCGAACGCACCGATCCGCCGGTGCTGGGGGTGGGCGCGTCGGAATGGCTGCTGGCCACCAGCCGCCATTGGCGCGAACAATTCAAGCGCCTGCTGGCCGCGGGCGGCACCCTGGTGGCGTTGGTGCCCGCGCCGCGCACGGTGGGCGTGCATACCTTGCAGGACATTCTTCCTTACGACTGGTCCGATCCGCTCTGGCCGCGGCGGGTGCGCAGCCAGCCGATCGACGGCGCTGCGCTGCCGCGCCAGGCGGGCGAGCCTTTCCGCACGCTCTTCACCGAAGCCGCGCGCTGTTTCCAGCCCTGCGCGACTCTCGCCGAGGCGCCGGGCGCGGGCATACTCGAGGACGGCCAGGGCATGACGCTGGCAAGCTACGCCAGTGAGCCGCCGGGCCGCCTGCTGCTGCTTCCGGCGCTGGCGCTGGATCTGGCGCAGGACGAAGCGGGCGCGGCGCTGTTTCTGCAGGAGCTGCGCCGCTGCATCGAACGCCTGGGCCAGCGCAGCGGCGTGCGCCTGGCGGGGTGGCTGGATCTGCAGCGCGGCCCGGCAGACGAGCAATTGCACGCCCGTCGCGCGCAATGCCTGCGCGAGCGCCATGCGCTCGACCTGGAATTGCAGGAACTGGACCGCGCCATGGCCGAGCGCGACTTTTTCAAGCAGCTGCTAGCTGGCGAAGGCCTGGGAGCGGGGCTGGCGGCCGCGGAAGTCTTCCGCCGCAAGAGCGCGCCAGTGCATGCGGACTGGGTCGAGAAAGACCTGCACATCGTTGAACTCGATCAACGCAACCTGCTGCTCAAGGTGCGGCTGGCGGATGAACCTCTGGATGCCGCGGCGCTACGCCGGCTGGAAGAGGCCCGCGTGCGGGTGGCGGATTACTTTTCGAGGCCGACTTCCATCCTCGTCGCGGACTGCGCCGACAATGCCTTGCCGCCGTCCGCGCGCGCGCCGCGCCAGCATGCCGTGCTGGAAGGCCTGGACGATGCCTATGTGCTGAACGGGCTGCACCTGTATGGCTGGCATCTGGAGACTCCCGGCGACAGCCCTGACCGCCTGCTGCAGCGTTTGATGCAGGCGGATGCGGACCTGAGCGATTCCCTGCTGCGCGCGACGCTGCGCGGCCTGACCCCGCCAGCCGACGCCTGAAGGGCGTGGTGAGCGTTTCGCTACTGTGAGACTCCGATGCCCGCCGACACCCCCGACCTGCAAGTCCTGGATATCGAACGCAACAGCGCCAACCATCTGGCGCTTTCGCCGCTGACCTTCATCGAGCGCGCGGCGAAGGTCTATCCGGAACGCACTGCCATCGTCCATGGCGCGCTGCGCCAGAGCTGGCGCGAAACCTATGCACGCTGCCGCCGGCTGGCCAGCGGGCTGGCGCGCCTTGGGGTGCGGCCCGGCGATACGGTGGCCGTGATGGCGCCCAATATCCCCGCGCTGTACGAGGCCCATTTCGGGGTCGCCATGGCGGGCGCGGTGCTCAATGCCCTGAACACCCGGCTGGACGCCGAAACACTGTCCTTCATCCTGGATCATGGCGCCGCGGTGGTGCTGCTGACGGACCGGGAGTACGCGCCCGTCATGGCGCAGGCCTTGGCCAAGACCCGCAGGCGCATCCGCGTGGTGGACATCGACGATCCCGAATACGGCGGGCCGGGCGAACTGCTCGGGGAAATGAACTACGAAGCCCTGCTGGAGACGGGCGACGCGGCGGCCGGGTTCCCCTGGCCGGCGGACGAATGGCAGTCGCTGTGCCTGAACTACACCTCCGGCACCACCGGCAGCCCCAAGGGCGTGCTGTACCACCATCGCGGCGCCTATCTGAATGCGATGGGCAACGCCCTGGCCTGCGATATGCGCCAGCATGCGGTGTATCTCTGGACCTTGCCGATGTTCCACTGCAATGGCTGGAGCTTTCCCTGGACCATCGCGCTGCTGGCGGGAACCAATGTCTGCCTGCGGCGGGTCGAGGCCGGCGCCATTTTCGACGCCATCCAGGCGAATGGGGTCGATTATTTCTGCGCCGCGCCGGTGGTGCTGGGCATGCTCATCAACAGCCCGCCCGAAATCAAGCGGCGCGCGATCCGGCCGGTGCAGGCGCTCACCGGCGGCTCTCCGCCTCCGGCCGCCGTCATCGCGGCGATGGACGAACTGGGCATAGACGTCACGCATCTGTACGGCCTGACGGAGAGCTACGGTCCGTCGATCAGCTGTGCCTGGCACGAGGCCTGGAGCGATCTGCCGCTGGATGAGCAGGCTGCGCTGAAGGCCCGCATCGGCGTGCGCAAGCACACGATGGAACAGGTCCGCGTGCTGGATCCCGCCACGCTGGCGCCCGTGCCGCCGGACGGCGTCACCGTGGGCGAAATCATGATGCGCGGCAACACGCTCATGAAGGGCTATCTGAAGAACCCGCAGGCCACGGCGGAAGCCTTCGCCGGAGGCTGGTTCCATACCGGCGATCTGGCCGTGGTGCATCCCGACGGCTATCTGCAGGTCAAGGACCGCGCCAAGGACATCGTGATATCAGGCGGAGAGAACATCTCGACCGTCGAGGTCGAGGATGCGTTGTACGGGCATCCCGCCGTATTGGAAGCCGCCGTGGTGGCGCGGCCGGACGCCAAGTGGGGCGAGACGCCTTGCGCCTTCGTCACGCTGAAGGATGGCAGCGCCGCGACGGCGGAAGAACTGACCAGCTTCTGCCGGGGCCGCCTGGCCGGTTTCAAGGTGCCGCGCACTTTCGTGTTCGGCCCGTTGCCCAAAACCGCCACGGGCAAGATCCAGAAGTATCTGCTGCGCGAACAGGCGCGGCAGCTGTGAATTCGCCGCCGCCGGCGCGGCCCTAGGCGCGCGGCAGCAGGTCCAGCGCCTGCGCGTCGAAGCGCCGCAGATTGGGGAACACCAGCCCCAGATCCTCGCGGCTGGCGCCGAACCAGCCGCCCAGGGACGCGCCCAGCTGATCCACGGCCAGGGTCGGCAAGAGGCGGCCGTTGTCGACGAAGCCGGGGCCGTCCAGGGCGATTTCCGGATGGCTGCCGTAGTAGCGGCCGCCCTTGACCGCGCCGCCCAGTACAAAGTGATGCGAGCCCCAGCCGTGGTCGGAGCCGTTGCCGTTGGAGCCCAGGGTGCGGCCGAATTCGGATGCCGTGAACGTGGTCACCTGGTCCGCCACGCCTATCGCGGAAAGCGCCTGCTGGAACGCGGCCAGCGCCTGGCCCAGTTCCTTGAGCAGCGCGGGGTGGGTGTCGTTCAGTCCGGCGTGGTTGTCATAGCCGTTCTGCGAGACGAAGAAAACCTGGCGGCGTGCGCCCAGCGCCTGGCGCGCCGCGATGATGCGGGCGACGATTTTCAGCTGCTGCGCCAGGGGGGACGAGAACTCGCCCGGCACGGCCACGTCCGCGAGGGCTGCACGCAGGCGCCCGTCGGCGTCGATGGACTGCGCGGCGATGCGCGACATCTCGCGTTCCATCAGGTGCTCGCGCGGCTGCGTGATGAGCTGGCGCAGCAAGGCCGTGCAGGCGCTGGAGCCATACATGTCGCGGCCCAGCAGGTCTATCTGCGTGGAGCCGTTGATGCCCACGCGGTATCCGGCGATCTTGCGTCCGGCCAACAGCACGCTGCTGCCGCCCGCGGTGATGCCCGTGAAGGTGCGCTGCGCGTTGGCGTCCGCGAACAGGTCCGTCAGCCTCCCGGCCCAGCCCGACGCCGCGCCTTCCGGCGCCAGCGCCTGCCAGTACGACTGCTGGTCGTTGTGGGAAAACAGCTTGGGCGGCAGTGGCACGCGCGCGCCTATGTATTCCTGCTTGGAGGTGGGCGCAACCAGCGGACCGATGTTCAGCAGCACTGCCATGTCGCCACTTTCATACAAGGGCTTGAGCGGAGCCAGCGATGGGGCCAGCGCAAACTGGGCGCCGCCGGAAGCGGGTTCCTTGCCGCGCAGCGCCGTGGCCTGCAGGGCGTTGCGCGGCAGGGCGATGTCGGTGCGCGCCTGGGCATAGGCCTTGTAGGCGGCCGTGTCGTAGGGAACCAGCGAGTTGTAGGGGTCGTTGCCGCCGTACAGGAACACGCAGACCAGCGCCTTGTACGAGGAGGCTGGCGCTGATTGCGCCGCGGCCGCGCCCAGGGCCGCCAGGTTCAGCGCCAGTGGCGCGGCGGCGCCCGTGGCGCCCAAAGCGCAGGCGCGCAGCAGGAATTCGCGGCGGCTGGTTTGCGCGGCGTGGCGGGAATTCTTCATTTCTGCACCAGGTATTCGGGGCTGGCGGCCACCAGCATGATGGCGGCGCGCACGCGGTCGCGCGGCCGGCCCGCCGGTATCGTGGCCACGGCGCGCGCGATGCTGCCGGCGGTCTCGGCGGAATAGGCATCGCCCGCCAGCAGCAGCGCCACCCGCGCCACCAGCGCGGACGGATCCTGCGCCAGCGCGATCTCGGCGGCATAGGGCGTCTGCAGATCCTCCCACCCCCGGTCCACATAGATGGCCAGGAAGTTCAGGTAGCCGGCAATGCTGGTCTCATCGGTGATCTGCAGTTCCGGCGCCACCAGGTTCCTGCGCGCCAGCTCGGTCACCGGCGGCACGTAGCGCGGACGGAAGAAATTGAAGACGCTGGCGGATCGCATCGGGCTCTGGGCCAGCCGGATCGTGTTGTCAGTGGTGTCCGGCATGGCCCAGGCGCCGTTGTTGGAGGTCGCCCCGAAAGCCCGCGCCCAGGCCGCGAAGCGCACGATGGGTTCGCGCACCTTGCCCCAGCCGGGCGCGGCCAGGTCGGGGTTGCGCGCCTCCGGGTCCAGCAGGACGGCGCGCACCACGGCCTTCAGGTTGCCGCGCTTGCCGCTGCCGTCGTCGTTGAAGGCGGCCGACACGCGCGCGACATAGGCGCGGCTGGGATTGCTGGTGACCAGCCGCTGGATCAGCTGCGTGCCGATGAAGGGGCCCACGTTGGGATGGGCGCAGATCACTTCCATGGCGCGCTTGAGCGACAAATGACCGTCGGTGCCTGCCGGCACAACCGCGCCCAGAAAGCGCTTCTCGGCCAGCGAGTGCAGCGCATTGTTCAAGGCCATGGGGCGGCGGTGGAATTCGACGTCGGTTTCGGGGCCGTTGATGTCCCAGCCGGTGAAGACCTTGGCCAGCCCCTGCACGTCCGCGTTGGTATACGTTTCCACGGGCGCGCCGTTGACCATTCTTTTGGCGCCGTCCGGTTCCAGCTCCAGCAGTCCGATGCTGAACAACTGCATGACTTCGCGGGCATAGTTCTCGTCGGGATGGCGGCCGGTCTTGGGATCTTCCTTGCGGTTGCCGCGATAGGTCAGCATGCAGCCCATGGACAGGTTGCGCGTGACGGCCGTCAGCAGTTGCTGGTAGTTGCCCAGGGCATGCTCGGCCAGCAGGTCCATGAAACCCGCGGCGCCGAACAATGGCCAGGACGCGGTGATGGACGATACGCCCACCACGAAGATCTCCGACAGGGCAAACGCGACCCGCGTGCGGACCTGATCCGGGGCCGAGATGAACTTGCGCCACAGCGTGGATTCCAGGGGCGCGTTGATGCCGTTGCCCTTGAACTCCTCGGTGTTCTTGCGCTGCTGCAGCAGCCAGTCGAAATGGGTCTGCGACGGCGGCATGGCCAGCTGCGCGTCCAGCCAGGCCGCGTAGCCGTCGCGCACCACGGCGTCGATCTCGGCGGGCGTGGGGCCGAACGTGGCCTGCGCCAGGAAACGCGAGGCCTGGCCCGGGGTCGGTTTTGCGTGGGAAGTATCGGCGGACTGCGGCGCAGCCGCTGACGGCGTAGCGGACATGCGCGGCACCTCGTCGAATGCGAAAACCTACGGTACTGAAGCCCCGGGCAGGCTTCAATACCGTCATTCGGACGAGAGACTAGTCCTAAAGCATGAGCTTCAGACCGAACGCGTGATGCCGCCGTCGATGCGGATGTTCTGGCCGGTGATGTAGGAAGAAGCGTCGGATGCGAGGAACGCGATCAGGTCGGCGACTTCTTCGGCGGTGCCGTAGCGGCCCATCGGAATGCGCGTGCGGCGGTCTTCCTTTTCAGGCAGGCTGTCGATGAAGCCCGGCAGCACGTTGTTCATCCGTACGTTGTGTTCGGCGTACTCGTCGGCGAACACCTTGGTGAAGGCGGCCAGCCCGGCGCGGAACACGCCCGAGGTCGGGAACAGCGCTTCGGGTTCGAAGGTGGCGTAGGTCGAGATATTGACGATGGCGCCGGACTTCTGCTGCTTCATCACCGGCGCGACCAGGCGCGCGATGCGCACCACGTTCAGCAGGTAGAACTCCATGCCCAGGTGCCAGTCCTCGTCGCTGATCTCCAGCAGCGGGCCCTTGGGGCCGTGGCCGGCGCTGTTGACCACGGCATCTATCCTGCCCCATTTTTGCTGCGTGGCGTCCACCAGCCTCGCCAGGTCTTCGGGCGAGCGGTTGGATCCCGTGACGCCCAGGCCGCCCAGTTCCTGCGCCAGCGCCTCGCCCTTGCCGGAGGAGGACAGGATGGCTACGCGCCAGCCGTCAGCCGCCAGTTTGCGCGCCGCCGCCGCGCCCATGCCGCTGCCGCCGGCGGTGACGATTGCCACTTTTTCCGTGCTCATGCTCACTCCTGGTCTTGAATTATTTGGGAGCGGCCATTGTAGAAGCGGGAGCGACCCGCCACACCACATTGCCGACGTCGTCGGCCGTCAGCAGGCCGCCCTGGCGGTCTATCGCCACCCCTACCGGCCGTCCCTGGGCCTCGCCGCTTTCGTTCAGAAAGCCCGTCAGCACGTCGCGCGCCGGCCCGTCGGGCTTGCCGTCGCGAAACGGCACGAAGATGACCTTGTAGCCGCTGCGCGGATCGCGGTTCCACGAACCATGCTGGCCCACGAACATGCCGTCCGTGTAGGGCGCGGGCAGGCGCGACCCGCCCGACCAGGCCAGCCCCAGCGAGGCGGTGTGCGGGCCCAGCGCGTAGTCGGGCACGATGGCGCGCGCCACCAGGTCCGGACGCGGCGGCTGGACCCGGCTGTCGACGTGCTGGCCGAAGTAGCTATGGGGCCAGCCGTAAAAACCGCCGTCCCGCACCGAGGTCATGTAGTCGGGCACCAGGTCGCTGCCCAGTTCGTCGCGCTCGTTGACGGCCGTCCACAGCGTTTTGCCGTCGGGCGCCCAGGCCATGCCCACGGGGTTGCGCAGGCCGGTCGCGTACAGGCGTTTGTTGCCGCTGGCCACGTCGATTTCCCAGATGGCGGCGCGGCCCTCTTCGATGTCCATGCCGTTTTCGCCGACATTGCTGTTGGAGCCGACAGAGGCGTACAGCTTGCTGCCGTCGGGGCTGGCCAGCAGGTTCTTGGTCCAGTGGTGGTTCAGGCCCGCAGGCAGGTCGGTGACCTTCACGCCGGGGGCGGTGATCCGCTCCTGGCCGGTTTCGTAGGGAAAGCGCAGCACGGCGTCGGCGTTGGCGACGTATAACTGATTGCCGATCAAGGCCATGCCGAAGGGCGAGTTCAGGCCGTCGAGCAATACGCTGCGCGTTTCGGCGATGCCGTCGTGGTCGGCATCGCGCAGCAGGGTGATGCGGTTTGCGCTGGGGGTCCTGGCGCCGGCGCGTTTCATCACCAGGCCGGCGACCCAGGCCTTGAAGCCGCCGGAAGCCGACTCGGGCTTGGGCGGCGCGTTGGTCTCGGCCACCAGCACGTCGCCGTTGGGCAGCACGTACAGCCAGCGCGGATGATCCAGGCCGCTGGCGTACGCCGTTACCGACAGCCCGTTGGCTGCGACGGGCTGTGCGCCCGCGGGCCAGCCCACGGCCTTGGCCGTCTTCACGGTGGGTATGGTGGTGGGATTGGGGGCGGGCAGTTGAGGCGACGGGCCCATGCCGGCTTCGACCGGCAAGGTGGCCATTTCGCCGCAGGCGTTGAGAGTGGCGGCGGCCATCACGGCGGCCAGCAGAATGCGGGGGGTGGGCATGACGCATGCTCCGGGGGCGGTGAGGTCCATCATACGCTTGGACCTCCGTAGCCCCGGCGCGCTCAACGCATCTGGAACGCTTCCTGATGCCAGCGCACGGGCTTGGCGCCCAGCTTGCGCAGGCCGCGCCTGAGCGCGTCGGCCAGGCCGGCGGGTCCGCAGAACCAGACGTCGGCGACACGGCCCGCGGCCACCTCGCCCTGCGCCAGTGCTCCAGCCGTCAGCGTATCGCCGTCGTGCGCGCTATGGATGGCGAGCGTCACGCCGTCCAGCGCGGCGCAGCGTTCCTTGAGCAGCGGCACGAAAGGATCTGCCGAGGCATCGCGCACGCAATAGTGCAGCCACACGCGCGGCGTTGGCGCTTGTCCTTCCTGCAGGGCTTCCAGCCATGCGAGGAAAGGGGTGACGCCTATGCCGCCCGCCACCCAGACCTGCGATGCTGCGGCAGCGTCCGGCTCCAGTTGAAAGCGCCCATAGGGGCCTTCGACGGCGACCGGCTGGCCGATGCGCAGCGTGCGCGCCAGGCCGCGGGTGTAGTCGCCCAGCGCCTTGATCTGGAACGTGACGCGAGATTCGCCCGCCACGGGGGCGCTGGCGATGGTGTAGGGATGGGCGCCTTCCTTGCGGTCGAACGTGACGAAGGCGAACTGTCCCGCCTGATGCTCCCGCCAATTGGCG
This sequence comes from Achromobacter sp. ACM01, assembly GCF_014851745.1. NCBI lineage: Bacteria > Pseudomonadati > Pseudomonadota > Betaproteobacteria > Burkholderiales > Alcaligenaceae > Achromobacter > Achromobacter sp. ACM01. Next base: position 1,493,314 of record NZ_JACVAF010000001.1, read on the forward strand.
TCGAGTTCGCAGCTGACCTCCAGGATATCGCCTGGCTGGTGCGCCAGCGACACGATCCTGCCTTGCGCGCGGCGGCCGCTGCCCACGCGTCCCAGCAGCGCCACCAGCGCGGCATAAGAACCGGCGGCCAGCAGCGGAATCAACAGCAGGCCGACCGGACCGCTCCAGTAGCGCGCGGGAGCCAGCGCTGCCGTGTGGAACGCCAGCGCCAGGAACAGCACAGGCATCGCGCGGTGCAGGAGACGCCAGCCCCGGTAGGGAAAGCGCCGCCACAAGGTGATTGCGAGCATCGCCAGCAGCAGGTAGATCGACCACTCGCCCAGGTCCTTGGCCAGGCCGCGCGAGCTTTCGAACAGCGTCAGCACGACGTCGCGGGCGGGGCGGTTGCCCGCGTCCGCCAGGCTCTTCAAGGGGCCGCTGGCCAGCTTCAGCAACCAATGCGCGGCGCCGGCTGATACTGCGAGGATTCCGGCCCATTTGTGCAACCGGTATATCTTGTCCATGCCGCCCAGCGGGCGTTCCAGCCACGCGGGCCGCAGCGCCAGCAGCATGATCAATGCCATCAGTCCGATGGACCAGACGCCGGTGAGGTAGAGGCCCTGCTGGCGCGCCACCCAGTACCAGGCGCCGGTGGCCGGCGGCTGCAGGATGAACGCGTCCAGGCCCCAGGCCAGGGTCAGGACTAGCAAAAAGCCGCCTATGGCGGCGCCGGTTCCTATCGGTTTCATGATGGTGTCCATGTCGGGACGCTCGGCCCGCCGGTTGCGGGCGGAGCGGGGTAGGCGCGTAGGCGCCGGCGCTTCAGTCCTTGATGCGGCTGCGCAGGACGGCGCCGCTCTGGGCGTCGACCCGCAGCTTCACGCGCTGGCCTTGCGCGTTGTCGGCCTTGACGTCGTAGCGGCCGTGCTCGAGCTCGATCTCGGTGATGTTGCGATAGCCCGCGGCGGTCAGCGTGTCGTAGATCTGGCGCACGGTCAGCGTCGCGTTGGCGGGGGCCGTGGCGGCGGGCTGGGCCGGCGCCGGGGCGGTCGTCTGGGCGTGCACGGCGGCGGCGCCGGTCAGGGTTGCGGCGCCAAGCGCCAGGGCGGCCAGGGTGTTGCGGATTGCGGTCATGGAATGGCTCCTAGGTTGTTGCGGGTTGCCGGAATGGCGACCATGACCGCATTATTCGGGTGTGCGGATGAACCAATTCTGAAGCTGCCGTTCACGTGCCGTTCATTTTTCCGGCGCTATAACTGGGCGGACAATCGCCTCTTATGGCGGACCCCGAATGCGAAAGAAACCATGACCCGACGAACTCGTACCCGAATCTGGCTGTCCTGCGGCGCGCTGATGCTGGCGCTGGCCGCGGGCCCCAACGCGGGCCTGGCCGATGAAAGCGACCACGAACAAGCGCGCCAGGCCTTGCAGGCCGGCAAGGTGCTGCCCCTGCGTTCGGTGCTGGACATCGTCGAACGCGACTATCCTGGGCAGGTGGTCAAGGTCGAGTTCGAAGAGGACGACGGCGAGTTCATCTACGAGATCCGGCTGCTGCAAAGCGGCGGCCGGCTGGTCAAGCTGAAGATCGACGCGCGCGACGGCAAGGTGCTGGGCGTGAAGGGGCGCGACATCCAATTCCGGGACAAGCACTGATGCGCATACTCGTGGTTGAAGACGAGCCGACCCTGGCCACGCAGTTGGCCGATGCCTTGCGCCAAGCGGGCTATACCGTCGACACCGCCGCGGACGGCGGAACGGCCCAGTACATGGGCGCGGTCGAGACCTACGACGTGGTGGTGCTGGACCTGGGCCTGCCGGTCATGGACGGCCTCACCGTGCTCAAGCAGTGGCGCGCGGGCGGCCAGGGCATGCCGGTGCTGATCCTCACGGCGCGCGACAACTGGCACGAGAAGGTCGCCGGCATCGATGCCGGCGCCGACGATTACCTGACCAAGCCCTTCCACATGGAAGAGCTGCTGGCGCGGGTGCGGGCGCTCTTGCGCCGCTCCAGCAACCACGCCAGCGCGCAATGGCGCTGCGGTCCGCTGATGCTGGACATGCGGCAGGCCAAGGTCACGGTGGACGGCCAGGCGCTGTCCCTGACCAGCCATGAATTCAAGGTGCTGGCCGTGCTGATGCAACGCGCGGGCGAAGTGATTTCGCGCAGCGAGCTGACCGAGCACGTCTACGCCCAGGACAATGACCGTGACTCCAACACCATCGATGTGTTCATCGCGCGGCTGCGCAAGAAACTGCCGCCCGATACCATCGAAACCGTGCGCGGCCTGGGTTACCGCCTGGCCTGCGCCGCATGATGCCGCAGCGCGCGCGCGCGCCCGGCTCGCTGCGCTGGCGCCTGCTGGCCGGCACGCTGGCCTGGATCCTGGTCACGGTGGTGCTGGCCGGCTGGGGCTTGGGCAGCTTGTTCCGCCAGCACATCACCGAGCAGCTGCGCGCCGAGCTGACCCTGCACCTGAACCAGCTGACGGCCGCGGTGAACACGGCTCCGGACGGTCGCCTGGTGGTCTCGCCGCCCTTGAGCGATCCACGCCTGGAGCAACCGCTATCAGGCCTGTATTGGCAAATCGACCGGCTCGACGAACAGGGCCGTCCGGCGGCCGTGGGCGCGGCGCGCTCGCGTTCGCTCTGGGATCAGGTGCTGGAGTTGCCCGCCGCGGACAGCGCCGACGGGGTGTATGAAATCGCGGGGCCGGAAAAGCACAGGCTGACCGCCTTGACGCGCACGCTGGAACCGGCCGAGACCGAGGCAGCGCCGTTGCGCCTGATCGTGGCGGCCGACAGCCAGGTGCTGGCGGAGCCGATCGAGCGCTTCAATCACATGCTGTTGATTTCGCTAGGCGCGCTGGCGGCAGGCTTGACGCTGGCGGCCGTGGTCCAGGTCCTGGTCGGGTTGCGGCCGCTGGCCAGGCTCAGGCGGCAGCTCGCCGGGCAGCACGGGGGCGCCAGCGTGCGCATCGAAGGCCGCTTTCCCAGCGAAATCCAGCCGCTCGTCGACGACTTCAATCGCGTCCTGGACGTCAATGCCGACATGGTGCAGCGCGCGCGCACGCAGGCCGGCAATCTGGCGCATGCGGTGAAGACGCCGCTGACGATTCTGGGCAATGCCGCGGCGCGCGAGGAAGGGCCGCTGGCGGCGCTGGTACAGGAGCAGGTCGGCATGGCGCGCCGCCAGATCGACTATCACCTGGCGCGCGCCCGCGCCGCCGCCGCGTCTGGCGCGGCCGACAGCCGCACACCGCTGCGCAAACCCATCGAGGGGCTGCTGCGCGTCATGCAGCGCTTGTATGCGCAGCGCGGACTGCTGCTGGAAATGCCGGAATTTGCCGAGGGCCTGGTATTCCGCGGCGAAGAACAGGATCTGCAGGAGATGGTTGGCAACCTGCTGGACAACGCCTGCAAATGGGCCGAGCGCCAGGTGCAGGTCAGCGCAAGCGCCGCCGGCCAGGGCCAGTTGCTCATCCAGATCGACGATGACGGCCCGGGTATAGCCGACGAGGAACGCGAGCGCATCTTCCTGCGCGGCGTGCGCATGGACGAGCAGCGTCCCGGATCGGGCCTGGGCCTGGACATCGTGCGCGACCTGGCCAGCACCTATGGCGGCCAGGCGCAAGCCGAGCGTTCGCCGCTGGGCGGCTTGAGGGTGTCGTTGTGGCTGCCGGCCGCCTGAGGCCGGCGCCCGGGGTTCACTTGACCAGCGTCACCGGCGCTTCGGCCAGTTGCAGCACCTGATTGGCGACCGAGCCGATCAGGATGTTCGTCAGCGAGCCGTTGCCGCGCGTGCCCATGACGATGCGGGCGCAGCCGTGGTCCTGGGCGTAGCCGGCGATTTCCGTGGCCGCGTGGCCAAACGCCACGTGGCTGGTGTAGTCGGCGCCGGTCACGTCCAGCAGTTTGCGCGCCTCGTCCGCGGACTCCTGGCCTTCGCGCAGGTAGAACTCGTCGATCATGTCCTGCGTGATCAGGCGTGACAGGCCCGCGCGGCCTTGCACGGGCGTCTGGACGTTGAGCAGATGGATGCGGGCGGCGCCGGCGCCTTGGGCGAGCTGGCGGGCGTACAGGACGGCGCGGTTGGCGTTGTCGGAGCCGTCGACAGGGACCAGGATGTTCAGCATGGATGCTCCTTGACGGTTACTTGACCAGGGTGACGGGCAACTCCGTCAGATGCAGGACGCGGGTCGCGACCGAACCCAGGAACCAGGACGACACCGAGCCCAACCCGCGCGAGCCCATGTAGATTTCGTCCGCGCCGGATTCGCCGGCTACGCGCACGATGGTCTCGGCGGCGGCGCCTATTTCGATGTGGGTCTGGAAGGGCACGCCGGCCTGGGTCAGCAGTTCGCTGGCTGCCTGCAGCGCGTTGCGGCCTTCTTCCTCGTGATAGGCGTCGATCTCGGCTTGCGACAGGCCGCGGCCGATCTTGCCGGCTTTCAGGGGGATCTGGACCGTGAGGAGCTCCACGCGTTCGATGGGGTCGTAGCTGCGGGCGTCGAGCAGGGCTTGGACCGCATGGACGGCGGGCTGCGAGCCGTCCACGGGGATCAGGATGCGTTTCATGAGCGTCTCCTTGTGCGCGCCGCGGGCGGCGTTGTAGTCCACTGTATCCGAATTATTCGCCGAATCGGACAGGCGCGTCATGCGCAGGATCAAACCGGGCGCAATCAGCGCGCGCCGCCGGGCGGCGGACTCGGCGCGGGATCAGCGCCAGCGCGGCTCCAGGACGTGCGCGGCCGGGGCCTGCCCGAGCAGCCGTGCGGCGAGAGTGCTCAATGCCTCGGCCGAGCCGCTGGTCTCCAGGCGCAATCCGCCCGGACCGTCGGCGCGCAACAGGCCGCGTTCCTGCAACTGGTGGCGCAGCCGGCGCGCCACGGGCGCGCCCGTCTCCAGCAGCGGCACGTCGGCGCCAGCGGCCGCCTGGATCGCGTCGCGCAGGAAGGGAAAGTGGGTGCAGCCCAGCACCAGCACGTCGGCGCCGGCCTCGCGTAGCTCAGCCACGGGAGCGCGCACCGCGGCTTCGGCCTCGGGGCCGCTGAGCACGCCGTGCTCCACCAGCCGTACCCACTCGGGGCAGGGCCTGAACAGGATGCGGACTTCGGGCGCCTCGCGCCGGACCAGCGCGGCGAATTTGGGGCTGGCCAGAGTGCCGGTGGTGGCGAATACGCCGACCACGCCGCTCGTGGTCAGGTGCGCGGCGGGCTTGATGGCCGGCTCCACGCCGATGATGATCAGTTGCGGATGGCGCAGGCGCAGCTGGGCGATGGCGGCCGCGGTGGCGGTATTGCAGGCCACCACCATGGCCTTGGCCTGGCGCGACACGAAGTAATCGGCAATCGTGCTGGCGCGCTGCTCGACGTAGTCCTGCGTTTTTTCGCCATAGGGCACGTGGGCGGAGTCGGCCACGTACAGCAGGGATTCGTGGGGCAGGGCGTCGCGGATGGCGCGCAGCACGCTCAGCCCGCCGACGCCGGAGTCGTAGATGCCTATGGGTGAATCTGGGAACATGGCTGCAATGCGGAGTGCGGGGTGCCGGGCAGTGTAGCGCTGCGCGCTCAGGCCGGCGATTCCTCGCGCTGCCGCCGCGCCTCGCCGATCAGCTTGCGGGCCGCGCCGGAGAGCGCTTCGTCGCGCCAGATCAGGTTCAGCGGCGCGCGCAGTTCCGCGGGCTGGGCCAGGTTGACGTAGACCACGCCTTCGATGTTCACGCGGCGCAGCGACGCCGGCACCAGCGACACGCCCAGGCCGGCTGCCACCAGGCTCAGGGTGGACAGCATGCGCGGCGCTTCCTGGGCCACGCGCGGGCTGAAACCGGCGGCGCCGCAGGCCGCAATGATGGCGTCGTACAGGCCTGGCCCGCTGTGGCGGCGGTAGAGGATCAGCGATTCGTCGGCCAGTTCCGACAGCGCGATGCGCTTGCGCGGCCGGCCCTTGACGGTTGGGTGGTCGGCGGGAAACGCGGCCAGCATGGGCTCTTCCAGCACGGTTTCCACCACCACGCCCGGGCCCAGGCCATAGGGACCGCGGATGAATGCCACGTCCACGCGGCCCGCGCCCACGGCCTCCATGAGTTCGCCGGTGCTGCTTTCCTCCAGCACCAGCCGCACATTGGGCGCCGTTTCGCGGAAGCGGCGGATGACGGACGGCACGAAGGGATGGAACGCCGCGGACCCGGTGAAGCCCACGGTCAGGCGCCCGGCTTCGCCCTGCGACACGCGCCGCACGCCTTCCACGGCCTGGTCCACCAGGGCCACGATATTGCGCGCGTCGTCCAGCAGCGCGCGGCCGCTTTCGGTCAGCTCCATGCCGCGCGGCAGGCGGTGGAACAGCGTCACGCCCAGTTCCTGCTCCAGCACGCGGATCTGCTGGCTGAGCGGCGGCTGGCGTATGCCCAGCCGCGCCGCGGCCTTGGTCAGATGGGATTCCTCGGCCACGGCCAGGAAGTAGCGCAACAGCCTCAAGTCTACAGATGCCATATTCAACCGATATGAATATATAGATAGTCATATATTAGACATTATCCAAGGCGAAGAGTAGGCTGCAATCTCGTTGTCCTTCCCTGGTTCCACTCCGCGCCGCTTCGGCGGCGCCGGCATGAAAATGATGAACGCAGCACCTTCCACCTCCGAGGCCGATCTGCGGCCTCCGCCCACGTGCGGGCAATTGTTCTATGGCTTCCTGATGCTCGGCCTGACGGCCTTCGGCGGCGCCTTGCCGCTGGCGCGCCGCATGGTCGTCGAAAAGCACCGCTGGCTCAGCGGCGCCGAGTTCACCGATCTGCTGGGCCTGTGCCAGTTCCTGCCCGGCGGCAACATCATCAACCTGTCGGTGGCGCTGGGCATGAAGTTCCGCGGGCCGCGCGGCGCGTTCGCGGCGCTGATGGGCCTGATCCTGGCGCCGTCCGCCATCGTGGTGCTGCTGGGCATGGTGTACGACCGCTTCCAGAACGATCCGCACATCCAGCACCTGTTTGCCGGTCTGGCGGCCGCGGCCGCGGGCCTGTTGATTTCCATGGCGGTGAAGATCGGGGTGCCGGTGGTGAAGCGCCGCGACTGGCTGGCCGGCGTGGTGGCCACGGCCTGCTTCATTGCCATCGCCGTGCTGCGCATTCCGCTGCTGCCCACCATGGCGGTGCTGACGCCGCTGAGCATCCTGATGGTCTGGAGGCAACGTCGATGATCCACACACTGATCGCCCTGGCCCTGATCTTTTCCGAACTGTCCGTGCTGGCGTTCGGCGGCGGCAACACCATCCTGCCCGAGATGCAGCGGCAGGTGGTGGACGTGCATGGCTGGATGACGGCGGCGGACTTTTCCGCGCTGTTCGCCCTGGGGCAGGCCGCCCCGGGTCCCAATTTGATGGTGGTCACGCTGGTGGGCTGGCATGTGGCGGGCGGCCTGGGCATGCTCGTCACTACCATCGCCAAGTTCGGCCCGTCGTCCATCATCACTGTGATCGCGCTGGGCCTGTGGGAACGCTTCAAGGACCGGCCCTGGCGCGGCGTCATCCAGGCGGGCATCTTCCCGATGACGGTGGGATTGGTGGCGGCCAGCGCGGCGCTCATCACCGAAGCCTCGGTGCATACCTGGCTGCTGGGCGCCATTACCGCTGTGGTGGCGCTGCTGGGCAGCTTCACCCGCATCCATCCGTTGTGGCTGCTGTTTGGCGGCGCGCTGGTCGGTTTGCTCGGCATCGGTTAGCGTTAGGGCTGCTCATACCAAAAGGAGCAGCCGCATGCCGCCGCTCAAGGATTTCGAGCCCGAGGACGACTCCGCCGCTGGCGCCGCCCTGCCGTTTTTCCATGCGCATCGTCGCCTGGTCGGATGCGCTGGTTTGCTGCTGGTGACGGCGGGCGGCCTGTATGCCCTGGGCGTGCCCTGGGTGCTGTCGCTGCTGCTGGGATTCGATGCGGGGGCGCTTGTGTTCCTGTTGATGACGGCGCGGGTGTTCGGCCGCACCAGCGCGGCGGCCATGCGCCAGCATGCGCAGCAGCAGGACGTGGGGCGCACCGGCGTGCTGTGGAGCAGCGTGGCGCTGTCCTGCATGGTGATGATGGCGTTGTGGGTCGAACTGCGGGGGGAAGGCGGCGCGGGCGACGTGCTTGCCATGTTGGCCGCCGCCGTCACCATCATCCTGTCATGGCTCTACATGAACATGATCTTCGCGCTGCACTACGCGCATGGCTATTACGGCCACCGCAACGCCATGCACAAAGGGCTGGATTTCCCGGGTACCGATGAACCCGACTACTGGGACTTCGCCTATTTCGCGCTGGTGCTGGGCATGACGTTCCAGGTGTCGGACGTGCAGATCGTGAACCGGCGAGTGCGCCGCACAGCCCTGACGCACAGCGTCATCGCCTTTTTCTTCAACGTCTTCATCATCGCCATCAGCGTGAACGTCGCGGCGGGGCGGGCCTGAAGCCGCGCCCCGGGGGCTTGCGCCAGGCCGGGCCGCGTCAGGCTGCGCCGCGTCAGGCTGCGCCCAGGCGCCACAAGGACGTGACTTCCTTCGAACGGGCGGCATGCAGCGGGTCGCTCGCGTCCTGCGCGCGGCCGTGCGTGGGACGGGTGTCGATGCGCTCGATCACGCGCAGGCCGGCCTGGCTGATCATTTCCAGCAGCGCTTCGCGGCTGCGCAGGCCCAGGTGTTCGGCCAGGTCCGACAGGATCAGCCAGCCCTCGCCATTGGGCGTCAGATGCGCCGCCAGCCCATTCAGGAAACCGCGCAGCATGCGGCTGTCAGGATCGTAGACCGCATGCTCGACGGGCGAGCTGGGGCGGGCGGGCAGCCACGGCGGGTTGCACACGATCAGGGAGACCCGGCCTTCGGGGAACAGGTCCGTTTCTTCGACGTCGACCTGCTTGGACAGGCCCAGCCGCTCCAGGTTTTCGCGGGCGCAGGCCAGGGCGCGCGGATCGGTGTCGGTCGCGATGACACGCTTGCCGCCGCGGCGCGCAATCACGGCGGCCAGCACGCCTGTGCCGGTGCCGATGTCGAAGGCCACGCTGCCGCGCGGCATCGGGGTGCGCGCCACCAGGTCGACGTACTCGCCGCGCAGCGGCGAGAACACGCCGTAGTGCGGATGGATGCGGGCATTCAGGGCGGGAATTTCCACGCCCTTCTTGCGCCATTCGAAGGCGCCGATCAGGCCCAGCAGCTCGCGCAGCGACGCGACGTAGGGCTCCTCGGCGGGGCCATGGGCCTCTTCGCAGGCGAGCCGGGCGTCGGGCGCGCGGCGCAGCGGAATGCCGTGGCCGGCGTCGAACGGAATCAGCAGCATGCCCAGGATGCGGGCGCGCTGGGACTGGATCTGGCGGTGCTGGTTGAAGGCGTCCAGCAGGCTGTCCACGGGCTTGCGGGGCCGCTTGTCGACCCGCCGCGTGATGGCCTGCAGCAGTTGCCGCGCGTTCTGGAAGTCGCCGCGCCACAGCAGGCCGACACCTTCGCAGGCCTGGCGGTAGGCCATGTCGGCGGTCATGGTGTCGTCCGCCACCACTACGCGCTTGGGCGGCGCGGCGCCGGATTCGGAGCGCCAGCGGGCGGCGTGCGGGGTCTGGTTTTCTTCCCAGCGGATTTCAGGGACGGTCAACGTGTCGCTCCAGCAAGGCGGGGCGCGCGGGGCAGGGTGGTCATGGATAAAGCAAAAAAGAAGGGGCGCGGGCTGCCAATGTAGCAGCTTCGCGCCCCGTCGCGGCGTCCGCTTGGGCTCAGTGGAACAGCACCACCGCCTTCTGCAGCGTGATCCAGATGCCCCAGGCCAGGGGGATGCCGACGCAAGCCCAGGCAAACACCACCAGCGCCGCCGGCGTGCGGAACGCGGATGTTCCGACCCCGTGCGTTTCCGTGGCGACGGCGCGTTCGTGGGCCAGCGCCTTCTCGCGCGCCAGTTCCTCGTCATTCATGAAGTACTTGGGGTTCACGGGCCGGATCGCCAGGTTGCACAGAAAGCCCAGCACCAGCATCCCGGCCAGGATGTACATGGTGATGTCGTACACCTGGGCGCGCGGCACGCCGATGGACAGCTGGTATTCGCGGATGTAGTTCACCAGCACCGGTCCGAAGATGCCCGCCGCCGACCAGGCCGTCAGCAGCCGTCCATGGATGGCGCCGACCATCTGCGTGCCGAACAGGTCGGCCAGGTACGCCGGCACGGTGGAGAAGCCGCCGCCGTACATGGACAGGATGATGCAGAAGGCGGCCACGAACAGGGCCAGCGCGCCGATGTGCGCGGTCCAGGGGATGGCCGAATACAGCGCGAAGCCCAGCACGAAGAAGATGAAGTAGGTGGTCTTGCGGCCCAGCTTGTCGGACAGGCTGGCCCAGAAGAAGCGGCCGCCGATGTTGAACAGGCTGAGCAGGCCGGTGAAGCCGGCGGCGATGGCGGCGATGGCCGCCAACTGGCTCTTGTCCAGTTGCGAGTAGCCCAGTTCAGGCTGGTTGATCAGGCCGCCGCCGAACACTTCCTGCAGCAGCGGCGAGGCCATGCCCAGTATGCCGATGCCCGCCGTGACGTTCAGGCACAGCGCCCACCACACCAGCCAGAACTGCGGCACGCCCCAGACGCGCTGCACATGGACGTGGCCCTTCGTGATCATGGCGTTGCCGGCATGCTTGGCCGGGGCGGTCCAGCCCTCGGGCTTCCAGCCGGTCGGCGGCACGCGGTAGCCCAGCGCACCCGACATCATGAAGACGAAGTACACCGCGGCCATGGTCAGGAAGGTCTGCCAGACGCCCGGCGATTCAGGCGTGGCGAAGTGGCGCATCAGCAGGTCGGCCAGCGGCGCGCCTATCATGGCGCCGCCGCCAAAGCCCATGATGGCCATGCCCGTGGCCATGCCGCGGCGGTCGGGGAACCACTTGATCAGCGTGCTCACGGGCGAGATGTAGCCCAGTCCCAGGCCGATGCCGCCGATGACGCCCGAGCCCAGCCACAGCATCCACATCTGGTGCAGGTACACGCCGATGGCCGAAATGACCAGGCCGCCACACCAGCACAGGGCCGACACCACGCCCGCCTTGCGCGGGCCCGCGCGTTCCAGCCAGCCGCCCCACAGCGCGGCCGAGCAGCCCAGCAGCACGAAGAACAGGGTGTACATCCACCCCATGGTCGAGATCTTCCAGTCGCAGTTGGTGGCGAACAGCTCGGCTGCGAGGCTCATGTCCGCGGGGCAGGCCAGCGGCTTGGCGCCGCCCACGACCTTGGACAACGGCAGCCAGAACACCGAGAAACCGTAGGCCATGCCGATGCACAGGTGGATGGCCAAGGCGGCCGGGGGAACCAGCCAGCGCGAGAAGCCCGGTCCGGCGATGGTGCGTTCCTTATCGAAAAAACCCGGCTTCGAACCGGGCAGGTCCAGCGTGGCAGTGCTTTGCATGTTGTCTCCTCTTTGGGGGCCGCTCATTGGCGCGCGTGGTCCGGCATCCGGCCGGTCCCGCCGCCTTTTCTTGTGATTGTTCCTGCCGTCTTGCCTGCCGCCGACGCGTTACGCCACGCGGGCCAGCGGTGTGAGGCGCTGGCGGTTCTGGGTGACCGCTTCCAGCACCAGCGGGTGCAGGCGTTCCCCGCCGGCGTCGCCGTCGGGGTTTTGTTCGAGAAAGTTCAGGAGCTCATTGCGCATGCGCGGCTCCCAGAACTTGTGGATATGGTTGGCCACGCCCTCCAGGGCCTCGGGCCGGTCGGGCATGGCTTCGAAGAATTGGCCGATGCGGTTGGCCATGCGGATCAGGTTGCCGATTTCCATGCTTGCGTGAAGTCCGGTTCAGGAGATGATGCGTTGGGGGTGTGAGTACAGTGTGGCGTCGTCGCCGCGTAGAAAACCCAGCAGGCTGACGTTGGCTTCATCGGCCAGGCGGATGGCGAGCGCGGTGGGTGCGGAGACGGATGCCAGCACCCCGACGCCGGCGGCGGCGGTCTTCTGCACCATTTCGAAGCTGGCGCGGCTGGACACCACCACGATGCCGTCGCCAGCATGCATGGCCTGGCGTGCCAGTGCACCTATCAGTTTGTCCAGCGCGTTGTGGCGGCCCACGTCCTCGCGCACCAGCGCGACGGCGCCATCGGCGCCCGCCCAGCCGGCGGCGTGGGTGGCGCCCGTGATGTCGTGCAGCGCCTGGCGCGCCCGCATGTCGCGCATGGCGGCCAGCACGGCCTGGATGCGCACGGGCGAGCCGTTGGTGACGGGCGCGACAGGCCGCAGCACTTCGGGCAACGTTTCCACGCCGCACAGGCCGCAGCCGGTGCGCCCGGCCATGGCGCGGCGGCGGGACTTCAGCCGCACTTCACAGGCAGTGGAAATTTCCAGCTGGACCACGATGCCGTCGCATTGCGGCAGCAGGTCGATGCCGCGCACGTCGCTGATGCCGTCGACGATGCCTTCGGACAGCGCGAAGCCGACCGCGAAGTCTTCCAGGTCGGCCGGCGTGGCCAGCATGGTGGCGTGACTGATGCCGTTGAACTCCAGCGCCACCGGGGTTTCCTCGGCCACGAAGTCGGTTTCGACCTCGGGGACCAGGACACCGCCCCGCACGCGGGTGACCTGTACCTGCGTGCAATCGGGGCGGGAAGGCGGTGGCGTGGGCATGTCGGCGTCCTGGCGTTTCGGGCTGGCGGTTATTTCCCGGTCAGCGCCGCCTCGCTTTCTCGCGAACGCTCGCGCAGCAGCTTTTGCTGGATGTCCGCAAAGCGCGACCACTGGCGTTGCCACTCCGAAGGCTGCGACACGCGCGTGACCTGCACGGCCGTCACTTTGTATTCGGGGCAGTTGGTGGCCCAGTCGGAGCTGTCGGTGGTGACGACGTTGGCGCCGGACTCGGGAAAATGGAAGGTGGTGTATACCACGCCCGGCTGCACCCTGTCGGTCAGCGTGGCCCGCAACACGGTCTCGCCCGCGCGGCTCTGGATGCCGACCCAGTCGCCGTCCTTCACGCCGCGGTCCTCGGCGTCCTGCGGATGCAGTTCCAGCACGTCCTCGCCATGCCACATGACGTTGGGGGTGCGCCGGGTCTGCGCGCCCACGTTGTACTGCGACAGGATGCGGCCCGTGGTCAGCAGAAGCGGGAAGCGGCGCGTGCTGCGCTCGTCCGTGGGCACGTACTTCGTGATCATGAACTTGCCCTTGCCGCGCACGAACTCGTCGATGTGCATGATGGGCGTGCCATCGGGCGCTTCTTCGTTGCAGGGCCATTGCAGGCTGCCCTGCTTGTCCAGCTTTTCGTAGCTGACGCCGGTGAAGGTCGGCGTCAGGCGCGCGATCTCGTCCATGATCTCGCTGGGATGCTTGTAGTTCATGGGGTAGCCCAGCGCGTTGGACAGCGCCACCGTCACTTCCCAGTCGGACTTGCCGTTCTTGGGTTCCATGACCTTGCGCACGCGCGAGATGCGGCGCTCGGCGTTGGTGAAGGTGCCGTCCTTTTCGAGGAACGAGGAGCCGGGCAGGAACACGTGGGCGTACTTGGCCGTTTCGTTCAGGAACAGGTCCTGCACCACGATGCATTCCATGGCAGCGAGGGACGCCGCCACGTGCTGCGTGTTGGGGTCCGACTGCACGATGTCTTCGCCCTGGCAATACAGGCCCTTGAACGAACCGCCCAGCGCAGCCTCGAACATGTTGGGGATGCGCAGGCCGGGTTCCGGCTGCAGGGTCACGCCCCAGTCCTGTTCGAACTGCGCGCGCACCGTGTTGTCGGAGATGTGGCGGTAGCCCGGCAGCTCATGCGGGAACGAGCCCATGTCGCACGAACCCTGCACGTTGTTCTGCCCGCGCAGCGGATTCACGCCCACGCCTTCGCGGCCGATGTTGCCGGTGGCCATGGCCAGGTTGGCGATGGCCATGACGGTGGTGGAGCCCTGGCTGTGTTCGGTTACGCCCAGGCCGTAGTAGATCGAGCCGTTGCCGCCGGTGGCGTACAGGCGCGCCGCGCCGCGCACCGCCTGCGCCGGCACGCCGGTGATCTCTTCCATGGCTTCCGGCGAATTCTCTGGCAGCGAGACGAAGTCGCGCCATTCCTTGAAGGCCTTGGCTTCGCAGCGCTCGGCCACGAAGTCCTCGGCGATCAGGTTTTCGGTGGCGATCACGTGGGCCAACGAGGACAGCAGGGCGGTGTTGGTGCCGGGGCGCACTTGCAGGTGGAAGTCGGCCTTGATGTGCGGCGAGCTGACCAGTTCGATGCGGCGCGGATCGATCACGATCAGGCGCGCGCCCTGGCGCAGGCGGCGCTTCAAGCGCGAGGCGAACACCGGATGACCGCTGCTGGGGTTGGCGCCCATCACGATGACCACGTCGGTGTGCATGACGGAATCGAAGGTCTGGGTGCCGGCGGATTCGCCCAGCGTCTGCTTCAGGCCGTAGCCCGTGGGCGAGTGGCAGACCCGCGCGCAGGTGTCGACGTTGTTGGTGCCGAAGGCCGCGCGTACCAGCTTCTGCACCAGCCAGGTCTCTTCGTTGGTGCAGCGCGAAGAGGTGATGCCGCCGACCGCATCGCGGCCGTACTGGCCCTGGATGCGGCGGAATTCGGAGGCCGCATAGTTGATCGCCTCGTCCCAGGACACTTCCTTCCAGGAGTCGGTGATGTGCTTGCGGATCATGGGCTTGAGCACGCGTTCCTTGTGCGTGGCGTAGCCCCAGGCGAAGCGGCCCTTGACGCAGGAATGGCCGCGGTTGGCCTGGCCGTCCTTCCAGGGCACCATGCGCACCACTTCCTGGCCCTTCATCTCGGCCTTGAAGCCGCAGCCCACGCCGCAGTAGGCGCAGGTGGTCACGACCGAGTGTTCGGCCTGGCCCATCATGATGACGGTCTTTTCCTGCAGGGTGGAGGTCGGACAGGCTTGCACGCAGGCGCCGCAGGACACGCATTCACTGTCCAGGAAGGGCTGGTCCTGCCCCGGCGACACGCGCGACTCGAAGCCCTTGCCGGAGATCGTCAGGGCGAAGGTGCCCTGGGTTTCCTCGCAGGCGCGCACGCAGCGGTTGCAGACGATGCACTTGGACGCGTCATAGGTGAAGTACGGATTGGATTCGTCCTTTTCGCTCTTCAGGTGGTTGGCGCCGTCGTAGCCGTAGCGCACGTTGCGCAGGCCCACCACGCCGGCCATGTCCTGCAGCTCGCAGTCGCCGTTGGCCGGGCAGGTCAGGCAGTCCAGCGGATGGTCGGAGATGTACAGCTCCATCACGCCGCGGCGCAGGTCGTGCAGCTTGGGGGTTTCGGTGTAGACCACCATGCCGTTCTCGGCGGGGGTGGTGCACGAGGCCGGATAGCCGCGGCGGCCTTCGATCTGCACCAGGCACAGCCGGCACGAGCCGAAGGGCTCCAGGCTGTCGGTCGCGCACAGCTTGGGAATGTTGATGCCGGCCTCGGCGGCCGCGCGCATCAGCGAGGTGCCTTCGGGCACCGTGATTTCCTGGCCGTCTATGGTCAGGGTGACGGTTACGGCGGACTCGCGCGCCGGCGTGCCCAGGTCGCGATCGCGCTTGATGACGGTTTCTAGCATGTCGGTCTCGGGTTCAGGCCGCGTGCGCGGCAGACTGGGAGGACTCGATGCCGAAGTCCTGCGGGAAGTGGTTCAGCGCCGACAGCACCGGGTAGGGCGCCATGCCCCCCAGGGCGCACAGCGAGCCGCCCAGCATCGTGTCGCACAGGTCGCGCAGCAGATGCACCTGCTGCTCGCGGCCGGGGCCGCCCGCGACGATCTTGTCTATGGTTTCCACGCCGCGGGTGGAGCCGATGCGGCAGGGCGTGCATTTGCCGCAGGATTCGATGGCGCAGAACTCCATCGCATAGCGCGCCATGCGCGCCATGTCGACGGTGTCGTCGAAGGCCACCAAGCCGCCATGGCCGACCATGGCGGATATCTGGATATAGGCCTCGTAGTCCAGCGGCACGTCCCATTGCGATTCCGGCAGGTAGGCGCCCAGCGGGCCGCCCACCTGCACCGCGCGCAGCGGCCGGCCGGAGGCGCTGCCGCCGCCGAAACCGTACAGCAGGTCGCGCAGGCTCAGGCCGAAGGCCTTTTCGACCAGGCCGCCGTGCTTGAGGTTGCCGGCCAGCTGGAACGGCAGCGTGCCGTGCGAGCGGCCCACGCCGTAGTCGCGGTAATAGGCCGCGCCCTTGGCCAGGATGATGGGTACGGTGGCCAGAGAAATCACGTTGTTGATGACCGTGGGCTTGCCGAACAGGCCGGAGATCGCCGGCAGCGGCGGCTTGGCGCGGACCACGCCGCGCTTGCCCTCGATGCTTTCCAGCAGCGAGGTTTCCTCGCCGCAGATGTAGGCGCCCGCGCCCTTGCGCACTTCCATGTCGAAGCGGCGGCCGCTGCCGTGCACGTCATCGCCCAGCCAGCCCACGCTGCGCGCCCGCGCGATGGCGGCTTCCAGCGTGTCGATCGCTTGCGGATATTCCGAACGCACGTAGATGTAGCCGTAGGTGGCGCCCACCGCCAGGCCGGCGATGGTCATGCCTTCGATCAGCACATAGGGGTCGCCTTCCATCAGCAGGCGGTCGGCGAAGGTGCCGGAGTCGCCTTCGTCGGCGTTGCAGACGATGTACTTCTGGTCGCCGGGGGTGCCTGCGACTGTCTTCCATTTGATGCCGGTCGGAAACGCCGCGCCGCCGCGGCCGCGCAGGCCCGAAGCCACCATTTCGTCGACGATCTGCCCGGGCTCCATGGCCAGGGCGCGTTGCAGGCCCTGCAGGCCGCCATGGGCGGCGTAGTCCTGCAGGGACAGCGGATCGGTCACGCCGACGCGGGCGAAGGTCAGGCGTTCCTGGTGCTTCAGATAGGGGATTTCTTCGGTCAGGCCCAGGCGCAGCGGGTGCTCGCCGCCACTTAGCCAGCCGGCGTCGAACAGCGCGGCGACGTCTTCGGGCTGCACCGGCCCGTAGGCGATGCGGCCTTGCGGGGTAGTGATTTCGACCATGGGTTCCAGCCACAGCAGGCCGCGCGAGCCGTTGCGCACGATCTGCACGGACAGACCGCGGGCGTCGGCGGCGCGTTCGATGTCGCGCGCCACCGTGTCGGCGTCCATGGCCAGCGCCGCGGCGTCGCGCGGCACGTAGATGACAATGGGGGAGCTCATGATTGCGCCTCCCGCGTGCGGGCCAGCAGTCGGTCGAGCTTTTCCGGCGTGACGCGGGCATGGGGCCGCCCGTCGATCATCACCGCCGGCGACTGGGCGCACAGGCCCAGGCAGTACACCGGTTCCAGGGTGAAATCGCCGTTCTTGCTGTTGGCGTGGAAATCACAGCCCAGCGCCGTGCGCGCATGGGCGGCGAGATGTTCGCCGCCCATGGCCTGACAGGCTTCGGCGCGACAGACCTCCAGGGTGTGGCGCGCCGCGGGTTCGCTGCGGAAATGCGGATAGAAGGTGATGACGCCGTGGACCTCGGCGCGGGACAGGTTCAGGGCCTCGGCGATGGTCTGCACCGCCGCGGCCGGAATACAGCCCAGTTCATGCTGGACCGCGTGCAGCACGGGCAGCAGCGGGCCGGGCTGGTCCTTCAGCCGGGCGAGTATGCGGGCGGTGGCCGCGATGGCCGGGGTGTGGGACGCCTGGGCCGCGTCCAGGGCCATCTGGCCGCCGCGGGCGCCGCCGCTGGACGCCAGATCGGATGTTGCCTCGCGCTGATGCACGTCGGTCTCCTCCTGTGTTGCTGTTGTGTCGGGCTGGATGTTGTTCGGTGTTATATGTTTTAAAAAACATATAAAACTCCCTCCAACCGCGTTATTTGTGTACTCTAACGGGGTAATTCACCGTCTTCAATAAGAAATAAATGACATATAAGTTCCGTATCGGCCTGCGGCCGCAATGGACCCTGGGCGGAGACGACGACCCGGCACCCGTGCCATTGCAGGATATGCTGGCGCTGCTGTCCGCGATCGATGCCACTGGCAATATTGCCGGGGCCTGTCGCGCCTGTGGCCTGTCGTACCGGCATGCCTGGGGCGTGCTGCGCCGTTTCGAGGCAATCTTCGGTACGCAGTTGCTCATCACCAACCGCCGCCAGGGCACGCAGCTGGCGCCGTTCGCGCAGCGCCTGCTGTGGGCCAATCGCCGCATCGAGGCGCGCCTGATGCCCACGCTGGACAGCATGGCCTCGGAACTGCAGGAAGAGCTGGAGCGCCTGCTGCCCGAGAGCGGCCCGCATCTGCGGCTGCATGCCAGCCACGGCTTCGCGGTGGAGTCGCTGATGCAGCACATGGGCAACCGCAAGCCGGGCCTGGAGTTGCGCTACCGCACCGCCATCGAGGCGCTGGCCTCGCTGGAGCGTCGCGAGTGCGACCTGGCGGGCTTCCAGGTGCCGCTGGGCGATTTCGAAGCGCCCATCATGGAACGCTACGCCCAATGGCTGCATGCTGACGAGTACATGCTGATCCACCTGGCGGTGCGCAATGCCGGCCTGTTCGTCACCGCCGGCAACCCCAAGCACATACGCGGCATGGCTGACCTGGCGCGGCCCGACGTGCGTTTCGTCAACCGCCAGATCGGCTCCAGCACGCGTTATCTGGTGGGCCTGATGCTGCAGCGGGCGGGGGTCTCGATCAGCGAGGTCCAGGGCTACGAAACCAACGAGTTCACCCATATGGCCATTGCCGCGCACATCGCCAGCGGCATGGCCGACACGGGCGTAGGGGTGGAAACGGCCGCCTGCCGCTTCGGACTGGACTTCATCCCGCTGGTGCGGGAACGCTATTTCTTCGCCATCCGCAAGGCCTCGCTGGAGACGCCGGCCATGCGTGACCTGCTGTCCATCATGCGCAGCCCGGACTACGTCGGCTACGTCGGCCAGTTGGCGGGCTACGACGCCCGCGACACCGGCAGGCTGCAGTCGCTGCAGGAGGCCTTTCCATGAGCGCGAAACGCGATGCGCCGGGATATGATGCTCCCATGAGCAAAGTGATCTTTCTTGCCGATCGCCGCAGCGGCCCGCTGGCGCCCGGCGAACTGCCGCCGCACGGACAGCCCGCGCTGGACCAGCGCGCGCGTCCCTTGCGCGACCTGCGGATTTCGGTCACGGACCGCTGCAACTTCCGCTGCACCTACTGCATGCCGCGCGAAGTCTTCGACAGCAGCTACACCTTCATGCCGCATTCGGCGCTGCTGTCGTTCGAGGAAATCAGCCGCCTGGCGGGCATCTTCACGCAATTGGGCGTGGAGAAGATCCGCCTGACGGGCGGCGAGCCGCTGCTGCGCAAGCATATCGAGAACCTGGTGGGCCAGTTGGCCGACCTGCGTACGCCCGCCGGCCGCCCGCTGGACCTGACCCTGACCACCAACGGCAGCATGCTGGCGCGCAAGGCCGAGGCGCTCAAGAGCGCCGGGCTCACGCGTGTCACCGTCAGCCTGGATGCGTTGGACCCGGCCATGTTCCAGGGCATGAGCGACAGCGGCTTCACGCCCGACGACGTGCTGCGCGGCGTCGACGCCGCGGCCGAGGCCGGGCTCGCGCCGGTCAAGGTCAACATGGTGGTGCGACGCGGCCTGAACGACGGGCAGATCCTGCCCATGGCCGAACGCTTCCGCCATTCAGGCCACATCCTGCGCTTCATCGAATACATGGACGTGGGCAATACCAACGGCTGGAATCTTGCCGAGGTGGTGCCCAGCCAGGAAGTGCTGGACCGCATCGGCGCGGCCTATCCGCTGGAACCCGTGGCCAGCGGCGAAATGGGCCGCGTGGCCGAACGCTGGCGCTACCTGGACGGCGGCGGCGAGATCGGCGTCATCTCCAGCGTCACGCACGCCTTCTGCGGCGGCTGTACGCGCGCGCGCCTGTCGCCGGAAGGCAAGCTCTTCCTGTGCCTGTTTGCGCACGATGGCTACGACCTGCGCGCGCCGCTGCGCGACGGGGCCAGCGATGCCGAACTCGCCGGCATCATCGCGGGCATCTGGGCGGGGCGCAACGACCATTATTCCGAGCTGCGCGGCCGCAACATGGCCGACCCGGCGCGCAAGATCGAGATGAGCTACATCGGTGGCTGAAGCGTTTGCCAGCAAGGGCATCGCCGGCCTGATCCTCGCGGGCGGCCAGGGCGCGCGCATGAACGGACAGGACAAGGGCCTGGTCGTGTTGCGCGGCGAGCCCATGGTGGCGCACGTGGCGCGCCGCCTGGCGCCGCAGGTGTCGCGCCTCGTCATCAGCGCCAATCGTCACCTGGATCTCTATGCCCGCTACGGCGCCGTCGTGCAGGACGGCGAAGCCGATCTGGGCGCCTGGCAAGGGCCGCTGCTGGGCATTGCCGCGGGCCTGGATGCCGCACGCCAGGAGGCCTGGCTGGTGGTGGCGCCTTGCGATACGCCGTTCCTGCCCAAGGATCTGGCAGCGCGCCTGGTGCGCGCGGCCGAGTCCGCCAATGCGCCCATGGCCTATGCGGTGGCGGACGGACAGCGCCATTCGGCCTGCATGGCCTTGCGCACGTCGCTATTGCCCGATCTGCTGGCGTACCTGCGGGCCGGGGACCGCAAGGTGGGGCTGTGGCAGGCGAGGATGGGCGCGGTCGAAGCCAGCTTCGACGACGCGCCCGATGCCTTCATGAACGTCAACACGCCAGATGAACTGGCGCGGGCCGAGCGCTACGCCAGCCAGTGACGCAGGTCGTAGTAGGCGACCCGGTCCTTGTCCTGCACTTGCACGTCGGCCGGCAGTCGGGCGAGGCCCGTCGCCCAGGGCAGCGAGCTGATCACCCCGGAACCCTGATGGCCGTAGGGCACCAGTTCGGCGCTGCCGTCGTCGGCCAGACGGCGCTGCACGCGCAGGAATTCTTCGCGGCTGTCCTGGCGCGGATGCTCGGTGCGCAGCGGCAGCAGGCTGGTCGGCGGGAACAAGGTTTCGCGGCCCTGCATGCGGCGCATCAGCGGCGTCACCAGCAGGGTGAACACGGCGTAGGCCGACACCGGGTTGCCGGGCAGGCCGACCACGGGCTTGCCGTCGATCTGCGCCAGCGCCACCGGCTTGCCCGGCTTCATGCGCACCTTCCATAGCGCCAGTTCGCCGCCCAGCGAGGCCAGCGCGGGCTTGACCAGATCGCGTTCGCCCACCGACACGCCGCCCACGCTCACCACCAGGTCGCAATCGGCCAGCAGCGTCTTGAATGCGGCGTGCAGGTCGGCCTCGGTGTCGCGGGCGTGCAGCACGTGCACGGGCAGGGCGCCCATGCCGCGCGCCAGGGCGGCCAGCATGGGGCCGTTGGAGTTGTAGATCTGCTCGGCCGCGCGCGGCTGGCCGGGCAGCACCAGCTCGTCGCCGGTGGTCAGGATGCCCACGCGCAACTGGCCGAAGACTTGCACGCGGGCCAGGCCTTGCGAAGCCATCAGCGCCACGTGGGCGGCTTCAAGTACGGTGCCCGCGGCCAGCAGCGGCGCGCCGGCCATGGTGTCTTCGCCGCGGCGGCGGATGTGCTGGCCGGCCTTGGGCGCACGCGAGATTTCCACCTGGCCGTCGGCTTCGGTGGTGTCTTCCTGCATGACGACCGTATCCGCGCCTTCGGGAATCAGGCTGCCGGTGAACAGGCGGATGGCGTGGCCAGGCTTGAGAGGTTCCGGCATTTCCCCCGCGTAGCAGCGCTGCTGGATGGGCAGGCGCACGCCGGCGCCCCAGTCGGCCACGCGCAGCGCATAGCCGTCCATGGCGCTGTTGTCGGCAGGCGGTATGTCCACGGTGGCGGTGAGATCGGCGGCCAGCACGCGGCCGGCGGCATCGGCCAGGCTCACCTCTTCGCTGCGTTGCAGCGGCCCCGCGGCGTTGGCCAGCAGGGTCTGGGCTTGATCAAAATCCAGCATGGGTCAGTTGTCTTCTTCGCGTTGCTTGAAATGGGTGGCGAAATTGCAGGGGCGGTGACTGCTGTCCAGCTGCTCGCGGATGATCTGCGCCCAGGCGGTTTCGCAGGCGTTGTTCGAGCCGGGCAGGCAGAAGATCAGCGTCTGGTTGGCCGAGCCGGCAAAGGCGCGCGACTGGATGGTGGAGCTGCCGATCTCGGTATAGGAGATCTGGCGGAACAGCTCGCCGAAGCCGGGAATCTCGCGGTCAAGCAGGGGCATGATGGCCTCGGGCGTGTGGTCGCGATGCGAGAAGCCCGTGCCGCCCGTGGTCAGGATCACCTGCACCTCGGGATCGGCGATCCAGTCGCTCATGATGCGGCGGATCTGATAGATGTCGTCCTTGACGATGTCGCGGCGCACGCACTGATGGCCGGCATGCGCGAGGCTATGGGCCAGCAGATTGCCGGAGGTGTCGTCGCCCGCGCTGCGGGTGTCGCTGACCGTAAGCACGGCGCAGGCCAGCGAAACAAGGCTTTCGTCGCTCATGGATTTTCCTCTTCTAGGCGGTGGTGTCTTCATCCCAGGACTGCGTGCGGTCCTGGTCGGATTGGCGTTGCTCCACCCAGAAGCTGCTGCCGCCCGCGAGGGTTTCGCGCTTCCAGAAGGGCGCGCGCGTCTTGAGCGCGTCGATGATGTATTCGCAGCCGCGGAAGGCGTCGCCGCGATGGGCGCTGGCCGCCGCGACGAAGACGATCTGGGCATTGCGGTGCAGCGCGCCCACCCGGTGCACGATGACCGTGCCGGCCAGGTTCCAGCGCGCGCGGGCGGTCGCGGCGATCTCTTCCAGTTCACGTTCGCACATGCCTGGGTAGTGTTCGAGAAAGAGCGTGTCGGTGGGCGTGTCGGGCGCGTAGTCGCGCACATAGCCCACGAACGTGACGATGCCGCCCACGCCCGGGCCGGCGCTCTCCCGCAGCGCGGCCGTGAGCGCGGCGCCGTCGAAGTCGGCTTCCTGGACGCTGATCATGGCGTTCAACCTCCGGTGACGGGTTCGAATACCGCGACCTCGTCGCCCGCGCGGATGGGCGCGGACGGCTTGGAGTGGGTCTGGTTGATGGCCAGCTTCAGGCGCGCGGAGGGCGCCAGCTGGGGGTAGCGTTCGCCCAGCGCGGCAAGCAGCTGCGCGCCGGTGGACTCGCCTTCCAGTGGCCAGGCTTCGGAGCGCTTGCCGACCAGTTCGGCCACGCGCGCGAAGTAGAGAAGATTAATCGTTGCGCCATTCACCGCTTTTTCCTCCTGCCTTGTACTTAAGGCGAACTTGCTCGATGACGATGCCCTTGTCGGCAGCCTTGCACATGTCGTAGATGGTCAGTGCGGCGACGCTGCAGGCCATCATGGCTTCCATTTCCACGCCGGTCTTGTAGCTGGTGCGGCAGGTGGCTAGCACGTCGATGCGGTGTTCGGCGTCGTCCAGCGCGAACTCGACGCCGACGAAGGCCAGCGGCAGGCTGTGGCACAGCGGGATGGTGTCGGCACAGCGCTTGGCCGCCAGGATGGCGGCGACGCGGGCGGTGTTGAGGACTTCGCCTTTGCCCTGGCCCGGCTGGGTCAGCAAGCCATAGGCGACGGCGTTCATGCGCACGCTGGCGGTGGCGATCGCCACGCGCTCGGTGTCGGTCTTGGCGATGACGTCGACCATGCGGACCTGCCCGGCTTCATCCAGGTGGCTCAAGGTTGGGGTGGGCGTGGACATGGGAATCGGGAGCGATAATTGTTAATGATTGAAAAGGGCGGTCCCGGCTGGCCGGATCGGCCCATCGATACGCCTATGATAGACGAGCGGTGCAGGGGGCGCGATAATCGCGCCTGTAGTCATTAGAAGGACGGAAACGCTCGTCCTTCAATTCGTATCAGGAGACGCGCAATGCCCTTGCGGATGCCCAAGCTTCGGTTAACCCGCCGGGTCGGCAAGATTCTTCTGGGTATTGCGGCATTCGTACTGATCCTTTTCGGGGTTGCCGCCTGGCAAGTCCCCAAAGTGCTGCACAACGTCCTGGTGCAGGACGTCTCCAAGATGATCGGGCGGGACGTCTCCGTCGGCGACATCAGCTTCAATCCCTTCACGCTGACCGTCCGCGCGCGCGACCTGGCCGTGGCCCAGCCCGATTCGCAGACGCCGCTCTTGACGCTGGCCGAGCTGGACGTCAGCGCGGCCTGGACTTCCCTGTTCTGGTTTGCGCCGGTCGTCGATCGAATGACGCTGCGCGAGCCTAACATCGCCATCGTCCGCGAGGACGTCACGCGCTTCAATTTCTCTGATATTCAGCAACGAGTGGCCGAATTGACGGCCGCCCAGCCCGAAGAACCGCCCAAGCCGGACGAAGGGCTGCCGCGCTTCTCGCTGAACAATATGGTGATCGAGAATGGCACGATCACGCTGGATGACAAGGTCACCGGCCGCAAGCAGGTGGTCGACGAGCTGGGCGTGGGCGTGCCGTTCATCTCCACGTTCGGCTACGCCACCGACATCGATGTGCAGCCGCGCGTGCATCTGCGCATCAACGGCAGCCCCTTTGATCTGAACGGCGTGGCGCGCCCCTTCGACAAGGTGCCCTCGTCCACGCTGCGCGTGGCCTTCAACGGGCTGCAACTGGAAAAGTGGGCGGACGTCTGGCCCATGCCGCTGCCGTTCAAGGTGGAAAGCGCGCTGCTGGATTCCAACCTGCAAGTGGTGTTCGAGCAGCCCAAGGACGCGCCGCCCAAGATCCGCGTGGTCGGAGACCTTGGCCTGCGGCGGCTGGACCTGCGCGACACCGCTGGCGCAAATCTCGTCGCCTGGAGCGCGCTGACGGTCACCCGCCTGGAACTGGAGCCCATTGCGCGCCACGCCTATGTGGGCGAGGTGGGCCTGTGGGCGCCGCAGATCCACGTGCGCCGTTACGCCAATGCCAACCTGAACTGGCTGGACGTGGTCGCCGGGTTGAAACGATTGGGCGGCGTGGAGCCGACCGCCACGCCGGTGGCCGACAAGCTGCGCAAGGCCAGCGGCCTGGACCCGGCCAAGGCGGGTGGCAAAGCCGGCCCCGCCGCGGCCCCGGCCCAGCCCCAGGCCCAGGGCGCACCGGCCGCAGCGGGCGCAACCTCGGACCCCTCCGCCAAGGGCGCTGCGCCTGCAGCAGCGGCCGCCGCCGCGGGAGCGCCCGCTGCTCCGCCCGCCACGACTCCGGCAGGAACCCCGGCCGTGGACGCCGCCGCGCCTCAGCCGGCGCCCGCGCCCGCGCCCGCGCCCGCTGAATGGAAGGTCGAGCTGGATGCCTTCAATCTGCACGAAGGCGAGGTCTACGTCACCGACGCGGTCAGCAAGCTGGACTACGTGATGACCGGCCTGGCCGCGACGGTCGAGGGCGTGGCCCTGCCGCAGGTGTCCGGCCAGCCCATCAATTTGTGGCTGACCATGGACAACAGCACCGACGGCGGCTGGCTGCGCGCCAAAGGGCCGCTGGTCCTGAAGCCGCTGTCGCTGGAACTGGGCGTGCGCTTGGGCAACATTGCGCTGGCGCCCCTGGCGCCGGCCGTGCGCAACGCGGCGCCGATCGCGCTGCTGGATGGCCGCCTGGCCGCCAGCGCGCAAGTTCATGTGAAGGAAACGAACGGCGCGGTGGATGCATCCGCCAGCGCCGTGCAGGCCGACCTGACCCAATTCAAGGCCCGCGACGAATCCCTCAAGCCCGCCGTGGACATCGCGCTGCAAAGCCTGCGCGTGACCGCCGACCGCCTGGCCATGGGTCCGGGCCAGAGCAATTTCACCCTGGCCGCCGCCGGCATCCAGGGCAATGGCAAGCTCGATCTCAAGGGCGCGTTCACGCCGCAGCCGCTGACGGTGAAAACCTCCGTGGACTTGTCGGAACTGAACGTCGCGTCCTTTGCGCCCTATGCGGCCTCCAGCCTGAACGCCACGGTGCGCGCCATCACGCTGGGCGCCAAGGGCAACGCGGAGTTCGCCGCCGCGGCCGGTTCGGCGCCGATGAAGGCCAGCTGGAAGGGCGGCGTCGAAGTCACCGGCGTGGATCTGCAGGACCGAGTCAATAAGGATGACTTCCTGAACTGGAAGCGCCTGGGCTTTACCGGCATGGACATCTCGGTGGCGGGCGACAAGATCGGCGCCAAGCTGGGCGACATCGCGCTCGAGGATTTCTACGGCCGCGTGCTGCTCAACGCCCAAGGCCGCCTGAATGTCATGGACCTGGTGGCGGCTCCCGGCCAGGCCGGGGGCTCCATCACCCAGGACACCCAGACGCCCGGCCGCAGCGCCGCGCCGCCACCCGCCGCGCCCGCCGCAAAGGGGGGGGGCGGGGGCATGCCGGACATCTCGGTTAACAGCGTCACCTTGAGCCGCGGCCGCATGACCTTCACGGACCGCTTCGTCAAGCCCAACTACGTGGCCGAGCTCTCCAGCATCGAAGGTTCGATCACGGCGGTGTCGTCCACCAATCCCCAGCCCGCCAAGGTCAAGGTTACCGGGCGCGTCTACACCACCGCGCCGCTGTCGATCAGCGGGGTGGTGCAGCCTTTCGCCAAGTACCTGTCGCTGGACCTGAAGGCTTCGGCCAAGGGCGTGGACCTGCCGCGCTTCAATACCTATTCGGCCAAGTACGTGGGCTACCCCATCAAGCGCGGCAAGCTCTCGGTGGACCTGGAATACAAGATCAAGGACCGCGCGCTGCAAGCCACCAACCATGTGGTGCTGAACCAGCTGACCTTCGGCGACAAGACCAACAGTCCCGACGCGACCAAGCTGCCGGTGCTGCTGGCCGTGGCCTTGCTGAAGGACTCGCGCGGCAACATCGACATCAACCTGCCGATTTCCGGTTCGCTGGACGATCCGGAGTTCTCGGTGGGCGGCATCGTGGTGCGCGTGCTGCTGAACCTGGTGGTCAAGGCGGTGACTTCGCCCTTCAGTCTGCTGGCCTCGGCCTTCGGCGGCGGGGAAGAACTGTCCTACGTGGAGTTTGCGCCGGGCAGCGCGGCGCTGACCGAGGACAGCCTGCAGCGCATCGACACGCTGACCAAGGCGCTGACGGACCGTCCGGCCCTGAAGATGGACATCAGCGGCCGCGCCGATCCCAAGACCGACATGGAAGGCCTGCGCCAGGCCTGGGTCGACGCCAAGATCCGCGCCGCCAAGGCCGCGGACGTCGCGCCGCGCGGCAAGAAGCCGAACCCGGCCGGCGTCGAGGTTTCGGGTGCGGAGCGCGCCAAGTATCTGGAAGAGGTCTACGACGACACGGACATCAAGGACAAGCCGCGCAACTTCATCGGCATGTCCAAATCCGTGCCGGCGGCGCAGATGGAGGAGATGCTGCGCAGCGTGGCGCCGGTGGGCGACGAGCAGTTGCGCCAACTGGCCGATGCGCGCGCGCAGGCGGTTTATGAGAAGCTGCAAGCCCAGGAAGGACTCGCGGATCGCGTGTTCATCGTTGCGCCGCAACTGGACGCGGATGGCATCAAGGACGAGGGGCAACCCTCGCGCGTGGACTTCTCCCTGAAGTGAACCAGGCTGGTCCGGAAGGCGGCGTCCAGCCGCCCCTGCCAGCTTTTTGCCAGGAGATTCTCGATGAATGACCAGGACGCGCACTTCGACAGCCTGCTGCCGCCCCTGCGGCTGAACCGGCGGGGTTTCATGGCCACCACGGTGGCGACGGGGTTTTCGCTGGCTGCCGGACAGGCCGTGGCGCAGACCACGATCACCACGGACGTCAACGGCCTTGTCGCCGGCAAGGTGGACATCCCGGTCAAGGACGGCAAGATGCCGGCATACCGCGCGGCGCCCAAGGGCAAGAAGGACCTGCCCACGGTGCTGGTGGTGTCGGAGATTTTCGGGGTGCACGAGTACATCCAGGACGTGTGCCGGCGGCTGGCCCACCAGGGCTATCTGGCCATCGCGCCCGAGCTGTTCGCGCGCCAGGGCGATCCGTCCAAGTACACCGAGATCCCCAAGTTGCAGGCGGAAATCATCGGCAAGGTCCCGGACGCGCAGGTGATGTCCGACCTGGACTCGACCGCGGCCTGGGCCACGTCCAACGGCGGCAATCCGGACCGGCTGGGCATCGTGGGCTTTTGCTGGGGCGGCCGCCAGGTCTGGCTGTACGCGGCCCACAACCCGAAGCTCAAGGCCGGCGCGGCCTGGTACGGCCAGTTGGGCGGGCAGCCTTCGGAACTGAAGCCCAAATCGGTGCTGAGCCAGGTGAACGACCTGAAGGCGAAGGTGCTGGGAGCCTATGGCGGCAAGGACGCCGGGATTTCGATGGCGGACGTGGACAAGATGCGGCTGGAACTGGCGCAGGGGCCGGCGGCGGCGAAGGCTTCGCGGATCGATGTGTATCCGGACGCGCCGCATGCGTTTCATGCGGATTATCGGCCTTCTTATCGGAAGGCTGAGGCGGAGCAGGCTTGGACGCGGATGTTGGATTGGTTCAAGCAGAACGGGCTGTGATCTTCGTGGGTTCGTTTGGGTCTTCTTGGGGCTTGTTGGGCGCTATGAGTGCGCACGAGTCTTCGTAGGTCCCACGAGTCTTCGTAGGTCGCCCGTCGTCGCGGGCGGCGTGGCGGCTCGCGCCCACGATTGCGGTCCGGAGCGTTCGCTCCGGACTCCCCCGTCGTCATCTTCGTCAAGGCCTTCGGCCTTTCCTTCAGATTCCCTCGGGCGCATCGAGGTTGCGAGCCGCCACGCCGCCCGCGCCGACGGGCTGCGTGCGTCTTGGCTTGTTGCGTTGCTAGAGCTGTGGTCGGCGGAGAGTCTTGGGCTGCCCGTATTAATCGGCCGCGCGGGCGGCCGATTAATACATACGTCATTATTTGAAGTGTGATTGTGATCGCTGGCGCGCATGCCTCGATTGGATTTCTTCTGGCGTCGCCGTCAGGGGGGAGGGGCGGTGATGGGTGGCGCGCGGCGGGCAGCCGTTTGCGCATGAAGACCCGTACGCGCGCCACCCATCCGGCTTTGGAGTTCAAGTGGCGATTGACTTGTCAACGGGCTTTGATGGGCCGTCATGAAAAAGTGCCCGTGACATCCCAGAGCGCTCCTCACCAGCGCGCAGCGCCATCGGGAATCGCAAGACACCGCGTAAGCCCCCAGAGGCCGCCTGCGCGGCCGGCCGGGGGCGGGCCCCGCAAGATCCATCGCCAAACCCCACCGGCGGCGAGAACCCTAAGCACACCGTTCGTCCCTGGGGCCAGGAAGTTTCAACCAGCAGAGCCAGTCGCGGCGGCGGGGCCAGAGGCGCGGGGCGTCGATAAGCCCGAGGGAATCTGAAGGAACCACCGAAGGCGGTGACGAAGATGACGAAGGGGAAGTCCGGAGCGAAGGCTCCGGACCGCAATCGTTGCCCCGCGCCTCTGGCCCCGCCGCCGCGACTGGCGTCTCAAGAACCTGAACCTTCAGAAACAGAAACAGAACCTGCTACTGCGCCTTCTCCCCCGGCAACCCATCACTAACCTCCGCCAACGCCCTCTTCATATCCTCATACTCCATCACCCTCTCCCCCTGAAACCCGCCCAACACCCCCCGGCACCCGTCCACCCCCGATCGCTTCATCTCTTCCATCATCGCCGTTCCCTGCGCCTGTCCCTTCTGGAACAGCCCGTCATACCCGCCCGAAGGAAAGCCATATTCCTGCGCATACTGCAGCAGGTTCTTGCGGGCCGTGGCCTGGTGCTGGGCCAGATCGGGTTCGGAAGCCCCGCAGGCGCGGGCGGCGCCGTTGGAGGCGCCGGCGGCGATGACGAAGGAGTCGTATTGGGCCTGTTCGGCGGCATCGGGAGCCGCCCAGGCCGTGGCGGCCGAGGTCAGCGCCAGGGCCAGGCCAGTCAAGATCTTGCGCATCGATGAATCTCCGCTAGATGCCCGCCAGCCGGCAGCGCGGCGTGCGCGGGCGGTGATTGCAACCACAACATTATGGCAATCAGCCGTTTCGCGCCCGTGTAGCCTTGGTGTGGAGTCGTTTCAGACTGTGCATCTTTCTTTCCCTGACGCTGGCTGGCCAGCAAGGCGGCCGCGCAGGAACTATGATGGAGCCTGTGGGGCGCTCCTGCCCCAATGCATTGCCCCTATTCCTCCTGGAGATCTACATGACGATCAAAGTCGGCGATCGCGTGCCGGACGGCACCCTGACCGAATTCATCGAAACCGAAACCGCCGGCTGCTCGCTGGGCCCCAACGCGTTCCAGGTCGCCGACCTGACCCGCGGCAAGACCATTGCGCTGTTCGCCCTGCCGGGCGCCTTCACGCCCACCTGCTCGGCCAAGCATCTGCCGGGCTATGTGGAACAGGCTGCGGCCCTGAAGGCCAAGGGCGTCGATGAAATCTGGTGCGTGTCGGTCAACGACGCGTTCGTCATGGGCGCCTGGGGCCGCGAGCAGAAGACCGAAGGCAAGGTCCGCATGCTGGCCGACGGTTCCGCCTTGTGGACCAAGGAACTGGGCCTGGAGCTGGACCTGATCCAGCGCGGCATGGGCGTGCGCTCGCAGCGCTACTCGGCCCTGATCGTCGACGGTGTGGTCAAGCAGCTGAACGTCGAAGGCCCCGGCAAGTTCGAAGTCAGCGACGCCGCCACGATGCTGTCGCAAGTCTGATCCCACGCAGTTCCTGTTTTACCGCTTAGCGCAGCGGGCCGCTTTCGTGGCCTGTTGCGCTGCCGCCAGCAGCGGTTGCCGACGCCATGCTCGCCACCATTTCCTCCTTTTCGTCGCTTTACTTCGCGACCTTGCTGATGCTCATCGGCACGGGTCTGTTCAACACCTATATGGGGCTCAGGCTGACAGCGCAGTCTGTCAGCGAGGTGTGGATCGGCGCCCTGATCGCCGGCTACTACCTGGGCCTGGTGTGCGGCGCCCGCCTGGGGCACAAACTCATCATCCGCGTGGGCCACATCCGGGCGTTCGTCGCCTGTGCGGCGGTGGCCACCAGCATGATCCTGGCCCAGACGCTGGTCGAATCCATGCCGCTGTGGCTGGTGTTCCGCGTCATTTCGGGCATCGTGATGGTGACCGAATTCATGGTCATCGAAAGCTGGCTCAACGAGCAGACCGAAAATCACCAGCGCGGGCGCGTCTTCTCCGTCTACATGGTCGTGTCCGGCCTGGGCACCGTGCTGGGCCAACTGGCCCTGACGGCCTATGCCACGCTGGACCTGCGGCCGCTGACGCTGGTGGCCATGTGCCTGGTGCTGTGCCTGGTGCCTATCGCCGTCACCGCGCGCTCGCACCCGCCCACGCCGCTGCCGGCGCCGCTGGACATACGCTTCTTCATGCGGCGCGTGCCGCTGTCGATGACGGTGTTGTTCGTGGCCGGCAACCTTTCCGGCGCGTTCTATGGCCTGGCGGCCGTCTATGGCGCCAAGCATGGCCTGTCCACCTCGCAGGCGGCGATTTTCGTGGCCGCTGCAGTGACCGCCGGCCTGCTGTCGCAATGGCCCATGGGCTGGCTTTCCGACCGCATCAACCGCGCCGGTCTGATCCGCTTCAATGCGCTGCTGCTGGTGCTGCTGCCGGTGGTCATGTGGGGCTGGATCGTGCTGCCGTACTGGGCACTGGTGGCCATGTCCTGTGTCTTCGGCGTGCTGCAGTTCACGCTGTACCCGCTGGGCGCGGCGTTCGCCAACGATCACGTGGAATCCGAGCGCCGGGTCAGCCTGTCGGCCGTGCTGCTCATGACCTACGGGGTCGGTGCATGCGTAGGGCCGATGATTGCCGGGGTGCTGATGTCCCTGGCCGGCCCCAGCATGTACTACGTGTTCATCTCCGCCTGCGCCCTGATCCTGGTCTGGCATGTGCGTCCCACGCGCGTCACCGGCGCGCATCAGGTGGAAGAAGCGCCCACGCATTTCGTGCCCATGCCGGACACGCTGCAGAGCTCGCCCGCCGCGGCGGTGCTGGATCCGCGCGTGGATCCTGCAACCGACATCGCCATGGAAATGGTGCAGCCCGAAGTGGCGCCCGTGGCAGCCACTGAGCCGCCCGCTGCGGAACCGCCTGGCGATGCCGCGGCGGATGTGGCGGACGACGCGGCTGAAGACGGCCGCCAGAGGCGCACCGGCACCTGAGGCCGGGGTCGCGTCCTTACCAGGGCGCCATCAGCACGATGGCAGCCAGCGCCAGCGCGATGCCCAGCAAGTTCAGCCGGGTCAGCGGTTCGCGGAAGGCCAGTGCGCCGACCAGCGTGCCCAGGGTGATCACGCCCATGTTCATGGACGCGAACACCAGCGCGGGGTGCTCGGGCAGCGACTGGTGCGCGCGGATGTAGGTCAGGATGTTGCCGAAGTTCGCCAGTCCCAGCGCCGCACCCGCGGCCAGGTGCCGAAGCTGGCAGCGCACCCGGCGCCACAGCAGGTAGCAGAGCATCAGCACGCCGGCGACGAGGAAGGCCAGCAGCAGCCCGCCCGCGAAAGCGGTGCCCGCGCGCGCCATCTGCTTGAACAGGATGTCGATGACGCCATACCCCACCCAGACCACCAGCGGCCACAGCCACATGGCGCGGCTGCTTGCGGCCGTGTCCTCGCCCGGCGTCTGCGCGCGGGGTGCGCGGCGCAGCAGGCAGTACAAGGCGCTGGCGGCCAGCAGGGTCGCGGCCAGCTTGCGGCCGCTTACCGGTTCGCCGAACAGCAGGAAGGCCGCCAGCAGCGGGATGAACAGGGACAGGCGCTGCGCCGCGTCGCTGCGCACGATGCCGGCATGACGTACGGCCGCCGCCATCGCCAGGAACACGCTGGGCAGCAGTACGCCCAGCGCGGCCAGCACCAGCCACGGCGTCTGTGGGGTCAGCAGCGCCGCCGGGTCCGGGCGCAGCACGGCCCAGCAGAGCAGGGCGGCCACCGCATAGTTCATGGCGATGGCCTGGCGCACGTCGACTTGATAGCGCCGCGCCAGCTTCAGCAGCACGGCCACGGTGACGCTGCAGGCGACGCTGGCCAGCAGGTAGAGGAGGCCGGGAGTCAACGGCATGCCGTGGCGTCGTGGTGCGTGTGCTGGGCGGCGTCGATGCGCATGCCCAGGCGCTGCAGCAGGCGCTGGTCGGCTTCCATCTGCGGATTGGCCGTGGTCAGCAGGGCGTCGCCGTAGAACATGGAGTTGGCGCCCGCCATGAAGCACAGGGCCTGCAACGCGTCATCCATGGCTTCGCGGCCGGCGGACAGGCGCACGGCCGCGCGCGGCATGGCGATGCGGGCCACGGCAATGGTGCGCACGAACTCGAACGGGTCCAGGGCTTCGACGCCGGCCAGCGGCGTACCTTCCACCTGCACCAGGTTGTTGATCGGCACGGACTCGGGATAGGGCTCCATGTTGGCCAACTGGGCGATCAGGCCGGCGCGCTCGCGGCGCGATTCGCCCATGCCGACGATGCCGCCGCAGCACACGTTGATGCCGGCGTCGCGCACCCGGTCCAGCGTGTCCAGCCGGTCCTGGTAGGTGCGGGTGGAGATGATCTTGCCGTAGAACTCGGGCGAGGTGTCGAGGTTGTGGTTGTAGTAATCCAGGCCCGCGCTCTTGAGCTGTTCGGCCTGGCCCTCGCGCAGCATGCCCAGCGTCACGCAGGTCTCCAGGCCCAGGGCCTTCACCGCGCTGACCATCTCGGCCACCGCCTCCAGGTGGTGCGGCTTGGGGCTGCGCCAGGCGGCGCCCATGCAGAAGCGCTGTGCGCCGCCTTCCTGGGCCTTGCGGGCCGCTGCCACCACGTCCGCCAGGGGCATCAGCTTGTCGGCGTCCAGGCCGGTGTCGTAGTGCGAGGACTGCGGGCAGTAGGCGCAGTCCTCGGGACAGCCGCCGGTCTTGATCGACAGCAGGCTGGACAGCTGGATGGCGTTGGGATCGAAATGAGCGCGGTGCGTCTGCTGCGCCCGGAACACCAGATCCATGAACGGCAACTCGTAGAGCGCCATGATGTCGGCGGCGCTCCAGGCGGGGGCGGCGGTCGGTTTGGCGACGGTCGGGACGGGAATGTAGGCGGTCTGCACGGATGGGCTCCTTTCGGTCTTGCGGGGATCGCGCCGCTTGTCGGGCAAGGGCAGGATCGGCGGATCGTAAGAAGCTGCGCAGGGTTTGCGCAATGCAGGCTGCGTGGCCGAAATTAACGGCCTGTTGCTGTGATTTTTGTTGGAAATGGAAGATTTTGAGGGGCTTCGACTTCTAAGTGGCGCACATCTTCGGGGACGCCGGGCAGCCGTTTATTTTGAATCAAATTGTAAATAGTCGAGGGATGTCAGCCCTTGGCGCGCTTGTTTCGCGTCTGCGCCTGTTCATGCCCGGTGATGCCGCGGTCGCGCGCCCACACAATGGCCGCGCTGCGGCGGTGCACGCCGATCTTGCTGTAGATCGTGGCCACGTGGTTGCGCACCGTGTTGCGCGACAGCTTCAACTGCCGGGCAATGCCCTCGTCGTCATGGCCTTGACACATCAGGCCCAGCACCTCGCGTTCGCGGGAAGTGAGCTGCGCCAGTTCTGCCACGTCGCGGGTGGCGGGTGCCGGCTCACGCAGTTGCGCCAGCTTTTCGATGACGCTGCGGCTGAACCAGGAAGTGTCCTGCATGACGGCCTCGATCGCCGTCAGCAGTTCCGCCTCGGAGCGCTTGCGTTCCGTGATGTCCTGGACCGCCAGCAATACGCGCGGCTGCCCGCCGATAGTCACGGGTTCGGCCGACAGCAGGCAATCCAGCCGGCTGCCGTCCCGGGCAGCCAATGCCACCTCGCGGTTGCGGGCGCTTTCACCGCGCTTGAGGCTGGCCTCCAGATCTTCGGCGAGCTGGAGCCCCAATCCGGTCAGCGTCTGGCCTATGCCGTCCTGCGCAGAGGCGCCGGCGGCCGTGGCAAAAGCGTCGTTGAGGTCCAGCGCCAGCAGGGTCTCGCCCTCGCAGACGGCCATGGGCACGGGCGCGAGGCGGAATGTCTTGGAGAAGCGTTCCTCGCTTTCGCGCAGGGCCAGTTCGGTGCGCTTGCGGGCCTCGAGGTCGATGAAGGTGAACAGCATGCATGGCTCGCCCTGCATGTCGATGGGTTGGCCCGCGACGATGACGAACTTCACGCTGCCGTCCGCCAGTTTCAACGCGCCCTCGCGCTGCGCAATGGTCTGCCCCTCGTTGAGGCTGGCGATCGCGTTGTCCTTGTCGTCGCCGCCGTCCAGCACGTCCAGCTCATAGGCCGACCTGCCCACGATGGCGTCGCGTGCATAGCCGGTCATCTCCAGGAAGCCCTGGTTCACCTTCACATAGCGCAGGTCGGACAGGCGGCAGATGAGGGCGGGCGCGGGATTGGCGCCGAAGGCGCGCTCGAAGCGTACTTCGGCATTGATCTGCTCAGTCTGGTCATGCAGGATCAGGACGCGGTAGTCGGTCCCTTCGCTGCCGTCCAGGTTCAGGCCGCTGGCGCGTATGTTGCGCAGGAACGCGTCATCGTCCTTGCGTTCCAGGTCCAGCAGCAGTTCGTCGAACGGCTCGGCCGCGGCCAGCAGGTCCAGCGGATATTGGCGCGCTGGCACGCGGTGATGATTGCGGTAGCTGAGGCTGTAGCGCTTGCGGTAGCCGGCTGGCGTGCCGCCCAGTTCATCCAGGTTATCGGTGCCATGCAGCTTGAGCGCGCTGGCATTGGCCCAGGCGATGGCGCCGTCCGCTTCGAGCAGGATGATGCCTTCGTTCAGGCCTGCGATGATGCGTTGCAGATGCTGGCGGTGCGGATGGGGAGCGGCGGCGTTCGCGGTCACGTAGTCCTCTTCTTTTCGCAGGGCACGACGCAAAGAGAATGAAGGCGCACTGAAAGGCTGTCCAGATGGCGAAATGGACGAGTCTGAGCGTAGGGGGCAATGGCGGGGAAGATGGCTGCCGCTAGATGATGCGGGCCGGAATGCAAAAAAGCTCCGGAAACCGGAGCTTTCTATGGCTGGCAAGGCCGAGGCGCTTGCGAACTGCGTGATGTGCTTGGCGGAGCGGACGGGGCTCGAACCCGCGACCCCCGGCGTGACAGGCCGGTATTCTAACCAACTGAACTACCGCTCCGCAGCGGTTTACTCTGACTTCTTCAATGCACTGCGGTGTCAAGGCAGTTTGGTACTACATGCCAGAAAGACTGGCGTCCCCTAGGGGATTCGAACCCCTGTACTCACCGTGAAAGGGTGATGTCCTAGGCCTCTAGACGAAGGGGACCTGAACAAAACAGAACTACTTTACTACCGTACTGCTTACTGGTGGAGGTAAGCGGGATCGAACCGCTGACCTCTTGCATGCCATGCAAGCGCTCTCCCAGCTGAGCTATACCCCCCAGGATCCTCGATGCCCCAAACTACAGACAACAAGGTCTCACACTATATAAAGCAAAAAAGCCCCGAAAACGGAGCTCTTGAAAGACTCTGAGCGAGAGCTTTGGCGGAGCGGACGGGGCTCGAACCCGCGACCCCCGGCGTGACAGGCCGGTATTCTAACCAACTGAACTACCGCTCCGCAGCGGCGTACTCAACTACATTGTCACTTCAACTGCATCACTACATACTGCTGCCAGAAGAACTGGCGTCCCCTAGGGGATTCGAACCCCTGTACTCACCGTGAAAGGGTGATGTCCTAGGCCTCTAGACGAAGGGGACTTGGACTTGCAAACTGGTACTGCATCCTTCGCCGTTGACTGGTGGAGGTAAGCGGGATCGAACCGCTGACCTCTTGCATGCCATGCAAGCGCTCTCCCAGCTGAGCTATACCCCCGTCTTTCTAATCAGCCCGTTCAACGTTTTACGAAACCGAACACACGTTTTACCGAGTGCTTTTTCGTAGTTCGTTGCCGGTTTTGTTTAGTGCCGTTGGCGAAGAAACGAGATTATGCACGAACTAAATTGGGTGTGCAAGTCGCGATGAGGCAAAAAGCTAAAAAGTCGTGAAAAAAAGGGGGCTGGAAGGCATTTTAGGGCCGATTTTGCGCTTTTATTGCTCAGCTTGAGCTAGCGTGATTGATGCAGAAATCAAGTAAATCAAAGACTTGTGAGAATGCTATCGTGAGCGGAAATTTTTTTCGTCGATCCGGCATTTTTTGCGCCGGACCCGCACACACGGACATCGCCATGAGCAGCAAGACTTCGTTCCCCACACGCCCGCTGGGCCAGAGCGGCATGGACATCACCCGCATCGGGCTGGGCGCCTGGGCCATCGGCGGCAGCGGTTGGGCGGTGGGGTGGGGGCCGCAGGACGACGCCGATTCGGTGGCGGCGATCCGCCGGGCCGTCGAGCGCGGCATCAACTGGATCGATACCGCGGCGGTGTACGGCCTGGGGCATTCCGAGGAGA
The DNA here is from genome assembly GCF_014851745.1 of Achromobacter sp. ACM01. Classification (NCBI taxonomy): domain Bacteria; kingdom Pseudomonadati; phylum Pseudomonadota; class Betaproteobacteria; order Burkholderiales; family Alcaligenaceae; genus Achromobacter; species Achromobacter sp. ACM01. The sequence continues at coordinate 1,530,371 of NZ_JACVAF010000001.1, forward strand.
TCGTGCGCCGCGCGCTGGCGCAGATGGCGCCTGACGCCCGGCCTTACGTGTTCACAAAGTGCGGCCTGACCTGGTCTGCGGAACAGCCGCAGGCGATGCCGCGGCGCACCGGCGCGCCGGCCAGCATCCGGCGCGAAGTCGAAGATTCGTTGCGCCGGCTGGGCGTCGAACGCATCGATCTCTACCAGATGCACTGGCCGGCGGGCGATGGCACGCCGCTGGAGGTGTACTGGCAGGAACTGCTGGATTTGAAGCGGGAGGGCAAGGTCAGGGCGGTGGGCCTGTCCAACCACAATCTTGCGCAGCTGCAGCAGGCGGAAGCGCTGGGGCATGTGGATACGCTGCAGCCGCCGTTTTCGGCCATTCAGCGCGCCGCGGGCGCGGAGCTGATTCCGTGGTGCGAACGTAACGGCACGGGCGTGATCGTCTACAGCCCGATGCAGTCCGGCCTGCTGACCGGCGCCTTCAGCGTGGAGCGCGCCCGCGCTCTGCCGGCGGATGATTGGCGCGCGCGCAACGCGGAGTTCGCCTCGCCCGGTATCGAGCGCAACCTGGCGCTGGCCGATGCGTTCAAGCCCATCGCCGAACGCCACGGCGCCACGGTGGCGGCCGTGGCGGCGGCCTGGACGCTGGCCTGGCCGGGCGTCACGGGCGCGATCGTGGGCGCCCGCAGCGCGGCTCAGGTGAATGGACTGCTGGGCGCAGCGTCGCTGGAACTGGATGGCGATGACATGGACGCCATCGCGGACGCGATCGAGCGTACCGGCGCCGGAAGCGGGCCGCTGCGCCCGCCCGGGGAGAGCGGCGCGCTGCCGGCGAATCTGTTCGCTTGAGGGCGCCTCAGGCGCGACGCGTCTTGCGGCCGCTGCCGAACGCAGCGATCAGCGCCAGGCCGATCAGGGCCAGTGCCGTCTTGTCGCCAAAGCGGGCGTATGGCGTCAGCCCCGTCATGCCTTGCACGGCCACCGGCAGCACACCGGCCTGCAGCGGCGCGAGCTGGGCCGCGACGCGGCCTTTGGCGTCAATGGCGGCGGTGATGCCGGTGTTGGTGGAGGTCAGCATGGGCCGCGCCGTTTCCATGGTGCGCAGCCGGCCGATTTGCAGATGCTGGCGCAAGGCCCAGGAGTCGCCGAACCAGCCCAGGTTGCTCACGTTCACCAGTATCGTCGCGCCCGGTTCGCCGTTGGGGCCGGGTTGCAGCGCGGGCAACAGGTCGGGTCCGAACAGGTCTTCGTAGCAGATGTTGAACGCGATGTGCTGGCCGCCGACCGCGAAGGGCGTCTGGCGTACCGCGCCGCGATCGAAGTCGCCCAGCGGAATGTTCAGCATGTCGACGAACCAGTGGAATCCGGGCGGTACGTATTCGCCCCAGGGCACCAGGTGGCGCTTGTCGTAGCGCATGGCGGTGGTGCCGGCCACGAGCTGTTCGACCGGGGTATTGCCGTCAAAGCCCATGACGCTGTTGGTGTAGCGCTCGCGGCCATTGACGCGGTCGTGCAGCGGCACGCCCATGGCGATGGTGGTATTGCGCTGGGCGGCCAGGTCGCGCCAGACCGCCCAGACGCGCGGATCCAGCTGGTCCTGGAAGATGGGCAGCACGGTTTCCGGCAAGATGATCAACTGCGGCGCGGGCACGCCGGGAGCCGGCGGCATGGCTGCCAGGTCCAGGTGGCGCACCAGGCTCTGGTCGAGCAGGGCGGGGTCGAACTTCTGCGACTGCTCGATGTTGCCCTGGACCAGGCGCACGTTCAGCGGATCGCCGGACGGCGTGGACCAGTCGATGCGGGACAGCGGCCAGCCAGCGGCGGCCAGGGCCAGCGCGATACCGGCGGCCAGGGCGTGGCGCGAGCCAGTCCCGCTTTTACGCGAGGGCTGCCAGAGGCTGGCGAGGGCAGCGGCGACGAAGGCGGCCAGGAAGGCCATGCCGTGCACGCCAAGCAGCGGCGCCCAGCCTGCGATGGGGCTATCGACTTGCGCGTAACCGATATTGAGCCAGGGAAAGCCCGTCAGCAGCACGGCGCGCAGCCATTCGAAGGCCGCCCACATCGCAGCCCAGGCCAGCGTGCCCGACAGTATGCGGGAGGGCGGAGAGCTCGGCTCCAGCGGCGCGTAGCGGCGCGCCAGCGCGCTGGCCGTGGCCGGGAACAGCGCCAGGAAGGCCGACAGCGCCAGCACCGCGGCCACGGCCAGCGGCGCGGCCAGATCGCCGTAGCGGTGCAGGCTGATGAAAATCCAGTAGAGGCCCAGCGAGTAGCTGGCGAAGCTGAACAGCCAGCCGCGCAGCCAGGCCTGTTTGGCCGAGGGCGCATACAGGGTCACGCGCGCAACGATGGCCAGCATCAGGACCTGTGTGGCCGCCAACGCCCAATCCGGCAGGGGACCGGGCGAAAAAGTCAGGGCGTGCGCGGCGCCCGCCAGCACCAGGCCGGCGGCGCCGCGCAGTTTATGGCTGCGCGGGGACTGGGTCATGCGTCTTCGGAGGAGCGGGGGGCTTGGGATGCGGCGTTGCGCTTGACGCGCAGCCAGATGGCGCGGCGCGCGTCGCCGCGGGCCACTTCCAGGCGCAGGCCGTCGAATTCGGCGATGTCGCCGCGGCGCGGGATGCGGCCCAGTTGTCCGCCCATCCAGCCGCCGACGCTGTCGTACTCGTCGTCGGGCAACTGGCAGCCGAACACGTCGTTGAAGTGCGAGATGTCGGTGGCCGCCAGGACGCGCCACTGGTTTTCGCCTTCGGGGAAAATCGAGTCTTCCTCGGTTTCGTCGAATTCGTCTTCGATATCGCCGACGATCTGTTCCAGCACGTCTTCCATCGTCACCAGGCCGGAAATGCCGCCATGCTCATCGATGACGATGGCCTGGTGGTTGCGGCTGGCGCGGAACTCGTGCAGGAGCACGTTCAGGCGCTTGGATTCGGGGATGAAGACGGCGGGCCGCACCAGCGTGCGCACCTCGATGCCGGGTTCCAGCATGCAGCGCAGCAGATCCTTGGCCAGCAGGATGCCGATGATGTTGTCGCGATCGCCTTCGTAGACGGGGAAGCGCGAGTGGGCGGTCTCGATGACCGAGGCGACCAGGTAGGGAATGGGCTGCGTGACGTCCAGCAGATCCATGCGCGAACGCGGGACCATGATGTCACCCACGGTGCCTTCGGACACGGCGAGCGCGCCCTTGATCATCTTGTAGGATTCCGCGTCGAGCAGTTGGCGTTCGTGCGCGGCTTCCAGAACGGCCTTGATGCCTTCGCGGTCCTCGGGCTCGCGGCGCACGAGGGAAAGCAGGCGGTCTAGAAGGGATTTGGCGGCGGGTTTGGAGGAGCGAGCAGGCGTCGCTTCGGGAGCAGGATAAGGGTCAGACATCGTCCGGGAGGACAAGTTATGGAGGGCCCAGCATAACCGATACTGGCCTGCAATTTGTAACGGCGGCCCTCAAAATGAGGGGAACCGCCGCCATCTGCGCCTTGCTGGACGCCATTTTTCGGCAATTTTTGCCGCCGGGCCGCCCCAAGGCAAAAATCGCCCCCTCGGGGGGCAGCAAGCGCCTAAGGCGCGCAGCGTGGGGGCCAATTTTTCTCAGGGTTGACCCGAGTCCGCGAGTCAGGCTGCCATGTAAGGATCGGCGATGCGCATGGCGGCCAGCGTGGCGGTCTCCAGGGCCTCCATGCGCTTGGCGTCGCGGGCCTTGATGTGGTCGTAGCCCAGCGCGTGCAGCACGCCGTGGATGGTGAGATGGGCGGCGTGGTCCAGGAGCGCCTTGCGCTGTTCGCGGGCCTCGCGCACCAGCACCGGCACGCACATGACGATGTCGCCGCGCGCAACGCCCAGCGGATCCACGCCGTATTCGAAGGTCAGCACATTGGTGGCATAGTCGCGGCCGCGGAAGTCGCGGTTCAGGCGCCGGCCTTCGGCCGCGCCAACCAGCCGCAAGCTCAGCTCCGCCGCGGAAAACGCGACCAGGCCGTCGTCGGCCGCGCCCGCCAGCGCGCGTTCGGCCCAGCGGCGCAGGCGCCAGCGGGGCAGGCGGGCTTCCTCGACGCCGTATTGCACGGACAGGGACAGTTCAGGTTTCATCTTCTGCGGCGCGGTCGTAGGCGTCGACGATGCGGGCGACCAGGGGATGGCGCACGACGTCTCGGCTGGTGAATCGGGTGGTGGCGATGCCCTGCACGTCGTGCAGCACCTTCACCGCATGCGCCAGGCCGCTGTCCTGGCCACGCGGCAAGTCCACCTGCGACGGGTCGCCGGTAATGACCGCCTTGCTGCCGAAGCCGATCCGCGTCAGGAACATCTTCATCTGTTCCGGCGTGGTGTTCTGCGCTTCGTCCAGGATGACGAAGGCATGGTTGAGCGTGCGGCCGCGCATGTAGGCCAGCGGCGCGATTTCGATGGTCTGCTTTTCGAACAGGCGCTGCACCTTTTCGAAGCCCATCAGGTCGTACAGCGCGTCGTACAGCGGGCGCAGGTACGGGTCCACCTTCTGCGCCAGGTCGCCGGGCAGAAAGCCCAGGCGTTCGCCGGCTTCGACCGCGGGGCGTGTCAGCACCAGGCGTTGCACGGTGTCGCGCTCCATTGCGTCGATGGCGCAGGCCACGGCCAGCCAGGTCTTGCCGGTGCCGGCGGGACCGACGCCGAAGGTGATGTCGTGCTTGAGGATGTTGTTCAGGTAGTCGCGCTGGCGCGGCGTGCGCGGACGCAGGTCGCTGCGCTTGGTGCGCAGGGCGATGCTGTCGCTTTCGTCGTCCAGGGCGGGCAGCGGGTCGGCCTCGCGGGCCTGCTCTTCCTTCAGTTCCTGTTCCTGCCGCCCGACGCCGATCTCGACCAGCCCGAGCTGGATGTCGTCGACCGACAGGGCGCGGTGCACGGCCTGTTCGTGGAACCGGCGCAGTATCCGGCCGGCGAGTTCCGCGAGTTCGCCTTCGATGGTGACTCGGCTGCCGCGGCGCGAGAGCTTGACGTTCATGCCGTCGGCCAGCTGCCGCAGGTTTTCGTCCAGCGGGCCGCAGAGATTGGCCAGATGGGTATTGTCGCCGTCCAGGGTGACGACGATGGGCATGCTGCGGCGGGCGCGGGAGCGGGGAGTGGTCATTCGGCCTCTTGGGGAGTGCGGTCCACGTCGGCGACCCGGGCGCGCAGCGAATTGGTGTGCGCTTCGGTGATGATGACGTCGACCATTTGTCCGATGAGCCGCGCGGGCGCGGCGAAGTTCACGATGCGGTTGTTCTCGGTGCGGCCCATCAGTTCGTTCGGGTCGCGGCGCGAGGGGCCTTCGACCAGCAGGCGCTGGCGCGTGCCGACCATGTTGCGGGCGATCGTGGCCGCCTGCTCGTTGATCAGCGCCTGCAGGCGCTGCAGGCGGCGCAGCTTCACGTCTTGCGGCGTGTCGTCGTGCAGGTCGGCGGCGGGCGTGCCCGGGCGGCGCGAATACACGAACGAGAACGAGGTGTCGAAGCCGACGTCCTCGATCAGCTTCATGGTCTTTTCGAAGTCTTCCTCGGTTTCGCCGGGAAAGCCCACGATGAAGTCCGAGGACAGCGTCAGGTCGGGGCGGGCGGCGCGCAGGCGGCGCACCACCGACTTGAATTCCAGGGTGGTGTAGCCGCGCTTCATGGCCGCCAGCACGCGATCGCTGCCGGCCTGCACCGGCAGGTGCAGGAAGGACACCAGCTTGGGCAGGCGGGCGTAGGCGTCCACCATGCGCTGGGTCATTTCCTTGGGGTGCGAGGTGGTGTAGCGGATGCGCTCGATGCCCGGGATTTCGTGCACGTATTCCAGCAGCATGGCGAAGTCGGCGATCTCGTCACTGTCGGTCATGCGGCCGCGGTAGGCGTTGACGTTCTGGCCCAGCAGCGTCACTTCCTTCACGCCCTGGTCGGCCAGGTCGGCGACCTCCACCAGCACGTCCTCGAAGGGGCGCGAGACTTCCTCGCCGCGCGTGTAGGGCACGACGCAGAAGCTGCAGTATTTGCTACAGCCTTCCATGATGGACACGAACGCCGTGGCGCCGTCCACGCGGGGCGGCGGCATGTTGTCGAACTTTTCGATCTCGGGGAAGCTGATGTCCACCTGCGAGCGGCCTTCGTCGCGGCGGCGCTTGATCAGGTCCGGCAGGCGATGCAGCGTCTGCGGACCGAACACCACGTCCACGTAGGGCGCGCGCTTGACGATGGCTTCGCCTTCCTGGCTGGCCACGCAGCCGCCCACGCCGATCACCAGGTTGGGATTGGTCTTCTTCAGGTGCTGCACGCGGCCCAGGTCCGAGAAGACCTTTTCCTGCGCCTTCTCGCGCACCGAACAGGTGTTGAACAGGATGACGTCGGCATCTTCCGGGTTGTCGGTGAGTTCCAGGCCCTGGTCGCCGCGCAGCACGTCGGCCATCTTGTCCGAGTCGTACTCGTTCATCTGGCAGCCGAAGGTGCGGATGTACAGCTTGCGGGGGGAGCCGGCGTCCGCGGCGGGGAGGGCGGCGCTGGCGCCGTCGGGCGCGGCGTCGGCGCGCTTGAGGGTGGTTTCTTGCATGATGGTCGCCGTGACGGGTGTAGATCCCGGGGGCAGAGAATGGTAGGAAACCCGGGATTTTAACCCTTGCCCGCATTTGCTTCTTGGTCTGGCGCGCGCAGGCCGTTACGATAGCGTGCTGGGCTGATTTTGCAGCCCAGGAACGTTTCTCATTTCCCGATAGCGGTATCGATGAACAGCAATCCCCTGACGCCTTCGGCGGCCGCTCCCGTATCCGACGCCTCAGCCGGCCCCACGCCGGACCAGTTCCGCAACCCCTTTTCCGCGCTGACCTGGGTGCTGCTGGGCTGCGCCCTGGCGCTGGCCGCCAGCGCGTGCGCGTTGTGGGTGGACCTGCCGCTGGCGGTGTGGATCAAGCAGTCGGTATCTGAAGGCGTGAACGAATCCTTCGAATGGATCGGTGAACTCGGCGAAAGCGGCCCTTATATCGGCGTGGCGCTGGCCTTCTACGTGATCGGGTTGGTCGGCCTGGCGCGCGGCTGGCGCAATCCGGTGCGCATGAGCTACGCCAGCATGGCGCGCGGCAGCCTGCTGATGCTGTCGACCCTGGCGGTAGGCGGACTGGTGGTGCTGGTGCTCAAGCGTTCGGTGGCGCGGGCGCGTCCCGAGCTGTTCTTCGAAAAAGGCATCTACGGGGTGGGCGAGTCGTTCTCGCGCGCCCAGCTGTACAACTCCTTCCCCTCCAGCCACACCTATGCGGCATTTGCCGTGGCAGTGGTGCTGGGCATCCTGGCGCCGCGCTGGCGCTGGGTCTTCCTGCTGCTGGCGGCGCTGGTGGCGATGAGCCGGCTGGTCAACCTGGACCACTATCTGTCGGACGTGATGACGGCCGCGGGCATTGCGGTGCTGGTCGGGCACGTGCTGGCGCCCCGTGTGCTGGGCGCCGGATATCAGTGGCCCCTGCGCGCGCCCTGGCGCTGGTGGAAGAAGTAAGGTTTGCTGTTGCTGACGTTGGGTTGTGCTTCGTAGGTCGCCCGTCGTCGCGGGCGGCGTGCGTATTGGTCTGTTGCGCTGCGGGAGCTGTGGTCGGGGGCGAGTCGTGGGCTGCCCGTGTTGTTCGGCCGCGCGGGCGGCCGAACAACACATACATGATTCCGGCCAGGGGCGGGCTCCAGACTACGCCTTACGCGAAATTCACCACCACGCGCCGGTTGGTGCGGCTCTTTTTCTCGATCTTCGTAACGATCACCGCGCCGATCTCGCCGGTGTTGGCCACGTGCGTGCCACCACAGGGCTGGCGATCCACGCCCGGGATTTCGACGATGCGTATGCTGGCGGTGCCGGCCGGGGGCGCAGCGCCCACGGTACGCACCAGGTCGGGTTCGGCGGCCAGTTCCTCGGGCGTGATGCAGTTGATGCTGACGCCGGTGCGGGCCTGGATCAAGGCGTTCAGGCGTTCGGTCAGGTCGGCCTTGTCCAGCGTGGATTCGGGCAGGTCGAAGTCGACGCGCGCGGAGTCGGGTGAAATGCTGCAGCCGGTCACGGGGGCGGGCACCAGCGCGCCCAGCAGATGCAGACAGGTGTGCAGGCGCATGAGGCGGTGGCGCCGCGGCCAGTCGATGGTCACCGAGACGCGGTCGCCCACTTGCGGTGCGATGCCGCCTTCCAGCACGTGCAGGATGCGCTTGCGGTCTTCGGCGTAGACGGTGTCGGCAAGCGTCAGCGCGCGGCCGTCGGCCAGCGTCAAAGTGCCGCTGTCTCCCGCCTGGCCGCCGCTGCGCGCGTAGCAGACAGTCTCGTCCAGTTCGACGCCCTCGGGGCTGACCGCGATCACGGTGGCCTCGCATCGGTCCAGGTAAGGGTCTTCGTCGAATCGCTTGCGGGTGGCATTCATGTAAAGGGTCTCCGGATGTTCTGGTTTTTTTTGCAAGGCGGGGCGGACGATCAGGCCAGGATCTTCAGGCCACCGGCCGTTTCGATCTGTGCGCTCAGGCGGGGCGGGCCGTCGACCTGTTCCACCTGGATCAGGTGGTCCGCGCCCAGCCAGGCCAGCCCTTGGCGCAGCAGCCCGGCCTGCGGATGGCTGCCGGACAGTTGCTTGAGTGTGAGGTGCTGGCGCGGCAGGCTGACGCCGGGGTAGTCGGCCACGTCCCACTGGATCAGCGTGGGCAGCAGACCGTCGCCGGCCGCATGGCCCGCTTCGCGCCAGGCGGGCAGGCTGCCGTCGTCGGGCACCGTCAGCCGCCAGCGCAACTGCCCGCGTTCCATGGGAATGGCGGGCGGGATGCGTGCGGGATGCTCCGCCTGCATACGCGTCAGATCCAGCGGCGCTTCGACCCGCGCCGCCCAATGCGCCAGGTAGGGACCCTGGGCGATGCGGGCGCGGACGGCGTCCTGATCCAGCCCGAACCAACGTGGCCGCGCAGGCGCCGGGGCCTGAGGATCGATGGCGATGACTTCGAGGTAGATGCCGCCGGCCATGCCCAGCACCCGGTTGTGGGTGCCCATGCGCGGATGCGCGCCGCCGCCCGAGGGGGCGATGCCGAGCAGTGCTGCGACGTATTCGGTGCCGCTGTCCAGGTCCGCGGCGGCGATGACGAGGTGATCGATGACGAGTTTCATGGTCCGGCTATGGTAGCGAATCCGCGCGGATCCGTACCCGTACAGCGCGACGGGGGCGGGCGGTACAGTGTCAGACGCCCAGGTCCCGGCGCTTCAGCACCCGGTCTATCAGGCCCCATTCCAGCGCTTCCTCCGCGCTCATGTAGCAGTCGCGGTCCAGTGTGCGCTCTACGTCTTCGTAGCTGCGTCCGCAGTGCTGGGCGTAGACGCGCGTGACGCGGTCCTTGGTCCTGCGCATTTCCTCGGCGTGGATGAGCACGTCCGAGGCCTGGCCCTGGAAGCCGCCTAAAGGCTGATGCACGTGCACGCTGGCATTGGCCAGCGCGCATCGTTCGCCGGGTTCGCCCGCCATGAGCAGGAACGAGCCCATGGAGCGCGCCGTGCCCATGCACAGCGTGTGCACCGGCGCAGTGATGAACTGCATGGTGTCGTACATGGCCAGGCCGCTGGTGATGACGCCGCCAGGGGAGTTGATGTAGAGATGGATGGGCTTGGTGGGGTTCTCGGATTCCAGGAACAGCAGCTGGGCGCAGACCAGCGCCGACACCGAGTCGTTGACTTCGCCGTTCAGGAAGATGATGCGGTCGCGCAGCAGTCGCGAATAGATGTCGAAGGACCGCTCGCCGCGGCCGGACTGCTCGACCACCATGGGTACGTATTGCATCACGTCCTGCATGGACGAATCTCCTGGGTTGCGATTGCCTTGCGCTTGGGCCGGGTTCAGGCGGCGCGCATGAGGAAGGGGCCGGCGTCGTTGGCGGCCGGGCGCCCGCGGCGTTCGAACCGCGCGTCGTCCAGCGCGTGGATGATGCGCAGGAGCGTGCGGCCGTCGGCCACGGGCCGGATCTGGAAGGTCACCAGGCTTTCGAGGAAAGGCGGCTCCTCGTCGCGCATGCGGTATTGGATTTCTTCGGCAGGCGTCGCGTCCGCGGGTTCGGCGCTGGCCAGCGCCCGTCCAGGCAGCCATTGCTCGCGGAATTCGGGGATGCTGATGGCGCGCCAGACTTTTTCGGGCGGCGCGTCGAGTTCGTATTCGAGCACGATGTCCTGGGGCGGGTCTTGCGGCGCGGTCGGCTTCATTGGTCCATGTCCTTGAGCAGGGCGTTCAGGGCTTCGATGCGGGCCGGCCAGTAGGCGCGGTACTTCGCCAGCCATCCGGCGATGAGCGCAAGCCCGTCGGGGTCGACTTCATAGTTCACGAAACGGCCTTGTTTTTCCTCGCGCACCAGGCGGGCCTTGCGCAGCACCGCAAGGTGCTGCGACATGGCTGGCTGGCTGATCTCCATGCCGACGCGCAGGGCGCTGGCGTTCATGCCGCCGGCGGCGAGCTTTTCGAAGATGGCACGGCGGGTCGGATCGGCCAGGGCCTTGAAAATGTCGGTTTCGAGCATGACAATACATTAGTCAATACTTATGTGTTGGTCAAGCGGAAAGCACCCTGTGCGCGTCCGAGAGCCATTTGCGATCGCGGCTGGCACAATGGCGCCGGACCTGCAGTCGGGAGCGACGCCGTGGCTTTTCTTCTATTCCCCGTCTTGTTCGCGGCCAGCCTGCTGATCAGCCTGGCGGCCGGCGCCGTGCATGGCCGGCGTCTTGGTTGGAAGGCCCCGGCTACGCGGCGGTGGCTGTTCGTGGCGGGATGCCTTGTGCTTTCGTATCTGGTCGGCCTGGCGCTGGTCATTCATGACCCGTACTTTGACGACAACGGGGTGCCTGAATTCATTCCGTGGCGTTTCCGCTGGACCTGGGCCTGGCTCTACGCCGGCTTGCTGCAGTTCGCCGTGGTTCCGAGCGGCTTGGCCCTGCGGTTCCTGGCCAGGCGTAAGACGGCAAGCGCCGCGCAATAAAAAACCCGCCGTGATTGCGGCGGGTTTGTCTTCAAGCGGAAACGGATCAGGCGGCTTCGCCTTCCTCGCCTTCCTTCTTGACCGGCTTGACCAGGTCTTCGCGCTTGACGCCCAGCCACATGGCCAGGGCCGCGGCCACGAACACCGACGAGTAGATGCCGAACCAGATGCCGATGGTCAGGGCCATGGCGAAGTAGTGCAGGGTGGGGCCGCCGAAGAACAGCATGGCCAGCACCATCATCTGCGTGGAACCGTGGGTGATGATGGTCCGGGAGATGGTCTGCGTGATGGCGCTGTTGATGACTTCATGCACGTCCGCCTTGCGGTACTTGCGGAAGTTCTCGCGGATCCGGTCCATGATGACCACGGATTCGTTCACGGAGTAGCCCAGCACCGCCAGCACGCCCGCCAGCACCGACAGCGAAAATTCCCACTGGAAGAAGGCGAAGAAGCCCAGGATGATCACCACGTCGTGCAGGTTGGCGATCACGCCGGCGACGGCGAACTTCCATTCGAAGCGGAAGCCCAGGTAGACCATGATGCCGATGACCACGACCAGCAGGGCCATCAGGCCGTTGTGCAGCAGCTCCTGGCCCACCTGCGGGCCCACGAACTCGACGCGGCGCAGTTCGACGCCGGAGTCGGCGGTCTTCAGCGCGGCCATGACGGTTTCGCTCTGCGTGGCCGAGGTCTGGCCTTCCTGCAACGGCAGGCGGATCATGACGTCGTGCGAGGTGCCGAAGTTCTGCACCTGGAAGTCGGTGTAGCCCAGCTTGGAGACCACGCCACGCACGTTTTCAAGCTGCGCCGTCTGGGCGTAGTTGACTTCCATGACCGTGCCGCCGGTGAATTCGATCGACAGGTGGAAGCCGCGCGTGACGATGAAGAAAACAGCCGCCAGGAATGTGACGAGGCTGATGATGTTCAGCACCAGCGCGTGGCGCATGAACGGGATGGTGCGGTGAATACGGAAAAATTCCATTTTTCGCCTTAGGCTTTATCTGTGGCGGGCGGCCGGGCCGCCCGCGCTCATGTTCAGTTGGTCTTCGGTTTCCAGACTTCACCGATGGAGATCGACGTGAGCTTCTTCTTGCGGCCGTACCAGAGGTTGGCCAGCGCGCGCACACCCACCACCGACGAGAACATCGAGGTCAGGATGCCCAGCACGTGCACCACGGCGAAGCCCCGGATCGGGCCGGAACCGAAGGCCAGCAGCGCCAGGCCCACGATCAGCGTGGTGAGGTTCGAGTCGAGAATGGTGCCCCAGGCGCGTTCGAAGCCGTGATGGATGGCTTGCTGCGGACTTGCGCCTGCGCGCAGTTCCTCGCGTATCCGCTCGTTGATCAGCACGTTCGAGTCGATGGCCATGCCCAGCGTCAGCGCGATTGCCGCGATGCCCGGCAGGGTCAGCGTGGCCTGCAGCATGGATAGCAGCGCCAGCAGCAGCAGCACGTTCATGGTCAGGCCGATCGTGGAGAACACGCCGAACAGGTGGTAGTACAGGATGATGAAGGCGGCGATGGCCAGGAAGCCGTACAGCGTCGAGTAGAAGCCCTTGGCGATGTTGTCCGCGCCCAGGCTCGGGCCGATGGTGCGTTCCTCGATGATGGACATGGGCGCAGCCAGGGCGCCGGCGCGCAGCAGCAGCGCGGTGTCGGCGGCCTCTTCGGAGCTCATGCTGCCCGAGATCTGCACCTGGCCGCCGGCGATTTCGCCGCGGATGACCGGGGCCGTGACCACTTCGCCCTTGCCGTTTTCGAACAGCAGGATGGCCATGCGCTTGCCGATGTTGTCGCGGGTGACGTCGCGGAAAATGCGGGCGCCCTTGGAGTCCAGGGTCAGGTGGACGGCGGCCTGCTGGGTCTGCGAGTCGCGGCCGGGCTGAGCGTCCTGCAGGTTTTCACCGGTCAGGATGACCTGGCGGCGGACCAGGATGGGACGGCCGTCGCGGTCGTTGTAGCGTTCAAGGCCGAAAGGCACGCTGCCGCCTAGCAACGCGGCCTGCGCGGCGGGGGAGTCGTCGACCATGCGGATTTCCAGCGTGGCGGTGCGGCCCAGCAGTTCCTTGGCCTTGGCCACGTCCTGCACGCCGGGCAGCTGTACCACGATGCGGTCGGCGCCTTGCTGCTGGATGACCGGTTCGGCCACGCCCAGTTCGTTGATCCGGTTGTGCAGCGTGTTGATGTTCTGCTTGAGCGCGGAATCCTGCACGCGGGTGACGGCGGCCGGGTTCAGCGCAGCCATCAGCAGCGGCTTGCCGTTTTCCATGCGCTCGGTGAATTCCAGGTCGGGCAGGCGGCTGCGCAGCGTGGAAATGGCGCGGTCGCGGTCGTCCGTATTGGCGAAGGTGGCGGCAATGGCCATGCCCGAGCGTTCGACGCCGGCCACGTTGACCTTCTGGTCGCGCAGCACGGAGCGCACGTCGGCAGCCAGGGAGTCGTAGCGGGCGGTCAGGGCGCCCTGCATGTCCACTTGCAGCAGGAAGTGCACGCCGCCGCGCAGGTCCAGGCCCAGGTACATCGGCTTGGGCGCGAACCAGCCCAGCGCGCGCATCCATGCGGGCGAAGCGGGCAGCAGGTTCAGCGCGACCGTGTAGTGGGGGTCGCCGGCGACGGTGTTGAGGGATTTGTCGATCAGGTCGCGCGCCTGCAGCTGCAGGTCGGTCGACGTGAAGCGGGCGCGCACGGTGCCGAGCGTGCCGTTCTGTTCGTAATAGACCCCTTCATTGGGGATCTTGGCGTCGGTCAGGATCTGTTCGACCCGGCTCAGCATGGCGGGATCGACCTTGATCGTGGCCTTGGCGCTGGAAACCTGGACGGCCGGGGATTCGCCGTAGAAGTTGGGAAGCGTGTACAGCAGGCCGATGATGACCGCGACCAGGACCGTAATGTACTTCCAAAGGGGATAGCGGTTCATTGCCGGCTACTTCATGTAAAAGTGATGAAAGGGCCGCCCGGGCGGCAAGCGCGGCGGGCGGCGACAGGGCCATCAAGCAACAGGAGCCCGATGGGGGCTCCTGTGGGACGCTTACAGGGCCTTGATGGTTCCCTTGGGCAGCACGGTCGAGACCGAGGACTTCTGCATGATCACTTCGACCGGCTTGTCGGCCAGTTCGGAGACTTCGACGGTGACGTAGCTGTCGTTGACCTTGGTGACCTTGCCGAGCATGCCGCCGGCGGTGACCACTTCGTCGCCCTTGGCCAGGGCGGCGATCAGGTTGCGGTGTTCCTTCTGGCGCTTCATCTGGGGACGGATCATCAGGAAGTAGAGGATCACGAACATCAGGATGATGGGCAGCATGCCCATCAGCGCGTTACCCTCGGGGGCGGCGGCCTGAGCCACGACGAGGCTGGCGGTATCGATAACGGACATTGAATTCTCCTGCGTTTAGTCTGTTTGGGTGTTTGTATCTAGTGTTTTTCTGCGCCCATCCCCGCGCGAGCCATGGATAGGGCAAGCCGACTATTGTATATAGGTCCTGAAATTCTAATCCACCCCCCGCGCCCGGTCTGCCGCGAACTGCGCGCGCCAGGCGTCGAAGCGGCCTTCGGCGATGGCTTCGCGCATTTCCTTCATGATGGTCAGATAGAAATGCAGGTTGTGCAGGGTGTTCAGGCGCGCGCCGGTGATTTCGTTGGCGCGCTGCAGGTGGTGCAGGTAGGCCCGCGAGAAATTCGCGCAGGTATGGCAGCTGCAGCTGGGGTCCAGCGGTCGGGTGTCGTCGCGGTACTTGGCGTTGCGGATCTTGACGTCGCCAAAGCGCGTGAACAGCCAGCCATTGCGGGCGTTGCGGGTCGGCATGACGCAGTCGAACATGTCGACGCCGCGGCTCACGCCTTCGACCAGGTCTTCCGGCGTGCCTACGCCCATCAGGTAGCGCGGCGCCTGGGCCGGCAGCTTGGGCGTGACATGCGCCAGGATGCGCATCATGTCTTCCTTGGGCTCGCCGACCGACAGGCCGCCGATGGCGTACCCGTGGAAGCCGATCTCCTGCAGTCCGGCCAGGGATTCGTCGCGCAGGGCTTCGTACATGCCGCCCTGGACGATGCCGAACAGGGCGTTGGGGTTCTGCAGGCGGTCGAACTCCTCGCGTGAGCGGCGCGCCCAGCGCAGCGACATGCGCATGGAGCGGGCGGCCTCTTCGACGGTGGCGGGGCGGCCGTCGATTTCATAGGGCGTGCACTCGTCGAACACCATGACGATGTCGGAATTCAGCGAGCGCTGGATGCGCATGGATTCTTCCGGCGTCAGGAACAGCCGCGCGCCGTCGATCGGGGACGCGAACTTGACGCCTTCCTCGGTGATCTTGCGCATGCCTTGCAGGCTGAACACCTGGAATCCGCCGGAATCGGTCAGGATGGGCTTGTCCCACTGCATGAAGCCATGCAGGCCGCCATGCTTTTCCATGATTTCCGTGCCCGGGCGCAGCCACAGGTGGAAGGTGTTGCCCAGCACGATCTGCGAGCCGATCTCTTTCAGTTCGTGCGGCATCATGGCCTTGACGCTGCCATAGGTGCCCACAGGCATGAAGATGGGCGTCTCGACCACGCCGTGGTTCAGCGTGATGCGGCCGCGGCGGGCGCCGCCGTCGGTGGCGAGCAGTTCGAAATTCAGTCCGGTCATGGGGCGGGGGACTCGATAAACATGGCGTCGCCATAGCTGAAGAAGCGGTAGCGCTCGGCAACGGCGTGGGCGTAGGCGCGGCGTATCGGTTCTACGCCGGCCAGCGCCGACACCAGCATCAGCAGGGTCGACTGGGGCAGGTGGAAGTTGGTGACCAGGGCGTCGATGACGCGGTACCGGTAACCGGGGGTGATGAAGAGGCGGGTATCGCCCTGGGCGGCGGCCAGCGGCAGGCCGGGGGCGGTGCGCCCTTCGGTCTGGGCGGCGGCGGATTCAAGGGCTCGTACGCTGGTGGTGCCGACGGCGATGACCCGGCCGCCGCGGCTGCGGGCGGCGGCGATCGCGTCGACCGTGGCTTGCGGCACGGTGAACCATTCGGCGTGCATGACGTGGTCGGCCAGGTTGTCCACGCGCACCGGCTGGAAGGTGCCCGCGCCCACGTGCAGCGTGACGAAGGCGCGTTCCACGCCCATCGCGGCCAGGCGGTCCAGCGTGGGTTGGTCGAAATGCAGGCCGGCGGTGGGCGCGGCCACGGCGCCGGGCTCGCGGGCGTAGACCGTTTGGTAGCGCTCGTCGTCGCCGGTGTCGGCTTCGTGCGTGATGTAGGGCGGCAGCGGAGTGGCGCCGTGCGCGTCCAGCAGGTCCAGCACGGGGCCTGGGAAGCGGATGTCGAAGAGTTCGCCTTCGCGGCCCAGCACGGTGGCTTCGAAGGCGTCGGCCAGGCGCAGCACCATGCCCGGACCGGGCGACTTGCTGGCGCGCACATGGGCCAGGACGCGGTCGGGTTCGGTGATGCGTTCGACCAGCACCTCGATCTTGCCGCCAGTGATCTTGTGGCCGTTCAGCCGCGCCTTGATGACGCGGGTGTCGTTGAAGATAAGCAGGTCTTGCGGACGCAGCAGCGAGGCCAGGTCGGCGAACTGCCGGTCGTGCAGCTGGCCCGCGCCGTCCAGGTGCAGCAGGCGGCTGCCGGTGCGTTCGGCGGCGGGCGCCTGGGCGATGAGCTCGGGCGGCAGTTCGTAATTGAAATCGGCGACGGTGAGGGGCTGGGACACGCGGCTATCCGTCCGGCAAGGGCGGCAAAAAGAGGGCGGAAACGGGCCAGGCAGGCCCGGGGCAACCCTGTATTGTAAAGCGCCCGCAAGATCGGGCTGCCGGTCCTGGGGACGGGTGGGCCTCCCGGCTGGGTTCAGCGCGCCGGGCTCCAGCCCAGCCGGCGCGAGCAATCCGCGGCCGCCGCCGTCAGCGCCCGCACCGGTTCGCCGTCGGCCGACAGGTCGAATCCCCCGTGCAGTCCCAGGCTGGTGATGGCGCCGGCCAGATGACCCTGGGCATCCAGCACCGGCACCGAGGCCGAATTGATGCCGTGCAGCAGGTGACCGCTGACGCTGGCGTAGCCGCGCTTGCGGGTCGCCTGCCACTGGCGGCGCAGCGCGGCGGCGAGATCGGCGGGCGGTTCAGTCGCATCCAGCTTGCGGGCGGCCTCGGGATCATGCGCCTGCAGCGCCTCCCATTCGGACAGCGCCCGCGGCAGGGCCAGGGCTTCGGGCAGCCACGCGGCGAAGACCCGGCCGGTGGCGCTGTTGAGCAGCGGCAGCACCGAGCCCACCCGCACGTTGACGGTCACCGGCAGCCGCGCGTCGCGCCATTGCACGATGGTGGGACCGTGCTGGCCCCAGACCGAGATGAACACGGTCTGGCCGATGGCGGCGCTCAGGCCGTCCAGGCTGCCGGCCGCCAGCTTCACGAAATCCACTTCGGCCAGCGCCGCCAGTCCGGTGTGCAGCGCCTGCGGGCCCAGCCGGTAGCGGGCGCTGGCCGCGTCCTGCTCCACATAGCCGCGCCGCTCCAGCGACACCAGGTAACGGTGCACCTTGGCGCGCGGCATGTCCAGGCTGCGGCCGAGCTCGGACACGGACAGGGCGCCGCCCAATTCGGCCAGCCGCGTCAGCACGTCCAGGGCGATTTCGGCTGATTGGATCCCCGTGCTGCTATCTGTTGACATGAGTTTGTCTCTTATTAGAATACGTGTATCACTAAAAAATACAGCGCTTGCCAGTCACTGGCAACGTGGAGACCAGCAAGAACGCAGCCGCGCCGCGCTGCGAGGCCGTTCGGACAAACCCGCAGCGGGCCACCGAGGCGCCCGCCAGCCGGGTTCCCCGCCGTATAAACAGAGTTCCACGCCGTAGCGGATCGGCGCAAAGCATAAGACATCCGCGTATCCAAGGAGACTCCGCATGACCCCTCGTCGTACCCTCATGGCCGCCGCGCTGGCCGCCCTGCTGGCAGCGGGCGCCGCGCCCGCGCTGGCCCAGGTGAAAATCGGCGCCACCCTGTCCACCACCGGTCCCCAGGCCTCGCTGGGCATCCCCGAACGCAACACGATCAGCCTGCTGCCCACCGAGATCGGGGGCGTCAAGGTCGAGTACGTGGTGCTGGACGACGCTTCCGACACCACTCGCGCCGTCAGCAATTCCCACAAGCTGATCTCGGAGAACAAGGTGGACCTGATCGTCGGGTCCACCACCACGCCCAACACCATGGCCATGCTGGACACCGTGGCCAGCGGCGCCACGCCGGTGATTACGCTGGCCTCGTCGGCGCGGCTGATCGAGCCCATGGACGACAAGCGCCGCTGGGTGTTCAAGACTCCGCACTCCGATTCGCTGATGGCCGAGGGCATCGCGCGGCATGCGGCGGCCAACGGCGTGAAGAAGCTGGCCTTCATCGGTTTCAACAACGCGCTGGGCGAAACCTTCTGGGTGGAAATCGAGAAGGCGGCCAAGAAGCATGGCATCGAGGTGGTGGGCAAGGAAGCCTTCGCGCCCACCGACACGTCCGCCGTGGCCCAGACCCTGAAGGTGATCGGCGCGGCGCCTGACGCCGTGGTGGTCGGCGCTTCCGGCACGCCCGCCGCGATGCCGGCGCGGGCGCTGCGCGAACGCGGCTACAAGGGCAAGATCTATTTCAACCACGGCGTGGCCAACAACGACTTCCTGCGGGTCTGCGGCGATGCCTGCGAGGGCGCCTGGGTGCCGGTGGGACCGGTGATGGTGGCCGACCTGCTGCCGGATACCAACCCCGTCAAGTCCACCGCCCAGGCCTTCGCCAAGAAGTATGAAGCGGCAAACGGGGCGGGCAGCGTGTCCCTGTTCGCCGCCTATACCTGGGACGTCGGCCTCTTGCTGCAGCAGGCCATCCCGGTGGCACTGAAGACCGCGAAGCCCGGCACGCCCGAATTCAGGGCGGCGCTGCGCGATGCGCTGGAGAACGTCAAGAACCTGCCCACTGCGACCGGCGTGGTCAACATGAGTCCCACCGACCACAACGGGCTGGATGAGCGGGCGCTGGTGATGGCGACCGTGGCTTCCGGCAAGTGGAGGCTGCAGAAATAAGGAGGAAGGCCCCGGCGTTGCGCATGCAATATGTATCTGCCGCGTCCTCAAGAGGCCTTTTTGCTTGTTCGGGGCTGGCGGTGGGAGGGCCTCCCACGCCGCAATTCGTCCAGGTTTTGTATGCTCTCGGTTTTGCAGGACGAGCAACCGGGTGGGCGTGGCATGACGGGACAAGCGTATAAGCGTATGGGCGGGCTGAAGCGATGGCTGGCCGGCGGGCTGCTGGCCGCGGTGGCGGGCGCGGCCTGGGCGCAGGTGCCCGGCCTGCCGCCCAACGTGGTGAACGCCTGGAAAGCCAGCAAGCTGCCCGACAGTTCCCTGTCCCTGGTGGTGCAGGAGGTGGGCGGGCCGCGCCTGGTGGCGCTGAACGCCAAGGAGTCGCGCAATCCCGCCTCGGTGATGAAGCTGGTCACGACCTGGGCCGCGTTGTCCGAGCTGGGGCCCAACTACGTCTGGCGCACCGAATTCATGACGGCGCCGGGCGCGCGTCCCGACGCCAAGGGTGTGCTGAGCGGCCCGCTGTACCTGCGGGCTGGCGGCGATCCGCAATTCCTGCTGCAGGACCTGTGGGTGCTGCTGCGCGAACTGCGCCTGCGCGGCGTCAAGCAGATCAATGACCTGGTCATCGACCGCAGCATCTTCGGCCAGGTCGCGACCGACCCGGGCGCCTTCGACGGCGCCCCGGACCGGGCCTACAACGCCAGTCCGGACGCCCTGATGGTGGGTTTTGGCGCGATGCGGCTGCTCTTCACGCCGGACCCCGCCGCCAATAAATGGGTGCCACTGATCGATCCGCCGCTGCCGGGCCTGAAGATCGAGGGCCGCGTCGAATGGAGCGATGCCCGTTGCCCGGGCCCCCCGGTGGTGACGACCGAGCCGGTGATCACCCAGCAGGGCGTGACCATCCGCGTGAACGGCAAGGTGGCCGGCTCCTGCGGCGAATTCAGCCTGTATCGCCTGGCGCTGTCCCAGCCCGAGTACGCCACCGAAGTGTTCCGCATGCTCTGGAAGGAGCTGGGCGGCACTTTCAAGGGCCAGGTCCGTTCCGGCATGGTGCCGCCCGACGCGGTGGTGCTGGCCTCGCATGATTCGCCCACGCTGGCCGAGGCGATCCGCCAGATCAACAAGCGCAGCAACAACGTCATGGCGCGCACCTTGCTGCTGACCTTGGGCGCCGAGCGCGGCCGCCGGCCCGCCACGGTCTCCAGCAGCGAAGCCGTGGCCAAGGGGCTGCTGGCCAGGCAGGGCCTGGACATGCCCGAGCTGGTCATCGACAACGGCGCCGGCCTGTCGCGCGACGCGCGGGTGTCGGCCGACAGCCTGGCGTCGATGCTGACCGTGGCCTGGAACTCGCCGGTCATGCCCGAGTACATTTCATCCTTTGCGATCGCGGGAGTGGACGGCACGGTACGTCGCCGCCTCAAGGGCGACGGCACGGCGGGCATGGCCCACCTGAAGACAGGCTCGCTGCGCGACGTGCGTTCCATCGCGGGCTACGTGCTGGGCGCCAGCGGCAAGCGCTATGTGGTGGTCAGCATCGTCAACCATGAACAGGCGGGCGCCGTGCGGGCCTTCGACGACGCCCTGATCGCCTGGCTCACTGAACAATAAACATGCCTCCGCCTCGCCGGCGAGTATCTTCGGATCATCCTGCGGGCGGTCAATAACAATTCCCTTCCAAACCGATTACGATCCTCAAATGTGGCTCGACGGCTGGGCGATGCAAAGCGCGCCGCGCCGTCATGGTTCCGCCTGAGGCGAATACCCTGTCTATCAATACTCTGGAGAGTTACGCACATGCCCGTGCACGAAATCCGCCATCCGCTGATCCGCCACAAGCTCGGGATCATGCGCCGCGCCGACCTCAGCACCAAGAGCTTCCGTGAGCTGTCCCAGGAAGTGGGCGCGCTGCTCACTTATGAAGCGTCCAAGGACCTGCCGCTGGCGCCGGCCACCGTCGAAGGTTGGTGCGGTTCGGTGCAAGTCGAAAAGATCGCAGGCAAGAAGGTCACCGTGGTGCCCATCCTGCGCGCCGGCATCGGCATGCTGGACGGCGTGCTCAGCCTGATTCCGGGCGCCAAGGTCAGCGTGGTGGGCGTGGCCCGCAATGAAGAAACGCTGGAAGCGCATACCTACCTGGAACGCCTGGTGGGCGAACTGGACCAGCGCCTGGCGCTGATCGTCGACCCGATGCTGGCCACCGGCGGCTCGATGGTCGCCGCGATTGACCTGCTCAAGCGCGCGGGCTGCAAGGAAATCCGCGCCCTGGTGCTGGTCGCCGCGCCCGTGGGCATCGATACCGTGCTGGCCAAGCACCCCGACGTGCACATCTACACCGCGTCCATCGACGACGGCCTGAATGAACACGGCTACATCATGCCTGGCCTGGGCGACGCCGGCGACCGCATCTTCGGCACCACGCAGAAGACGGAATAGCGGCCGGGGTACGGCCACGAACAAAAAACGCCAGCCCGCAGGCTGGCGTTTTGCATTGGGCCCCCGGCCCCTCAGGCTGCCAGACGCTCCAGGCGTCCGTCCAGGTGCTGGCCGAACCACTGCAATTGCGAAGCCAATCCCGCCACTTCGCCCACGATCAAGAGCGCGGGTGAGCGGATCGCGTGTTCGGCGGCCAGGGCCGGCAGCTGTTCCAGCGTGCCCGAGAGCACGCGTTGCTCGGGCCGGCTGCCGTTCTCGATCAGCGCGAACGGCGTGTCGGGCGAACGGCCGTGGGCCAGCAGGCGGTCGGTCAGCAGATCCAGTTGCCCCACGCCCATGTAGAAGGCCAGGGTTTGCTTTTCACGGGCCAGGGCAGGCCAATCCAGGTTGTCCTCGTCTTCGCGGCAATGCGCGGTGACCAGGCGGACGGACTGGGCGTGTTCCCGGTGCGTCAGCGGGATGCCGGCATAGGCCGCACAGGCCAGCGCGGCGGTGATGCCGGGCACCACTTCATAACGCACGCCGTGCGCGCGCAGGTATTCCAGTTCCTCTCCGCCCCGGCCGAAGATGAAGGCGTCGCCGCCCTTGAGCCGCACCACGCGGCGGCCGGCGCGCGCGTGCTCGACCATCAGCCTGTGGATGCGGGCCTGGGTGGCGTTATGGTCTTCGCCGGGCAGCTTGCCGACCGATACGCGCTCGGCGTCGCGGCGCGCCAGCGACATGACGTCGGCGCTGACCAGACGGTCGTGCAGGATGACGTCGGCCTCGTTCAGCGCGCGCAATGCCTTCAGCGTCAGCAGGCCGGGGTCGCCGGGGCCGGCGCCCACCAGCACCACGCTGCCGGCGTCGGGCGTTCGCGGCGCCGCCAAGGCCCCCGCCAACGCGGCTTCGGCCTGGGCCGGCTGCTGCTGGCGCAGGAAGCCGGCCACCGGGCCGTCCAGCAGCCAGTCGTAGAAGCGGCGGCGCGCGCCCAGGTCGGGATGGCTGGCGCGGATGCGCTTGCGGTAGCTGGCGGCCAGTCCGGCCAACTGGCCCAGGGTATGGTCGAACAGCGATTCGATGCGTTCCCGGATGCGCCGCGCCAGCACCGGCGCCACGCCGGACGAGGAAATGGCGACGATGACGGGCGAGCGGTCGACAATGGAGGGCACCTGGAAGGACGACAGCTCAGGATCGTCCACCACGTTGCTGAAGATGCGCCGGGCACCGGCAGCCTCCGAGACGGCGGCGTTGGTCTCGCGGTCGTCGGTGGCGGCGACCGCCAGCCAGACTTCGTCGAGCCAGGCGGGATCGAATCGGCCGGACAAATGGCGGATGCGGCCTTCGGCGGCCAGCGCGGCCAGGGCGGGCGTCAGTTCCGGCGCTCCCACCAGCACGTCGGCGGAGGCTTCCAGCAGGGACAGCGTCTTGCGTTCGGCGACGGCGCCGCCGCCCACCACCAGGACCAGCCTGTCTTTCAAATCGGCAAAAATCGGGAAAAGCTTCATGAATGCCAGCCTCGGGCGTACCCGGCATAGTGTCGTTGGATCATAGGAAGGGGGCTTCATCCCCACAACTTTTGATTTCTTTGTTCCATATAACCAAAGCTTATTAAGTGGCCTTGCCCAGCCACGCGCTCATTTCCACGACCTCCCGCGCGACTTCGCCCAGCCTCTTCTGGCTTTGCATGGCGCGCTGGCGCAACAGGCCGTGGGCCTCATCCTCGGAAATCGCCCGCGCCTTCATCAGGATGCCCTTGGCCTTTTCCACCCATTGGCGGTCGGCCAGGCGCAATTGCGCTTCGCGCAGTTCTTCGCGCCGCGACTTCTCCATGGCGAAGCGCTCGATCGCCACCGTCAGCAGCGGCTCGATGCGTCCGGCAGGCACGTCGCCGACCACGTAGGCCGCGACGCCTGCGCGCAAGGCGCTGCGTATGGTTTCGCGATTGCCGTTGTCGGTGAACATCACGACCGGGCGGTCGCTGTGTTCGCTGGCCACGCATACGTTCTCCAGCGTGTCGCGGCCGGGGGCGTCGCTGTCTATCAACACCACATCGGGTGCAGCTTGGGCGATGGCGGCGGCCAGATCCATGTCCGGCGCCATTTCGGCCACGACATGTACGCCGGCTGCGGCCAGCGTTTGCCGCAGCGACGCCGCGCGTCCCTCGCCATCGTTGAGCAGCATGACCTTGAGCATGAGATTCCCCCTGATGCTTTCAGTCATGCAAGTTCCATGCCATCGTGTTGCGCCGCGCGGGCCGCCAGTCGCGCACAGCCGCGGAGCGCACTCCGCACGCGGATGGTGCACTGCCGCAGCCGGAGGTGCACCAAGTTGGGTCGCACCCTGTTTTCCGTCAACGCGGAGTGCGCGCCGATTGGCGAGGCAGCGTCAGCGGGGGCGCGGGCTGGCGGCCTTTCCGGCCATGTTTTTTTCTTTCTGGCACAGCGTTTGCTTCAGTGAAATCGGGCGGCCAACGAAGGTTGCCCGACGCAACGCGCCGCGACCTGCGGCAAGGGACAACGACGTTCCGCAGCGCCACCGGATGGGAATCCGGGGCGCGCGGGACGTTTTTTTTTGCCAGGAGCCATGCATGACGCCATCGACCCGTAGCCCCTCCACAGAAGCCGCCGCGGCCGGGGATCTCAGCGCCAACGCCGCACGCCGTAAATGGCTTTGCGGCACGGCGCGCGCGGTGGCCGGCGCCAGCCTGCTGTCGCTGGTCGATCCGCTGGTGCGTGCCGGCGCCTGGGCCGCCGGCACCGACGCGCCCGAGAAGACCGAGGTCAAGATCGGCTTCATTCCGCTGACCGACTGCGCCTCGGTCGTGATGGCTTCGGTGCTGGGCCTGGACAAGAAGCACGGCGTGACGATCACGCCGTCCAAGGAAGCGTCCTGGGCCGCCGTGCGCGACAAGCTCATGAACGGCGAGCTGGACATGGCCCACGTGCTGTACGGCCTGGTCTACGGCGTGCACCTGGGCATAGGCGGGCCGAAGAAGGACATGGCCGTGCTGATGAGCCTGAACCAGAACGGCCAGGCCATCACGCTGTCGAACAAGCTGCTGGCGGCGGGTGTGCGCGACGGCGAATCGCTGGCCAAGCTGATGGCGTCCGACAAGCGCGAGTACACGTTTGCGCAGACCTTTCCCACCGGCACGCACGCGATGTGGCTTTACTACTGGCTGGCGACCTACGGCATCCATCCCATGAAGGACGCCAAGGTCATCACCGTGCCGCCGCCGCAGATGGTCGCCAACATGCGCGTGGGCAACATGGACGGCTACTGCGTGGGCGAACCCTGGGGGGCGCGCGCCATCCTGGACAAGATCGGCTACACCGCCGTCACTTCGCAGGGCATCTGGACCGACCATCCCGAAAAGGTGCTGGGCACGAGCGCGGACTTCGTGTCGCGCCACCCGAACACCGCGCGCGCAGTCACGGCCGCCATCCTGGAGGCCAGCAAATGGATCGACGCCTCGCCCGCCAACCGCCAGAAAACCGCGGAGACCATCGCGGCCAAGTCCTATGTCAACACGGACGCGAGCGGCATCGTCGATCGCATGCTGGGCCGCTATGACGATGGGCTGGGGAAAAGCTGGACGGACGAGCACGCCATGCGCTTCTACGCCGACGGCGCCGCCAATTTCCCGTACCTGAGCGACGGCATGTGGTTCCTGACGCAGCACAAGCGCTGGGGGTTGCTGAAGGAGCATCCCGATTATCTGGCGATGGCGAAACAGATCAACCGGATAGACCTCTACAAGCAGGCCGCGCAGGCCGCTGGCGCGGCGTTGCCGGCCAGCGAGATGCGGACTTCGAAACTCATCGACGGCGTGGTCTGGGACGGCAGCAACCCTGCCGCCTACGCCGACGGATTCAAGGTCAAGGCCTGAGCGCCGATACGAAAGGGGCATGCAATGTCTGACGCAACGAGTATGAGCCGCGGCGATGAACTCCTCGCCCTCTGGCGCGAGCGCCTGGAATCCGCGTTGCGGGCCGTGGTGGGGCCCGTGGCGGGCTTCGCACTGTTTGTGCTGGTGTGGCAGGTGGTGGCGATGCGGATACCGGAGATTCCCACGCCAGGCGTGACCTGGCGCGCCGCCGTCGAGCTGTTTTCCGATCCGTTCTACGACAACGGCCCCAATGACAAAGGCATAGGCTGGAACCTGCTGGCATCGTTGCAGCGCGTGGCGGTGGGCTTCGGCCTGGCCGCGCTGGTCGGCATCCCCGCGGGTTTCGCCATCGGCCGCTATGCGGCGGTGCGGGCAATGTTCTCGCCCATCGTCAGCCTGCTGCGGCCGGTGTCGCCGCTGGCCTGGCTGCCTCTGGGGCTGCTGCTGTTCAAGGCGGCCAACCCGGCCGCCATCTGGGCCATCTTCATCTGTTCGATCTGGCCGATGATCATCAACACCGCGGTCGGCGTGGCGCGCGTGCCGCAGGATTACCTGAACGTGGCGCGGGTGCTGAACCTGTCCGAATGGAAGGTGACCACCAAGGTGCTGCTGCCCGCCGTGCTGCCCTACATGCTGACCGGCGTGCGCCTGTCGATCGGCACCGCGTGGCTGGTGATCGTGGCGGCGGAAATGTTGACCGGCGGCACGGGTATCGGCTTCTGGCTTTGGGACGAATGGAACAACCTGAAGGTGGAGCACATCGTCATCGCCATTTTCGTGATCGGCATCGTCGGGCTGCTGCTGGAAACCCTGCTGGTCGCCCTGGCCCGCCGCTACACCTATACCGAGGAATAGCACCATGAAGAAATACGTACGCATCGAGCGCGTGGGCCAGACGTTCAACACCCGCAAGGGCGCTTTCGTGGCACTGCGCGACATCGACCTGACCGTGGAGCAGGGCGAGTTCATTACGCTGATCGGCCATTCCGGTTGCGGCAAATCGACCTTGCTCAATCTCATCGCCGGCCTGACCCGCCCCACCAGCGGCGTGCTGCTGTGCGCGGAGCGCGAGATCACGGGCCCCGGCCCGGACCGCGCCGTGGTGTTCCAGAACCATTCGCTGCTGCCCTGGCTGAGCTGCTTCCAGAACGTGTACCTGGCGGTGGAGCGGGTGTTCGGCGCCAAGGAGAAGCGCCCGCAGCTGGTCGAGCGCACACGCGCGGCGCTGGACCTGGTGGGCCTGCTGCCAGCGCAGAACAAGCTGCCGCGCGAGATTTCCGGCGGCATGAAGCAGCGCGTCGGCATCGCGCGTGCGCTGGCGATCGAGCCGGGCGTGCTGCTGATGGACGAGCCCTTTGGCGCGCTCGACGCGCTGACCCGTGCGCACCTGCAGGACGAATTGCTGAAGATCGTCGCCAAGACGCACACCACCACCGTCATGGTCACGCACGACGTCGACGAAGCCGTACTGTTGTCCGACCGTATCGTGATGCTGACCAACGGCCCGGCCGCGACCATCGGCGAAATCCTGCCCGTGCCTTTGTCCCGTCCGCGCGACCGCGTACGGCTGGCCAATGACGCGGCCTATCTGGCGTGCCGGGCCGCGGTGGTCGACTTCCTGCATCGCCGCCATGGCAATCCCGAGCGCTCGCAGGCGGCGCTCCAGGCCAACGCGGCGCTGGATGCGGACCCGCAGCCGCTGGCCGAGGCCGGGGCGTCGCGCGCCGCCGCGTAGGGACCGCCATGGATGCGAAGCAGAAGCTGGTGGTGGTCGGCAACGGCATGGCGGGCATACGCACGCTGGAAGAGCTGCTGAAGCTGACGCCCGACCTGTACGAGATCACGGTATTCGGCGCCGAGCCGCATCCCAACTACAACCGCATTCTGCTGTCGCCGGTGCTGACCGGCGAACAGAGCTTGCGGGATATCGTGCTCAACGATGAGGACTGGTACGTCCGCCACGGCATCCGCCTGTTGTTGAACCGCAAGGTCGTGGGCGTCAACCGCGCCCGTCGTACCGTGCTGGCGGACGATGGGTCAGAGACGCCCTATGACCGGCTGCTGCTGGCCACCGGCTCGAATCCGTTCATTCTGCCGGTGCCCGGTAGTGATCTGGACGGCGTCGTCGCCTTTCGCGATATCGGCGACGTGAACCGGATGATAGAGGCGTCCTCGCGCTACCGGCACGCAGTGGTGATAGGAGGCGGCCTGCTGGGCCTGGAGGCCGCCAACGGCCTGGCCGCGCGCGGCATGGACGTGGCCGTGGTGCATCTGGGGGAAGCGCTGCTGGACAGGCAGCTGGACGGCGGCGCCGCGGCCATGCTGCGCCGCGGCCTGGAGGCGCGCGGCCTGAAGTTCCTGCTGGGGCGCCAGACCCGCGAGATCCTGGGCGGGGCCGACGGGCGGGTGCGTGCGCTGCGCTTCGCGGACGGCGCAGAAATTCCGGCGGACCTGGTGGTGATGGCGGTGGGCGTCAGACCCAACACGGAACTGGCCGAACGTTGCGGGCTGCATGTGAACCGCGGCGTGGTGGTCAGCGACACCTTGCAGACCTATGACCCGCGCATTTACGCGGTGGGTGAGTGCGTGAGCCATCGCGGCACCGCCTATGGGTTGGTCGCGCCCTTGTATGAGCAGGCGAAGGTGGCGGCCAACCATCTGGCGCTGCACGGCATTGGCCGCTACGAAGGCAGCGTGACGTCGACCCGGCTCAAGGTCACCGGCATCGACCTGTTTTCCGCCGGCGATTTCGCCGGAGGGCAACAGACCGAGTCGATCACGCTGGCCGATACGCCTGGCGGCGTCTACAAGAAACTGGTGATCCGCGACGACAAGCTGGTGGGCGCCTGCCTGTACGGCGACACGGCGGATAGCGCCTGGTATGTGCGCTTGATCCGCGAGGGCCGGCGCATCGGCGCATTGCGCGAGCGGCTCATGCACGGCGAAGGCGCGGCGGAGGAATAAGGGATGGACGCGCCCATGATTCGCCGGATCGATATCGCGGACGCAGCGCCGCAAGGCGTGCGCGAAGTGGCGTCGGTATGCTGCTATTGCGGCACCGGCTGCGGCGTGCGGGTGCAAGCGCGCGATGGCGCGGTGCTGCGCGTGCGCGGCGACGAGCAGCATCCCGCCAACCATGGCCGGCTCTGCAGCAAGGGCCTGGCGCTGGCGGACACGGTGCGGCGCGATGGCGCGCGTGTGCTGTCGGCGCAATGGCGCGAGACGCGTGCGCACCCCCGGCGCGCCATCGCGCTGGACCAGGCGCTGGATATCGCCGCGGCCAGGCTGGCCGACGCCATCGCGCAGCATGGCCCGGACGCGGTGGGCTTCTACCTGTCGGGGCAGTTGCTGACCGAGGATTACGCGGTCTTCAACAAGCTGGCTCGCGCGCTGGCCGGCACCAACAACATCGACACCAATTCGCGCCTGTGCATGTCCAGCGCGGTCTCGGGCTACAAGCGCACGCTCGGCGCGGATGCGCCACCGGCCTGCTACGAGGACCTGGACCTGGCGGACACGGTGCTGATCGCCGGCTCCAACATGGCCTATGCGCATCCCGTGCTGTTCCGGCGGCTGGAGGCCGCGCGGGCGCGGCGTCCTGGCATCAAGGTGATCGTCGCGGATCCGCGGCGCACCGATACCGCGGCCTTCGCCGATCTGCACCTGCAGCTGGCGCCGGGTACGGATGTGGCCTTGTTCCACGCCATGCTCAATGTCATGGAGCAGGAGGGGTTGCTGGACCACGGCTACATCCAGCGGCATACGGAAGGCTTCGAGCCTTTGATGGCGCGCGCGCGGCGGTACACGCCGCAAGCGGCGCAAGAGATCTGCGGCGTGCCGGCGGAGGACATCGTCCAGGCGGCGCGCTGGTTCGGCGCGGCCGGCGCGGCGCTGTCGCTCTACACCATGGGCTTGAACCAGTCGACCAGCGGCACCGACAAGAACGCCGCCCTGATACATCTGCATCTGGCGACCGGGCAGATCGGCAAGCCGGGGGCGGGGCCGTTTTCGCTGACGGGGCAGCCCAACGCGATGGGCGGGCGCGAGGCGGGCGGCATGGCCACGCTGCTGCCGGGCCACCGCGATCCCGCGTCGGCGGCCGACCGTGAGGCGACGGCCGCACTGTGGGGCGTGGACGCCTTGCCGCAGGCGCCGGGCGTCACCGCGCTGGAGATGTTCGACGCGGCGCTGGATGGGCGCATCAAGGTGCTGTGGATCGCGGCCACCAACCCGGCGCAGTCCCTGCCGGACCAGGCCCGGGTGCGCGCGGCGCTGGAGCGCGCCGACTTCGTCATCGTGCAGGAGGCGTATGCAGGCACCGAGACCCTGGCCTACGCCGACCTGGTGCTGCCCGCCGCGACCTGGCCCGAGAAGTCCGGCACCGTGACCAATTCGGAACGGCGCATCAGCCGGGTGCACGCCGCGATCGATCCGCCTGGCGACGCGCTGCCGGACTGGCGGCTGGCACAGGAGGTCGCGCTGCGCCTGGCCGCCCGCATAGCCCCGCCCAAGGCGGCGCTATTCGCCTACCGGGACGAAGGCGAGGTCTTTGCCGAGCATGCCCGCACGACCGCGGGCCGGGACCTGGATTACAGCGGGCTGGATTACGCGGCGCTGCATGCGCACGGACCGCAGCAATGGCCGTATCGGCAAGGGCAGGGTACTGCGCGCCTGTATGCCGATGGCATGTTCCCCA
The DNA here is from genome assembly GCF_014851745.1 of Achromobacter sp. ACM01. Taxonomy (NCBI): domain Bacteria; kingdom Pseudomonadati; phylum Pseudomonadota; class Betaproteobacteria; order Burkholderiales; family Alcaligenaceae; genus Achromobacter; species Achromobacter sp. ACM01. Next base: position 1,560,316 of record NZ_JACVAF010000001.1, read on the forward strand.
CCGCCAGCGGACGCGCCCGTTTCTGCGATGTGGATTACCGCCCTGTCGCCGAAGCCGCTACGCCGGAATATCCGCTGCGGCTCACCACCGGCCGCTTGCGCGACCACTGGCATACCATGGCGCGCACATCCCTGGCCCGCGCGCTGACGCAGCATGTCGAGGAACCCTGGGTGTCCATGCATCCCGAGGACATGCGCCGGCTCAAGCTCGAAGCCGGCGCGCTGGCCATGCTGGCATCGCGCCGGGGTAGTGTGGTGCTACCCGTGCAGGAAGACGACTCGCTGGCAGAGGGGCTGGTGTTCCTGCCCATGCATTGGGGCAGCGCCTACATGGCGGGACATGGGGTCAACGCGCTGACCAATCCGGCCGCCGATCCTCTCTCGCGCCAGCCGGAACTCAAGCACAGCGCCGTGTCCGCCGAACCGGCCGGCCTGGCGTGGCAGGCTGCGGGCTGGCTGCAGGGCGACAGCGTCGTGTTGCGCGCGCGGCTGGCGCCCTGGCTGCGGCGCTTCGACTACGCGGTCGTGCTGCCGGCGGGCGCGGGTGGCGTGCGGATGCGTCTGGCAGCCCCCGCCGCGCCGTCGGCAGAGGTCCTGGATGCGATGGCGGATGCGCTGGACCTGCGCCTGCCCGACGTGGCTTTCGACGATCCCGCGCGCGGCCAGATGCGCAGGGTGAAGGTGGAGCAAGGCGCCTTGCGCGGCTTTCTGCTGGCAGGCGATCTGCGGGCGCAGGATACGCTGTTGTCCTGGGCCGGCGGCGGCGATGCGCCGGCCAGCGTGGCGGCGCTGCTGACCGGACGGATTGCGGGCGCGGTCCGCTCGCGCACGGTCTGCGTCTGCAATGGCGTGAGCGAGGCCGCGATCCTTGCCGGCATCGCCCGGGGCTGCGATCTGGCGGCCTTGAAGACTGCGCTGGGTTGCGGCACCGGCTGCGGTTCCTGCGTGCCGGAGATCCAGGCCCTGATCGGCCGCGCCGCGCGCGCCGCCGCACCGGCATAGCCGCCGCCAGCTTGGCTGCGGCCGACACGTTCCGACACGCGCCGCGTCTCGCAACCGGTGTAGTATCAAGCCAGCCATGCGCCAGGCGCGGGCGGTTTTTATCCGGATTCATGGAGTGGCTTGTGACGATGCGAAAAATGGCATCCCTGGTTTTTACGGTGGGCGCGCTGGGCGCGGCCGCTGCGGCGCAGGCCGGCGTGTGCGATGCGCAGTTCATGCATGACGGCGGCGCGGTGCAACTGACCGGCAGCGGCAATCTGGCGCTGGGCGCCGACCTTACTTTCGCCGAAGTTACAAAAAGCAATGGCGACAACTGCCGCGCGCGCGTGCAGGGCGTGGCCACGTTCAGCTATGCGGGCCTGCCCCCGGGCAAGTCCAAGCTGGATTACCTGATGACGGTCAAGGGCGGCCAGGCCACCTTCCTGCGCTATGCCTCCGCGGGCGAAGCGCCCAAGCCTTCCGAAGGCCAGTTCGACCTGCGCATGCTGGGTCTCTTCGCCTATGACGGCAAACTCAGCGCCGGCCAGAAATTGCCTGGCTCGTCGTTCCGCCTGAAGATCGGCAAGGAGGCGCCCGTCGGCGGCCAGCCCAGCACCACGGTGCGCATCGGCGAGAAAACCGTGGGGCAGAAGACTTCGGTGAGCACCGCGCTGGGCGCGCAGTCCTGCCATCCGATTACCTACACCCGCAATTCGGATCCCACCATGGCCACGTTCCAGGGCCTGACCATTCCCATCCCGGGCATGAACACCACCGTGACGGACTGGTACTGTCCGGCGATCAATCTGGTGATGAAGCAGGACATCGATCAGGGCGGCGTCAAATCCGCCGTTGAGATTACGCAAATCAAGTAGCACACCGTAGCAAGCGCGCCGTGTCTCCCGCATGGCGGCTGGTATGATGGTTCCGTCATTGACACACAACAGGAGCTCAAATAATGGCCACGAGAAAATCCGAAGAAGTCGCAAAAGAAAAACTCATCGACAGTGTCAAGTCCAGCCTGAATGACGCCGAAAGCCTGCTGCGCGAAGCTGCCAGCAGCACGGGCGACAAGGCCAACGAATTGCGCGACCGTGCACTGACGTCCCTGAAGCGCACGCGTGAAGCCCTGTACGAAGCGCAGGACGCCGTGCTGGAACGCGGCCGCAAGGCTGCCCGCGCGACCGACGACTACGTGCACGACAATCCCTGGCAAGCCATCGGCATCGCAGGCGTGACCGGCCTGCTGCTCGGCTTGCTGATCAGCCGCCGCTGATAGGGCAGGACATCCGGGCGGGCGGCGCGGGCGCAAGGCCGCGCTTCCCGCCCGGCGTCCTTCTCAGCCATGGGTCTACGAAAATCTGTTTTCGGCGTTGCCTCCAGCGTGGTCGGGCTGTTGCGCACGCGCCTGGAATTGCTGGCGCTGGAAGCAGCGGACGAAAAGGCGCGCCTGCTCAAGCTCTTGGGCATGGCGTTTGCTGCGCTGCTGTTCCTGACGCTGGCGGTGCTGGTCTTCACCGTCACGGTCGCGGTGGCGTTCTGGCCCACTGAAGACCGCTATCTGGCCCTGGGCCTGTTGGCGGGTTTCTACGGTCTGGTTGGCGTGGCCTTGCTGGTGGCGGTGCGCCGCGGGCTGGTCTACGGCGCGCCGCCGTTCGCGGCCACGCTCGAAGAGCTTGGGCGCGACGCCGAATTGCTGGATCGGGTGCGCGACGCGCAGGACGACGACGAAGCGCAGGCGCGCCGGCGCGAGGAGGGCTGAAGCATGACGAAAAGGTCTCCCACCGTCGACCGCGCCGTGCGCATCGAACTGCTGCGCGCCCGCGCCGCCATCGAACGCGAATCGCTGGCGCAGAGCATCGCGTCCACCGGACGCAAGCTGGAACCGGCCGCGCTCCTCAAGGGGCTGCTGCCGGGTCTGGCTTCCGGAGGCGCATCGCGCTGGGCCTTGCAGGCAATCAGCCTGGCGCGTCGCTATCCCATCGTCAGTTCATCGCTGTCCGCCATGATCATGCGCGGCGGCAAGCGCTCCAAGCTTCTGAAGATCGCCGGCGGCGCCTTTGTCGGCTGGCAATTGTTCAAGGCCTGGCAGAACTCGCGCCGTGATGATGATCCGTCAGGTGGGCAACGCTGAAGTTGCGGCCTTGTCCAATTAGAAACCCGCCATGAAGGCGGGTTTTTTATGATGCGAGCCTGGAACTCAAAGGCCCAGCTGCCCCCACATCTCATCCACCCGCTTCTTGACGTCCGCATCCATGGTGATGGGGGTGCCCCATTCCCGATTGGTCTCGCCGGGCCATTTGTTGGTGGCGTCCATGCCCATCTTGCCACCCAGGCCGGAGACCGGCGAGGCGAAGTCCAGGTAGTCGATGGGCGTGTTTTCCACCAGCAAGGTGTCGCGCACCGGGTCCATGCGGGTGGTCATCGCCCAGACCACTTCCTTCCAGTCGCGCGGATTGATGTCCTCGTCCACCACCACGATGAACTTGGTGTACATGAACTGGCGCAGGATGCTCCACAGGCCGAACATGACGCGCTTGGCGTGGCCGGCATACTGCTTGCGGATCGACACCACTGCCAGGCGGTAGCTGCAGCCTTCCGGCGGCAGGTAGAAGTCCACGATCTCGGGCAACTGGCGGCGCAGCAGCGGCACGAAGACCTCGTTGAGCGCCACGCCCAGCACGGCGGGCTCGTCGGGCGGCTTGCCGGTGTAGGTGGAGTGGTAGATGGGATTGCGCCGCATCGTGATCCGCTCCACCGTGAAGACGGGGAACCAGTCCTGCTCGTTGTAGTAGCCGGTGTGGTCGCCGTAGGGACCTTCCAGCGCCATTTCGTAATCGGTGTTCGGCGGCGGGTTGACGCCTTCGGGCACGACGGGTGCGATGGCGCGCGGGTCGGATGACGGCAGCAGGTGGCCTTCCAGCACGATCTCGGCCCAGGCCGGCACGGACAGGTCGCTGCCCTGCGCCTTGGCAACCTCGGTGCGGGATCCGCGCAAGAGGCCGGCGAACTGATATTCGGACAGGCTGTCGGGCACCGGCGTGACCGCGCCCAGCGTGGTGGCGGGGTCGGCGCCCAGGGCCACGGCGATGGGGAAGGGCGTGCCGGGATGCGCCAGGGCGTGGTCGCGGAAATCCAGCGCGCCGCCGCGGTGCGACAGCCAGCGCATGATCAGCTTGTTGGGGCCCAGCAATTGCTGCCGGTAGATGCCCAGGTTCTGGCGGCGGGCGTTGGGGCCGCGCGTGATCACCAGGCCCCAGGTCAACAGCGGCGCCACGTCGCCGGGCCAGCAGGTCTGGATCGGCAGGCGGTTCAGGTCGACGTCCTTGCCTTCCCAGACGATTTCCTGGCAGGCGGGGCTTTTGACGTTCTTGGGGCTCATGTCCCACAGCGCGGACTTCAGCATCGAGACCTTGGCCAACGCATCGCGCAGGCCCTTGGGCGCTTCGGGCTCGCGCAGCGAAGCGAGCAGTTCGCCGATGTCGCGCAGGGCGCTGACGTCGTCGGCGCCCATGCCGCGGGCGACGCGGGCCGGGGTGCCGAACAGGTTGGCCAGCACCGGCATCTGCGCCGTCTGGCCATTGTGCTGCGCGTTTTCGAACAGCAGGGCAGGGCCCTCCGCACGCAGGACGCGGTCGGATATTTCAGTCATTTCCAGCCGGGTGGACACCGGCGCAGCGATGCGTCTGAGCTCGCCCATGCGTTCAAGTTGGGCGATGAAGTCTCTAAGGTCGCGGTATTTCACTACAGATCCCAGCTATTTGGTTACATATTGGGTAGACAGAGAGGTTAACATTGACTCCCTCTTTTTAACGCAGGAGGTTTTATGCCCGATGCGTCAGTGGCCAGCCTGTTCCGAAGCCTGGCCCAAGGAGTGCACCAATATCTTGCCGAGTCCCTGCGCATCTGCTCCGTTTATCTGGGCATTGCGGTCATTGTGACGGTAAGCATGGGATTCGCCCTGCCTGGTTTGCGCGACCAGGCATTGCAAGTGCACAAAGCCTTGTTGACCGCCCTAGCGCCTACATCCATGCAAACCGGCACCGAATCCGAAGCCGGTTCCGAACTGGGTTCCGACATGTCGTCGGCAATTGCCATGGCCGTTCCTTCTGCTCCCGCCAGCAATGCCACCGGCATGCTGGGGCCCGCCCGTGTCGCGCCTGCGGCGCCCAAGCCCGTTGCGATGAGCGCCACTGGCCCGCAGGCGGAAGCCTTGCGCAACTATATTTCGCGCAAGTACAAGGTCGCGTATGACGCCACCGGCCCGCTGCTGAACACCGTGTACAAGGTAAGCCGCGAAAAGAAGCTGGACCCGCTGCTGGTGCTGGCCGTGATCGCAATCGAGTCCCGCTACAACCCGCTGGCCGAAAGCCACGTGGGCGCCCAGGGACTGATGCAGGTGATGACCAGCGTGCACCAGGATAAATTCGACGCGGTCGGCAAGACCGCGCTGGACCCGGCCGCAAATATCGGGGTCGGAGCCACGATCCTGCGCGATTGCATCAATCGCCGCGGCTCGGTCGATGGCGGCCTGGCATGCTACGTCGGCGCCACGGGACCGGACGACAACGGCTACGGCGCCAAGGTGCAGGCGGAACGCCGCCGCCTGGCGCTGGCCTCCGGAATCGCGCTGGCGCGCGACTGATTCCCGTCCTGGCCTGAATGCAAAGCGCGTCCCTAGGGACGCGCTTTGTTTTTCGCGGTTTGGCTGTCGGACTCAGCCCTGCAGCAGCCGGCCGATGCGGGCGACGGCCTCTTCCAGACGGTCCAGGCCCGTGGCATAGGAAAAGCGCATGGTGTGCTTGCCGTGGGCCGGACCGAAGTCCAGGCCCGGCACCGCGGCCACGCCGGCCTCCAGCAGCAGGCGCTGCGAGAACGCGGCGCTATCCATGCCCAGGTTGGCGATGTCGGCATAAATATAGAAGGCGCCGTCGGGCTTCACCGGCACCTGGATCCCCATGCGCTCGAATTCCGGCAGCAGGTAGTCGCGGCGCTGCTTGAAGGCCTCGCGGCGGTGCTCGAAGGTCTTCATTGCTCCTGGCTGGAAGCAGGCCAGCGCGGCATGCTGGGCCAGCGTGGGCGCGCAGATCGCCAGGCTGGCGGCGATTTTCTCCACCGGCGCCACCATGTCCTCGGGCACGATCATCCAGCCCAGGCGCCAGCCCGTCATGTGGAAGTACTTTGAGAAGCTGTTGATGACGATGACGTCGTCGTCCAGCGTCAGGGCCGAGCGCGGCTGGCCTTCATAGGACAGTCCCAGGTAGATTTCATCGACGATGGCGAAGCCGTCGCGGGCGCGGACCTGCGCCAGCAGCTCGGCCAGCTCGCCATGGTCGATGGATGTGCCGGTAGGGTTGCTGGGCGAGGCGACCAGCACGCCCTGGGTGGCGGGCGTCCAGTGGCTGGCCACGTCCTGCGCCGACAGCTGGAAGCGCTTGGCCGCCGTGCTGGGGATCAGGCGCGGCACGCCGCCCGCCGCCAGCACGAAATTGCTGTTTGCGGGGTAGGACGGATCCGGCATCAGCACTTCTCCGCCCTGGTTGACGAGCGCCGCGCAGGCCAGCGTCAGGGCGCCGGAGGCGCCCGCGGTGACGATCACGCGAGCCGGGTTGATCCTGGCGCCGAACTGCTCGTGGTAGAACTGGGCAATGGCCTCGCGCAGCGGCGTCAGGCCGGCCGAGGGGCTGTAGCCGCTGAGGCCGGCGCGCGCCGCGCGCTCCAGTGCTTCCACGACCTGGGGGGGCGCGGTAAAGTCCGGTTCGCCGATGCCCAGGCTGATAATGTCCTTGCCGGCCGCCTGCAGCGCTTGCGCCTGCTTGAATAGTTCCATTACCTGGAAGGTCAGGAAGTCATTGGTGCGATGGGCAAGGCGGGGCATCGGATTCTCGAAGGCGTTTGTAGCGAAAAAGGAATTGTAGTCATGCAGCCATCCCGGCGCGCTTTCCTCCTGGGCCGTCGTCCGGCCCGCAGCCCGTGGTCGGCCTTCATGGAGCGGTTGAGCCTGCTCTGTCAGGGATCTGTCCGAGATTCGGGCGAGGCGGGAGAGGGCGGCCCGCGGGGCCTGCTGACGCCGGCGCGCGACGCGGATGTGGCGCACGCGCGCACGCTGTGCGCCGAGTACCGCGTGACGCTGGCGCTGGCGGGCGCCGAAGGGCCTTTCGAGACCGTCCATGGTCCGCTCCTCACGGTGGACCCGTCCGCCATGACCGGCCTGGTGCGCCTGTCCGGCGAAACCGGGCGCTGGCGCGCGCAGCCGGGCACGCCGCTGGCGATGTTGGCGCAGGCCGGGCTGCGCCAGTTCGCCGGCCTGCCCGGGGGCTTGACGCTGGCTGCATGGCTGGCGGCCAAGGCCCACTGGCCCGCCGGGCGCTGCGCCGACTCCGGCGTGGTGGCGCTGGACGTGATGCTGGCTGACGGCATAGAGGAAACGTTGGGGCCGTTCGGCGAGTCGGACGTCCAGCCCTTGCGTTCCGCCACCGTGCAGCGCCTGGTGCCGGCGCTGTTCCAGCTGGCGTCGGGGGGGGACGCCTTCGCCACCCGGGACGGCGAGCATTGGCTGGGCCGCTACCGGCTGGACGCGCTCAAGCCGGAAGCGCCCGCCACCGTCAACCTGGCGCATCTGCTGCTGGGGCACGGCGGTACGCTGGCCTGGGTGCAGTCGGTGACACTGGCAGACGCCGGGCCGGCGCCGCACGCTCCTGCCTGCCCGAACGAGCCGCCGGGGCTGGCTACCACCCGCCTGGACTCTCGGGTGAAGGCCCTGTTCGATCCCGATGGACGTTTTCTCTCATTCCACATCGCGGAATAGCGACAATTTGTAAGCCAGCGCTAACATGGGACGAGCCCGCTTATCCAAGGGGCAGGCGGGCATTGCCGAGGTATCGCGGCGCCCGCCATCGGAATAGAATTCCCCCCTTTCGTGTCACACACTCTAGCCAGTAGCCGCCCCTATGGATGCCAATCTCCGCAAAGCCGCCCTTGAATATCATGAGCTTGGACGCCCCGGCAAAATCTCGGTCACGCCGACCAAGCAGCTCACCAACCAGCGGGACCTGGCCCTGGCGTACTCGCCTGGCGTGGCGGCGGCCTGCGAAGAAATCGTGGCCGATCCGGCCAATGTGTACCGCTACACGGCGCGCGGCAACCTGGTGGGCGTGATCACCAACGGCACCGCGGTGCTGGGCCTGGGCAACATCGGCGCATTGGCTTCCAAGCCGGTGATGGAAGGCAAGGCGGTGCTGTTCAAGAAGTTCGCCGGCCTGGACGTCTTCGATATCGAAATCAATGAGACCGACCCGGACAAGCTGGTCGAGATCATCGCGGGCCTGGAAGCCACCTTCGGCGGTATCAACCTCGAAGACATCAAGGCCCCGGAGTGCTTCACCGTCGAGCGCAAGCTGCGCGAGCGCATGAAGATCCCCGTCTTCCACGACGACCAGCACGGCACCGCGATCTGTGTGTCCGCCGCCTTCATCAACGGCCTGAAGGTCGTGGGCAAGGACATCAAGCAGGTGAAGGTGGTGACCTCGGGCGCAGGCGCCGCCGCGCTGGCCTGCCTGGACCTGATGGTGGACCTGGGCCTGCCGCTGGAAAACATCTGGGTCACCGACATCGAAGGCGTGGTCTACGAAGGCCGCACGGTGCTGATGGATCCGGACAAGGCGCGCTTCGCGCAAAAGACCGACGCCCGCAAGCTGGCCGAAGTGATCCAGGGCGCCGACGTGTTCCTGGGCCTGTCGGCGGGCGGCGTGCTCAAGCCGGAAATGGTCGCGGCCATGGGTCCGCGCCCGCTGATCCTGGCGCTGGCCAATCCCACGCCCGAGATCCTGCCGGAACTGGCGCAGTCGGTGCGCGACGACGTGGTCATGGCGACCGGCCGTTCGGACTATCCGAACCAGGTCAACAACGTGCTGTGCTTCCCGTACATTTTCCGCGGCGCGCTGGACGTGGGCGCCACCACCATCACCCGTGAAATGGAAAAGGCGGCGGTGTACGCCATCGCCGAGCTGGCGGAAGAAGAGCAGAACGAAGTCGTGGCCGCGGCCTACGGCACCTTCGATATTTCGTTCGGCCCCGAATACCTGATCCCCAAGCCCTTCGATCCGCGCCTGATCGTGCGCATCGCCCCGGCGGTGGCCAAGGCCGCGATGGAAGGCGGTGTGGCGACGCGTCCGCTGGCGGACCTGGAAGCCTACGAAGAGCAGCTGCAGCAGTTCGTGTACCACTCGGGCGCCTTCATGAAGCCGCTGTTCTCGGCGTCCAAGCGCATCGTGCGCGAGGGCGGCCCAGCGCGCATCGTGTTCGCTGAAGGCGAAGACGAGCGCGTGCTGCGCGCGGTGCAGGTGATCGTCGATGAAGGCCTGGCCCGTCCCATCCTGGTGGGCCGTCCGTCGGTACTGCTGACCCGCATCGAAAAGCTGGGCCTGCGGTTGCGCCTCGGAGAAGACGTCGAAGTCACCAATCCCGAATACGATGAACGCTTCCACCAGTACTGGACCACGTACTGGGAGCTGATGTGCCGCCGCGGCATCACCAAGGAAATGGCGCGTGTGGAAATGCGCCGCCGCATGACCTTGATCGGCGCGATGATGGTGCGCCTGGGCGACGCCGACGGCATGGTCTGCGGGTCGGTCGGCGCCTACCATGATCACCTGCGCTTTGTGGACGAGGTCATCGGCCGCCGTCCCGGCCACAACGTGTATGCCGCCATGAACATCCTGCTGCTCAACGAGCGCACGGTGGTGCTGGTGGACACGCACGTCAACGATGAACCTTCGGCCGAGCAGATCGCCGAATTCACCATCGCCGCCGCCAACGAGATGCGCCGCATGTACCTGGCGCCCAAGGTCGCGCTGCTGTCGCGCTCGAATTTCGGTTCGGGCAGTTCGGCCTCGGGCGCGAAGATGCGCCGCGCGCTGGAACTGGTGCGCCAGGCCGCGCCGGAACTCGAGATCGACGGTGAAATGCACGGCGACTGCGCGCTGGACGAAGCGCTGCGCATGCGCATCCTGCCGTCGTCCACGCTCAAGGGTCAGGCCAATCTGCTGGTGTGCCCGAACGTGGACTCGGGCAACATCGCCTACAACCTGTTGAAGACCGCCGCAGGCAGCAACGTTGCGGTGGGTCCGTTCCTGCTGGGCGCCAACGCACCGGTGCACATCCTGACCTCCAGCTCCACCGTGCGCCGCATCGTCAACATGACCGCGATGACGGTGGTCGATGTCAATACGCCGCGTTGACGTGACGCCACCCGGTCCGGCGTGCCCGCGCACGCCGACCGGCCTGGTCCTGACCGGAGGCGGCGCTCGCGCCGCCTATCAGGTGGGCGTGCTCAGCGCCATCATGGAATTGCTGGATCCGGACTGGCATTCGCGTTTCCAGAATCCCTTTCACATCATCTGCGGCACGTCCGCCGGCGCCATCAATGCCGCCGCGCTGGCCTGCCGCGCCGACCGGCCCCATCTGGGCGTGCGCCGCATCCGCCGGCTGTGGTCTTCCCTGAATACCGACATGATCTACCGGGCCGACGCGCCCGGCCTGATCCGTACCGGCGTGCGCTGGCTGGGCCTGCTGTCGCTGGGGTGGATGTACTCGGGCCTGACGCGCAAGCGGCCCCATTCGCTGCTGGACAACAGTCCCATGCAGGCTCTGCTGGAGCGGGTGCTGGACTTCCAGCATCTGCGCACCAACCTGGAAACCGGCGCGCTGTCGGCGTTGGCGATCACGGCCTCGGGCTACACCAGTGGCGAGCACCTGACCTTCTACCAGGCGCACACGCCCATCGAGCCCTGGCACCGCTATCTGCGCCTGGCGTTGCCCACGCCCATCGGCATCGACCACCTGATGGCTTCGTCCGCCATCCCCTTCGTCTTTCCGGCCCGGCAGGTGCAGGTGCACGGCAAGGGGGAGTGGTGCGGCGACGGTTCGATGCGCCAGCTCGCGCCCATCAGTCCGGCCATTCACCTGGGCGCGCATCGCGTGCTGGTGATCGGCACGGGTTTCCGCGACGAAACCCACCCGGAAAACCGCGAAGACTCGCCGCCTTACCCGTCGCTGGCCCAGGTCGGCGGGCATGCGCTGGCCAGCATCTTCCTGGACGGCCTGTCGGCCGACGTCGAGCGCCTGGAGCGCATCAACTTCCTGATGGATCAGTCCGGCCCGGAAGGCGCGCAGTACGGGCATGCGCGCCGCATCGAGGTCCTGACGATCACGCCCAGCCAGTCGCTGGACGTCATGGCGCTGGAACATTTGCAGGATATGCCGGCCCAGGCCCGTGCTCTTTTCCGCGTACTCGGTGTATCGTCCGATCCAGACCGTCCCGGCGGCGGTTCGCTGATGTCCTACCTCTTATTTGAATCCAGCTACACCAAGCGATTGATTGAACTGGGTTATGCCGATACGATGCAGCGTAACGACGAAGTGATCGCCTTTTTCAAGGGGGCTCAGGCATGACGCGCAATGGCCAATCTACTCTGCAGCGGCAACTGATGCGCGGCGGTGCGCTGGCCCATGACGGGCTGGACAAGAAGGCCGTGGTGGACGCCGCCCATGAGCTTGGCCTGGCCCTGTTCGTCGCCAATTGCGATCCTGCCCGCAGCCGTTCCGCGGTGTTGCGCGCCATCGTCAAGGCAGTGGATTTCCCCGAATACTTCGGCGGCAACCTGGACGCCCTCTACGACTGCCTGTGCGATACCGTGCTGGACCACAAGACCGGCGTGGTGCTGTGGCTGTACAAGCTGCATTCGGGCGATCCGGCACTGGAAGAAGACTCGGGCCGCATCGAAACCGTCTGCTCCGACGCGGCCGATTTCGCCCGCGAAAACGGCCGCGTTTTTTCGTATGTCATCGAACACGCCGGACGCCATCCGGACCCCGAGCCCGGGGTAGCGGCAGCGCCCTACGGCGAAGACCACTGACCCGGCCGTTCTACCAGGCCAATAGCGCGCTGGCCGCTGACAGCAGCGCCAGCCCCGCGGTTTCGGTGCGCAGCACCCGGGGGCCGAATCGCACCGCCTGCACGCCCGCCTCGCGGGCCTGGGCCAATTCCTTGTCCGACCATCCTCCTTCCGGCCCCACCAGCAGGGTCAGCGCCTGCAGGCCGGGGGCGGCCCGCAGCGCGCCGGCAAGATCGTCCTGCGCTTCCGGGTGGCACAGCAGGCGCAGGCCGTCCGCGGGCTGCTGCAGCCATTCGGCCAGGGTGAGCGGCGCGTCCACCGCCATCAGCCGGTTGCGGCCGCATTGTTCGCTGGCGGACTGCGCGATGCGCTGCCAATGCGCCACGCGCTTGTCCAGCCGGGCGCCCGACAGTTGCAGCACGCTGCGTTGGGCGGCGATGGGGCTGACGCGCGCGGCGCCCAGCTCCACGGCCTTTTCCACCACCCAGTCCATCTTGTCCCCGGAAGGCAGGCCCTGCACCAGGGTGACGCGTCCGCCCAGTTCGGCCTCGCGCGGCAGGAATTCGCCCAACTGGGCAAAACCAGCCTTGCCTTCCACTTCGAGCGTGGCGGGATACTCGCCGCCCTGGCCGTTGAACAGCGCGACGGCCTCGCCCGCGCGCAGGCGCAGCACGCGCAGCGCGTGGTGCGCCAGGGCTTCGGGAAGCGCCACGCGGGCGCCGGTACTCATGGGGATATCGCAGAAGAAGCGGGGGGCTGACATAAATGTGCGAGAACTGATTTGATGTGGAGAAGGATACTTTTGCCGCCGGGCCGTCCCAAGGCAAAAACGCCCCCTTGGGGGGCAGCTAGCCCGCGCAGCGGGCGCGGCGTGGGGGCACTTGTCCTCAGAAAGCTAGCCTAGCACGGGCCGCCTTATGGCCGATGGCGTCGGGGAAACCCCTGGATGCTAAAATCCCATGCTTCGCAACCTACTCAACTGGCCCCTATTTTGACCGTAGGCCCGCCAGCTTCAAAGAGCCTTCCGAATGAGCAATCCGACCGCCCCTAAACTTGCCTTGGCGGATGCCATCCGCGCCCTCGCGATGGACGCCGTGCAACAAGCGAACTCCGGGCACCCGGGTGCTCCCATGGGCATGGCGGAAATCGCCCAAGCCCTGTGGGCCGGCAACCTGCGTCACAATCCCAAGGATCCCGCCTGGGCCAACCGCGACCGCTTCGTGCTGTCCAATGGCCACGGCTCGATGCTGATCTACGCCTTGCTGCACCTGACCGGCTACGACCTGCCGATCGAAGAACTGAAGAATTTCCGCCAGCTGCATTCCAAGACGCCGGGCCACCCCGAAGTGGGCATCACCCCGGGCGTGGAAACGACCACCGGTCCGCTGGGCCAGGGCCTGGGCAATGCCGTGGGCATGGCGCTGGCCGAAGCGCTACTGGCTGCTGAATTCAACAAGCCCGGCCACACCATCGTCGACCACCACACCTACGCCTTCACCGGCGACGGCTGCCTGATGGAAGGCATCTCGCATGAAGTCTGCTCGCTGGCTGGCACGCTGAAGCTGGGCAAGCTGGTCGTGCTGTATGACGACAACGGCATTTCCATCGACGGCCACGTGGAACACTGGTTTGCCGACGACACCGCCAAGCGCTTCGAAGGCTACGGCTGGAACGTGATCCGCGGCATCGACGGCCATGACGTCGCCGCCGTGGACGCCGCCATCAAGGCCGCGCGTTCGCAATCGGAAAAACCCACGCTGATCGTCTGCCGCACCGTCATCGGCAAGGGTTCGCCCAACATGGCCGGCACGCACAACGTGCACGGCGCGCCGCTGGGCAAGGACGAGATCGCCGCCACCCGCGCCGCGCTGGGCTGGTCGTCGGAACCGTTCCAGATTCCGCAAGACATCTACGACGGCTGGGATGGCCGCAAGCAGGGCGCCGCCGCCCAGGCTGAATGGCAGTCGGCGTTCGACGCCTACGCCGCCGAATTCCCCGCCGAAGCCGCTGAATTCAAGCGCCGCATGAAGGGCGAAATGCCCGCCGGCTACGCCGAACAGTTCAAGGCGTTCCTGGACGCCACGCTGGAAAAGGCCGAAACCGTCGCCACCCGCAAGGCGTCGCAGTTCGCCATCACCGCGCTGGCGCCGCTGCTGCCGGAAATGCTGGGCGGCTCGGCCGACCTGACCGGTTCCAACTTCACCGACTGGAAGGGCGTTGCCGCCGTCCGCGCCGGCGACAAGGGCATCCAGTTCGGCCGCCACATCAACTACGGCGTGCGCGAATTCGGCATGGCCGCCATCATGAACGGCGTGGCCCTGCACGGCGGCTACCTGCCGTTCGGCGGCACGTTCCTGACGTTCTCCGACTACTCGCGCAACGCCATCCGCATGGCCGCGCTGATGAAGCAGCGCGTGGTCCACGTGTTCACCCACGATTCCATCGGCCTGGGCGAAGACGGCCCGACCCACCAGTCGATCGAGCACGCAGCCAGCCTGCGACTGATCCCCAACCTGTCGCTGTGGCGTCCTTGCGATACGGCTGAAACCGCCGTGGCCTGGAACGCGGCCGTGACGCGCCCGACCAGCATCGGCATGGACGTGCACGACGGCGGCCCGACGGCCCTGTTGCTGTCGCGCCAGAACCTGCCGTTCGTGCAGCGCGACGCCGCCACCGTCGAGGCCATCGCCCGCGGCGGCTATGTGCTGCGCGATGCCGAAGGCGCCCGCGCCGTCATCATCGCCACCGGCTCGGAAGTCGCCATCGCGCTGGACGCGCAAGCGCAGCTGGCCAAGGACGGCATCGCCGTGCGCGTGGTCTCCATGCCCAGCACCGACGTGTTCGACCGCCAGGACGCCGCCTGGAAGCAATCCGTGCTGCCCAAGGGCCTGCCGCGGGTGGCCGTCGAAGCCGGGGTTACCGCCTTCTGGCACAAGTACGTGGGCCTGGAAGGCGCCGTCGTCGGCATCGACCGCTACGGTGAATCCGCGCCGGCCGGCGCACTGTTCAAGTTCTTCGGGCTGACCGCCGACAAGGTGGCCGAGACCGTCAAGCAAGTTTTGTAAAAAGGAGCTTAGTCATGACCATTCGCGTCGCCATCAACGGTTACGGTCGCATCGGCCGCAACATCCTGCGTGCCCACTACGAAGGTGGCAAGAAGCACGATATCGAAATCGTCGCCATCAATGACCTGGGCGATCCCAAGACCAACGCGCACCTGACGCGCTACGACACCGCCCACGGCAAGTTCCCGGGCACCGTCGAAGTCGACGGCGACTTCATGGTCGTCAACGGCGACAAGATCCGCGTGCTGGCCAACCGCAACCCGGCCGAGCTGCCCTGGGGCGAGCTGAAGGTCGACGTGGTGCTGGAGTGCACGGGCTTCTTCACGACCAAGGAAAAGGCCGGCGCGCACATCAAGGGCGGCGCCAAGAAAGTCATCATCTCGGCCCCCGGCGGCAAGGACGTTGACGCCACCATCGTGTACGGCGTGAACCACGGCGTGCTGAAGGCCACCGACACCGTCATCTCCAACGCTTCGTGCACCACCAACTGCCTGGCCCCCCTGGTCAAGCCGCTGAACGACAAGCTGGGCCTGGAAAACGGCCTGATGACCACCGTCCACGCCTACACCAACGACCAGGTCCTGACCGACGTCTACCACGAAGACCTGCGCCGCGCGCGTTCGGCCACCATGAGCATGATCCCCACGAAGACCGGCGCTGCCGCCGCCGTGGGCCTGGTGCTGCCGGAACTGAACGGCAAGCTGGACGGCTACGCCATCCGCGTCCCGACCATCAACGTGTCGCTGGTCGACCTGTCGTTCGTGGCCAGCCGCGACACGACCGCCGAAGAAGTGAACGGCATCCTGAAGGCCGCCTCGGAAGGCGAGCTCAAGGGCATCCTGGACTACAACACCGAGCCCCTGGTTTCGGTCGACTACAACCACAACCCGGCCTCCAGCACCGTTGACGCGTCGCTGACCAAGGTTTCGGGCCGCCTGGTCAAGGTCTCGTCCTGGTACGACAACGAGTGGGGCTTCTCGAACCGCATGCTCGACACCACCGTCGCGCTGATGTCGGCCAAGTAAGCAACACGGCTAGATAGAGGGGACGGATTTGTTTTCCGCGTATGCGGAAAATGGGTTCGTCCCCTTTGTACGCCCATCGTAGGAATCCAAATATGTCCAAGGTCAACACTCTGTCCGCGCTGGCCAAGTCCGGCGCCCTGTCCGGCAAGCGCGTGTTCATCCGCGCCGATCTCAACGTGCCGTTCGACGACGCCGGCCGCATCAGCGAAGACACCCGCATCCGCGCCTCGGTGCCCGGCATCCGCATGGCGCTGGACGCCGGCGCCGCCGTCATGGTCACCTCCCACCTGGGCCGTCCCAAGGAAGGCGTGCTGACCGAGGCCGATTCGCTGGCCAAGGTCGGCCAGCGCCTGTCCGAACTGCTGGGCATGCCTGTGCAGCTGGTGCGCGACTGGGTCGACGGCGTCCAGGTCGATCACGGCCAGGTCGTGCTGCTGGAAAACTGCCGCGTCAACGTCGGCGAAAAGAAAGACGACGAAACGCTGTCCAAGAAGATGGCCGCGCTGTGCGACGTCTACGTCAACGATGCGTTCGGCACCGCCCACCGCGCCGAAGCCACCACCCACGGCATCGCGCGTTTCGCACCCGTGGCCTGCGCCGGCCCGCTGCTGGCCGCCGAACTGGAAGCCCTGGGCCGCGCGTTGCACGAGCCCAAGCGTCCGCTGGTCGCCATCGTGGGCGGCTCCAAGGTGTCGACCAAGCTGTCGATCCTGCAATCGCTGGCCGACAAGGTCGACCAGCTGGTCGTGGGCGGCGGCATCGCCAACACCTTCATGCTGGCTGCCGGCCTGTCCATCGGCAAGTCGCTGGCTGAACCCGATCAGGTCGACCAGGCGCGCGCCGTGATCGACATCATGAAGCAGCGCGGCGCGGCCGTGCCGATTCCGGTGGACGTGGTGTGCGCCAAGTCCTTCGGCGCCGACGCCGAAGCCACCGTCAAGGCGGCCGAAGACGTGGCCGACGACGACATGATCCTGGACATCGGTCCCAAGACCGCGGCGCAACTGGCCGAGATCCTGAAGCAGGCCGGCACGATCGTGTGGAACGGCCCGGTGGGCGTGTTCGAATTCGACCAGTTCGCCAACGGCACCGAAGTGGTGGCGCGGGCGATCGCCGAATCGGAAGGCTTCTCGATCGCCGGCGGCGGCGACACCCTGGCCGCCATTGCCAAGTACGGCATCGGCGAGCAGGTGGGCTATATCTCGACCGGCGGCGGCGCTTTCCTGGAATTCCTGGAAGGCAAGACCCTGCCTGCCGTGGCCGTGCTGGAAGCCCGCTACGCCAAGTAATACGTCTTGCCATGCAAGGCCGAAGCCGCCCCGATGGGGCGGCTTTTTTATGCCGGCGCCTTGATCCAGGCTGCCCAGGTTTGGCTGGCTTGGTGTAGCCTTGGCGCAAACCGGCGCGCCCCGGGCTCGCTTCATCCCCGATTTCTCCGCAGCACCATGAACCTACGCTTCATTCCCGGCCTCAACAATTTCCGCGGCATCACCCGGGAATCGGCGCGGCGTGACATCACCGCCGGCCTGAGCGTGGCGGCGGTGGCGCTCCCGGTGGGCCTGGCCTATGCCGCCATGATGGGCGTGCCGCCGGTGGCGGGCCTGTGGGCGGCGATCGCCGGGATGCTGGGCTATGCCTTGTTCGGCTCGTCGCGCACCTTGATCGTCGGGCCCGATACTGCCACCTGCACCCTGATCGCCGCCACCCTGACCGGCATGGCGCTGACGACGCCGGAAGACCGGCTGGTGGCCGCCACCGGCATCGCCCTGACGGTGGGGGTGGGCTGCCTGATCGCGCGCGCCCTGCGGCTGGGCGTGCTGGCCAACCTGCTGTCGCGGCCGGTGCTGATCGGTTACATGGCGGGCGTGGCGATCACGCTGGCGTTGTCGCAGTTGAGCGGCCTGACTGGCGTGGGCCTGCGCAACAGCGGACTGGTGCATCCGTTCCTGGAGCTGTCGCGGCGCCTGCCGGAAATCCAGATTCCCACCCTGATCCTGGGCCTGACGTCCTGCGCCTTGCTGGTGGCGGTCAAGCGCTGGCGGCCGAACTGGCCCGGCCCCATCCTGCTGGTGGTGCTGGCCTGCGTGCTGTCCTGGCTGTTCAACTTCCCCGGCCTGGGCATCGCCGTCGTGGGAGAAGTGCCTGCCGGCTTGCCGGCCCTGAGCCTGCCGGTGCGCCTGGAGGGCGTGGACGGCATCCTGCTGGGCGCGGCGGGTGTGCTGGTGGTGAGCTTCTCCAGCGGCATCGTGACGGCGCGCAGCTTCGCCGCACGCACGGGCGAACACGTGGATCCCAACCGCGAGCTGGTGGGCTTTGGCGCGGCCAATATGGCGGCGGGCCTGTTCCAGGGCTTCGTGGTGACGGGCGCGGACTCGCGCACGGCGGTGGGACTGGTGGCTGGCGGTTCTTCGCCGCTGGTCAGCGTCACCGCGGCGCTGGCGCTGGCGGTGGTGGTGAGCCTTTTGAGCGGGCCGCTGTTCTGGCTGCCGCAGGCCGTGCTGTCGGCCATCCTGCTGCTGGCCGCCATCAGCTTGTTCGATGGGCACGCCTTCATGCGCCTGGCGCGCATCTCGCGCATCGAGCTGGCGTTCGGCATCCTTGCCGCGGTGGGCGTGGTGGGCTTTGGCGTGTTGCAGGGCGTGGCCGTGTCGGTGGGCGCCACGCTGCTGTATGCGATGTACGTGTCGGGCAATCCGCGCGACGCCTTGTTGGGCCGTTTGCCCGGCGAAACGGTGTTGGGCAAGCTGCACCTGAATCCCGAGGCCCAGCCGGTACCGGGCACGGTGATCTGGCTGTTCGAGTCTTCGGTGTGGTTCTTCAACGCCGACGCCTTCCGCCGGCGTGCGCGCGAGGTCATCGAGCAGGCAGGCGACGTGCGCTGGTTCGTGCTGGACGCCGAAGCCATGACCCAGGCTGATGCCGACGCGGTCGAGGCGCTGTATGAACTGAAGCATGTGCTGGACGAGCGCGGCATCACGCTGCTGGTGGCGGGCGGACACGGCCAGTTCCGCACCGCGCTGGAACGCTCCGGCCTGGTCAAGAAGATCGGCCGCGACAAGATCTTCGGCAGCCCCGAGCAGGCCGTGGAAGCGATCGAACGCTGGCGCCAGGCACCGCCCGCGGCGCTGGGCTAAGGCGCCCCGGCTGGGCGCCTTGGCTTAATCGATGATGTGGTAGCCGCCGTCGATGTATATCGTCTGCCCCGTCATGCGGCGGGCGGCGTCGGTCGCGAGCCAGGCGGTGGCTTCGCCCACGTCGTCGATGGACACCAGGCTGCGCGCGGGAGCCTTCGACTGGGCGCGGTCCAGCAGCGTATCGAATTCGGCGATGCCCGAGGCGGCGCGCGTCTTCAGCGGCCCTGGTGATATCGCGTGCACGCGTATGCCCTGCGGGCCCAGTTCCGCCGCCAGGTAGCGGGTGGCGGACTCCAGCGCGGCCTTTACCGGCCCCATCATGTTGTAGTGCTCGACCACCATCTGCGACCCGTAGTAGCTCATGCAGAACAACGCGCCGCCGTTGCGCATCAGCGGCTCGGCCAGCTTGGCCATGCGGATGAAGGACCAGCAGGACACATCCATGGCCTGCAAAAAGCCCTCGCGCGAGCAGTCGGTCACGCGGCCATGCAGGTCGTCGCGCGGGGCGAAGGCGATGGAATGCAGCACGAAATCCAGCTGGCCCCATTCGGCGGCGACGCTGTCGAACACGGCTTCGAGCTGGCCCTCGCGCATCAGGTCCAGCGGCAAGAGCAGCGGCGCCTCCACCTGGCGGGCCAGTGGCTCCACATGGCGCAGGGCCTTGTCGTTCAGGTAGGTCACGGCCAGCTCCGCGCCCAGGGCGTGGAAGGCCTTGGCGCAGCCCCAGGCGATCGAATCCGCATTCGCGATGCCCGTCACCAGGCCGCGCTTGCCCGCCAGCGGCAGCAGCGCGCTCATCGCTGCCTCACCAGTTCCAGCGTGTGCTGGGCGATGATCAGTTCTTCGTTGGTGCGCACCACGTAGACGCCGATGCGGCTGTCGTCGGCGGAGATGCGGGGGCCATGGCGGGCGTTGCGTTCGGGGTCCAGCTTGATGCCCAGCCAGCCCCAGTGCTCGCTGATGGCCTGGCGGATCTCGGCGGAATTCTCGCCCACGCCGGCGGTGAAGACGATGCCGTCCACGCCGTTCATGGCGCAGGCCAGGCCTATCATGCCTTCGGCCACGCGCCAGGCGAAGTACTGCAGCGCCAGCTTGGCCGAGGGCGCGTCGCTGGCCAGCAGTTCGCGCATGTCGTTGCTGATGCCGGACAGGCCCTTCATGCCGCAGTCGTGATAGAGCAGGTGCTCGATCTCGTCATGGGTCATGCCGCGTTCCATCATCCACAGCACCACGCCCGGATCCAGACGGCCGGGGCGGGTGCCCATGGGCAGGCCTTCCAGCGCGGTGAAGCCCATGGTGCTGTCCACGCTCTTGCCGTGATGCATGGCGCAGGCGGAAACGCCCGAGCCCAGATGGGCCGCAATGATCTTGCCGTTGGCGATGTCCGGCAGCGCTTTCTTCAGGCGCTGCGCGATGTACTCATAGGACAGGCCATGGAAGCCGTAGCGGCGCACGCCTTCCTGGTACAGCCGTTCCGGCAGCGCGTAGCGGTCGGCCACGTCGGAGTGGCTGCGGTGGAACGCGGTGTCGAAGCAGGCGACCTGCGGAATCCAGGGCCGGCGCTCGCGGATCACGCGGATGGGCGCCAGGTTGTTCGGCTGGTGCAGCGGCGCCAGCGGCGTGAAGGTGTCGAGCTTGGCCAGGATGGCGTCGTCGATCAGTACCGGCTCGGACAGCTCGGGGCCGCCGTGCACCACGCGGTGGCCTACCGCCAGCGGGGCGCCGCCCAGGTGGCCGCTGAGCCAGGTGCCGACGACTTCCTGGCCGTTGGGCACGTCGGGCGCGTGGCTGGGCGCGATTTCGCGTTCGACCAGGGTCTGGCCGGCGGCGTCGCGCACCTTCAGCTTCGGGTGCGAGGTGCCTATGCCTTCGAGCTGGCCGCCCAGGCGCGGGGCCAGCTCCTGCGCCCCGTCGATGTCGTACAGATAGAACTTGATGCTGGAACTGCCGGCGTTGATGACGAGGATGGTGTCGGTCATGGCGCTGTGATTCCGGATTCCGAGGGGCGCTTCAAGCGAGCGGGCGGGCCTGTTGCTGGGCCAGGTGGTGGGCGTAGATGGCGGCCACCGCGCAGGACGCGAGGCGCGAGCGCGGGCTGTCGGCGCGGCTGGTCAGGATGATGGGCACGCGCGCGCCCAGCACGATGCCGGCCGCCTCGGCATTGGCCAGGAAGGTCAGGTTCTTGGCCAGCATGTTGCCGGCTTCCAGGTCGGGCACCACCAGCACCTGGGCCACGCCGGCCACCGGCGAGCGTATGCCCTTGATGCGCGCGGCGTCGGGGCTGATGGCGTTGTCCAGCGCCAGCGGGCCGTCCAGCAGGCCGCCCTCGATCTGGCCGCGGTCGGCCATCTTGCACAGCGCCGCGGCTTCGATGGTGCTGGGGATGCTGGGGTTGACCTGTTCGACCGCCGACAGGATCGCCACGCGCGGCTCGCCCAGGCCCAGGCCGTGGTGCAGGTCGATCACGTTGCGGATGATGTCGGCCTTGGTTTCCAGGTCCGGAAAGATGTTGATCGCCGCATCGGTGATGAAGAGCGGTTCGGCGTAGGTCGGCACTTCCATGATGAAGACGTGGCTGATGCGCCGGCTGCTGCGCAGCCCGGTGTTGCGCGCCACCACTTCGTGCATGAGTTCGTCCGTGTGCAGGCTGCCCTTCATCAGCAGTTCGGCTTCGCCGCTGCGCACCAGGGCGACCGCGCATTCGGCTGCCGCGTGGCTGTGCGGCGCGTCGACGATGCGCGCATCGCCCAGGTCGAACTTGTGCTCGGCAGCGACGGCGCGGATCTTCTGCTCGGGGCCCACCAGGATGGGCTTGAGCAGGCCCAGGTCGCGGGCTTCGAGCGCGGCCGACAGCGAGGGTTCGTCGCAGGGGTGGGCGATGGCGCAATGCGCCGGCGCCAGCGTCTGCGCGCGCGCGATGAGCCTGTCGTAGTGGGAGGTGGGAGGCAGCGTCATGCGGATTTCGCCTTGGCGGATTTGCGCGCGGGACGCGCGGCGGGTTTGGCGGAGGCGCTACGCTTCTTGGCGCGCACCGGGACGGCAGGCTCGGCCGCGGCCGAGGCCGAGGCCGCTTCGGGCCTGGCCGCCGCAGCGCGCACCGATTTGCGCGCAACGGTCGCCGTTTTCCTGGGCGCCGGCTGTTGAGCCTCCTCACGCTTCTGCGCACGGCGCTCGGCGTACTCGAAGATGCGTTCCATCTCGTCCAGGCTGATGCGGGCGGCCTCGCTCAGGGGCTCGGCGGCTTCCAGCACATGCTTCATGGTGTCCAGCGTTTCGCGGATTGCGGCGGCGGGCGCATTGTCCAGCAGGTGCGGTATGGCCTGGATGGCGCCGGCGGCGTCCAGGGTCATCATCAACGCCTGGTCGCGGATGATGTCCTTGAATTCCTGCAACGACAGCGCGGTGTCCGATTCGGCGCGCATCTTGCGGATCAGCGCGTAGCTGCGTTCGTCCAGGCCGCCTTCGGCGCCCGACACATACAGCAGCATGCGGATCGCGGCAACGCGCAGGCCGCCTTCCAGCATCAGCGAACGCAGCTCGGCGGCGCGCTCTTCCATGAAGCGGCGGTGCTCGGGCGACACGCCCGGATGCTTGCGCGGCGGGCCGGAGCGCGCGCCCAGGCCGGCCAGGTCCTGCACCAGCGGCGAACCGTAAACGCCCATGAAGGTGCGTTCGTCGGCGGAATCGCGCAGTTCCTGCCAGATGTTCAGGCTGGTCTCGATCAGGTTCGAGAACATTTCCTGGGCCATCAGGAAGGGGTTGTCGGCCGACACCGGCTGGCGGTGTTCGCGCACCTGTTCGGCGACTTGGGCAATCGGCGCGATGGCCGGATTGCGGTCGGAGATCAGTTCATAGGGCAGGCGCAGCGGATGCAGGCGCTGCGACCATTCCGCCGATTGCGGCGTCACCAGGGCGCGCAGCCAGGGTTGCACGAAGCTGCGGTACATGCCCAGGTTGATGTCGGAAATGCGGGCGACGGCGGCGAAGCGGCGGTCGTCCTCTTCGTTGCGCTCGACGATGGCGCGCACGTCATCCAGCGTGCGCTGCTCGAACGACAGCACGTAGTTGCCATAGGCCAGGTCGGCGTTGGGCGTGTCGGGCGTCTTGTCGGCGATCTCCGCCTGGTAGATGCCCGGCGGCAGCACGTCGATCATGTCGATGTTGGACGTGAATTCCTGGTGCTCCTTGCGCGCCACGCTGCCGGACACGAAGATGCCCAGATGGCCGATGCTTTCGTGCACCGCATAGACGATGGTCTGGCCGTGCGCCAGCACTTCGGATTCGTCCTGGTACAGATCGGGGATCCAGCCCAGCGCCTGCGGCGGGGGCGTGATGTTGTCGCCCTTGGAGCAGAACACCACGATGGGCGAGCGGATGTTGCGCAGGTCGATGCGGATGCCGTCCGAGGTCACCAGGCCGGCGGTGGCCAGGCGGTTGCCGACGAACAGGTTGTCGACGATGTACTGGATTTCCGGGCCGTTCAGGAAGACGTGGCCGCCCCACCATTTTTCGAAGCTGAGGTAGCGCTTGGCCTCGGTGTCGACGTTGGAGTACAGGTTGTACTGCTTGGACCACAGGGTGTTGGCCGGATTCAGGTTCTCGAAGTTCTGCACCAGCCAGGCGCCATCGAACTTGCCGTCGCCCAGGTCGCTGGTCAGGGCGGTGAGCCAGCTGCCGCCCAGCAGGCCGCCGGCATAGCGCATGGGATTCATGCCGCGCCAGCCCGCCCAGTAGGACAGCGGCGCGCCCGCCACGATGATGGGGCCGAACAGTTCGGGACGGACCGCGGCGGTCATCATGATCTGCCAGCCGGCCTGGCAATTGGCGACCACCACCGGCTTGCCTTCGGCGTTGGGGTGCAGCGCGATGATCTCTTCCAGGAAGCGCGCCTCGGCCATCATCACGTCCTCGACGGTCTGGGTCGGCATGGGCTGCGGCAGGAAGGTGGCGAAGTAGCAGGGGTGGCCGGCGCGCAGCGCCACGCCGATCTCGCTTTCAGGCTTGAAGCCGCCGATGCCGGGGCCGTGCCCGGCGCGCGGATCGACCACCAGGAAGGGCCGTTTGATGGGGTCGGTTTCCACGCCGTCCGGCGGTTTGATGCGCAGCAGGCCGTAATTGACGGGGCGCGGCAGACAGCGGCCGTCCATGACCAGTTCGGACTCCATGCTCAGCACGTTGGGCGCGCGCTTGGCCATGTGCTCGTGGTACTGGTTGCCACGCTGGCGCATCACATCGGCGTACAGCACGCCGCGCTGCCAGGCGTCCACCGCGTATTCGTAGGCGGCAGTCCAGGGGTTGAAGGGCGGGGCGGGTACGCGATCGTTGCCAGATCCGGCCATGGCGATCTCCTGTAGGTTGCTTGCGGCGGCGGGCCGCCGCGCCGATTCAGAGTGGAACCGGCCGAGTTGACCTCCCCATTACACCGCAACTGATGTTGCGGTGCAACATCAAGTGTCTTGATGCAGGTCAAGCAGTGGCCGATATATCCGTCCCCTTTAGGACTGGTCAGCCGGGCAGCGGTTCAGTCAGGGTCGTGGCACACCGCTTCGATGCGGTTGCCGGAAGGGTCCAGCAGGAAGGCCGCGTAATACTGCGGGTGGTAGTGCTCGCGCAAGCCCGGGGCGCCGTCGTCGCGCCCGCCGTGGGCCATGCCGGCGGCATGGAAAGCGTCGACCGCGGCGCGGCTGGGCGCCTTGAAGCACCAGTGCCGGCGCGCCGCGGGGGCGGCTGCGTCATCGGCGAACACGGAGAGATAGCTGTGCTGGCTGCTGCCTGCCCGGCAGCGCTCGCCGTAGCCTAGCGCGTCGGGGCGGTCATAGACCTTGGCCGCGCCCAAGGCCTGCATGACGGCGTCATAGAAGGGGCGGGCGGCGTCCAGGCGGGAAACGGTGATGGAGACGTGATCCAGCAGTTGCATCGCGGCTCCCGGGCGGTTCAGGCGCGCGCGGCGGCGTTGTGCTCCAGCCATTTCTGGACGGAGGGGCGCTGCCACTGGGCGTCGGCGTAGGCGCGCAGGGCGTCGGGCAGGTCGTCCTGGAACAAGCGCTTGATCATGACCGCGAGGTCGGTATCGGCGATGCACCATTCATCGAACAGCGAGGTCCGGTCCGCGCCCAGCAGATGGGCGCCCACGTGGATGAGCTTGGCCGCGGCGGCATGGGCGGCGTCCGACAACGGCAGGCCGGCGGCGCCGTGGAACACGGTTTCCGTGGGGCGTTCCTGACGCAGCGCTCCCAGGTCGCTGCGCAGCCAGGCCTGCAGTTGGCGGGCGCGGGCGCGCTGGCGCAGGTCGCGCGGATACAGCGCCGGGTGCTCGGGGGCGGGGAAGGCGTCTTCCAGGTATTCGGTGATGGCGCTGGATTCGGTCAGGCTGAAATCCGCGTGGGTCAAGGCCGGCACCCGCGAGGTCAGCGCGCGGCTTTGGTAGGGCTGCATGCGCTGCTCGCCCGCTTCCAGATCGATGGGGCGCACCTCGAACGGCAGCTGTTTTTCAGTCAGCGCCACATAGGCCGACATGGCGTAGGGGCTGAGGAACAGGGAATCGACGAATAGCGTAAGCGGGGCGCCCAAAATCTAGTCTCCGGTTTGACGGGTAACGGCATGTGCCGCGGCGGCGGGCCGCGGATACGTCAAAGCGTAACGCATCTGCGGCCGGGCTGTCGCGCCGGGGGGGCTTCAGTCGACGATGAAGAGCTTGGCGCCGGTCGCGGTGGATGAGCGGTGCGGTTCGGCCTGGTCGGCGACCTGGTAGCTCATGCCCGGCGTCAGCACGAATTGCCGGCCGTCTTCCAGCTCGGTGTGCAGTTCGCCTTCCAGACAGAACAGGATGTGGCCCTTGCTGCACCAGTGGTCGGCCAGGTAGCCGGCCGTGTACTCGACCATGCGCACGCGCAGGTCGCCGAACTGCCGGGTGCGCCAATAGGCCATGCCGGTCTCGCCAGCGTGTTCGGTGCGCTCGACCTCGGACCAGTCGGTGGTGCCGAAGGGGATGTTGCTCATCTTCATGGTGATTCCTGCGTTGTGACGCGGACGCAATGGCGTCCGCCAAAGAATGGAGACTACGCCAGCGCGGGCAGTTTCTTGTGCCAGAACATCGCGCGGCCGGTGGTATCGTCCAGGGCATAGCCTTCGAAACCGAGCTTGCGGTACAGCCCCTGGGCGACCGCGTTGCCTTCCAGCACTTCCAGGGTGATCTTGCAGCAGCCCAGGTCACGCGCCCGCTCTTCCAGCGCCGACAGCAGGGCCTTGCCCACGCCGCGGCCCTGGAATTTTTCCGCGACGCCCAGGTCGTGCAGATTGAGCAGCGGGCGACAGGCGAAGGTGGAGAAGCCTTCGAGATAGACCGCGACGCCGGCGGCTTCGCCGTCGATGCGGGCCAGCAGCGCCCGCGCCGTCGGGCGGCGGGCCAGTTCGGCGATCAGGTTCTGCTGTGCGTAGGCGGGCAGGGGAGCGTTGCCCCCCATGGGGCCGCTGGCGTACTCGTTCAGCATGGCCAGCACCTGGCGGCCGTGCTCGGGATTGTTGAAGTCTGCGTCGATGATTTCCAGCACGATCTGTTCCTGTGGGCCTGTCGTGGTCGGGGCTGGCGCATCCGGGCGCCAACCGGACATTATGCGCGATGCCCGACGCCTGACAAGGCGCATTGAAAAATCGCCCCATAACCCCTATCTTCTTGATATCCCAGGCCGGACCCGGCGCAACCGGAAGCGGCCGCAACGCTTTGCCAAGGGCTGCACATGGAGTTCAAGGACTACTACAGCATGCTGGGCGTGGAGCGGGACGCCTCCGAAGACGACATCCGGCGCGCCTACCGCAAGCTCGCCCGCAAATACCATCCCGACGTCAGCAAGGAAAGCGACGCCGAAACGCGCATGCGCGACGTCAACGAAGCCTATGACGTGCTGCGCGACAAGGAAAAGCGCCAGGCCTACGACAATCTGGCCGCAGGCGTCTCGCCCGAGGGCAGCTTCCAGCCGCCGCCCGGCTGGGACGAAGGCTTCGAGTTCCACCGCGGCGCCGCGCCCGGCGACGAGGCCCAGTTCAGCGAGTTCTTCTCTTCGCTGTTCGGCGGCCGCAACCGGCGCGGCGGGGCGCAGCAGCAACAGGAATTCCGCGCGCGCGGCGAGGACCACCACGCCGCGATCGAGGTGGACCTCGAAGACGCGCTCAAGGGCGCCACGCGCGACATCAGCCTGCGTTCCATGCAGATGGACGAGCAGGGCCGCCCCCACATGCAGACCCGCACGCTCAGCGTGCGCATCCCCGCCGGCGTGCGCGAAGGCCAGTACATCCGGCTGGCCGGGCAGGGCATGCCCGGCTACGGCGGCGGCGAGAACGGCGATCTCTATCTGGAAGTCCGCTTCAAGCCGCATCCGCGCTACCGCGCCGACGGCCGCGACCTCTACATGACGCTGCCGGTGGCGCCGTGGGAAGCGGCACTCGGCGCCAGCGTGCATGCGCCCACGCCGGGCGGCACGGTCGAAGTGTCGATCCCCGCGGGGTCCGCCAACGGCCGCAAGCTGCGCCTGCGCGGCCGCGGCATTCCGGGCGATCCGCCCGGAGACCTCTACCTGGTGCTGGACCTGGTGTTGCCGCCCGCCGATAGCGAAGCGGCCAAGGAGGCCTACCGCAAGCTGCAGCAGGACCTGCCCTTCAATCCGCGGCGCCACCTGGGGGTATGACCATGAAAAAAATAGTCGTCACCACCGCCACGGTCGTGGGCAAGTCCCGGCCGCTTTCCGCCGACGACCTGGCCCGCGCCTGCGGCGAGGAAGTCGAATGGGTCGTCAGGCTGGTCGAAGTCGGCATCGTCAATGCCAGCGGTCCCAGGCCCGCCGAATGGCGCTTCTACAGCGCCGACCTGCAACGCGCGCTGGACGCCCGCCGCCTGGTGCGGGATTACGGCGCCGGCCTGGACGCTGCGGCGCTGATCCTGGACCTGAGCCAGGAAGTCCGTCGCCTGAAGGCGCAACTGCGCGCGCTGGGCCTGGAGGACAAGTAGGCTGTGCGCGGGTGGGTAAACTAGCTGGTTGTTGAAGAGACCAGCGGAACACCTTGCAGACCCCTCCAGCCCATGCGCCCGCTCTGGCGGGCAGCGCCCGCATCGACGGCCTGAAATCCTGCCTGCCCGTCATGATCGGCTACTTCCCGGTGGCCGTGACCTTCGGCATCGCGGGCGTGGCCGCGGGCCTGTCTCCGCTGCAGGTGGTGCTGATTTCCGTGCTGGTCTATGCCGGCGCCAGCCAGTTCCTGCTGCTCGCTTCCATCAAGGCCGGCACCCCGTGGCTGTGGGTGGTGGCGCTGTGCTCGCTGCTCAACGCTCGCCATCTGCTGTACGGCCCGCTGTTGTCGCGGTTCCTGCCGGCGGGACTGAATGAGCGCCTGAAGGTCGCCTTCCTGCTCACCGATGAAGTCTTCGCCACGGCTTTCAATCGTTTGCAGACCGTGGAGCCCGCGGGCCGCCAGCGCTGGATGATCGCGCTGGGGCTGGGCGCTTGGCTGACCTGGATCGCCGGCACGGCCGTCGGCGTCTATGCGGGAGACGGCCTGGAGCGCCACTACCCCATGCTGTCACAGGTGATGCGCTTTGCGCTGCCGGCGCTGTTCATGGCCCTGGTGTGCCAGAGCGCGAAGCGCGGCATGGGCCTGCCCATCGTTGCGGCGGTGGCCGGAGCCGGGGCCGTGGCCGCGCTGGGCCATACCAGCCTGGCCATCCTGGCCGGCGCGATCATCGGCTGCGTGGCGTATCGAATGAGGAGGCTCGCATGAACACCGACGGACTGGGTTTCTGGGGCGCGGTGATCGCCATGGCGGCCATCACCT
The DNA here is from genome assembly GCF_014851745.1 of Achromobacter sp. ACM01. Lineage (NCBI taxonomy): Bacteria > Pseudomonadati > Pseudomonadota > Betaproteobacteria > Burkholderiales > Alcaligenaceae > Achromobacter > Achromobacter sp. ACM01. The sequence goes on from NZ_JACVAF010000001.1 coordinate 1,589,237, forward strand.
ATCTGACGCGCGCCTTGCCCTTCATGCTGTCCGAGCGCAGCCGCCTGCTGCGCCACCTGTCGCGCGAAGGCTCGGCGCTGGCCGCCCTGGGGCCGTCGCTGCTGGCTGGGATCGCCGCGGCGGTGATCGTGCCCGACCTGCTGGCCGCCGGCGACCAGACGGCGAACCTCGGCCCCTACGCAGGCGGCCTGGTCGTGACCGCGGTGGCGGCCCGCCTGGTCAGCAATGCCGGCGTCGCGGTGCTGCTGGGCATGGCGGGATACGGGGTGTTGCTGGCCTTGGCGGCGTAAGACCCGCGGGGCAAAATGGTCGGACTTCCACGGAGATCGACCATGCTTACGCTTTATCATGCGCCGCGTTCGCGCTCGTTCCGGATACTTTGGCTGCTCGAGGAACTAGGCGTGCCTTACGACACCGAAATGGTGTCCATCCGCGGCACCGACAGCGCGGGCCACATGCCCTCGGACTACATCGACATCCACCCGCATCGCAAGGTGCCGGCCCTGGTGCACGACGGCGTGCCCGTGTTCGAGACGCCGGCAATCGCCCTTTACCTGACCGACCTGTTCCCCCAAGCGGGGCTGGGTCCGGTGGTGGGCGACCCGCTGCGCGGGCCCTACCTGACCTGGCTGGCCTATTCCACCGGCGTGTTCGAACCGGCCATGGCCGAGCGCGCCTTCAAGACGCCGCATCCGGGCGGCGCGCTGGGCTGGGGTTCGGCCGAGGAGGTCGAGCAGGTGCTGACCCGGGTCTTGCAGGCGCGGCCGTTCTTCCTGGGCGACAAGTTCTCGGCCGCGGACATCGTGCTGGGCGGCACCCTGCAATACATGATGCAGGTGAAGGTTCTGCCCGAGACCCCTGTGTTCACCGCCTACGCGGAGCGGCTGGGCGACCGTCCGGCCATGCACCGCGCCTTGCAGCGCGACGGGGACATCGAGGAAGCCTGACGCGGGGCTCCCGCCTTCAAGCGCGGCCGATGCGCGCGCCGAGGTCCGCCTGCCATTCTTGCGGACGGCCCAGGTAGCGGCTGGGCTCCAGCATCTCGTAGACGCCATCGCGCTCCAGTGCCAGGGTGGGAAAACCGCTGCCGCCGACCTGCGCCAGCAGCCTGCGGCTGGCGGCGATGTGCGTGGCGGTTTCGGCGCCCTGGGCTGCGTCATAGGCTGCGCGGAAGGCTGCCGGGTCCAGGCCGATGTCGGCCGCCAGGGAGGCCAGTACGGCCGGATCGGCGATGCGCAGCCCCTGTACGTAGTGGGCGCGCTGGATGCGCTTGAGCAGGTCGAGGCCTCGACCGGCCAGCGTCTGCGCGGCCAGGATGGCAGTGGTGGGCGGCTCGGAATCGAACACCGCGCCCTCATCGCGCAACAGGCCGTTGAAATAGTCTTCGCCGAAGGGCTGGCCGGTCAGGCCGGCGATGCGCTCGTCATGCGGCATGACGTAGCGGCGCAGTCTGTCGGTGACCGGCTGGCGGTTGCCGCCCGTCATCATGCCGCCGCCATGCAGCGCGATGTCCAGCCCGGAGACGGCTCGAGCCGCCTCCACCAGCGGCGCGGCGCCATAGCACCAGCCGCAGAGCGGGTCGAAAATGTAATGCAGGGTGGGATTTGAGGTAGCCATGGCGCCATGGTAGACGCGGGCACGGCTGGCAGGAAGCCTGGCGGGATAGCCAGAGTGTTGCATCGGCCGTGCAGATTGCCTGCACGGCCGCGAATCATCAGCCAGCGATCTGCACGCCGATCCAGAACAGGCCGGCGGCCAGCAGCATCGAGGCGGGCAGGGTCAGCACCCAGGCCATCAGGATGTTGCGTACGGTGCTGCCTTGCAGGCCGCTCTTGTTGGCGATCATGGTCCCGGCCACGCCCGAGGACAGCACGTGGGTGGTGGAAACAGGCAGGCTGAAGACGTTGGCGATGCCGATGGCGCCCATGGCGGTGACTTGTGCGGACATGCCCTGCGCATAGGTCATGCCCTGCTTGCCGATCTTCTCGCCCACCGTCAGCACCACGCGGCGCCAGCCGACCATGGTGCCCGCGCCCAGCGCCAGGGCGACTGCCACGATCACCCAGAAGGGGGCGTATTCGGTGGTGGCTGTCAGGTCGGCGCGCAGGCGTTGCAGGTCGGCGCGTTCGCGGGCCGGCAGCCCTTCGATGCGCGCGACCTTCTTGGCCGTGTCGTCCAGACAGAGCAGGTAGCGGCGCACGGAGATGCGCTTCTCGGCCGACAGGTCGGCGTAGTTGGACACGCCGTGCAGATCGGCCTGCAGCGCGGCGATGGTCGGCATGGTCAGTTCGGGGTCGCAGCGGAAGTTGCGCGGCAGTTCGGTGGTCGCGTCCACGCGCTTGAGCGCCAGGTATTCGCCCAGCATGGCTTCATTGCGCTGGTAGAACACGTTCAGGTGGTTGGCGGCGTCGCGGGTGCGCTCGATCTGGTAGGTGGTGCTGTTGGTGTCCAGCACGAAGTTGGCGGGCACGATGCCGATCAGCACCAGCATGATCAGGCCAATCCCTTTCTGTCCGTCGTTGGAGCCGTGCACGAAGCTCACGCCCATGGCGGACAGCACCAGCACCAGGCGGTTCCAGAAGGGCGGATGCTTTTTATTGTCGATGGCGCGGCGCTGTTCCGGCGTCTTGTGCATCTTGGACAGCGGCAGCCAGCGCTTGAGCGCCAGCAGCAGGCCGCCCGCCACCAGAAAGCCGGCCACCGGCGACACCACCAGCGACAGGCCGATGTCGATGGCCTTGCCCCAGTTGACGCCGTCCGCCAGCGGCAGGTCGGTGATCAGCGCGTTGGCCAGGCCCACGCCCAGGATCGAGCCGATCAGCGTGTGCGAGCTGGACGCCGGAATGCCGAAGTACCAAGTGCCCAGGTTCCAGGCGATGGCCGCGGCCAGCATGGCGAACACCATGGCCAGCCCGCGGCCCGTGTCCACGTTGATCAGCAGCTCCACCGGCAGCAGGTGCACGATGGCATAGGCCACGCCCACCCCGCCCAGCAGCACGCCCAGGAAGTTGAATATGCCGGAAAGCACCACCGCCAGATGCGGCGGCATGGCCTTGGTGTAGATGACCGTGGCCACGGCGTTCGCCGTGTCATGGAATCCGTTGATGAATTCGAAGGCCAGGACGAATGTCAGGGCCAGCGCAAGGCTGAGGCCGACCCAGAGGTCTAGGCCGTGGAAGAGGTCGAACATGGAGGCGGGGGAGGTTCCGGCGAGAGGAGCCGATTATTGCAGATTTGTGACCTGTCACTGGTTGCTTGCGGCTACCAAGTGCGGCCAACCGACCCCGCCCGGGGTCAGAATTTCGAATACTGGAACTCGATTTCCATCGGTTTGCCCAGGTTCGCCGAGGTATCCGCCTGGATCACCATCACCGCCAGGACGCCCAGGTAGAGCAGGCACAGCCACAGGGTTCGTTTCATTGCCGGCCATCCTTCATGGGTAGAACACTTCAGCGATCTTCTGGTTCACGCGCAGCCAGCCCAGTTCCCCCAGGTGCTGTACGTCCCGCAGCATCCCCACCTCGAAGGGGGCGCTGTACATGTCCATGCAGCGCATGGCATAGCGCTGGCACAGCGCCGCGACTTCCCGCTGCACCGGCCCGAAGCGGTCCAGGTCCTTGAACACCAGCGGATGCAGCGGCTGCATGACGAAGAGGGCATTGACGCCGCGCTGCCGCAGCAGCGCCATCAGCGCGTCCAGTTCGCGCAGCTCGTCCCGGCCGGTCAGCGGCTGGGGCAGATAGGCGGTCTTGCCGCCCTCGGGAATGCTGCGCAGGTATTTATTGAAGAATTCATCGCGCACGGCGTAGCGGTTGCCGCCCATCAGGGCCTGTTCTGCGCCCTGGGCTTCGGCAGCCAGCGCCTCCCAGTCCACCACCCGGGCGGCCGCGGGCGGCCCCTCGCGCTCGCGCTCGGGGACAGGCGCTGCGTGGACGGGCGCCCACAGGTTGACCAGCCGCTGGCGGAAGACGTAGGCCTGCTCGGCCGCCATGGACCAGGCGACACCCGCGTCGCCCTTGGCCTGCAGCCAGCGGACCACCTCCGCCCGGCCCTCGGGCTGCCGCAGCAGGCGGGGCAGCAGCGGATTGGCGTGTTCCTTGAATTCGTCCGGACCCAGCCCGCCGTCGCCGTCGAACCAGCCCGGCGACAGCATCACCACCACGCGCGAGGCCGGCGACAGGTCCTCGGCCATCGCCGCCAGCACCAGCTGCATGCCCAGAGACTGGAATCCCGAATGGCCATAGGCCAGCACCGGCATCTGCAATTCGTCGGCCAGGTAGCGGTACGGCACGAAGCGCAGGTCGTTGCTGGTCAACTCCGACGAACCCAGGATCACCAGCCTGTCGCCCGTGCGCAAGGCCTGGCTCATGCGGGACAGGTTGCGCGTCTGTTCCTCCAGCGTATTGCCCAGGTTGGGGATGTAGATGCCCGGAGCGGCCGCCGGCACGGTTTCCGTCTTCAGCGCCAGGGAGTGCAGGGCGCCCCATCCGGCGGCCGCCGCCGCGGCCAGGGCCAGCGCCGCCGCCAGCGCATGCTGCCGTAGTGTGCGTTTGAACATGGGGAACCAATGCCGCGCGGGGCCCTCTTTATTGGGATAGGTTTGTTAGCGGATGTTATCGAGCGAACATGTCCGGAACAAGCGCGGGAAAGCGGGGCCAAAGCCGATTCGCCTTTTTGCGACAGGGGCCGCCGCCGGCGCGCTGCCTGCTGACGCGATTCCCGCGGGGAAGGAATGCGATAGCATCGCTCTGGCGGGCCTCTTCTGGATTTCCATGATTGACCTCGCCCACGGCCGCATCCGCGCCGCCCGACAGTTTCTTACCAAGATTGCGCAGCCCATGACCGCCACTACCCGTATCGCCCGCAAGCACCCCGACGAACTGATCGTGGGCCTGGTGTCCGTTTCCGATCGCGCCTCCAGCGGCACCTATCAGGACCTGGGGCTGCCCGCGCTGCGCGAATGGCTGGGCGGCGCCCTGGCCTCGCCCTGGCAGGCGGTGGACCGCCTGATTCCCGACGAACCCGCACGCATTTCCCAGACGCTGATCGAACTGGTGGACGGCTGCGGCTGCGACCTGGTCCTGACCACCGGCGGCACCGGTCCGGCGCGCCGCGACGTCACGCCCGAGGCCACGCTCGCCGTCGGCACCAAGGAAATGCCCGGCTTCGGCGAACAGATGCGCCAGATCAGCCTGCGCTTCGTGCCCACGGCCATCCTGTCGCGCCAGGTGGCGGTCATCCGGGAAACGCCCGCGCACGCCGCCCTTATCGTGAACCTGCCCGGCCAGCCGAAATCCATCCGCGAAACGCTGGAAGGACTGAAGGGCGAGGACGGCGCCGTGCTGGTGCCGGGGATTTTCGCCGCCATTCCCTATTGCATCGATCTTATCGGCGGCCCATACGCCGAAACCCGGCCGGAAGTCATCGCGGCCTTCCGTCCCAAATCGGCCCGGCGCGCGCCGCAGGCTTGACCTGGCGCTGCGTTATATTGGCCGCCCCATCCACCTCCAACCGCTCGAGAGTTCCATCGCCATGAAGGTCCGCACCGCTTTGTCCCTTACTGTCCTGGCAGCCTTGTCGGCCTGCGCCAACGTCAAAGACGTGCGCGACCGCGATCCGGTCTTCTACGGTTCCACCCAACATACGCCCGAGGACTACACGGCTTGCGTCGCCGAATCCTGGAAGAACCTGGGCATCAATTTCCAGCAGAAGGCGGTGCGCAACGGCTTTGAATTGATCCAGGAGGACAGCCTGGGTGTCGAAGCCGTGCTGACGACCACGCACTGGAAGGGCAAGACCGAAGCGCGCCTGTCCACGCGCATCGCCCGCCGCGACCAAAGCATCATCGAGCCCGCCAACCTGTGCCTGTGAACGCCATGCAGCATCGTCGCGACGTCCTGCGGCTGGGCCTGGCCGCGGCCGCCCTCTGCCTGGGCCTGCCGGCCCGCGCGCAGCAGCAGAGCGGTTTCATCAGCCGCAAGCTCAACGTTCCCGTGCCTGGCGGCGTCGCCGTCCTGGGCCTGGGCAATGCCGAACGCGCGCCCGAGGTCAGCTTCCTGGGCCGGCGCGTGCTGGTCGTGCGTGAAGAAGGCAAGCAGTGGATCGCCGTGGTCGGCATCCCGCTCAGCGTGAAGCCGGGCGAGCAGCAGGTGGATATCAAGGACGCGCAAGGCAAGCGTTCAGTGTCCTTCAAGGTCGGCGCCAAGGAATACAAGGCCCAGCACATCACGCTGAAGAATCCGCGCCAGGTCAATCCGGATCCGGACGACATGAAGCGCATCGAACGCGAGCAGGCCGAGCAGGCCGCCGCCAACCGCGCCTACCGCGCTGGCATCACGCCCAGCAACCTGCTGCTGGATCGCCCGGTGAACGGCGGCCGCCTGTCCAGTCCCTTCGGCCTGCGCCGCTTCTTCAATGGCGAAGAGCGCAATCCGCATTCGGGCCTGGATTTCGCCGTGCCCTCGGGCACGCCGATCAAGGCGCCGGCCGCTGGCGTGGTCGTGCTGGTGGGGGATTACTTCTTCAATGGCAAGACGGTGTTCCTGGACCATGGCCAGGGCTTCGTCAGCATGTTCTGCCACATGTCGGCGATCGACGTGAAGGTCGGCGACGAAGTGCCGCGCGGCGGATTGGTGGGCAAGGTGGGCGCCACCGGCCGCGCCACTGGCCCGCACCTGCACTGGAACGTCAGCCTGAACGACGCGCGCGTCGATCCGGCCATCTTCATCGGGGCGTTCAAGCCCTGATCCTGTCCCGGGATGGGGGCGCGGACCCGCGCCCTCAGGCCGTTGCGGCCTGCTGCGCGATCAGTTGCAGCACGTGCTGATGCACGCGCTCGGCATAGTCCATCTGCTGCCGCACTTCGAGCTGCTCGGCTTCCTGCTCGTCCAGGCAGTTGTCGTACTTGGTCTTGGCCTCGGCGTAGGTCAGGCCGGTATTGCGCAGGCTGTTGATGAAGGCCTCGCGCGACTGATGCAGCAGGCGCAGGCCTTCCTCGCCCTTGACGAATTTTCTTCGCGCCAGGGCAAGCTGGTCAGCGGCGGCTTGCAGATCTTGTGTCAGGTCCATCTTGCTTCATGCTCATCCTGCCGGGCGTCGCGCCGGGCAGAGGGCGCCATTCTTTCATGAACGGGCGCTCCACGCATTACGGCATCGCGCGGCCCAGGTTTAAGGCTGGCGCGAAAAGGGAGCCGGCGCAGGGCCGGCCCTGTCGCCCTGGCTTAGCGGCGGAATTGCTGGGGACGCTGCGGCGCGGGACCGCGCTCGTCCTTGTGGCGGAAGTTGATGCGGCCCTTGGTCAGGTCATACGGCGACATTTCCAGGGTGACGCGGTCGCCGGCCAGGATGCGGATGCGGTGCTTGCGGATGCGGCCGGAGGCGTAGGCGCCGACTTCGATGCCGTTGTCCAGCTTCACACGGTAGCGGCTATCGGGCAGCACTTCGTCAACGATGCCGTCCAGTTCGATGAGTTCTTCTTTAGCCATTCTTTTCTCCTATCAAAACGCGCAGCCATACCGACGGCATGGCGCGCCGCGCGAGGCGGCAAGCGCGTCGGACCCGAACCGACGGGTCCAGCGGTTTGAACGTAAAACGTCCGGGCAAGCGCGGGTAAGGGCCACGGCATCCGAAGCGGATGTCTGAAATGACGGATACTCGCGCCGCGTGGGCAGTGTGCGCGCGGTGCGCGGCTTGGTCGCGGCGGCGCGTTTTGCGCAAATCGCCGGAAGAAGCGGGGTGGAGCTTGTGCTGCCAGGCCGCGCAACTATGGAGGTGGAGGCGCGCCCGGTGGCGGAGGGGTTTTTCCGGAAAAATCAGGCACGTCCTGGGTTGCCCCGGAGCATTGCCCGCAGGCGGTACAGGTTGGCACGCAGAGTGACCGAAGCCCGGTTTTTGCGGAAAAATCACGGACTTATGGTACTGCAAAGCGCAATATTTAGCCAGTATTTATCTGTAGCCGCGCTGCGATAGTTGCTGTTCAACGACTCTAGCGAGCCGGGATCCGTTCACGGTATTCGGCTTCCACCCGGTTAAGCACGGACCAGAACGGACCGGGGGCACGGCCGGCCAGGCGAGCTTCGAGCACGCCCAGGTGCACATGCCAGCCGCCAGCCACGTCCACCATGCCGTCCCGCGAGGACAGCTTGCGGTGGGTCAGCACCAGGCGCGTTTCCTCGCCCTGAGGCGACAGCTCGAAGGTGACCTCGGAAGGATGGCCGGGGGAGCCGCCCCAGGTGAAAGCCAGCAAATGCGGCGGTTCGCAGCGGGTGATGACGCCTTGCGTGGTGACGCCGCCTTCGTACGGCTTGTAGGCGTCAGGCACCGGTTCGGCCACCGAGGACAGGTCCGCATGCACGAAGCGCAGCGTCACGCCGCCGCCTTCGCGCAGTTCCATGTCGCCGGATGCCAGCCAGCGCCCGCGTTTTTCGGATTCGGTGAGAAAAGCCCAGACCTCGTCGACGCTGGCGGGCAGTATCCGCGTGAAGCGGATGGAGGTGGGGTCCAGAACGACGCCGTGATCACTCATGTGGTTCTCCAGAAGACGCGGCCGGGGACCGGCTGGCGGCGAGCGCGGCTTCCAGCGCGCCCAGCTTGCCCGACCAGAATTGCTCATAGAAGCGCAGCCACTGCATGGCCTCGGCCATGGGTTCGGGATTGAGGCTGCATACGTGCGTGCGGCCGCGGATGGAGCGCCGCACCAGACCGGCGCGTTCCAGGGCCTGCACATGCTTGGAGGCGCCCGCGAAACTCATGCTGTGGGGCGCCGCCAGTTCGCCGATGGTCTGCTCGCCACCGGCCAGGCTGCGCAGCATGTCGCGGCGCGTGGGGTCGGCCAGCGCGCGAAAGACGGCATCGAGGACGGGGGAGGGAATAGATTCAACCATGAGGTTGAATATAGTCTGGCCTCGCCAAAAAATTCAACTACTCGGTTGAATTTTTATGTAACCGCCTGCGGATGGTCTTCTTCCATCGCCCCATACGCATCGGGGTACTGCGGCAGGCCGTCGGTGATGTCGAACCAGGGCGCCTTGCTGGCCACGTGGCAGTGGGCTGCTGGCTTGATGCCCGGGTCGTCGTCCAGCGGACCTAGAGGCAGGCCGTAGACGTCCGGCGTCTGGTCGAAGCGGGTCAGGAGGGGCGTGCCGCAGGCTTCGCAAAAGCCGCGGTAGCTGCCCGGGGACGAGCAGTACCAGGTGACGTGGTTTTCTCCGCGGGTCCAGGCGAAGTCCTTGACCTGGACCGTCGCCCGGCTGCGGAATGCCGCGCCATGCGCCTTGCGGCAGATCGTGCAATGGCAGTTGAGGGCGTCGGTGAGCGGACCCGTGATCTCGTAGGCGACGCGGCTGCACAGGCAGGAACCTTTGATCATGATGAACGCCAGGCTGGTGGGGAATATCCCCAATATACCTGCGGCGCGCCGGGCTGGAGACGGCCTTTGTGACGAACGTCTTTCAGATCGTTCCAGTGTCCCTATTTTCAGCCAAATGAATCGATTCCCAGGTCATCGTGCTGTCATGCCGCGAAAACAGAATGCCGCCATGAACACATCCAAGGGGATTCAACGATGACCTACGCCATCGAAGTACAAGGGCTCAGCAAGAGCTTCCACGCCGGCGCCAAGGCGCTGGACGGCGTGAACCTGCAAGTGGCCGACGGCGAGATGGTGGCCTTGCTCGGCGCCTCGGGTTCGGGCAAGTCGACGCTGCTGCGCCATCTGTCGGGTTTCGTGGCCGGCGACTCGGGCAGCGTGGCCGTAAACGGCCGCATGATCCAGCGCGATGGCCGCCTGAGCCGCGATGTGCGCTCCGCGCGCGCCGGCATCGGTTTCGTGTTCCAGCAATTCAATCTGGTCGGTCGCCTGCCGGTCATCACCAACGTGCTGACCGGGCTGCTGCCGCGCGTGCCGTTGTGGCGCAGCCTGACGCGCTGGTTCCTGCGCGGCGAAGTGCAGCAAGGCCTCGAAGCGCTTGCCCAGGTTGGTATAGACGACTACGCATTTCAGCGCGCCTCGACGCTGTCCGGCGGCCAGCAGCAGCGCGCGGCCATCGCCCGCACGCTGGTGCAGAACGCCCGCGTCATCCTGGCCGACGAACCCATCGCCTCGCTGGATCCGGAATCCTCGCGCCGCGTGATGGACACGCTGGCCCAGATCAACCGCGGCCGCAAGGTGGCCGTAGTGGTGTCGCTGCACCAGGTGGACGTGGCCCTGCGCTACTGCCCGCGGGTGGTGGCGCTGCGCCATGGCAAGGTCGTCTATGACGGCCCCTCCGCCGCGCTCACGCCTTCGATGCTGAGCGACCTGTATGGCTCCGAATTGAGCGAACTCCTTCCCGAATATGCGCCGCAAGCGCCGGCCATGCCCGGCATGGCGCCGCTGTCCCGCCTGGCGCAAGCCGCCTGATATCCCGACCCATTTCCCCCCGGAGCCTTCCATGCTACGCAGAACCTTTGTCACCCTGATCGCCGCCGCGGCCCTGTCCGCGCAGGCCTACGCGCAAGACGCCAAGACCCTGAACTTCGGCATCATCTCGACGGAATCGTCGACCAACCTGAAGTCCGTATGGCAGCCGGTCATCGACGACCTGAGCCGCGCGATCGGCGTACCGGTCAAGCCCTTCTTCGCGTCCGACTATGCCGGCATCATCGAAGGCATGCGCTTCAACAAGGTGCAGATGGGCTGGTTCGGCAACAAGTCCGCAATCGAGGCGGTGGACCGCGCCAAGGGCGAGGTGTTCGCCTCCGTCATCGACAAGGACGGCAACCCCGGCTACTGGTCGCTGCTGATCGTCAACAAGGACAGCAACCTGAAGACCCTGGACGACGTGCTCAAGCGCGGCGGCACGCTGAGCTACGGCGCGGGCGATCCCAATTCGACCTCGGGTACGGCTGTGCCCGGCTACTACCTGTGGGCCGCCAACAAGATCGAACCCAAGACCTTCTTCAAGACGGTGCGCGCCAGCAACCACGAAACCAATCTGCTGTCGGTCATCAACAAGCAGGTCGACGTGGCCGTCAACAACACCGAGGCGCTGGAGCGCTATCGCCTGAACACGGGCAAGGATGCAAACGACAGCGTGCGCGTGCTGTGGAAGTCGCCGCTGATCCCCGCCGATCCGCTGGTCATGCGCACCGACCTGCCGGCAGACCTGAAGGTCCGCATCCGCGACTTCTTCGTCAACTATGGCAAGGGCAAGGACGCCGAGCGCGAATTGGCCAACCTGAAGGCGCTGACCTACCAGGGCTTCCGCGCCTCCGACAACCAGCAGCTGGTGCCGATCCGCCAGATCGAACTGGCGCGCGAGAAGGCCAAGGTCGAAGCCGACGCCACGCTGGGCCAGGCCGAAAAGCAGAAACAGCTGGCCGAGCTGGACAGCAAGCTGGCCAGCCTGGGCCAGCCAGCCGCCAAGCAATAAGCCTGCAAGCGGCAAGCCGGCGCGCCGCGGGGCGCGCCGGCTTGCCCGCAACTGAAACCCAACTAGCGGATCGCCTTTTCTATGAACGTAGCCATGCAGACCTCCCGCCTTTCCGCCGCGCCGCGCTCCTCGCTGCCAGTCCTGCTCGTATGGGCCGTCGTGCTGGCGTTGCTGGTCATGTCGTGGAAGGGCGCCGACATGCGGCCCCTGGACCTGCTGCGCGATTCGGGCAATATGGCCCAGTTCGCCGCCGACTTCTTTCCGCCCAATTTCCGCGACTGGCGCATGTACCTGGACGAGATGATCGTCACCGTGCAGATCGCGGTCTGGGGCACCTTCCTGGCCATCGTGGTCGCCGTGCCGCTGGGGCTGTTGTGCTCGTCGAACATGGTGCCGGCCTGGGTGTACCAGCCCATGCGACGCCTGATGGACGCGTGCCGCGCCATCAACGAAATGGTGTTCGCCATGCTGTTCATCGTGGCGGTCGGACTGGGCCCGTTCGCCGGCGTGCTGGCGCTGTGGGTGCACACCACCGGCGTGCTGGCCAAGCTGTTCTCGGAAGCCGTCGAGGCCATCGATCCGCGTCCGGTGGAAGGCGTGCGCGCCACCGGCGCGAACGCGCTGGAGGAAATCGTCTACGGCGTGATTCCGCAGGTGCTGCCGCTGTGGATCTCGTATTCGCTGTACCGCTTCGAATCCAACGTGCGTTCGGCCTCGGTGGTCGGCATCGTCGGCGCGGGCGGCATCGGCACCGTGCTGTGGGAGATTATCCGCAGCTTCCGCTACGCCGAAACCTGCGCCGTGATGATCATCATCGTGGCTTTCGTGGTCATCATCGACATGGCGTCGGCGCGCATCCGGCGCGCGCTCATCTGAGCATGCGCGGGGCCCGGGCGGGCCCCGCGGCCTCAGGCCTGCGGGAGCAGCGCCTGGAACGCAGGCAGCGCCAGCAGGCCCGCCAGCTGCGCGGCCTGCACATCGGCATCCGAAACCGCCGCGCGCGGCATCAGGAAGTTGACGGTGCCCAGGCAGACCCCGCCGTACACCACCGGCACATTGATGACCGAGCGCAGGCCCAGACGCTGGATCGCGTCATGGTCGTCGAAGAATTCGCGGATCGCGTCCTCGCCTTCGCCGACGAACAGCTTTTGCTCCAGCAGGACGTGGCGGCCCCAGGCGGTGCCGCTCTTGTCCTTGCTGCCGCCGGGCGGATAGGCCTCGGGGTTGGAGCTATACAGCCGCAGCACCCGCATGGCCTGCGCGTCATAGCGGTTGACCGTGCACAGCGTGTGCGCCAGCGCGGCGTGCGCATGGGCGTCGATGGCGCGCAAGGCCGCGACCGGATCGGCGGCCGCGTAGGCCCGGGCGATGGCGGCCACGCCGGCCTGCGTCGGCGCGGTGGATTGGATGCTCACGGTCATTCGGCGGTGATTCCCAGTTCTTTGATCAGCTTGCCGTACTTGTCGGCGTCGCGCGCCAGGATCTGGCCGAATTGCTCCGGCGTGGTCTCGGTCAGCAGCACGCCCATGTCGCCCATTTTCTTGATGACTTCGGGACGCTTGAGGATCAGGTTGATCTCGCGGTTCAGGCGTGCGGTCAGTTCGGGCGGCATGCCTGCCGGGCCGAAGGCGCCGTACCAGACCGACAGCTCGTAGCCCGGCAAGGTCTCGGCTACCGTGGGCACCTCGGGCAACAGCGGCGAACGCGCTTCCTCGGTGACGGCCAGCAGCTTCAGCTTGTTGTTCTGCACATGCGGCAGGGTCTGCGTGCCGGCGCTGAACAGCACCTGCGTGCGGCCGGCCACGGTGTCCAGCACCGCGGGCGCGCCGCCGCGATAGGGGATGTGCATCATCTTCACGCCGGCGGCCTTCTCGAACAGCGCGGCGCTCAGATGGTTGGTGGAGCCCTGGCCGGCGGAGGCATAGGCCACGGTGCCGGGATTGGCCTTCAGGTAGGCGATGAACTCCTTCACGTTGGACGCGGGGACCGACGGGTTCACCACCAGGGTGTTGGTGACCAGCGCGAGCTCGGCGATGGGCGTGAAGTCCTTCACACCGTCGAACGGCATGCTGGAGTAGAGCGCCTGGTTCATCGTGTGCGTGCTCATCGAGCCCACCAGCAAGGTGTAGCCGTCCGGCTTGGCGCGCGCCACGAAGGTGGTGCCGATGTTGCCGGACGCGCCCGAGCGGTTTTCCACGATGACGGGCTGGCCCAGCGACTGGGTCAAACCTTCGGACAGCACGCGCGCCAGGATGTCGGTGGAGCCGCCCGCAGCCCACGGCACGATCAGCGTGATGGGTTTTTCGGGCCACGCGGCGTGGGTGAGCGCGGGCGCGGCCAGCGCCAACCCCAGCGCGAACGAGCGCAGCAGTCGTTTGAATTGCAGTTTCATGGTGTTTACCCCTTTGCTTGATATCCGGTCTGCATGCCGGTTGAATGAAACAGGTTCAGCGGCCGGCGGCATAGCCCTGCATGCCGCGCGGGTTGGCGCCGGCGCGCAGCAGCAGGCCGCCGCCCGCGGCAGGCTCGCGGGTGCAGGCGCTGATGCGGCCTTCGGACCAGTCCGGCCCCACCTTGACCTCGTGGCCCGCCGCGCGCAGCGCCTCCAGCGTGGCGGCCGGCATGCGCGATTCCACGGTCAGCCGGTTCAAGGTAAGGCTGCGCGGCCAGAACGAGCCCGGGAAGTGATCGATATGCCAGGAGGGCGCTTCGATCGCCTCCTGCAGATTCATGCCCATGACATGGCGCAGGAAGAATGCCACCGTCCATTGGTCCTGCTGGTCGCCGCCCGGCGTGCCGAATGCCATGTAAGGCTGCCCGTCGCGCAGCGCGAGGCCGGGCGACAGCGTGGTGCAGGGACGCTTGCCCGGTTGCAGTTGGCCCGGCACGCCTTCGTCCAGCCAGGTCATCTGCAGGCGCGTGGTCAGCGGGAAGCCCAGGCCGGGCACGACGGGGCTGGACGACAGCCAGCCGCCCGACGGCGTGGCGGCCACCATATTGCCGTCGCGGTCGATGACGTCGATCTGGCAGGTATCGCCCACGAAGATCTCGCGCGCCGCCCATTCGGCTACCGGCGGCAGTGCGGCGAAGGTCGGTTCGCCCACGCCGAAGCGGGTGTCGGAGGCAGCCAGGGTGCGCACGGCTGCGTCCAGGTCGGGCAGGCGCGGTGTCTGGCCGCCAGGGCTGCCCGGCAGGAACTCGGACGAAGCGTGCGCGCCGATGCCTGCCGCGCGGGAGCGGGCGTACTCATCGCTGAGCAAAGCGGCCAGCGGCGCCTGCGTGCAGGCAGGGTCGCCGTACCAGGCGGTGCGGTCGGCGAAGGCCAGCTTGGCCGCCTCGGCCACGTAGTGCACGAATTGCGGCGAGGTCGGCTCCAGCCCGTCCAGGCCCAGGTGCCGCAGTATCGCCAGTTGCTGCAGGTGGACCGGGCCTTGCGACCAGACCCCGCACTTGGCCACGGTGTAGCGGCCGTATTGGACAGTCAGAGGCTCGTCGTAGGTGGCGCGCCAATCGGCCAGATCGGATTTGCGCAGCAGGCCGCGGTTGCGCTGGCCCGTGGTATCGCGTACCTCGGCCTGCGTGTAATAGTCGTCGATCGCGTCGGCCACGAAACCGCGGTACCAGACCTCCAGCGCAGCGTCGATGCGGCCGCGCCGGTCGGTGCTGCGGGCGTGCGCCTCGTCCAGGATGCGGGTATAGGTGGCGGCGATGGCGGGCGTGCGGAACAGCGCGTCGGGCGCAGGTACGCGGCCGTCCGGCAGCCAGACCTCGCGCGAACTGGTCCATTCGTCGCGGAACAGCGCCTGCACCGCCAGAATGGCCTGCGAGATGCGCGGCACCAGCGGAAAGCCGTTGCGCGCATAGTCGATCGCGGGGCGCAGCACATCGGCCAGTTCCCAGGTGCCGTAGTCGCGCAGCAGGGTCAGCCAGGCGCCGAAGGCGCCGGGCACCGTGGCGGGCAGCAGGCCGATGCCGGGCACCAGGTCCAGGCCCAGGCCGCGGAAATAGGCGGGCGTGGCCAGCGCGGGCGCGGGGCCCTGGCCGCAGAGCGCGCGCATGCGCTGTTCCCGTTCGCTCCAGAGCAGGATGGGCACTTCGCCGCCCGGACCGTTCAGGTGCGGTTCCACGATCTGCAGGGTGAAGCCGCCCGCGACCGCCGCGTCATAGGCATTGCCGCCGCGCTCCAGCACGCTCATGGCCACTTGCGAGGCCAGCCAATGGGTGGAAGAGACCACGCCGAAAGTGCCGCGTATTTCGGGGCGGGTGGTGAAGGATGCGCTCATGAGGCCGGTCCGGGCAGCAGGGGATGCTTGCAGTATAGGGTCATGAAATAACTGATTTTTCCTTTGTTGGCATAATTGAATAACCAATTGGTTATAGGAAAGATCGTGACCTGGGATGCCGCCCGTCTCGCCAACCGTCTCAAGCATCGCCACCTGGCGCTGCTGATCGAAATCGCCAGGCACGGCTCGCTCACGCGCGTGGCCGCCGCGGCCGGCATCAGCCAGCCCGCCGTCACCAAGGCGCTCACGGAGATCGAGGACATCTTCGGCGCGCCGCTGTTCACGCGCACCGGTCGCGGCCTGCAACCCACGCCGCTGGGCGACCTGGCCCTGGTGCGCGCGCGCCACATGCTCAGCGACCTGGACCTGTGGGCGCGCGAGGTCGAGGCCCTGCACGCCGGCCGTTCCGCGCATCTGCAGGTGGGCGTGGTGCCCTACGTGTCCAGCGCCTTGCTGACGGCGGCCATCAGCCGCCTGCACCAGCGCCACGGCGTGACGCTCAGCCTGCACCGCGCCACCACCGACCATCTGGTGCCCATGCTGCGCCGGCACGAACTGGACTGCATCATCAGCCGCGCCACCTCGACCGTGGCGCCGGAGGATCTGATCCACCGCGTGCTGTACCGCCAGCGGCCGCGCCTGATCGCGCATGGCCGGCTTGCGCAGCGGCTGGCGCGGCGCAAGCCGGACTGGGCCGCGGTGGCGGCGATGGACTGGGTGCTGCCAGCAGCCAACACTCCCACGCGCCAACTGATCGTGGAGCACTTCATCCGCGCCGAATTGCAGCCGCCATCCCCCGTGTTGGAGGCGTACTCCACCGACGTGATCGAAGGCATGCTGACGATGAACGAGACCCTTATCTCCGTGGTGCCGGAAGACATCGCGCGCGAACTCTGCCAGCGCGGCAAGCTGGGCATGGTGCCTTGGGACTTCGGCTGGGAGTTGCCGCCGATCAACCTGATACGGCGCAAGCGCGAACAGCCGCTCGCAGCGGAGGAATGCTTTTCCGAGATCCTGCTGGATCTGTGCGGAGACGCCGCGGCGCCCTGGGGCCAGGGCGACCCGCGTTGAACGGCGGCGCTAGGCGTTGAGCTTGTCGCGGGCGATGTTCAACAGTGCGGCGGCAGCGGTTTCCGGGGCGGCATCGTTGCTGACGCGCAGCAAGCGGCATTGTGGCGGTACGGGGAATGCCTGCGTCGCCCGCGCCAGGCGCTGCGCGATCTGTTCCGCGCTTTCCCGCCCGCGTCCCGCCAGGCGACTGACGAGCTGGCCGGGATCAACCGTGACTTCCACGGCGGTCAAGGCCGGGTAGCGCGAGTGCGCCTGTTCCAGGTGCGCGCGCGAGCCGTTGATGATGACCGCGGCGCCGCAGGACAGCCAGGCGTCTATTTCGATGCCGATGCCGTAGTGCAGGCCGTGGCTGGCCCAGCGCAGGGCAAAGCAGCCCAGGGCGGCGCGGCGTCCGAACTCGTCTTCGGTCAGGCTTAGCGCGTCTTCGGTGGCGCCGCTGTCGCGGGTGATGTAGCGATGCGCGACCAGCACGGGCTCATCGCCGCGCAGCTCGGCGCGCAGCAGGCGCAGCAAGGTGTCCTTGCCGCTGCCCGAAGCGCCCATCAGGTAGATCAGCCTGGCGCCGTCGGCGGGAACCGAGGCGCTCATGCCGCCGCCGGTCCTTGCAGATAGCCGGCTCCAGCCGCATCGATGCTGGAACCATCAAAACCGTAGTGCCTCGCCGCGACGAAGTCCGCGCCCGGCGCGGGCTGCACGTAGACGCTGACTCCGGGCACGGCCATGGGCTGCCCGCGCAAGGGATCGGCGAACGCGGCGATTTCGGCCTGCGCTTGCGACAGCGCCTCGCCTTGCAGCTTGCCGGTCAACGTAATGTGGAAGACGTAGGTATCGAATACGTACGGATAGCCCCAGCGCGCCAGCATGGTTTGCTGCGCCGGACTGAGCGATTGCGGTTGGCGGCGCGCGGTTTCCTCGGGCGTGGGCGGCGCGCGCAAGGGATCCAGGTCGCGCACGGCGGCTTCGGCCAGGGCCTGGATCCGCACGCGTCCCTGCGTGTCGGACGCAGCGATGCGCCAGGCCAGGAAGCCGCGCAGCGGTTCGCATTCCAGTTCCAACGAGAACGGCGTGCCGCCTGCGGCCAACTGGCGGGCGGCCGCGTCGACCTGTTCGGGGCTTGCGCCCGGGTTCAGGCGGAAGGGCGGCTTCAGCGTGGCGTGCAAGCCATAGTGGCGCGGCGCTTCGGTCCAGTTGCGCGCTTCCGCGTTCTGGCCCGGCCGCGGCGGCAGCGCCAGGCCGGTGTCGGCGCAACGGCCCAGCCAGCGGCTGCCGTGTTCGCGCCAGGGGCCGGTGGGCGCCAGGTACAGGGCGTAGCGATGGGCGAGGGGCATGGTCAGGCCGCCATGCGCTGGCTGTGGCTGTCGTCGAAGGCGCGCGTGGCGTAACGCAGTTCGCCGCCCACGATCGCGGCGCAGACGCGGGGCAGCCCCGGCACCTGGTCATCCACCACGATGGCGTCGGCGATCAGTCCGGGCGCGAGCGCGCCGCGATCCTTCAGGCCGGCGGCGCGGGCCGGATTCAAGGACACCAGATCCCAGGCTTGCGCCAGCGGCAGCACGCCGTCGTTGGCCAGCTTCATCACCGCGGCCAGCGGGGCGGGGTAGTAATAGTCGGACGTCAGGATGTCGCACAGGCCCGCGCGGACCATTTCGGTGGCGCTGGGCGCGCCGGTGTGGCTGCCCCCGCGCACGACGTTGGGCGCGCCGAAGACCACGGAATCGCCCAGGTCGCGGGCCACGCCGGCGACCTCGCGGGTCAGCGGAAACTCCGCCACGCCGCAGCCCAGCTGGTGGTAGTAGCGGCGGGTGGCGGCGTCCGGATCGTCGTGCGAGGCCACCTTCAAGCCCGCTTCCTGCGCGCAGCCGGTCAGCTCGCGCATGGCGTCCGCCACCGAATCGGCGGCGGCCATGGCGGCGCGGATCCGGTCCTGGAAGACGTCGAGGTCGCACTCGGCGCGGTTGGCGTACTGCATCAGTTTGCGCTCGTCGCCCAGGCGGCGCGCCATGCTGGGCAGGTGGTCGTTCAGCGCCAGGAAGCGCACGCGGCCGTCGCGTATCCATTGCTGGGCAATATCCAGGCCGCCCACGTGATGGGTTTCGAAGCGCAGGTGCACATAGTGCCGCGCGCCCATGAGATAGCGCATTCTTTCCAGCGCGTCGAACATGCGTTCGGCGTAAGCCTCGCCGCGCAGCCCGCCTTCCCAGGACAGGGTCACGCCATGGAACTCGGTGGTGATGCCGTTGGCCAGCAGCTGGCGGTCCACGTCGAACAGGGCGCTGTCGTACGGAAAGGTCACGCTGGGCCGCGGCATGACTGCGCGCTCGAAGGCGTCGCCGTGCAGGTCCACGATGCCGGGCAACACCAGCAGATCGCCGGCGTCGAACCAGGGCGCGCCCCGCGGCGCCGCGGAGGCGGAGCCTTCGATCACTCCGCCATGGAACCGCAGGCTGGCCTGTTCGACGCCGCGCGGCGTCAGGATGCGTTGGCCTGTGACACCGGCCAAGGGCGAGGGGGCGTGCGTGTGTGTGTTCATGGCGTGACGTTAGCGGGATTGCATTACAACCAGATGTCTAGATGAGTTAATCCGTTGGCCGGAGTCTTCCGCGCCGCCTGCGCGCGCAGGCGGCGGCCTTGCGTCAGCTGTCGTCCGTCACCATCAGCTGGACCATGTCGCCCACGAAGCGCGCCACGCTATATTGCAGCGGCGAGCCTTCCTGGTCCACATTCAAGGCCTCCACCTGAAGAATGGGGCGGGTCTTGGGCTGGCCCAGCAGGCGGGCGATTTCGGGCGTGGGCAGGGCGGCGGTGATGCGCGACCACTTGCGCGTGTAGTCGCCGATGCCATAGTGGGCATAGACCTTGGAGATCGAGCGCAGCGACGCCAGGCGGTCGGCGAAGTCGGGGAAGCGCTTTTCGTCGAAGAAATGTTCCGAGACGCTGATCGGGCGGTTCTCGGCTTTGCCTACGATCTGCACGCGCAACAGCGGCGCGGTACGCGTCAGGCCCAGGTGCTTGGCGATGTCGCCGGCGCGCAGGCTCTGGCTGCCCAGGACTTCCTGGTGGCCCAGCATGCCCTGGCTGCGCAGGTTCTCGGAAAAGCGCGTGCGCTTGCCGATGGCGTAGTCGATCGCGTGTTCCTGGACGAAGGTGCCGCGGCCTTGTTCGATGCGGACCAGGCCGCCTTGTTCGAGTTCGCCCATCGCGCGGCGGATGGTGTGGCGGTTGACGGAAAACTTGGCGGCCAGCTCGGGCTCGGACGGCAGCTGTTCGCCTGCCGCATAGAGCTTGTTGCGGATATCGTCCGCCAGCGCTTCGCCGATTTGCCGCCAGACGGCGATGCCGGAACCTCTTTCGACCATAGGGTGTGCTCGTGCTGTCACATCAGCTTCATGAAGAATGGCAGTGATTGTGCACCATGCGGCGGCGGCCGCAAAGGCGCTGCGGATGCGCTGCAACTGTCATCAAAAATTCACGCCAGGCTGTTGAACTTCCATTTCGGAGCGATCATACTCCATCCGGTCGTCTAGACGTTTAGAGGAAAAAGATGGATCACCCCAAGACAGGGCAGGATGCGGCGGGCGCGCAACGCGCCGCCTGGATGCGCGTGCTGGCGCTGGCCGATCCGGCCGCGCTGGATGGCGCTTTTTGCGCGCTGGCGGGCAAGCCGGAACACCAGACGTTGCGCCCCGCGCAAACCGGCATGGCCATGGTGCGCGCCCGCAGCGGCGGCACTGGGGCCCGCTTCAACCTGGGCGAAATGAGCGTGACACGTTGCGCGGTGACGATGGGCGATGGCGTGGTGGGCGTGGCTTATGTGCAGGGCCGCTCGCAGCGCCATGCCGAGCAGGCCGCCGTGGCCGACGCCTTGCTGCAACTGCCGGAATGGCATGACACGGTGCAGGCACAGCTGATCCAGCCGCTGGCCCGCCTGCATGCCGAACGGGTCGAGCGCCAGGCCCGCGTGGCAGCGCAGACCAAGGTGGAATTCTTCACGATGGTACGAGGCGAGGACTGACATGCAGCAACAGATACAAGCCGCCGCGGCCTCCGGCCGGGCGCTGCTCCCCGGATTCGCGGATCCCGTCGGCGACGCGCAGGCCACGTTCCGCGCCGCGCTGGAAGCCATGGCCCACCCGGGCCGCATCCATGAAATCCTGATCGAAACCGGCGTGCCGGCGGGCCTGTCGCCTGCCATGACCGCGCTGCTGCTGACGTTGGTGGACGTGGACACGCCGCTGTGGCTGCCTGAAACCGTCAGCGCGGACGCGATCGCGTTTCTGCGATTTCATTGCGCCTGCCCCATCGTGCCGTCGCCCTCGCTCGCGCGTTTCGCCGCGGTGCCGGCTGGCAGCAAGGCGCCGGCGCTTTCGGCTTGCCACCAGGGCGATCCGGCCTATCCCGATCTGTCTACCACCTTGCTGATCGAGGTCGAATCCCTGTCGGGCGGGGAACCCGCGATCCTCAGCGGCCCGGGTATCAAGAGCCAGCAGCTGCTGCATGCGGCAGGGCTGCCCGAGGGTTTCTGGCGCGAGTGGCGTCTCAATCATCAACGGTTTCCGCTCGGTGTCGACGTGTTCCTGACGCACGAGCGTCGGATCTGCGCACTGCCGCGCAGCACGCGCAAGGAGAACTGACATGTACGTAGCCGTAAAAGGAGGCGAACGCGCCATCCTCAATTCCTACCGCATGCTGGACGACTACCGGCGCGGCGACCGCGAAGTGCCCGAGCTGAGCCTGGACCAGATCCGCGAACAGATGCCGCTGGCGGTATCGCGGGTCATGGCGGAGGGCTCGCTCTACGATCCGCAACTGGCGGCGCTGGCCATCAAGCAGGCCGCGGGCGACCTGATCGAAGCGGTGTTCCTGCTGCGCGCCTACCGCACCACCTTGTCGCGCTTTGGCTATACCCAGCCCATCGACACCGGCCGCATGCGCCTGCAGCGCCGCATCTCGTCCACCTTCAAGGACGTGCCTGGCGGCCAGATCCTGGGACCGACCTACGACTACACCCAGCGTCTGCTGGACTTCTCGCTCGAAGCGCAGCGCGAAGCCGACGCCTTGCCGCCGGGCGGCGAGGCGCTGGATAGCGCGATGCCGCGCGTCACCGACCTGCTGGCGCACGACGACCTGATCGACGCGGAAGCCGTGCCCGAAGGCGATCCCGAACCCTTCGACCTGACCCGGCAGCCGCTGGATTTCCCGGCCTCGCGCGCGGCCCGCCTGCAGAACCTGGCGCGCGCAGACGAAGGTTTCCTGCTGTCCATGGGCTATTCGACCCAGCGCGGCTACGGCAATACCCACCCCTTCGCCGCCGAGATCCGCTACGGCGCGCTCGAGGTGGAAATGCACATCGAGGAATTGGGATTCGCCGTCACCGTGGGCGAGATCGAGATCACCGAATGCCAGATGGTCAGCCAGTTCGCGGGCAGCGCCGAGGAAGGCCCGAAGTTCACCCGGGGCTATGGGCTGACCTTTGGCTATGGCGAACGCAAGTCCATGTCGATGGCGCTGGTGGACCGCGCGCTGAAGGCGCGCGACCTGGGCGAACGCGCCGATTCGCCTGCCAATGATCACGAGTTCGTGCTCTATCACAGCGACAACGTCGAAGCCTCCGGTTTCGTGCAGCACTTGAAACTGCCGCACTACGTGGACTTCCAGGCCAATCTTGAACTATTGCGGCGCATGCGCGCCGAACGCGCCGCGCCCGAGGCCGCGCGCAGCGATCTGATGGACGAGGCGGTTTCCCCATGACTACGCAACACGCAACGGTCGAACGCGACGACCACTACAACTTCGCCTATCTGGATGAATCCACCAAGCGCATGCTGCGCCGCGCCTTGCTCAAGGCCGTCGCCATCCCCGGCTACCAGGTGCCTTTCGGCAGCCGCGAAATGCCGCTGCCCTATGGCTGGGGCACTGGCGGCATCCAGGTCACGGCGTCCATCATTGGCGCAAACGACGTGCTGAAGGTGATCGACCAGGGTTCGGACGACACCACCAACGCGATCAACATCCGCCGCTTCTTCGGCCGTGTCACGGGCGTGGCGACGACGGAATCCACTTCTGCCGCCACCATCGTCCAGACCCGCCACCGCATCCCCGAGACGCCGCTGGCGGAAGGGCAGATCATGGTGTTCCAGGTGCCCATTCCTGAACCGCTGCGCTGGCTGGAGCCTTCCGAAACCGAGACGCGCACCATGCACGCGCTGGCCGAATATGGCGGCATGCACGTCAAGCTGTACGAGGACATCGCGCAGCACGGCCATATCGCCACCACCTATGACTATCCTGTCATCGTGAACGGACGCTACATGATGCGGCCTTCGCCCATCCCCAAGTTCGACAACCCCAAGCTGGACCGCAGTCCTGCGCTGATGCTGTTCGGCGCGGGCCGCGAAAAGCGCGTTTACGCGGTGCCGCCCTACACGCAGGTGAAGAGCCTGGACTTCGAGGACCACCCGTTCAGGGTCGAGACCTGGAACGAATGCTGCGACCTGTGCGGATCGCGCGAGAGCTATCTGGATGAAATCATCCTGGACGACGCCGGCACGCGCCGTTTCGTCTGCTCCGACACCGAGTACTGCAACGACCGGCAGGCGCAACAGCAAGCCAACCAGGAGACCGCGGCATGAACGCCCAACCTTTGCTTTCAGTGCGCAGCATGACGCGCACCTGGGACGGCGTGCACGGCTGCCGCAACGTCAACTTCGATCTGTATCCGGGCGAAGTCCTGTGCGTGGTCGGCGAGTCCGGTTCCGGCAAGAGCACGCTGCTGTCGGCCGTGTCGTACCAGACCAGGCCGGACGCGGGCAGCGTCTGGTACGACACCCGCGACCAGGGCTTTACCGACCTGGCCGCGCTGCCCGGCGCACGCCTGCGCCTGCTGTCGCGCACCGACTGGGGCTTCGTGCGGCAGAACGCCCGCGACGGCCTGCGCATGCAGGTCAGCGCGGGCGCCAACATCGCGGAGCGGTTGATGGCCGTGGGCGACAGGCATTACGGCGACTTGCGTCAGGCCGCTGGCAACTGGCTTCAGAAAATGGAGATCGACGCGGGACGGCTGGATGACAGGCCCACCTCGTTTTCGGGCGGCATGCAGCAGCGCCTGCAGATCGCCCGCAACCTCGTGACGCACCCGCGCCTGGTGTTCATGGACGAACCCACGGCTTCGCTGGACGTGTCGGTGCAGGCGCGCTTGCTGGACCTGCTGCGTCAGCTGGTGGCCGATCTGGGTTTGGCTGCGATCGTCGTGACCCACGACCTGGCCGTGGCGCGCCTGCTGGCGCATCGGACCCTGGTGATGCGCGGCGGCGAAGTGGTCGAAAGCGGCCTGACCGATCAGATCCTCGACGATCCGCAGCATCCCTACACCCAGTTGCTGGTGTCCTCCATTTTGCAGAGCTGACCATGCCTGAAAAGACTCCCATGATCGAGGTGCGGGGCCTCGGAAAGATGTTCACCCTGCATAACCAAGGGGGCATGCGCCTGCCCGTGCTGGAGTCGGTCGACTTCGACGCGGCGGCGGGCGACTGCCTGGTGCTGGCGGGACCGTCCGGCACCGGCAAGAGCACCCTGCTACGCTGCCTGTACGGCAATTATCTGGCGACCGAAGGCAGCATCCGGGTGCGCTGGAACGACGAATGGGTGGAGCTGGCCGGCGCCCCCGAACAACGCATTCTGGCCTTGCGGCGCGAGGTGATCGGCTACGTCAGCCAGTTCCTGCGCGTGATTCCGCGCGTGTCGGCGCTGGACGTGGTGGCCGAACCCCTGCGCGCAGCGGGCGTGGAGGCCGACGAAGCCCGCTCCCGCGCAGCAGCCCTGCTGCAACGCTTGAACGTGCCGCCGCGCCTGTGGGGACTGGCGCCCGCCACGTTCTCGGGCGGCGAGCAGCAGCGCGTGAATATCGCACGCGGTTTCATCGCGCGCCATCCCATCCTGCTGCTGGATGAACCCACCGCGTCGCTGGACGCGGACAACCGCCAGGTCGTGATCGCGCTGATCCGCGAGGCCATGGCAGAAGGCCGCTGCCTGCTGGGCATCTTCCACGACGCCGAAGTGCGCGATGCAGTCGCCACGCAGACGCTGGCCTTGCGTCCCGCCCAACCCGCCCTGGCCGACCTGGAGCAATGATGCAGAGCACCTATCTCACCCATGCCCGCGTGGTACTGCAGGACCGCATCCTGGAGGACAGCGCCGTGCTGATCGACGATGACCGCATCGTCGCCATCGAACCCGCCGGCGCGCGCGCGGACCGCGAGATCGATCTCCGTGGCCAGACCTTGCTGCCTGGTTTGATCGACCTGCATTGCGATGCCATCGAAAAGGAAGCCGAGCCGCGTTCGCGCGTGTTGTTTCCGCTGGATTTTGCCGTGGCCCAGGTGGACCGCCGCAATGCCGCGGCCGGCATCACCACGCCGTATCACGCGCTGTCCTTCGCCAATAGCGAGTGGGGCGTGCGCAACAACCAGACGGCGGCGGAAGTGGTGCGCACGGTGCGCGCCTTCGGCCAGCACAGCCTGGTCGACAACCGCGTCCACTGCCGCTACGAAGTCACCGACGCGTCCTCGGTGGACGTGCTGCGCGCGCTGATGGACGAGGGCGCGGTGGACCTGCTGTCGGTGATGGACCATTCTCCGGGGCAGGGCCAGTTCAAGACGCTGGAGTCCTATCTGCAGTACATGATGGGCAACCATGCCATGAGCCGCGAGCAGGCCGAGGAGGCCGCGCAGGCCAAGACGCGCGCCAAGGATGGCGCGGTAGCGCGGGTGGAGGCGCTGCTGTCGCATGCGCAGGGACTGGGCATCCCCACCGCCAGCCACGACGACGATTCGATCCAGCGCATCGCCACCATGCGCAACCTGGGCGTCGCGATGAGCGAATTCCCGATCACCCTGGATACTGCGCGCGCCGCGGTGTCCTGCGGACTGCCCACCATACTGGGCGCGCCCAACGTGCTGCGCGGCCAGAGCCAGAGCGGTTCCATGCGCGCCATCGATGCCATACGCGCGGGCGTGGCCAGCTGCCTGTGTTCGGACTACCAGCCGTCGGCTTTGATCGCCGCCGCCTACACGGTGGCGGCTCAGACCGACCTGACGCTGCCACAGGCGGTCGCGCTGGTGACGCTGAATCCGGCGCAGGCTTGCGGCCTGTCCGACCGCGGGCGCATCGCGCCGGGGCTGCGCGCGGACCTGGTGGCGGTGGCGCAAGTGGGCACGCAGCCGTTGATCAGCCATACCTGGTCGGCGGGGCGGCTGGTATTCTCGGCGCACTATCCGCCCGTGCGCGCGAGCGAGCAGCGGGCGTCCGAAAAGCAGGCCGTGGCGGCCTGAACCGGTTCCTGGAGAGAGATGTGTTGCATCCCATCGTGACAGCCGTGGCCTGCAGCCCGACGCACGGGTTCAGCAAGCCGGTGGTGCCGGCCATCATGTTGCTGAAAGGGCTGGGCGTGGAAGGCGACGCCCACATGGGCGTTACGGTCAAGCACCGCTCCCGCGTCAAGGCGGATCCCACCCAGCCCAATCTGCGGCAGGTCCACCTGATCCACGGCGAGCTGCACGACGAGCTGCAGCTTGCCGGTTTCAACGTGGCCGAAGGCACCATGGGCGAGAACATCACCACCCGCGGCATCGACCTGCTGGGCCTGCCGCGCGGGGCGCGCCTGCATATCGGCGCGGATGCGGTGGTCGAGATCACCGGTCTGCGCAATCCCTGCTCCCAGCTCGACAACTACCAGCAGGGCCTGACCGCCGCTGTGCTGGGCCGCCATCCGGACGGCAGCCTGATGCGCCGCGCCGGCATCATGGGCATCGTGATCGAAGGCGGCACGGTGAGCGCCGGCGATCCCATCCTCGTGGCGCTCCCCGACCTGCCGCACCTGCCGCTGGAGCGTGTCTGAACGCTGTCCGCGCAAGGCCGGCCTGTCGCAAAAACATCGCCGATATGCGCAGCCGGGAGGCCGTGCATCTGGTTAAATGACGGGAAAGGCGCGGCCGCGATTTCCGCGGCGCGCCGGCCCTTTTTCCGGAGTTTGCGATGGCACGATTCAATTTCACCCAGGATCCCGAGGAACCCGATCTGTGGGCCGCGGAGAACGTCGCCGCCGGCAAGGGCCGTCCGCCCATCCACGTGATGATCCAGACTGACGGCGAAGAACCCGACAGCAGCGCGTCCAAGGTGGTCAAGGCCATCATCGACGACCTCGATGACCAGATCCTGGCCGCGGCCGAATTCCTGCTGGAAAACTACTCCTACGAGCACTACAAGAAGCTCGGCCTGGACGACAACCAGCTGCTGCAGGAAGAAACCCCCGAAGCCATGGCCCAGCATGCCGTGCTGCGCGCGCTGTGGCTGTTCGACGAAGACGGCGACGGCTATGAACTGTGGTTCACGCTGCCCTGGGATCCGGTGCACACCTACGACGTGGAATTCGAGGACGGCGCGCCCGTCTCGTGCTCGGTCAACGACTAGGGCGTACAGCGCCTAGGGCCGGTCCAGCTCGAACTTCGTCGCCTGGCTCTGGCCCAGCGAATCGTCGTAGCGGTACAGCATCTTCAGGGTCTTGCCCTTGCGGACCGTGTTGGCGGCGGTGTTCTCCAGCACCACGTCGATCTCGCGGCCGACGAATTCGGTGCAGTCGGTATCGGCGCGGGCGCCATCGGGGATGTCCGCGTTCCTGACCTTCAAGCGAAACATCAGTTGCGTCAGTTCCGTACCGTCGGTGCGGTACTGGCGCATCACCACGGGCAGGTTGGCCACGGTGCCGCCCAGCTCGCAGGAAATGCGGGTCCAGGCGTGGGAGGCGGGCGCGGCGGACATCAGGGCCGCGGCTGCCAGGGCGCAGCGCAGGCTAAGGCGTTTCATGGCATGAGGACTGAGCGTGGCGCCCATGCGCGCCGCGCCGGGATGGGAAGCGAAGGGCTTATATGTTGCTCCCCGCCATGGCGCCGGTCAAGCTGGCGCTAGCCATGAAAAAAACGGGCCATGCGGCCCGTTTTTCATTGCCCGCTGCGTCAGGCGTTCTGGCGTGCGGCCTGGCCCGCGGGGGCTTCCCCGGCTGCGGCGGACTCGGTATCGGCCGTGTCTTCGCGATTGCCTTCCAGCTTGGAGATCACGGCGGTGGCCAGGCTGTTGCCGACCACGTTGGTGGCGGTGCGGCCCATGTCGAAGAACTGGTCGATGCCCATGATCAGCAGCAGGCCCGCTTCCGGCAGATGGAACATCGGCAGGGTCGCGGCCACCACCACGAGCGAGGCGCGCGCCACGCCGGCCATGCCTTTGCTGGTCACCATCAGCACCAGCAGCAGGGTCAGCTGCTGCGTAAAGCTCATCTGGATGTTGTAGGCCTGGGCGATGAACAGTACCGCGAAGGACTGGTACATCATCGAGCCGTCCAGGTTGAAGGAGTAGCCCAGCGGCAGCACGAAGCCCGAGATGCGCTTGGGCACGCCGAAACGCGTCAGCGCCTCGATGGTCTTGGGGTAGGCCGATTCGCTGCTGGCCGTGGAAAACGCCAGCAGCGTGGGCTCTTTGATCAAACCGCCCAGGCGGAAGGTCGACTTGCCCAGGAACAGATAGCCCACGGCGAACAGAATGGCCCACAGCAGCGCCAGGCCCAGATAGAACTCGCCTATCAGCTTGCCGTAGCTCACCAGCACGCCCAGGCCCTCGGTGGTGATGGCGGCGGCCATGGCGGCGAACACGCCCAGGGGCGCAAAGCGCATCACGTAGTCCGTCACCCGGAACATGATCTTGGCCAGCTCGTCGATCAGGTTGTAGATGGTGTTGTGGCCCTTGCCGCGGATGAAGGACAGGGCGGCGCCGAAGAACAGCGAGAACACCAGGATCTGCAGGATCTCGTTGTTGGCCATGGCCTCGGCGATGCTGCGCGGGAATACATGCGTGATGAAGGCCTTGAGCGTGAAGTCGCCCGTCTTCAGGCCTGAGGTCAGGTTCGCGTCCGGCAGCGCCAGGTTCATGTGCGCGCCGGGCTGGAAGATGTTGACCAGCGCCAGGCCCAGCAGCAGCGACAGGGCCGAGGCGGCGATGAACCAGACCATGGCGCGCATGCCGATGCGGCCCACGGCGCTGGCGTCGCTCATGCTGGCCAGGCCGGTCACCAGGGTGGCGAAGACCAGCGGCGCGATGATCATCTTGATCATGCGCAGGAAGATGTCGGTGACGAGACTGAAGTACGAGGCGATCTGCAAGGCCTCTTTCTCGTTCTGCGCGTAGTTGTGGCAGAAATAGCCCACCACGATGCCCAGCACCATGGCGATGCCGATGTAACGCGTCAGCTTCTTAGTGTTCATGATCAAAACGGAAAACAGGGATCGTTTGCCTGGCCCGGCAGGGCGGGCGCGCCGGCAAGAGGCGGGCAAGAGGATCCGGAGAGGGAATGCCAGGGTAGGCCGAGAGGCCCGGGTTTACCCTTGGGGCGCGATCTTAACGCCGCGCACCTGACACGTAGTTGTCAGATCGGGGACGGATAAGGCGGCTTACCCGGGAGCGGCTTCGGGACCGGCGATGTCGAAGTTGTATCAATTTGGAACTGCTGCGCTATCGCTCGCGCTCATGCCAGAATGGGCCGATCCCGGCGTGCGCGGCAGCGGCGCAGGGCAACACGAACAACAGGCCCCTGCGCGGGGCCGCACAAGGAGACCAGGCAATGCCGAAACGCGAATTGTCCGTGCTGGCGTCCGGATACACCTATCTGGAGGGGCTGCGCTGGCACGAAAACCGCTTGTGGGCGTCGGACTTCTATACCGAGCAGGTCATCGCCGTGGACCTGGATGGCACGGTCGAGCAGATCTGCAAGGTGCCGCAGCAGCCGTCCGGGCTGGGCTGGCTGCCGGACGGCCGCCTGCTGATCGCGTCCATGAAGGACCGCAAGCTCTTGCGGCGCGAGACGGACGGCACGCTGGCCGTGCACGCCGACCTGTCGGCGTACACCGGAGGCCCGGTCAACGACATGGTGGTGGATGCGCAGGGTCGGGCCTATGTGGGCAATTTCGGTTTCGACCTGATGGCGGGCGAGCCGGTCCGCAATACCGGCATCGTGCGCGTCGATCCCGACGGCTCGGCGCGCCAGGTGGCCGACGGACTGTGCTTTCCCAACGGTTCGTTCATCACGCCGGACGGCAAGACCATGATCGTCAACGAAACCTTCGGCAACCGCATTTCCGAGTTCGACATCCTGGCCGATGGCGGGCTGGGGCCGCGCCGCGACTGGGCCGATTTCGGCCCCTTGCCGGCCAGCGACGACCTGGGCGTGTTGATCGCCGCCTCCGCCATCGGACCGGACGGCGGCGCGCTGGACGCGGAAGGGGCCTTGTGGGTGGCTGACGCCATCGGCAAGCGCATCGTGCGCGTGGCGCGCGGCGGCAAGATCCTGGAGCAGATCGACACCGGCGAATTCGGCATCTTCGCCGCCGCCCTGGGCGGGCCGGACGGCCGGACCCTGTTCATGGCGGCCGCGCCCGACTTCATCGAGGCCAACCGCCGGGCCAGGCACGAAGGCTGCATCCTGATGACCCGGGTGGACGTGCCGCACGCCGGTCGACCGTAGGCGCTGCGGTTTCTGGCGCGGCGCAAGCCGCCGCGCCATCGGTCCTTCGGGGGAGCCGAAGGCTGGCCTGAGCCTTTCGTGCTCATCTGAATGGACCGGATACGGGCGGTTGCAAGACCTTTCGTCGAATCCCCCGTAAAATCACCCCATTCAGCAAGTCTTCAATCATCTTTCAATAGACAGTACCTAAGGAGGACCACTCATGGCCCTAGTCTCCATGCGCCAGTTGCTCGACCACGCCGCCGAGCACGGCTACGGCATTCCCGCTTTCAACGTCAACAACCTGGAGCAGGTCCAGGCCATCATGGAAGCCGCTGCGGAGACCGACAGCCCGGTGATCATGCAGGCCTCGGCCGGCGCGCGCAAATACGCGGGCGAAGGCTTCCTGAAGTACCTGATCCAGGCCGCCGTGGAAACCTATCCCCACATCCCCGTGGTCATGCACCAGGATCACGGCCAGTCGCCCAAGATCTGCCAAGGCGCCATCGACCTGGGCTTCTCCAGCGTCATGATGGACGGCTCGCTCAAGGAAGACGGCAAGACCATCGCCGACTACGACTACAACGTCGAAGTGACCAAGAAGGTCGTGGACACCGCCCACAAGCTGGGCGTGACGGTCGAAGGCGAACTGGGCTGCCTGGGTTCCCTGGAAACCATGGAAGGCGACAAGGAAGACGGCCACGGCGCCGACGGCAAGCTGACCATGGATCAGCTGCTGACCGACCCGGAACAAGCCGCCGACTTCGTGCGCCGCACGCAGCTGGACGCCCTGGCCATCGCCATCGGCACCAGCCATGGCGCCTACAAGTTCACGCGCAAGCCCACCGGCGACATCCTGTCGATCTCCCGCATCAAGGAAATCCACGCCCGCCTGCCCAACACCCACCTGGTGATGCACGGCAGCTCCAGCGTGCCGCAGGAACTGCTGGCCGAGATCCGCGAATTCGGCGGCAACATGAAGGAAACCTACGGCGTGCCCGTCGAGGAAATCCAGGAAGCCATCAAGTACGGCGTGCGCAAGATCAATATCGACACCGATATCCGTCTGGCCATGACCGGCGCGATCCGCCGCTTCTTCGCTGAAAACCCGGAAAAGTTCGACCCGCGCGAGTACCTGAAGCCGGCCCGCGCCGCCGCCAAGGCGATCTGTGTGGCTCGCTACACTGAATTCGGCACCGCCGGCAACGCCAGCAAGATCAAGGCCCTGCCGCTGACCGAAATCGCCGCGCAATACGCGTCGGGCAAGCTGGCTCAAGTGGTGCAGTAAGTATCTGCCGCAGGCGTGTGACGCCAAAAGGCGTCCGGCGCCAAAGCGCAAAAAAAAGGGCGGTCCACCCAGGCGGACCGCCCTTTTTTTGTCTGCGCCGCCGCTAGGGCGCCGGCGAGTTGCGGGGAAAGTGCGGCACGGTACGGTCCACGTGGTGCCAGGACGGGGCCGACTCGGTCCAGAGGGTGGCGCGGGCGCGGAAGGCTTCCGGATCGTCCAGCGAACCGGCCCGCACGATGTCATAGCCCATGCCCGCCGAATTGCCGAACAGCGGAGTGCCGCAGTCCGCACAGAAGCTACGCATCACGGTATGGCCGGATTCGCCGCGGTAGCGGTGCTCTTTGGGGCTACCGCGCAACAGCGTGATGGAGCCGGTCGGGAAGATCAGGGCATGGGCTGGGGCGCCGCCGCTGGAGTATTGGCAGTCCCGGCAATGACAGGTTGCCGCCATGATTGGTTCATCGGTGATGGCGTAGCGGACAGCGCCGCACTGGCAACCGCCGGTCAGGTGTACCTGCGCGTCGGCGTGGGCGCTGCGTTTTAGGGAAGCATCCTGCATACGGCTTTGTCTCCGGCTTGGGGTCAGCGCCGTGACGCGAGAGGCGGCCGGCGCGCATCATAGGGGAGGCAAGAGCCTAACCCGGCCGCCGGGCGGCGTCGAGGGGAGGGCCGGCAAAACCTGCCCATTTGCAGTAACCTATGCGCTTCGCAGGACCCGCGCGCGCCGCGCCGGCCTTGCCCGCAGTTCCCGGATTCCGTTCTACTTCCCGCCCTGGCGCTTGCCCGAGGCGGGAATCTTCATTATTGCCATAGGCCATTCCCGTGACTTCTGCTTTGCATCAATCCAGCATCAAGTCCTTGCCGCTGCTGGGCCGCGGTAAGGTGCGCGACATGTACGCGGTGGGCGACGACAAGTTGCTGATCGTCGCA
Organism: Achromobacter sp. ACM01; assembly: GCF_014851745.1. Taxonomy (NCBI): domain Bacteria; kingdom Pseudomonadati; phylum Pseudomonadota; class Betaproteobacteria; order Burkholderiales; family Alcaligenaceae; genus Achromobacter; species Achromobacter sp. ACM01. The sequence continues at coordinate 1,621,760 of NZ_JACVAF010000001.1, forward strand.
TCGGATCGCATCTCCGCGTTTGACGTGATTCTTGACGACCCCATCCCCGGCAAGGGACAGGTGCTGACCGAACTGACCGAGTTCTGGCTGCAGAAGCTGGCCCACATCCTGCCGAACCACTCCACCGGCATCAAGCCCGAAGACGTGGTCGCGCCGGACGAAGTCGACCAGGTGCGCGGCCGCGCCGTGGTGGTCAAGCGCTTGAAGCCCATCCTGGTGGAAGCGGTCGCCCGCGGCTACCTGATCGGCTCGGGCTGGAAGGACTACCAGGCCACCGGCGCCGTCTGCGGCATCAAGCTGCCCGCCGGCCTGCAACAGGCAAGCCAGCTGCCCGAACCGATCTTCACGCCCGCCGCCAAGGCCGAGTTCGGCATGCACGACGAGAACGTGGACTTTGCCCACGTGGTCAAGGAAGTCGGCCAGGAAATGGCCGAGCGCATCCGCGACGTGACCCTCAAACTGTATGCCGAAGCCGCCAAGTTCGCGGCCACCAAGGGCATCATCATCGCCGACACCAAGTTCGAATTCGGGCTGGACGACGACGGCACGCTATATCTGATGGACGAAGTGCTGACGCCGGATTCCTCGCGCTTCTGGCCTGCCGACGGCTACCGCGTGGGCATCAGCCCCCCGTCGTTCGACAAGCAATTCGTGCGTGACTGGCTGGAAACCCAGACCTGGGACAAGACCCCGCCCGCGCCGCGCCTGCCGCAGGACGTGCTGGAAAAGACCGCCGCCAAGTACCGCGAAGCCTTGGACCGCCTGGTCGCCTGAACGCTGCCGGGTAAGGAAAGCCCGCTCCCAAGGCGTCTGGATGAAGAAAATCCGGATCGCACTTCGGTTTTGTGGGGCGGGGTTCTTGAGTCGCCAGCGTCCGGACTGCGGGATTCCGATGCTCGCCCCGGTGGGGCTGCGCTTCGGATCCCTCCGCCCGGCCGCCGGCTCACGGCATCTGCCCCTGAACGGGGTCCAAAACCAACGCATTAGGCGACTGTAGCCGAGGCGGCCCGGAGCCATCCGAAGCGCAGCCCCATTGGGGCGAGCATCGGAATGGCGCAGGGCAGCCTCGGCGGCTAAAGAACTCCGACATCCGCAAGCGCGAAGCCCTGCCGCTTCGGTGTTGTGAGGCGGGGTTCTTGAGTCGCCAGCGTCCGGACTGCGGGATTCCGATGCTCGCCCCGGTGGGGCTGCGCTTCGGATCCCTCCGCCCGGCCGCCGGCTTACAGCATCTACCCATGAACGGGTCTGAAGCCAGCGCATTAGGCGACTGCCAGCCGAGGACCCCGAAGCCATCCGAAGCGCAGCCCCACCGGGGCGAGCATCGGAGGGGCGCAGGGCAGCCTCGGCGGCTAAAGAACCCTGACGCCCGCAAGCTCGAAGCCCTACCGCTTCGCCCCCAGCAAGTTGGATTTACGTCCAACTTACCGCGGGCGGTCCAGATGGAGCGGGTTTTTTCGACCCGAAAGGCGCTTGCCCTGCAAGTGTTATCAGGGCTTTCGATAGGATTTATTGCGAATTGTGACGTTATAATTCCCGGCTGCTTGCATGGGGACGTTCCCCAGAAAGGAGCTCCCAGCATGGTAATGATGTTGCCTTTCCTGACTGGCCTGATCGCGGTGTGGTTCGGCATGCTAGGCAGGCGCCGCCCCTGCGTGACCTTCTGGCTGCTGACGCTGGCGCTGTTCGCCGCCTGGTGCCAGTACCACATGACCAGCCCTCTGGCCTTGTCGTTCTGAGGGCGGGGCAATGATCTTCTCCCGCAATCCCGCGCGCGGCTCGCGCGTCCTCAATGGCCTGGCGCTGCTGGGCGTCACCAGCGCCCTGGGCATGGCCTTCTTCTGGCAGATCGCCTACGACGAGCTGCCTTGTCCGCTGTGCCTGTTGCAGCGCGTGGCGCTGCTGCTTGCGGGCGTGGGCTTCTTGCTGAACATGCGGTTGGGGCCTTCGCCCATGCACTATGCGATGAGCATCGCGGCCGCATTGGGCGGCATGCTGGCCGCCGGCCGGCAAGTGCTGCTGCACATCGCGCCGGGCGATCCGGGCTACGGCTCGCCCTTCCTGGGCCTGCACTTCTACACCTGGGCGTTCATCGCCTTTGCCGCCATCATCGTGTTCTGCGCCGTGATGCTGGCCGTCGACCGCAAATGGGGCGACAACATGCTGCGCAAGCCGGTGTCGGTGCTGGGCGTGCTGGTCATGGCCCTGTTTTTCCTGGCGGCGCTGGCCAATGTGGGCAGCACCACGCTGGAGTGCGGTTTCGGGCCTTGTCCGGACAACCCCGCCAGCTACCAATGGCTGGATTCCGCCTCCGCGACATAGCCCTTGCCGGCGCCGGGTAAAATACCGGGTTTCGCGGCATCCGTCCGCGGTCCTTTGACTTTCCGCGGCCCTGCGCCGCGGTCTCAACTCTACGACACCGGTTATGACAGCCAAGACTTCCGCAGCGGCAGAGGCCACCCCCGTGGTGGGCGTGATTATGGGTTCTTCCAGCGATTGGGAGGTCATGAAGCACGCGGTCACGATGCTGGAGGATTTTGGCGTTCCCCATGAGGCGCGCGTGATCTCCGCGCACCGCATGCCGCAGGACATGGCCGAGTACGGCGCGGCGGCGCATGCCCGCGGCCTGCGCGGCATCATCGCCGGCGCCGGCGGCGCGGCGCACCTGCCGGGCATGATGGCCGCCCTGACCGAAGTGCCGGTGTTCGGCGTGCCGGTGCCGTCCAAATACCTGCGCGGCGAGGATTCGCTGCTGTCCATCGTGCAAATGCCCAAGGGCGTGCCGGTGGCCACTTTCGCGATCGGCGAAGCCGGCGCGGCCAATGCCGCGCTGCACCTGATCGCTACCCTGGCCGGCACGGACGCGGGCTTGCACAAGAAGCTGGTGGCGTTCCGCGCCCGCCAGACGCAAGCCGCGCGCGACATGAAGGTTCCGCCCGAGGCCTGATCAGAATGACTCAATCGACTGCTTTCATGATTGCTCCCGGCGGCTGGCTGGGATTGCTGGGCGGCGGCCAACTGGGCCGCATGTTCTGCCACGCGGCCCAGAGCCTGGGCTACAAGGTCGCGGTGCTGGATCCGGCCGCCGAATGCCCGGCGGGCATGGTGGCCGACCTGCACATCCAGGCCGCCTATGACGACGAGGCCGGCCTCGAGCGCCTGGCCCAGACCTGTCAGGCCGTCACCACCGAGTTCGAGAACGTGCCCGCGGACAGCCTGCGCACGCTGGCCACGCGCTGCCGCGTCAGCCCGGCCGGAGACGCCGTGGCCATCGTGCAGGACCGCATCGCCGAAAAGACGTTCATTGCCTCGCAAGGCATTGCTGTCGCGCCGCACGCCGCGATCCGCAGCGAAGCCGACCTGCGCGCAGCGCCCCAAGGGCTGTTTCCGGGCATCCTGAAAGTCGCGCGCCTGGGTTACGACGGCAAGGGCCAGGCCCGCATCAACACGCGCGAGGAAGCGCTGGCGGCCTTCGCCGAATTCGGCGGCGTGGCCTGCGTGCTGGAAGCGCTGATGCCGCTGGACTACGAAATTTCCGTGGTGCTGGCGCGCGGCTTCGATGGCGCGAGCGTGGTGTTCCCGGTGGCGCGTAACGTGCACCGCGACGGCATCCTGGCGGTGTCGACCGCGGCGCCGGTGCAGCAGGACGCAGCCCATGCCGAAAGGCAGGCCCGCGCCACGCAGGCCGCGCAAGCCATCGCGCAGGGGTTGGGCTACCACGGCGTGCTGTGCGTGGAATTCTTCGTGCTCAAGGACGGCAGCCTGATCGTCAACGAGATCGCGCCGCGCCCGCACAACAGCGGCCACTACACCATGGATGCCTGCCTCAGCAGCCAGTTCGAGCAGCAGGCGCGCGCCATGGCCGGCCTGCCGCTGGGCGGCTCCGACCTGCTGGCGCCCGCCGTCATGCTGAACATCCTGGGCGACATCTGGTATCCGTCGGCCACCGCCACGGCGCAGCGCGAACCCGATTGGGCCGCCGCGCTGGCCGTGCCAACCGCCAAGCTGCACCTGTACGGCAAGCGCGAAGCGCGCCGTGGCCGCAAGATGGGCCACATCACGATCGTGGCGCCCACCCTGCAGCAGGCTCGCGACGACGCCGCCCGCGTGGCGGCGGCGCTGGGCATGCAGGCTCCCGAGTAAAGCGCGGATTCCATGACTTCCTTGTCCCCGTCAGCGTCCGCCACCACCGCGGAGATCGCCCACGCCGCCCAGCGCATGCTGGACGGCGAGCTGGCCGCATTTCCCACCGAGACCGTCTACGGCCTGGGCGCGGACGCGGAAAACCCGCAAGCGGTCGCCAAGATCTACGCCGCCAAGGGCCGGCCTTCCAACCATCCCGTCATTGTGCACATCGCGCCGCAAGGCGATCTGTCGTACTGGGCGGCGGAAGTGCCGCAAGAGGCGCGCCTGCTGATCGACGCTTTCTGGCCCGGTCCGCTCACGTTGATTCTCAAGCGCGCGCCGCACATCGTCGACACGGTCAGCGGCGGCCAGGACAGCATCGGCATCCGCTGCCCCTCGCATCCGGTGGCGCAGGCGCTGCTGGAGGCTTTTGCCGCGGGCAAGCCCAACGGGCAGGGCGGCGTCGCGGCGCCATCTGCCAACAAGTTCGGCCAGGTGTCGCCGACGCGCGCCGAGCACGTGCGCAGCGAGTTCCCCGAGGAAGTCGCGGCCGGCATGCCGGTGCTGGAAGGGGGCGCCTCGGAAGTGGGCATCGAGTCCACCATCCTTGACCTGTCGCGTCTGGACCGCGGCGCCGGCCCCGTGCTGCTGCGTCCCGGCCACATCAGCGCCGCGCAGATCGAGGCCGTGCTGGGCGTGCAGGTCTTCGCGCCCGACGCCGCCGCGCCCAGGGCATCGGGCACGCTGAAGGCGCACTACGCGCCGCGCACGGCGCTGGAACTGGCTTCCGACGCACGCCTGCGGGACGTGGTGCAGGGGCAGGGCCTGCCCGAAGGCAAGGTCGTGGTGGTCGCCTACGGCGATCGCCCCGATGCGCTTGACGGGCGGGTGCAGTGGCAGGGCGTGCCAGCCGATCCGGCGCGTTATGCGCAGGCCCTTTACGGCCTGCTGCGCGACCTGGACAAGCAGGGTTATGCGCGCATCATCGTGCAGGCGCCGCCTGCCACCGATGACTGGCACGCGGTCAACGACCGCATCGGCCGCGCCGCCGCTGCCTTCACGCTGGATACGACGGACCTGTAGGCCTTGCGCCTCAGGCCGCCAGGAACTCCCCGATCCGCTCCACCGCCTGCCGCAACGGCGGCAGGAACTCCTCCGTCAGCCGGTTCAGCGGCACCCGCGCCGCCTTGACACTGACGTTGACCGCGCCGCAGGCCTTGCCGCTGGCCGAGCGCACCGCCACGGAGATGGCGCGCACGTTCAGTTCCAGTTCCTGGTCGACGACGGCGTAGTCCTGCTCGCGGATGCGCGCGAGTTCGGCGCGCAGCTTGTCCTCGGTGACCAGCGTGAATTCCGTGTACGGCTGAAGCTCGGTCGCGGCGAAGTAGCGGGCCAGCGCGGGTTCGGGCAATTGCGCCAGCAGCACCCGGCCGATCGAGGTGCAGTACGCCGGCAGCCTGCTGCCCAGCCCCATCGAGGTCGCCAGCAGGCGGGTCACCTCGGAACGCGCCAGGTACAGCATCTCGTGGCCTTCCATGATGGCCAGCGCGCAGGTCTCGTTGATCGTGGCGCTGAGTTCTTCCAGCACCGGCTGCGCCAGCGACACAAAGGGCGTGGACGAGAAATAGGCGTAGCCCAGGCCCAGGATGCGCGGGGTCAGTACATAGAGCCTGCCGTGCTGTTCGGCGATGCCCAACAGGATCAGCGTGTGCAGGCAGCGCTGTACCACGGCGCGCGGCAAGCCGGCGCGGCGGCTCAGTTCGGCCGCGGTCTGCGGATGGCGGCGGGTGCCGAAGGCGCGGATCACATGCAGCCCGCGCGCCAGCGTCAGCATGTAATCCGGATCGCCGCGCAGCTGGTCGGGATGGTCTTCCGCCGCGAGCGGCGCGGCGTAGCCGGGCGGCGGAAGATTGGGCCGCATCAGGCTGCGCGCAATGGCGCGCCGGTGCGCGCCTGGAGGGCTGAGAGGGTCATGCCGTCGATCATATCCCGAACCACCAGCCCGTCCGGCGTGACCTCGATGACGGCCAGGTCGGTATAGATGCGGTCCACCACGCCGGCGCCTGTCAGCGGATAGGTGCAGCGCTCGACGATCTTGGGTTCGCCGCTTTTGCTGTTGTGTTCCATCATGATGTAGACGCTGCGCGCGCCCACGGCCAGGTCCATCGCGCCGCCCACGGCCGGCGCTTCTCCCGGCTTGGCCAGCGACCAGTTGGCCAGGTCGCCGTTGGCGGCGACCTGCATGCCGCCCATGACGCAGATGTCCAGGTGGCCGCCGCGCATCATCGCGAACGAATCGGCGTGATGGAAATACGCGCCGCCTTCCAGCAGGGTCACGGGCTGCTTGCCGGCGTTGATCAGGTCCAGGTTGATGTCGGCCTCGGCGGGTGGCGGGCCCATGCCCAGGATGCCGTTTTCGCTGTGCAGCACGATCTCGCGGCCGGCGGGCAGGTGGGCGGCCACCAGCACCGGCATGCCGATGCCCAGGTTGACATAGCTGCCGTCGGGAATGTCCTGGGCCAGGCGGCGCGCCATGGCCTCGCGGGTCAGGGGTTGGAACATGCGGATTCCTTTGCGGTTCGGCCAGCCCTAGCTGGAAAAGGCGGCGTTGGCGACCTGGGTGACGCGCTTGACGAAGATGCCCGGCGTCACCACGGCCTCGGGCGACAGCTCGCCCAGCGCGACCTTGGCGCGCACCTGCACGATGGCGGTCTTGGCCGCCATGCACATGACCGGGCCGAAGTTGCGCGCGCTCTTGTTGTAGGTGAGGTTGCCCCAGCGGTCGGCCAGGTCGGCCTTTACCAACGCGAAGTCGCCATGCAGGGGCTGTTCGAAGACGTGGCCACGGCCGTCGATCATGCGCGTTTCCTTGCCGCGCGCCAGTTCGGTGCCGTAGGCTGTGGGCGTGTAGAACCCGCCCAGGCCGGCGCCGGCCGCCCGCAGGCGTTCGGCGATGGTGCCTTGCGGCACGCATTCCAGTTCGATGCGGCCCTGGCGGTAGAACTCGTCGAAGACCCAGGAGTGCGAGGCCTTGGGAAACGAGCAGATCACCTTGCGCACGCGCCCGGCCTTGATCAACGCCGCCAGGCCGGTTTCGTGGTTGCCGGCGTTGTTGCTGACCACGGTGAGCTCGCGCGCGCCCTGCGCGATCAGCGCGTGGATCAGCTCGGTGGGCATGCCGGCGCCGCCGAAACCGCTGATCAGCACGGTGGCGCCGTCGTGCACGTCCGCAACGGCGGTCTCGGGAGTGTCGTAGAACTTGTCGATCATGCGGGGCTCCTGCGCTTTCAGTCCACGGTGATACGCGCCTGCTTGATGATCCCGGCGTAGCGCGTCGAGTCCGTCTTCATCAGGTCGGCGAATTGCGCGGTGGTGCCGCTGACCGGCAGGAAGCCCGCGTCCAGGAATTTCTGCCTGACGTCGGGCTCCTTGACGATCTCGCTGATCTCGCGCGCCATGCGGTCGATGACCGGCGTGGGCGTGCCGGCCGGCGCCATCAGGCCCGCCCACGAACCGGTGACGAAGCCGGGCAGGCCGGCTTCTTCCATGGTCGGGATCGAGGGCTCGGTCGGCCAGCGCTGCTTGCCGGTGAACGCCAGCGCCTTCAGCCGGTTCTGCTTGACGTACTGCATGGGCACGAGGATCGGATCGAAGACCATGGACACGCGGCCGCCCAGCAGGTCCGCCAGGATGGGGGCGCTGCCTTTGTAGGCCACGTGCGTCATGGTGATCTTGCTTTGCAGCGCGAAGTCCGCGCCGGTCAGGTGCGCGCTGGAACCGTTGCCGCTGGAGGCATAGGTGAGCTTGTCCGGATTCTTGCGGGCATAGTCGACCAGTTCGGCCACCGTCTTCACGGGAATGTCTTCGGCCACGAACAGGAACAGGGGCAGGTCCGCCATCTGCACCACGGGCGTCAGGTCGGCGGGCTTGTAGCCCAGTTTGTATAGATGGAAATTGATGATGTAGGCGGGCAGGATGGAAAGAAAGGTGTAGCCGTCCGGCTCCGCCTTCGCGGCGATGGCGGCCCCCACGCTGCTGTTGGCGCCGGGGCGGTTCTCGATGATGATGGTCTGCTTCAGGCGCGGGCCGAGCTTGTCCATCACGATGCGCGTGACGATATCGGTCGAGCCACCCGGCGTGTACGGCACGATGACTTTGATCGGCTTGCTGGGCCAGTCGTCTGCGGCGTGAACGCCAGCGCCGGCGGCCAGGCCGGCGGCCGCCAGGGCCGTGCCCAGCAGGGATTTGAGGGTGCTGCGGCGGGACTGCAAGTGGCTTGCATGGGTCATGGGTTGGGTCTCCTCCATGAATCGGCCGCTCGCGTAGTCGCGGCCGTTATTTTTTGAGAGATCGCGGCGCCGGCAGCGGCGGGCCCGGGACGCGAAAAAAGTATGGCACCAAGGCAAGCGGCCATCGCGGTCTGGCGGGCGGATAAAGTTCGTTCACCGGACAGGTCTGCAACCTTCAGGAATCGCGCCCCGTCCTCCGGGTTTCCACTAGGCGCCTTCGCGTTGTTCACGCCGTGGACATGGCTTAATCTGGCGGCCGGCCCAGTAAGGCAGGGCTCGGTTTCAACCGCAGTCGGCTTACAAGCCGGCGCGGCATCCATACTCAGGAGAAGTGATCATGAAGCGGTCCATCTTGTTTGCAGCCGGCGCCTTGGCCCTGGCTTGCGCATCCCAGGCGGCGGTGGCGGGGCCCACCCTCGATGCCGTGAAGAAAAAAGGATTCGTGCAGTGCGGCCTGACCGACGGCGTATCCGGCTTTTCGGCGACCAACAGCAAGGGCGAATGGGAAGGCATGGACGTGGACATCTGCCGCGCGGTCGCGGCGGCGGTGTTCGGTGATCCGACCAAATTCAAGGGCACGCCGCTGTCCACCCAGCAACGCTTCACGGCGCTGCAATCGGGCGAGGTGGACGTGCTGCTGCGCACCGTCACGCTGACGCAGACCCGCGACACGTCGCTGGGCCTGGCGGCCGTGGCGGCCAGCTTCTACGACGGCCAGGGCATCCTGGTGAGCAAGAAGCTGGGCGTCAAGAGCGCCAAGGAACTCAACGGCGCCACGGTCTGCGTGCAGCCCGGCACCACCACCGAGCTCAACCTGGCCGACTGGTTCCGCACCAACAACATCGAATTCAAGCCGGTGGTGATCGACAAGGTGACCGAGGTCGTGCGCGCCTTCGAATCGGGCCGCTGCGACGCCTTCACCGACGACGCCTCGCAACTGGCCGCGGTGCGCGCCACCCAGGTCGCCAAGCCGGACGACTACGAGATCCTGCCGGAACGCTTCTCCAAGGAGCCGCTGGGTCCCATGGTGCGCCAGGGCGACGAGAACTGGCTGGGCATCGTGCGTTGGACGCTGTTCGCGCTGATGGAGGCCGAGGAATACGGCATCACCCAGAAGAACGTCGACGAAATGTTGAAGAGCAACAACCCCAACATCGCCCGCATCCTGGGCGTGACGCCGGGGGCGGGCAAGAACATGGGGCTGGATGAGAAGTGGGCCTACAACGCCATCAAGGCAGTGGGCAACTACAGCGAAGTGTTCGAGCGCAACGTGGGCAAGGACAGCAAGCTCGGCCTGCAACGCGGCACCAATGCGTTGTGGAACAAGGGCGGCGCCATGTATCCCTGGCCGATCCGCTAAGGTTCGCGCCAGCCAGGACGGCCCGGATTTCCGGGCCGTTTTTTTATGGCATCGCCACGCGATACGTCTGCACCGTATTGCGGTACGCTATGCGCTTTCCACTGGACGGCCCACGCGCCATGACGCAGACCCGAAACGCCGAGGATTCCCCACTGTTCATCGCCGCGCTGGCGCGCGGCGTCTCCGTCCTGCGGGCCTTCAGCGAGGGGCAGCCCGCCATGACCTTGCCGGAGCTGGCCGAAGCGACCGGACTGAGCAAGAGTTCGGTGCAGCGCTTCACCCACACGCTGTGGACGCTGGGCTATCTGCGCAAGGACCCCTTGAGCAAGAAGTTCTCGCTGGGGCCCTGGTCGCTGGAGCTGGGCATGAAGTACGTGCAGACCAGCCCGCTGGTGCTGGGCGGCAATCCTTTCCTGCACACGCTCAACCGCAACAGCCAGGAAACCTGCAGCCTGGCCGAGCCCGACGGTCTGGACATGGTGTACGTGGCGCGCTTTGCCACCCACAAGGAAATGTTCGTGAACATGCCGGTGGGCATGCGCCTGCCGCTGTACTGCACGGCGGCGGGCCGGGCGGTGCTGGCCAGGCTGGATCCCGCGGTCGCGCGCGGTCTCCTGGAACGGTGCGACCGCAAGGCCTACACGGCCGCCACCATCACAAGCATGGACGTGCTCCTGGCCGAGCTGGAGTTTGCCCGCAGGCACGGCTATGCGCGCTCCAACGGCGAGTTCTATCCGGGCGACATCACGGTCAGCGCCGCGGTGCTGGATGCCGGTGGCACGCCGGTAGGCGCGGTCAACGTATCGGTGCCGTCCAGCCGCTGGTCGTTCGAGCAGGCGCAGGCTGTGTTCGGTCCGCAAGTGGTGGAAACGGCGCACGCCATCAGCGCGTCGCGCACGCTGGGGCGGTCGCGCCCCTTCTATGAAATGGAGCCGCCGGGCGGCGCCCTGCGCGACGCGATGCCGTTCGCGGGCGACGAGGCCTGATTCCAGGGGGCCCGGGTCCCGGGAGCGCCGACCACGTGCGTTCGTTATTCATACTAATTTAGTCGGATATAAAACTGCTGATTAGGGGAAACTCCCTAATTGGCCGGATGCTTGTACGCACGATACTCTTATTTCGACACGATCATATCGCACAGCGATTTGATTGAATCTAAATATTGATCCCAGCCTTATCAGGGCAGCGGTCGTCACCCAGGAGCCGAGTTGTGCAGCAGCCAGCCGAAGTCTGTTTTCATCCCGTCGCCGGGTTCATGGGCCTGCCTGCCGTCCGCGCCGCGGGCATGGGCGCGGCGCGCGCCTGCGTGGTCGGCATTCCCTTCGATTGCGGCACGCATCCGTTCCGCGTCGGATCGCGCCAGGGGCCGGACGCGATCCGCGAGCAGTCCAGGCTGCTGCGGCCGGTGGATATCTTCCGGCGCCACGGCATCGACAACCCGCCGGAGTTCCTGCGCGCCATCGATGTGGGCAATGTGGCCTGCCATCCGGGCGATCCGGACGCCTCCTATCCGCTGATCGAGGCCGGCATAGGCGCCATCCTGGATTCGGGCGCCATACCGATTTCCATGGGAGGCGATGGCGCGGTCACCTTGCCGCAGCTGCGCGCCGTGGCGCGCCGCCATCCGGATTTCGTGGTGCTGCATTTCGATTCGCACACCGACACCTATCCCATCCCTGGCTACAACACGGCCACTACGTTCACACGCGCCGCTGAAGAGGGGCTGCTGGACGTGGCCTCCAGCTTTCACATCGGCACGCGAGGCAGTTCCTTCATGCCGGGCGTGTTGGAGTTCGGGCGCGAGGTCGGCTACACGATCCTGCCTTATGACGACTTCGACCAGGACCAGAAGGGCGCGCTGGCCAACATCAAGCAGCGCATCGGCCAGCGGCCCGTGTACCTGTGCTTCGACATGGACATCTTCGATCCTTCCTGCGCGCCGGGCGTGTGCACGCCGGAGTGGGGCGGACTTACGGCCAAGGAAGGGCTGGCGCTGTTGCGCCAGCTCGCGGGCCTGAACTTCGTGGCGTTCGACGTGAACACCGTGTCGCCGCCGCAAGACGTGCAGGGGGCCACGGCCTTCCTGGCAGCCACCGTCATGCAGGAATTCTGCGCGCTGGCGGCGGTAGCGGTGCAGCAGTATCCGCAGGGGCGTCCGGCCTGAGCCGGCAGCGCCACGCCAACCAATTCATCCAAGGGGAAAACGATGAAACTCAAATCCATTCTGCTGGGCCTGGCTGTAGCCGGCCTGCTGGCCCAGGGCGGCGCGCAGGCGCGCACGCTGGACGAGATCCGCGCGGACCAGAGCCTGAACGTCGTCACCACGGCGTCCGCGCCGCCGCACGGCTTCAAGAATCCGAAGTCGAACCAGCTGGAGGGCATCATGGTGGACGTGGCCGCGGCCGTGGCCAAGCACCTGAAGGTGTCGGACAAGCTGTCCGACGTGCCGTTCTCCGGCCTGATTCCCACGCTGACCTCGGGCCGCGCCGACGTGATGTCCGCGCCGCTCTTCATCACCGAGGAACGCGCCCGCGCCATCGACTTCTCGGCGCCGGTCTATGAATGGGGCGAGGGCATCGTGGTCAGCGACAAGGCGGACAAGAAGTACGCCAAGTTCGAAGACATGAAGGGCCAGCGCGTCGGCGTGCTGGTGGACTCGGTGCAGTTCAACATGATCAAGGACATGCCCGGCACCAAGGTTTCGACGTACCAGGACTATTCCACGCTGCTGGCCGACGTGCGCGCCGGCCGCATCGACCTGGGCATCGTGGATCCGCCAAGCATCATCTACCAGATCAAGACCAAGAACATCCCCGGCGTGAAGCTGGACACGGGCTATCAGCCGCAGCGCAAGTGGCAGGTGGGCATGGCGGTGCAGAAGGGCAACGCCGCGCTGCTGGAGGCGGTCAACGGCGCGCTGGCACAGATGAAACAGAACGGCGAGCTCGCCGCCATCGGGCAGAAGTGGGGCGTGGCCGACCTGATGAGCAAGTGACGCCGTACCGGCACGGATAAGGAGTACGACTTGGATCTCGCGACCCTGCGCATGTACCTGACCCCCCTCGCCGAGGGCACGGTCTGGACCCTGGCGCTGTTTTTCTCTTCGGCATTCCTGGCGGTGGCCCTGGGCCTGGTCGTCTGTCTGTGCCGCCTGTCGCCGTCGCGGCTGCTCAGCCGCGGCGCGCGTTTCTACATCGACGTGATACGCGGCACGCCGCTGCTGCTGCAGCTGTTCTACATCTACTACGGCCTGCCTGAGATGGGCGTGGTCATCAACGGCTTCGTTGCCGGCGTGTTGGGCCTGACGCTGAACTTCGGCGCCTATCTGGCCGAACTCTTCCGCAGCGGCATCCAGTCGGTGGACAGCGGCCAGTACGAGGCGGCGCGCGCGCTGGGCCTGGGCAAGGTGCAGCGGCTGCGCCGCATCGTGCTGCCGCAGGCCTTGCGCACGGTGTTCCCGGCGCTGGGCAACTACGCGCTGGTGCTGATCAAGGAAACCTCGCTGGTGGCCGTCATCAGCGTTTACGAATTGATGCGCGCGGGCGAAATGCTGGCGGGCGCCACCTTCCAGGCGCTGACCGTCTACACCATGGTGGGCGTCATCTACTTCGCCATGTGCAGCGTGCTGTCCTACGTGTTCCGCCGTTCCGAAAAACGCTTGACCGTGCCGGGCTACTGGAGCGGCGCGGGCGAAAACCATGACATTTCCAAGGCCTGATGCGATGGATGGATTGAACTACGCCGCCCCTATCATCACGATGCAGGGCGTATGCAAATGGTATGGCGACTTCAAGGTGCTGGACGAGCTGGCGCTGGAGGTGTTGCCAGGCGAAAAGCTGATCCTGTGCGGGCCGTCCGGCTCCGGCAAGTCCACCACCATCCGGCTCTTGAACCGGCTCGAGGAACACCAGCAAGGCCGCATCGTCGTCGACGGCATCGAGCTGAACGACGACCTGAAGAACATCGAGCGCATCCGCGCCGAGGTCGGCATGGTGTTCCAGCACTTCAACCTGTTTCCGCACCTGACCGTGCTGGACAATTGCACGCTGGCGCCGATGCTGGTGAAGGGCGTGCCGCGCGAGGAAGCCGAGGCCCGCGCCATGGAATACCTGGAGCGCGTCAAGATTCCGCAGCACGCCTCCAAGTACCCGGGCCAGCTGTCCGGCGGCCAGAAGCAGCGCGTGGCGATTGCGCGGGCGCTGTGCATGCGGCCCAAGATCATGCTGTTCGACGAGCCCACATCCGCGCTGGACCCCGAGATGGTCAAGGAAGTGCTGGACACGATGGTGGCGCTGGCGCGCGACGGCATGACCATGGTGTGCGTGACGCATGAAATGGGTTTCGCGCGCGAGGTCGGCGACCGCGTGGTCTTCATGGACCAGGGCGCCATCGTCGAGGCCGACACGCCGGACAATTTCTTCCGCGCGCCGCGCACCGAACGCGCGCAGGCCTTCCTGGGGCAGATACTGGGCTGATGGGGCCTTTCAAATTCCGTTTGGCGGAACCTGCGGAATGGTTCCATGACGGCGGCCTGAAATGGCTCTAGCCGGTTTCGGCTACGCTACCTATCATGCATGTCACGCGGGCGCGCATGCGCCCATGCACCGCCAATGGAAAATGATCAGGGAAAAACGATGAACGGCGCTGATAGTCTTTGCGATACCTTGCTGGCCAACGACGTGGATGTTTGCTTCGCGAACCCCGGCACATCCGAAATGCACTTTGTCGCGGCATTGGATCGCAAGCCGAAGATGCGCTGCGTGCTGGGCCTGTTCGAAGGCGTGGTGACCGGCGCGGCCGACGGCTACGCGCGCATGGCCGACAAGCCTGCCGCGACGCTGCTGCACCTGGGCCCAGGCCTGGGCAACGGCCTGGCCAACCTGCACAACGCCAAGCGCGCCCGCACGCCCATGGTCAACATCGTGGGCGACCACGCCACCTATCACGTCCAGTACGACGCGCCGCTGACCAGCGACGTCGAAGGCGTCGCGCGCCCGATGTCGCATTGGGTCAAGCGCACCACCAAGGCCGCCGACCTGTCCGCCGACGCCGCTGAGGCCGTGGGCGTGGCGCGCCGCTCGCCGGGCAACATCGCCACGCTGATCCTGCCCGCCGACGCGGCCTGGACGGACTTGCCGGAAAACACCGCGCCGGTGCTGGCCAAGAGCGAGGCCTTGGCCCAGACCTCGGCCGACGCGGTGCGCGCGGCGGTTGCCGCGATCCGCTCGGGCGAAGTCACGACGCTGATGCTGGGCGGTTCCGCGCTGCGTGAACGCGCGCTGAACGCCGCCGGCCGTATCGCGCGCGCCACCGGCGTGCGGCTGGTGTCGGAAACCTCCAACCGCCGCATCGAGCGCGGCGGCTCGCGCACGCCGGTGGACCGCCTGCCGTATCCGATCGACCTGGCGGTGGCCAAGCTGAAGGACGTGCGCCATCTGGTGCTGGTGGGCGCGAAAGCGCCGGTCGGCTTCTTTGCCTATCCTGGCAAGCCCAGCCTGCTGGCGCCGCCCGACTGCAAGCAGGTGGTGCTGGGCACGCCCGAGCAGGACCTGGCGCATGCGCTGGAGTGGCTGGCCGACGAGCTCGGCATCGCCCAGGACGCGCCGCGCCTGGCCGCTGCCCCCGCCAACTACGAGGTGCCGCAGTCCGGCAAGTTGACTGGCGCCGCCGTCAACATCCTGGTCGCGCACCATCTGCCGGAGCAGGCCATCGTCTGCGACGAGTCCATCACCCAGGGCCGCGAATTCCCGCTCTACAGCGTCAACAGCGCGCCGCACGATTGGCTCATGCTGACGGGCGGCGCCATCGGCATCGGCCTGCCGCTGGCGACCGGCGCTGCCGTCGCCTGCCCGGACCGCAAGGTCGTCACCCTGCAGGCAGACGGCAGCGGCATGTACACCTTGCAGGCGCTATGGACGCAGGCGCGCGAGAACCTGGATTGCCTGACCGTGATCCTGGCCAACCGTTCCTACGCCACCCTGCACGGCGAGATGAAGAACGTGGGCGTGCAGGAACCCGGGCGCAACGCCCGCCGCATGCTGGATCTGGAAGAACCGTACCTGGACTGGACGCATCTGGCGCGCGGCATGGGCGTGGAAGCGGTCAGCGTGGATACGGTGGAAGGCTTCGCGCGCGCGCTGCAGGAAGGCTTGAAGCGCCGCGGCCCGTTCCTGATTGAAGCGGTGATCTAAACCCCCAGATAGCGCGTCAACTGCTCGGGCTGCCGGGCCAGCGACGCGCTGTCGCCGTCCTGCACGATCTGGCCTTTTTCCATCACCAGGCAGCGGTCGGTGTGTTCCAGCACCGCCCGGTAATTGCGGTCCACGATCAGCGTGGACATGCCGCTGGAGCGGATCTGGCGGATGATTTTCCAGATCTCGGCCACGATCAGCGGGGCCAGGCCCTCGGTGGCTTCGTCCAGGATCAGCAGTTCGGGATTGGTCATCAGCGCCCGGCCGATGGCCAGCATCTGCTGCTCGCCCCCCGATAGCTGCTGGCCGCCATGGCCCAGGCGTTCCCGCAGGCGCGGAAACACCTCCAGCACGCGCGCGTAGGTCCAGTCCTGGCGGCCGTCGCGGCCGGCGCGCGCTGCCACCTGCAGGTTCTCGCGCACGTTCAGGTTGGGAAAGATGCCGCGCCCTTCGGGTACATAGGCCACGCCCATGCGGGCGATGGCGTGGGGCTGCGCACGGGTGCAGTCGCGCCCGCCCACGCGCACGCAGCCCTGGGCGCTTCTGACGTGGCCCATCAGGCTGCGGATCAGCGTGGTCTTGCCCATGCCGTTGCGCCCCACCAGGCCTACGGATTCTCCGGGCGCGATATGCATGTCGATGCCGCGCAGCACATGGCTGGCGCCGTAGTAAACGTGCAGGCCGCCTGCTTCGATCAATGCGGTCATACGCTGGCTCCATGGCTGTCTTCGCCCAGGTAGGCAGTGCGCACGTCGGGGTTGGCGCGGATCGCGTCTGGCGTGCCGCTGGCGATGGCGGCGCCGTTGACCATGACGGTAATGGTTTCGGCGACGCGGAAGACCGCGTCCATGTCGTGTTCCACCAGCAGGATTGCGTGGCCGGGCTTGAGCGCTTCCAGCAGCTCCAGGATGCGGTCGGTTTCCTCGGGGCCCATGCCGGCCAGGGGTTCGTCCAACAGCAGCACCTGCGGTTCACCAGCCAGGCACATGGCGATCTCAAGCTGGCGCTTGCGGCCATGCGGCAGCAGCCCGGCGTCGCGCGCGGCGTCGTCCGCCAGGCCGGTGCGCTCCAGCGCGTGACGCGCAAGCTCCGCGCTGTGGCGGCATTCGGCGGCGGACCGCCACCAGTGCCAGAAGCGCTGGCGGCGAGCCTGGGCGGCCAGCCTGCAGTTTTCGAACACGCTCAGTTCGGGAAAGATGGTGGACCGCTGGTAGCTGCGGCCCAGGCCCGCGCGCGCCCGGTCGGGCTGGCGCCAGGCCGTGATGTCGCGGCCGGCCAGCATCACTTGGCCGCTGCTGGGCGCAAGTTCGCCCGACAGGATGTTGATCAGCGTGGACTTACCTGCGCCGTTGGTGCCGATGACGGCGTGGACCTGGCCGCGCTGCAATTCCAGCGACACGCCGTTCACCGCCGTCAGGCCGCCGAAGCGGCGCGAGACCGCGCTTGCGGCCAGCAGGACATCAGACATGGGGCTCTCCCTGGATGGGCAGGCGGGCGGGGGCCTGCTGACGGCTGGAATGGGCGGCATCCGGTTTGGGCGCGGCGCGGGCGGTGTCGGCGTCCAGGCCGGGGGCGGCAACGTGCGCCGCGCGGCGCTGGCGCAGCTGAGCCGGCAGCCCGGCCAGGCCGTTGGGCAGCAAGGCCACCAGCGCGATGATGGCCACGCCCAGCGGCAGGTGCCAGTGGCGCGCGTATTCGCCGAAAATCTCCTGCGACTGGAACAGTTCCTGCATCAGCACCAGCGCCACAGTGCCCAGCACCGCGCCGCCCAGGCTGCCCATGCCGCCCAGGATCACCATCAGCAGCACCAGGCCCGATTGTTCCCAGGCCAGCAGCTCGGGCGTGACGAAGCCGTCCTTCAGCGCGAACAGAAAGCCCGCCAGGCTGGCCAGCGTGGCGCCGATGACATAGGCGGCCAGCTTGTAGGGATAGGTCGAGTAGCCGGCCGCGCGCATACGCTGTTCGTTGATGCGGATGCCGGCGAGC
The DNA here is from genome assembly GCF_014851745.1 of Achromobacter sp. ACM01. NCBI lineage: Bacteria > Pseudomonadati > Pseudomonadota > Betaproteobacteria > Burkholderiales > Alcaligenaceae > Achromobacter > Achromobacter sp. ACM01. The sequence goes on from NZ_JACVAF010000001.1 coordinate 1,639,708, forward strand.
GCGGCGCCGAAAGGCGAACGCCGCAGTAGCGCCAGGAAGCCCCAGGTCAGCGCCAGGCAGGCGAGCACGAAGAAGTAGAAGGTCCGGGCATCGCTCAGGTCGAACGGCAGCCAGCCGCCCAGGGACAGTTCGGGCCGGAAGTACAGGTAGATGCCGTCGCTGCCGCCGCCGATCTTGGTGTCGTGGAACACGTAGTAGGCCATCTGCGAGAAGGCCAGCGTGACCATGATGAAGTACACGCCGCGGGTGCGCAGCGCCAGCGCGCCGGTCGCCAACGCATAGGCCGCGGCGGCGAGCAGGGCGGCCGGCAGCAGCCACCACAGGCCGGCGGCTTCGGATTCCGGCGACAGCAGCGACGCGACGTAGGCGCCGATGCCGAAGAAGGCGGCGTGGCCCAGGCTGACCAGTCCCGCGCCGCCCACCAGCAGCTGCAGGCTGAGCGCGAAGATTCCATAGATCATGATCTTGATCGCCAGGCCGGTGTAGTAGTCGCTGCCGCTCCAGGAGAAAACGGCCAGCGCCAGCAGCGCCGCAATGGGCAAGAGTCGGTTCAACATGGTCAGCCCTGTTTGAACAGCCCTTCGGGCTTGCAAAGAAGTATGAAGGCCATCAGCAGGTACACCAGCACGCCCGCCGCGGACGGGAACAGCACCTGGCCGAAGGTTTCCACCACGCCCACCAGCATCGCGGCCAGGAAGGCGCCACGGATCGAGCCGATGCCGCCGATCACCACCACCACGAAGCAGATAATGAGTACGCCGTTGCCCATGCCGGGATAGACCGAGGACACCGGCGCGGCGATGCTGCCTGCCAGCGCCGCCAGCGCCACGCCTGCCGCGAACACCAGGCGGTAGAGCTTGTTGATGTCTATGCCCAGCGATCCGATCATCTCGCGGTTGCTGGCGCCGGCCCGCAGCATCATGCCCAGCCGCGTGCGCGTGATGATCCAGTACAGCAACAGCGCCACCGCGATGCCGACGGCGGAAATGAACAGCCGGTAGACCGGATAGGTCATGACGTCGCCCAGCGCGATGCTGCCCTGCAGCCAGGCAGGCAGGGGCACGCCGTGCACGTCGTTGCCCACCAGGATGCTGCGCAGTTCTTCGAAGACCAGGATCAGGCCGTAGGTCATCAGCACCTGCTGCAAGTGGTTGCGCTTGTACAGGTAGCTGAAAAAAGCGGCCTCCAGTAGATAGCCCAGGGCGCCGGCGGCCAGCACGCAGACCGCCAGCGTGGTCAGGAAGCCGCCGCCCAGCCAGCGGTCGACGGCCGGTCCCAGCGCGAACGCCATGTAGGCGCCGATCATGTAGAAACTGCCGTGGGCAAGATTGATGATGCCCATGATGCCGAAGATCAGCGTGAGTCCGCTGGCCACCAGGAACAGCAGCAAGCCGTACTGGAAAGCGTTCAGGCTCTGGATGAGCAGGATGCTGATGTCCATGGGGCCTCCCTGTGGCGGATTGCGGTCAGAGCTTGCAGCCGCGGGCCGGGTCGGCCAGCTTCTTCACGGCGATATCCACGACCTTGTTCTCCAGCCCGTCGACGCGGCGCAGGTAGATGTCCTGCACCGGGTTGCCCGCGCTGGACAGCGTGAAGGGGCCGCGCGGGCTGTCCACCGTGGCGCCGCGCATGGCCTTGCGGAAGTCTTCCTTCTTGGCGAAGTCGCCCTTGACCGCGGCCAGGCCCGACTGCATCAGCTGCGCCGCGTCATAGCCCTGCACCGCGTAGACGTCGGGCTGCGCCTTGTAGGCTTTGCTGTAGTCGGCGCGGAAGGCGTTGTCGCGAGGCGTGTTCAGGCCGTCGGCATAGTGCAGGGTGGTCAGCAGGCCTTGCGCCGAAGCGCCCTGGGCCTCCAGCGTGCCGTCGGTCAGGAAGCCCGAGCCGTACAGCGGGATGGTCTTGCCCAGGCCTGCGGCGTAATAGTCCTGCACGAATTTCACGGCGCCGCCGCCCGCGAAGAACGTGAACACCATGTCGGGCTTGAGCGCCGCGATCTCGGTCAGCAGCGGCTGGAATTCCACGTTGGGAAACGGCAGGCTCAGTTCCTTCACGACCTTGCCGCCGGCCTTCTCGAAGCCTTCCTTGAAGCCGCCGATGGCTTCGTCGCCGGCCGCATACTTCCAGGTGATGGTGACGGCCGTCTTGTGGCCCTTGGCAAAGGCCACCGGACCCATGGCGTACGCCGGCTGCCAATTGGTGAACGAGGTGCGGAAGATGCCCGGGCCGCACAGCGGGCCGGTGATGGCGTTGGCGCCGGCATTGGTCACGATCAGCGTGGTGTCGGCGTCCTTGGCGGCCTTGGCCAGGGCCATCGCCACGCCCGAGTGCACGGTGCCGATCAACACGTCCACCTGGTCGCGCTTGATCAGGCGGTTGGCATTTTCGGCGGCCTTGGCGGGGTTGGACTCGTCGTCCACCTTGAAGTATTCGATCTCGCGTCCGCCCAGCTTGCCGCCTTGTTCGGCGACGTACAGCTTGAAGCCGTTCTCGATGGCGTTGCCCAGCGCGGCGTAGGTGCCGCTGTAGGGCAGCATGAAGCCGACCTTGATCTTGTCGGCGGCCTGGGCGCCGGTGGCGGCGAGCGTCAGAGCCGCGGCGAGCGCAGCCCGGGTCAGGGCGTGGTTCATGGTTAGTCTCCGTGCTTGTTATGGGCCGACGCAGTGGTCAGCGGGGTTTTTCCAGGCCGCCCATAAAGCTGGCGACGGCCTGGATAACGCGGGCTGGCTGGTCCTTGTGCGCCGAGTGGCCGCAGTCGGGCAGTTCCAGCAATTCGGTCTGGGGCGCGAGCCGGCGTATGCCGCGTATCTGCGCCAAGCTGCCGTATTCGTCGTCCACGCCCTGGATGGCAAGCACGGGACAGGCGATGCGGGGCAGGTATTCGTCCAGGTTCCAGCGGCGGAAAGCCGGGTCCAGCCAGATATCGTTCCAGCCCCAGAACGCCGAATCCGGGTCCGCGTGATAGCGCCCCAGCCGGGCTCGCAGGTCCGTGTCCAGATAGGCCTGGCGCGCCTGCGCGATGCTGGCGAGCGACACGTCTTCGACCAGGATATGGGGCGCGGCGGCGACCACGCCGGCCACCGCGTCGGGATGCATGGCCGCATACAGCAGGGCGATGGAGCCGCCGTCGCTGTGGCCGAACAGCACCGGCTTGTCGCGCCGGGCGTCCACGCCCAGCGCGATCAACAGCGCGGGCAGCACTTCGCGCGCCTCGATGTGCATGAAATCCACCGGCCGCTTTTCTGCTGGCGGCCGTGGCGTCGATTGCCCGTAGCCGTAGCGCGAATACACCAGTCCACGGCAGCCGGCTGCCGCACAGACGCGGTCGGGCCAGTCCTTCCACATGGACACGGAACCCAGCCCTTCGTGCAGAAAGACCAGCAGCGGGGCGCCGGAACGGTCGGACCCGATCCACCGGCATTCCAGGCGCAGGTCGCGGCCGCCGGCATGGAACTCGGCAAACGCGGTTTCGGCCACGGCGCAGGCGCTCATAGCGTGGCCTCTTCCAATTGGCGCAGGCGGAAGCGCTGTATCTTCCCGGTGGCCGTCTTAGGCAGTTCTTCCGTGAAATTGATCTGGCGCGGATACTTGAACGGCGCCAGATGCTGTTTCACATAGTTCTGCAGCGCGGCCCCGGTCTGCGCGTCGGGCTCGAAGCCGGGCCGCAGCACCACATAGGCCTTGGTCTTGACCAGCCCGTCGTGGTCCGGCACGCCGATCACCGCCGCTTCCAGCACGGCCTCGTGCTGCACCAGGATGTTCTCGACCTCCACTGGCGACACGTACTGGCCGCTGACCTTGATCATGTCGTCGCTGCGCCCGGCATAGGTGTAGTAGCCGTCCGCGTCGCAGGTGTACTTGTCGCCGCTCTTGAGCCAGTCGCCCAGGAAGCACTGGCGCGTCTTGTCGCGGTTGTTCCAGTACATCAGGGCTGCGCTGGGGCCTTTGATGTAGAGGTCGCCGATGGCGCCGGGCGGCACCGGGGCGCCGTTCTCGTCGCGCAACTGCACCTCATAGCCCGGTACGGGCTTGCCGGTAGTGCCGTAGCGCAGTTGCCCGGTCTGGTTGGAGATGAAGATGTGCAGCATCTCGGTGGAGCCGATGCCATCCAGGATCTCGCAGCCGAAGTGGCGCGTGTAGCGTTCGCCGATGTCGCGCGGCAAGGCTTCGCCGGCGGACGTGCAGATGCGCATGGCGACCTGTTCGCGCGCCGGCAGGTCGGGCGAGGCCAGCATGCTGGCGTACAGCGTGGGCACGCCGTAGAACACGGTGGGCCGATGCTGCGTCAGGCGTTTGAAGACCGCTTGCGGCGTGGGGCGTTCGCCCATCAGGATGACGGTCGCGCCCACGGACAGGGGGAAGGTCAGGCCATTGCCCAGGCCGTAGGCGAAGAACAGCTTGGCGGCCGAGAACACCACGTCGTCCTCGCGGATGCCGAGCACGGGCTTGGCATAGAGTTCGGCCGTGTGCCACAGGTTGCCATGGGTGTGGACCACGCCCTTGGGTTTGCCGGTGGAGCCCGACGAATACAGCCAGAAAGCGATCTCGTCGGACAGGGTGCGCGCCGCTGGCGCGAGCGGGGCGGCGGCCAGCAGCGATTCGAATTCGCGCCCGCCTTCGGGCAAGGCGCCGGCCGGCTGGGAAACCACCAGGTGTTCGACATCGGCGGCGGCCTGCCCCAGCGCGGTCTGCACCACCGGCAGCAAGGCGCCCGATACGAACACGGCGCGCACGCGGCTGTGGCCAATGATGTAAGCGTAGTCATCGGCGGTAAGCAGGGTGTTCACGGCCACCGGCACCACGCCCGCATGCAGCGCGCCCAGGAATACCACCGGCCAGTCGACAGTGTCCTGCATCAGCAGCAGGATGCGCTCCTCGCGCCGCAGGCCCAGCTGGCGCAGCGCGCCGGCCATGCGCGCCACCCGCTCCGCCAGTTCGCCGTAGCTGATCTGGCGCGTGTCGTCGATGTAGGCCGGCTTGGCGGCGCGCGGCGCATTGAGCGCCGCCAGGTGGCTGGCGAAGTTGAGTTCGTCGGGACAGGCGTTCACGGTTGTCTCCTGATGTCCTGTGGGGGGAGCCGCGCTGTGTGTGTTTTTCTGGCGGCGGGTGGGGCGGGGCCTCTCAGGTGCGCGTGAATTCGATGGCGCCGCCCGGCAGCAGATACAGCACCAGCGCGCGGCCGCCGCTCACGGTCGGGCTGTGCGCGCTGCCGGGGCCGTAGACCAGCCAGCCGGCGCCGTGGCCGTCGAAGCGGGCGCCCTCGGTCAGCGGCATGATCATGTCGATCTCGCCATTGGGGTGCGCGTGGTGCGGGCCGGCAAGATCGTTCATGTCCACTACGTCCACCGAGCAGTCCGCCAGGTCTGGCGCGGGCTTGATGACGCGGCCGTAGCGGATGCCGCCGCCTTCCCGGCTGCACATCCAGCCTTCGGCCACGCCCTGCCTACAGGTGGCGTAGATCTCCTGGAACAGGGCGCTTTGCGGGCCGGCCTCGCGGTTCAGGCTTTCCTGCAGCGCCGCGTCCAGCGGCTGGCCTTGCGTCAGGCGCGTGACCTCGCGCATCAGGGCATGGAATTGATCAGGCGTACTCACCGGGCTCCTCCTTTACACTGTCGGCGCTTCAGAATCGACATGAAATCGACTGCTGCTTTTTTGCACATGAGGCGCTTTGGACTGATTGAATGGAAAAATAGTGCTTCCATTGATTATGGTCAAGCACTATAGTGCATAAAGCGTGGTAATCAGGGTTTTTGCGGAGTCACGTAAACATGAATCAAGCGCTAGATGCGGCGCCATCCGAACCCAGGCGGGAAGCGTTCCTGGTGGCCTTGGGCGAGCGGGTGCGCCGCCTGCGGGCCATACGCGGCATGACCCGCAAGAGCCTGTCGCAGGTGACTGGCGTATCGGAGCGCCATCTGGCCAATCTGGAACATGGGGTGGGCAATGCCTCCATCCTGGTGTTGCTGCAGATCGCACGCGCCTTCAACTGCGCGCTGGCCGAATTGGTGGGCGACGTCACCACCGAATCGCCCGACTGGCTGCTGATCCGCGAGCTGCTCAGCGGCCGCACGGAATCCGACCTGCAGCGCGCGCGCGAGGCCCTGACCCAGCTGTTCGGCGTAGGGGCGGGGGCGCAGCGCCCCAACCGCACCCAGCGCGTGGCGCTGATCGGCCTGCGCGGCGCGGGCAAGTCCACGCTGGGCCAGATGCTGGCCGATGACCTGGGTTATCCGTTCGTGGAGTTGAATCGCGAGATCGAGCGCGTGGCCGGCTGCAGCATCCTGGAAATCCACAATCTGTACGGCCCCAATGCCTACCGCCGCTACGAACGGCGGGCGCTGGAAGAGGCCGTGCAGATCTACCCGGAAATGGTGTTGGCCACGCCGGGCGGGCTGGTGTCCGAGCCCGCCACCCTCAATCTGCTGCTGGCGCATTGCTACACGGTATGGCTGCGCGCCACGCCCGAGGAGCATATGGGCCGGGTCATGGCGCAGGGGGATTTCCGTCCCATGTCGGGCAACAACGAGGCCATGGCGGACCTCAAGCGCATCCTCGCCGGACGCGAAGCCTTCTACGCCAAGGCCGACCTTACCTGGGTCACCAGCAACCTGGACGTGCAGGAGAGCTTTGCCGGCCTGCGCACCCAGGTGCGCAAGGCTTGCGGCCTGCCGCTATAGCTGGATTCGATGCCGGCAGCGCCGGCAATATGCATTTTTGTGCATGCCCCGCTTGACGGGGCTTTTTTTGTCCTCTAATCTGCACAATAATTCATGTAGTGCAGTATTTTTCCTGTTTTGGCAGGCGTACGAGGAGACACACTATGAGCAGCACCCTCAACCGGGTTGATTTCCGGACCGATCCCGAGCAGTACCGCCACTGGCGCTTGAGCTTCGACGGCCCGGTCGCCACGCTGGCCATGGATGTTGCCGAGGACGGTGGCCTGCGTCCGGGCTACAAGCTCAAGCTGAATTCCTACGACCTGGGGGTGGACATCGAACTGCATGACGCCTTGCAGCGCATCCGCTTCGAACACCCGGAAGTGCGCACCGTGGTCGTGACCAGCATGAAGGACCGCATCTTCTGTTCCGGCGCCAATATCTTCATGCTGGGTCTGTCCTCGCACGCCTGGAAGGTGAACTTCTGCAAGTTCACCAACGAAACTCGCAACGGCATTGAAGATTCCAGCCGCCACAGCGGCCTGAAGTTCATCGCCGCGCTCAACGGCGCCTGCGCCGGGGGCGGCTACGAGCTGGCGCTCGCCTGCGACGAGATCATGCTGATCGACGACCGATCGTCGGCGGTCGCGCTGCCCGAGGTGCCGCTGCTGGGCGTGCTGCCCGGCACCGGCGGCCTGACCCGCGTGACCGACAAGCGCCGGGTGCGCCACGACCATGCCGACATTTTCTGCACCTTGGTCGAGGGCGTGCGCGGCCAGCGCGCCAAGGATTGGCGCCTGGTGGACGAAGTGGTCAAGCCGGCCCGCTTCGAGGAGGCCGTGCGTGAGCGCGCGCAGGCGCTGGCGCAGGGCAGCGACCGCCCGGCAGGCGAGCAAGGCATCGCGTTGACGCCGGTGCAGCGCACGGAAAGCGCCGATGGCCTGTCCTATCGCTATGTGGACATCAAGTTGGACCGCGAGAAGCGCCAGGCCACCTGGACGGTGCGCGCGCCCGAGGGCGCGGTGCAAACCGAGCTGCAGGACATCGTCGCGGCCGGCGCGGCCTGGTGGCCGCTGCAGATGGCGCGCGAACTGGACGATGCCATCCTGTCGATGCGCACCAACGAACTGGACATCGGCACCTGGATCATCAAGACCGAAGGCGACGCCGCGCTGGTGTTGGCCGCGGATGCCGCGCTCCAACAGCATGCGGACCACTGGTTCGTGCGCGAAACCGCCGGCATGCTGCGCCGCACCTTGGCGCGCCTGGACGTGACCTCGCGCAGCCTGTTCGCGCTGATCGAACCCGGCTCCTGCTTTGCAGGCACCTTGCTCGAACTGGCGCTGGCTGCCGACCGCAGCTACATGCTGGACAACGAAGACGAATCCGCGCCCGCGCAGATCGTGGTGGGCGAGCGCAATTTCGGCGCCTATCCGCTGGTCAACGGCCAGAGCCGCCTGCAGCGCCGCTTCTATGAAGAGGAAGCGCCCCTGGAAGCGGTGCGCGCGCGAGCCGGCCAGCAACTGTCCGCCACCGACGCGCTGGAGCTGGGCCTGGTCACCTATGCGCCGGACAACATCGATTGGGACGACGAAGTGCGCATGATGCTGGAAGAGCGCCGCGCGCTGTCGCCCGACGCCCTGACCGGGCTGGAAGCCAACCTGCGCTTCGGCGGCCAGGAAACGATGGAGACCCGCATCTTCGGCCGCCTCACGGCCTGGCAGAACTGGATCTTCAACCGCCCCAACGCCGCCGGCGACAAGGGCGCGCTCAAGCTCTACGGCAAGGGCGAGCAAGCCGCATTCGACTGGAACCGGGTCTGACGGCCCCGCGTCACCGCGCCGCGTGAACGCGGCCACCCCAAAGGAACAGGAGCGAGACATGTCTGGAATCAACTACACCGATAAGATCCCCAACAACGTCAATCTGTCCGGCGACCGCACCTTGCAGCGCGCGCTGGAGCATTGGCAGCCCAACTACCTGCAGTGGTGGCAGGACATGGGGCCCGACGGCTCCCACGGCTTCGACGTCTATCTGCGCACGGCGGTCAGTGTGCAGCCCGACGGCTGGGCGCACTTCGACCACGTCAAGATGCCGGACTACCGCTGGGGTATCTTCCTGGCGCCGCAGGACGGGCAGCGCAAGATCCATTTCGGCGAGAACATGGGCCGTGACGTCTGGCAGGATGTGCCCGGCGAGCACCGCGCCAACCTGCGCCGCATCATCGTCACGCAGGGCGACACCGAACCGGCCTCGATCGAGCAGCAGCGCCACCTGGGCCTGACCGCGCCCTCGCAGTACGACTTGCGCAACCTGTTCCAGATCAACGTCGAGGAAGGCCGCCACCTGTGGGCCATGGTCTACCTGCTGCACCGCTATTTCGGCCGCGATGGCCGCGAAGAGGCGGACGCGCTCCTGCAGCGCAGCTCGGGGGATTCCGACAATCCGCGCATCCTGGGCGCGTTCAACGAGAAGACGCCCGATTGGCTGGCCTTCTACATGTTCACCTATTTCACCGACCGCGACGGCAAGTTCCAGCTGTGCGCGCTGGCGGAGTCCAGCTTCGATCCGCTGGCGCGCACCACGAAGTTCATGCTGACCGAGGAAGCGCACCACATGTTCGTGGGCGAATCCGGCATCTCGCGCGTCATCCAGCGCACCTGCGAGGTCATGAACCAGCTCAAGACCGATGACCCGCAAGCGGTGCGCGCGGCCGGCGTGATCGACCTGCCCACCATCCAGCGCTACCTCAACTTCCACTACAGCGTCACCATCGACCTGTTCGGCGCGGATCAGTCCTCCAATGCGGCCATTTTCTACGGTTCGGGCCTGAAGGGCCGCTACGAGGAAAGCAAGCGCACCGACGACCACCAGCTGAAGAACGACACCTACCGCGTGCTGACCGTGGAAAACGGCAGGCTGCGCGAGATCGAGGTGCCGATGCTGAACGCCCTGAACGAAGTGCTGCGCGACGACTTCATCCGCGATTCGGTCGCTGGAATCGGGCGCTGGAACAAGGTCATCGAAAAGAGCGGCCTGCCGTTCCGGCTGCAAGTGCCGCACAAGGCCTTCAATCGCCAGATCGGCACGCTGGCCGGCATCCGCATGTCGCCCGAAGGCGAGATCCTGTCCGAATCGCAATGGCAGGCCAACAGTCACAAATGGCTGCCGACGCCCGAGGACCGCGCCTTCGTTGCATCGCTGATGGGCCGCGTCACCGAGCCGGGCAAGTTCGCCAACTGGATCGCGCCGCCCGTCATGGGCGTCAACCGCCAGCCGGTGAATTTCGAGTACGTCCGTTTCAACTAAAGCGGGGCGGCGGCTGTTTTCACGGCCGCCTACCGGAGCATGGGGAAGACCGAGATGAACGCTCCCTTACCAGCAGAAGTCCTGAAGCAGCACCTGATCGATCCCGAGATCTGCATCCGCTGCAATACCTGCGAAGAAACCTGTCCGATCAAGGCGATCACCCACGACTCGAACAACTACGTGGTGGATCCCGAGATCTGCAACGGCTGCATGGCCTGCGTGCCGCCTTGCCCCACGGGGGCGATCGACAACTGGCGGCTGATGGTACGCGCCGAAGCCTATGGCGTGCAGGAACAACTGGGCTGGGAAGAACTGCCGGGCGAGAAGGCGCTGCCGGAAACGGCTGCCGCCGCGCCGGCCTGCGATGAGCCGGATACGCCGCAGCCTGCCGCGCCCGCGCCGTCCACCGCGCCCGGCGCAACGGTCCCGCCCTGGTCCGCCGCCCATCCATACGTCAACCTGTACACGCACAAGACGCCGATGACGGCCACCGTGGTCGGCAACTACCGCGTGACCGGCGCCGACACGGAAAGCGACATCCACCATATCGTGCTCGACTTCGGCGAGCTGCCGTTTCCCGTGCTGGAAGGGCAGTCCATCGGCATCCTGCCGCCCGGCGTGGACGCGCAGGGCCGGGCGCACCACGCGCGCCAGTACTCGCTGGCCAGTCCGCGCGACGGCGAGCGGGCCGGCTACAACAATCTTTCGCTGACCGTAAAGCGCGTCACCGAGGACCATGCGGGCGCCGCCGCGCATGGCGTGTGCTCGAACTACCTGTGCGACCTGGCCAAGAACGACAAGGTGCAGGTGATCGGGCCGTTCGGCCACACCTTCCTGATGCCCAATCACCCCCGCGCCAATCTCATCATGATCTGCACCGGCACGGGTTCGGCGCCCATGCGCGCGATGACGGAGCGCTACCGCCGCCGCATCGAGACCGGCGAAAACGGCAAGCTGCTGCTGTTCTTCGGCGCGCGCACCGAGCGTGAACTGCCGTACTTCGGGCCGCTAATGAAGCTGCCGCGAGATTTCATCGACATCAACCTGGCGCTGTCGCGCGAAGCCGGGCAACCCAAGCGCTACGTGCAGGACCTGATCCGCGACCGCGCAGGCGCGGTGCGGGAACTGCTGGCGGACCGCAATACCTGCATCTACGTGTGCGGGCTGAAGGGCATGGAAGTAGGCGTGCTGGACGCCCTGCGCGATGTGACGGTGCAAGCGGGCCAGGATTGGTCTATCCTGCATGATGCATTGCGCCGCGAAGGGCGCCTGCATTTCGAAACGTACTGAATCCACAAACATGCGTGGCAATCGGCGCGCACTGGCGCGCCGATTGCATTTGCGGGGGGAATCCACAAAATGAAGTTCGCCGAGTTCAAGGACGGCATGGTCATCAAGGGCGGTCCGGTCACCCTGACGGAAGCCGAGATCCTGGAGTTCGCACGCAAGTTCGATCCCCAGTGGTTCCACACCGATCCCAAGCGTGCCTCCGAAGGGCGCTGGGGCGGCCTGATCGCCAGCGGCTGGCATACCTGCGCGCTGGCGATGCGCATGGCCGTGGACGCGGCGCTGCACGATTCCGAATCCTTCGGCTCGCCCGGCCTGGGCGAGGTGCGCTGGCGCACGCCGGTGCGTCCGGGCGACACCCTGCGCCTCGAAGCGCGCGTGCAGGGCGTGCGCACCTCGTCGTCGCGTCCCGACCTGGGCATCATTACCTGGGCCTGGACGGTCCTGAACCAGCACGACGAAGGCGTGCTGGAGCTGGACGCGACCAGCCTGTTCGATCTGTCCGGCGAAAACTGAGGCTGGCCGTCTAGCGCTTGCCTGTCTGCTTCAGGATGGCGGCGGCTTCAGGACCGGCTGCTGCCTTCCAGTTCTTGACCGAGTCCGCCGCGGCATCCTTCAGCGCGCGCTGCACGGGCAGCGGCACCGACGTATTGATCGCCACGCCGTTCTTGCGCATGTTGGCGTAGTTCTGCTGCAGGCGGCCGTCGATGCGCTTCCATTGTTCGGTTTCGGTCTGCGCCGCCGCCTGGTCGATGGCGCGGCGCGTGCGCGCATCCAGCGCCTGATACGCCTGCAGGTTCATCGTCGCCACCGAGATCGGCATCGCGTAGTTGATTTCCGCGAAGTTGGGCAGGTGCTCCCAGAGCTTGCGGCCCGCGCCGCCGTCGCCTGACGACAGTACCGCGTTCACCTCGCCCGAGGCGATCAGCGGCATCGCATCCGCGAAGGAAATGTTCTGCGCGCGGGCGCCGGCTTTCTGCATGACGTCCTGCGACGTGGCGTCGTAGGTGCGGATGCTCAGCTTCTTCAAGGCCGCGACGCTGTCCAGCTTCTGCTTGGACCAGATGCCGGACGCCGGCCACGGCGTGGTGTACAGCAGCTTCTGCCCATGCGCCGCCAGCAGCTTCTCGTAGGCGGGGCGGGCGGCCTTGTTCAGGTTGCGCGCCTTGGACAACGAGTCCGCCAGGAACGGCAGGGACGACACGCCGAACAAGGGATACTTGGCCGCCAGTGCGCCGGCGAAGGCATCGCCCGCATCCACCTTGCGCGCTTGCACCGCATCGATCATGTCGGCCGACTTGATCCCCTTGGACGCGTCATAGCTGGCGTCGATGACCACGTTGCCCGCGGTCTTGGCGCGGACCAGTTCGGCAAACGTGGATACGCCTTGTCCGGGCATGGAGGTGGCCGGATACTCGGTGGCCATCGTGAGGGTGGTGACGGCGTAGGCGCCATGGGCCATGAACGCCATGGCAATGCCTGTCATCAGGCGGAGGGTGGGACAGCCTTGCATGCGCGGCTCCTGGGCTCGGGGGGAAACCTGGTCGGGACACGCGGCAGGGCGCGGGAGCGCCCGGCCCTGTGCCTGGCCGATGCTGCAAAGCGTACGGCGAGTGCAAGGGCTCGCCTATACGGGCTTTCGGCAATGCGCGGGTTGTTGCGGGGACGAGAGCGGCCTGGCGGCAATTACTGGATGGGCAGGCCGTGCATCTTCAAGAAGGACAGCTTGTCCCAGTAACCCCGCTGGAACACGATCCTGCCGCCGCGCACCGTAAAGAATCCGCAGCCGCGCAGTCCCAGGGGATCGCGCCATTCCAGGGCAGCAACCTCGCCGGCTTCATGGATCGTCTCCACGATGCAGGTCATGTCGGCCTGGGCGAACTCCCGTTCAAACATCGCGCGTATGGCCTCGCGTCCGACGATGGGCTCCTGGGTTACCTGATGGTTCACCGCCGCTTCATCGTAAAGCTCCGCCAGGCCAGCGGCATCGGCGGCATTGAACCGTAGGACCCATTCTTCGACCAGTTGCCGCGGAGTCATGTGTGCTTCCTTTTTTTGGGGGACTTACGTTGTAAACGAAATTTGGGAGACCTTGCCGATCGTCGGTGCAGGGCAAAAAAAAAACCGCCCCGTAGGGCGGTTTCGTCGGAACCGAACAAGCGATCAATAGAACGCCTGGATGCCGGTCTGCGCGCGGCCTAGGATCAGGGCGTGCACGTCGTGGGTGCCTTCGTAGGTGTTGACCACTTCCAGGTTCACCAGGTGGCGGGCCACACCGAACTCGTCGGAGATGCCGTTGCCGCCGAGCATGTCGCGCGCCAGGCGGGCGATGTCCAGTGCCTTGCCGCAGGAGTTGCGCTTCATGATGGAGGTGATTTCGACGGCGGCGGTGCCTTCGTCCTTCATGCGGCCCAGGCGCAGGCAGCCTTGCAGGGCCAGCGTGATTTCGGTCTGCATGTCGGCCAGCTTCTTCTGGATCAGCTGGTTGGCGGCCAGGGGGCGGCCGAATTGCTTGCGGTCCAGCGTGTACTGGCGGGCGGTGTGCCAGCAGGCTTCAGCGGCGCCGACGGCGCCCCAGGCGATGCCGTAGCGGGCGGAGTTCAGGCAGGTGAACGGACCCTTCAGGCCGGACACGCCGGGCATCATCTGGTCGGCGGACACTTCCACTTCGTCCATGACGATTTCGCCGGTGATCGAGGCGCGCAGGCCGACCTTGCCGTGGATGGCCGGGGCCGACAGGCCCTTCATGCCCTTTTCCAGGATGAAGCCGCGGATCTTGCCGTCGAAGTCGCCGCCGACGCACTTGGCCCACACCACGAAGACATCGGCGATGGGGGAGTTGGTGATCCACATCTTGTTGCCGGAAATCTTGTAGCCGTCGGACGTCTTGACGGCGCGGGTTTCCATGCCGCCGGGATCGGAGCCGTGGTTGGGTTCGGTCAGGCCGAAGCAGCCGATCCATTCGCCGCGAGCCAGCTTGGGCAGGTACTTCTGCTTTTGCGCTTCGCTGCCGAATTCGTTGATGGGCACCATCACCAGGGACGACTGCACGCTCATCATGGAGCGGTAGCCGGAGTCGATGCGTTCGACTTCGCGGGCGATCAGGCCGTAGCTGACGTAGTTCAGGCCGGCGCCGCCGTATTCGACGGGGATGGTGGCGCCCAGCAGGCCCAGTTCGCCCATTTCGGAGAAGATGGCCGGGTCGGTCTGTTCGTTGCGGAACGCGTTCAGAACGCGCGGGGCGAGCTTGTCCTGCGCATAGGCGTAGGCTGCGTCACGCACCATGCGTTCTTCTTCGGTCAGTTGCTGGTCCAGCAACAAGGGGTCTTGCCAGTGAAAGGAAGGATTCGAGGACATGCTGGGTCTCCGCTATGGATTTCGGAATGCTAGAAAGTTTAAACCTAAAATAATTCAGGCGGCAAGCGGCGAATGGAACGGCGGGCGCGCGGCGGCGCCGTTCCGTCCCGCCTTCAGTGCTGCGCCTTGAGCGCTGCGTCGCGGATTTTTTCCAGGGTCGTGCCCGGGGTGATGGTTTCCGGATCGATGAAGCAGTGCAGGATGGCCGGCTTGCCGCTGGCCAGGGCGCGTTCGAAGGCCGGGCCGAACTGCTCGGTGGTTTCGACGCGTTCGCCGTGGCCGCCAAAGGCGCGCGCGTAGTCGGCGAAATCCGGATTCTTCAGCTCGGTCGCGGAAATGCGGCCGGGGTAGTGCTTTTCCTGGTGCATGCGGATCGTGCCGTACATGCCGTTGTCCACCAGCACCACGACGATGGGCAGGTCGTACTGCACCGCGGTCGCGAATTCCTGGCCGTGCATCAGGAAGCAGCCGTCGCCGGCGAAGCAGACCACGGTCTTGTCCGGCGACACGCGCTTGGCGCCCACGGCCGCGGGCAGGCCGTAGCCCATGGAGCCCGACGTCGGCGCCAGCTGCGTGCCGTAGCGGGTGAAACGATGGAAGCGGTGCAGCCAGGTGGCGTAGTTGCCGGCGCCGTTGGTCATGATGGCGTCTGCCGGCAGCGTCTTTTCCAGGTAGGCCATGACCTGGCCCATCTGCAGCGCGCCAGGCGTCGTGATGGCGCTGGGGTCGCTCCATTTCAGGTACGACTCGCGCATGGCCTGCGTGCCGGCGGCCCAGGCGGGCTGAGCCGGCGCCTTCAGGCCGGCCAGCGCCTGCGCGAAGGCGGCGGGCGAGGTATTGATGGCCAGGGTGGGGCGGTAGACGCGGCCCAGCTCGGCGGTATCGGGGTGCACGTGCACCAGCTTCTGCTTGGGTACCGGAATGTCCAGCAGCGTGTAGGCCTGGCTGGGGTTTTCCGACATGCGGCCGCCCACCAGCAGGATCAGGTCCGCGTCGGCGACGCGCTTGAGCAGCGCGGGATTGATGCCCAGGCCCACGTCGCCGATGAAGCAGGGGTGGTCGGCCGGGAACAGCATCTGGCGTCGGAAAGACACGGCCGTGGGCAGCGCATGGCGCTGCGCAAAATCGGCGAACTGCTGCACCGCGCGGGCGTCCCAGCGCGTGCCGCCCAGGATGGCGACCGGATTCTTGGCTTCGGCCAGCAGCTTTTCCAGGTCGGCCAATTGGCCGGCCGTGGGGGCGGAATCAATGATTTCGTAACGCGGCGCGTCGGCGACCTTGGCGGCTTCGACCAGCATGTCCTCGGGCAGCGCGATCACGACCGGGCCGGGACGGCCCGAGGTGGCAATGTGGAAGGCGCGCGACACCAGTTCGGGAATGCGTTCGACCTGGTCGATCTCGGTGACCCACTTGGCTTGCGTGCCGAACACGGCGCGGTAATCCATTTCCTGGAAGGCTTCACGTTCGCGCATGCCGCGCTCGATCTGGCCGACGAACAGGATCAGGGGGGTGGAGTCCTGCTTGGCGATGTGCACGCCGGCCAGCGCGTTGGACGCGCCCGGGCCACGGGTCACCATGCAGATGCCGGGTTCGCCGGTCAGCTTGCCGTGGGCGTCGGCCATCATGGCCGCGCCGCCTTCCTGGCGGCACACCGTGACCTTGATGTCCGCATCGTGCAGGCCGTCCAGCACTGCCAGATAGCTTTCGCCGGGGACGCAGAAAACATGTTTGACGCCCTGCGCAACCAGCTGGTCGACCAGGATGTGACCGCCAAGGCGGGATTCTTGCTGGGACATGGGGGTGGTAGTCATGATGAGCCGAGGTTAGGACATCCGAGCATAATGTTCCTTGATCGCACAATGCAATTGATAAAATTGCACAATCTATTGACCCACCGGCACGACCTGCCATGCTGCGCCGCGGCAAGATCCGCCCGGCCGAGCGGCGGGGACGCCCGCCGGCACCTGGCGGTTCCCTCGATATGAGAAACGGCATTCCCAACCTGAGCGCCCTGCAGGCGTTTGAAGCGTCAGCCCGTCTGGGCAGCTTTTCCCGCGCGGCCGAGGAACTGTCCCTGACGCACAGCGCCGTCTATCGCCAGGTGGCCAGCCTGGAGGCGCGCCTGGGCGTGCAGCTGTTCACCCGGGTACGCCGGCGCATCGTGCTGACCGACCATGGGGCCGAGTACGCCGGCCGCATTCGCCACCATCTGGACCAGATCGAAAAAGACACCTTCGGCCTGGTCAGCCGCACCGGCATGGGCCGCAGCATCCATATCGCCGTGGTGCCCACCCTGGCGACGACCTGGCTGATCCCGCGCCTGGCGGATTTCCAGCGCGAGCATGGCGACATCACGGTCAGCCTGTCCGTGCGCACGTTGCCATTCCAGTTCAAGGACCAGCCCTTCGACGGAGCGCTGTATCACGGGGACGGATTGTGGCCAGGCACCCAGGGCGTGCTGCTGTTCCCCGAGCGCGAACTGGTGCCCGTGTGCGCGCCGGAGCTGGCGGCGCGCACGCCGGAGCCGGGCGCCAGCGCCTTGTCCGGCATGACCCATTTGCACCTGGCGTCACGGCCCGACGCCTGGCGCCAGTGGTACGCGGCCAATAGCCATCTTTATGGTCCGCACGCCGCCGGCGGCCCGCGCTACGAACTCTTCACCATGGTGATGGCGGCGGTGCAGGCCGGCCTGGGCGTCGGGCTGATGCCGCGCTTCCTGGCCCAGCCCGCGCTGGACCAGGGCACATTGGCAATGCCCGTGCCGCAATCGCTGTCGGTCAGCCAGGGCTACTACTTCGGCTATCCGCAGCGCAGCGAACGCTCCGAGGCGCTCAAGCTCTTCGAGAGCTGGCTGAAGTCCGCCGCCGCGGGCGTGGGCGGACGCTGAGCCGTAGAATCCTGGCATGCCCGCGACCCGCCCCCCGCTTGAATCCCAGGCCGATATCGACGCCTTCATCGACGCCGTCTGGCTGGAAGACGGCCTGTCGGCCAACACCCTGGCTGCCTACCGGCGCGACCTGACGGGCTTTGCCCGCTGGCTGGAAGACCCCGAAGCCTATGCGCGCGAAATGGCCGACCGCCATGGCGATGCGGCACAGGCCCACGCGCTGCCTGCTGGACCCGCCAAGCCCTTGCGCGATGCCGGCAAGGCTGACATCGAAGCCTGGTTCGCCTTCCGCCACGAGGAAACCCGCGCCACCACCGCCAACCGCAGGCTGGCCGCGCTGCGCCGCTTCTACGCCTGGGCCTTGCGCGAGCACCGCGCCGAACGCGATCCCTGCCTGACGCTGATCGCGGCCAAGCAGCCGCCGCGCATGCCCAAGACGCTGTCCGAGCAGCAGGTGGATGCCTTGCTGCGCGCGCCCGACCTGGAGCAGGCCCGTGGCCTGCGCGACCGCGCGATGCTGGAAACGCTGTATGCCACGGGCTTGCGCGTGTCCGAGCTGGTGGGCATGCGCACGCTGGACGTGAGCCTGAACGAAGGCGTGGTGCGGGTGGTGCTGGGCAAGGGCGGCAAGGACCGACTGGTGCCGTTGGGCGCCGAGGCCGCGCATTGGATCGACCGCTACCTGAAGTCCGCGCGGCCAGAGCTGGCGGCCGGGCGCGTGAGCGATGCGCTCTTCATCACCGGCCGGGCCGAAGCGATGTCGCGCCAGGCGTTCTGGCAACTGGTGAAGAAGTACGCCTTGCTGGCGGACGTGCGCGCGCCGCTGTCACCCCACGTGCTGCGGCACGCCTTCGCCACGCACCTGCTGAACCACGGCGCCGACCTGCGCGTGGTGCAGATGCTGCTGGGGCATGCCGACATTTCCACCACGCAGATCTACACGCACGTCGCGCGCGAACGCCTGAAGGCGCTGCACGCGACCCACCATCCCCGCGGCTAGCCGGCGCGCGCCGCTTCGAAATTCTTCTTTCACGCATAACCATGAGCAAAGCCCGCCACGTTTCCGAAACGCCCGCCACCCAGTTCCTCAAGCAGAACAAGGTGACGTACACGGAACATACCTATGACTACATCGACCATGGCGGCGCGGGCGAAGCCGCGCGCCAGTTGGGCCTGGATCCGCATGCGGTGGTGAAGACCCTGGTGATGGAGGACGAATCCGCCAAACCCCTCATCGTGGTCATGCACGGCGACCGCGAAGTTTCCACCAAGAACCTGGCGCGCCAGGCCGGGCTCAAGCGCGTCGAGCCCTGCAAACCCGAGGTCGCGCAGCGCCATTCGGGCTATCAGGTGGGTGGCACCTCGCCCTTCGGCACGCGCAAGAAGATGCCGGTGTGGGTCGAGGCCGAAGTGCTGGACTACCCGGTGGTCTACATCAACGGCGGGCGGCGCGGGTATCTGATCGGCATAGACCCCAAGGTACTGGTCACGCTGCTGGGCGCCAAGGGCGTAACCGTCGCGCTGGAATAGGGCTGGCGTGGGCGTGGTATTCCCATACCACCACCCAAGCCGATGGCGGCGTCACAATAGGGGCGTAGATCAAGAACCGGAGCCCGGCCACGGGTGCTGAACCGGCTTTCCGCCATCCCTAGGAGACAAACATGAGCAAGCGACTGTTGATGCTGGTCGGCGACTACGCCGAGGACTACGAGACCATGGTGCCGTACCAGACCCTGCTGACGGTGGGGCACACGGTGCATGCGGTATGCCCGGACAAGAAGGCGGGCGACACCATCGCGACTGCGATCCATGACTTCGAAGGCGCACAGACCTACACCGAAAAGCGCGGCCACAATTTCGCGCTGAACTATGACTTCGATCGCGTCGAGCCGTCGTCCTACGACGGCCTGGTGATTCCGGGCGGCCGCGCGCCGGAGTATCTGCGCCTGAACGAAAAGGTGCTGGACATCGTGCGCGCCTTCGACAAGGCGGGCAAGCCCATCGCGGCGGTCTGCCACGGCGCGCAACTGCTGGCCGCGGCCGGCATCCTGAAGGGCCGCACCTGCTCCGCCTATCCGGCGTGCGCACCGGAAGTGCGCCTGGCAGGCGGCACCTATGCCGAGATCGGCATCGACCAGGCCTACACCGACGGCAATCTGGTGACGGCGCCGGCCTGGCCCGCGCATCCAGCCTGGATGTCGCAATTCCTGGCGGTGTTGGGCACGAAGATCACGCCCTGATCTTCAACGCCACAAAGCGCCAGGGCCGCAAACATGCGGCCCTGGCGCTTTTCCTTTACGGCTTGGAAATCAGGCGAAATCGAGCACGATGCGGCCTTCGATCTGGCCGCGCCGCATGCGGTCGAACACGTCGTTGATGTTCTCCAGGCTTTCGGTGGCGACAGTGGCGTGCACCTTCCCCTCTTCGGCGAACTGCAGCGATTCCTGCAGGTCCAGGCGCGAACCCACGATGGAGCCGCGCACGGTGACGCCGTTGAGCACCATGTCGAAGATCGACAGCGGGAAGTCGCCCGGCGGCAAGCCGTTGAGCGCCACGGTCCCGCCGCGGCGCACCATGCCCAGCGCCTGCTCGAAGGCCTTGGGCGATACCGCCGTGATCAGCGCGCCGTGCGCGCCGCCGATCTCGCGCTTGAGGTAGGCGGCCGGGTCGGTAGTCTTGGCGTTGACCGTGACCTCGGCGCCCAGGCGGCGGGCGAAGTCCAGCTTGGCGTCGTCGATGTCCACCGCGGCCACGTTCAGGCCCATGGCCTTGGCGTACTGCACCGCCATGTGGCCCAATCCGCCAATGCCCGAGATCACCACCCAGTTGCCCGGACGGGTGTCCGTCATCTTCAGGCCCTTGTAGACGGTCACGCCGGCGCACAGCACGGGCGCGACCTCGACGAAACCGACGTTCTTGGGCAGCAGGCCCACGTAGTTGGCGTCAGCCAGCGCGTATTCGGCGAAGCCGCCGTTCACGGAGTAACCGGCGTTCTTCTGTGTTTCGCACAGCGTTTCCCAGCCGCCCAGGCAATGCTCGCAATGCCCGCAGGCGGAATACAGCCAGGGTATGCCGACGCGGTCGCCTTCCTTCACATGGGTCACGCCCGCGCCCACCGCGACCACATGGCCGACGCCCTCGTGACCGGGAATGAAGGGCGGGTTGGGCTTGACGGGCCAGTCGCCTTCGACCGCGTGCAGGTCGGTGTGGCAGACCCCGCAGGCTTCAATCTTTACCAGCAATTCGCCCGGACCCGGGCGCGGCACCGCGACTTCTTCGATTGCCAGGGGCTTGCCGAATGCTCGTGCAACCGCTGCTTTCATGGTTTTATCCATCACTGCCTCCGAAGTCTGATCAAGATTCCTTATGCTCGAACGTGGACGCTTTCCCGACCATGATTTATATCAACCGAGCGGGCTGCCCGCCGATGCCGGAAACGTGTGGTTGCAGAAAGAGGCCGGCCGCCGCGCCCTTGCCCGGGCCGCGGCAAACGGCGTACAGTCAGCCGTAGGCCTCCCGGCCCAGGCCTCGCGCCCAGTCCCGAGTTCCAGGAGCTCCCATGTGTGAAATCTTCATCCGCGCCAGCGAGCAGTCCTACGCGCCCGAAACCCGTTCGCTGCGGCTGCATGGCGTGGCTACCAGCCTGAGGCTGGAGCAGTTGTTCTGGCAGGTATTGGAAGAAATCGCCGGCCGGGACGGCATGCGCGTGACGCAGCTGATCGAACGTTTGTACGACGAACTGATCGAGTATCGCGGCGAGGCCGCCAATTTCACGTCGTTCCTGCGCGTATGCTGCCTGCGCTACCAACTGTTGCAGGCGGAGGGCCGCATTCCGTTGGACGCAGCCGTGCCGATCCGTTCGCTCAACCCCCAGGCCGTGCTGGAAGGCTTGCCGCCCACGCTGTACGACGCCCAGCCTCTGCGCCCGAAACGCAAGGCCGCCTAATCGGTCAACACTGGCGCCGCCGCCACGGCAAAAAGCAAAGGGCCCGAATTCTCGGGCCCTTTGTTCATGTGACGGTAGCGCAGCAGGCGTTCAGCCGCCAGACTGGATCGACGCCATCGCCACTTCGTTCTGCACGATGCGGCGGATGCGCACCGCATCGCCGATGCGGGAGAGTTTGCCTTGCGAATCCAGCAGCACGATGGCCAGATCGCGGCCGTTGATGCGGGCCAGCATGACCAGGCATTCGCCGGCTTCGTTGATGTAGCCGGTCTTGGACACCTTGATGTCCCAGTCGGGCTTGCGCACCAACAGGTTGGTGTTGCGGAAGGTCTGCGTGCGGTTGTTGACCTCGACGTCGTACTCGGTATCGGTGGAGTAGCGGTGGATCAGCGGGCGCTGGGAGGCAGCGCGCAGCAGTCGGGCCAGATCGTGCGGCGACGAGACGTTGTCGCTGGACAGGCCGGTGGGTTCGATGAAGCGGGTGCTGGTCATGCCCAGCGCCTGCGCCTTGGCGTTCATGGCGGCCACGAAAGCCGGCAGGCCGCCCGGATAGTGGCGGCCCAGCGCGTTGGCGGCGCGGTTCTCGGACGACATCAGAGCCAGGTGCAGCATGTCGCCGCGCGACAGCTTGGTGCCCACGCGCAGACGGGAGGTGGTGTGCTTGAGGCCGTCGACGTCTTCGTCGGTGATCTCCAGCATTTCGTCCATGGGCAGGTTGGCGTCGACCACGACGACGGCCGTCATCAGCTTCGAGATCGAAGCGATGGGGCGCACTACGTTTTCGTTCTTGGCGAAGATGACCGTGGACGTTTCCAGATCCTGCACATAGGCGGTGCTGGAACGCAGGGCGGCGGCTTCGGCGCGCACCGAGGAGGCGGGCGGCGGCATGGCGGCCGAACCGACTGCGGCGGCAGCGGCGGCCCGTTGCGCGCGCGACGGTTTGTTTGGCTTGCCGTTCTTGCCGGCGGCCGCGCCCTTCTTGGGCGGCGTGCCCTTGGCTGCGACCTGCTTGCCGCCTTTGGGGGCGGCGGCTTTCTTGCCAGATGAGGATTTGGGGGGAGCTTTCTTGGCGGAGGAGGCGGCTTGTTTGCCGGAGGCGCTCTTGCCGGAGCTGGCTTTGGGGGCCGGAGCCTTCTTTGCTTGTTGCGCCTTGCAGGCCGACGACTTGGCGTTGGTCTTGCAAGGGTCCGTATTCTTCGCGGCTTGGGCGGCGGGGGGCAGGAGCGCGCACACCGCCAGCGCCACAGGCGCTATCGCGTTCGCAATCGCACGTTTCCAGGGAAATGCCATGGTTTGAGCTGGCTTGTCAGTCTGTCAGTAAATGTTTCTTAAGCCGGCGTTTCGTCGGGCCAGAAAAAGTCCAGATGAATTAGAGGCTTACGCGTCGAATTTAAACAGCAATTTCAAGTTGCGCGCAAGGCGATTCGCTATCATCGTCCAAAAAAATAATAGTGACGTATTGACGCAGCTTCAATTCGTCACAAGACAAGTGCGAGAAGCTAACGGCAGGCCGCGCGTGAGCGTAGCCCGGATTAACCCTCATCCGGCTGAACGCGCGAGGTTTTTGTCCATGCCGGAGCAGGCAAACCGCGCTCACAAAAGCGCAGGGCTTCGGGCGCGTAGGGGGATGCAGGGAAGGGGGGCGTCGGAACCGACGCCAGAGATGGCCTCGCCGGGTGGAATCGAACCACCAATTGACCCTTAGGAGGGGCCGGTTATATCCATTTAACTACGGCGAGACTATTGCTGATCAGGCGGCAGCGTCGGTCGAGTGATCGCGCTTGCTTGCTAAGGCCTTGATATCGCTACGATTCTGTCGGCCCTGAGTTTATCACTGGGGGCACGGGTTTCGGCGCAGGACGCAAGTCTATCAGCAGGCGGCGCAAGCCCCAAATCCGTTGCCCTGCAACCCGGCTCGCTGGACCCGACGCCCAACGTGGCTATTGCCGGAGCGCGGAGGCTATTTGTATATGATGACCGGGTCCCGCGCTGCGCGCCGGACCGTCCCGTGGAGGGGGCGACGAACAAAACAACGAAAAACGGGTTTCATGTCTAACCAAACCGATACGAATTTCATCCGTACCCTGATCGTGGGTACGCTGGTGGTGCTGCTCGCGATGGGGGTGCGCGCCACCTTCGGGCTCTTCATGCAGCCGATGGGGCTGGCGCAAGGCTGGGGACGCGAAGTGTTCTCCATGGCCTTCGCTTTGCAGAACCTGGTGTGGGGCGTGGCCTGTATCTTCATGGGCATCATGGCCGACCGCTACGGTTCGGGCCGCACCATCGCGCTGGGCGCGCTGCTGTACATGCTGGGCATGATAGGCACGCGCTTCGCCACGGATGAAGCCACGCTCTATCTGACGGCCGGCGTGCTGGTCGGATTGGGCCAGGCCGGCACGACCTTTCCGGTGATCCTGCCCGTGGTGGCCCGCGCGGTTCCGCCCGCCTACCGCAGCACGGCGATGGGCATCGCCAGCGCTGGCGGCTCGCTCGGTCAGTTTGCCGTGGTGCCCACGGGACAGGTGCTGATCAGCGGCCTGGACTGGACGGGCGCATTGTGGGTGCTGTCGCTGTTCGTCGCTTGCGGCGCCCCCCTGGCGTATTTCCTGCGCGGACGTCCGCAGGCCCACACCGGGCCGCAGCAATCGCTGGCCTCGGCGGTCAAGCAGGCGGTACGCCACCCCTCGTTCCATTTCCTGTTCTGGAGCTACTTCGTCTGCGGCTTCCACACCGCCTTCATCACGCTGCACTTGCCCGCCTATGTCACGGACGGCGGCCTGAGCGCGGGGCAGGGCGCGACCGCCATTGCGCTGATCGGCCTGTTCAACGTGCTGGGCTCGTTCTATGCCGGCAAGCTGGGCGGCAAGTACAGCAAGAAACGGCTCCTCGCCGTGGTGTACGGCATGCGCGCCTTCGGCATTCTGCTGTTGCTCTGGATGCCGTTGTCGCCATGGGTGCTGTACGCCTTCGCCGCGTGGATGGGTTTGTTCTGGCTGGGGACCGTGCCGCTCACGCAAGGCCTGATCGGCCAGATCTACGGCCTGCGCTATGCGGCCACGCTGTCGGGCATCGTCTTCCTGGGGCACCAGCTGGGCAGTTTCATCGGCGTGTGGCTGGGCGGATATGCCTATGCCAAGACCGGCAATTACGACGCCGTCTGGTGGCTGGGCGTGGCCCTGGCCGTCATCGCGGCGCTGTTGTGCCTGCCGGTGCGCGAACAGCCGGTTGCCCAGCCGGCCGCGGCCTGAGACGTTCATGAACCCTGCCAATCGTTCCGCGCCCGCCGCCCGCCGCCATCGCGGCTGGCGCGCGATTGGCGCGCTGGCCCTGGTTGCCGTCCTGGGCCTGGCTTTCTGGGGCTACACCACGCCGGAAATGCAGATCCACTGGGAAAACCTGGCCGCGCTCTGCGGCTTCTAGGCGCTTTTTCCGCTCGGCCTCGCGGTATCCTACGGCGGTATTTCTCCCCTCATCGCGCGCCGCCTGCGGGCGGGCGCTACGGATGCCCATGCAGGACTCATCGCCCTCCTATCCCGATCTATCGCTGCCGGACATCGGCGGCATGCCTGCCGCCGACACGCTGGTGCTGACGGTGAACAACCGCCTGTCGCGCCGGCTTACGCTGGAGCTGGCGGGCCTGCTGCGCCAGGAGCGCCAGGTCAGCGAGTTGCCGCGCATATTGCCGCTGTCCGCCTGGCTGGCCGATGCCGCCAATGAACTCGCGTTCGAGACGGATGGCGATGTGCCTGCCTATCGGCTGGACAGTTTCGCCACGCAACTGGTGTGGACCGAGGCGATCCGCGCTGAAGAAGCCGAGCGCGTGCTGTTGGATGCGAGCCAGGCCGCGCGCTTGTCGATGGATGCAGACCTGCTGATGGACGAATGGCAACTGCACGTGCCTTCGGGCGCGGATACCGACGAGTACCGCGGCTTCGCGAAATGGCGGGTTCGCTACCGCCAGGCGCTGGCCGGCATCGATGCCGAGGATGCCAACCAGGGCTATGCGCGCGTACTGCGGGCGCTGGAGGACGGACGCCTGCCCGTGCCGCGCCAACTGGTGCTGGCCGGATTCACGGACATGTCGCCGCGCTTTCGCCGGCTGCTGCAGGCGTTTGAAGAGCAGGGCGCGGCCGTTGCGCAGTGGCGCGACGCGCAGCGCATTGAAACGCCGGCGCGCAGGTTCGAGGCCGCCGATCAAGGCGCGGAATGGCGCGCTGCCGCGGCCTGGGCGGCCGAGCGCTTGAAAATGCATCCCCATGGCCGCTACGCCATCGTCTCGCCCCAGCTGGAGGCGGAATCGCCGTTCGCGCGGCGGGTGCTCAGCCAGGCCCTGGCCGGGCGTGGCGGCGAAGCCGCGTACGCCTTCAACGTGGCGGTGGGGCGGCCGTTGAACGAATGGCCGATGGCGCGCGCCGCGCTCGCTTGGTTGCGCGCCCTGGCCGAATGCGCGCCGGGCAAGGGCTGTGGCGTGGAGGTGCTGGGCGCGGCCCTGTTGGGCGGGCATTGCGCGGGCGACGTGCGCGACCGCGCGCGGCTGGCCTCGATCGACGCGCGCTGGCGACGCCAGGCGCAACTGCATGTCGGCCCGCAGGATTGGCGCAAGCTGCTGGCGGACTTGCCAGCGTTGGCGCAGGCCTGGAATCAGGCCATGGAAATCTGGACGCAGGGCGGCCGCCAGGCCACTTGCGACGTGTGGATGTTGCGCATGAAGGCCGCGCTGATGGCGCTGGGCTTTCCCGGCGAAGGCGTGCTGGACAGCGTCGGCTATCAGGTGATGGGCGCCTTGGGCGATGCGCTGGGCAGTTTTTCGGCGCTGGCGCCGGCCGCCGGGCGCCTGGGCGGCGTGGCCGCCGTGAACCTGCTGGAAAGCGTGGCGCGTTCCGCCTCGTTCCAGCCGCAACGCGATCCGCAGGCGCGCCTGGACGTGCTGGGTTTGCTGGAAGCCGAGGGCGGCTATTGGGACGGCGTCTGGGTGTTGGGCCTGACCGATGACGTGTTGCCGGCCTCGCCCAAGCCCAATCCGCTGTTGCCGCTGGCAGTGTTGCGCCAGGCCAAGGCGCCGCGCGCCACGCCCGAGCGCGAACGCGAATGGGCCGAAGGCATGTATGCGGCATTGTGTCGCTGCGCGCCCGAGATCATCGTCAGCCACGCGCACATGGACGGCGAACGCGAGCTGCGTCCGTCGCCGCTGATCGCGGCGGCAGCGCTGACGGACTGGACGCCCGCGGCGGCGCAAGCGTTGCCGGCCTTGCCGCAGGAATCGCTGGACGACGCGCAAGGACCCGCTCTGGCGGCCGGCAATCGTGGCGGCGGCGGCCTGGACGTGCTGGACACGCAGGCGCGCAATCCGCTGTGGGCCTTCGTGCGGCATCGCCTGGGCGGCCGCGAAATGGCGCCCTATGCGGATGCGGCCACGGTCAACGTGCGCGGCCAGTTTTTGCACAAGGCGCTGGAACTGGTGTGGGGCATGATGCCCGACCAGGACGCGCTACACGAAGTCATGGCCACGGGCCGCCTGCCTGCCTTGCTGGAGCAGGCGGTGGCGCAAGCCGCGGACGAGGAACTGAAAGACTACGCGCCCGCCTTGCGCACGCTGGAATGCCAGCGCGCCCAGGCCGTGCTGGCGTCCTGGCTGGATATGGAAGCGCAGCGCCTGCCCTTCGCGGTGGCGCAGGTGGAAAAGAACCATCAATGGCAGCGCGGCGCGCTCAACCTGAAGCTGCGGCTGGACCGCATCGATACCCTCGGCGATGGCCGCAATGTCATCGTCGATTACAAGACCGGCGTGGCGGCGGCCAAGCCCGAACCCGACTGGTCGCGCAGTCGCCCCGTGAACGTGCAGTTGCCGTTCTATGCCTCGGTGCTGGCGGACGCCGCGGGCGGCGAAGTGGCGGGCCTGGTGCTGGCGCAGATCCATGCGCGGCAGGTCGCCGCACAAGGCCTGGCCGACGAGGACCTGGGCGTGCCCGGCGTTACGCTGGCCAGCGACAGCAAGTACTTCGACGGGCTGTCCTGGCCGGAGATCCGGCAGCGCTGGCGCAGTGCCATCGAAGCGCTGGCCGACGAGTACGCCGCGGGCTACGCGGCCAACGTCGCGTATCGCCGCGACGACCTGAAATACTGCGATGCATTGCCGTTCCTGCGTTTGCATCTGGACGACGAGGACGCATGAGCCATGGCTGAACAAGAACGCTTGCCGCATGACCATATGGCGCGCGCCGACGCGCTGGATCCGACCCGTTCGTTTCTGGTGCAGGCGCCCGCCGGCTCGGGCAAGACCGAGCTGCTGACGGATCGCATCCTGGCGCTGCTGGCCACTGTGAACCGTCCGGAAGAAATCGTCGCCATCACCTTCACGCGCAAGGCCGCGTCGGAGATGCACGCGCGCGTGCTGAGCAAGCTGCGCCGCGGACTGGATGCGCCGCCCGAAGCCATGCACGAGCGCCGCAGCTGGGAACTCGCGCGCGCCGCATTGGCGCGCAACGACGAGCAGGGCTGGCATCTGCTGGACCATCCCGCGCGCCTGGCCATCCGCACCATCGACTCCTTCTGCGCGGGCCTGGTGCGCAGCATGCCTTGGTTGTCGGAGCTGGGCGGCATGCCCGAGATCACGGATGATGCGCGCACCCACTACGAGGCGGCGGCGCGCGCCACCCTGGACCTTGCCGACGACTACGAGGCCGTGCGCATCCTCCTCAAGCATCTGGACGTGGACGTGCAGGCCGCCAAGGAGGCCATCGCCGACATGCTGGGTCAACGTGACCAGTGGCTGCCACTGCTGCGCCACGGCTCCGACCGCGAGGGCATGGAAGCCATGCTGGCCGAGGCCATCGGCGAAGACCTGGACGCGCTCAGCGAGGCCATGCCCTATGGCTGGGCCGAAGCGCTATGCGGCCCGGCGCGGCTGGCTGCCGCCAATCTGCAGGATGGAGAGGCCGAAAACAAGCTGCTGGCCTTGCTGGACTGGACAGAAGAGCCGCCGCCTGACGCCGAAGCGCTGGAGCTCTGGCAAGCCGTGGCGCATCTGCTGCTGACGGGCACCGGCACCTTGCGCAAGACCGTCAACAAGAACCTGGGCTTTCCTGCCAAGTGCGCGCACAAGGACCCGTTCGTGGCGTGGCTGGAAGCCGCCGACCCGGACGCAGTCTGGGTGCGCCGCCTGCATGCGGTGCGCGACGTGCCCGCGCCACATTTCACCGATGCGCAATGGGAGGTGCTGGGCGCGCAGCTGATGACGCTGGCGCTGGCGGTGGCGCAGTTGCGGCTGCGCTTCGCCGACACGGGCGAGGTGGATTTCATCGAAATCTCGCAGCGCGCCGCGGCCGCGCTGGGCAGCGCCGACGATCCGGGCGAACTGCTGCTGAAGCTGGACGCCTCGATCCGCCATCTGCTCATCGACGAATTCCAGGACACCAGCCAGACCCAGCTGGACCTGCTGCGCACGCTGACCTCGGGCTGGCAGCAGGGCGACGGCCGCAGTCTGTTCCTGGTGGGCGACCCGATGCAGTCCATCTACCGTTTCCGCAAGGCGGAAGTGGGCCTGTTCCTGGAAGTCGCCGACATCGGCGTAGGCGAACTGCAGCCGCATTTCCTCAACCTTACCGACAACTTCCGCTCGCAGGCGGGCATCGTCGAATGGGTCAACCAGTCGTTTGCGCAGTTGCTGCCCCGGCGCAGCGATGCGGCGGCGGGAGCCATCGCCTACAGCCCGTCCACCGCTTTCCATGAAGCGCTGCCGGAACCCGCTGTGCGCTTTCACCCGGCCTGGTCGCGCGAGGGCGCGGCCCCCGCGGAAGCGCAGGCTGAAGACATTGCGGTGGACCTGGTACGCCAGGCGCTGATCGACCACAAGGGGGCCAAGCATCCCGTCGCCGTGCTGGTGCGGGCACGCAGCCATCTGGGCAACCTGACCCGCCGCCTGGCGCAGGAAGGCATACGCTGCCGCGCGGTGGACCTGGTGCCGCTGGCGCTGCGGCCGGTGGTGGCAGACCTGGTGCAACTGGTGCGGGCCTTGTCGCATGCAGGCGACCGTCTGGCCTGGCTGTCGGTGCTGCGCGCACCGTACTGCGGCTTGACGCTGACATCCCTGCAGCGCTTATTCGGCGACGACCACATCACGCCGGTGCCGGTGCT
Source organism: Achromobacter sp. ACM01 (assembly GCF_014851745.1). Classification (NCBI taxonomy): domain Bacteria; kingdom Pseudomonadati; phylum Pseudomonadota; class Betaproteobacteria; order Burkholderiales; family Alcaligenaceae; genus Achromobacter; species Achromobacter sp. ACM01. The sequence continues at coordinate 1,669,280 of NZ_JACVAF010000001.1, forward strand.
GCTGGAGCGCGCCCTGCGCATCGCGCCGCAGACCGTACCTTCATCCGCCACCAGCGCGCCTCAGGGGTCATTGTTCGACGCGGCGCCCGCAGCGCCGGACACGCCATCGGCGCAAAGCGTGCTCGGCGCCGACGAGTTCGAGCGCCTGCGTCAGGTGGCGGGCATCCTGCTCGACAAGCGCAACGCCTCGGGCGCCATGCCTTTCGCGGCGTGGGTGGAGTCGCTGTGGCGCCGCCTGGGCGGCCCGGCGTTGTACGCCGGCCTGTCTGTCGCCAACGATGCGGAAAGCCTGTTCCAGCTGGTCGAGCGCCTGGCGCCGCACGGCGCCATCGACGTCGCGGCCCTGGACGCCGGCATCGCGCGCTTGTTCGCCGCGCCGGACGCGGCGGACGAAGACACGGGCGCGGTCGAAATCATGACCATGCACAAGTCCAAGGGACTGCAGTTCGAATCCGTCATCCTGTACGGCCTGCACCGCGCGCCGCGCGGCGATCAGGCGCCGCTCGTGCGCTTTGAGCAGAGCGGCGGCCGCGTGCTGTTCGGTCCGGTAAAGCCGCGCGCCGAAACCGAGGCCGACCCCCTGTCGCGCTACCTGGGCGCGCGCGAGGCGCGCCGCGCATCCTACGAAATCGATCGCCTGCTGTATGTGGCAGCGACGCGGGCGCGCAAGCGCCTGCACCTCGTGGGCCACGTGTCGGTGGACGAAGCCAGCGGCCAGGTCAAGACGCCGTCCTCCGCCAGCCTGCTGGGCCGCCTGTGGCCCTGCCTGGCCATACCGACGCCGCCGTCGCTGGATGGCGAAACAGTGGTGCAGGAAGCCGACGGCCCCGAGTGGCAGGGCGAACCCTTGCGGCGCGTGGACCGCGCGGGCCTGGCGCAATTGGCGCGCGTGGCGGACGTGGCGGTCAGCCCCGGCTTTGGCGCCGCAGCGCGCGGCGCCTGGGGCGATGGCGGCGAACATCCCGCCTGGCAACTGGAGGCCGGCTACGACGCCGCCATCGGCACCTTGTCGCATGCCTGGCTGGCGCGCATCGGCCAGGACGGCGTTCAGGCCTGGTCCGCCGACGCGCTGGCCGAACGCCTGCCCGCCATGCGCCGTCAACTCACGCGCGCCGGCATCCCCGCCAGCCAGGCCGACGCCGCCTCCGAGGCCGTGCTCGAAACCCTGCAAGCCACCCTGGCCGACGAACGTGGCCTGTGGCTTTTGTCCCAATCCGGCGCCCGCCGCGAATGGCCCCTGATCGACGCCGCCGGCAAGGTGTCCGTCATCGACCTGGCCCTCAGCACCGAAGACGGCTGGCTCATCGTCGACTACAAAACCGGCCGCCCGCACCCCGGCGAAACCCCCACCGCCTTCGCTGCTCGCATGCGCCAACGCCACGGCGACCAGTTGCTGCGCTACTGCGCCCAAGTCACCGCCCTGGATGGCCGCACCGCCCGCGCCGCTCTCTACTTCCCAAGAGCACGCGCCTGGATCGACCTGAAGGAATAGCGCAGAGACAAAAGGAGTAGAGAGGGTGTAGAGAGGCAAAGCGAAGCGAGCCGAAAGGACCAGCGAAGCGACGTCCCAACCCCCTCCCCCTCGGGGGGAGGGCTGGGGAGGGGGCGCACATTCAGCCCCCCGGGGCCCGCCAGCCGAGAGGCTAGCAAGCAAGCGAAGCGCAGCTCTGCTAGAATCTCGGCTGGCGGGCCCCTCCGCATGGTTCGGCGGTGAACCTGGTCAGGTCGGGAACGAAGCAGCCATAGTCGTTTAGGGTCAGTGCCGGAGTAAGGCTCGCCAACCGGATTCTTCAAAGCAGCGCGTCATGACTATCCATGATGTCGCCGCTTTCAAGGGGGACGGGGTTATTTTCCAAGGATACGTTCCACGGGAATAAGCCCGTCCCCTTTGCGTTTCAGGCCGCGCTGAGCATGGGTTGCCATGCTTCGCGCCGAACCCCGGCAGCTGGACCGGCCATTTCGGGCCAGCTTGCGAAACAGGCTCTACAATCCACCCATGACTTATCTGGTACTGGCCCGCAAGTGGCGGCCGAGATCGTTCGATACCCTCGTGGGACAGGATCACGTGGTGCGCGCGCTGACGCATGCGCTCGACACCCAACGCCTGCATCACGCCTGGCTGTTCACGGGAACCCGCGGCGTCGGCAAGACCACGCTCTCGCGCATCCTGGCGAAGTCCCTCAACTGCGAAACAGGCATCACGTCCAAGCCTTGCGGCGTCTGTCGCGCCTGCACGGAGATCGATGCCGGGCGTTTCGTCGACTACCTCGAGCTGGACGCGGCCTCGAACCGCGGCGTCGAGGAAATGACGCAGTTGCTGGAGCAGGCGGTGTACGCGCCGGGAGCAGGGCGCTTCAAGGTCTACATGATCGACGAAGTCCACATGCTGACCGGGCATGCGTTCAACGCCATGCTCAAGACACTGGAAGAGCCGCCGCCGCACGTCAAATTCATCCTCGCGACCACCGACCCGCAGAAGATTCCGGTGACGGTGCTGTCGCGCTGCCTGCAGTTCAACCTGAAGCAGATGCCGGCCGATTCCATCGTCGGCCATCTGCAGGCCGTGCTCGGCCAGGAAGCGGTGGGCTTCGACGTGCCGGCCTTGCGGCTGATCGGGCAGGCGGCCGCGGGCTCCATGCGCGACGCGCTGTCGCTGACCGACCAGGCCATTGCCTATAGCGCCGGCAACCTGACCGAGGACGCCGTGCGCGGCATGCTCGGCACCATCGACCAGCGGCATCTGGTGCGCCTGCTGGATGCGCTGTCCGCTGGCGACGCCAAGGGCGTGCTGGCGGTGGCGGATGAACTGGCCATCCGCGGCCTGTCCTATGCTGGCGCCTTGGCCGACCTGGCCGTGCTGCTGTCGCGCGTCGCCATCGAGCAGCGCGTGCGCGGCGTGACCCCCGCCGAGGATCCGCTGGCCGGCGACATTGCCCGGCTGGCGCTGGCTCTGCACCCGGACGCGGTGCAGCTGTTCTATTCCGTGGCGGTGCACAGCCGCAGCGAACTGACCCTGGCGCCCGACGAGTACGCGGGCTTCATCATGGCCTGCCTGCGCATGCTGGCGCTCAATGGCGACGCCGGCCCGCAGACCGCGCTCGAAGCGCCCGCCGCGCCGGCCCGTCAGACTGCCGATGCGGCCGCAGCGCCGGCGGCAGTTGCCGCGCCTGCGCCCGCCGCGGCGCAGCCCCAGCCCGCGCCGGCAGCCGTTCAGCCCGCAGCCGCACCAGCGGTTGCGGAGCCTGCACCGGTCGCCGCGATTCCGGCGCCGCCCGTGGCCGCGCAGGCTCCTGCTCCGGCTGAGTCCGCGGCTCCCGCAGCCGTCGCGCAGAAGGCTGAACCGGCGCCTGCCGCGGCGGAACCCGAACCTGCCGCGTTGGAACAAACTTCGCAAGCCACCCGGCCCGGCAGCGTGCCGCCCTGGGAAGAACTGCCTGCCGATGCGCCGGCCATGTCCGAGTCCGAAGCTGGCAAGACCGCTGGTTCGGCCGCGCTGGCGATCACGCCCGCGACCGCCGCAGCCATCGCGCCCGCGCCCGCGCTCCAAACCGATGATGGCGAAGGCCCGCCCGCCTGGGTCGACGAAGAAATCCCGTTCGAAGCCGAAGGCGGCTTTGCGCCGGACAACGGCTTTACGTCGGATCCTGACGACGATGATTTCGAAACCCTGGCCAGCGCGCCCTCGGCTGCGCCGCCGCCAGCGGCCCGCCGCGAAGGTCCGGCGCCCGCGCGCAAGCGGCAGTCGTCGCGCGCCCGCCTGACGGACATGACGTCGGAAACCTGGCCCGAGCTGGCTGCGCGCCTGCCGGTCACCGGCTTGGCGGCGGAACTGGCGCGCCAGAGCGCATGGGCCGGCGTGCAGGGCGATGCCGTCATCCTGCGCGTGGCCGTCAAGACGCTGGCCGAAAGCGAAAGCCGCGTCCGTCTGCAGACGGTGTTGTGCGAACATTTCGGCCAAGGCATACGGCTGGACGTCGAGGTCGGCGTGACGGGCGAGGCGACGGCGCATGCCGTGGCCCAGGCCGAACGCGCCGCCCGCCAGCAGGCCGCCGAAGAGGCGGTCGCGGTCGACCCGTTCGTACAGGCGCTCGTCGCCGATTTCGGCGGCCAGGTCGTCGCCGGCTCGATCCGCCACGTAGATTCCCCCGCCGCCGCTGCCTGAAGCGGCGGCCATCTCTCATTCCCCTCGTTCAAGGAAGCATCGATCATGATGAAAGGACAACTGGCCGGCCTGATGCGCCAGGCGCAGCAAATGCAGGAAAACATGAAGAAGGCGCAGGACGCGCTGGCCGAGATCCAGGTCGAAGGCGCCTCCGGCGGCGGCCTGGTCAAGGTCACCATGACCTGCCGCCACGACGTCAAGCGCGTGGCCATCGATCCGTCGCTGCTGGGCGACGACAAGGACATGCTGGAAGACCTGGTCGCCGCCGCGTTCAACGACGCGCTGCGCAAGGCCGAAGCCACCTCGCAGGAAAAAATGGCCTCGGTCACCGCCGGCATGCCGCTGCCCCCGGGCATGAAGCTGCCGTTCTGAACGCAGCCCCAAGGCCGCAATGGACCCGCTACTGCCTGAACCCGAGCCGCTCGTCTCGCTGATCGAGGCGCTGCGGCGCCTGCCCGGCGTGGGCGTGCGTTCTGCCCGGCGCATGGCCTATCACCTGCTGCAGCATGACCCGCAAGGCGCGGACATGCTGGGGCAGGCGTTGGCGGGCGCGGTGCGGGACCTGAAGCATTGCGCCCGCTGCAACAGTTTCTCGGAAGAGGAAGTCTGCGGCACCTGCATCAATCCCAAGCGCGATCCCTCGCTGCTGTGCATCGTCGAGACGCCGGCCGATCAGAACATGATCGAGTCCAGCCACGGCTATCGCGGCCTGTATTACGTGCTGATGGGCCGCGTCGCGCCGCTCGAAGGGATCGGTCCGCGCGAGCTGGATTTCGAGCGGGTGATCAAGCGCGCGACCGACGGCGTGGTGCAGGAGGTCATCCTGGCCACCAACTTCACCGCCGAAGGCGAAACCACCGCCCACTTCCTGGGCGAAGCGCTGGGCGAGCGCGGCCTGCGGGTCACGCGGCTGGCGCGCGGCGTGCCTGCCGGCAGCGAGCTGGAATACGTCGACGCCGGGACCATCGCCTGGGCCCTGATGGAGCGCAAGACCACCTGATTCCGCAGTGCCAGAACGCCTTGCCGGCAACGTATCGGCAACGGCAAAAACCGTGAGGAAGACAAGCCATGTCAGCGCTGACCGGACTGAAGGTCCTGGAACTCGGCACGCTCATTGCCGGCCCGTTCGCCGCGCGCATCTTCGGCGAATTCGGCGCCGATGTCATCAAGGTGGAAACGCCCCACGGGCCTGACGGCACGGGCGGCGGCGACCCCATCCGCAGCTGGCGCCATCTGCACGAGGGCAATTCCCTTTGGTGGACGGTGCAGGCCCGCAACAAGCAATCCATCGCACTCAACCTGAAAGATCCACGCGCGCGGGAGATCGCCCGCAAGCTGGCGCTGGACGCCGATGTGGTGGTCGAGAACTACCGGCCGGGCGTGCTGGAGAAGTGGGGGCTGGGCTACGAACAGCTGCGCGCCATCAACCCCGCGCTCATCATGGTGCGCCTGTCCGGCTATGGGCAGACCGGGCCCATGAAGGACCAGCCGGGCTTTGGCGCCATCGGCGAATCCATGGGCGGGCTGCGCTACGTGTCGGGCCATCCCGACCGGCCGCCCCTGCGCGTGGGCATCTCCATCGGAGATTCCATCGCCGCCTTGCACGGCGTGATCGGCGCGATGATGGCGCTGCGGCACCGCGACGCCACCGGCGGGCGCTGGAACGGCAAGCAGGGCGCGGAGTGCCAGGCGGGGCAGGGCCAGATGGTGGACGTAGCGCTGTACGAGGCCGTGTTCAACATGATGGAAAGCCTGGTGCCCGAGTACGACGTGGCCGGCGTGGTGCGCGAGCGTACTGGCGGCGCGCTGCCCGGCATCGTGCCTTCGAATACCTACACCACCCGCGATGGCCAGAACATCGTCATCGCCGGGAACGGCGACGCGATCTTCCACCGGCTGATGCGTGCCATCGGCCGTGACGATCTGGCCACGGATCCGGGGCTGGTGCGCAACGACGGCCGCGCCAAGCGCGTGGACGAGATCGACGGCGCCATCCAGCAGTGGTGCGGCGCGCGCGGCATCGAAGAGGCGCTGGGCGCGCTGAAGGGCGCCGACGTGCCGGTGGGCAAGATCTACAGCGTGGCCGACATGTTCAGCGATCCGCAGTTCCTGGCGCGCCGCATGATAGAGCAGCACCGCTTCCCTGACGGCACGCCGGTCAAGCTGCCGGCCGTCGTGCCCAAGCTGTCGGAGACGCCCGGCGAGACGCGCTGGGTGGGGCCCGTATTAGGGGAACATACCGAGGAAGTCCTGAAATCGCTGGGGTATGATTCAGCGGCTATAGAAGAGCTGGCAAAGACCGGCGCTATCGGTCTGCCCGACAACTAGGAGACAAGCACATGTCAGTCACTCGCCGTGATCTGCTCAAGATGGCCGGCGCCGCCGGCGTCATGGGCATGGCGCCCGCCATCGTGCGCGCGCAGAAGCTGGAGAAGACCAAGGTCCAGATCGCAGTCGGCGGCAAGCCGCTGATCTACTATCTCCCCCTGTCCATCGCGGAAGCCCGCGGCTACTTCAAGGACGAAGGGCTGGACGTCAGCATTGCCGACTTCGCGGGTGGCTCCAAGGCCTTGCAGGCCGTGGTGGGCGGCAGCGCCGACATCGTGTCGGGCGCGTTCGAACACACTTTGTCCATGCAATCCAAGGGCCAGGCCTACCGCGCCTTCGTGCTGCAGGGCCGCGCGCCGATGATAGGCGTGGGCGTGTCCAAGAAGAACCTGCCCAACTACAAGAGCGCCGCCGACCTGAAGGGCAAGAAGATCGGCGTGACCGCGCCGGGCTCGTCCACCAACATGGTGGTCAGCTTCTTCCTCGCCAAGCACGGCCTGAAGGCCTCGGATGTGTCCATCATCGGCGTGGGCGCCGGCGCCGGCGCAGTGACCGCGCTGCGCAGCGGCCAGATCGACGCCATCTCCAACACCGACCCCGTGGTGTCGATGCTGGAAATGCCGGGCGACATCCAGATCATCGTCGATACGCGCACGCTCAAGGACACCAAGGAAATCTTCGGCGGCAACATGCCGGCGGGCTGCCTGTACGCCCCGCAGGCCTTCCTTGACGCCAATCCCAACACCACCCAGGCCCTGGCCAACGCGCTGGTGCGCGCCGACAAGTGGATCCAGAAGGCCGGCGCCGACGAAATCGCCAAGGTCGTGCCGGAAACCTATCTGCTGGGCGATCCGGCCGTCTACAAGGCCGCCATCGCCAAGAGCCTGGAGGGCCTGTCGCCGGACGGCCTGATCCCCGAGGATGGCGCCGCCACTGCGCTCAAGGCGCTGGCTGCCTACCAGGCGGATTTCGACGGCTCCAAGATCGACCCGTCCAAGGTCTGGACCAACGACTACGCGCGCCGCGCCAACGAGAAGTACCCCAATGGCTGAAGCCGCGCTGTCGCTGGAAAACATCAGCTGCACCTTTGTCTCCCGCGACGACCGCTCGCAGCGCTACACCGCCGTCAGCGACACGACCCTGGCCATCGCGCCAGGGGAGTTCGTGTCGGTGGTGGGTCCGACCGGATGCGGCAAGTCCACCCTGCTCAACGTCAGCGCCGGCTTGCTGGCGCCGTCCTCGGGCAGCGTGAAGGTGTTCGGGCAGCCTCTGTCCGGCATCAATGAGCGGGCCGGCTACATGTTCCAGGGCGAGGCCCTGCTGCCCTGGCGCAGCGCGCTGGACAACGTGGTGGCGGGCCTGGACTTTGCCGGCGTGCCTCGGCAACAGGCGCTGGAGCGCGGCCGCGAATGGATGCGCCGCGTGGGCCTGGGCGGCTTCGAGGGCCGTTATCCGCATCAGATGTCGGGCGGCATGCGCAAGCGCACGATGCTGGCGCAGACGTTGATCCGCGATCCCGACATCATCCTGATGGACGAGCCGTTCTCGGCGCTGGACATCCAGACGCGCCAGCTCATGGAGAACGAGGTCCTGGACCTGTGGATGGCCAAGCGCAAGGCCGTGCTCTTCATCACGCACGACCTGGACGAGGCCATCGCCATGAGCGATCGCGTGGTGGTGCTGTCGGCAGGGCCCGGCACGCACCCCATCGGCGAATTCGCCATCGACCTGCCGCGTCCGCGCGACGTGGCCGAAGTGCGCACGCATCCGCGCTTCGTGGAGCTGCACTCCGCCATCTGGGGCGTGCTGCGCGAAGAAGTTCTTAAGGGCTACGCCCAACAGAAGCGAGCCTAGGCCATGTCCAAGCTGATCAAACCCGGTTCGGCCAGCCTGCGCTTCTGGCAGTTGCTGCTGCTCGTCATCATTCTTCTCGTTTGGCATTTCGCGTCGCGCGATCCCAAGGTGGCCTTCTTTTTCGGCGAACCGCTGAAAGTGTGGGGCCGCATCTGGGCCTGGTTCGTGACCAACGCGGACATCTATACCCACCTGGGCGTGACGCTGACCGAAACCGTGCTGGCGTTTTTCATCGGCACCATCGCCGGCCTGGCCTTTGGCCTGTGGCTGGGTCTGTCGCCCGGCGCAAGCGCGATCCTCGATCCCTACATCAAGGCCGCCAACTCGATGCCGCGCGTCATCCTGGCGCCCATCTTCGGCATGTGGTTCGGCCTGGGCATCTGGTCCAAGGTGGCGCTGGCCGTGACGCTGGTGTTCTTCATCGTGTTCTTCAATGTCTACCAGGGCGTGCGCGAAGTCAGCCCCACCTTGCTGGACAACGCCAGGATGCTGGGCGCGCGCCGCCGCCAGCTGTTGCGGCACGTTTACCTGCCGTCTGCCACCAGCTGGGTGTTTTCCAGCCTGCATACCTCCGTGGGCCTGGCCTTCGTGGGCGCGGTGGTGGGCGAGTATCTGGGCTCGGCCAGCGGCGTGGGCTATCTGATCCTGCAGGCCGAAGGCACCTTCGACGTCAACACCGTGTTCGCGGGCATCATCGTGCTCACGGCTTTTGCGCTGGTGCTGGACGCCATCGTCGGCATGGGCGAAAAGCGGCTGATGAAATGGCAGCCCAGGTCCGGCGAAACCGAAAAGATCTGACCGGAGTTTCCCATGGCCCGTCTACCCTACGCCGACCTGACCCATCCCGAAGCCAAGCCTCTGGTCGACCGCATCGTCGCCGAACGCGGCAGCGTCCTGCACCTGTACCAGATGCTGCTGCACAGCCCCGCGGTGGCCGGCGGCTGGCTCAATTACCTGACCTCGATCCGCCAGCTCAGCACCTTGCCTGGCGATCTGCGCGAGCTGGTCATCATGCGCGTGGCGGCCATCAACGGCGCGCCCTACGAGGCCGACCAGCATGCGCCGATCGCGCTGAAGGAAGGCGTTTCGCAAGCGCAGCTGGACGCGCTCAATGATTGGGAAGCGTCAGATCTGTTCGATGAACGCGAAAGGGCGGTGCTGGCCTACACCGATGCCATGACGCGACAGGTGCAGGTGCCGGAACCGGTGTTCCAGGCGGCGAAGGCGGCGATGGGCTCCGAAAAGCTCATCGTGGAGCTGACCGCGACGGTGGCGGCCTACAACATGGTGTCGCGCTTCCTGGAAGCGCTGCAGGTGCATTCACACGATCACCGCTGACGCACGCGCGCGGCCGCAAGGGCCGCGCGCATGCTTGCGGATGTGGCAGAGGAAAGTCGCGCTCAGGCGCGCTGCGCCTCGATCAACGCATCCAGCTTGACCGCGTCCGCCACGAACAGGCGGATGCCTTCCGACAGCTTTTCGCTGGCCATCGCATCCTCGTTGAGCAGGGTGCGGAAGGTGACCTCGTCCGCGCCAATGCGGGCGATGTTGGCGGGCACGTCGTCGGCGCGCAATTGCGCGGGCGCGTCGCCCTCGGTGCCGGCCAGCTTGGTCAGCAGCTCGGGGCTGATGGTCAGCAGGTCGCAGCCCGACAGCGCCAGGATCTGGCCCACGTTGCGGAAGCTCGCACCCATGATTTCCGTGGGGATGTCGAAGTGCTTGTAGTACTGGTAGATCCGCGTGACGGACAGCACGCCGGGATCGCGCGCCCCGGCATTGTTGGCCTCGACCCAGTTGGCGCCGGCGGACTTCTTGTGCCAGTCGTAGATGCGGCCGACGAAGGGCGAGATCAGCTGCACGCGGGCATCGGCGCAGGCCACGGCCTGCGGCAGCGAGAACAGCAGGGTCAGGTTGCAGCGCACGCCTTCCGATTGCAGGGCGCGGGCCGCCTGGATGCCTTCCCAGGTCGAGGCGATCTTGATCAGCACGCGCTCGCGCGGCACGCCAGCGGCTTCGTACAGGGCGATCAGGCTGCGGGCGCGTTCGATGGTGGCGCGGGTGTCGAAGGACAGGCGGGCGTCGACTTCAGTCGACACGCGGCCGGGCACGATGTCCAGGATGGCGCGGCCAAAGGCCACCAGCAGGCGATCCATGAGTTCGGCAGTGGGCGCGCCGCGGTGTTCGCGCGCGGTCTTTTCCAGCAGGGGACGGTAGGCGTCCTGCTGGACGGCCTTAAGAATTAGGGACGGGTTTGTGGTGGCGTCGGTGGGACGCAACGCCTTCATCGCTTCGAAATCCCCCGTGTCGGCGACGACGGTGGTGTGGTTGCGCAGGGCGTCAAGTTGGCTGGGCATGGACGGTACGGCTCGCTGCAGGCTAGGGTTGAAGGTGTCCTAGCGTATCACCGAGGCCGCAGGCGCGCTGCCGGCCGGACGGCGGAGGGGGACGGCGGGACGCGGAAAAACAGGCCAAAACCCCGTTTCCGGCCTTATTTGGCGCGGTTCCCCGAGAAAAACGGCCGCTCAAGGTATAATCCGAAGGTTTGATTATCGATTCTAAAACCGGGGTTTACTGTGCTGCCGCAACTCTTTCCCGAGGGGATCAACCGCTTCCCTCCTGCAATTCTGGCTCTGGCGGACGGTACCATTTTTCGAGGCGTGTCGATCGGTGCGCCTGGGCATACCGTTGCCGAAGTGGTGTTCAACACCGCGATGACCGGGTACCAGGAAATTCTCACCGATCCCAGCTATAGCGGCCAGATCGTCACGCTGACCTATCCGCACATCGGCAATACCGGCGTCAACGCCGAAGACGTGGAAGCCAAGCGCGTCTTTGCCGCCGGCCTGGTGGTCCGCGACTGTCCCGCCCGCGTGTCGAACTTCCGTTCCACGCAATCGTTGCCTGAGTACCTCTCCGAGCAAGGCGTCGTCGCCATTTCCGGCATCGACACCCGCAAGCTCACCCGCATCCTGCGTGAAAAGGGCGCCCAGGGCGCCTGCATCTTCGTCGGCACCGACGCCGAGCGCGCCGTCGAGCTGGCCCGCGGTTTTGCCGGCATGGCCGGCCAGGACCTGGCCAAGGTGGTGTCGCTCAAGGATCGCGCCGAATGGACCGAAGGCACCTGGCAACTGGGCGAGGGCTTCTCCAAGCCCGACCAGTCCAAGTTCCACGTCGTGGCCTACGACTTCGGCATCAAGACCAACATCCTGCGCCTGCTGGCCGACCGCGGCTGCCGCCTGACGGTGGTGCCGGCCCAGACCAGCGCCGAGGAAGTCTTGAAGCTCAATCCCGACGGCGTGTTCCTGTCCAACGGCCCTGGCGACCCCGAGCCCTGCGACTACGCGATCGAAGCCACGCGCGCCTTCCTGGACAAGAAGCTGCCGGTGTTCGGCATCTGCCTGGGCCACCAGATCATGGGCCTGGCGCTGGGCGGCAAGACGCTCAAGATGAAGACCGGCCACCACGGCGCCAACCACCCCGTGCAGGACCTCCAGTCCAAGCGCGTGTTCATCACCAGCCAGAACCACGGTTTCGCTGTCGACGCGGCAAGCCTGCCGGCCAACGCGCGCGTGACGCACGTCTCGCTGTTCGACGGCACGCTGCAGGGCTTCGAGCTCACCGACCGCCCGGCCTTCTGCTTCCAGGGTCACCCCGAAGCCAGCCCGGGTCCGCACGACATCCTTGAACTGTTCGACAAGTTCATCGCCCTGATGTCCGGCCAAAAGTAAAGATTGCATCATGCCCAAGCGTACAGACCTAAAAAGCATACTCATCATCGGCGCCGGCCCCATCATCATCGGGCAGGCCTGCGAATTCGACTATTCCGGCGCACAGGCGTGCAAGGCGCTCAAGGCAGAGGGCTACCGCACCATCCTGGTGAACAGCAACCCGGCCACGATCATGACGGACCCGGAAACGGCCGACGTCACCTACATCGAGCCCATCACCTGGCAAGCCGTCGAAAAGATCATCGAGCGTGAAAAGCCCGATGCGTTGCTGCCCACCATGGGCGGCCAGACCGCGCTGAACTGCGCCCTGGACCTGGCCCACCACGGCGTGCTGAAGAAGCACAACGTCGAGCTGATCGGCGCCAACGAGCACGCCATCGAAAAGGCCGAAGACCGCCAGAAGTTCAAGCAGGCCATGACCGACATCGGCCTGGAATCGGCCAAGTCGGGCGTCGCCCACAGCATGGACGAAGCCTGGGAAGTGCAGCGCCGCATCGCGGCCGAAGTCGGCACCTCCGGTTTCCCCGCCGTGATCCGCCCCAGCTTCACCATGGGCGGTTCGGGCGGCGGCATCGCCTACAACGCCGAAGAATTCGAAACCATCTGCCGCCGCGGCCTGGAAGCTTCGCCCACCAGCGAACTGCTGATCGAAGAGTCGCTGCTGGGCTGGAAGGAATTCGAGATGGAAGTGGTCCGCGACAAGGCGGACAACTGCATCATCGTCTGCTCCATCGAAAACCTGGACCCGATGGGCGTGCACACGGGCGACTCCATCACCGTGGCGCCGGCTCAGACGCTGACCGACAAGGAATACCAGATCATGCGTAACGCATCGATCGCGGTGTTGCGCGAGATCGGCGTGGATACGGGCGGCTCGAACGTGCAGTTCGCCGTCAATCCCAAGAACGGCCGCATGATCGTCATCGAGATGAACCCGCGCGTGTCGCGTTCGTCGGCGCTGGCGTCCAAGGCTACCGGCTTCCCCATCGCCAAGGTCGCCGCGCGCCTGGCCGTGGGCTACACGCTGGACGAGCTCAAGAACGAAATCACCGGCGGCGCCACGCCCGCCTCGTTCGAGCCCTCGATCGACTACGTGGTCACCAAGGTGCCGCGTTTCGCCTTCGAAAAATTCCCCACCGCCGACGCGCGCCTGACCACCCAGATGAAGTCCGTGGGTGAAGTCATGGCCATTGGCCGCACCTTCCAGGAATCCTTCCAGAAGGCGCTGCGCGGCCTGGAAGTGGGCGTGGACGGCCTGAACCAGAAGACCACCGACCGCGAAAAGCTGCAGGTCGAACTGGGCGAACCCGGTCCGGAACGCATCTGGTACGTGGGCGATGCCTTCGCGCAGGGTTTCACGCTGGACGAAGTGCACAACATCACGCACATCGATCCGTGGTTCCTGTCGCAGATCAAGGAAATCGTCGACATCGAGCTGGCGCTGGAACAGAAGACGCTGGCTGACCTGGACTACGCCACGCTGTGGGAACTCAAGCGCCGCGGTTTCTCCGACCGCCGCCTGGCCTTCCTGCTGGATTCCTCGGAATCCGAAGTGCGCAAGCTGCGCCACCAGCTGAACGTGCGTCCGGTCTACAAGCGCGTCGACACCTGCGCCGCCGAATTCGCCACCCGCACGGCCTACATGTACTCGACCTACGAGGAAGAGTGCGAAGCCGCGCCCACCGACCGCAAGAAGATCGTGGTGCTGGGCGGCGGTCCGAACCGCATCGGCCAGGGCATTGAATTCGATTATTGCTGCGTGCACGCCGCGCTGGCGCTGCGCGATGACGGGTACGAGACCATCATGGTCAACTGCAACCCGGAAACCGTGTCCACCGACTACGACACCTCGGACCGCCTGTACTTCGAGCCGCTGACGCTCGAAGACGTGCTCGAGATCGTCCACAAGGAAAACCCGGTCGGCATGATCGTCCAGTACGGCGGCCAGACACCGCTGAAGCTGGCGCGCGCCCTGGAAGCCAACGGCGTGCCCATCATCGGCACCAGCCCTGAATCCATCGACGTGGCCGAAGACCGCGAGCGCTTCCAGAAGCTGCTCAACAAGCTCGGCCTGCGCCAGCCGCCCAACCGCACTGCGCGCACCGAAGGCGAGGCCCTGGCCCACGCCGCCGAAATCGGCTATCCCCTGGTCGTGCGTCCCAGCTATGTGCTGGGCGGCCGCGCCATGGAAATCGTGCACGAGCAGCAGGACCTCGAGCGCTACATGCGCGAGGCCGTGAAGGTCAGCAATGACTCGCCGGTGCTGCTGGACCGCTTCCTGAACAACGCCACCGAAGTGGACGTGGACTGCCTGGCCGACGGTGAAACCGTCTTCATCGGCGGCGTCATGGAACACATCGAGCAGGCCGGCGTGCACTCGGGCGACTCGGCTTGCAGCCTGCCTCCGTACTCGCTGTCGGCGGAAGTCATCGCCGAGATCAAGCGCCAGACCACGATGATGGCCAAGGCATTGAACGTCAGCGGCCTGATGAACGTGCAGTTCGCGATCCAGGGCGGCGACGTCTACGTGCTGGAAGTGAACCCGCGCGCTTCGCGCACGGTGCCCTACGTTTCCAAGGCCACCGGCCTGCAACTGGCCAAGATCGCCGCGCGCGCCATGGCCGGCCAGACCCTGGCTGCGCAAGGCATCACCAAGGAAGTCGTGCCGCCTTACTTCTCGGTCAAGGAAGCCGTGTTCCCATTCGTGAAGTTCCCGGGCGTGGACACCATCCTGGGTCCGGAAATGAAGTCGACCGGCGAAGTGATGGGCGTGGGCACGAGCTTCGGCGAAGCCTTCGTCAAGTCGCAGCTGGCCGCGGGTGTGCGCCTGCCGGAATCCGGCACGGTGTTCATCAGCGTCAAGAACCAGGACAAGCCCCTGGCGGTGGAAGTGGCGCGCGGCCTGCACGCGCTCGGCTTCAAGCTGGTCGCCACGCGTGGCACGGCTGCCGAGATCGAAGCCGCCGGCATTCCGGTTCAACTGGTGAACAAGGTCACCGAAGGCCGTCCGCACATCGTCGACATGGTGAAGAACGGCGAGATCTCGCTGGTCATCAACACCGTCGAAGAGCGCCGTAACGCCATCGCTGATTCGCGCACCATCCGCACCCAGGCGCTGGCCGCCCGCGTGACCTTCTTCACGACCATCGCCGGCGCCCGCGCCGCGGTCGAAGGCATGCAATACCTGCGCCAAGGCCTGGGCCTGCAGGTGTATCCGCTGCAGGAGCTGCACGCTTCCTTGCAAGGCTAAGCTGGCAAGCGACACAATAGGGCACGCGAAAGCGTGCCCTATTTTTTTGCAACGCGATTCCGCAACGCTACGACAGGCATCAGGCACACATGGAAAGAGTCTTCATCACCGGCGCCAGCAGCGGCCTGGGACGCGCCTTGGCGCAGCAATACGCGTCCACGGGCGCCACGCTGGGCCTGCTGGGCCGGCGCGAGGACGCGCTGCGCGAACTGGCCGACAGCCTGCCCGGCGAGCACCGCTGCTATGCAGTGGACGTGCGCGACCGCCAGGCGCTGCATGCCGCGGCACAGGATTTCATTGCCTTTTGCCAGGGTCGCATGGACGTGGTCATCGCCAGCGCCGGCATCAGCGCCGGCACCCTGACCGAGCATGGCGAAGACTACGACGTCTTCAAGGCCATCGTCGACACCAATCTGCTGGCCACCGTGGCAACCTTCGAACCCTTCATCGCGTCCATGCGCCAGGCCGGGTCGGGCAGGCTGGTGGGCATCGCCAGCGTGGCAGGGGTGCGGGGGCTGCCGGGCGCGGGCGCCTACAGCGCGTCCAAGTCGGCGGTGGTGACCTATTGCGAAAGCCTGCGGCTGGAGCTGGCCGCCGAAGGCATAGACGTGGTGACGATCGCGCCCGGCTACATCAAGACGGCGATGACGGCCCACAACCCGTATTCCATGCCTTTCCTGATGGAAGCAGACGCCTTCGCCCGCCGCGCGCGCAGCGCGATCGGGCGGGGCGCGTCCTATGTGGTGATTCCGTGGCAGATGGGCATCGTGGCCAAGCTGATGCGCTTGTTGCCCAATGCCGTCTACGACAGGCTGGCGCGCAACGCGCCGCGCAAGCCGCGCCGCGCGCGCTAAGCGTTCACGGCACCACGTCGTTGCCGACTTCGTCGGTCACGTGGCCCACGTCGCCCCAGTCCAGCACCTGCCATTTACGGCCCTGCACGCCGACGCGGTTGATGCTGACGTTCAGCAGCGAGGCGTCGCGCGGCCCGTTCAACGGCACGCCCGAGGCATGGCGCCAGATGATGTCCAGCACGCCGCCGTGCGTGAACATCAGGATGCGTTCGTCGTCGTGGCGGCTGGCGATGTCGTCCACGGTGGAAATGACGCGGGACTGGAATTGGCCCAGCGTTTCGCCGCCGTCCAGCGGGCGCAGCGGGTCGCGGCTCTTCCAGGCGGCAGCGGCTTCGGGGGCCAGCACATCGATGCGTTCGTGGTCCAGGCCTTCCAGCACGCCGAAGCCGCGCTCGCGGATGCCCGGCTCCACGCGCACGCGCAGGCCCAGCTGTTCGGACACTGGCACGGCGGTGGCGTGGGCGCGCTGCAGGTCGCTGCTGTAAATGGCGTGGATGGGCGTGTGGCGGGCCTCTTCGCGCATGCGCGCGGCCAGCAGGCTGGCCTGGTTGACGCCGAATTCGTTGAGGGGGATGTCTTGCCAGCCTTGCAGGCGGCGCTGGCGGTTCCAGTCGGTTTCGCCGTGGCGGATGAACCAGATTTCAGTCATTACGGTCTTGATGCGGATTTAGAGCTGGCCGGACGCGAGGGGCGCGCGCGGTTTCCAGATGGTTTGAATGATCGAGCTTAACGCGACCAGCGCGGGCTCGCTAGCGCGCTCATAGGGCAGGATGAATCCCAGCATGGCGTCCACGCGCGCCTGGCCCCAGACGATGAAGTCGTTCGAGGCCGCGCCGGCCAGCGCGGCTTCCTCGCGCAGCAGGGCGCAGCCGGCGCCCGCGCGCACCAGCGCGTCCAGGTTGGCCTGGTCGTCATTCTGCATCACGATGCGCGGCGACAGGCCATGGCGTTCGAACATGTCGCGCAACAGCAGGTGCGTATGGCTGCCGGCGGGGCCGTCCAGCCAGGGCAATTGCGCCACCTCGCGCCAGCCGCCGCGCTTGAGCACGGCGGCGTGCTCCTTGGGCATGGCGATACGGTAGCGCACGCTGCGCAGGGGCTGCCAAAGCACGCCGCGCGGCGGATTCGCGGCGATGATCAGCGCCGCCGGCAGGCGGCCGGTGCTGACCTGTTCCGCCAACGAGGCGGCAGGCAGGGTCTGGGTCTTCAGCTCGACCAGCGGCAGGCGTTGGGTGACGGCCGAGGCCAGTTCGCCCAGGCGCAGGAAATCCGGCTTTTCGCTGGGCACGCCCAGCTCGATCGCGCCATGCAGGCTGCCTTGCAGCTGCTGGGCTTCGGATTTGAACTGCGCGCCCAGCACCAGCAGCGATTCGGCGGTGGGCAGCAGCACCTCGCCGGCCTTGGCCAAGGCCAGCCTGCCGCCGCTGCGGTCGAACAAGGCCACGCCCAGGCTTTGTTCCAGCGCCTTGATCTGCGCGGTCACGGCGGGTTGGGTCAGCGACAGCGCCTCGGCCGCCTTCGTCAGGTTGCCCAGCCGGGCGACGGTGACGAAGGCGCGGATCTGATAGATTTCCATGGCCCCGAGTTTAGGCCGCCAGGAGCCGCACTTGGGTAGGTTCGAGACCGATGGAAACCGGAGCGCCGATGGGGAAGGGCGACAGCCCGGCCAGATGCGATTGGTCCGCCGTCAGCCGCTGCTCGCCGATCTGCACCTGATAGCGGGTGAACTCGCCCAGGAACTCGCTGCTTTCCACGATGCCCGGCAGCCACACATAGCGCGCGTCGCCCAGCCCGTCCGCCATTTCGATCTGTACCGTGTGCGGGCGGAAGCTGGCCGCCAGCCGGGTAGCGGCGGGCGCTTCGCCCGTGAGCGGCAGGTGCAGGTCGCCCACGCCTTCCACCGCCAGCACCACGCTGCCGCTGGTGCGTTCGCGCACGTCGCCTTCCAGCACGTTCATCGTGCCCACGAAGTTGGCGACGAAACGGTTCACCGGATAGTCGAACAAGGTGCTGGGCGCGCCGATCTGCTGGACCACGCCATGGTCCAGCACCGCCATGCGGTCGGCGGTGGTCATGGCCTCTTCCTGGTCGTGGGTGACGAAGATGGTGGTGATGCCAAGCCGGCGCTGCAGGCTGAGCAGGTCCTGGCGCATCTGCACACGCAGCTTCTTGTCCAGGTTGGACAGAGGCTCGTCCAGCAGCAGCACCTGCGGCTCGATCACGATGGTGCGCGCCAGGGCCACGCGCTGCTGCTGCCCGCCGGAAAGCTGGTTGGGGCGGCGCTTGCCATACTGGGACAGGCCGACGAGGTCCAGCGCGGCCTCCACCTTGGCATGGATCTCGGCGCGCGGCAGCTTGCGTTCGACCAGGCCGAAGGCCACGTTGTCCCAGACCGTCATGTGCGGCCACAGCGCATAGTTCTGGAACACCATGCCGATGTTGCGGTTCCAGGGCGGCGTGCCGCTGATGTCCTTGCCGTCCACCAGCAACTGCCCGGCGCTGTGCCGGTTGAAGCCGGCGATCAGCCGCAGCAGCGTGGACTTGCCCGACCCCGAGGGGCCCAGCAGCGCGAAGAACTCGCCGGGTTCGATGCTGATGTTGACGTCCTTGAGCACTTCCGTCTTGCCATAGGACAGCCGGATGTTGCGGCATTCGACGCTGACTTTCTTCATGCGGATTCCCCTTCATTGCGAGCCGGCCGCTGGCGCGACTGGGCGCGCTCCACCAGCAGGTGCGAGACATACGTGCCGATGGCCACCGCGGCCACCGCCAGGACGCCGAGCGCGGCGCCGGGACCCCGCCCCGCTGCGCTCTGCATGTACAGATAGATGCCGTAGCTCATGGGCGCCTGGCTATCCTTGGTCACCAGCATGATGGTGGCCGACAGTTCCACGGCCGCCGTCACGAAGCTGGTCACGAAGCCCGCCAGCATGCCGCCCGCCATGAGCGGCACCACCACGCGCCGTATGGTGCTCATGCGCGTCGCGCCCAGCGATTGCGCCGCCTCTTCCAGCGAGATGTTGATCTGCTGCAGCGAGGCCACGCAGGAACGCAGGGCGTAGGGCAGCCGGCGCACCGAGTACGCGATCATGATGATGATCCACGACGAGGTCAGCAACGTGCCCGTGCCGGGCAGCTCTATGCCGCGGAAGGTGCGCAGAAAGCCGATGGCCAGCACGATGCCTGGAATCGCCAGCGCCGCGGAAGCCAGGAAGTCCAGCCACTGGCGCGCCGGCAAGCGGGTGCGCAGCATCAGGTAGGCAATGGCAGTCCCCAGGATCACGTCCACGCCGGCGGCCAGGCCGCAATAGAGCAGGGTGTTGGCGATCATGCCTTGCGACTCGGAGAACACCGCGGCGTAATGCGCCAGCGTGTAGCCGTCAGGTAGCGGCGCAAAGCTCCAGACGCTGGCCAGCGACAGCAGCAATACGCCCATGTGCGGCGACAGCACCAGCAGCAGCACCAGGATGATCCAGCCATAGGCCAGCACGCTCTCCATCGGGCGCAGTTTGCGCTTCTGGATGGAGCCGCCGCCCTTCTGCAGGGTGGAGTAATCGCGGCCCTTGAGGACCCGTGCCGACAGCCACAACGCCAGGATCGAGAAGCCCACCATGATCACGCTGATCACATAGCCCAACGGGTCCTCCAGGCCCACCTGCGTGATGCGCAGATAGGCTTGCGGCGCCAGCATGTTGGTGGTGCCCAGCACCAGCGGCGTGCCCAGGTCGTCGAACACCTTGACGAACACCAGCGAGGCGCCAGCCACGTAGCCGGGCAGGGCCAGCGGGAAGATCACGCGGCGGAACAGGCGAAAGCCCCGCGAACCCAGGTTGAAGGCCGCTTCTTCCATGGCGCCGTCGATGTTGCGCAGCGCCACCACCAGGTTCATCAGGATGAAGGGAAAGTAGTGCAGCGCTTCCACGAAGATGACGCCGTTCAGGCCTTCCATGAACGGAATGGTGAAGCCGAACCAGTCATTGAGCAGCAGGTTCACGCTGCCCGAGCGGCCGAAGATCAGCTGCATCGCGACCGCGCCCACGAAGGGCGGCATGATCAGCGGCAGCACGCCCAGCGTCTGGATCAGCAGCGCGCCGCGGAAATCGAAGCGCACCGTGAAGTACGCCAGCGGCACGGCGATCAGGGACGCCAGCAGCGCCGACCAGCCCGCCACGTACAGGCTGTTGAAGAAGGCTTCCTTCATCAGCGGCTGGTTGAAGAAGGCGCCGAAGTGGCCCATGGTGAAGCTGCCGTCGGCGTTCACGAAGGCGCTGTAGAACACCGTGCCCACCGGCACGGCCAGGAACAGCAGCAGAAAACCGAACACCAGTAGCGCCGTCAGCAGGGGGCCGACGGGCAGGCGCGAGTGGCCCGAAGAATTCATCGAGATTCCCGAAATCGTTGCCAGGGGAAAACCGCGGCAGCGGACGGGACCGGCCCGTCCACTGCGCGTCCTGCGGGTGTGGCGGCCTAGAGCGCGGCGGCCTGCTTGGCGAGCTTTACGGCTTCTTCGTAGTTCGCCTTGGAACGGCCGTTCCATTCGCCTTCCAGCTGGGTGATCTGCTGGTTCACGGCGGCGTCCTTCTTGTTGCCGGCGAAGATCGCCAGGAAGGCCGGGTCGGCGGCCTTCTTTCCGTCGATCAGCGGCGCCCAGGTCAGCTTGCGGGCCTGCGCCAGCAGTTCGGCAGCCTTGCCGCTCTTGGCCTTGTCGCCCAGCTTGGCTTCGGCGTCGTAGATGGCCTTGGTGGCGGCCTGCAGTTCCTTCAGGCGGAACGTGACCGTCTGGTCATACAGCGACTGCACCACGTAATAGCGCGACTGCGACAGGTCGGCGTTGAATTGCACCTTGCTGCGCTTGGCGATTTCGGCGGGGTCGGGGTAGCCCTGGGGAATCTTGCCGGCCAGCGCCGTGTAGGGCAGCACTGGCAGGCGCGAGATCTTGGGCTCCAGCAGCAGTTCCTGCCCGGCCTGGCTGAGGGTGAAGGCGATGAACTTCTTGCCTTCCTCAGAGTTCTTCGCGCCGGCGATCAGCGCGATGTTGGCCGGCACGATGGCGGTTTCGGAGGGGTAGACGAATTCGACCGGGAACTTGGAATACTTGCTGGACAGGCCGAAGAAGTCGATCACCGGGCCGGCGCCGAACTGGCCGTTGTTCACGCCGTCGGGTACGCCGAACGAACGCTCGGTCACGGCGCTGCTGTTGCCCGACATGCGCAGCAAGGTGCTCCAACCTTCGTCCCAGCCTTCGCCCTGGAGGATGGTTTCCACCGTCAGGTGCATGGTGCCCGAGCGCGACGGCGAGGTGATCCCGACATGGCCGAACCACTGCGGCGACAGCAGGTCCTTCCATTCCACCGGCGCAGGGATCTTGTGCGCCGCGATGTAGCGGGTGTTGTAGATGATGCCGTAGCCGGCCAGGGCCTGGCCCAAATACATGCCGCCCGGATCGTTGATGGGATAGTTGCCGATCTTGTCAGGCACCTGCTTGTTGGCGACGTCGGTGGAACTTGCCAGCAGTTTGTCGCGGCCCAGCACTTCGAAGGCGTCGGGCGCGCTGGCCCAGAACACCTCGGGGCGCTGGCCGGCGGGCGTTTCGCGCACATAGGCGATGCCCGATACCGTGTTCTTGTTCAGGACTTCCAGCGTGATGCCGGGATTGGCCTTTTCGAAGGCCGTCTTGTAGGCCTGGGTGAGGTCTTTGGGGAACGACGTGATCACCGTGACGGTGCCTGCCAGGGCAGGGGCCGCGCAAACGGCCAGCACCGCACCTGCAAGGGCTGTGCGCATTGCATGCATGGTTTGTCTCCGTAGTTTTAGATTTGTCCGGAGACAGTACTGGCCGGCCTGGGCAGCGTCCAATCACAAATTTTGATGCGCGCCATCAATGCGGGCGCCCCGGCCGGGCGGGGCGCCGAGCCTTGCCCGCTAGGCCGTGGCGGATATGCCGCCTTGCATGGCCCGGGCCTGCTTGTCCATCACTGCGGTGATCTGCTGCTGGATCTGCATCGCCTGGGCGTTGAGCGCCATCAGTTGCTGGGCCTTCATTTCGGCCGGCATGCTGCTGGCCTTGACCTTGGCGATCTGGTCCATCACGCGCTTGAGCTGCTTCTGCAGTTCCTTGATCTGGCGTGTGTAGGCGTCGTCGTTGCTGGAGTCTTCGGTTTCCTTGGCTTCCTGCACGTTGCCCATTTTCAGGCCGCCTGGGTTGTTGACGCGGATCTTGCCGTCCGTGGACACCGTGCTCGCTTCCGCGTCCGAGGCGCTCTTGGCTTCCTTGTTGGCCTGGATCTTCTGGGCCCAGAGGTCGGCCAGGCTGTTGATTCGGGAACTGCCGCTGATGGGATCGATCGCCATGATTGCTCCTGCCGCCTATGAGGATTTCGGGGTTTTCACTAGTACGGCATTCTGACGGTGAACTTAAGCATTGCCCCCTGTTTGCGGCCCCCTTTACACTGGCGCCCGCTCACACCCAACACCTACTTTGGGATATCCATGTCCAATTCCTACTTTCCGCGCTGGCGCCTGGCGGACGACGCCGAGCCCGGCGTCATCATCGCGCCCGACGAAAGGCTGTCCTGGCCCAAGAACGTGGCCATGGGCGCCCAGCACGTGGTTGCCATGTTCGGCTCCACCGTGCTGGCGCCGCTGCTCATGGGCTTTGACCCGAACGTCGCCATCCTGATGTCAGGCATCGGCACGCTGATCTTCTTCCTGTTCGTGGGCGGACGCGTTCCCAGCTACCTGGGTTCCAGCTTCGCCTTCATCGGCGGCGTGATCGCGGTGACCGGCTATGCCGGCGGCGGGGCGAACGCCAATATCGGCGTCGCGCTGGGCGCCATCATCGCCTGCGGCCTGGCCTACACGCTGATCGGCCTGATCGTCTGGTTTGTCAACGCGCGCGCCGGCGGCGGCGCGAACTGGATCGACACCTTGATGCCGCCCGTCGTCACGGGCGCGGTGGTTGCGGTCATTGGCCTGAACCTGGCCCCGATCGCCGCCAAGGGCGCGATGGGCGCATCCGGTTTCGACAGCGTGATGTCCATGGTCACCATCCTCTGCGTGGGCGGCATCGCCGTGTTCACCAGGGGCATGGTGCAGCGCCTGCTGATCCTGGTCGGCATGATCCTGGCCTGCGTGGTGTACGGCATCCTGGCCAACGGCATGGGGCTGGGCAAGCCCATCGACTTTTCGGGCGTGGCCGCCGCGGCCTGGTTCGGCTTGCCGCATTTCGCCGCGCCGGTGTTCAAGGCCGAGGCCATGGGCCTGATCGTGCCTGTCGCCATCATCCTGGTGGCCGAGAACCTGGGCCACGTGAAGGCCGTCAGCGCCATGACCGGACAGGACCTGGACCGCTATCTGGGCCGCGCCTTCGTCGGCGACGGGGTCGCCACCATGGTGTCCGGCGCCGTGGGCGGCACGGGCGTCACCACCTACGCCGAGAACATCGGGGTGATGGCGGTCACGCGCATCTATTCCACCCTGGTGTTCGTGGTCGCCGCCCTGATCGCCATCGTGCTGGGCTTCTCGCCCAAGTTCGGCGCGCTGATCCAGATGATCCCGGGGCCCGTGCTGGGCGGCATGTCGGTGGTGGTGTTCGGCCTGATCGCCATTGCCGGCGCCCGTATCTGGGTGGTCAACCAAGTGGACTTCAGCGACAACCGCAACCTCATCGTGGCTGCGGTCACGCTGGTGCTGGGCGCGGGCGACTTCACGGTCAAGTTGGGTAACTTCACGCTGGGTGGCATCGGCACCGCCACCTTCGGCGCCATCATCCTGTACGCCTTGCTGCGCCGCAGGAAGTAAGCGGCGCGACCACGCGCGGACCCGGCGTCGCGCGCGTGGCCGGCCAGCGCGCCTAGGTGCCCGACAGCCTCGTGGCAGAGGCCGTGGCGGTCACGGCCACCGGCACCGCCTCGATCACCTGTCCGGATTGCGTCTTGAATACTGCGGTGGCTTCCGCCAGGCGCCGCGCCTGTTCCTCCATCGCGGCTGCCGCCGCTGACGCTTCCTCGACCAGCGCGGCGTTCTGCTGGGTCACCTCGTCCATTTGCGAAATTGCCAGGCTGACCTGGTCTATGCCGCCGGCTTGCTGCGTCGAAGCGGCCGAGATCTCGGCCATGATCGCCGCCACCCGCTGCACGGAATCCACAATTTCCTGCATGGTCTGCCCGGCTGCGGCGACCTGGGCCGAACCGGCGGCGACCGTGTCCACCGAAGCTTCGATCAGCGTCTTGATCTCCTTGGCGGCCTGCGCCGCGCGCTGGGCCAGGGTGCGGACTTCGCCCGCGACCACGGCAAAGCCCTTGCCCTGCTCGCCGGCGCGCGCGGCTTCCACCGCGGCATTCAGCGCCAGGATGTTGGTCTGGAAGGCGATGCCATCGATCACGGACACGATGTCCGCGATCCGCCGCGAACTGTCCGAGATGCCGTGCATGGTGGCCACCACCTGCTCCACGTTCTGGCCGCCGCGCTGCGCCACGTCCATGCTGACCGCGGCCAACTGATTGGCCTGGGCGGCGTTTTCCGCATTCTGCTTGACGGTCACCGCCAGCTCTTCCATGGTGGATGCGGTTTCTTCGAGCGCCGCGGCCTGTTCTTCGGTACGCACTGACAGGTTGGAGTTGCCGGCAGCGATTTCCGCCGCGCCCACATTGATCTCATCCACCCCCTGGCGCACGGATGTCACCGTGCGGGTGAGGCCCTCCTGCATGCGTTTGAGCGAAGCGAACAGGACGCCAATCTCATTGTTGGAGCGGGTTTCCACGCGGTTCGTCAGGTCGCCGGCCGCGATGCGGTCAAAATGCCTGCCGGCCTCCTGCAGCGGACGCAGCACGGCGCGCCGGATGAAGGTCCAGCACAATGCCGTCAGCAGCAGGGCGGCGGATATCAGCGCGACCGCCGAGATCCGGGCGGTGGAGTAGGTTTGCTCCGAGCTTGCCAGCACGCCGTTGCTGCGCTCCTGGACCCGGGCC
Organism: Achromobacter sp. ACM01; assembly: GCF_014851745.1. Classification (NCBI taxonomy): domain Bacteria; kingdom Pseudomonadati; phylum Pseudomonadota; class Betaproteobacteria; order Burkholderiales; family Alcaligenaceae; genus Achromobacter; species Achromobacter sp. ACM01. The sequence goes on from NZ_JACVAF010000001.1 coordinate 1,694,425, forward strand.
AGGAAGGCTTGCATGTCTTTCATGAAGTAGGCGTCTGCCTGGGGCAGCCGCCCCTCGTCCTGGCGGTACTTGGCAGGCGAGCGTGCCTTGAGGTCGGATTCCAGTGTGTCCAGGATGGCGGCGTACTCGGTGAAGCGTCCCTGCAGCGTCTGGGCCAGCTCCTGACCGCGAGGACTCTTGGGGACGGCCATGTAGCGGGCGAAGCGCTCGCGCGCCTGCTTCAGATGGCTGGCGGCTTCGTCGCCGGCCAGCCCGGCCTGGTCCATGCCGCCGGCCTGCATGGCAGCCATGCCCGCGCCGAGCGCCAGTCGCGCGCGCAGCAGGGCGGCGTTGGCTTCGTAGAGCGGGTCGACCTGATGGACCGCGACATTGTTCAGGTCCTTGATCTCGGTCACGCTTTTTTCGGCGTTCATCCAGCTCAAGCCGCAAGCCAGCGCCAGGGCGACGACGAAGCAGCCCAGCACCAACAGCATTCCAGTACGGACTTTCAATTTTTCCAGCATGAGAGCTCCTCGTTCTTGAACGCGATCCGTCGTGCGAAGGAACGGCCCAGGCCGCCCGCCGAGCGGCGGAATGGCGAACGTCGCGCCGGGTGGCTGCGATGCGTCCGCCTCCACTGCAACTACCCGCAAAAACAAGACTCCTGCGCCTGGCACGTGCTTGCGATCAGCAGCCCGGCCAATCGGCAGTGATTTCAATGTATTAAATTGTCATGAATGACACAATTTGTTGTTTTATACTGATTCAGTCCGTTTTTGCTGGCGTTTTTGATAGGTAAGCCTCGGCTGTTGCAAAAAACTATCGAAGAGTAGTTTTTGCGCCACACCTGCGCTGCGGAGCGCGATTGCGGCCTGCCCCATCCGGCTATCGGGCGGATCAGGAAAAACTGAAAAAAATGACGGGTTTTAGCGGGTTACAGCGGCGAAATGCGGCGAAAACAGCGGTTTCTCCGGCGGCTTGCAATTCCCGTGGACTTTGACCACAATATGACCTTGATTGCCCCGGTTCCGACCCGAGCCGGGGTTTTGTTTTGGTCGTCCGCGCCGCTCGCCAGTTTTTGCTTTTACCCGGCTGCCTGCGCGCGCCAGGATTCCGACCTTCACCGAGAACGCTCCGTCCGGGGCGTTTTCTACTTTTGTTTGGGAAACGACATGTCTGCCATTCCTTTGACCGTGCGCGGGGCCGAGCGCTTGCAAGAAGAGCTCCAGCGGCTGAAAACCGTGGAACGTCCTGCCGTTATCAACGCGATCGCTGAAGCGCGTGCGCAGGGTGATCTGTCGGAAAATGCCGAGTACGACGCTGCTCGCGAGCGCCAAGGCTTTATCGAGGGCCGGATTGCCGAGCTTGAAGGCACGCTTTCCAACGCCCACCTGATCGATCCTACCGCCCTGGATGCCGAAGGCCGCGCCGTGTTTGGCGCCACCGTCGACATCGAGGACCTGGACTCGGGCGATCGTGTGACGTACCAAATCGTCGGCGACGTTGAAGCCGACATCAAGTCGAACCTGATTTCCGTGTCCAGCCCGGTGGCGCGCGCGTTGATCGGCAAAAGCGAAGGCGATGTGGTCGAGGTCAAGGCCCCGGCTGGCGTTCGCGAGTATGAAGTCCTGGGCGTGCGCTACATCTGACGCCAACGTAGTAAGCTGGAAGTTGTCAAAACACCATAGTCCGAACCGTGCGTTCGACTGAATTCCGCGGTTTAATGCGGATCGCTATGGTGGACCGGGCGCGTAAAGCGCCCGTTTTTGTGCCTGCACTTACCTTTTCGTCGACTTGCGGCTGGTGCCGCTGCGTGCTCCGGCCCGCAGGCTGAGCGCGCTGCCGGCGCGGCGGGGAATGCCGTGACCGCTGGCGGTGGTCTTCCTGGTGCCAGGGCGCATGGGCTTGCCGTTCTTGTTGAGCTGGTCCTGGGGCACGAAGCGCGTCTTCGGCTTGGGCTCTTCGGATTCGCTGCGGCGCGGACGCTTGGCCAGGGTCTTGCCTTCGGCGGCCAGCTTCTTGGGCGTGTGCGGCTCAGAGGCGCGGCGCTTGGCAGGGCGTTCGGGTTCCATGGCGGCCAGCGCGGCGGGCTTGATGTTGCCGGCCAGCGGGCGGAACAGGATCAGCGTCTTGCCCAGGTGGTGCACCGGGGCGCAGGAAAGCGTGTCGCAGATGGTCGACAGCATTGCGTCGCGGGCCTCGCGGTCGTCGCCGCCGGCGCGCACCTTGATGAGGCCATGCGAAGTCAGCGCCAGGTCGATTTCCTTGAGCACGGCTTCGGTCAGGCCATTGTCGCCAATCAGGACGACGGGGCGCAAAGGGTGAGCGGCGGACCGAAGGTCGCTGCGCTCACGAGAGGTAAGTTCTAATATAGGCATGCGTGGAATTGTACGGTAATGGCCAAGAATAAATTCTCTAAAGACTGGATTCACCAGCACATCAACGATCCCTATGTGAAGCTGGCGCAACAGAAGGGCTACAGGGCCCGCGCCGCCTTCAAGCTGATCGAGATCCTGGATACCGAGAAGCTGATGCGCCGGGGCGACCTCGTGGTCGACCTGGGGTCGGCGCCCGGCAGCTGGTCCCAAGTGGCGCGCGAGCGCCTGGCGGGGCCGGGCGGGGTCGTGGACGGACGCATCATCGCGCTCGATATCCTGCCCATGGAACCCGTGGCGGGCGTTGAATTCATCCAGGGCGACTTCCGCGAAGATGAAGTTTTGAAACAATTGGAAGACATGGTCGGATCGCGCGCGGTGGACCTTGTTATTTCCGACATGGCCCCCAACTTGTCAGGGGTGGGTATTGCCGACTCCGCGCGCATCCAGCATGTGTGCGAGTTGGCGATGGAATTCTCCTGCGCCCACCTCAAGCCCAACGGGGCGCTGATCGTCAAGGCTTTCCACGGCAGCGGCTTTTCGCAGATCGTGGAATCCTTCAAGCAGCGCTTCAAGCGGGTGGTCGAACGCAAGCCGAAGGCATCGCGGGACAAATCCTCCGAAACCTTTCTGGTTGCGCGCGATCTGAAGTAGCCCGGGTCCGGGGCGCGCCGCCTCGGATTCGAAAAACCTACAGCCTGCCGGGACAACGACCAGAAAATTCGCGAATAAGACAAAACTCAGAGGGGCTCAGGCATCCCGGGACGCAATCTGGTCTGACAGGGTAGAATGAGCTATTGACATACTTGTGACTGTGCCATATGCGGGTGCGCGGTCGCCGGTCGGAATCGAAAGCAGGAGATCGACCTTGAATAATTCATTTTCGAAAGTCGCTGTCTGGATGGTGATAGCCCTCGTGCTGTTCACTGTCTTCAAACAGTTCGACGGACGCGCTCAGACCCAGGACGGCGTGACCTACACGCAGTTCATGGACGACGCCAAGGCGGGACGTATCCGCAAGGTCGACGTCCAGGGCGACGTGCTGTACGTCACCCCTGACGCGGGCCGCGCCTACACGCTGACTTCGCCGGGCGACCTCTGGATGGTCTCCGATCTGCTGAAGTATGGCGTCCAGGTGTCGGGCAAGCCGCGCGAAGAGCAGTCGTTGCTGATGAGCATCTTCGTGTCGTGGTTCCCCATGCTGTTGCTGATCGGCGTCTGGGTGTTCTTCATGCGCCAGATGCAGGGCGGCGGCAGGGGCGGAGCGTTCAGCTTCGGCAAATCGCGCGCCCGCATGCTTGACGAGAACACCAACCAGATCACCTTCGCCGACGTTGCCGGCTGCGACGAAGCCAAGGAAGACGTCCAGGAACTGGTCGATTTCCTGCGCGACCCCAGCAAGTTCCAGAAGCTGGGCGGCCGCATTCCGCGCGGCGTGCTGATGGTCGGCTCGCCGGGTACTGGCAAGACGCTGCTGGCCAAGGCCATCGCGGGCGAAGCCAAGGTGCCGTTCTTCAGCATCTCGGGTTCCGACTTCGTTGAAATGTTCGTCGGCGTGGGCGCGGCCCGCGTGCGCGACATGTTCGAAAACGCCAAGAAGCACGCTCCCTGCATCATCTTCATCGACGAAATCGATGCGGTCGGCCGCCAGCGTGGCGCCGGCCTGGGCGGCGGCAACGACGAACGCGAACAGACGCTGAACCAGATGCTGGTGGAAATGGACGGCTTCGAGTCCGGCCAGGGCGTCATCGTCATCGCCGCGACCAACCGTCCCGACGTGCTGGATCCCGCGCTGCTGCGCCCGGGCCGCTTCGACCGCCAGGTCGTGGTGCCGCTGCCCGATATCCGCGGCCGCGAGCAGATCCTGAAGGTCCATATGCGCAAGGTTCCGCTGTCGCCCAACGTCGATGCGACCGTGCTGGCGCGCGGCACCCCGGGCTTCTCGGGCGCCGATCTGGCCAACCTGGTCAACGAAGCCGCGCTGTTCGCCGCCCGCCGCAATGGCCGCACGGTCGACATGTCCGACTTCGAAAAGGCCAAGGACAAGATCATCATGGGAGCGGAACGCCGCTCCATCGTGATGCCCGAAGAGGAACGCAAGAACACCGCGTACCACGAGTCCGGCCACGCGATCGTCGCCCGCCTGCTGCCCAAGACCGATCCGGTCCACAAGGTCACCATCATCCCGCGCGGCCGTGCGCTGGGCGTGACCATGCAGCTGCCTGAGACCGACCGCTACAGCATGGACAAGGGTCGTCTGCTGTCCACCATTGCCGTGCTGTTCGGCGGCCGCATCGCCGAAGAAATCTTCATGGACCAGATGACGACGGGCGCCTCGAACGACTTCGAACGCGCCACCGCCATCGCCCGCGACATCGTCACGCGCTACGGCATGACCGACGAGCTGGGCCCGATGGTCTATGCCGAGAACGAAGGCGAAGTGTTCCTGGGCCGCAGCGTCACCAAGACCACGCACATGTCGGAAGCCACCATGCAGAAGGTGGACACCGAGATCCGCCGCATCATCGACGAGCAGTACAGCGTTGCGCGCAAGATCCTGGAAGACAATCGCGACAAGGTCGAAGTCATGACCTCCGCGCTGCTCGAATGGGAAACCATCGACGCCGACCAGATCAACGACATCATCGAGGGCCGTCCTCCGCGTCCCCCGAAGACGCCTCAGGGTCCGTCGGATACGTCCGATACGCCGCCCACGGGCCTGGCGGCAGGTGGCAATACGGCTGCCGCTGTCTGAGGCTGCTCATCCTGAGTTATGGCAAATAACTTCCTTTGCGGGCGCTTCGAGTTTGATCTCGAGCGCCCGCTTGTCATGGGTATCGTCAACGTCACGCCGGACTCCTTTTCCGACGGCGGCCAGCATGACGATACGGATTCCGCAGTGGCGCATGCGCGCCAATTGATCGCCGAAGGCGCCCAGATCCTGGACCTGGGCGGCGAATCCACGCGCCCCGGGGCCGATCCGGTGTCCGTGGCCGACGAACTGGCTCGGCTGCTGCCGGTGGTGGAGGCGCTGCGCGATTGCGGCGTGCCCCTGTCCATCGACACCTTCAAGCCGGAAGTCATGCGCGCCGTGCTGGATGCCGGCGCGGACATGATCAACGACATCTATGGCTTCAGGCAGCCCGGCGCCGTCGAGGCGGTGGCGCATTCGCGCTGCGGGCTTTGCGTGATGCACATGAAGGGCGAACCTCGCACCATGCAGGCCGCCCCGCCCGAGTACACCGACTTGATCGGTGAAATCGGACTCTTCCTGGGGGCTCGCGCGCACAAGCTGCGCGCGGCCTGGATCGATCCTCGCCGCATCGTGCTGGACCCGGGCTTCGGCTTCGGCAAGACGGGCGACCAGAATTTCCAACTGTTGCGCCGGCTGTCCAGCCTGCGCAGCGCCGGTTATCCATTGCTGATCGGCCTCTCGCGCAAAACCATGATCGGCCAGGCTACCGGCCGGCCCGTGGGCGACAGGTTGCCCGGCAGCATCGCCGCGGCGCTTGCCTGCGTGGCGCGTGGCGCTTCCATCGTGCGGGTGCACGATGTGGCGGCCACGGTCGACGCGCTCAAGGTATGGCACGCGGCAGAACAAGGAGCACTCAGTTCATGATTCGACGCAAATATTTCGGTACCGACGGTGTCCGCGGCGAAGTCGGCGGTCCGGTGATCAACGCCGAATTCGCGCTGCGTCTGGGTTACGCGGCCGGCCGCGTCCTGGCGCGTGAGCACGCCGTGCGCGGCGGCAGCCGTCCGCAGGTCGTGATCGGCAAGGACACGCGGATCTCCGGCTACATGCTGGAATCCGCGTTGGAAGCCGGCCTGTCGGCGGCAGGCATCGACGTGCTGCTGGCCGGTCCGATTCCGACCCCCGCGGTGGCCTACCTGACCCGGGCGCTGCGACTGGTGGCGGGGATTGTCATCAGCGCTTCGCACAATCCGTACCAGGACAACGGCATCAAGTTCTTCTCGGCGCAGGGCATGAAGCTGCCCGACGAGATCGAGGCCGACATCGAAACCGCCCTGGACGAGCCGCTGGGCTGCGTCGCCTCGGAAGCGCTGGGTCGCGCGCGCCGCATGGGCGACGCGCAGGGTCGCTACATCGAGTTCTGCAAGAGCACCTTCCCCAACGATCTGGACCTGAACGGCATGACGATCGTGGTGGACGCCGCCCATGGCGCCGCCTACAACATCGCGCCGCACGTGTTCCGCGAACTGGGCGCCGAAGTGCACGCCATCGGCGTCAATCCGGATGGCTTCAACATCAATAAGGGCGTGGGCGCGCTGCATCCCGAGCTGCTGGCCAAGGAAGTGCACGCCCGCGGCGCCCAGTTGGGCATTGCGCTGGACGGCGACGCCGACCGCCTGCAGATGGTGGATGGCGAAGGCCGCATCTACAACGGCGACGAACTCATGTACGCCATCGTCCGCGAACGCATGCAGCGCGGCAAGGTGGACGGCGTGGTCGGCACGCTGATGACCAACTTCGGCTTCGAACGCGAAATGCAGCGGCTGGGCGTGGGCTTCGAGCGCGCCAATGTCGGCGACCGCTACGTGCTGGAGCAGATGCAGGCGCGCGGCTGGCTGTATGGCGGCGAAAGCTCCGGCCATCTGCTGTGCCTGGACTGCCATTCGACGGGCGACGGCATCGTCGCCGCGCTGCAGGTCCTGACTGCGCTGCGCCGCAACTCGGTCGGGCTGGCGGAGTGGGTGAGCGATCTGCGCATGTATCCGCAGAAGATGATCAATGTGCCGCTGACCCCGGGCCAGGACTGGAAGACGCATGCCGGCTTGAGCGCCGCGCGCAAGGCCGTCGAAGCCGAGCTGGACGGCCGCGGCCGCATCCTGATCCGCGCTTCGGGCACCGAGCCGAAGCTGCGCCTCATGGTCGAGGCCGAGGATGAAGCCCTGGCCGTCTCCTGCGCCGAGAAGCTTGCGGCCAGCCTGGGATAAACGCTGCCTTACGATTTCGAGCAAGGCCACCCGGCGCGTGACGGGTGGCCTTTGTTTGTTCAAGGGTTGTATAGATTTGTAAAGTTTTGTCGATTTGGGCGGAGGATTGATTTATTCGCTCCAGACTAAACTTCATAGTCACGTAACATATTGGTCAAGTCTTTGACATACAGGGCGTCCACACTGGCTGGACTCTCTAGGAGCTTCGCGCAATGCTGGAATTAGCACGCATCAATCCGAGCCGTAATGCCGCGGAACCTTGGACCGGCGCCGCCGCCAAGGTGCTGGTGGTGGGCTTGGCGCGCACCGCTGAAGAAATCGAGCAGATTCAACGCCTGCGCTACGACGTCTTCACCGAGGACATGGGCGCGGTGTTCCCCGACGCCCAGGACGGCATCGAGCATGATCGCTTCGATCCGTTCTGCGAACATCTGATGGTCCGCGAGCTGGATACGGGCCGCGTAGTCGGCACCTACCGGATCCTGACGCCGGAAAAGGCGCGAGAGGCTGGCGGGTATTACTCGCAGTCCGAGTTCGACCTGTCCGGGCTGGGCTCCATCCAGGACGAGCTGGTCGAAGTCGGCCGCTCTTGCACCCACCCCGACTACCGCAGCGGCGGCGTGATCATGCTGTTGTGGTCTGGCCTGGCCGAATACCTGCGCCGGGGCGGCTACCAGTACGTACTGGGCTGCGCCAGCGTCAGCCTGCGCGACGACGGCGTCACCGCCGCTGAAGTGTGGCGCACCATTTCCAAGCAGCTGCCGCAGGGCGATGAGCCGCGCGTGACGCCGCTGCACCGCTATCCGGTGGAAAAGCTCAACAGCACCTTGCCGGCGCGCGTGCCGCCGCTGATCAAGGGTTACCTGAAGCTGGGTGCCAAGGTCTGTGGCGAGCCCGCCTGGGACCCCGATTTCAACGCCGCGGATTTCCCGGTCCTGCTGAAGATGGACCGCATGGACGAGCGCTACCGCCGCCATTTCGGGCTGGATCAGCCCGCAACCGCCGCTGTCCAGCGCTGAGACCCCCATGCGCCGCCTGTTCCGCCGCATGAAGATCCGGTTGATACGGCGGGCCACCAGGCCCTTGCGCATGGAACTCAAGCGGCTGGATCGCGAAACCGATCTGTCGCCGTTCTAGCGCGTCGGCCCGGCAGGGCGGGGTCGGAACAGGGCGGCGCGAGCGCGCCGCCCGGCTGGTTCCTCAGAACTCCAGCAGTTCGAACGAAAAGCCCACCTTGTTCCACTCGGCTTCTTCCGCGCGCAGCGTGAAGTCGCTCAGGGGGTGCTGCGCCAGCCATTCGCGGTTGACCCGCACCACGATCGAGTTGTCGCGCACCGACGCGGTCAGCGGCAGCGGTTCGATTTCATTGCGGCGGCGGAACAGCAGCACCGCCAGGCGCAGGCTGAGGATGGCCTTCCATTGCGGGCGCGAGCGCACCAGCGGTTCCAGCTTGGTCAGCTTGCCCTGATGGCCGAGCGCAAGCAGCGCCAGCAACTGCTGGTCGGCGCGCGAGAACCCGGGCATGTCGGCGTTTTCCAGCACGTAGGCGGTGTGCTTGTGATACGCGTTGTGGGCGATGGACAGGCCCACTTCGTGCAGATCGGCCGCCCAGCCCAGCGCGGGGCGCAGCTCCGCGCGTTCCGGACCGTCCGGGAACATGGCGTCGAACAGCGTCAGCGCAGCGTGGTGCACGCGACGCGCCTGGTTGACGTCGACGTGGTAGCGCTTCATGAACTGGCGCACCGATTCATCGCGCTTGTCATGCTCGTCATCGCGGCCCAGCAGGTCGTACAGCACGCCCAGGCGCAAGGCGCCATCGCCGGTGTGCATGACGTCGATGCCCAGCTCGTCGAACAGGGCGCTCATGATGGCCAGGCCGCCGGGCAGCACGTCCGAGCGTTCGATCTTGATGCCGGGCAGTTCGGACGGGATGACGCGGCCCGAGCGGATGATGCGGTCCTTCAGCTTGTTCAGGCCGGCGCGCGTGATGCCTCGGTCCGAGAAGCGGCATTCGGTCAGGATGGCGAACAGCGCCTTGGCCGTGCCGGAGGAGCCGTAGGCTTCCTTCCAGCCCATCTTGCGGTACTGCTTGGCGATGACTTCGATCTCGCGGCGCGCGGCCAGCTCGGCCTGCTTCATCTGATGCGCGTCCACCACGCCGTCCGAGAAGAACTGGCGGCTGTAGCTGACGCAACCCATGTAGAGCGAGGACATCAGGCCGGGCTCGTGGCCTTTGCCGATGATGACCTCGGTCGAGCCGCCGCCGATATCGATGACCAGGCGCTTGTTGGGCGAGGGGGGCAGGGTGTGGACCACGCCGGAGAAGATCAGGCGGGCCTCTTCGCGGCCGGCGATGACTTCGATGGGAAAGCCCAGTGCGGCTTCGGCGCGCGGCAGGAAATCGCGGGTGTTGCGGGCAACGCGGAACGTGTTGGTGGCGACGGCGCGGACCCGGTTGGGATGGAAGCTGCGCAGGCGGTCGCCGAAGCGCTCCAGCACGGCGATGGCCCTGTCGATGGCCTCGTCGCCCAGCCTCTTTTCGGAGTCCAGGCCGGCCGCAAGCCGGACGGTTTCCTTGAGGCGGTCGATCTGATAGATCTGGGGCGTACCGTCCTGTTGAACGATGCGTCCGATGGAGAGGCGGAAGCTGTTGGACCCGAGGTCCACCGCGGCCAGAAGTTGATCCATGCGGCTCGTAAATATTGTCTGAGAGGTGGCCCGATTATAGAGATCCCATGTGACAGCGCCCCCGCCCACGTTTTTTTTCTTATGGAACAGGGGTTTGCGGCATCTGATCCGCCTGCTATGCGTCCCGGTTTTGGCGTACGCTACGTATTTGCTGCTGTGTCATGGAACCGTCACTTTTTTGCAGTAAAACTCCACGCTCTCCCTACGTATGGAATCCGGTATGCCCTCACGCCCTCCTGCCGAGCCTTTGCTTCTGAACCGCGAGTTGTCGCTGCTGAAATTCAACGAACGCGTGCTGGCGATGGCGGAGAATCCCAAGACTCCCTTGCTGGAACGCCTGCGCTACGTCTGCATCGTCAGTTCCAACCTGGATGAGTTCTTCGAGATCCGGATTTCCAGCCTGAAGGAGCAGCAGCGCCAGTCGCCGAATCTGGTGGGGCCCGACGGCATGACGCCCGACCAGGCGTTCGACAATGTGCAGCAGGCGGTGCACGAACTGGTCAACCGCCAGTACAACCTGCTCAACGACGAGATCCTGCCGGCCATGCACGCCGAGGGCATTTCGTTGCACCACGCGTCCGAATGGAATCCGCAGCAGCAGGAATGGGCGCGCGATGTCTTCAATCGCGACGTGATGCCGCTGCTGACCCCGATCGGACTGGATCCGGCGCATCCGTTTCCGCGGGTCTACAACAAGAGCCTGAACTTCATCGTGTCGCTGTCGGGCGCCGACGCCTTTGGCCGGCAGGCCTCGATCGCCGTGGTGCAGGCGCCGCGCGCCTTGCCGCGCCTGATCAAGATGCCGCAGGAGCTGTCGGGCCAGCCCGAGGGCTACATCCTGCTGACCTCGCTGCTGCGCGCCTTTGTCGGCGAGCTCTTCCCGGGCCTGGAAATGCTGGGCTGCTATCAGTGGCGGGTCACGCGCAACAGCGACCTGTTCGTGGACGAGGAAGAAGTCACCAACCTGCGCCACGCCTTGCAGGGCGAGTTGTCGCAGCGCAACTTCGGCGCCGCCGTGCGCCTGGAGATCGACAAGCTGACGCCGGTCGAACTGGAACACTTCCTGCAGCGCGAGTTCTCGCTCAAGGCCGAGGACACGTACCGCGTGCCGGGGCCGGTGAATCTGTCGCGCCTGATGCAGCTGTGCAACTCGGATTCGCGCCCGGATCTGTTGTTCCCGGATTACCGCGCGCCCGTGCCGGCGCCATTCGACCGCGTGGGCGACAAGCCGGCCGAACTGTTCGAGGCCGTGGCCGAGCAGGACCGCCTGCTGCACCATCCCTACCAGTCGTTCCAACCCGTCATCGACTTCCTGACCGCCGCCGCGCTGGATCCGGACGTCATGGCGATCAAGCAGACCATCTACCGCACCGGCGAGGACTCCGAGCTGATGAAGATCCTGCTGGCCGCCGCGCGCGCCGGCAAGGAAGTGACGGTGGTGGTGGAGTTGATGGCCCGCTTCGACGAGCAGACCAACATCAACTGGGCTTCCAAGCTGGAAGAGGTGGGGGCGCACGTCGTGTACGGCGTGGTGGCGCACAAGACGCACGCCAAGATGGCCGTGGTGTTGCGCCGCGAAAAAGGGCGGCTGCGCCGCTATGCCCACCTGGGCACCGGCAACTACCACCCGCGCACGGCGCGCCTGTACACCGACTTCGGCTTGCTGACCGCCGATCCGAAGCTGTGCGAGGACATGGACAAGGTGTTCGCGCAGCTGACCGGGCTGGGCGCGCGCCGTTCGCTCAAGGCGCTGATGCAGTCACCCTTCACCATGCACGACGGCATGGTGGCGCTGATCCGCGCCGAGGCCCGCGCGGCCAAGGCCGGCAAGCGTTCGCGCATCATGGCCAAGATGAACTCGCTCTTGGAAGAACAGATCATCGAAGAGCTTTACAAGGCCGGTCAGGCCGGCGTGAAGATCGACCTGATCGTGCGCGGCGTATGCGCATTGCGCGCCGGCGTGCCGGGGCTGTCCGAGAACATCCGGGTGCGTTCCATCGTCGGCCGCTTCCTGGAGCATTCGCGGGTCTTCTACTTCTACGCCGAGGGCGAAGAAACCGTGTACCTGTCGTCGGCCGACTGGATGGATCGCAACTTCTTCCGCCGGGTAGAGATCGCTTTCCCGATCTACGACAAGACCCTGAAGAAGCGCGTCATCGACGAAGCCTTCACCTACGCCCTGCGCGACAACCAGCTGGCCTGGCAGCAACTGCCCGACGGCGACTACACCCGCGTCAAGAGCCGTCGCGAGCCCTTCAACGTGCACCAGTACCTGATGCAGAAGCTGGGCGTGTAACGCCTGCCGCCCCGACCGGGGCGGTTTTCGAAGCAAGGCCTCCCATATGTTCGTCCCCCTTTTTAGGGTGGCGGCGTTCGAGGCAAATCCTCCCCAGATCCAGGCCGCGCGGATCCGGCTCCGCGCCGGTCCGCCACCGGCGCCCCCTGGGAGGGAGGCGCGCAGCGCCTCGGGGGGATCATGACTGTCACTATCCTGTCATGTGGGACTTCTATTATTCGAGGGTCGCTGAAAGACAGGCAGTTTTCCAAGCCTGCCAGACTCCTCCAACGAGCACAGAAGGAACCCTGATGTTCAAACGTGTCTTCAAACAAGTTTCCCTGGGCGTCGCACTGAGCGCCGCCGTATTTGCCGTCCAGGCCGCCGACGTGACCGGCGCCGGCGCTTCGTTCCCGTACCCGATCTACGCCAAGTGGGCCTCCGACTACAAGGCCGCCACCAATAGCGCCGTCAACTACCAGTCCATCGGTTCGGGCGGCGGTCAGCAACAAATCATCGCCAAGACCGTCGATTTCGGCGCTTCGGACGATCCCATGAAGGCTGCCGATCTGGAAAAGAACGGCCTGCTGCAATTCCCGGCCGTCATCGGCGGCACGGTTGCCGTGGTGAACATCGACGGCGTCGAACCCGGCAAGCTGAAGCTGTCGGGCAAGGTCCTGGCCGACATCTTCCTGGGCAAGATCAAGAAGTGGGACGACGCTGCCATCAAGGCGCTGAACCCCGACCTGAAGCTGCCGGCCGCCGACATCATCGTCGTGCACCGCTCGGACGGCTCGGGCACCACCTTCGGCTGGACCAACTACCTGTCCAAGGTGTCGCCGGACTGGAAGTCGACCGTGGGCGAAGGCAAGGCCGTCAAGTGGCCCGTGGGTCAGGGCGGCAAGGGCAACGAAGGCGTCGCCGCCTACGTCGGCCAGCTGAAGAACTCGATCGGCTACGTGGAATACGCCTATGCCAAGCAGAACAAGCTGGCCTGGACGCAACTGCAGAACAAGGACGGCAAGTTCGTCCAGCCGGAACAGAAGGCGTTCGCAGCCGCGGCCGCCAACGCCGACTGGAAGAGCGCGCCGGGCATGGGCGTGGTCCTGACCGACGAGCCGGGCGCCGATTCCTGGCCCGTCACCGCCGCCACCTTCATCCTGGTCCACAAGTCGCAAGAAAAGCCGGCGCAGGGCAAGGCCGTGCTGGAATTCTTCGACTGGGCCTTCAAGAACGGCGCCAAGTCGGCTGAAGCCATGGACTACGTGCCGCTGCCGGAAGCCGTGACCAAGGAAATCCGCGCCGCCTGGGGCGAAGTCAAGGCCGCCGACGGCAAGGCCGTCTGGCAATAAAGGCTTGAGCGCGAGGGAGGCCGGCTGACAATGCCAATCTCCATCGCGCGCAATCCACAGCGGCCGCCGCTGGCGTTCCGGATACGGGATGCTGGCGGCGGTCCGCCGCAAGACCTTCGAAGTTTCTCCCCTGGTTTCCTAAGGAAAGTCCATCCATGAGCGCGGTAATGGATAATAGTGTGCCGCTTTCGCCCAGCGTGGCGGACTCCGTGACTACCGGCACGCCTTCGCCTATGAAGCAAAACAAAAACGCGCTGATGGATGCGCTATTCAAGAACCTGACCCGCCTGTTCGCCTTCCTGGTGTTCATCCTGCTGGCGGCGATTCTTGTTTCCCTGATCTACGGCAGCCGCGAATCGCTGGCCAAGTATGGCCTGTCGTTCCTCTGGCTCAACGACTGGGATCCGGTCAATTCGAACTACGGCGCCGTGGTGCCCATCATCGGTACGCTGCTGACCTCGGCCATCGCCCTGATCATCGCCGTGCCCGTGTCCTTCGGCATCGCCATCTTCCTGACCGAACTGTCGCCCACCTGGCTGCGCCGCCCGCTGGGCACAGCGGTCGAAATGCTGGCGGCGATTCCGTCCATCATCTACGGCATGTGGGGCCTGTTCGTCTTCGTCCCCGTGTTCCAGCAGTATGTGCAGCCTTTCATGATCGCCACATTGGGCAGCCTGCCCGTGATCGGCGGCATCTTCGCGGGGCCGCCCTTCGGCATCGGCATCTTCACGGCCGGCCTGATCCTCTCGATCATGATCATCCCGTTCATCGCCGCGGTGATGCGCGACGTGTTCGAACTGGTGCCGGCGATGCTCAAGGAATCCGCCTACGGCCTGGGCAGCACGACCTGGGAAGTGATGTGGCGCGTGGTGCTGCCCTACACCAAGTCGGGCGTCATCGGCGGCATCATGCTGGGACTGGGCCGCGCGCTTGGCGAAACCATGGCGGTGACCTTCGTCATCGGCAACGCCTTCAAGTGGTCCGGTTCGCTGTTCTCGCCGGGCAACTCGATCGCTTCGGCGCTGGCCAACGAATTCAATGAAGCGGGCGGCATACAGAAGTCGGCGCTGCTGGAACTGGGCCTGATCCTGTTCCTGATCACGACCATCGTGCTCGCCCTGGCCAAGATGCTGCTGGTTCGCTTGTCCGCCAGTGAAGGCAAGAAAACCTGACGCGCCGCGAGCACAAGGAAAAGATCATGGCTGTATCCGTACTCAATATGCAGAACGGCACCTATCGCCGGCGCCGCGTAGTCAACCGCATCATGCTGACCGTGTCGCTGGGCACCCTGGTGTTCGGGCTGTTCTGGCTGTTCTGGATCATTCTGACGCTGTTGATGAAGGGCGCGCCCGCGCTGTCGTACACGCTCTTCACCGAGATCACGCCGCCGCCCGGGCAGACCGGCGGTCTCATCAACGCCATCTTCGGCAGCGTGATGATGGCTGGCGTGGGCACGCTCATCGGCACGCCCGTCGGCATCCTGGCCGGCACCTACCTGGCCGAATACGGCCAGCGCGGCTGGCTGGCGCCGGCCACGCGCTTCCTGAACGACGTGCTGCTGTCGGCCCCGTCCATCATCATCGGCCTGTTCATCTACGCCGTGTACGTGGCGCAGGTGGGGCACTACTCGGGCTGGGCCGGCGCCATCGCGCTGTCCATCCTGGTGATCCCGGTGGTGGTGCGCACCACCGACAACATGCTGCTGCTGGTGCCCAACAGCCTGCGCGAAGCCGCTGCCGCGCTGGGCTGCCCCAAGTGGCGCATGATCACCATGGTGTGCTATCGCGCCGCCAAGACCGGCATCATCACCGGCGTGCTGCTGGCCATCGCCCGCATCTCGGGTGAAACCGCGCCGCTGCTGTTCACCGCGCTGTCGAACCAGTTCATGTCCTTGAACATGAACGGCCCGATGGCCAACCTGCCGGTCGTGATCTACCAGTACGCCGCCAGCCCCTTCAAGGACTGGAACAACCTGGCCTGGGCCGGCGCCACCCTGATTACGCTGCTGGTGCTGGGCATCAACATCATCGCCCGCAACATGTTCCGCAAGTAAAGATCGCTATGCCGGCGCGCCGGGCGCGCCGGAGCCAAGGGAAACCAAATGGAAAACACCGCTACCGCCGTCAAGAACAAGATCGAGGTCAAGAATCTGAACTTCTACTACGGCAAGTTCCATGCGATCCGCAATGTGAACATGTCGATCCAGGAGAAGAAGGTCACGGCCTTCATCGGCCCGTCCGGCTGCGGCAAGTCTACGCTGCTGCGCACCTTCAACCGCATGTTCGAGCTCTACCCCGGCCAGCGCGCCGAGGGCGAAATCATCCTGGACGGCGAAAACCTGCTGACGGCCAAGACCGACATCTCGCTGATCCGCGCCAAGGTCGGCATGGTGTTCCAGAAGCCCACGCCGTTCCCCATGAGCATCTACGACAACATCGCCTTCGGCGTGCGCCTGTTCGAGCGCCTGTCCAAGGGGGAAATGGACGAGCGCGTGGAATGGGCCCTGAGCAAGGCCGCGCTGTGGAACGAAGTGAAGGACAAGCTGCACCAGAGCGGCAACAGCCTGTCGGGCGGCCAGCAACAGCGCCTGTGCATCGCGCGCGGCGTGGCCATCAAGCCGGAAGTGCTGCTGCTGGACGAGCCGTGCTCGGCGCTGGACCCGATCTCGACTGCCAAGATCGAAGAGCTGATCGCCGAACTGAAGAACGACTACACCGTCGTCATCGTGACGCACAACATGCAGCAGGCCGCGCGCTGCTCGGACTACACCGCCTACATGTACCTGGGCGAGCTGATGGAATTCGGCCAGACCGACCAGATCTTCGTGAAGCCTTCGCGCAAGGAAACGGAAGACTACATCACGGGCCGCTTCGGCTGACCGCCGCGTTTCGGCTCTGCAAATGGCGGCGCGCTGTTCGGACAGCGCGCCGTTTTTCATTTGCTGTTACAGCAGCGCCTGCTCGGAGCCCGCCGGGGCTGCTCCTGGACGTTGCCCGCATGGCGGCCGGGAATCAGCACCATGAACATCCCCGCCAGCGCGTAACAGCCCCGCAGGCCCAGCCGCACAGGCCAACCGGGCCGGGATCTGGTATAGTTGCCACCCTTCGGGGCGTAGCGCAGCCTGGTAGCGCATCTGCTTTGGGAGCAGAGGGTCGTGAGTTCGAATCCCACCGCCCCGACCAATGAAGAAAGGCCGTCAGCGATATGTCGCTGACGGCCTTTTGCTATTTCCGGGCCGACCCTCAGGTCAAGCGCAGCATCCGCCGCATCCTGTCCGTCAGCAGCTGCTTGATTGCATCATCCGGGAGGCGCATTGGACCCGGGTCCGTCAGCATCATGGCACTGAGCGTTCCCAGCAGCATCTGCATGGCGATCTGGATTTCCAATTCTGTGTCCACGCCCGCCTGGACCGGCATTTTTCGAGCCAAGGCCGGCACGAACAGGGCATGCATATGGCGATTCAAGATGACCAACGGACTCGATTCTCGTTCGGCCATCGAGAAATCCTGTAGCACGGCCTTGAAAGTCCCCTGGCTTTCGCGGCAGCCATCGACGTAAAAATCCACCATGGCTGCGACGATATCCGAGGCGGTGCCTTCGGTCCAGACGGCGTCTTGGCGGACAAGATTATCGGCTTGCGCTTTGCTTTCCGTGACGGCAGCGTCCAGGACTGCCGCAAGAAAGGTCTCTTTGTCCTGGAAACGGCCATAGAACGCGCCGATGGATGTGTCCGCGAGACGTATCACGTCACCAATCAGTACCAGGTCCAGGTTGGCGTGCCGTTCGATCAATTCGCGGCCGGCGCGGATCATCCTGGCCAGGGACTCCTCGCTGCGTAACTGACGGGGAGGGCGCGGAACGCCCGGTGATTGGGCGACCGGGCGAGCGGCTTTCCGCTCCCTGGAAGCGCGCGTTGTCTTGGTAGTTGTTTTCTGCGATGGAGGGGCTGCCATGACAACATCTATCCAAACCTGAAGTGCCACATTATGCCGTAGCAGATGCGCTCTCTTATCGATCAAGCGCCTGTTGCTGCCAGGTCATAGCGGGGGCGGTTGTTTGCAGGACGATCGGCGGTCACAGGTGCTTGGCCCGGCGCTGATCTCGGCCTAGGGAAACCTCGCGTTGAAGGGCCTCAAGTACCTTCCAATAATAGAATAAGAATTCTAATTATTGTGTGATAACGAAATATGGCCGCGGGTTGGTCCTCCTGCCAGCTCTGCCGTATCCCACGGATCAGTCCGCGACTTGCGTGGATGCAACGGCAGGTCATGCGCACGGCGGCGATGCGGCATGGCGCGGCTCCTCGCATAGCGGCATTGGAGAAGAGAATCATGAGCGATTACATCTCAGGCAAGACCATCGTCATTACCGGGGCAGGCGGCGGCTTTGGACGCCAAGTCGCGCAGCAGGCCGCCGCCCGTGGCGCGCTGGTGACGTGCGGCGATATCGACGCGGACGCTGCGGCGGAAACCGTCGCGCGCATTACCGCGGCGGGCGGCCGGGCGCAGGCCCTAGCCGCGGATGTCCGCATTCTGGATGACCTGAGAGGCCTCGTCGGCGCCAGCGTGCAGCGCTATGGTTCGATCGACGTAATGCTCAACAATGCAGGCATCATGCCGCTGGCTTTTGTCGCGGATCACTCGCGTGCCTACGATGCCTGGATGCGTTGTATCGACATCAATATGAGGGGCGTGTTCAATGGCATGATTGCCGCCCACGATGCGATGATCTTTCAGGGGCGGGGCCACTTCATCAACATCTCGTCCATCTATGGGGACTTCCCCGCAGTGGGCGCGGCAATCTACGGCGCCACCAAAGCCGCAGTCAATTTCATGTCGGAAGCCGTGAGGACGGAGGCGCGCGGGAAGATCAAGGTTACGACCATCAGCCCCACCGGAGTGCCCAACACCGGACTTGGCGGGTCCGTAGCCAACCACGCTGCCGCCGTTGGGAGAGTCGGGAACAACATGGAGCAATTCATGGCAATGGTAAAGGGCCTGCAGGAAGGGGCCCTGCCGCCTGATCTCCGCGATCCGGAGAGCCTGTCGCATATGCCGGTGGAGCCTGACTCGATCGCCGACGCGATCCTGCTGGCCATCGATCAACCATGGGGCGTTTCGGTCAGCGACATGACGGTGCGCGCTTCGGCGGATTGCTTCGTGCTGTGATGGATCCGGGGTTTGTCGGCCAGGCGCCGCCAGCCTGCCAATTGATGGCGTGGGCGGGAACCTGAATCAGGCCGACCAATCTGCCACGAACTCATCACGAAACCGCCGTATCCAGTCCAGCCGCGTGGCAGCAAGCGCGCGGCCGCCATCCGTCTGCATGGTTCCCGCGATGCGTGCGAGCTTCAATTCGATGTGATCCAGCGCGTAGGCGCCGTCGTCCAGTTGCCGATGCATGCCCATGGGGTCGGTGGGGTGCGCAAGCGCCCGCCCCAGTTGCCCGCCGACATGGAACATGCGGGCCAGTCCCACCGGTCCAAGCGCATCCAGGCGGTCGGCATCCTGCACGATGCGGGCCTCGATGGTCCGGGGCGGGATGTTGGCGGAGTAGCTGTGGGCCTCGATGGCGTGATGGACGGCTGCGAGCTTGGTTGAGGGATAGCCGGCGGCCTGCAGCTCACGCACGGCCTCGTCAGCCGCCATGGCCGATGCGCGCGCCCGGTCGGGATGGTTCTTGGGCAGGTTGACAAGGTCATGCAGGTAACTGGCGGCCATGACCACCATGGCGTCGGCTTCGGGGTGGTGCGCCAGCATGCTGTTGGCGGCCTTCCATACGCGTTCCAGATGGCTCAGGTCATGGGCGCCGTCACCGGTATCCGCGCTCTGGGCGATCAGTATGAGCTGCGGCCGCAATGCCGCCAAATCTTCGCGCATCTTCATTTTCTTCCGCCAGCTTCGGGACCAGCGGAAAGTGTACACAGGACGTTTTCGGGCCGGGCGTTTTGCCGCGCGGCCCGCAGCGCGGCCTTAGCCGCCCTGCGCCTGCATCCGTGCCGCCGCCGTGGAGCAGATCCGGTACACCAGCGCCGACACCACGAAGCTGGCCGGCGCGGCCAGCGTCGCCGCGAAACCCTCCGTGTGCATCAGCGCCAGGCCGCAAATCGCGCCTGCGAACCAGCCGGCCAGGCCTGCGCGGTTGAATGCGGCCCCGCCATGTTGCGGCGCGGACTCCTGGTCGCCCAGAATGTGCACCAGGGCCACCGCCACCCACGACACCACGAAGATGCCCTGGTAGGCGAGCGCCTGCAGCAGATACGAGAACACGTCCAGCAGCATCAGCGCATACGTCACCGCGCCCACGATGACCGCCCACGTCGCCTTGGGCCAGCGCATGCCCGGCCAGCGCGCGAAGAATGCCTGCATGTTGATGGTGGCCAGGTAGTAGTTGGCGGTGTTGATGCGGGTCTGCGTGATCCACACGAACAGCAATCCGCCCAGGCCCATCAGCTTGAGCAGCGCCAGCACCACCGACACTTCCGACAGCGCGGCGTCGCTGGGGATGGTGCTGACCAGATAGATGCCGGCCACGCCGTTGAGCAGGAAGGTCACCAGATAGAAGGGCATGCCGAAGTTGTAGCGGCTATGGTAGGTCTGGTCTTCGCGCTTGCCGAAGCGGGCATAGTCGAAGGTGAACATCATCAGGACCCATACGCCCATGTAGTACACGAAGGCGTCCCACCAACCGCCGGGGACCGGGCCTTCGGGCGGACCGAATGACAGCCAGGCATCGCTGTAGCCGTATTCCTGCGTCGCCATCACCACGGCCAGCAACAACCCCAGCAAATAGAAGGGCAGCAGCACGCCGTTGAACTTGTCGAGCCATGTTTGCACGCTGCCGAAGATCAACAGCACGCTGTAGATGACCACCACCAGCGCCACCAGCCAGTACGGCACGGCAGGATAAAGATGATGCGCGGCGACCGACATCACCGCGCCTTCGAACACCGCGTAGTAGATGGCGGTGGCGAAGAAGATCAGGGTGGCCAGCGCCGCGCCCGAGGTGCCGAAGAGCCGGCGCGAGAACAGCGCCACCGACAGGCCGCTGCGGATGGCGTAGCGGCTGATGACGCCGTTGATCAGCCCGTAGCTGATCACCGACAGCACCATGCCGATGATGGCGTTGCGGGCGCCGTATTTCAGCGCCAGCGTGGCGCCGACGACGATGTAGAACACGGCGCTGCACACGGCCCACCAGGCCATGGTGAGGGCGTAGCGGGGCATGCGGTCGCTGTCGGCGACGGCATGCAGCGAGTTGTCCGTCTCATCGGACGGTTTGCGTGGGGTCATGTTGGCCATGTCGGATCTCCTGGCGGGATCGGATGCTGCGGTTCGACTGCGGAACGGGCGCGGGTCGCCCACCGGCCTTGCCAGGGGGCAAGGCCGGGATATAAGAAAAACCGGGAGAAGGGCGCGGACCGGCCGCGCCCCGAGGATCAGCCGCTGAGCGCCTGATGCAGCCGCTCGAAGCGGGCGCGGTAGTCGCGCCTTGCGGCCACCGCCTGCTCCAGCGTCACCCGCTCGAAATGGGCGCTCTGGTTGGGCTGCATCTGACCGACCTTGTCCAGGTCGGCGCTGATGACCGTGCCTATCATGGCGTAGCCGCCGCCGGACACCGCGTCGCGGTGCAGGATGATGGGTTCCACGCCCGCAGGCACCTGGATGGAGCCGATGGGATAGCAGGCGTCGACGATGTTCGACGGATCGGCGCCCGCGCCGAAAGGTTGCTCGCGGGCGCGAAAGCGTAGCGGGCGGCCCTGCTTGTAGCGGTAGCCGATGCGATCGGCCTCGGAGGTCACGGTCCAGGCGTCTTCATAGAAAGTGGCGGCGGATTCTGGCTCCAGGCGGTGATCGTATAGACCCGGAAGCACGCGCAGCGTCTGCGTCTTGGGCGGGGCCTCGGCCAACGCGGCCGGCAGTTCGCGGCCCACGCGCGTGCGGATGGACGCCCGGCCCACCGCCAGCCGGTCGCCGGCCTGCAGCTTGCGGCCTTCGTGCCCGCCGATAGCGCCCAGCGCGTAGGTCGAGCGGCTGCCCAGGACCACAGGGACGTCGATGCCGCCCGCGACCGCCAGGCAGGCGCGGGCGCCGGCCTGCACGAAGTCGAACGACAGCCGGCTGCCGGCCTGCACCGCCAGCGCCACATTGCAGGCCTGCGCCACGCCGTCGATCTTGGGGATCATGCTGGCGCCCGTCACGGCAATCACGGCGGTGCGGTGGAACAACAGCTCCGGGCCGAGCAGCGTGCATTCCAGTACCGCGTCGCCGGCGGCATTGCCCACCAGCAGGTTGGCGGCGGCCAGCGCGTACTGATCGAGCGCGCCGGACGGCGGTATGCCCAGGTGGTAGTGGCCTAGGCGGCCCGTGTCCTGCACCGAAGTGGCCAGGCCGGGCTTGATGACTTCGATGATGGGATCGTTAGGCATGGAGCGTCTCCAGCAGTTGGGCGTTGCAGGCATCGGGCGCGCGCTGGAACTCGGCCAGCGAGAACGACACGGGCCGGATGCGCAGGTCGAAGCTGCCGGCCTCGACCTGCGCCGTGGCCTGGTCGTACTCGTCGCGGGTGATGGGCTTGAACTTCACGATGTCGCCCGGGCGGAAGAACACCATCGAATCGCGCAGATGCGCCTGGCGCTGGGCAGGTTCGAAGATGGGTGCTGGCGTGACGCCGAACATCTGGTAGCCGCCCGCGCCGCGTACCGAATAGATGCAGCCGAAGCAGCCGCCGTGTCCCACCGTGTGTTTGGGAGTATCGGTGCGGGGGCGCAGGTATTTGGGAACCTGCAGCTGGCGCTCGCGTTCCACCATCTGGTACATGAAGGGCAACCCGGCCACGAAGCCCACCATGGACACGAACCAGGGCGAACCGGAGTGGGCGTCGATGAAGCCCTGCACCGAGTCGTGGCCGTTGATGCGGGCCGCGTACTCCAGGTCGGTCGATTCCGGATCCTGGTGCCTTTCGCGAAACCGCATCAGGGTCTCGTGGGTCCAGGGGTCGTTGTAGTACACCGGCACTTCGATGATGCGGGTGGCCAGCGTCAGGTTGGCCAGGTCTATGCCCGCCTCCAGCTCGCGCAGCAGCGCCAGCAGGGCGTCCGGCGCGATGCGGTCGGGGTCGTACCGTACTTGATAGGACGCGTTGGCCGGGCATATCTCGGTCACGCCGTCGACCGCGCGTTCGCGCAGCGCCCGCGTGATCGCCATGCCCTTGAAGAAGGATTCCAGCGACATGTCCTCGCTGATCTCGACGAAGATGAACTCGTCGCCGCCATGGGTGTAGCGCAAGCTCATTGGTTTTCCTCCCGGTCCCTTTGCATCCAGGCTTCAAGATAATTGGTGTGGTAGCGGCCCGCCAGCACGTCCGCATCCTCCAGCAGTTCGCGGTGCAGGGCCTGCGTTGAATGCACGCCCGTCAGTTCCACTTCGTCGAGCGCGCGCGCCATGCGCGCCAGCGCCGCCGTGCGGCTCTCGTCCCAGACGATCAGCTTGGCCAGCAGCGAGTCATAGTAGGGCGGCACGGAGCAGCCCGGATACAGCATCGAGTCCACGCGCACGCCGGGCCCGCCGGGCCAGCGCACGTGTTCCACCCGGCCAGGGCTGGGCGCGAAGTTGCGCTTGGGGTCTTCGGCGTTGATGCGGCATTCGATCGCTGCGCCGCGAATGGCGATGTCCTGCTGGCGTAAGCGCAGGGGTTCGCCGTCGGCGATGCGCAGCATTTCGCGCACCAGGTCCACGCCCGTGATGGCTTCGGTGATGGGGTGCTCGACCTGGATGCGGGTGTTCATCTCGATGAAGTAGAACTCGCCGGCGCCGCGGCTGTCGTCGTACAGATACTCCAGCGTGCCCGCTCCCCGGTACCCGACCGAGCGCGCCAGTTGCGCCGCCGATTCGCACAGCTTCTGCCGGGTGGCGGGGTTCAGGGCGGGTGAGGGCGCTTCTTCCAATACCTTCTGCCGGCGCCGTTGCAGGGAGCATTCGCGTTCATACAGGTGGACGGCGTTGCTGCCGTCGCCCAGAACCTGCACTTCGATGTGCCGCGCGCGCGGCAGATAGCGCTCCAGGTATACGCCGGCTTCGCCGAAGGCCGCCTGCGCCTCGGCCTGGGCCTGCGGCATCTGCGCGCGCAGTTCGGCTTCGTCGCGCACCACGCGTATGCCGCGCCCGCCGCCGCCCGCGGCTGCCTTGATCATGAGCGGGTAGCCGATGATGGCGGCATGGGTCAGGGCTTCGTCCAGCGATGACAGCACGCCTTCGCTGCCAGGCACCGTCGGCACGCCGGCCGCCTGGGCGCAGGCGCGCGCCGCCGCCTTGTCGCCCATCGTGCGGATGGTGGCGGCATCGGGCCCGACGAAGATCAGGCCGGCGTCGCTCACGGCCTGCGCGAATGCCGCGTTTTCCGACAGGAAGCCGTAGCCGGGATGTACTGCCTGGGCGCCGGTGCTGCGGGCGGCCTCCAGCAGCGCTTCGGTGTTCAGATAGCTGCGCGTCGCGTGCGAGGGGCCGATGAGCACCGCTTCGTCGGCCATGCGCGTGGCCAGCGCGTCTCGGTCCGCTTCGCTGTATACGGCCACGGTGCGCATGCCCAGTTCGCGGGCGGCGCGGATGATGCGCAAGGCGATTTCGCCGCGGTTGGCCACCAGCACCTTGTGGATGTTGCGCGGCCGGTAGGGAAGATGGGTATCGGACATGGCGCGGCCTATCCCTCGATGCGCAGCAGGGGCTGTCCGGCTTCCACCGGTTCGCCGTCTTCCACCAGGATCTCGGCCACCACGCCGCCGGTGGGCGTTTCGATCTGGTTGAACTGCTTCATGACCTCGACGATGCCGATCACGGCGCCGGCGGCGACCGTGGCGCTCCGCTCCACGAAGGGGGCAGCGTCGGGGCTGGGGCGGCGGTAGAAGGTTCCGGGCAGGGGGCTGGGAATATCGTGCAACGGCATGGTTTTCTCCTTGGAATGTCGTTCGGGCGGCAGGGGGTCAGGGGCCGGTCACGCTGGGCGGCGCGATCCGGATACCGTGGGCTTCCAGCTTCTCGCGGGTGGCGCGCACCAGGGACAGGGCGCCGGGCGTGTCGCTGTGTATGCAGACGGAATCGAAGTCGATGGGGATGTCCTTGCCTTCGACCGTGCGCACGCGGCCCTCGGTGCAGGCGCGCAGCACTTTTTCGGCGACCTGGGCGGGGTCCAGCGGCTGGGTGTAGCGGGTGAAGACGATGGAGCCGCTGGCGTCGTAGTCGCGGTCGGCGTAGAACTCGCGCACCACGGGCTGGTTCAGTTCGCGCGCCAGACGGTAGGTGACCGAGCTTTCCATGCAGTACAGCGCCAGCGTGGGCTCCAGCTCCTGCAGCGTTTCGATCAAACGGCGCGACAAGGCTTCGTCGCGGGCGGCCTGCATGTACAGCGCGCCGTGCGGCTTCACGTGCTGCAGGCGCAGTCCGTGCAGTCGGGCGAATTCGCGCAGCGCGCCCAGTTGATAGACGATGTCGTGCACCAGCGCTTCGGCGCTTTCGCGCATGTCCCGCCGGCCGAAGCCGACCAGGTCGCGAAAGCCGGGATGGGCGCCGATGCAGACGCCGTGTTCGCGGGCCTGCAACACCGTGCGGTTCATGATCCGCGGGTCGCCGGCATGGAATCCCGTGGCGATGTTGGCCGAACTGATCAAGGGCATGATCGCTTCGTCCACGCCGTCCCCGATGGTCCACGGGCCGAATCCTTCCCCCATGTCCGAGTTGAGGTCGATGCTGCGTTTGCTCATTGCCGAAGGCTCCTTGGCGTTGCTCGCCGCATTCGACGCGGCGTGTGACGTGAACATTAGCCAAGGCTGAAGGGGGCAAAAAGATCTTTTTATTGATCGATCAATATCTGTTTTTTAGATAACTGTCCGTTGAATTGGCAGCATCGTTCCGACGGTTTTCCTATGAAAAATAAGGGATACCCCTGATAAGACGCATCGGATTGCAGAGAGAATATTCAGATATTCTGAGGCAAAGATATCGATTAAAAAGATAAGACCAGACATGTCGATTACCCTACGTCAGCTCAAATACTTCATCGCCGCAGCCGAACTGGGCCAGATTTCGCAGGCGGCAATCCAGCTGGCGATATCCCAGTCGGCCATCACCAGCGCCATCCGCGAACTGGAGGAGACAGTGGGCACGGCGCTGTTCCTGCGGGGCGCCCACGGCGTGACGCTGACTCACAGCGGCCGCACCTTCTTGAACCACGCCTACAACATCCTGTCGTCGGTCGACGAGGCTCTGCGCATGCCGGCGACGGCGGAAGAGGTCTCGGGCCGCCTGTTGCTGGCGGCGTCCTATACGGTGATCGGCTACTTCCTGCCGTATCACCTGCAGCGGCTGTCTCAGCTGTATCCGCGCCTGGACATCCAGCTGCACGAACTGAACCGCAGCGCCATCGAGGAAGGCCTGATCGCAAACCGCTATGACATGGCGGTGCTGCTGACCTCGAACGTCGCCAATCCGGATCTGGCGGTGGAGCATTTCTTCGGCTCGCCGCGACGCCTGTGGCTGCCGGCCAGGCATCCCTTGCTTGCGGCGGACGCCGTGACTCTGGAGGACGTCTCGCGCGAACCCTTCATCATGCTGACCGTGGACGAGGCGGCCTACACCGCCTTGCGTTACTGGAACGAAACCCCCTTCAAGCCCGACGTGCGGCTGCGCACCTCATCCGTCGAGGCGGTGCGCAGCATGGTGGCCAACGGCAGCGGCGTGGCCCTGCTGTCGGACATGGTCTACCGGCCCTGGTCGCTGGAGGGGCGGCGGATTGAAACGGTACAGCTCAAGGACCCGATTCCGCCCATGAACGTCGGGTTGGCCTGGCGCCGGGGCGCGGAAGTGTCGCCCGCCATGCAGGCGGTGCGGGACTATTTCCGGCATGCGTACATGGCGCAGCGGGGCGGGGCGGGCTGAACGCGGACCGGCGCTACGCCCGCTTGCCGGGATGTATGCCCATGGTCTTCGCGATGACTTCCAGCATGATCTCGTTGGCGCCGCCGCCGATGGCCGTCTGCCTCAGGTCGCGATAGGCGCGAGAGATCCAGTTCTCGTTCATGACGCCCTGGCCGCCCCAGAACTGCAGGCATTCGTTGGGAATCTTCATGGACAGCTTGCCAGCGTAGTACTTCGCCATGGAGGCGAACTGGGCGATGTCCTGGCCGTCCAGGTATTGCTCGATGGCACGGTACAGCAGAGAGCGCAGTGCCTGGATCTCGGTCTGCATTTCGGCGAGCTTGTGGTAGACCACCTGATTGGACAGGATCGTGCCGCCGAACACTTGCCTCTGGCCGGCGTATTCGATGGTCTCTTCGATGGCCCGCTCCATCGACCGCATGCTGCGCGCCGCGACGAACATGCGTTCTTCCTGGAACTGCTCCATCTGGTAGATGAAGCCCATGTTCTCTTCGCCGATGCGGTTGCTGACTGGTACCCGCACGTCGTCGAAGAACAGTTCGGCCGTATCGGAGGCGCGCAGGACCAGCTTGTCCAGCTTGCGCGACACGCTGACGCCGGGAGCGTTCAATGGCACGATGATGAGCGATTTGTTCTTGTGCGGTCCGCCGTCCTGCGAGGTATTGCACAGCAGGCAGATCCAGTCGCCCTGCACGCCATTGGTGATCCACATCTTCGATCCGTTGATGACGTAGTCGTCGCCGTCGCGCCGCGCCCAGGTCTTTATCTGCG
Source organism: Achromobacter sp. ACM01 (assembly GCF_014851745.1). NCBI lineage: Bacteria > Pseudomonadati > Pseudomonadota > Betaproteobacteria > Burkholderiales > Alcaligenaceae > Achromobacter > Achromobacter sp. ACM01. The sequence continues at coordinate 1,721,753 of NZ_JACVAF010000001.1, forward strand.
ACACGTCCGAGCCTGCCGAGGCTTCGCTTACGCCGATGCAGCCGACCAGATCTCCCGCGATGGTGGGCGCCAGGTAAGCGCGCTTGAGCGCATCGCTGCCATGATGCGCCAAGGCCGGAGTGCACATCGTGCTTTGCACGCCGATGGCCGAGGTCAGCCCGCTGGACCGGACTTCGCCCAGGGTCTCGGCGAAGACCATTTCGTAGCTGAAATCCAGCTCCATGCCGCCATACTCGGCAGCCTTTCCTATGCCCAGCAGCCCGGCGGATCCGAAGGCCTTCATCACGCGGTGCGCAGGGAAAATCTGCTCGGCCTCCCACTCGTCCAGATAGGGATCCAGGTGTTCGGCGATGATGCGGCGGGTGGTCCGTTCGAGTTCGCGATGCTCGTGGGTCAGGTGCATGGCTGTTTCCGGTTGGTTCAGTTGGCTGCCGGCGCGCCGGCGTCGGCTAGCGTGACGTGGCCGGCGATCAGCGCGACGCCGCCGGCATCTCTTACCCAGACGTCATATCTCCCTGGCGCATCGGCCACGCATTGGCCGCCTGCGGTGATGAGGCCGCCGGCATGCAGCGGCTTGAGAAAGCGGATGTCCAGGTCGAATCGTTCCAGCGCCGCGGCACCGAAGCTGCGCGCCAGCGATTGCCAGATCAGGTTGACCGACAGCGTGCCGTGGGCGATGGTGCCGCCCATGGGCGTGGCCGAGGCGAATGCCGGATCTACGTGCAGGGGATTGAAGTCGTTGGTCAGTTCGGCATAAAGATCGATGTCCGCCTGAGTGACCTTCATGGATACTTCTTCCAGTGTAGGCGTCATGGTGTGTCCTAGGCGGCCCAGATCAGATTCATTCGGCCGGTATAGAGGGGGCGTCCAGTTGCGCCCTCGCCAGCGACTTCAAGTCGTAGATAGCGACGTTCGCCCCGCATTTCCTTGTCCAGGCAGCGCACCGTGGAACGTACGCGTTCGCCAGAGCGCGGCAGCCCTTGGACGCAAAGCGCTTGCCGCGCATGGATGTTGCCGGGCGGGCGCGGCGTCACCACATTCAGGTAGGCGCGCATCATCAGCGCGACGGCCAGGCCGGCCTGCCTGGCCGGTGCGTCCTGCGCGTGCTGGCCGAACAGGCGTTCCCAGAGCGCCAGCAGCCTCGCGTCGAGCGGCTCTTCCCATTCGCCCAGCACGGAACCAGGGGTAAAGCTGTCATAGGTATACAGCGCGCTCATGGCGTCTCCGGTTCGGCAATCGGGAGCAGGTGGTCGCCGCGGGGCTCGAATCCGATCCGCACCCGCTGGCCGATGGCGAGCGGCGAGTTGGCGTCATTGCGGGTGTTGACCATCAAGCGGAATCCCTCGTCCAGGTCGACCAGAGCGATTACATAGGGCGCTTCGGCCTTGAAGGCCGCGTTCGGTGCACGATGCACCGTGGTATGGCTGAGCACGGTGCCCAGTCCGGCGGATTCGTTCCACTTCAGCTGCTGTCCGTGGCAATGAGTGCAGACACTGCGCGGAATGCGCTGCACCGCGCCGCATTCGCCGCAGGTCTGGTAGCGCAGCTTGCGGTCGCGGCAACCTTGCCAGAAAGGCTGCGTTTCCGCGGTGGGGCGTATGGAGGGCTTTTCCATTTCAGGCGGCTCCCAGGATGAGTGAGCAGTGGGCGGAAAGGATGCCGCCGTCTCCGTGCACGAAGGCCAGGTTGGCGCCATCCACCTGGCGGGCATCCGCCTGGCCGCGCAATTGATGGACGGCCTCGACCGCATGGAACATGCCGCCGGCCGCGCCGGAGTGGCCATAGGACAGCAGGCCGCCATGGGTATTGCAGGGCAGGGCGCCGCCCAGGCCCAACTGGCCTTGCAGGGCGGCGGGCCCGGCTTCGCCGCGCGCAAAGAATCCAATGGATTCAAGTTCGACCAGCAAGGTGATGGTGAACGAGTCGTAGATGAGAGCGACGTCGATGTCGGCGGGCTTCAGGCCGGCCGCCGCGAACGCGCGTGCCGACGAGGCCTTGCAGCCGAAATCGACCAGGCTGGGTGCGGACACGATATGTTCGTGCGTGTGGCCCTGGCCCGCACCCAGGATCTCCACGGCACGGTGGCTGGTGTTGGTGGCAGGACGGCGGCTGACCACCAGCGCCGCGCCGCCGTCGGAAACCAGGCAGCAGTCCAGCATGCGCAGGGGCGCGCTGATCTCGCGCGAGTTCAACACGTCCTCAATGGAGATCGGCTCGCGCTTGTGGGCCTTGGGATGCCGGCCGGCATGGCGGCGGTGCTCCACGGCGATTGCTGCCAGGTGCTCGGATGTCACACCGTAATCGTGCATGTAGCGTTGCGCAACCAGCGCATAGGAAGCGGGCACGCTGATGCCGAAGGGGCGCTCGAACTGCGGGTGGCCGACCTCGGCCAGCGCCGCCACCGCGCCGTCGCGGGACAGCCCCGTCAGACGGTTGTCGCCCGCGACGACCAGGACGTGGTTGCACTGGCCGCTGGCCACCAGGGCGGCCGCCTGCATGACCATGATGCAGGCGCTGGCGCCGCCGGCCTGTATCGCGGTGCAGAAGTTCGGACTCAGGCCCGCGTATTCGCAGAACACGGAACCGAGCATCAGGTGCGGCTCGGTAAAGGAATAGGCGCACAACACGCCGTCGATGTCGGCGGGGTCCAGGCCCGCGTCGCGTATCGCGCCGAATGCCGCTTCCGCGTGCAGGCCCATGCAACTGGAACCTGGCAGTTCGCCGACGCGCGTGTCGCAGGCGCCAGTGATGTAGGCGTTCATGCTCATGCGGCGCCGTCCTTGCCGGGCTTGGCGGACCAGTTGAATGCGAGGGGCTGCTTGTCCAGGAAGCGCGCCACGGCGTCGTCGTGGTAGACCGTGTGCAGAGCCAGCGCCTGGGCATGGGCCTCCAGTTCGGCCAGCGTGTTCTGGTCCAGGTTGAAGGAGCGGTTGAGTATGTTCTTCGACATGCCCAGCGCTTCGGTCGATGCGGCATGGAATCGGGCGGCAAGCGCCAATGCCTCGTCCAGCAGGGATTGCGGCGGGACGATGCGGTACAGGATGCCGAGGGCGCGCGCTTCTTCGGCGTCCACTTCGCGTGCCGAGAACACGAGTTCCTTGGCGCGCTGAAGGCCGACGATGCGCGGCAACAGGAAAAAGCCGCCCAGGTCCGGCACTAGGCCGATGCGTCCGAAAACGGCACAGAACCGCGCGCCCGGCGTGCCCAGGATGAAATCGCAGGCCAATGCCAGATTGAAGCCCGCGCCGAAGGCGGGGCCGTCCACCGCGGCAATGACGGGCTTTTCCAGATTGACCAGTTCATGGAACCAGGTGTGCAGACGGCGTATGCGATCCCGGTCCTTGTACACAGGCCGTTTGGCCTCGGACAGCGATTTCAGATCGCCGCCCGCACAGAACACGCCCTGGGCGCCCGTGATGACCACGGCTTTGACCGTGTCGTCGTCGCGCGCTTGAAGCACGGCTTCGGCCAGGCTTTGGCGCACCTCGAGATCGAAGGCGTTGCGTCGTTCGGGACGGTTCAGGGTGATGAGGAGTGTCGCGCCGCGGCGCTCGCGCAGGACATAGTCGTTCATGGCTTGAATCCCAGGCTGTTGGCGATGATGTTCTTCTGGATCTCGCTGGTGCCTTCGCCGATGATGTAGACCAGCGCGTCGCGGTGGATGCGGCCGACCGGATACTCGCGCATGATGCCGGCGCCGCCGAAGATACGGATGGCTTGCTCGCTGACCGAAACGGCGGTTTCGCTGGCGACCAGCTTGACGCGCGCGGCCGTGGCCGCGTCCAGGGTTCCCTGATCCACGCGCCAGGCGCCGTAATAGACCAGCCAGCGGGCCGCTTCGATCTGCGCCGACATCTCGGCAAGCTTGTGGCCGATGGCCTGATACTGGCCGATGCGCTTGCCGGCCACCAGACGGTCGTTGGCGTAGGCGGTGGCGGCATCGAAGGCCGCGCGCGCCATGCCCAGGGCATTGGCCGCCACGCCGACCCGGTTTTCGCTGAGCGATTCCAGGATCAGCGGATACGTGCCTTCGGTTTCGCCGAGCAGGCAATCGTCGGGCACGAAGGCGTTGTCGATGTGGATAAGCGCCGTTTCCGACGCGCGTATCCCTTCCTTCTTGAGCTTGGAAATTTCGAAGCCAGGATTGGGCAGTTCGACGATGAACAGGCTGATCGAGTCAGGACGGAGGTCGGGACTGGTGCGCGCGGCTACCAGCAGGAAGTCGGCGAAGGGTGCATTCGTGATGTAAAGCTTGCTGCCATGCAGGCGCCAACCGCCTTCAACGCGTTCGGCCCGGGTCTTCATGGCGCGCACGTTGGAGCCGCCGTCCGGTTCGCTCAGGCCGAAGCCGGCCACTTTCCGGCCGGCCAGCGCGGGCGCCAGGAAACGCGCCTTCTGCGCCGGCGTGCCTGCTTTCCATATGGGCCAGATGCCCAGATGCGTATGGGCCGACCAGGTGGAGGCGAACGCCTGGGACAGGTAACTCAGCTCTTCGCGCACGATGCAGTCGCTGATTTTGTCCAGGCCGCTGCCGCCATCGGCTTCCGGATAACGCACGCCCAGCAGGCCCAGATCGCCCCAGCGTTCAAAGACGTGCTTCGGAAAGGTTTCCTGTTCTTCAGCATCGAAGACCAGGGGGGCGAGTTCATCCTGGCAAAGCCGCCGCACGGTATCGCGGACGGCTTCGTGTTCACTGGAAAACGCAAAGCTCAAGCTCACGGATATGCTCCTTTTGTCTCCGCTGGCGATGCCCGTCACCCTTGGCGTGTCGGGCATCTTTAAATTCTTTATAGAGAATAATATTCTCGTTAAAAAATATAATAGCCAGCGTTCATTGATGCGTCAATCATCGGATCAGGCGGTTTTGTCCTTGACAAGCCGGAGGGTCAATCCTAGACTTTATTCGCTATAAAGATAAATATTCGCTATACAGAATAAAGGAGACAACATGAAGACCGGATTACCCCTGCTTCAATCCTCATTCTCGTCGCGGGCGGCCAGCTTGGCTGCGGCTGCCTTTATGGCTTTGGGCTCAGGGTCGGCCCGTGCCGAGCCTGTCTACCCGTCCAAACCGATAGAGGTGATCGTGGCGTCCTCGGCGGGCGGCATCCTGGACACTATCGCGCGCACGGCCGCGCACGGCATCGAACGCCTGGGCCAGCCTGCCGTGGTCAAGAACCTGCCGGGAGGCGGCGGCACCATCGGCACTCAGGCAGTGGCGCGCGCGCCGGGAGACGGCTACACCTTGGGGGCGGTAGCGACCAGCCACGCCATCAATCCCAGCATGTATTCCAAGCTGCAGTACGACACCGCGCGCGGATTCAGCAACATTACGCAAATGGTGGAGCTGACCAACTTCCTGGTCGCCAATCCTGCGGTCCCCGCGTCCAACCTCAAGGAGTTCATCGCGCTGGCAAAGTCCAAGCCAGGCACCCTGACATACGGCTCTGCGGGCGTCGGACAATCCAATCATCTTTCAGGCGAATTGCTGCAGCAGGCCGCCGGCATCAAGCTGGTGCATGTGCCTTACCGGGGCAGCGCACAGGCGTTGACGGATCTGCTCGGCGGGTCGCTTTCGGTGATGTTCGTCGACGCGCTTTCGGCCGAACCCTATGTAAAGTCAGGAAAGCTGAAGCTGATCGCGATTACCGGATTGGAGCGGTCGCCGGCCTATCCCGACTATCCCACGCTGAATGAATCCGGCTTGCCGGGGTTCAACGGCAATACCTGGCTCGGCCTGGTTGCGCCTGCCGGCGTGCCCAAGAACATCGTCGACAAATTGCAGGGAGCGGTGCGCGCGGAGTTCGAGGATCCCGTCGTGCGCAAGCGTCTGCTGGGGCAGGGCGTCATTCCGGTAGCTTCCGCGCCGAAGGCTTTCAGCGAGTTCCTGGACGGCGAGATGAAGCGCTGGGACCAGGTCATCAAGACGGCGGGCATCGATGCGAACTGAAATGATGGAAGACATGAACATCGTGGGCGGCGCGTCACCGCAGGCGCTGGCAGGGGCGGCGCGCGCGGCCGCCGTGCTGGAGGCGCGCAGCGTGGCCATCGTGGGCGCTTCAGCCGATCCGGGGAAGATCGCCGGCCGCCCTTTGGCCTACATGCTGTCGCGCGGCTTTGTCGGCAAGCTGTTTCCGGTCAATCCGACGCGCGATCAGGTGCAGGGTCTCAAGAGCTATCCCTCGCTGGCTGCGATAGGCGAGCCGGTGGATCTGGCCATAGTCGGTACGCCGGCGGAACTGGTCGAGGAGGTGATCCGCGAGGGCGCGGCCGCGGGCGTCAAGGCGTTCGTCGTGTTTTCTTCGGGCTTTTCCGAAACGGGCGAAGAAGGCGCGGCGCTGCAACGCAGGCTGGGCGAACTAGCGCGGGCCCAAGGCGTCACGATACTCGGCCCCAACTGCCTGGGCGTGGCCAATAGCGCCACCGGACTCATTGCCTCGTTCACCACCGCACTGGAGGAAACGCCAATCAAGCAGGGCGGCTTCGCCTTCGTCAGCCAGAGTGGCGCGTTGGGCGCGTACTGGATGGACATCTGCCTGCGTTCTGGCCTGGGATTCAGCAAATGGATCACCACCGGCAATGAGTGCGACATGGATGCGGCGTCGGCCATTGCCTATCTTGCCGACGATCCGCAGACGCGCGTCATCGGACTTTACGTCGAGGATATCCGCGATTCCCTGGCGTTCCGACGGGCGCTGCTGCGCGCGGCGGCAGCCGGGAAGCCGGTCATCGCGATCAAGGCGGGTCGCTCGCAGGCGGGCGCGGCGGCTGCTGCTTCGCATACGGGAGCGCTGGCCGGCGACGATGCCCTGTATGACGCCTGCCTGCGTCAGCATGGCGCGCTGCGGGTGGATTCGCTGGGCCAGATGATGGATGTGGCCCGGCTGTTCCTGTTCGACAGCGTGCCGCAGGGCAAGCGCTTGGCCGTCATGTCCGTGTCGGGAGGCGCGGGCGTGCTCATCGCGGACGAAGCCGAACGCTGGGCGCTGGAGCTGCCCGCGCTTGCGCCGCAGACGGCCCAGGCGCTGGCGCCGGTGTTGCCTTCCTTCGTCAAGGCGGCCAATCCGCTGGACCTGACCGGCAATGTGGTGCAGGACACCGCCAGCATTTCAAGGGCGCTGGAGGCCGTGGCGCGAGACCCGGGCAACGACGCCATCGTGCTGTTCGTCGGCCTGATGCACAGCATCGCCACGGCGTTCACCGACGCCATCGCCCAGGCGCGCCAGCGTACCCATCGTCCCATCGTGGTGATCTGGATCGGCGCCAAGGAAGAGTCGGTGAGTGTGCTGGAGCAGGCGCGCATACCCGTGTTCCGCGATATCCCGCCCGCGGTTGCAGCCCTGGGCGCTGCTGTGCGTCTGAATGGCTTGCGCCATGCGGCGCTGACGGCGCCGGCGTTGCCGGCACCCCGGTGCGATGCGATGCCGGCCGCTAGTATCGCGTTTCTGCTTGAGTGGGACAGCAAGGCGCTATTGCGCGAACTCGGAACCGCCGGCATCCCCGATGGCGTGCTGGTGGACGGCGATATGCCCGACCGCTTGCCCGCGCCCTTGGCTTACCCCGTCGTCGCCAAGCTGCAGGCCAGTACTGTCCTGCACAAGAGCGACATAGGCGGCGTGGTGCTCGGCATCATGGACGACGAGCAATTGCGAGCAGCCCTGCTGCGCCTGCGCGCAATCGCCAGCGACAGGGGCATCGACGCGAGGGGCATCCTGCTCGAATCCATGCAGCGCTTCGACCACGAATTGCTGCTGGGCCTACGCCGCGACGTCCGATTCGGCCCCACCTTGACGCTGGGCCGCGGCGGGGTGGAAGTGGAGCTCGATCCCGACGTGGTCTGCCGTTTGCTGCCGCTGGACGCTCAAGGCATCCGGGAAATGATCGAGGGCCTGCGCTCGGCCAAGCTGCTGCAGGGGTTTCGGGGGCGCGGCGCCGTTGACCTGCCAGCTCTGGCTCGGCAGATTGCGGGGTTGTGCGAAGCATTCCTGGCGCGGCCGGACCTGGCGGAAATCGAGATCAATCCGCTGGCAGTGGGCGAGGGGCAGGCCTGGGTGCTCGATGCGGTCGTGAGCAGGTTCGAATGACGGCATCCTCGCACCATGTGCTGGTTCACGACGCCGCTGGCGTCCGTACGCTGATCCTGGACCGTGCGGCCAAGGCCAACGCCCTGAACGTGGAAATGCTCGACGTGTTGCGGCGCGCGATTGAAAGCGCCCCGGCCGCAGGGATTGGGCTGATCGTTCTCCGCAGCGCTTCGCCCTCCCTGTTCTGTGCCGGCGGCGATATCGAGGAGTTCGTCCGCAGTGCTGCGTTGTTGCAAGCGCAGGGGCAGGGCCTGCGTGAACTGATGGCCGCCATGGCGCGCTCTCCGGCTCCCGTCCTGGCTGTCGCCCGAGGCAAGGCGGCGGGGGCCGGCGTCATCCTGCTGGCGATGACGGACATCGTCATTGCCTCGGCGGACCTCACGCTCGCGTGCCCGGAAATCGCTTTCAACATGTACCCCGTCATGGTCCAGACCGCGCTGGAAACCAAGATCAGCGGCGCGCGGGCCCGCCAGTTGTGCCTCAGCGGCCAACTGCTGAAGGCAGAGCCCGCCCGCGACCTGGGACTGGTGACCGATGTGTTGCCGGCCGAGGACTTCGAGCGGCTTTCCGCCGAGCGCCTGGCGTTCTACATCGCGCGCCGCGAGGCGCTGGTCATTGCCCGCAAGGCGCGTTTGTTGCTGGAGCCGCCCGATTGCGCCGTCGGACGCATCGAAGCGCTCGAGCCCCTGATGCACGAAAACTTCGCCAGGCCCGGCGTGCAGGAAACCATACGCGGCTATCTTTCCAGCATGCGCGCCAGGCGCTCCGGTTGATATGCCCGCCGGGTTTGTGCGGGCAGGCGCTCTATGCCACAATTTTTGCTCTTTTCTATCCAGAGAAATTCTCTGTCTTCAGAATGACGACCGAACAACCGGAAAAACTCGTAGGTGCTCTCGTGGGCGGATTACGCGTCCTGCGCTACCTGAGCGCGGCGCCCTCGGGCGTGGGGGTCACCCGCGTGGCGCGCGACCTGCAACTCAATTCCAGCACTTGCTACAACTTCCTCAAGACGCTGGTATATGAAGGCCTGGTGTCGTTCGATGAAGCCACGAAAACCTATTCCATCGCGTTGGGGCTGGTCGAGCTCGCCAAGGGCGCGCTGGAGCAGGGATCCTACGTGCGGCTGGTGCATCCGCATTTGCGCGATATCGCGCGCAGCCACGGCGTGACTGCGACGCTCTGGCAGCGCACGTCCAATGAGCGCGTAGTGCTGGTGGACCGTGCCGACACCGACAGTTCGGTGCGCGTGCACATGAGCGTGGGCCAGCGACTGCCCATGTACATCGCGGCGCTGGGCCGCTGCATGGCGGCCCATTCCGGGCTGGATGACAAGGAATTGCGGCAACGTTTCGACAACCTGAGGTGGGACGACAAGCCGCCTTTCAAGGACTATATGGAAGGCGTGCGCGACGCCCGTGAAAAGGGTTACGCGGTGGACGCCGGCAACTACGTCAAAGGCGTCAGCACGGTTTCCGCCGCGGTGCTCGACGAATTCGGCAAAGCCGCCATGGCCATCAGCGCCGTTGGCTTCAGCGCCCAGGTTTCGGGCGAGGCGCTCGAGCGCCTGGGCGTTGACCTGCGCGACCGCGCCGCGCTGATCTCCCGCGCACTCTCGGGCGGCCGCGCCTGATTCCCCACCGCTGACGCCACGCTGCCCGTGTCGCCGTGCGGGCAGCGCGGCCGCTGCCCCTTCCAGCGCGGGAAAACTCCCTGAAAAACCCGATTGACGTTCTCGAGAACCTTTGCTTATGATTCATTTAACCGTACGGTTAGTAAATTAACTGACCGATAACTTATATGTAACAGCATGACGCCAAGGCAGGCGGCGTGGAATCACAAATAGCGGTTGTTACGAGGAGGCAATGGTGGCTAGCGCCAACAAAGAGCAGTTGCTGGACGCATACCGGCGCATGTTGCGCATCCGGCTGGCCGAGCTCCGGCTCGGACGCTTGTTCGCGGACGGGGAGGTGCCCGGCTTCATCCATCTGAGCATCGGCCAGGAGGCCGTCGCCGCTGCGATGGGTATGGTGCTGCGGGCGGACGATACCGTCGCCTCGACCCACCGTGGCCATGGTCATGCCCTGGCCAAGGGCATCGACATCGAAGATTTCTTCCTGGAGCTGATGGCGCGCGAAGAGGGTATCTGCAAGGGCCGTGGCGGTTCGATGCACGTCGCCAACCTGTCCATCGGCATGCTGGGCGCCAACGCCATTGTCGGCGCCAGCATACCGATAGCCCTGGGCAGCGCACTGGCCCATCAGGTGCAGAAAAAGGACTGCGTGGCGGTGGCCTTCTTTGGCGACGGCGCCATGGCCGAAGGCGTGCTGCATGAAAGCCTCAACCTGGCTGCGCTGTGGCGCCTGCCGTTGCTGTTCCTGTGCGAGAACAATGGTTGGGCCGAGTTTTCTCCCACCCACAAACAGTTCGTGGCGCCGCTGGACAAGCTATCGGCCGCCTTTTCCATTCCCCACGAAAAAATCGACGGCAACGACGTGTTGGGGGTGGCCGACGCCGCCAGCGCGGCCGTGGCGCGCATACGCACCGGTGAAGGTCCGCGGGTGCTGGAGTGCATCACTCACCGTTGGCGCGGCCACTATGAAGGGGATCCCCAGAAGTACCGCCCTTCCGAAGAGATCGAGGGCCTGGGCGAGCATGATCCGGTAGCGCGCTTCGAAGCGGTGCTGGATCAGAACGGGGTCGCCAAGGCGCAGCGCGAACAGGCGTTCGAGGAGGTCCAGGCCCAGGTCGAACGCGCGGTCGAACGCGCGCGCCTGGGGCGTCAGCCCGTGTGGGAGGACGCGCGCAATGATGTCTACACCATGAACGAGGCGAACTAAGATGGCTGAACTACGTTTTGCCCATGCCATCAACCGCGCGTTGGCCGAGTGCATGGAGGAGGATCCCACGGTGTTCCTGTTCGGCGAAGACATCGCCGAAGCCGGAGGGCCGTTCGGCGTCACGCGCGGGCTGCATGCCCGTTTTGGCCCGGACCGCATCCGCGATACGCCGATTTCCGAAGCCGCCATGGCCAACGCGGCAGTGGGAGCGGCTCTGTCCGGTCTGCGTCCCGTGCTTGAAATCATGTTCATGGACTTCATGACGCTGACCATGGACGCGCTGGTCAACCAGGCGGCCAAGGCTCGCTACATGTTTGGCGGGCAGGCCAGTGTGCCCATGGTGGTGCGGACCCCGCATGGCGGCGGCATCAGCGCGGGGCCGCAGCATTCCCAATGCCTGGAAGCATGGTTTGCCCACATTCCGGGCCTGAAAGTGGTGTGCCCAAGCAACCCCGCCGATGCTTATGGCCTGCTGAAGTCAGCCATTCGCGATCCGGACCCGGTGGTGTTCGTGGAGAACAAGGCCTTGTATGCCCTCAAGGGCGAGGTGGCCGATGATGCCGGACCGATACCGCTGGGCCGCGCCCGGGTTGCACGCCCGGGCCGAGACCTGACCGTGGTGAGCTACGGCGCGACCGTGCACAAGGCCTTGCGGGCCGCCGAGGCCCTGGTTGCCGATGGCATCGAGGCCGAGGTGCTGGATCTGCGCAGCATCCAGCCCTGGGACGAACAGGCGGTGCTGGCATCGCTCGAACGCACCCACCGGCTGCTCATCGTGCACGAAGCCGTGGAGGCATTCGGGGTCGGCGCCGAGATCGCCGCACGAATGGCGGACATAGGTTTTGACGAACTCGACGCGCCCATCGCTCGTGTCGCGGCGCCCTTCGTTCCGGTGCCATTCGCTCCATCGCTCGAAGAACAGTACCAGCCCCAAGAGGCCGATGTCATAGCCGCCGCGCGCAAGCTCTGCGCGTGAACCCAGGAGACAGCATGAACGAACCCAGCATTCTTGCCGAAGTCCGCAATCGCGTCGGCATCATCACCATCAATCGGCCGAAGGTGCACAACGCGCTGGACATTCCAACCTTGATCGAACTGGAACGGGCTTTCGCCGCATTGGAAGCCAGCGACGACTGCCGCGTCATCGTCATCACGGGCGCCGGCGATAAGTCCTTTGTGGCGGGAGGCGACCTGGCCGACCTGAATTCACGCCAGGGGCTGGCGCACTACCAGGAGTTCGCCGAGGATATCCATCGCGTGTTCCGGCGCATCGAAGTCAGCGACAAGCCGACGATCGCTGCGGTCAACGGCTGGGCGTTGGGCGGCGGCACCGAGTTGCTCCTGGCCATGGACCTGCGCATCCTGGCCGACAGCGCCATGATTGCGCTGACCGAGATAAACCTGGGCCTGTTCCCGGGGGCGGGCGGTACGCAGCGCATCATCCGGCAGGTCGCGCCTTGCCTGGCCAAGGAGCTGATGTTCACGGGCGGGCGCATCAGCGCCGCCGATGCGGTGCGCATGGGCCTGGCCAACCGCGCAGTTCCGAAAGACGAACTCATGGCGCAGACTCTGGCGCTGGCGGAGCAGATAGCAGGCAAGTCGCCGCTGGTGTTGAAGCTGCTCAAGCGCACGCTGCGCGACGGCGCCGACATGCCCCTGGCCAATGCGCTGGCGCACGAGCAAGCCATGATAGGCCTGGTGCTGGACACGCGCGACGCGCATGAGGGCATCGGTGCATTCCTTGAAAAGCGCGAAGCGCGCTTCGCGGGGCAATAGCCCATGGGCGCGCTGAATGACCTGCTGATGCCCAAGCTCGGCCTGACCATGACCGAGGGCATGTTGATCGAATGGAGCGTGGCCGCTGGCGACCAGGTCAAGGCTGGCGATCCCTTGTTCGTGGTGGAGACCGACAAGGTCGCCAACGAAATCGCGGCGGAGGCAGACGGGCAGATTGGCGAGATCCTGGTGCAGGCGGGCGAAACCGTTCCCGTCGGCGCTGTGGTCGCGCGTTGGACGGGCCCGGGCCAGCGGGCGGAGCAGGAACCCGGCCTTGCTGCCAGGGAGGAGGCAACCGTCATGACCAAGCCGGCCGTGCCGGCGTGCGTCGAGCCGGCGCCAGTCGTGGGCGGCCGCATCGTGGCCACGCCGCTGGCGCGGCGCCTGGCCCGTGAACTGGACGTGGATCTGGCGAAGGTCGGCGGCACGGGGCCTGGCGGACGCATCAAGGCGGCCGATGTGCGCCAGGCGGGAGCGCCGGCGGCGCTGGCGAAGAGCGCCGACGAACTGACGGTTGCGGCAAAGGACGTCGGCCAGCGAGTCACCGCCAGCGGGCTGGTGCAGTCCATGGCCCGCCGCATGACGCAAGCCAAGCAGGTACCTCATTTCTATCTCTCGGCCGAAGCGGAAGTCAGCGAGCTGCTCGCCTTGCGCGGCCGGTTGAATGGCCAAGCTGACGCACCCCGGTTGACCTTGAACCACTTCGTCATCGCCGCGGTGGCGCGGGCGCTCGAGGCCTTGCCGCAACAGAACCGCATCTGGAACGACGACCATATCGTGCAGTTCCAGGCCATTGACGTCGGTGTGGCGGTCACGACCGAGCGCGGGCTGATGGCGCCCGTCCTGCACGGGCTGGCAGGCGCCACGCTGGACGGCGTCGCACGGCAGTCGGATGCATTGCTCGAACGCGTGCGCTCGGGCAATGCCACCCGTGAGGACATGATTGGCGGCGCCATCTCGATTTCCAACGCGGGCATGTTCAACGTCACATACATGACGCCCATCATCAACCCGCCCCAGTCGGCCATCCTGGGCGTGGGCAGCATTCGCGAGATATTCCGGCCCGACTCGCAAGGCGCGCCCGCGCTGCGGCGCGAAATGGGCTTGGCGCTGGCAGCGGACCATAGGCTGCACGACGGTGCGGGCGCACTGAAATTCCTCAATCACGTCATCGAATTGCTGCAGGACCCCTACCGGCTGCTGCGTACCCATACTCAAGGATAGATCACATGGACTTTTCGCTTTCGGACGAGCAGAAGCTGATAGTCGAGACCGCGCGCCGCATTGGTGAAACGTATGGCGTGGAATACTGGTACGAACAGGATCGCAAGAACGCGTTCCCCCAGGCGTGCTGGCAAGCCATTTGCGAGGCCGGCCTGGCAGGCGCGGCGCTGCCCGAGGAACATGGCGGATCCGGCCTGGGCATGGTGGAGTTGGCGCTCATCGTCGAGGAACTTTCCGCAGGCGGCGGCGGTTCGACGCTGGGCCAGCTATTCATGATCAATCCCATCTTCGGCGGCGTGCCGATTTCCAGGTTCGGCAGCGAGCAGATGAAGCGCGAATTGCTGCCCGGCCTGACCAGCGGCAAGATCAACTTCTGCATGGCGCTTACCGAACCCGATGCCGGCACCAACACGCTGGCCATGAAGAGCTTCGCCGCTGCCCAGCCCGATGGCAGCTGGCGCCTGGATGGACGGAAGATCTGGATCACCGCCGTGGATGCCGCGCAGAAGATGCTGGTCGTGGCGCGCACTGCCAAACCCGTCGAAGGGGCGCGGCCAACGGACGGTATCTCCATGTTCATGATCGACGTCGAACGCGAGGGCCTGAGTTACTCGGCCATCGATAAGGTGGGCACCCAGACGCTCAGCGCATGTTCGGTGTTCTTCGACAATGTCCGCATCGAAGCACATGAACTGGTGGGCACGCTGGACAAGGGCTTTCGCGAATTGCTGGACGTGCTCAATACCGAGCGCATCGTGACGACTGCCAGCCTGGTCGGCGCGGGCAGGTTGGCGGAGCGCCTGGCGGTGCAGTACGCGAACGACCGCAAGGTGTTTGGCGGCAAGCCCATCAGTGCATACCAGGGTCTGCAATTCCCCCTGGCGCAATCGCATGCGGAACTGCAGTGCGCGCGGCTCATGAACCTGAACGCGGCCTCGCTGTGCGACCAGGGCTTGCCCTATGGCACCGAGGCCAACATTGCCAAGCTGATAGGCTCCCAGGCTGCCAGCCATGCCATCGAACGCAGCATGCAGACGATGGGCGGCATGGGCTATGCGCGTGAATTCCATGTGGAGCGCTTGTGGCGCGACGCCAGGCTGTTCAAGTTCGCGCCAGTGTCGGAAGAAATGATCCTGAACTACATCGCCATACACGATCTCGGCATGCCGAAGTCATACTGAAGCGCCAGAATCGAGACGCGGGACCGGCCCAGGCCGCCACCCGCGCCGAGCCGCCATCCAAGGGAGACCCACCATGCTCAATCTGAGCGCAGCCATCGCCTATCACGCCCGGCGCACCCCCGATCGCGCCGCCATCATCTATCGCGATGAAGCCATCAGCTATGCCGACTTCCATGAACGCATCCGCCAGGCGGCGGCGTTGCTTCAGTCGCATGGCATAGGCCGCAACGACGTGGTGGCGCTCTTCATGAAGAACAGCGCCGCCTTCCTGGAACTGGCGTTCGCGGCCAGCTACCTGGGCGCGGTGTTCCTTCCCATCAACTACCGGCTGGCGGCGCCCGAGGCCGCCTACATTCTTGCCGACGCCCGCGCCAGGCTGCTTTTCGTGGACGAGGAGTTCGCGGAGGTGGCGGCCTTGGAAGTGCCGAAGGTAGTGCTGAACGCGGAGGGCCAGGCCGATTCGCGCAGTCTTGGCAAGCCAGGGCGGGAAGTGCCAGAACCGGCCGCCACGGCACAGGACGACCTGGTCCGGCTGATGTACACGTCCGGCACCACCTCGCGCCCGAAGGGCGTGATGCATACCTACGGCAACCTCCACTGGAAATCGATCGACCATGTGATCGCGCTGGGCCTGACGCGCCAGGAGCGCCTGCTGGTGGTGGGCCCGCTTTATCACGTCGGCGCCTTCGACCTGCCAGGTATCGCGGTGCTGTGGGTGGGCGGCACGCTGTGCGTGCACCGAGAGTTCGACCCGGAAGCGGTGCTTGCTTCCATCGAGCGCCATGGCCTCACCTGCGGCTGGATGGCCCCTGTCATGTTGAGCCGCGTGCTGGCCGTGCAGCACCCCGAACGGTACTCCCTCGATACCTTCGGCTGGTGCATTGCCGGAGGCGAAAAGACGCCGGAATCCCGCATCCGAGACTTCACCCGCGTGTTTACCCGGGGACGCTTTATTGATGGCTTCGGCATGACGGAAACCTGCAGCGGCGACACGCTCATGGAACCCGGCCGTGAGCTCGAGAAGATAGGTTCAACCGGGCGTGCATTGCCGCATGTGGAGATCCGCATTGCGGACAATGAGGGCCGCTGGTTGTCCGCCGGAGAGAAAGGCGAGATCTGCGTGCGCGGGCCCAAGGTGACCAAGGGCTACTGGAACGCACCCGAGAAAACCGCTGAAGCTTTCTTCGGAGATTGGCTGCGCAGCGGGGACGTGGGCTACCTGGACGATGAGGGATTCCTGTTCGTCACCGACAGGACCAAGGACATGATCCTGACTGGCGCGGAGAACGTGGCCTCCAGCGAAGTCGAGGCCGTGCTCTACGAAATGCCGCAGATCGCCGAAGCCGCGGTCATCGGCGTGCACGACGAGCAGTGGGGCGAGCGGATCACTGCGGTGGTGGTGCTCAACCCCGGGCACACGCTGACGCTGGAAGAGCTGGACCGGCATTGCCGCAAGCGCGTGGCCAACTTCAAGGTGCCCCGGGAATTGAAGGTGGTGGAGGAACTGCCGCGCAATCCTTCCGGCAAGGTCCTCAAGCGCGTGCTACGCGATCGCTACAACGGCTGACACGCGGCAAACACATAAGAAAGCAGGGGAGAAGACATGAGTTTGGCCAGAAAATTCGCGGCGTTTTCGACGGGTCTGACCGTCGACAGCCTTCCTGAACCCGTGGTGGAAAAGGTCCGCGCCTGCGTGCTCAATGGTTACGGCATTGCATTGGGCTCGCATCCCACGCCGTTCTTCCGCGTGGCCGAGCGGGCCGTCCTGGCGATGGACGGTGAACGTCCCGGCGGCGCCACGCTGCTTGGCAGCGGCCGCCGCAGCACGGTGGCGGGTGCGGCGCTTGCCAATGCCGCGCTGTTCCATGGCAGGGCGCAGGAAGATACCTGCGGCGTGGCACATTTCGGCGCCATCCTGCTGCCGCTCCTGACAGCGCTGGTGGAGCACGGCGCAGGGGCCATGGAGGATTTCCTGCCCGCATTGGTGGCAGGCTATGAGATCGGCGGCGCATTGGAATCTGCCTATTCGGCCCGGACGACCGCCGCAGGCTTGCGCGCTTCGCCGCTGTACGGCACGGTCGCCGCCGCGGCTGCCGTTGCCCGGTTATGGCGCTTGTCCGAGGAGCGCACTGCGGCGGCGTTGTCCAACGCCGCCTCGTTCACAGGCGGCATCCTGCAGTCTTTCGGCGATGGCACCGACGAATGGCGCTACCAGGTTGGAATGGCCGGGCGCAACGGGCTGGCGGCGGCGACGCTGGCGGCCCATGGTTCCGTATCCGCGGACGGCGCCTTCGAGGGCAAGTCCGGCTTCGCACGTGCCTTCGTCAGGGCCGAATGCGATGTCGCTGCCATAGCCGGCGGCTTGGGCAAGGACTGGTCGCTGCTCAAGGTGACTTTCAAGCCATACCCCGTCTGCGCACTCAACCAGACGCCGGTCCGCGCCTGCCTGCGGCTGCGGGACCTGCTGGGCACGCGCGGCAGCGCCCTGAGGACCCTGCGCGTATACCTGAACCCTACGGTCGTGGGCTATGCGGGCATGGACAAGGAGGGACCGTTCCAGAGCATTTCCGGAACGCTCATGAGCACGCAGTTCTGCGTTGCCACGACCTTGCTGCATGGAACGCCAACCATCGCGCATATGGCGCAATTTGGCGACACGGCCGTGGCAAGCCTGATCCCGCGGATCCGGCTGCATGCCGACGATGCTCTCGGCTTGCTGGCCTGCCGCCTCGAAGCGGAACTGGAGGGTGAGAGCGAACCTCTGATAGTGCGGCTGGACACCGACCACACGGAATACAGCTACGACCGGACCCGGGTGTCCGCGCTGATACGCGGCATCGGCGAAGAGACCGGTGTGGCGCAGCGCGCCTATGACCATATCGAACGTTTCGCGGCCGAACTGCCACGGGCGGAAATGGCAGACGTCCTTGCCGCCTTCAAAGAGATCCAGACGGCCCGCTGAGAGGCCAGTGGATGGCGCTTCGAGAATTCGGGGCGCGTTACTACAACGTGCAAGAACCTAGGAGGAGACGACATGTCCTGGTACAGGAAATCCACGCCTGCGTGGTTGGCGGCCGCCGTGGCGGCCTTGGTTTCGGGGGCCGCGTTGGCGGCGGATACGGTCAAGATCGGCATGACCTCGGCCTTGACCGGCCCCTATAGCGAGTTTGGCGAAGGCAACCGGCGCGCCGTCGAGCTCGCCGTCGAACAATGGAACGCCAAAGGCGGCATCAACGGCAAGAAGATCGAGATTGCGATGCTGCTGGATGACCAGCTGAATCCGGACCGCGCGGTGCAGAACATGCGCGCCATTCTGGACAACAAGGATATTGTCGGCATCATCGGTCCGGCGGGCAGCGGACCGACCCTGGCTGTGATCGACATGGCCCAGGCCGACGGCCGCCCCTACATGAACCCCATCGCGCAGACGCCGGTCGTGACCTATGCGGGCGAGAAGACCGGAGAAAAGCCGCGGCCCAATGTGTTTTCGTTCGCGCTGCAGAACGACATCGAGGCCGTGGCCATGGGCGAATACCTGGCCAAGCGCTTCAAGCGCATCGGCATCGTGCACGAAAGCACGGCCTACGGCGTGACCGGAGTCGATTACCTGTCTGCCTCCATAGGCAAGAACGGCGGCGCCAAGCCTGTCGCGACGGACTCCTATAACCAGGGTGCGCAGGACATGACCGCGCAGGTGGCGCGCATGAAGCGCGCCAACGTCGATGCGATCGCCGCCATCGGCCTGGGCAAGGACCTGGCCGTGCTGCGCAGGACCATGGCGCGGCTGAACGTGAACGTGCCGCTGGTCGCCTCCAATGGCGCCTTGGGGCAACCCTACCAGGAGGGCGCGGGCGATCTGACCCTGGGCACCCTGGGCACGATGATCGGCGCGTTCGGCAATCCCATGCGTCCGGCTGCAGCGGACTTTGCCAAGGCCTACAAGGCGAAGTACGGCGCCGACCGCTGGTGGGGCAATGATCCGGAGAATCCGCAGCTGTTCATGGCGATCTCGGTGTCCAACGGCTACGACGCGGCCAATGTGCTGTTCGAAGGGATACGCCAGGCCAACTCCACCGATCCCAAGGCCATTATCGCGGCGATCGAATCGATCAAGGACTTCCAGGGCGTCAACACCACCTACAACTTCTCGAAGAGCCGTCATCACGGCATCGAGACGGATGGCGTCAAGGTGTTCGAGTACGTGAAGAAGGACGACAAGGTCCGGCTGCAGCCGGTCGCCCAGTAACTGGCACGTCGCGCGTCCGGCGCCATGAGGCGCTGGGCCGCGCCCGTCTGTATGGATGATGGTGATATGGATTTCTTTATCCAAATGATCGTGTCAGGCCTGAGCGTCGGCGCCGCCTATGCGTTGATCGGCCTGGGCCTGAACCTGACGTTCTGGACCACGCGCGTGCTCAATTTCGGACAGGGTTCGGTGTTGATGGCGGGGGCGATGCTGACGGCCGTCATGGTCGGCGCCGGGGTCAACGTGTTCCTGGCGGTGGGCGTGTCGCTGCTGGCCACGGCCTTCATCCTGTGGGTGGTCGAGGTGGTCGGCGTGCGGCCCACGCGGCGCATTGCCGGCAGCATGGGGTGGGTGGTCTCCACCCTCGGCATAGGCATCTTCCTGCAGGGTGTGGCGAGCTGGCTGTTCGGGACACAGGCTGTGGCGTTTCCGGACGTGCTCTTCAGCAGCACCGACACGGTGGAGTTCATGGGCGCCTACATTTCGCTGCAGTACATCGCCGTGTTCGTCATCAGTGTGATGATCGTCGGCCTGATGGAGCTGTTCCTGCGCCATTCCATCTGGGGTTACGGCGTGCGCGCGGTCGCGCACGATCGCGACCTGGCGTCGCTCATGGGCATACCGGTCTACCGCGTGGTGGTCTTCTCGTTTCTGGTGAGCGGCGTGCTGGCTGGCATCGCCGGCATCCTGGTGTCGCAGGTGTCGGGCACGGTGGATCCGAATTTCGGCCTGCATCTGCTGATCCTGGCTTTTGTCGCCGCGGTCATGGGCGGCATGGGCAGCGCGTTCGGCTCTTTGGTGGGCGGGCTGATCCTCGGCATCCTGGAGAAGCTGGTGGGCGGCTACGTCTCGCCCGCCGCGGCCGAGGTCGTGGCTTTCGTGCTTTTGATAGGCGTGTTGACGATCCGGCCGCAGGGCCTGTTCGGCAAGCGCGAAACCGTGAAGGTGTGAGGACGATGAAACAGCTGGGGAAAATCCTGTCGAACTCCTGGACGCTGGGCGTGCTGGCCGTGGCGCTGGCGATAGGCGCTGGCCATGTCGCCACTGGCACGGTGCAGATGTGGAGTTTCGTCATCATCAATATCCTGCTCGCCCAGGGCATCAATCTGCTGACCGGCATCAGCGGGCAGATCTCGCTGGGCCATGCTGGATTCTTCGCCATCGGCGCGTATGCCAGCGCGATCGCGATGAAGTCCTGGGGAGTGCCGTTTCCGGTGGCGCTGTTCCTGGCAACCTTCGGGGCGGCGGCAGTCGGCCTGCTGCTGGCGGGCCCGGCGGGCCGCGTGCGCGAGTTCTACCTGGCGATGATGTCGCTGGGTTTCGGCCTGATTGTCTACGAGCTGGCGCGCGAACTGCGCGGCGTGACGGGAGGAGTGATGGGCATGCGGGGCATACCTTCGTCGCAGATCGGCACCTTACAGATCTTCGGTTGGACCATCGATACCGTGGCCTATTTCCGCATCCTGCTGGCAGTGTTGCTGGTGGTCATGCTGATGCTGCGCAACTTCGTCAAAAGCCATTTCGGCAGGGCATTCTATGCCGTGCACGTCAGCGAAATCGCGGCGGGATCGCTGGGCATCTCCCAGGCTGCCGTCAAGCGCGCGGCCTATGCGATCAGCGGCGGCCTGGCCGGCCTGGCTGGCGGTTTCTATGCGCACATGATCGGCTACCTGACGCCGGAAAGCTTTGGCCTGATGCGGTCCATCGAGATCCTGGTGATGTCGATCGTGGGCGGGCTGGGTTCGCTGGCAGGCCAGGTGTATGGGGCGGTGCTGTTCACCTACTTGCCGCAGAAGCTCCAGGCCTTCAATGACTATCAGTACATCGTCTACGGCCTGATCCTGGTGTTCATCTTCACTTTGCTGCCCAAAGGGCTTGCCGGCCTGCTGCACACGCAGACGCGCTACAGCAAGTTCGACCAGTTGCGCCTCGCGGCGCCGGTCGAGGCTGAGCCGCCTTTGTCGCAGCGGCAGGCCGCCGCGGGCGCCGAAAGGCAGCAAGCGCTGGTGCGGGTTGAAGACGTGGTCATGGAATTCTCGGGCCTGCGCGCGCTGGCGGGCGTGTCGCTCGAGCTGCGCGCCGGCAGCATCACCGCGCTGGTCGGGCCCAATGGTTCCGGCAAGAGCACCCTGGTCAACGTCATCAGCGGCATCTATGCGCCGACCTCGGGGCGCATTTTGTACAAGGGCCGGGACATCGCGGGCTGGCCTTCGTACAAGGTTGCGCAGGCGGGCATTACCCGTACCTTCCAGGATCCGCGCAACGTGCCCAGCTTTACCGTGCGCGAGAACATCCTGATGGGAGCCCATCGGCGCTATCGGCATGGCGCGCTGGCCGCGGCGTTCAATACCCCGGGCGCAAGGCGCGAAGAGGGCGCATTGCTGCGCCAGGTCGAAGCCTTGATGCAGGCGGCCGGGCTGGCCGGCCATGCGGACGCCATCATGAGCGAACTGCCCTATGGCATCCAGCGCCTGGCCGAGGTCGCCCGCGCCCTGGCCAGCGATCCGGAGCTGCTGCTGCTGGATGAGCCTGCCGCCGGCCTGTCGGAGGTGGAGTCGGAACACCTTATCAGGCTGGTCCGCCTGGCGCGTGACCATGGCGTGGCCATCATGATCATCGATCACCACATGGATTTCCTGGCCGAACTGGTTGAGGAGGTGGTGGTGTTCGAAGCCGGCGAGGAAATCTATCGGGGCGACATGGACGGCATGCGCGCCGACCAGGCCGTGATCCAGGCCTATCTTGGCGTTGAGGAGCCCGTCCATGCTTGAAGTCCGCAATCTGCAGGTAAGTTACGGTGCAATCGACGCCGTGCGCGGTGTCAGCCTGACCGCGCGCCCCGATGGCATCACCGCTTTGATCGGTGCCAACGGCGCCGGCAAATCGTCGCTGATGCGGGCGATATCCGGAGTCACGCCGATCAAGGGCGGGCAGATCCTGCTGGATGGAGAAGACATATCCCGCTTGCCGCCGCATGAACGCGCGCGGCGAGGGCTGGCTCATGCCATGGAGGGTCGGCGCATCTTCCACCAGCACACCGTCGAGGAAAATCTGATCACAGCCTGGCATTTCCGCAAACCCAAGGGAAACTTCAAGGTCGCCGTGGAACAGGTGTACGGCAATTTCCCGGTCCTGGCGCAACGCCGAACGGCGAAGGCTGGGACCCTTAGCGGGGGCCAGCAGCAGATGCTGATCCTGTCCATGGCCACTTTGCACGAACCACGTTGCGTGTTGCTGGACGAGCCCTCCCTGGGACTGGCGCCCATTGTTGTGGCGCAGATCTTCGATTTCATCAAGCAGTACTGCGCGCAGGGCGGCCGCGTGGTGCTGCTCAGCGAGCAGATGGCCAGCCTGGCGCTCAGGGTGGCGGATTTCGGCTATGTGCTCAAACACGGCAAGACAGTCTTCGAGGGCACGCGCGACGTGCTGACGGGCAGCGCCGGCGCTGAGCTTTCCAGCGCCTATCTGGGCGCGGGCAGAACGGAATAGGCAGACATGCAGACGGAAAAGAAGGACAGGCCGCCCACGGGCGGGAGTATCGATACCGAGCTGCTGGTGTTGGGCGGTGGGCCGGGCGGCTATACAGCAGCCTTCCGCGCCGCTGACCTGGGGCTGTCGGTGACGTTGGTCGAAGATCGGCCCGGCCTCGGAGGCGTATGCCTGAATGTGGGCTGCATTCCCTCCAAGGCGCTGTTGCACGCAGCCCGCGCCCTGGAAGAGACGCGCGGCCTGCACGAGCTGGGCATCGAATTCGGTGAGCCCCGCATTCGTCTGGACAAGCTGCGACAGTGGAAAGAAGCGCTGGTCGCCAAGCTGAACGGCGGACTGGCGGGCCTGGCCCGACGGCGCAAGGTCCGTGTCGTGCACGGAAGGGGGCAATTTGCAGGACCCAACACCCTGGAGGTCGCCGGCGGCCCCTCTGTGCACTTTCGCCAGGCCATCATTGCAGTGGGTTCGCACCCCGTGCGCCTGCCGGACTGGCCGGAAGATCCGCGCATCATGGATTCGAGCGGCGCCCTGGCGCTGGCGGATGTGCCCAGGCGCCTGCTGGTGGTGGGCGGGGGCATCATTGGCATGGAACTGGCGACGGTGTACGCGGCGCTGGGCGTCCGCGTCACAGTGGTGGAGCTGACCGACGGTCTTTTGCCGGGATGCGACCGCGACCTGGTGCAGCCCCTGGCGCAGAGGGCGGCGGGCCGCTATGAGGCCATCCTGACGGGGACGCGGGTGGTGTCGGCCAGCGCCCGGGAGGATGGGGTGCACGTCGTGTTCAGCGGGCCGCAAGACGCCGGACCCCAGGTGTATGATGCCGTCTTGGTTGCGGCCGGCCGCCGGCCCAACGGGGCCAGGATCGGCGCGGATCGGGCGGGAGTCCATGTGGATGAACGCGGCTTCATACCCGTCGATGAGCGCCAGCGTACCAATGTCTCCCATATTCTTGCCATAGGCGACGTCGTCGGCGAACCGATGCTGGCGCACAAGGCGGCCTACGAGGGCAAGGTGGCGGCCGAGATCGCGGCGGGCAAGAATGCTGCCAACGATGCCAAGGTCATTCCCGCGGTCGCTTACACGGATCCGGAAGTGGCTTGGGTAGGTTTGACCGAGACAGCCGCGCGCCGCAATGGCGTGGCGTTCGAGTCGGCCAGCTTTCCGTGGGCCGCCAGCGGCCGAGCGCTGAGCCTGGGGCGCGGCGAAGGACTCACCAAGATCCTGGTCGATCCGCAGACCCGCGCCTTGCTGGGGGTAGGCATGGTGGGGCCGCAGGCGGGCGACCTGATCGCCGAGGCGGCGCTGGCCATCGAGATGGGGGCGGAGCCCGGCGACATTGCGCTCACCATACACCCGCACCCGACCTTGTCGGAGACGCTGGCATTCGCGGCCGAGGCATACGAGGGGACGCTCACCGAGTTGTTCCTCTCCGGGAAAAAAAGTTAAATATGCGGCCGGTCCACGCAATTCACCGGGAGGGTTTGATCAGTGGCAACATGGAATAATTCGGTGCCCACGCACAAGGCGATGCACCAATTGAAGCGCGAAGCGCTGTTGCGCCAGGCGATTGCCGCATTCAACCAGAAAGGGTTCCACGCCACTTCGCTGGGAGACATCGCGACCAGCCTGGGCGTTACCAAGGCGGCGCTCTACCACTATTTTCCGAACAAGCACGCCCTGCTGTACGAGGCGTTCGCCGAGGCTTTGAGAGTAGGCTTCGAGGCCATCGAAGCGGCGGAACGCCATGGCGGCACCGGCCTGGAAAAGCTGCAGCTGGCGTTGCGCGAGTACCTGGAGGTGACGCTCAGCGAAATGAGCCGCTGCGTCATCATCACCGAGGAACACGCGCTAGAGCCCGATGACCGCGCCGAGATCGTCAAGCAGCGCGACCGCTTTGAGGCCAAGCTGCGCGCCTTCGTGCGCGAAGGGATGGAGGACGGCAGCATCATCCAGTGCGATCCCAAGCTGGCTATCTTTTCCATTTTTGGCGCGGTGAACTGGGTGCCGAAGTGGTATTCGGACGCGGGTGAATGGAACAACAAGCAGTTGGCCAAGGGCATGTCCGAACTGCTGTGCCGCTCCATCGCCAGCAAGCCGCCCGAGGCGTTCGCACCCGACATCGGCAAGATGCAGGTGGAATAGGCGCACCGCAGGGCGAAAATTTACGTTCTAATCTCGGTCTATCCAGCAAGCGCAAATACGCCGGCCGCCCCTGCGCGGCCCGCCAGACCGGGGAAAATAGAATGAGAACATCCTTGCTTTTCGTGGCCGCCCTTGTGACGGGCTGCGCCAGCGGTTCCAGCGACCTGCTGACCGAATCGAAGGTGGCCGCCATCAAGCTCAACGTCACCACCTACGAAGAGATGGTCCGGGACTACGGCCCGCCCCGGTCGCAGGGCGTCGGCCGCGATGGGCTGACGACGGCCACCTGGTTCTATTTCGACAATAGCGCCTACGGCGCGATGGACAACCAGCAGACGCTGACCGTGATCTTCAACAAGGACCGCACGGTGAAGGACTACGTGAACGCGTCCGCCGGGTCCGGCAAGAGCCGCTAGGCCGCGCAGGGGCTTCGGCCCAGGTGTTCAGAGCACCAGCTTCAGTCCGATGGCGAACATGGCCGCGGCGACGCAGCCGTCCAGCACCCGCCACGCATTGGGATTGGCGAAGATGGGCCGCAGCAGGCGCGCGCCATAGCCCAGCGCAAAGAAGAAGGCGAAGGACGCCGTGATCGCGCCCAGCGCGAAGGCGGTCTTGTGGCCGTCGTACTGGCTGGAGACCGAACCCAGCAGCACCACGGTGTCCAGGTACACGTGCGGATTGAGCCAGGTCAGGGCCAGGCAGGTCGCCAGCGCGGCGGCGCGTCCGGCGGTCTGGGTGGATGAGGGCTTGAGGCTGTCGTGGCGGGCGCGCAGCGCCGATATGAGGCTGCGCGCGGCGTAGACGAACAGGAATAGCGCGCCGCCGTAGCGCAGGGCGGGTTCCAGCCAGGGCAGTGCGCCCACGGCCAACCCGAAGCCGGCCACGCCGGCGCTGATCAGGATGGCGTCGGACAGGGCGCAGGTCAGGCAGACGGCAAAGACATGTTCCTGGCGCAGGCCTTGGCGCAGGACGAAAGCGTTTTGCGCGCCGATCGCCATGATGAGGCTCAGGCCGAGCAGGAATCCGGGAATGTAGGCGGTGGTCATCGATACCCTTCAGCGAAGGGCGACAGACTAGCCTTTGAGGTCGGATTAGGAAAACTAATTATCCTAATCCTTATTTAGTAATCCTAACTCAGCCGTACACGTCTCGGTGGCCAGGGAGGGCCGGCGATGGCGGCACGGAGCCGGCTTGGCCCGATGCCGCCCGAAGCGAAGCGATGCTTTCAGCTGCCGCCCTGGTCGGCAGCGCGCAGGATGCCGTACAGCTTGTCCTTCAGGTGCAGTTTTTCTTTTTTGAGCACTTCAACCTCGTTGCCCGACGCCGGCTGGATGCCGGCCTCCATGTTCTTGATTTCCTGGTCCAGGTCATTGTGACGCTGGAACAGCGCGGAGAAATGCGCGTTTTCGGATTTCAGTTGGGTAATGAGGTGGCGGTATTCAGGGAACATAGGGGCCTCTTTAAAGAACCGGTTGATGGGCACTGCGGGAAACCGGGGAACCTGATGATCCATAAAGCTTTCGATTCCATGACACGCCAACCCCGCGCCGTTGTCAACCATCCGGGTGCTTGCAGTCCGTCTGAGAATTGATGTCGCGCAAGGCGCTGGCAGGGGCGTCATTCTGTCGTGCCTGATCACGTTTTATTACATGAAGATCCGTCCCCGGCGATAAACTCGCTTCCCCGTGGTCTGCCATAAATTTGAAATGAATCAGCGCGCGTCCATCCTTCGCCAAGTCTTACAGCTTTTCAAGCAGGACGGGAGGATCCATCCGGGTACGGGCATGATGAGCGGCGTGATCGCGCTGTTCCTGGCGATCCTGGCGGTCCTGGGCGTCCTGGCGTTCCATTTCCCCGCCTACCTGACCACTCCGGAGCTGCGCAGCTTCTACAACGTGGACGCGATGCGGGCCCTGCTGTTCACCGCGCTGCTGATTTCGGGCAGCATCGCGCTGGCCAACACCGTGCTGGGCCGCCAGCGCTGGCTGAACATCGCGGCCTTCGTGCTGGTGTGCGGCGCAGTGGCGGCGGGGGGCAGCAACGTGGTGGTGACCACGTCCAATACGGGCAACCATCCCTATCTGGGGCTGGATTGGTTCATCCTGGATCTGCTGGCGTCCAGCACGGTTTTCATCATTTTCGAGAAGCTGTTCCCGCTGTATCCGGGCCAGCCGGTGTTCCGCGGCGAATGGCAGGTGGACATGAAGCACTTCCTGTTCAACCACCTGTCGGTGGGGGCGGTGCTGCTGTGCATCAACTTCTTCGTGCACCGGCTGTTTTCCTGGGCGGCCTACGAACCGCTGCAGCAGGCCATCGTGTCGCTGCCTTACCTGGCAGAGCTGTTCGTGGCCGTGCTGGTGGCGGATCTGGTGCAGTACGCGGCGCACCGCGCCTATCACGAGGTGCCGTTCCTGTGGCGCATCCACGCGGTGCACCACAGTACCCGTACCCTGGACTGGCTGGCCGGTTCGCGCCTGCACATCGTCGAATTGCTGATCACGCGGGTCGCGGTGCTGGGCGTGCTGTTCGCGCTGGGCTTTTCCAAGCCGGTGCTGGACGCCTACATCATCATCGTCGGCTTCCAGGCGGTGCTGATCCATTCCAACGTGAGGCTGCCGTGGGGCTGGCTGCGCTACATCATTGTGACGCCGGACTTCCACCATTGGCACCATTCCTCGGATACCGAGGCCATCGACCGCAACTACGCCGCCCACTTCTCGTTCATCGATTACGCGTTCGGCACGGCGGTGCGCGGCGTGAGCAAGCGCCTGCCCGAGAACTACGGGATCCTGGATAACGACATGCCAGGCACGTTCCTGGCGCAGCAGGCCTACCCTTTCGCCCGCAAGAAATGAAACGGCGGCGCGCCCGATGCGCGCCGCCGTGGAAGTCCGAGCCAGCCGGCCATGCGCCCGGGCGCGGCCGGCAGGGACCTTACCTGCTGCCCTTGACGGTGGAGTAGGCCGCCATCAGGTTGCGGTAGTCGGGGATGTGGTTGGAGAACAGCGTCCCCAGGCCTTCGATGTCGTTGCGCCAGTCCCGGTGCAGTTCGCAGGCCACGCCGAACCAGCTCATCAGCTGTGCGCCGGCCTGTTCCATGCGGCTCCAGGCGGCATTGCGGGTCACTTCGTTGAAGGTGCCGGACGCGTCGGTCACGACGAACACGTCAAAGCCTTCCTCCAGGGCCGACAGCGCCGGGAAGGCCACGCAGACCTCGGTGACGACGCCGGCGATGATCAACTGCTTCTTGCCGGTGGCCTTGACGGCCTTGACGAAGTCTTCGTTGTCCCATGCATTGATGTTGCCCGGGCGGGCGATGTAGGGCGCCTTGGGGAATTTGTCTTTCAGCTCCTGGACCAGCGGGCCGTTGGGGCCGTCTTCGAAGCTGGTGGTCAGGATGGTGGGCAGCTTGAAGTATTCGGCCAGGTCGGCCAGCGCCAGGACGTTGTTCTTGAACTGGTCGGGCTGGAAGTCCCGGACCAGGGACAGCAGGCCCACCTGGTGGTCGACCAGCAGCACCGCGGCCTGGGTCTTGTCGAGTTTCACATAGGGCTTGGTCATTGCGTACTCCATGAGGGAATTGCGCGCCCTGCGGCGCGCGGGAAACCGGGCGGACTCAACGCTGCGAGTCGAGCTGTTCGCCCTTCTTGATGACTTCCTGGGCCCGGTTGTAGCTTTCGATCAGCAACTGATAGGGCGGGAAGATCTTGGTATAGACCTCGGCCCACTTGGCCGCGTCTTCGCGGTGCCAGGTCTTTTGCAGTTCCGCCGCGACGGCGCCCGTGTCCATGGGCACGACGCCGGCCTGCACCACGCGCGCCAGCGTGATTTCCTGGGCCATCTTGCTGTAGGTGCCCGAGGCGTCGACCACCACGAAGACCTTGTAGCCCTCGGCCACCGCGCTGATGGCGGGGAACGCCATGCAGACGCTGGTGATGGTGCCGGCAATGATCAGGGTCTTGCGGCCGGTCGCCTTGACCGCGGCAACGAATTCAGGGTTGTCCCAGGCATTGATTTCGCCTTTGCGCGCGACATATTTCGCGTGCGGGGCGTTTTCATGGATTTCAGGAATCAGAGGGCCATTGGGGCCCTGCGGCACGGAAGCGGTGGTGATGACGGGCAGCTTCGCCAGGGTGGCCATCGAGGCCAGCGCGCCGGCCAGCGAGCGCAGCTCGGTCATCGGCATGTCGGCAACCGTCTGGAACAGGCCGCTCTGGTGATCGATCAGCAGCATGACGGCATCGTTGGGATCGATGACGGGGCGCTGGCCATTGAAGTTGGCGGGGACGCTCATGGTGTGCTCCTGTTGACGTGGGGCTAACCATGCTAGGAGCAACGCTGGCCGCTGGGTAGGCGGGAGAAATGGGTTTCTGCGTCCCATTCGTCGGACGCTGCGGGCGGCCCCGAAGCTACTTCAGGGTGGGCACCTTGTGGCGCACCTGCGTGTCGTGTTCGCGCTTGGCCACTTCCTGGTACTCCGAACTGAGGAAGTCCAGCAGCTCGCGCACGCCGGGCAGCAGGCCGCGGCGCGACGGAAAGATGGCGTGCACGCTGCCGGCTTCCGGCTGCCAGGGGGCGCCTACGTCCACCAGGGTGCCCGCGTCCAGTTCCTCGCGGATCATCAGCAGGGGCAGGGAGACCACGCCCACGCCGCGCAAGGCGGCCTGCTTCAGCGCCAGCATGTCGTCCGTCACCAGGCGAGGCGTGAACGGCACGACGATGCGCGCGCCGTCCGGCCCGTCCAGCCGCCAATGGGATTCGCGCTGTTCCGTACCCAGGGCCAGCGTGGGCAGCTCGCTCAGGGCGTGCGGATCCGCAGGCAGCTTGATGCTGCGCGCCAGCGCCGGGCTGGCCACCAGGCACTGGCAGCTCATGCCCAGCGGTTTCATGATGAGGTCGCTGCTCTCGATGGGACCGAAGCGCACGCGCACGGCGATGTCGAAGCCCTCGCGCAGCACGTCCACGGGGCGGCTGAAGCTCTTCAGGTAGACGTGGACCTTGGGGCAGCGGACCATGAAGCGGGCCACCAGGTCGCCCAGGAAGTAGTAGATCAGCGCGGGCGGCGCGCTCATGCGTATGGTGCCTTGCGGTTCGGCGCGGGTGCGGTCGATGACTTCCTGGGCGGCTTCCGCGCCCGCCAGCATCGACAGGCATTGCTCGTAATATTCCTGCCCCAATTCGGTCACGGCGAAGCTGCGAGTGGAACGCTGGATGAGCCGCACGCCGAGCCGGTCTTCCAGCAGCGCAATGCGCCGGCTCAGGCGGGATTTTGGTATGCCCAGCGCCCGTCCCGCGGGTGCGAATCCGCCGTTCTTGACGACCTGGACGAAGTAATAGAGGTCATTCAAGTCATGCATTGCTTCCCCGCTGTTCTGAAAATAGGACGTCTAGGGGAGCATATAACGGCTGCGGCACTGTGCGGGCAGGTTTTCTTTTACATTTGAGCGTACCTTCAGGAGCCACCATGCCAGCTTCCGACCCGGCGGCGCTCGCCCGTGAAATCAAGGCGGCGCAGGACCATGCCTCTTACATCGCGCCGGTCACGGCCCGGCGTCCACGCTTCGACCTGGATGCCGCCTATGACGTGGCTGCGCGCATCCATCAGGCGCGGCTGGCGGAAGGCGCGCTGCTGGTCGGCCGCAAGATAGGCTTCACCAATGCCGCGATGTGGGCGGCGCTGGGCGTGGATTTTCCCGTGTGGGGACGCGTTTATGAACACAGCGCGGTTTATGACGACACCGGCGAAGTCCATTGCCGCCTGGGCCGCTATGTCGAGCCGCGCATCGAACCCGAGATCGTGCTGCATTTCCATTGCGCGCCGCCGCGCACGCGGGAACTGGCCGCCATATTGGAATGCGTGGATTGGATCGCCCATGGGTTCGAATTGGTGCAGTCGCACTATCCCGCCTGGCAGTTCCAGGCCGCCGATACCGTGGCGGACAACGCCTTGCACGGCGCGCTTTACATCGGGCCGCTGATGGAGCCGGCCGAGCTCGGCCCGGGCTTGATCGAACGGCTGGCGGACTTCCGGGTGGAGCTGTCCTGCAACGGCATCCGCCGTGAAACCGGTGCGGGCGCCAACGTGCTGGGCAGTCCGCTGGCGGCGCTGGTCCATCTGCTGGAGGTGCTCGGGGAGCGTCCGGCCGACGAGGCGATCCAGGCGGGCGAACTGGTCACGACCGGAACGCTGACCAAGGCATATCCGGTGCACGCGGGCGAAACATGGAGCACCACGCTGGACGGCATCGGCTTGCCGGGACTGCGCATCGTGTTCGACGAGTGAGCCCGCGCCGGTTGCCGGCGCGCAGGGACGCTAGGCGCTGGCGCGCTGGTTCAAGGTCAGCGGAAACACTTCCTGGCGCGCGGCGGGCGCGCCGCCATTCAGGCGCTGCAGCAGCAGTTCCCCGGCGCGGGCGCCCAGCTTGCGGCTGTCCACGCCGATGGTGCTCAGGCCGGGCTCGATTTCGCGGGCGATGTCGGTATCGCCGAAACCCAGGATGGCGATGTCGCGGGGAATTGCGAGTTTGCGGTCGCGCGCCTCGAACAGCGCGCCCACCGCCAGCAGGTCGTTGGCGCAGAACACGGCGTCAAAGGCCTGGCCCATGGCGAGCAGGCGGCCCAGGGCCGCGCGGCCATCGGCGATGGTTTGCGCATTGTCCACGGCCAGTTCGGCCACCACCTGCAGGCCCAGTCCGGCAGCGGCGGCATTGAAGCCCTGGCGCCGCAGTTCGCCGCGGCCGCCCTGGCGCGCCACGAAGGCGACGCGGCGGTAGCCGCGTTCGGCCAGATGGCGCGCTGCCATGACGCCGCCGTCATAGTTGGAAAACCCCACCAGCATGTCGATCGGGTCGCGCGGATAGGCCCAGGTCTCCATGATGGGGATGCCCAGTTCGCGCAGCGACTGGCGGTTTTCCTCGAGCTCGATGACGCCGGTGAACAGCACCGCCGCGGGCCGCAAGGCGCGCAGCGACGCGATCATGCTGGTTTCCTTGGCGTAGGAATACGAGGTCTGTCCGACCATCAACTGGTAGCCCTGCGGCTCCAGCACTTCGGCGCAGCCCTGCACGGCCAGCGCGAACTGCTGGCTGAGGATGTTGGAGACGAACGCCGCCACCACGCTGGACTGCCCGGAACGCAGGGCGCGCGCGTGCGGATTCGAGGCATAGCCGGTCTGCGCCACCACCTGCAGGATGCGGTCGCGCTTTTCCTGGGCCACTTTCTCGGGCTGGCGCAAGGCCCGCGACACCGTGATGGGCGATACGCCCGCCAGCCTGGCCACTTCCTCGATGCGCGGCGGCTTGGCGGGGGCGGCCGCGCGGGCGGGCGCGGCGGCGCCCTCGGGACGCACGCGCAGCACGTCGTCGTAGGTGGGGGCGGAAGGAGGCGCGGGCCGGTGGGTCATGCGATTTCTTTTGATTGTTCCGGGATCAGGCGGCAGGCGTCAGGATATCAGCCTGGCCGACGGGACGCGCAACCTGGATCAGGCTGTCGCCGGATTCGCAGTCGGTATGCAGCCGCCGCGAAATGACGATACCCGATACCCGGAAACGCAGGACTTCCTCTTCCGCGTCCAGCTGGTTGAGGTCATGGTAGTAGCCCGCGACGTCGCCCGCGCGCACGCTGGCGCCGATGTCCACCGCCGGCTCGAACCAGCCGCGCCGGGTGGCGAAGATGTTCTGTTCGTGGCTGTCCAGCTCCAGCAATTGCATGGCGGGCGCGCCGGGCTGGTGCGGGCCGAGCACGGGCGCATCGGTCACGCCCAGCTTTTGCAGCAGGTTGTCGATGGCGCGCTGGGTCGCGGCCAGCGTGGCCGGCGTCAGCGTGCCGCCGCCGCCGAACTCGCCGCTGATGCCGATCGCGCCGGCGCGCGCGGCCGCCGCCATGGAGGTGGGCGCATCGCGGCCATTGGCGGCGACGAAGGCGTGGCCCATGCCCAGCGAACCCATCAGGTCCAGCGCGCGCGCCATGCGCTCGGGCGAGTCCTGGCGCTCGATCAGGGCGGTGGGCAGGTGCGCCATCGAGGTGCCGCCGGAATGGATGTCGAACACCACGTCGTGGCGCGGGAACAGTTCGTGTTCGAGAAAGTGCGCCAGGCGTTCGGTCGGGGTGCCGCCGGGTTCGCCGGGAAAGGCGCGATTGAGGTTGCCATT
Organism: Achromobacter sp. ACM01; assembly: GCF_014851745.1. Taxonomy (NCBI): domain Bacteria; kingdom Pseudomonadati; phylum Pseudomonadota; class Betaproteobacteria; order Burkholderiales; family Alcaligenaceae; genus Achromobacter; species Achromobacter sp. ACM01. The sequence goes on from NZ_JACVAF010000001.1 coordinate 1,754,882, forward strand.
GTCCAGCGGAGAGCGCCGCCGCGCCGCCATCACGGCTGGCAGGTTGGCCAGCGGCAGGATGGTGACTTCGCCGCGCATGCGGGAGGGAGCCAGGCGGCGGATCAGCCGGCCCAGGGCGACTTCGCCTTCGTACTCGTCGCCATGGTTGCCTGCCATGAGCAGCACGCGCGGGCCGCTGCCGTTGCGGATGCGGCAAATGGGCGTCTTGATCTGGTAGTAGGGCGAACGGTCTACCGAGTAGGGGGTGCCCAGGAAACTGAGCGCCTTGCCGTCGGCATCGAAATCTATGTCGTGAAACAGGCCGGTATGCATGGGGAGATACAACAGCGCCGCGCGAGGCGGCGCGAAGAGGGATCGGAAGGCTGCAGCAAAGCGCGCTTAGCGCAGCGCGGCGACCGCGGTCATTTCGACCCGCAGGTCGGGGTCGGCCAGGCGGGCTTCGACGCAGGCGCGGGCCGGCGGATTGGCGGGGTCGACCCAGGCGTCGTAGACGCGGTTCATGGCGTCGAAGTCGCCGATGGCGGGCAGGAACACGTCCACGGCCAGCAGGCGCGATTTGTCGCTGCCGGCTTCGGCCAGCAGCGCTTCGATCTTGGCCAGCACTTCGCGGGTCTGCGATTCGAGCGAGGCCTGGCGATTGTCGGCCACCTGGCCGGCGATGAACACGAAGCCGTTGTACGAGACGGCCTGGCTCATGCGCGAGCCGGATTTGTAGCGTTTGATCATGCGAGTCCTTTGTTGGGGCCGATTACATCTGCGGCAGGGTCTGGGCTTCCTTGAACCACTTTTGCTGCAGAGCCGGCAGCTTGCCGTTCAGGCGGTTGGTGAAGAGGAAGGTGTTGATCCAGTTCAGCAGGTTCTGCTGGCCCTGCTGCACGGCGGCATGCGCGGGCGATTGGCGGATCAGGAACTTGAGTTCGGGCGCCTTCGCGGCGTTGTCCTCGGCCACCTTGAGCGCGATGGCGCTGTTCTCGGCGAACGATTCCGACTGCCCGGCCAGGTAGGCGGCCACGGCCGAAGGCGTGTCCTCGAAGCGCACCAGCTTGGCGCCCGGCGCGTTGTCGGTGAGCCAGATGTCCAGCGTGGAGCCCTTGGCGACCGCGATGCTGTGGCCCTTCAATTCGTCCACCGTTTTGGCTTGCGGCATGCTGGCGCCGCCGTAGACGCCCAGGTTCACCGCGGCATAGGGCTGCGAGAACATGACCTGCTGGGCGCGTTCCGGCGTGGCGCCGGCGGCCGCGATCAGCACGTCGACCTTGCCGGCCAGCAGGCTGGGAATGCGGCTGGCGCCGGTGACCTGCACCAGCTCCAGCTTCACGCCCATGTCGGCGGCCATGAGTTTGGCCAGGTCGATGTCCAGGCCCGCGGCCTCGCCCTTGGCGTCCTTGAAGCCCCAGGGCGCGGCGTCCATCAGCACGCCCACGCGCAGCTTGCCCGCGCCCAGCACGTCCTGCAGTTTGTCGGCGGCCGAGGCGGGCGCGGCCAGGGAGAGACAGACGGCCGCGGCGGCGGCCAGCTTGGCGAACAGTTTCATGCAATGACTCCAGGAGCGGATGGTTCAGTGGGTGGACGGCGCGGCCGTGCCGATGAATTGGCGCAGCTCGGGGGTTTGGGGATTGGCGAAGAGTTCGGCGGGCGGGCCTTGTTCCCAGACGCGGCCCTGGTGCATGAACACGACCTTGGACGCAACGTTGCGGGCGAAGGCCATTTCATGCGTCACCAGCACCATGGTCATGCCCTGGCGCGCCATGTCTTCCATGACCTTCAGCACTTCGCCCACCAGTTCCGGGTCCAGCGCCGAGGTGACCTCGTCGAACAGCATCAGTTGCGGCGCCATGGCCAGGCAGCGCGCGATCGCCACGCGCTGCTGCTGGCCGCCCGACAGCAGGGCCGGATAGGCGTCGATCTTTTCGGCCAGGCCGACGCGGCGCAGCACGTCCAGCGCCAGCGCGCGGCCCTGCGACTTGGCGATCTTGCCGTTGAGCGTGGGCGCCAGCGTGATGTTGCGCTCCACGTTCAGGTGCGGAAACAGGTTGAACTGCTGGAACACGATGCCCACGCGCTGGCGGAACTGGCGCAGGCCGGGCATGCTGGCGTGGATACGTTCGCCGCCGATGCGGATGTCGCCGTCGTCCACCGTCTCCAGCGCGTTCAGGCAGCGTAGCAGGGTGGACTTGCCCGAGCCGGAGCGGCCGATGATGGTGACGATCTCGCCTTCATTGACTTCAAGGGAGACGCCGTTGAGCACCGCGTTGGCGCCGAAACGTTTGTGGATGTTGGAGACTTCAACGAGCGCCATGGAAGCGGCCCTCCAGGTTACGGGCCCACATCGTCAGGGGCAGGCACGCCGCGAAGTACAGCAACGCGACGCAGGAATAGACCAGCAGGGGCTGGAAGGTGGCGGCGCTGGCGATCTGTCCGGCGCGCGCCAGTTCGACAAAGCCCACCACCGAAGCCAGCGAGGTGCCCTTGACGAGCTGCACCAGGAAGCCCACGGTGGGCGGCAGCGACAGGCGGAACGCCTGCGGCGCGATCACATGGCGGAACTGGTGCCACTTGGACAGACCCAGGCAGGCGGCCGCTTCCCATTGCTCGTGCTTCACGGCCTGGATGCCGCCGTACCAGATCTGGCCCAGGAAGGCCGCCGTGTAGATGATGAAGGCGACGCTGACGGCGGTCAGCGCGGGCACTTCGATGCCCAGGAACACCGGCATGCCGAAGTAGAAGAACATCAGCAGGCCCAGGAGCGGCACGCCCTGGACCAGTTGCTGCATGGCCGCGGCCAGCCAGCGCAGCGGCGCCGAACGGTGGCCGCGCAGCAGCGCCAGCCCCAGGCCCAGCGGCGCGCCGATGGCCAGCGCAATCAACACCAGGGCCACGGTCCATTGCAGCGCGCTGAGCAGGGAGGCGAAATCACTCAGGGTAAATGTACGCATGCTCGCGACTCCTAGCGGCGCACGGGCCAGGTGAAGGCCAGGCTGCCGGCCAGGGCCAGCAGCGCCTTGGTGATCAGCACCAGCGTGAAATAGATGCCGCAGATCACCGCATAGACTTCAAAGCTGCGGTAGGTGCGGCTTTCGATGAAGCTGCCGGCATGGAACAGATCCTCGGCCGATACCTGCGAGGCCAGCGAGGTGCCCAGCAGCAGGATGACCAGCTGCGTGCCCAGCGCGGGGTAGACGTTGCGCAGGGCGGGCGCCAGCACGATGTGGCGGTACACCTGCCAGGTGCTCAGGCCCAGGCAATGGCCGGCCTCGATCTGGCTGCGCGGAATGGAATCCAGGCCGGCGCGCAGGATCTCGAGGGCGTAGGCCCCGAAATACAGGCTGAGCGCCAGCGCCGCGGCCACGAAGGGGGGCATGCGCAGGCCCAGACCCGGCAGGATGAAGAACACGACGAACAGCTGGATCAGCGACGGCGTGTTGCGGAACACCTCGACATAGGCGCGCAACGCCAGCTTGACCGGCTTGGGGCCATGGCGCGTCAGCAGGGCGCCGGCCAGGCCGATGGCCAGCCCGGCGATCACGGCGATGACGGTCAGCTCCAGCGTGACCTGGATGCCGTCCCAGAGCTGTTCGCGGTAGCGCCAGATCTGTTGGAAGTTCAGCTGTTGCATGGCTTATCCGAAGAACGTGCGATAGGCCGACTGCACGCGGCCGTCGGCGTCCAGGCCGAAGAAAACGCGCCAGCGGTCCAGACAGGTGCAGGGATGCGAAATGCCGAACTCGATCACGTCGCCCGGCGCCAGTTCGCTGTCCGGCGCGATGGCCAGGAAGGCGTGCTGGTCGTTGAGCCGCGTGACGCGGGCTTGCGTGTCCCAGCCGGGCAGGGCCGCGCCGCCGCGGAAGGCGGCCAGCGGCGCGGGCAGGTCCTGGTCGTAGGACACGTCGCGCATGCCGAAACCGCAGATCGCCAGGCCCGGTTCCGGTCGCGACAGGACTTCGCCCCACAGGCGCAGGGCCGGCCGGAAGTCGGTGGCGGCGTTGCGCGCCTGGCCGTCGACCAGGAAGCCCGCGCGGGCGTCCATGGCCTGCAGCGCGCGCTGATAGGTGCCATGGTCATGGAAGAAGATGGCGCCGCTGCGCAGCACCAGCTGGGCATTGCCGTCCTCGGACAGCCAGCCCTTGGCCGCCTGAGTGACATGGTCGAAGAAGGCCGAGCCGCCCGCGGTGAACACCAGAGGCGCGTGCGGCGCCAGCGCGCGCACTTCCTTGAACGCGCTGGCGGCGCGCGCCATCAGCGCGGCGATATTGCTGGCGGTGAGCGCCGCGTCCGAGCTGGCGACGGCGCCTTCGTAGGTGGCCACGCCCGCCAGCGCGAGCTTGTCGCCCTGCTCACGGATCGCGGCCAGGATGGCTGCGACCGCGGCATCGTCGCGCGCGCCCGCGCGGCCGCCGCCGACTTCCACCAGCACCTCGACGGGCCGGCCGGCTTCAGCGGCCGCGGCGGCCAGCGAACGCACGGTGTCGGCGGAGTCCGCGAATGCCAGCAGGCGCGCATGGGGGTAGCCGGCAAGCAGCTTGCCCAGGCGGGCGCCGCTGGCCGCGCCGCCGATCTCATTGCCCAGCATCAGGCGGGTTACGCCTGCGCGCAGCAGCACGGCGGCCTGCTGCAGGTTGGCGACGGTGGCGCCCCAGGCGCCGGCATCGAGCAGGCGCTGCACGATCTGCGGCGACATCGGCGTCTTGGCATGCGGCGCCAGCGCCGCGCCGTGGCTGCGGGCGTACTGGAAGATCTGCTCGACGTTATGGGCGAAGGCGGCCTCATCCAGCGTCAGGACGGGCAGGGCCATGTTGCCGCTCCTGGGCTGCCAGCCCCGGGCCGCGACGCCGCGCAGCGGGACGGCGGGCTCGCCCGGAGGAATGCCCCGGTAGGTATCGTCCAGTGGAGTATCGAGCAGGGTTTCCAGGAAGGGATTCATGTGGCCGCCGAAGAAAGATCAGGGTTATGACAACGTTGTCATTTGATGGCGGCAGTCTAATGGTAACGTTGTCAAATTAGGATTAGGGCAATCCCCTAGGATGCCCGACCGGCGGCTCAGGCCGGCGCCGACGCGGTTTCGTCCTTCCAGCGCTGCTTGTCGCGCAAGGGCGGCGAACCGAACAGGCGGCTGTATTCGCGGCTGAACTGCGACGAGCTTTCGTAGCCCACGGAATGGGCCGCCAGCGCTACGCCCGCGTCATCGGTCAGCATCAGGCGCCGCGCTTCCTGCAGGCGCAGGTGCTTCTGGTATTGCAGCGGGCTCATGGCGGTGGCTTGCTTGAAATGATGGTGCAGCGAAGACACGCTCATGTGCACGTCGCGCGCGATTTCTTCCACGCGCAGGGGCTGGGCATAGTTGTCGCGCAGGATGCGGATGGCCTTGGCCACGCGGTTGAGCTGGCTGTCCTGCAGCACCGATTGGCGCAGCACCGCGCCCTGGCCGTTCATCAGCAGGCGGTACAGCAGCTCGCGCTTGACCAGGGGCGCCAGGATGGGAATGTCGCGCGGCGTGTCCAGCAGGCGCAACAGGCGCAGCACCGCGTCCAGCAGCGCGCCGCCCAGCGGATTGACGCAAAGCGCGCGCGCGGCCTCGGCTGGCGGCTGCGGCGGCAGGCTTTCGTCGCTGATCAGCGAGGTGATCTCCTCCACGTTCAGCTCCAGCCGCAAGCCCAGATAGGGCAGGGTCGGGCTGGCGACGGACACCTTGGCCACGACCGGCAGATCCACCGAGGAAATCAGGTAATGGAAGGGGTCGTACTCGTAGGCATCGTCGCCGATGAGCAAGCGCTTGGAACCCTGGGCGATGACGCCCAGCGCGGCCTTCTGCAGTCCGGGCTTGGCGCCGGTGGGCTGCGAAATGCGGTGCAGGAACAGGCCCTCGATGGGCGTGTCCAGCGAACCCTCCAGGTCGCCGGTCATGCGTTCCAGCGTGCAGAGCAGTTCGCGCCGCGCCGGCTCATAGGCGACGTCCAGGGGCGGGACGGCGACTCTGGCGGCAAGTGCGGATGTGATGGTCATGGGGGCTCCCGTGGCGCGCCGTGCCGGATGGGCGTTGGCGGCAGAAAGTCGGAGGATTGGGTGGCTTTCAGTTTATGCCTAAGCTTGCCTGCATCCAGGCTGCGGCGCTTTTCATGGAGAAATGGGCAGAAAATTCGGAGGAATGAGCGGCCAGGCGCCGCAGACTGGCCAGCGCTGCAGGATTGGGCAAAAAAAGGGCAGGATCAAGCAGCGTCCGCGCCGGTCCCTGGACGCATACTTTCCTTCATCCCGGCAGGCGGGCCGCGGCCATTCCATCCCGGAGCGCCGGCTCCCGCCCAGCCCTTGAAGGAGCGCAACCATGCGGTACAAGAAATTCGGAAGCACCGGCCTGTTCGTGTCGGAACTCTGCCTGGGCACCATGACCTTCGGCGGCGGCGGCGAGTTTTGGAGCAACATCGGCAGCCTGCAGCAGGAAGAGGCCAATCGGCTGGTGGGCCGTGCCTTGGATGCCGGCGTCAATTTCATCGACACGGCCGACGTGTATTCCGAGGGCCGCTCGGAGGTCATCACCGGGCAGGCGCTGCGCGACCTGAAGGTGGCCCGCGAGGACGTCGTGATCGCGACCAAGGTGTTCGGACCGACGGGCGCCGGCGTCAATGCGCGCGGCAACTCGCGTTCGCACATCATCGACGGCGTCAAGAAAAGCCTGTCGCGCCTGCAGCTGGATCATATCGACCTCTACCAGATCCACGGCTTCGATCCCGCCACGCCGGTGGAAGAAACGGTCAGGGCGCTGGACAATCTGGTGCAGCATGGCCACGTGCGCTACGTTGGCGTGTCCAACTGGGCCGCCTGGCAGATCATGAAGGCGCTGGGCATTGCCGAACGCCTGGGGCTGGCGCGCTTCGAGTCGCTGCAGGCCTATTACACGATCGCCGGCCGCGACCTGGAGCGCGAGATCCTGCCCATGCTGCAAAGCGAAGGCGTGGGGCTGATGGTGTGGAGCCCGCTGGCTGGCGGCCTGCTGAGCGGCAAGTACAGCCGCGACGGGCAGGCCGAAGCCGGCAGCCGCCGCGCCGCCTTCGACTTCCCGCCGGTGGACCAGGAACGCGCCTACGACAGCATCGACGTCCTGCGGCGCGTCGCCGGCGCGCGCGGCGTATCGGTGGCGCAGGTGGCCCTGGCCTGGCTGCTGCACCAGCAGGCCGTGACCAGCGTCATCATCGGCGCCAAGCGCGTCGACCAGCTGGACGACAACCTGGCGGCCACGGCGATACGCCTGACGGCGGACGAACTGGCCGAGCTGGACCAGGTCAGCGCCTTGCCGCCGGAGTATCCGGGCTGGATGCATGTGCGCCAGGGCGAATACCGGCGCAAGCAGCTGAGCGAATCCGGCGGGGCGTAAAACGCCGGGGACAGGCGGGGCCGCCAGCGGTGGGACCGCCTCCGGCGAGGCCGCCGCCGGCATGGTTGCCGGCGGGCGTGCCAGGCCTCGCGCCGTGCCGCGGCGACTAGAATGTCATGCACATTGCTGTGTATGGATTCTTGTCTTCAAGGGACACGCGTGGCCATTCCGTATCTACGCCGCCTGACGGCCGTCAGCCGCAGCCCCCAGGCCAACAGGCACCTGGCTTACATCCTGACCTTCACCGCCGGCGCGGTCAACGCCGGCGGCTTCCTGGCCGTGCAGCAATACACCTCGCACATGTCCGGCATCGTCTCCATGATGGCCGATCACCTGGCGCTGGGCGGGGTGATCGTGGTGCTGCAGGGGCTGGCGGCGCTGCTGTCCTTTCTGGCCGGCGCCGCCAGCTCGGCCTTCCTGATCAACTTCGGGCGCCGCTCGCACCTGACCAGCGAATACGCGATGCCGCTGCTGTACGAAGCCGTGCTGTTGCTGGGCTTCGGCTTGCTGGGCGCCAACCTGGAAACGCTGCGCTGGTTCTACGTGCCGGGCACGGTCATGCTGCTTTGCTACATCATGGGTCTGCAGAACGCCATGATCACCAAGCTGTCGCGCTCCGAGATACGCACCACGCATGTGACGGGCATGGTGACCGATATCGGCATAGAACTGGGCAAGCTGTTTTACTGGAACGTGGCCCAGGGCGATCCGGCCTCCATGCAGCCGGTGCGCGCGGACCGCAGCAAGCTTGTCGTGCTCACCGTGCTGGTGTCGCTGTTCTTCGTCGGCGGCGTGACGGGGGCATATTCCTTCTTCAACTTCGGGTTCGGCTCGACGGTGCCGCTGGCGCTGGTGCTCATGGTGCTGGCCGCCGTACCCATCGTGGACGACATCCGCAGTCTGCTGCCGCGCATGTAGGGCCTGTGCGCCCGCCGCCGAACTACAATGCCCTGCACCGATACACAGGAGGCAGACCGGGCATGGACGCGGAATTCTGGCTGGAGCGTTGGCGCGAAGGGCGCACGCATTTTCATCAATCGCGGGTCACGCCGCTATTGCAGAAGTATTGGCCGACGCTGGGCGTGCCCAAGGACGGCCGGGTGCTGGTGCCGCTTTGCGGCAAGTCGCTGGACATGGTGTGGATCGCGGCGCAGGGGCATTCCGTGCTGGGCGTCGAGCTGTCCGAGCTCGCGGTCGAGCAGTTCTTCGAAGAAAACGAACTCAAGCCGCTCACGCACGTGTCCGTCTATGGCAAGCACTACGTGGCGGGCAGCATCGAAATCATCTGCGGCGACATCTTCAAACTGGATGCGCAACTGCTGTCGCATTGCGTGGGCGCCTATGACCGCGCCGCGCTGGTGGCGTTGCCGGACACCATGCGCGCAGACTACGTGCGCCACGTCTACGGCAATCTGTCGCCCGCCTATCAGGGACTGCTGATCACGCTGGACTACCCGCAGGAAGAAATGGCGGGGCCGCCGTTCTCTGTCGTGGACAGCGAAGTGCAGAACATCTTTGCGGGCGTGTCGCCCGCCAGGATCATCGACCGCCGCGACATCCTGGAAAAGGAACCGAAGTTCCTGGCGGCCGGCGTCAGCCGGCTGGACACCGTGGTCTATCACCTGGGCGCGCAGGAATGAAGACGGCGCCCGCCCGAGCACAGGCGGGCGCCATGCTCTCAGGTCATCAGCCAGCCGCCGGCCACGTCCAGCACCTGGCCGGTGACGAAGCGGGCTTGATCCGACGCGAAGAACAGGCAGGCATCCGCTACTTCTTCCGGCGTACCCAGGCGGCGCAGCGCGGTTACCTGCGCAACCGCGTCATTGATTTCCTTGGGCACGGTTTTCAGCAAGGGCGTGCTGATGCGTCCAGGCGCCAGGGCGTTGACGGTGACCTGGTGCTCGCCCAGTTCGGCGGCCCAATGGCGCGTCAGACCGATCAGTCCGGCCTTGGTGGCCGCGTAATGCGCCGCCACGATGTCGCAATAGGCGCGGCCGGCCACGGAAGACATGTTGATCACGCGGCCCTGGCGCTCGCGCACCATGTGCGGCGTGGCCAGGTGCGTCATGTAGAACACGCTGTTCAGGTTGACGGCGACCACGTTCTCCCATTCCCTGGGCGGCATCTCCCAGACCTTCAGCGCGCGTCCATCGGTCTTCGGTGAAATGCCGACGTTGTTGACCAGGATGGTGGCCGGACCCAGCTCTGCGCTGATGCGTTCGTAGGCTGCCTGGCACTCCTCGAAGCGCGCGACGTCCGCGTGCACGAAGCAGGCTTCATGGCCGCGCTTGCGCAGTTCCTTTTCGTAAGCCTGCCCGCCCTGCGCATTGAAATCGATGAGACCCACGCGGCCGCCTTCCGCCAGGAAGCCTTCGACGATGGCCGAGCCTATGCCGCCGACCGCGCCCGTCACGATGGCCACCTGGTCCTTGAAGCGCCCGCTCATGCGGCCACCTTCAGCATGATCTTGCCGATGTGCTTGCTGCTTTCCATCAGCGCATGCGCCTGGGCCGCTTCCGCCAGCGGAAATACCTTGTGGATGCGCGGCAGGCATTGCCCCTGTTCCATCAGTGGCAACACTTTTTCCGCCAGCGCGCGGGTGATCGCGCCCTTGTCCTCGTCGGAGCGGGGGCGCAGGGTGGAGCCGGTGAATTGCAGGCGCTTGAGCATGATGGGCATGGCGTCGATCTCGGCCTTGCTGCCCTCCAGGAAAGCGATCTGCACCAGCCGGCCATTGAGCGCCAGCAGCCGCAGGTTCTTGTTGATGTAGGCGCCGCCCACCATGTCCAGTATCACGTCCACGCCCGCGCCGCCGCTGCCCTGGCGCACCGCCGCCTCGAAGTCGGCCTCGCGGTACAGCACGGCATGGTGCGCGCCGGCGGCCAGGCAGGCGTCGGCCTTCTCCTGGTTGCCTACCGTGGTCCAGACTTCGGCGCCGAAGGCGCGCGCCAGCTGGATCGCGGTCAGGCCGATGCCGCTGGAACCGCCGTGCACCAGGAAGCGTTCGCCGGCGGCCAGACGGGCGCGGTCGAACACATTGGTCCAGACGGTGTAGTAGTTCTCGGGGATGGCGGCGGCCGTCAACAGGTCCAGGCCGCGCGGCACGGGCAGGCAATGGCGTTCGTCCGCCAGGCAGTATTGGGCGTAGCCGCCGCCCGGCGTCAGCGCGCAGACCTGGTCGCCGACTTTCCAGAGGCTGGCGTCGGGCCCGGTGGCGACGACGGTGCCGGAAACCTCCAGCCCCAGGTGGGGCGACGCGCCCGGAGGCGGTGGATAGGAGCCGGAGCGTTGCAGCACGTCGGGGCGGTTGACCCCGGCGTAGGCGACCTCGATCAGCACCTGGCGGCCGGCGGGGGCCTCCATGTCGCGTTCGGCCAGGCGCATGCAGTCGGGCGCGCCGCCCTGGCCGTGGTCGATGTATGTGCAGCGTAAAGACATAAGGAATCCTTGGTATCAATGGCCCAGGTAGGCCTTCTTCACATGCGGGTCGCTCAGCAGCTCCGCGCCAGTGCCGGTGCGTACGATGGCGCCGTTCTCCAGCACGTAGCCGCGGTCCGCCAGCCGCAGCGTGCGGAACACGTTCTGCTCCACCAGCAGCACGGTCACGCCGTGCGCGGTGACGCCGCGGATGATGTCGAACATCTGCTGCACCAGCAGCGGCGACAGGCCCAGCGAGGGCTCGTCGAACACCAGCAGCTTGGGATCGGCCATCATGCCGCGCGCGATCGCCACCATCTGCTGTTCGCCGCCGGAAAGCGAGCCGGCGTACTGGTTCAGGCGTTCCTGCACCCGCGGGAAGATACCCAGCACCTCGTCCAGCTTGCGTTGCACGATGGGGCGGGCGGCGCGCTTGTAAGAACCCATCAGCAGATTGTCGCGCACCGTGAAATGCGGGAACAGCTGGCGGCCTTCGGGAATCATGGTGATGCCCGCGTCGACGATGTCGTAGGGCTTGCGGTTGGTCAGGTCCTGGCCTTCGAACTCGACCTTGCCTTCCATGGCGGCGATGACGCCGCACAGCGTCTTCAAGGTGGTGGTCTTGCCGGCGCCATTGGCGCCGATCAGCGTGACGATCTCGCCCGCATGGACCTCGAAGTTCAGGCCGTTCAGGACCTGGCTCTTGCCGTAGCCCGAGGACAGATTCGAAACCTTAAGCATCCTGGTACTCCTTGCCCAAATAGGCCTCGATGACGGCGGGGTTCTCCACCACGTCCTTGGGCGCGCCGCTGACCAGCACCGCGCCTTCGTTCAGCACGATGATGCGGTCGGACAGCGCCATGGTGGCCTGCATCATGTGCTCGATCAGCAGCACCGATACGCCGGAATCTCGGATGCGGCGGATCATCTGGATCGACTTCTCGATGTCGGTCGGGTTCAGTCCCGCCATCACCTCGTCCAGCAGCAGGATGCGCGGCTTGATCGCCAGCGCGCGGGCGACCTCCAGGCGCTTCATGCCGCCCACGGTCAGGTTGCGCGCCTCGATGTCCAGGTACTTCACCAGGTCGGTCTGCTCGGCGACTTTCAGTGCGATCTGCTCGGCTTCGTCACGGTTCGACGTGCGGATGAAGGCGCCCAGCATGATGTTCTCCAGCACGGTCAGGCCGGTGAACGGCTTGGCGATCTGGAAGGTGCGGCCCAGGCCCTGGTGCGCGAATTCGTCGGGCGTCTTGCAGGTGACCCAGTTGCCTTGCGCGTCGAGCATGGTGATGCCGCCCTTGTCCGGCGACAGGAAGCCCGACAGCAGGTTGAAGACCGTGGTCTTGCCCGCGCCGTTGGGGCCGATCATGCCCAGGATCTCGTTCTGGTTCAGCGTCAGCGACACGTCGTTGGTGGCGCGCAGGCCGCCGAAGCTTTTGAACAGCTTGTCGGCCTTGAGCACCGGCTGATCCGTGCGTTCGGCGCTGTGCAGGCGCAGTTCATCGGCCAGCTTGAGCTTGGCGCGGGGCGTGCCCAGATAGGGCAGACGCGACAGCCAGCGTTCGATGGCCGGGCCGAAGGCGCCGGCCAGGCCGCGCGGAATGGTCAGCACCACCGCTACCAGGATCAGGCCGTAGATCAGCCCGTGCATGCCGTTGCCCACGCTGCTGAGCCAGCCGCGCGCCAGTTCGGCGATGGGCAGCACCAGGAAGGTGCCGGCGATGGGCCCGGCCACCGTACCCAGCCCGCCAATCAGCGCGAACATGGCCACCTGGATCGACAGCTCCAGCGAAAACGCCGAACTCGGGTCCACGAAGGTCAGGTAGGTGATGTGGAAGGTGCCGATGATGCTGGTCAGCATGGCGGACACGACCGCGGCGATGATCTTCATGCGCACGGTATGGATGCCGACCGCCAGCGCCGCGTCCTCGCGTTCGCGGATCGCGATCAGATAATGGCCGATGCGCGACTTGCGGATGTACCAGGAGGCCCAGGTCACCAGCAGGAACAGGCCGAAGGCGATGATCACGTAATTGACCTTCTCGCGGAACACGATCCAGGTCCAGCCTATGTTCAGCGGCAGGCTGATGCCGCTGGAGCCGCCCGTCCAGCTTTCTTCGTGGATCACCAGGAGGCGCACCACTTCCAGGATCGCGATGGTGGCCAGCGCGAAGAACGGGCCGCGCAGCCGCAGCGTGGGGTAGCTGATGAGGATGGCGACCGCGCCCGAGATCGCCGCGCCCGCCAGCATGCCGAACCACGGCGAAATGCCGAAGTTCTGCGTCAGCAGCGTGGCGGTATAGCCGCCGATGCCATAGAACACGGCGTGGCCCAGCGATAGCTGGCCGGCGTAGCCGCCGACGATGTTCCAGGCCACGGACAGGGCCGAGAACACGAACAGCAGGACGAACAGGTTGGTCCAGAAGGGCGTGCCCATGATCACAGGCACAAGGAACATCGCAATCAGCAGGATGAGGCTGACGTAGGTCTTGGGGTGTCGGATATCGGGAAACACATCTCGCTCCTTGTTGCTCTGATCACTCTGTGCCGACGCCGAACAGGCCGTTCGGACGCAGCACCAGGATCAAGAGGAAGATCCCGAAATAGACGACCTCTTTCAGGTCGGGGGCGATGTAGAAGCCAGCCAGCGTGTCCACGATGCCGATGATCATGGAGCCGGCCACCGCGCCGTACAGGCTGCCCAGGCCGCCCAGCACCACGATCACGAAGGCCGTCAGCACGAAGTACGTGCCCACGGTGGGAAACACCGGATACTGCGGCGCCAGCAGGCCGGCGGCGATGCCGACAAAGGCCGTGCCCAGGCCGAAGGCGATGGCGTAGACGTTGTTGACGTTCACGCCCATCAGGGTGGCGGCGTAGCGGTGCTGCGCCACGGCCCGCAGCGCGCGGCCCAGGTAGGTGCGGTGCATGAACAGGTGCAGCAGCACCGCCAGGGTCAGGCCGATCACGAAGGTGACGAGCTGCCCGGTCACCATCGAATAGGGGCCGATGTCGATGGCGTTCGTGCCCAGTTCCACCGGCGCGCGATAGACGTTGGCGCCAAATATGACCAGGGCGAGATTCAGCAGGATGGTGGACACGCCCACCGTGGCGAAGATCTGGATATGCTGGTCGGCGTTGAGCAGCGGCTGGATGATGCCTTTCTGCGTCAGCGCGCCCAGCGCGAACAGGATGACGGCGACGGGCACCAGGCCGGCATAGGGGTGCACGCCGAATTGCGCCGCGATCAGATAGACCATGTACATGCCTATCATCAGGAACTCGCCGTGCGCGAAGTTCACGACGCGCACCACGCCGAAGATCAGCGTCAGCCCCAGGCTGATGATGGTGTACGCGCCGCCCAGCAACAGGCCGTTGATGACCAGTTGAATGAATAGTTCCATGTTGCAACCTCTTAGAGCGGGTAGCGGCCCCGGCCCGGCCGTGTTGTCGGCCGGACCGGGGCGCGCGGACCCCGGGATACGTCAGGCGCCCCCGAGCGCCTGAGCACTGGCGTGGCGCTTATTTCTTGAAGACCGGCTTGCCGAGTGCGAGGTTGCTGGGCGCGATGGTGACCAGCTTGCCGTCCTGCCACTGCATCACGTAGAACGTGGATGCATTGTTCTGGCCGTCTTCGCCGAAGTCGAAGGCCCAGCCGTTGGCGGTCTGGCCGGCCGGCTTCTTGTAGGCCAGGACGGCGGCGCGGATCTTGTCCTTATCCGTGGACTTGGCGTTGCCGATGGCTTCGAAGAAGGCCTTGGCGCCGACGTAGTTGGTCAGGCTGTGGCCGGATTGGGGATCGCTCTTGTAGGTGGCCTTGTAGGCTTCGAGGAACTTGTCCAGGCCGGGCGCGCCTGCGGGATTGATGGAGGATTGCGGGAAGTCCAGGTCGAACACGCCGTTCATGTCGGCGCCCACGGCCTTGGCCGTGTCTGCCAGCGAATAGCCGCCGCCCGCGCCGATCACGACCTTGGGCTTGAAGCCCGCGGCGCGCGCCTGGCTGAAGAACAAAATGGCGTCGTTCTGGTAGGCCGTCTGCAGCACCACGTCGACCTTGGCGCCCTTCAGGCGCAGGATCAGCGAGGACAGGTCGACGGTCTTGGCCGAGTACGGCAACACTTCCGCGACCGTATAGCCCAGTTCCTGCGCGCGTTTTTTCTCGGTGGCGGCCACGTCGGTGCCGTAGGGGCCGTCCTCGTGGATGATGCCGATCTTGATGTCCTTGGGGTTCAGCCCCATGCCCGGCGCGATGGTGTCGTGCAGCGCGTTGACCACCGACACGCCGTACAGCGCGGTGTTGGGGTTGCTGCGGAACAGGTACTTGTAGCCGCGGGTGGTGATCTTGTGCGCGGTGGCGCCCAGTTCGAAATAGGGCACGCCGGCCAGCTCGGTCACGGGCGAGGCCGCGTAGGAAATGCCGGAAGCGTAGCTGCCGAACACGCCGACCACGTTGGAGGAAATCAGGCGCTTGGTTTCCGACACGGCTTGCGTCGGATCGACGGCGTCGGCCTTGATGATTTCGATCTTCTCGCCGTTGACCCCGCCCGCGGCGTTGATTTCATTGACGGCCAGCTCCAGGCCGCGATAGCTCTCTTGTCCCAGGAGCGCGAGCGCGCCGCTGAACGGGAAGAGGGCGCCTACCTTCATGTCGGCCGCTGCGGTGCCGCTTGCCAGCGCGCCGCATACGCCCAGCGCCAAAGCAATTTTGTTGAACTTGAACACTGTCTACGCTCCTTTGTCGGTATGGGATGCGGACTTTCTTGTTTGGTCCGTTTTTTTGAATATATGATATATCGGCCGGGCGGGTAGCAAACCCCGCCTTGGATTCTAGTGGGGGCCGTAACCCGCCGAATCGGGGAATTCCCTAAAGCCGCATGAATAAAGACTTAGCGGGCTGACGTCGAGCAAATCCAGGTGCTTTTGCTACTTCGGGATGACACTTTTCGATGTACGACCCGGTTGCAATAAACGTCATAAGCTGGCGGTTTTTTTCATATATCGTATATCATCAATCGGCTGTTTTTCATAAGAATCAGGAGACAGAGGCATGTTCGAGGAAGTGGATTTCGCCGGGAAAAAGGTGCTCATCACCGCCGGCGCGGACGGGCTGGGCCTGGAGATGGCGAAGGTGTTCCGCCATGCCGGCGCCTCCGTGTTCGTATGCGATGTGAACCAGGAGCGCCTGGCCGCGCTGCCGGCCGAATTGCCTGGCGTGCATGCGGCCCTGGCCGACGTCTCGGACGAAGACAGCGTCGCCGCGCTGTTCGATCAGGTCCGCGCCAAGCTGGGCGGCCTGGACATCCTGGTCAACAACGCCGGCGTGGCCGGTCCCACTGGCTACGTCGAAACCCTGTCCAAGGCGGACTGGGACCGCACGCTGGCCGTGAACATCACCGGACAGTTCCTGTGCGCGCGCCAGGCCATCGGCCTGCTCAAGGAGTCCAAGGCCGGCGTGATGATCAACCTGTCGTCCGCGGCCGGCCATCTGGGCTTTGCCGGGCGCTCGGTTTATTCCGCCTCGAAGTGGGCAGTGATTGGCTTCACCAAATCCCTGGCCATCGAACTGGGTCCCTATGGCATCCGCGTCAACGCCATCCTGCCGGGCGCGGTGGAAGGGCCGCGCATCCGCGCCGTGATCGCGGCGAAGGCGGATACGCTGGGCCGTCCGGTGGAGGAGATTGCCGCGCAGTACGAGAACCAGGCCGCGCTGGGCCGCATGGTCACGGCGCGCGATATCGCCAACATGGTGCTGTTCAACGCCAGCGAGGCCGCCCGCAGCGTCTCGGGGCAGGCCATCGTGGTGGACGGCTTCACACAGAAGCTTTACTGATGGACGCCGGGTCCAAGGCGCAGCGCGCCGCCATCATCGGAACCGGCCTGATCGGCCAGGGCTGGGCCATCGTGTTCGCCCGCATGGGCTGGGAAGTGCGCCTGTATGACGTCAACGCCGCAATGCTGGCCGAAGCCCGCGGCCTGATCCTGCAGCAACTGCGCGAACTTGAAGCTCAGGGCTTGCTGCAGGACGCCGAGGCCATAGGCGGGCGCGTCCATGTGGCAAGCAACCTGGCCGATGCCTTGAAGGGCGCCAGCTACATCCAGGAGAACTCGCCCGAAAACGTCGAGATCAAGCGGGCGCTGTTTGCCGAACTGGACGCGGCGGCCGAACCCGACGCGATCATCGGCAGTTCCACGTCCAGCATCCCCGCCAGCGAATTCACCGGGCATCTGGCCGGGCGCCACCGCTGCCTGGTGGCGCACCCGGTGAATCCGCCATACCTGATCCCGGTGGTGGAACTGTGCCCCGCGCCCTGGACCAGCCCGCAGGCCGTCGATTCCGCCCGCGCCGTCATGGCCGGCATCGGCCAGAAGCCGGTGCTGGTGCGGCGCGAAATCGAAGGCTTCATCCTCAACCGCCTGCAGGGCGCGCTGCTGCACGAGGCGTTCCGCCTGGCCAGCGCGGGCATCGCCAGCGCCGAGGACATCGACGCCACGGTGAAGGACGGCCTGGGCCTGCGCTGGTCGTTCATGGGGCCGTTCGAAACCATAGACCTCAACGCGCCGGGCGGCATCGCCGACTATTGCGCGCGCTACGGCGGGCTGTACCAGTCCATCGGCGCGACCCAGGGCGAACCCGTCGCCTGGGACGGCGCGCTGGTCGAAGCGCTGTCGGAGGAACGCCGCGGCTTGCTGCCGCAGGAAGATCTTGCCAAGCGCCGCTTCTGGCGCGATGAAAAACTGATGCGCCTCATGCGCCATAAACAGGACAACGGAGACAACAATGGCTAAGCCCAAGCAGAAAGTCATCATCACTTGCGCCGTGACGGGCGCCATCCACACGCCCAGCATGTCGCCGCACCTGCCGGTAACCGCCGACGAGATCGCGGAGGCTGCCATCGGCGCGGCCAAGGCGGGCGCGGCGGTGCTGCACCTGCATGCGCGCGATCCGCAGACCGGCAAGCCGTCGCAGGATCCGGCGCTGTTCAAGCCCTTCCTGGAGCGGATCAAGCGGGAAACGGACGCCATCATCAACATCACCACCGGCGGCAGCCCGCATATGACGGTGGAAGAGCGCATGCGCCCGGCCACCACCTTCAAGCCGGAACTGGCGTCCCTGAACATGGGGTCCATGAACTTCGGCCTGTACCCCATGCTGGGCCGCTTCAAGGAGTTCAAGCATGACTGGGAGCGCGAGCATCTGGAGAACAGCCGCTCGCTGGTGTTCCGCAATACCTACCAGGACATCGAATCGATCCTCGCGCTGGGCAACGCCAACGGCACCCGCTTCGAGTTCGAGTGCTACGACATCAGCCACCTGTACAACCTGGCCCATTTCGTGGACCGCGGCCTGGTCAAGTCGCCGCCCTTCATCCAGTCGGTATTCGGCATCCTCGGCGGCATCGGCCCGCACCCCGAAGACCTGATGCACATGAAGCGCACGGCCGACCGCTTGTTCGGCAACGACTATGAGTGGTCGATCCTGGGCGCCGGCCGCGGCCAGATCCCGCTGGCCACCATAGGCGCGGCCATGGGCTCGAACGTGCGGGTGGGGCTGGAGGATTCGCTGTGGATCGGCCCGGGCGAAATGGCGCAATCCAATCAGGTGCAGGTGGAGCGCATCCGCACCATCCTGGAGGCGTTGAACCTGGAAATCGCCACGCCCGCAGAAGCGCGCGCCAAGCTGGACTTGAAGGGCAAGGACAACGTGGCGTTCTGATGCGGCCAGGGGCCGGCCGCTATCCGGCCCCTTGTCGCGTCAGGCGCGGCGGCGCAGCGCGGCAGCCAGCGTGTCGGTGTCGAGCGCGCGGTCGAAGTTGGCGGCGTGGCGAGCCTTCAGGCTCAGCTCCGCAGCCAGCCGCAGTTCCGCGTCGTCCGGCATGTCGGCCGCGCCCAGTTCGCGCAAGGTGGTGGGCAGGCCCACCAGGGCATACCAGCGGGTCAGCTCGTCCAGCATGCCGTCCGTCCGGCTTTCCAGGTCCAACTGCACCAGCAGGCCGACCGCCACCTGCAGGCCATGCGGGGCGCTCGCCACGCCGCTGATCTTGGGCAGTCCGCGCGTCAGCGCGTGGGCGATGGACAGGCCGCCGCTTTCGAAACCGAGGCCGCTCATGAGGATCATCGCTTCCACCACGCGTTCAAAGGCCGGCGTAGGCTGGCCGCTGCCGGCAACCGCCACGGCATCCGCGCCGTCGGCCAGCAGGGTGCGCAGGCAGCCGTCGGCGATGAACTGGGCGGTGAGAGGCGGCGCGCCGTCATACATGTTGCGGCCGCCGTTGCGGCCGCATTGCTCTGCCTCGAATTTCTTCGAGACCGCGTCGCCCAGCCCGGCGAGAAAGAAATTCGCCGGCGCGGTGGCGATGACGGCGGTATCGACCAGCACGATGGTGGGGTTGAACAACATGTGCTCCACCGCCAGGAGGTTGTGATGGGCGTCGTACAGGACGTAGTTCTTGCTGGTCGGCGCGTCGTTGGACGCGACGGTCGGCACGGTGATGAGATGGCAGTGCGAGGACTTGGCCACCGCCTTGCCCGCGTCCAGCGCCTTGCCGCCGCCCACCGCGATGACCATGTCGATGCCGGCCGGCGCGGCCTGCGCGCGCAATTGCGTGATCGCGGCCGGCGTCAGGTCGCCTTCGACCATCAGCGGTATCAGCGACACGTTTTGCGCCGCGCACAAGGCTTCGATTCTTGGCCCCAGCACGCCATGCACGTAGCTGTCGATGACCAGGGCCGCGCGGCGGCCGAACAGGGCTGCGTACTGTCCCAGGGTGTCCAGGGCGCCGGCGCCCTGGATGTAGCGGCTGGGCGCGCCAAAAATCTTCAGCATCGGATTTTCCTTCGGGTTTGCCTATTTGCGGGCAGCAGGGGGGCGGTAGTCGAGTTCCTTTTCGCGCTCGACCAGCCAGTCGATCATGATCTTGCCGCCCCAGACCAGATCGGCCTGGATGGCTTGCCTGGCGGCTTCGGAGTCGCGCGCTTCCAGGGCTTCCAGCACCGCTTCGTGGCGGTGCTCGTTCTGCGAATAGTCCAGGCCCGAGGTCTTGACGTGGAACACCTTGAGGATGGGGCCGGTGATCACCCAGAACGATTCCACCGTGGCGCGCAGGATGGGCTTGTTGCTGGCTTCCAGGATGGCGAAGTGGAATTTGCGGTTCAGGTAGCTGGCGCGCTTGGGATCGCTGGCGGTGCAGGAAATGAAGTCCCGCTGCAGCGCGATCAGGTTGTCCAGTTGCTTGCGCGTGATGTGCTGGGCGGCCTCGGCCGCGCCCATGCCTTCCAGGTGGAAGCGGATCTGCTGGATTTCACGCAGCTTTTCCGAATTGACGTAAGGCACGTAGACCGCGGTGGCCGCCTGCATTTCCAGGCCTTGCTCGCTGATCAGCCGGAAGATGGCCTCGCGTACAGGCGTGATGGAGACGCCCATTTCCTGGGCCAGTTCGCCAATGATCAGGCGTTCGCCGGGTTCGTACTGCCCGTTGATCAGGGCATTGCGGATTTCGTTGTAGACCCTGACGGAGAGGTTCTCTTTCTTGACCGGTTTAAGGCTGGACATGACAGGCTCAGGCTTGCTGTATTGATGGGGGCGGGTGGATTCGGGATGAATTCTATCCCGCCATGGCAAATTCGAGCGCGATGGGTATATTATATATCATATATCCTAACAGCGAAAAGGAAGCGCCATGAGGAGTGACAGGGAGGTCCCCACCGAAGGGGAGGTCGGGCTGCTGCGGGAAAAGGCCCGCCACATCCGGCTGGAGACCATCAGGTTGATCGAGATCGCCAAGGTCGGGCATTACAGCTCGGTGTTCTCGTGCGCGGAAATCTTCGCCGCGCTGTACTACGACGTGATGCGGCTGCGTCCGGGCGAGCCTCAGTGGCCCGACCGCGACCGCTTCCTGATGGGCAAGGGCCATGCGGCGGTGGGCCTGTTCCCGGTGTTGGCCGACCATGGCTTCATTGCCCGCGAACTGCTGGACGGCTACACCCGCCTGGGCAGCCCGCTGGGGGACCATCCCGACATGAGCAAGGTGCCGGGCGTGGATTTCAGCTCGGGTTCCATCGGCCATGCCTTGTCCAATGGCGTGGGCATGGCGGTGGGCGGGCGCATGAGCGGGCGCGACTTCAACGTCTTCGTGCTGCTGGGCGATGGCGAGATGCAGGAAGGCCAGGTCTGGGAGGCGGCGCTCTTTGCCGCCCACAACCGCCTGTCGCGCCTGGTCGCCATCGTCGACCGCAACGGCTACCAGCTGGACGGCAAGGTCGACGACGTCATGGGCGTGGAATCGCTGAAGGAAAAATGGCAGGCCTTTGGTTGGGAGGTGCACGAAGTGGACGGCCATGACCTGGCGGAACTGACCGCCTTGCTGCGCCGCCTGCGCGCGGACGAATCGCGCGCCAGGCCGGCCTGCGTGATAGCAAAGACCATCAAGGGCAAGGGCGTCTCCTACATGGAAACCGAGCCGGGCTGGCACCTGGGCTATCTGGCGCCGCAAGATGCGCAAAGCGCCGTCGAAGAAATCCTTTCCCGCGAGATCTGAATGGCACAGGCACAAGTTCTCTCTCCCGATTCCTGGCAGTACCGCGCACTGAACGCGGTGAACCCCGGGCTGTCCTATCTTTCCGACGCGCTGATCGAATTGGCTGCGGCCGGCCATCCGGTGGTCGCGGGTTCGGCCGACCTGCAGTACTCCAACGGCCTGAACCGCTTTGCCCAGGCCTATCCCGACCGCTATGTGCAGTTCGGCATTTCCGAGCAGAACATGGTGTCGGCCGCGGCAGGCCTGGCGACCACGGGCATGATGCCCTTCGTCGCGACCTTCGCGTCCTTCCTGGGTCTTCTGTGCTGCGAACAGATCCGCATGGACGTGGCGTATACCAAGCTGCCCGTGCGCCTGATCGGCCACCACACCGGCATCAGCCTGGGCTTTTACGGCACCTCGCACCACGCCACCGAAGATATCTCGACGATGCGGGCGCTGGCGGGCCTGACGGTGGTTTCGCCTGCCGACGGTCCGCAGCTGGCATCCGCCATCAAGGCATCGGTGGACTGGCCCGAGCCGATCTACTTCCGCATCGGCCGCGGCCGCGACCCGCAGGTTTACGAAGATGGCGTGCCGTTCGAGTTCGGCCGCGCCATCGTCCATTCCAGCGGCTCGGACCTGAACATCATCGCCTGCGGCATCACCGTGCACGCGGCCCTGGCCGCCGCCGAGCAGCTGCGCGGTGAAGGATTGTCGGTGGGCGTGATAGACATGCCCACTATCAAGCCCCTGGACCGCGACGCCGTGCTGGCCGCGGCAGGCAAGTCCCGCGTGCTGATGACGGTGGAAGAGCACAACGTGCTGGGCGGGCTGGGCTCGGCCGTGGCCGAGGTGCTGGCCGACGCGGGCACAGGCACGCGCCTGCGCCGCCATGGCGTCTACGATGAATACAGCCTGATCGCGCCGCCCACCACCCTGTATGCGCACTACAAGCTGGACGCGGACGGCATCGCCGACGTCGCGCGCGCCACGCTCCGGCCCTGAGACATGGAGACAGACATGAAGGAAATCACCGGCACCACGCGCCTGTTCGGCATCCTGGCCGATCCCATCCACCACGTGAAGACGCCGCAGCGCATGAACGAGCATTTCGCCGCCATCGGCTTCGACGGCGTGTGCGTGCCGTTCCACGCCCGGCCGGACAACCTGGCGGAGGTGGTCGCCGGGCTGCGGCGGCTGGAGAACCTGGGCGGCGTCATCGTCACGGTGCCGCACAAGACCGCGATACTGGACCTGGTGGACGACGCCACCCCCGTGGCGCGCAAGATCGGCGCGGCCAACGTGGTGCGCCGCGAGGCCGACGGCAAGCTGGTGGCGCACATGCTGGACGGCGAGGGATTCGTGCGCGGCCTGCAAAGCGCGGGCGTGTCGCCGCAGGGCAAGAGCGCCTATCTGGCGGGGGCGGGCGGCGCGGCCAACGCTATCGGTTTCGCGCTGGTCCAGGCCGGCGTGTCGCGGCTGACCATCGCCAACCGCACCACGGCCAAGGCCGAGGATCTGAAGGCGCGCATCCTGTCGCTGCATCCCGGCGCCCGGATCGATGTGGGCACGGCCGACCCCTCGGGGCATGACCTGGTGGTCAACGGCACTTCGCTGGGCATGAAGCCGGACGATGCCTTGCCGCTGGACGCCAGCCGCCTGACGCCGGACCAACTGGTCTGCGAAGTCATCATGCAACCCAAGGACACGGCCTTGCTGCTGGCGGCGCAGGCCCGCGGCTGCAAGGTGCACTACGGCGCGCCGATGCTGGCCTGCCAGATCGAGCTGATGGCGCAGATGCTGGGCGTGGCGGCGGACCAGCCGGCCGACGCAGGACGCTGACGGGTATGAGCGACTACGACTTCATCATTGCCGGGGGTGGCACGGCGGGTTGCATCCTGGCCAACCGCCTGAGCGCCGACGGCAAATACCGCGTGCTGATGCTGGAGGCCGGGCATGAAGCCCGCAGCATGTGGATCTCGATCCCGGCGGGCTTTTCCAAGCTGCTGGTGAACCCGGAATACAACTGGCGCTTCGCCACCGAGCCTGAAGACAACGTCCATGGCCGCAGCATCGCCGTGCCGCGCGGCAAGGGCGTGGGCGGGTCGACGCTGATCAACGGCATGATCTACGTCCGGGGCCAGCCGCAGGATTACGACGGCTGGGAGGCGGCGGGCGCGACCGGCTGGGGGTATAACCAGGCCGAGCGCATCTTCCGCAAGATCGAATGCTACGAACCCGGCGACGCCAGCCGCGGCAAGAACGGCCCCATGCATCTGGAAGAAGTCGCCGAACGCTTTCCCATATCGGATGCCTTTCTGCAGGCAGCGCAAGAAGACGGCCAGCCCTTGAATCCCGACTACAACGGCGGCAGCCAGGAGGGCGTGGGCTACTACCAGGTGCTGCAGCATCGGGGCAGGCGCTGGAGCGTGGTGGACGGGTACTTGAAGCCCGCCTCGGGCCGCAGGAATCTCAGCGTGGAATGCGGCGCGCACGTGACGCGGCTGGTGTTCGAGGGCAAGCGCTGCGTGGGCGTGGCCTATCGCAAGAACGGACGGGAGCACATCGTGCGCGCGCGGCGCGAGACGCTGCTGTGCATGGGCGCGGTGCAGTCGCCGCAACTGCTGGAGCTGTCCGGCGTTGGCAATCCCGCCTTGCTGCAGTCATTCGGCATCGCGCCGGTGCTGGCGCAGCCGCAGGTGGGCGAGAACTACATCGACCACTTCGCCACCCGCATGAACTGGCGGGTGAAGGGCACGGTGACGCTGAACGAGATGTCGCGCGGCTGGCGCCTGGCGCAGCAGGTGGCGCGCTATTACGCCAGCCACAAGGGCATCCTGACCCTGGGCACGGGGCTGGTGCACGGCTTCGTGAAAAGCGCGCCGGACCTGCCCGCGCCCGATGTGCAGTACTTCTTCGTGCACGCCAGCTACGCCAATGCGGCCGAACGCATCCTCGACCGGCATCCCGGCATGACGATAGGCGTGGCGCAGCTGCGGCCCGAGTCGGTCGGATCCATCCACATCAAGTCGGCGGATCCGCAGGCGGGACCGGCGATCCGCCCCAACTTCCTGTCCGCCCAGGTGGACCGCGACAGCCTGGTGGGCGGCATGCAGGCGGCCCGGCGCATCGTCGGCCAGCCGGCCATGCGGCGCTATGTCGAATCGGAGATCAGCCCCGGCGCGGCGGTGGACAGCTACGACGAATGGCTGGACTTCGCGCGGCGCAATGGCCAGACCATCTACCACCCGATAGGCACCTGCCGCATGGGTTCTGACGCTGCCGCAGTCACCGACGTGCGCCTGCGGGTGAACGGCCTGTCCGGCCTGCGCGTGGTGGATGCCTCGGTGATGCCGAAGATGGTGTCTGGCAACACGCAGGGCGCCGTCATGATGGTTGCGGAGCGCGGCGCGGAGATGATCCTGGAGGATGCGGCTCGGGAATAGGTAAGCCCGCCGCGCGAGGGGCCTTTCGCCGCCGGGCCGCCCCAAGGCGAAAGGGCCCCCCTGGGGGCAGCTAGCGCACCTAGTGCGCGCGGCGTGGGGGCAACACCTTAGCGGATGAGGAAGCCTGCGCCGACCGGGTCGTTCTTGTCGATCACCCAGCGCGCCGTGCCCAGGATGCTGGCCGTGCCCTTGACCGTGGGACGCACGGCGCGGGTGCCGTTCAGGTCCACCTCGCCCAGCAGGCAGCCTTCGAACACGCCGCTGCCCAGCAGGCCTTCCGACTTGATCGGCTGGTTCAAGCCCATCTTGCCGCGCGCTTCGAACATGGCCATCATCGCGCTGGTGCCGGTGCCGCCGGGCGAACGGTCCAGCTGGCCGGCGCTGAAAACGTGCACGTTCTTGTAGAACGCGCCTTCGATGGTCGGCTGGTGCCAGAAGGTGATGAAGTTCAGGTTGTTGATGTGGGCCTCGGTCGGGTGCTGGATGCGGTGGCGGGCATTGAGCTGGTCGCGCACGATCAGGCCCATGCGCGACAGCTCCGTGCCGTTGTCCGGCGAGATGCGCAGGTCGCAGCCCGACAGGTCGACGATGCCGAAGTAATTGCCGCCCCAGACGATGTCGGCCGACAGCTTGCCGTAGCCGGGCAATTCCACCGGAATGTCCTGCGCGGCCACGTAGGCAGGCACGTTCTCGAAGCGCGTCCACAGCACGTTGTCGCCCTCGGAAGCCACTTCCGACACGACCAGGCCGGCGGTGGTTTCAAAGCGGATCTTGGTGATGCCGTCCTTGCCGCGGGGCACCAGGCCGTTGGCCACCATGGCCATGCTGACCGCGATGGTGCCGTGGCCGCACATGTGCGAATACTCGGTGCCGTCGATGTAGATCAGGCCCGCATCGTATTCGGGGCTGGACGGCGGCGTGAGGAACACGCCGAACATGTCCTTGTGGCCGCGCGGCTCGCGCATCAGCGCCTTGCGCAGCCAGTCGTAGTTCTGCTCCAGGAAGGCGCGCTTCTCCAGGATGGTGGAGCCGGCGGGGTAGGGGATGCCGCTATGCACGATGCACAGGGGCTCGCCTTCGGTATGGGTATAGATGACATCGAACGCGTCTTGCTTGCGCATGACTGTGACTCCAGACAGGTAAGGTAGGGAAGAAAGGTTATTTGCCGCGTTCGGACAGCATGTCCAGCCCGACGGTCAAATCCAGGATGACGATGGCGATCACCGCAACCACGATCGTGGCGCCCGATACGGCTGCGATGGTCGGATCTATCGTGTATTGCACGTAGTTGAAGAGCTTCACGGGGATGGTGTTCAAGTCCGCCGTGGTGTTGAAAATCGACAGCTCCACGTTGATCCAGGAAGAGATGAACGCGAAGATCGAACCGGTGACGATGCCTGGACGGATCTGCGGCAGCACCACCAGGAAGAAGGTCGTCCACGGGTTCGCGCCCAGGTCGGCCGAGGCTTCTTCCAGCGCGCGCTGCTCCGGCGTCAGCAGGGTCAGCGTGGACCGCAGCACGAAGGGTGCGATGATGACGATGTGCCCGATCAGCAGGGACAGGAAGCTGCGCGTCAGGCCGAAGTACGCGCCGTATTGCAGCAGCGCCGCGCCCAGCACGATGTGCGGCAGCACCAGCGGCGACATCAGCACCGAGGTCAGCGCGGCCTTGCCCGGGAACTCGTAGCGCGCCACCGCCAGCGCGGCCGGCACCGTCAGCAGCACGGCCGCGGCCGTGGCCGCCAGCGCCAGCACCGTGCTGGTCGTGAACGCGGCGACGTAGCCGGCCTCGATCAGCAGCGTGCGGTACCACTCCAGCGTGAAGCCCTTGGGCGGAAACGCCAGGTAGGGCGTGGACGTGAACGAGGAACCCAGGATCACCACCAGCGGCAGGGCCAGGTAGGCCAGTACCCCCAGGGCGACCAGGCGGATCAGGTTGCGGGCGATCATCGCGCGGCTCCCGGCAGGACGGCGGCGCGGTTGGCAAGCGCCACCAGGATCAGGGTGAACACCAGCAGCACCATGCTCAGCGCGCCGCCGTAATGGAAGTCGAACACCGTGCTGTACTGCTGGAAGATCAGCATCGACAGCACCGACACACGTCCCCCCGACAGCAGCGCAGGCGTCACGTAGGCGCTGACGGCCAGGGTGAAGACCATGATGGCGCCGGACACCACGCCGGGCAGGGTCAGCGGCCAGGTGATGTGGAAGAAGGTCGCCGTGGGACTTGCGCCCAGGTCGGCCGAAGCCTGCTCGCAGGCGGGATCGACCCGCGCCAGCGCATTGCCCACCGCCAGCACCACGAAGGGCAGCAGCACGTAGACCATGCCGATCAGGATGCCCAGCTCGGTGCCGATGAAACGCATCGGACGGTCGGCGATGCCCGCGCCCACCAGGGCCTGGTTGACCAGCCCGTTGCGGCCCAGCAGCACCATCCAGCCGAAGGCGCGCACGATATTGCTGGTGAACAGCGGCACCACCAGCAGGATCACGCAGAAGCGCCGCCAGGCCTGCCAGCGCACCACGCGCACCAGATACCAGGCCAGCGGATAGCCCAGGACCACGCAGGCGACCGTGGTGAAGAAAGCCAGCCGGAAGGTGACCAGGATCACGTCCCAGTGGTATTGGTCGCCCAGTACGCGCAGGTACTGCTGCGGGGTCGGGGTCAAGCCATCGGCGCCGCCGGTGATGCTGGCCAGCGCCACCACCGCCAGCGGCGCCAGGAAGAAGGCCGCGAAGAACAGCACGGGAGCCGCCAGCAGCAGGCCAGGCGAACGCCAGGCGCGCGCGTTCATGGCCGTTCACCGATCAGGTGCAGGTGTTCCGGCGCGAAAGCCAGGCGCGCCGCGGCGCCCGGGCCCAGCCCCGACGGCGCAATGCCGCCGTGGCGCGCCACCAGGACCTGTCCGCCGATGTCCACGTGGATCATGCAGTGGCTGCCCACGTTGATGACGTCGGTGACCGTGCCGTTCAGCGCAAGCGCCGCCGATTCATCGGCCAGGCGCAGATCCTCGGGCCGCAGCACCGCCACGCCGCGCGCGGGCGCGGCCTTGCCCGGGAACGGCACGCGCAGTCCCTGGGCATCCAGCAGCAGCACATCGCCGTTGGCGGTGTACGGCATGAAGTTGGCGTCGCCGATGAACTCGGCCACGAAGCGGGTGGCGGGATGCCGGTAGATCTCGGTCCCGCCGCCCACCTGTTCTATCTTGCCCGCATGCATGACCACCACCCGGTCGGCCATGGTCATGGCTTCTTCCTGGTCGTGCGTGACGAAGATGAAGGCGATGCCCAGCTTGGCCTGCAGGTGCTTGAGTTCCAGCTGCATGCGCTTGCGCAGCTTCAGGTCCAGCGCCGACAGCGGTTCGTCCAGCAACAGCAGCTTGGGCTGGTTCACGATGGCGCGCGCCAGCGCCACGCGCTGCTGCTGGCCGCCGGACATTTCGCGGGGATAGCGCGGACCGAAGTCCGCCAGGCCCACCATGTCCAGCGCCGACCGGGCGCGCCCGGCCGCTTCCTGCTTCGACGCGCCCTGGCGCCGCGGGCCATAGGCCACGTTTTCCAGCACGTTCATGTGCGGAAACAGCGCATAGTTCTGGAACACCGTGTTCAGCGGCCGGTGGTGCGCGGCCAGGCGGCTGATGTCCTGGCCTTCAATCAGGATGCGGCCCGATTCGGGCCTGAGGAATCCGGCGATCGAACGCAGCAGCGTGGTCTTGCCGCAGCCGCTGGGACCAAGCAGGGCCACGAACTCTCCCTGTTGGATCTCCAGATCGATGCGGTCCAGCGCCTGATAGGCGCCAAAGCGCATCGACACGCCTTCAATGGTAAGCAAAGCGGACATGTTCTATCCCGGTCTAGCGCTTGCGGGCAACCTGGCGGTTCCAGGCGTCCGTGACCTCGGCGCGGCGGCTGTTGATGAGGTTCCAGTCGAACAGGCTCAGGTTCTTGACCGAGCCGTCCGCGCCCCAGGGCAGCTTGCGCGCCACGTCCTTCGGCACCTGCACATCCTTGACGGCGGGGCCCAGGTACAGGCGCGTGGCCAGGCAGGCGGCGGCATCCGGCGTGAGCGCGGTGTCGATGAACTTCTGCGCGGCCGCCTTGTTCGGCGCGTTCTTCACCAGATGCAGGCGCGCATCCGTGGCCCAGGCGCCTTCCTTGGGCACGGCGAAGCCGATGGGCAGTCCCTTGTCGATCAGATCCCAGGCGCCCACGTTGAAGTGCGCGCCGATGATGGCCTCGCCGCTCTGGTAGGCGTTGGTGGCTGCGCCCGAGCTGTCGAAGAACAAGGCCGTGTCCAGCGACGCAAGCTTGGCGTACAGCGGCGCCAGGTTGGAAGGATCGACAGAGAACACCCGCGCCAGGAAGAAGATGAACGGCACGCCCGACGAGTTCGCCGGCGAAGGAATGGCGACCGCGCCGGCATACTCGGGCTTCCACAAGTCCTTCCAGCTGGCGGGCGCCTGAGGCACTTCCTTGGTGTTGTAGGCGATGCCCAGCGAGTAGTAGCCGGTGCTGACCGCGTAGGCGCTGTCGCCATTGCGGTACACGCCCTGGTCGATGACGTTCTTCAGATTGGGAATGCCGGCGGGATCCAATGCGTCCAGCACGCCGGCTTCCGCGGCCAGTTCGCTGATGCCGCCGTCCATCCACGCCACGTCTATGGTGGGCGCGCCCTTCTGCTGCTGCAGCTTGGCCAGCGTGGTGGTGGACGTGCCCACTTCGGGCACCACAGTCACGCCGGTGGCCTTGGTGTAGGGCTCGGCCACGCAGGCGCGGAACGCGTCGCCCCAGTTGCCGCCGTACCAGGCGACGGTGATCTTCTGCTGCTGGGCCAGCGCCTGGCCGGCGGCCAGCAGTCCGGCTCCCAGCAATGCGGCGCGCAGCGCGCGGCGGGTAGGTGTTGCCATGTCGGATTCCCCTTGTCGATTTATCGGGTCCGGTCTGCCTGCGCCGGCGGGCGCTGCGGGACGGAGCCATAGGTGCATCTTGGGCGATCCCCGGGAAAACCAGCTTGAAGGCCTGGGACAAAAACTTGAATAATTGCGACATGGAAACCGCTATGCCCGCCTCGACGTCGTCTTTCTCCTATGACGGTGAGTGCAGCGCCCTGCCTCAGGGGAAACCCGCACTGACCGTGGGTATAGTGCTGCTGGACCAGTTCACGCTGGCCGCCTTTGCCGGATTGGTGGACGTGTTGCGGCTGGCGGGCGACCACGGTGGACGCAGCCGCCAGATCCATACTGCATGGCGCGTCATGAGCTGGGACGGCAAGCCGCGCTGCTCCAGCGCGGGCCTGACCATAGACGTGGCCGATGGCCTGCCCGAAGACCCGGCCCAGTTCGACTACATAGCGGTTTGCGGCGGCAACGACTACTTCAACGGCCGCCTGCCCGACCCCCTGCGCGACTGGCTGCAACTGGCGGCGGCGCAGCGCGTGCGGCTCTTGGGCATCTGCACCGGCACCTTCGCGCTGGCGCAGGCCGACGTCATCGGGCCGCGCACGGTCTGCGTACACTGGAATGTGCTGGACACCTTTCGCGAACGTTTTCCGCAGACGCGGGCGGTGGTGGACCGGCTGTTCGTGGATGAAGGCGACCTGATTTCGTGCGCAGGCTCCACGGCCGCGATCGACCTGGGGCTGTACCTGGTGGCCCGGCATTGCGGGCGCGACAAGGCCCAGCAGGCGATGCGGCACATGATGCTGCAAGGCGTGCGCCCGGGGCGGGTGCCGCAGGCGCATTTCCACACGGACCTGTCGGGCATCCAGGATCTGCGCGTGCGCCAGGCCGCGCACTTCATCGAGCAGCGTATCGACAACCCGCCGCCGCTGGATGCGATTGCGCGCTACGTCGGCGTCGGGCGCAGGC
Source organism: Achromobacter sp. ACM01 (assembly GCF_014851745.1). Lineage (NCBI taxonomy): Bacteria > Pseudomonadati > Pseudomonadota > Betaproteobacteria > Burkholderiales > Alcaligenaceae > Achromobacter > Achromobacter sp. ACM01. The sequence goes on from NZ_JACVAF010000001.1 coordinate 1,785,495, forward strand.
AGCTGGAGCGCGCCTTCCGCCTGGCCACAGGCATGTCGCCGATGGCGTTCCAGCGGCAATTGCGGCTGGAATACGGCAGCTGGCTGCTCTTGAACAATCCCAGCAGCATCACGCAGATCGCGCTGGACTGCGGGTTTGCGGATGGCGCGCATTTCTCGCGCGATTTCCGCGCGCATTTCGGCCAGTCGCCGCGCCAGTATCAGCAGGCCGCCGGCCGCGACGGCGGAGTCAGCGTGTTTCCCGCCTGAGGCGTCTGCACGGCTCGTTCCGGCGCCGGCAGGCCCTTGGGCTTATCAACGGAAGGAGACGACATGACCTATGACCTTTGGTACTGGGACGGCATCCCCGGACGCGGCGAGTTCGTGCGCCTGGCCCTGGAGGCCGGCGGCATTCCGTATCGCGAATGCGCACGCCAGCCCGGCGCGGACGAAGGCACGCTGGTGGCGGACCTGAGTTCGGCGCGCAAGCATCCGCCGTTCGCGCCGCCATATCTGGTCGCGGGCAAGATGACGCTGGGGCAGACCGCCAACATCCTGCTGTTCCTGGGCGAAAAGCACGGCCTGGCGCCGGACTCGCAGGAAGGGCGGCTGTGGGTGAACCAGCTTCAGCTCACCATCGCCGACATGGTGGCCGAAGCGCACGACACGCATCATCCGATATCCGCCAGCGAGTACTACGAAGACCAGAAGACCGAGGCCGCGCGCCGGGCGCGCTGCTTCCGCGAAGAGCGCATGCCCAAATTCCTGGGCTACTTCGAACTGGTGTTGGGCGGGCCGCAGGCCTGGCTGGCGGGCGGCAAGCGCTGGACCTATGTGGACCTGTCGTTGTTCCATCTCGTGGACGGCCTGCTCTACGCCTTTCCGAAACGCATGGCGACCCTGGCCGTGCGTTATCCGAACGTCATGGCGTTGCATGCGCGCGTGGCGGCGCTGGCGGAATTGCAGTCCTACTTCGACAGCGGCAGGCGCCTGCCTTTCGGGGAGGGGATTTTCCGCCAATATCGCGAATTGGACGCGGCTTGAGTCCGGATAAACCCTGGTGTTGCTGAATCCCTATTTTTTTGATGGGTGTCTTGAAAATCTTGAGACCCGCTCATTTTTAAGATTAAATATTTGCAAATTGTTAGATAAATATTTCCATTTGTCTCGCGGCAGATAGGTCGAACGGCTTCAAACCACCCGGACGCCGGGCAGGAGACGTCAAGATGAAATGGATCACTCTCAGCCAACTGCTACGCCTGGACCGTGGCATGCAGAAGGCAGACATGCTCGGGCAGATCGCTGCGATCCACAACGCCCAGGCCGTCATCGAGTTCGACCTGGACGGCCACGTGCTGGCGGCGAATTCGAACTTCCTGGACACCATGGGCTACGCGCTGGACGAGATCGCGGGGCAGCACCACCGCATGTTCGTCGACCCGGCGGAGCGCGCATCGGCCGCCTACGCGGAATTCTGGAACCGGTTGCGGCAGGGGGGCCGCGATGCGGGGCGCTACCGCCGCATCCGCAAGGATGGCAGCGACGTCTGGCTGCAAGCCTCGTACAACCCGATCTACGACCGCCATGATCGGCTGGTCAAAGTGGTCAAGTACGCCGTCGACATCACCGCGCAGCAGCAGCGGCAGGCGGACGTGGAAGGCCAGTTGGCGGCGATCTCCAAGGTCCAGGCCATCATCGAGTTCGAACTCGACGGCACCATCATCCGCGCCAACGATCTGTTCCTGGGCGCGGTGGGCTATCGCGCGGACGAAATCCAGGGACGTCATCACAGCATGTTCGTCCCGCCCGAGGAGGCGCGCGGCGAGGCATACAAGGAGTTCTGGCGCAGGCTGCGCAACGGCGAGCATGACACCGGGCAGTACCTGCGCATCGGCAAGGGCGGCCGCCAGGTCTGGATCGAAGCCAGCTACAACCCGATCTTCGATGCCGAGGGCCGGCCGGTCAAGGTCGTCAAGTACGCCACCGACATCACGCGGCGCTTTACCGCCGCCCAGACCTTGCGTGTCGCGGTCCAGGGGCTGACCGAAAACGCCGAACGCGCGGGCCAGGCCAATACGCTGGCGTTGGACGCCTGTCGCGTGGCCGAGCAGGGCGGCCATACGGTGCAGGAAGTGGTGCAGACCATGGGCGGCATCACCCAGAGTTCACGCCGCATTTCGGAAATCATCGGGGTCATGGACGGCATCGCCTTCCAGACCAACATCCTGGCGCTGAACGCCGCCGTCGAGGCCGCGCGCGCCGGCTCGCACGGCAAGGGCTTCGCCGTGGTCGCGGCCGAGGTCCGCAGCCTGGCGCAGAACAGCGCGGCGGCGGCCAAGGAGATCAAGGACCTGATCACTTCGTCGGTGCAGCAGGTCGAGAGCGGCGCGCGCCAGGTCCAGTCGGCAGGCTCGACCATGGACGATATCGTCGCATCGTCGCGCCGCGTGACTGAAATCATGGCGGAGGTGGTGGAGGTGTCGCTGGCCCAGTCCGCCAGGCTCGGCGAGGTCACCGAGGACATCACGCAGCGGGCAGGAGAGCCTGCGCGCACCGCGCCGCCCACCGCCGCGGTCAGGCCCATGGCCCCCGCTCTGCGGGCCAGGCCGGCCGCCAATGGACCGTTGCAGCCGCAGGCCGAGCGGCAATACGTGCGCTACTGAGCCGGCGCCGCCGGGCCGATGCGCTATAAAGACGGTATTGATCTGAACCCGCAGGCCCGGGCAGGAACCCTCCGCCCGGGCCGCGCCATTTGCGGCCACCAACCATGACCGAATCCGAAGCACTGGCTCTCGCCTCGCACCGCCATTACAAGGGCGGCCTCTACCTTTATGTGGGCACCGCCCGCCACTCCGAAACCGAGGAGTCCCTGGTGGTCTATGAACACCTGTGGCCTCACGAGCGCGGCTTGTGGGTGCGTCCGGCCGATATGTTCTTCGGTCAGCTGCCCGACGGCACGCCCCGCTTCGCGCCCTTGCGGCCGGTGGAGTAGGGCCGTGGCGTTCTATTACCGGCGGCCGCGCGCAAGCGGCGCTGCGCCTGCCCGCGCAACGGGCGCAAAGGCCGGCAGTGAGGCGCTGGCGGCCGCGTTGCAGGCATTGCGCGGCCCGTTCATCGTCGCCGACTTGGAAACCACCGGCCTGTCCACCGCCACCTGCGAGATCTTGGAGTTCGCGGCGGTGCGCGTGGGCGCGGCAGGCGCGCTTGAGCGGGAGTACACGCAGGTCGTGCGCACGCGCGGACCGGTGCCGTCCTTCATCAGCCGCCTGACCGGCATCACGCAGGCGGAAGTCGACCGAGACGGCGTGCCGGTGGCGCAGGCGTTTTCCTCCTTCCTGGATTTCGTGGAAGACCTGCCGGTGTTTTTCCATAATGCTTCGTTTGACCGGCGCTTCCTGGGCGCGGCGGCGGACCAGACCGGCCTGCCGTTCGCCAACTCGACCCATTGCACGCTGGCGCTGGCGCGGCGCGCATGGCCGGAGCTGCCCTCGCACAAGCTGGAAATCCTGGCGCGCCATGTCGGCGCCTCGGATCCCACCCACCGCGCGCTGGCAGACGTGCGCACCACCGTGGCCGTGGCGCTGGCGGCAAGCTCCCGCCTGGCCGCGGGCTAGGAGTTTCGATGTCCGACCTGGAACATATCCGGCTGGCCGTGCGCCGGTTTACCGAAGAGCGGGAGTGGCAGCCCTTTCATACGCCCAAGAACCTGGCGATGGCGCTGGCCGGAGAGGCGGGCGAACTCGTATCCCTGTTCCAGTGGCTGAGCGAGGCCGAGTCGCGCAAGATGCCGCCCGAGAAGCTGGCGGACGCCGCGGACGAAATAGCGGACGTGCAGATGTACCTGGTGGCCCTGGCGGACCAGCTCGGCATCGATATCGCCGACGCGGTGGCGGCCAAGATGGTCAAGAATGCGCGGAAATATCCGGCGGATCGGTTTCGCGGCAGCGCGCGCAAGTACGACGATCCGCCTGAACAGTCCTGACTCGCGCGCGGCGCGGCCAGGCTGGCCGCTCAGAGCACTTTTTGCTCGTGATGCACCTGGGGCGGTTCGACGAAAAAGCCCGCCACCAGCTTGCGCCATTCCTGGAAATCGCTGGATTCGCGGAAATCCACCATGTGGTTCTCTACGGTTTCCCAAGCCACGACCAGCGTGTAGCGCTGCGGCTGTTCGATGCTGCGGTACAGCTCCATGCCGTGGCAGCCGCGGGCCCGCAAGAACAACGGTTTCGCCTGCGCGACGCCCGCCTCGAACAGCGCTTCCTGTCCTTCGCGGACATGGATGCTGGCAATCTCCTGGATCATGGTCTGGTCTCCAAACAGATGAGGCCGGGTAGCGCCCGGCCGGCCGCCGTAGTATCGCTGAAATTTCCGCGCCGGGCGTGTTTCGGACCCTGCCGCTTCCGTTGTGCGCGTTAGGGAAATTGCCCGAGGCGGCCACCCTCCTTCCCATCCATAAAGTTGAACCCGGGCGCGCGCGCCGCGTGGCTTGCGCCGATTCCCTCGTCCATACGCACGGCCGCCGCGCAAGATCGCCGCAAATCTGGCCGATTGTTTTACAGCTTGGTGTCGTCCATCGGGACTCGGTCGCCCGTTTAGGCGATATCGACTTGCCTAGGACGGAGCAATCATTCCGTACCAATACGAAAGTCCCACGCCTTTCGTCATTGTCCAGGCGTGGCGCTGAGCGGTAACGGTCCGCGCCGGTCGGTCGCCGGTAATCGTGAATCCGTGCATGCACGGAGCAGGAGGAGCTGAAATGAAAAAGCTCATGGCAGTCGCCGCGTTGTCCTTGTTCGCTGTCTCGGCCTATGCGGACCCTGGTGGCTCAATCACGGGTCACGCGGGCGCAATCAATGGCACCGCGTCATCCATCTCCACGGGCAGCTCCGTGGCCGCCACCCAGATCAATGGCTACGGTTCATCCACCCAGGTGTCGTTCGGCATGACAGGCGGCGTTGCGGAAGTGGGCGGCAGCTTCAGCCGCGATGGCACGCAAGTGGTCACCAGCACGCGCCAGTACGCCAATAGCGATTCGTACGGCCATGTCTCGGGCAACGCGCCCATCATGGTGGGCGACAGCATCGCTAACGGCAGCGCCACGTTTGCCCAGACTGACACCAGCGCTTCGGCGACGGGTTCGTTCCATGCGGTGAATGTGGGTGCGTTCGGGTCGATACACGGCATCGGCCCGGTGGGCCATGTCGGCGGTTTCAATCACTGACCCAGTTATCCGGACGGCTTCGGCCGTCCGGGCGAGGGGACATCATGAAGACCATAGTGCTTGCCATTTCCCTGTCGCTGGCGGCGGTGTCCGCCAGCGCCCAGACCAGCAGTTCCAGCGCGACGACATCGGCATCCTCGGGATCGACCAACGCCGGCAACAATCAGGGCATCACGCTCAACTCCAGCAACAGCGGGTCCAGCACGCTGCGCAGCGTGCCGCCGCTGGGCGGACAAAGTTTCTACGGTTCTTTCTCGTCCGACAGCTGCATGGTTTCGGCGGGCGGAGGCGGCGCCGTTGTCGGCTTCGGCATGAACATAGCGATCCCGATCGAGGACCAGAAGTGCAGCCTGCGGCGCAACTTCGAGCGAACCATGCAGGCGGCCGCCTCGACCAGGGATGCGGACCGTTCGCGCCGTCTGGAGACCGCGGCCATCGACATCCTGTGCCAGACCGACGATCGCACCAAGGCGGCGCTGGTGGCGCAGGGGCTGTGCACCAATCCCGCGTTGACGACAGCGGATCACCGCTTCGACAGCAATGCGGTCGCGCAGGCGGCGCCGCCTGCCGGCGGCCCGGTCCTGGCTGACCGGCCTGTGCCGCCCGCGCCTCCTGCGCCCGAGGCGCAAGCCTATCCGGTGCGCAGCGTGCAGAGCGCCGCGCTGGCGTCGCCGCCGCTGCGCAACCGAACCTATACCGATCTGTACACGCCGGGCTGATGCTGGGGCCCGCTCGTCCCGGCGGGGCGGGACAAGGGAGGGATGATTCAGGATTGGGCGGGCGGCGGTACGGCGAGGGGAGCCGCCGCCGGCTGGGGGGCCGACGCCAGCAGCATGGTGGGCGGCGAAGATACTTCCAGGCCCGCGTCATGCAGGCGCTTGAGCAGGGTGAACAGCAGGGCGCTGCGCACGCCGTAGGCCGCCCGGGGGGAGGACACGTAGCCCTTGGCGTTGAAGACCAGATTGCCGCCTTCGATGCCATCCAGGAAGACGTTGGGCGCGGGCGTGTCCAACACGTCTTCGTGGTCGGAGAAGGCCTGCAGGATCAATTCGCGCACCTGTTCGGCATCGGTGGAGAGCGGCAAAGGCAGCTTGATCTGCACCAGCCCCAGCGGGTTCGAGCGGGTCACGTTGCGTACGGTTTTGGTGACGAACTCCGAATTCGGCACGATCACCGTGGAGCGGTCCCCCATCTGGATTTCCGTGGCGCGCACGTTGATGCGCAGGATGTCGCCCTCGACGCCGCCTAGCGACACCCAGTCGCCCACCTTGACGGGGCGCTCGGCCAGCAGGATCAGGCCGGACACGAAGTTCTGCACGACCGCCTGCAAGCCAAAACCGATACCCACCGACAGCGCGCTCGCGATCCACGCCACGCGTTCCAGGCCGATGCCCGCGGCCGAAAGCGACAGCGCCACGGCGATCACGAAACCTGCATAGCCGAACAGCGTGGCTGCCGACAGCTGCATGCCCGGGTCCAGTTCGGTCGTCGGCAGGTAGCGGTTGGACAGCCAGCGCTTGAGCATCTTCACGGCCAGCAGCGACAGCGCCAGCACCAGCAGCGCCTGCAGCACGGCGCCGGGGCGGATCTGGGCTTCGCCGATGGCGAGTCCCTTGCGCAGCTGGTCGAAGCGCTGCAGCAGGTCCATCGGCGCTTCGCCGAAGGGCGCGGCCAGGAGAATTACGGCCAGCAGGCCGACCGCCACGCGGCCCACGCCCGACAGCAGCACGGCGGCCTGGTCGCGCATACTGGGCGCTTCGTGCTCGCCGCCGTCGCGGTGCGAGGTGCCGAGCAGCGTGCTGAAGCCGTCCTCGATCAGCGTCGACAGCAGATAGGCGGAGGCCAGCACGATCAGCACCCACAGCACCTGCTTGACCATGAAACTGCCGAACGCCACATAGCCCGCCAGCAGGCTGGCCAGGCTCAGGATCAGCACGGTCCACACCGCTCCCAGCAGCAGCGAGACCCAGAACGGGATCGGCGTCTCGCTTTCTTGCATGGCCTGGCGCCGCAGCCGGCGGCTGATGGCCAGCACCGCGCCCAGCATCGCCATGGTCAGGACGGCGACGATGCCGGTCAGCGTGATGGTGGTGGTCAGGCTCGCGTTCAAGAGCACCGGCAGTCGCTCGGCCAGCCAGATCATCACCACCAGCACGCCCAGCACGGCGGGCAGCCAGCGCAGGCGCGCCGCCACGATGTCGCTGACGGGCGGCAGGCGCCACGACGGCCGGTTCGCGGACAGGAGCGCATAGCCCAGGCCGGACACGTAGCCGCCGAAGCAGACCGTTCCCACCAGGTTCGCGAGCAACGACGAGGTGTTGTCGCTCAGTTGCGAATTCCAGTCCAGCCCCATATGGATCAACAGCGCGACGACGCCCGGCGTGGCGACGGCCAGGACCACATGCGTGACCGCAAGAAAGGAGCGGCGCAGGCGCCCCGGCGGCACGCGCGTGGCGGTTATCCGCAACAGGACCCGGCCGATGGCGATACGCAGGGCGATCGTCAGCGCGATCGCCGCGCCCAATAGCAGCCAGCCCCATTTTGGCGTCTGGCCGACCGCGGTAGCGAGGTCGTCGCGCAGCGCTTCCAGCCGTTCGAGGTCGCGCGGGAACTCCTCGCGGAACTCGGTCCAGAATTGGTCGGACAGGAACGAGTCGCGTCGCTCGCCCAGGCGCGCCTGGAACTGCTTACGCCGCTGCGCCGATATCTGTTCGGCCGTTTGCCCTGCATCCACGGACAGCAGCCTGGCCAGCTTGATCTGCGCATCCAGCGCCCGGCTGGTCTTGTCCAGTTGCATGCGCTGGGCCGCAACGTCGGACGCTTCCTTGACGCCTTCGGGCGGCGTGCCCAGTTCGCTCAAGCGGGCCGTCACGCTGGCGAGCTGGGGCGTCAAGGCCTCGGCGGCGGCGTCGGCCTTGGACTGGATGTCCAGCGCGTCGCCGCGTTGCTTCACCAGGGTGGCGTCATCGGTCTCGTCGGCAACGCGCTTGCGGATGTCGTCGATCTGTTTGCGCGCGGTTGCCAGCGCCGCTTCCGTGTCGGCGGGCGTGGGCGGCGCCGCGGCATGGGCCGGCAGCAGGAAAAGGACTAGCAGCAGCGCCGCAGTCAGCGTCGTGAAAATCGACGCGCGGGCGCGGTGAGGCCGCGCGCGCAGGGGAATGGAAGTCTGTGTCATGTTCTGGGGCGAGTCGCTCGCATTCGAGGCGGGAGCATAGCAAGCCGCCGCCTCATTCGTTGCAACAAAAACGAGCGCTACGGCCCTATTTGTTTTGGCGTGCTCGGCGGCTATCGCGCGGGCGCGGACCAGGGATAGAAATAGGGCCGGATAGGCGACGGAAGGCCGCTGGCAGGGCGTGCCGGGCGCGGCGTCCGCAAACCATATTTACGAGGTCAACGTTTGGATTCAACTCAAACAGCACGGACGTTCGGCGCGGCCCGCTTTTTGGGCTTGCCCAGTACCGCGTCGCATACCTCCAGCCAGGCGCGGGCGGCATAGGACAGATAGCCGGACTGCTGCCAGATATGGCCGACTTCCCATTGCATGCCGGACTTGGCCAGCTTGGCGGTGCTCAAGCCGCGCGTTTTCATGCGCTGCATCAGGGGTTCGGGCAGTAGCGCCACGCCCAGGCCCGCCGAAGCCATTGCCACCAGGAAGTCCCAGTGCGCGCTCTGGGCCGCGATGCCGGGCTGGAAACCGGCATCGGCAAACGCCTGCCGCAAGCGCCGGGTCATGGCGAAGTCGTCCGTGGGTATCAAGAGGCGGGCGTCGCGCAGGGCGGAGAGCGGCAGCGAGGTCTTGCCGGCCCAGGGCGCGTCGGGCGGGCCGATCACCCAGATCGGGTAGCTGCCGAAGGGCTGGGCGGCCAGGCCGCCGTCCGGCGCGATCGGCAGTATGGTCGCGCCCACTTCCAGTTCCCCGCTCGCCACCAGTCCTTCCACGGCCTGGCCAGTGCCTTCGCGCAGGGTCAGGTGTATGCCCGGATGCAGTTCACGGAAGCGCTTGACCACCGGCGTGAACAGCAGGTTGATCATGGGCGGGATGCCGACTTCCAGCGCGCCCCGGCGCAGGTCCGCGGTCTGGCGCAGTTCTTCCGATAGTTGGCGCATCGTTTCGAGCACCTGCAGGCCGCGCTGGTACATGACCCGGCCGGTATCGGTGGGACGGGCTGTGTGGCCGTCGCGGATCAAGAGCGGCGTGCCGGCCTCTTCTTCCAGCTGGCGGATCATCTTGCTCACCGTCGACTGCGTCACGAACAGCGTCTTGGCCGCCTGCGTGAAGCTGGCGTGCCTGACGGTTTCGACGAAGTACCGCAATGCGCGCACGTCCATGGACCGGAATTCCCTCGCGCGTTGCGCGCAAAACATTCAAACGATGAAAAAAGCGACTTGTTTGGATGATTTTAAGTCATTACGAGATTTGAGCCGGCCTTCCTATACTGCGGAAAATTCGTTCCCGGGCCGCCTCGAGTCGGCCCTGGAGCCTTGGGAAACGCCGCGTCAGACGGCGCCTGGGCGCATGGCGGCAATGCCGCGCCCCGCCGCACGTAGGCCCTTGAATCTGGAGACACCATGCATCTCGACCGTATCCGCCACCCTGGGCTGCGCGCCAAGATCACTTCCGCCGATCAGGCGGCTTTGCTGGTACAGGACGGCATGACCGTCGGAATGAGCGGTTTCACCCGCGCGGGCGACTGTAAGTCGGTGCCGGCGGCGCTGGCGGCCCGCGCCGAGCGCGAGCCGCTCTCCATCACCCTGATCACCGGCGCGTCGCTGGGTCATGACACGGACAAGATGCTGGCGCAGGCCAATGCGCTGGCGCGCCGCATGCCGTTTCAGGTCGACACGACCCTGCGCCGCAAGATCAATCAGGGCGAAATCGCCTTCATCGATCAGCACCTGTCCGAAACCGTCGAACAGCTGCGCGCGGGCCATATCGGCCCCATCAATGTCGCCATCATCGAGGCCGCCGCCATCACCGAGACCGGCGCCATCGTGCCGACCATGTCGGTGGGCAACTCCGCCTCCTTTGCGCAGCAGGCGGACGTCATCATCATCGAGCTGAACATGGGCGTGCCCGCCGCCATCGAGGGCCTGCACGATATCTACGTGCCCGAAGCCCGCCCGGCGCGCCAGCCCATCGGCCTGGTTTCTCCCGACCAGCGCATCGGCCAGTCCTGCATTGAAGTGGATCCGGCCAAGATCGCCGCCATCGTCATCACGCAAGAGCCGGACAGCCCGTCCAATGCCTTGCCGCCCGACGAGGAAACCAATGCCATCGCCGGCCACATCAATGATTTCCTGCGCCGCGAGGTCGACGCCGGTCGCCTGACTAACGAGCTGCTGCCCTTGCAGGCGGGCATCGGCACCATCGCCAACGCGGTGCTGCACGGCTTCGAGTCGTCCAGCTTCGAGAACCTGACGATGTACTCGGAAGTGCTGCAGGACAGCGCCATCGAACTGCTGGACCAGGGCAAGCTTGCATTCGCGTCGGCCTCTTCGATCACGGTGTCCAAGCCCGTGTACGAAAAGATCCTGGCCAACATGGAGCACTACCGCGAGCGCATCGTGCTGCGCCCGCAAGAGATCAGCAACGCGCCCGAGATCGTGCGCCGTCTGGGCATCATCGCCATCAACACGGCGCTGGAGTTCGACATCTACGGCAACGTCAATTCCACGCACGTGGGCGGCACCCACATGATGAATGGTATTGGCGGTTCGGGCGACTTCGCGCGCAACGCGCACCTCGCGATCTTCGTGTCCAAGTCCATGGCCAAGAACGGCGACATCTCCAGCGTGGTGCCCATGGTGTCTCACGTCGACCACACCGAGCATGACGTGGACGTCCTGGTCACGGAATGCGGCCTGGCGGATCTGCGCGGCCTGGCGCCGCGTGAACGCGCGCGCGCGGTCATCCGGAACTGCGTGCATCCGTCCTACCGCGACGCCCTGCAGGACTATTTCGACCGAGCCTGCGAGCGTGGCGGCCAGACGCCGCATCTGCTCGAAGAAGCGTTTTCCTGGCACCAGCGTTTCAATGAAACCGATACGATGCGGCCAGCCAGCCCGGCTGCGCGCAAGGTGGCCTGAGGCCCGCCGCAAAGTGTGACTGCCGCCGCCGCGGCGCCTGCCGGTGTTTGCGTGCGTAGCGCATCCCGGCTTGCGGACCGTGGTTTCCGCTGGCGCCGCGATTTGGTAGAGGTAAAGCAGCGGAGGCTGCTTTACCTTTTTTTTGCCTGGCCTTTCTTGCCGGGGCCGGACTTGGGGGCGCTCAGGTTTTCGCGCGACATCTCCAGCTCGTCGCGCAGCCACTGCTTCAGTTCCACCAGCGGCGCCCAGTCGCGCAGGCTGGGCCGGTAGACCAGGTGATAGGTCTGCGCCTGTTCGTACTCGATGCTGATCGGGGAAATCTGCACCAGCCGGCCCGAGCACAGCGCGTCCGCGGCCAGCAGTTGGCGTCCCAGCGTGATGCCCAGGCCCTGCTCGGCGGCCTGCATCATCATGCCGGCATCGTTGAAGGAGGCCACCGGCGTGATGGGCGTGTCCAGCCCTGCGGCGCTGAACCAGGTTTGCCAGAGCTCGCGCTCGCCCAGCAACGGTTGGCGCGCGAGCGTCTGCGGCGAATGATCGGGGAGCGCCGCCGCGGTTTCCGGCGATGCCAGGACGATCAGGGGCAGGGGCGTGTCGAACAAGGTCTCCGATTCCACACCCGGCCAGGGGCCGCGCCCAAAACGCAGCGCGGCATGAAAACCGTCGCGCAACAGATCCACCACTTGCTGCGAGGTCTCGATTTCCAGTGTCAGGCCCGGATTGCGCTCGCGCCACCGCGCCATGCGCGGCAACAGCCAGCGTTGCGCGAAAGAAGGCAGCACCGACACACGCAAGCGTTGTTCACTGCCCGAGGCCGCGGCCGACGCTGCCATCGTCCCTTCATCCAGCAGCGCCATGGCGCCCTGCACACTGCACAAGAGCGCGGCGCCAGCGGAATTCAGGACGATGCCCCGCCCGCTGCGCTCGAACAGGGGAAAGCCCAGTTGGGTTTCGAGCACCTTGATCTGCTGGCTGACGGCGCTGTGGGTCAGATGCAGCCTTTCGGCGGCCGCGCGCAGGTTCTGCAATTCGGCCACGGCGCGGAAGGCGGGGAGGGTGCTGAGCGGCAGGCGCATGGAGAGGACCCAGTAAGAGATTGGTCATCATAGCTTACCGATACCCCCAAAACAATTCGATTTTCAGCCGAGTATTGGGCGACTACGCTTACCAAAGTGCATAAACACCTGGAGCCCATCATGTCCGCACAGCTTTGCACCCCGTCTTCTTCCGCCCTGGCCGCCATTTCCAGGGATCGTCAGCAGTCCGCCGCCCAGCCCGTCACGGCGCCGTCCGCCGAATTGGCAGCGCCCCGCGTGGGATTCATCGCGAGGCTTGCGGCCGCCTATCGCAAGCGCCGCAATGAAGCGCGCCTGCGTCATCTGGCTGCCGATCTGGATGAGCACATGCTGCAGGATCTGGGCGCACCCAGATGGCTGATGAACGAAGCCGCAGTCAAGCGCGACCTGGCGCGCTTGCGCGACGCGGACTACCTGCGCTGGTAGCCGGAGCCTTTTGCCCCTGATGGGCGACGCCTCCCGGCGTTCTTGTCCACTCCCCCCGCGGCCCCGCCTTCTATATATATAGAAGGCGGGGCCGCGCGCTTGCCAGGGAGATGACCTGTCTTCTAGCTATATAGCCAAGTGGGTGGCGCAAGAGTGGCGCCGCTAGCGGGGCGCGGCAGATCGCGGAGACATCTGGAACAAATATTTGGCTGCACGGCATGACGCGCAGAAAACTTGTGCTATAGTCTCGCTCCTTCGCAGTTCGGACAGTTTTGAACCGCGAAGCCAAGCAAGCACAACAGGTCGGGCAAGAGGATTCGAGCCAGGTCTGCCGCAAAGCAGTCAGAAATGAATGCCCCGCGGTTATTGCAAGGATTGCAGCAAGTTAGGCAAAAGCCAGTTGCACAATCTGCAAAAATCGTGTTATAGTCTTGGGCTTGGCAGCTGCCGAAAACTTAGGGTTAACCCTGATATTTCGATAGCTGCTAAGAGAGGCAGGCCTGAAGAGGTCGCAAGCAAGAAAGCGAAACGCAGTATGTGACGCCGACTTGACAAGCGAAAAAAACTTCTTCATAATCTCGTTTCTCTGCTGCAAACAACGCGGCGCCAGCGAAAGCGGCGTAGCGAAGCGAGCAGGCAGTAAGTAGTACAGAATTTGGTAGTACCGCTCTTTAACAATTAAACAACCGATAAGTGTGGGCGCTTGATGCGAGTGCATAGTGACTTCGGTCACAAGCACAATGAAATCAAGTGCTCACTAGAAGTGAAGTACCTTAGATGTCAAGTCTAAGCACATACCTCACTTCCTTTGAGTAGCGACGTATGACTCGACCCTTTCGGGGGTTAAGAAATACGAAACAAATACAGAGATTAAACTGAAGAGTTTGATCCTGGCTCA
>NZ_JACVAF010000020.1:0-1197 GCF_014851745.1 Achromobacter sp. ACM01
TGACCTGCTCCCCGTGGTTAGTACGAAATCGATGTAGAGTCCGTTCACAAAGGAACGGCAATGAAGAAACGATTTACGGAAGAACAGATCATCGGGGTGCTGAAGGAGGCCGAGGCAGGGGCCAAGGTGGCCGAACTGTGCCGCAAGCACGGGATCTCGGAGGCCACTTACTACAACTGGAAGGCGAAGTTCGGCGGTATGACCGTCTCGGACGCCCAGCGACTGAAGGAGCTGGAGCAAGAGAACAACAAGCTCAAGAAGCTGTTGGCTGAATCGATGCTGGACAAGGCTGCGCTTCAGGACCTTTTGAGCCGAAAGTAGCAAGCCCGCAGGCCAAACGCGAAGCGGTCAGAACGTTGATGACCGAGCGCGGCATGGGTATCACCCGGGCCTGCGGGCTGGTAGGCATTTCCCGGTCGCTGTTCGCTTATGAAAGTAAGCGTACGGGCGATGTGGCATTGACCGAGCGCATGAAGGAGATGGCAGCGCTCAAGCGACGCTACGGCTATCGGCGCATCCATATTCTGCTGCGCCGTGAAGGCTGGCAGACGAATCACAAGCGGGTCTGGCGGCTTTACAGCCAAGCCGGCTTGAGCGTTCGTAAACGTCGCCGCAAGCGCGTCGCTCCCGCAGAGCGGGTAGTTCGTCCCGTTGCGACGGCGCCGAATCAGAGCTGGTCGATGGACTTCGTGTCCGACGGTCTGGCCTATGGCCGCAGGTTCCGGTGCTTGAACATCGTCGATGACTACACGCGCGAGTGTCTTGCCATCGAGGTCGATACATCACTGCCGGGATTGCGGGTGGCGCAAGTGCTGCAACGGCTTGCGGAACTGCGTGGGTTGCCCAAGTCCATCACCGTGGACAACGGCCCGGAGTTTGCCGGAAGGGCCTTGGACGCTTGGGCCTATCAGGTCGGCGTGAAGCTGTCGTTCATCAGACCAGGCAAGCCCGTGGAGAATGCATACATCGAGAGCTTCAACGGAAAATTCCGCGATGAGTGCCTGAATGAGCATTGGTTCATGTCGCTGCGCCAAGCCAAATCCTTGATCGAAGACTGGCGTGTCGAGTACAACACCGAACGCCCGCATAGCGCGCTGGGATACTTAACGCCGGAGCAGTTTGCTCAGGCGCATCGGCAACAACGGTTTTTAACCCTGGACTCTATGTCGGTGCCGTACTAAGTCTGGGGGCAGGTCA
>NZ_JACVAF010000021.1:0-801 GCF_014851745.1 Achromobacter sp. ACM01
TTACTTCAGGATCTTGGCGACGACGCCGGCGCCGACGGTACGACCGCCTTCACGGATGGCGAAACGCAGGCCTTCTTCCATGGCGATGGGGGCCAGCAGCTTGACCGTCATGGCCACGTTGTCGCCCGGCAGAACCATTTCCTTGTCGGCCGGCAGTTCGATCGTGCCCGTCACGTCCGTCGTGCGGAAGTAGAACTGGGGACGATAGCCTTGGAAGAACGGGGTGTGACGGCCGCCTTCTTCCTTGGACAGGATGTACACCTCGGAGGTGAAGTCGGTGTGCGGGGTGATCGAGCCCGGCTTGGCCAGAACTTGGCCGCGCTGGACGTCTTCACGCTTGGTGCCGCGCAGCAGGATGCCCACGTTGTCGCCGGCTTGACCTTGGTCCAGCAGCTTGCGGAACATTTCCACGCCCGTGCAGGTCGTCTTGACCGTCGGAACGATACCGACGATTTCGAGTTCTTCGCCGACCTTGATCACGCCGCGTTCGATACGGCCGGTCACCACGGTGCCGCGACCCGAGATCGAGAACACGTCTTCAACCGGCATCAGGAACGTGCCGTCCACGGCGCGCTCGGGCGTCGGGATGTACGAATCCAGCGCAGCGGCCAGAGCCATGATGGCCTGTTCGCCCAGTTCGCCCTTGTCGCCTTCCAGCGCCAGCTTGGCCGAACCCTTCACGATCGGGGTGTCGTCGCCCGGGAAGTCGTACTTCGACAGCAGTTCGCGGACTTCCATTTCCACCAGCTCGAGCAGCTCGGCGTCGTCAACCATGTCAGCCTTGTTCAGGAAGACGATGAT
>NZ_JACVAF010000022.1:0-769 GCF_014851745.1 Achromobacter sp. ACM01
CGCTTGACGACCATAGCGAGTTGGTCCCACTCCTTCCCATCCCGAACAGGACAGTGAAACGACTTTGCGCCGATGATAGTGGACGGACGTCTGTGAAAGTAGGTCATCGTCAAGCTTTTATTCCGCAAACCCCCGCAGGTTACCCTGCGGGGGTTTGTCTTTATATATAAGTGAGAGCCTTGAGTTCTCAGCCGCGGTAAAGATGGAGAGATCCAGCAAAACAGCGGTTTTGCAGTAGAAGATGCAGATTAGGCAGAAGCCAGCTGCATGAACTGCAAAAAAGATGTTATAGTTTGCGGCTTGGCTGCTACCGAAATATCAGGGTATACCCCGACATTCCGATAGCTGCTAAGGGAAGCGAAAAGCCGGGGCGTTGTCCTGCGGACCTGAAGGGGTCCAGGCGGTAAGTTGCCAGGTCTTGATGCTGGAGATGAGTTGAAAAACTCAAACAAAAGCGACAACGATTTGACAAGCGCTAAAAACTCCTTCATAATCTCGTTTCTCTGCTGCTGATGCGGCGACGTCGCGTAAGCGACGAAGCGCGAAGTTGGCGGCAAGATGCAGTAAGTAGTACAGAATTTGGCAGTACCGCTCTTTAACAATTAAACAACCGATAAGTGTGGGCGCTTGATGCGAGTGCACAGTGACTTCGGTCACAAGCACAATGAAATCAAGTGCTCACTAGAAGTGAAGTACCTTAGATGTCAAGTCTAAGCACATACCTCACTTCCTTTGAGTAGCGACGTATGACTCGACCCTTTCGGGGGTT
>NZ_JACVAF010000023.1:0-561 GCF_014851745.1 Achromobacter sp. ACM01
TGCCTATCGGCGTGGTCACCAACATCGTCGGCATCCGCCGCGTGCTGATCACGGTGGAAGGCCAGCCGGATCATGCCGGCACCACGCCCATGGACATCCGCCGCGACGCCCTGGTGGGCGCGGCCCGTATCATCGATGCCGCCCACCGCCAGGCCAGCGCCGCCAGCGGCAATCCGCACTACGTGGTCGCCACCGTGGGCCGGTTGTCCATGACGCCGAACGCCGCCAACGCGGTGCCGGGCCGCGTCGAGCTGACGCTGGAAATGCGCAGCGACAGCGATGCCGTGCTGGACGCCTTCCCGGAAACGCTGATGGCCGGCGTGGCCACCGACCTGACCGCGTTGCGCCTGTCCGCAAGCTTCACGCAGCTGAGCCGCGCGCGGCCCACCGACTGCACGCCGCTGGTGATGGACGCGGTGCAGGCCGCCGCCGATCAGCTCGGCTACGCCTCCATGCGCCTGCCCAGCGGCGCGGGCCACGACGCGGTCTACATGGCGCCCACCGGCCCCATCGGCATGATCTTCATCCCCTGCCTGAACGGCCGCAGCCACTGTCCGGAAG
>NZ_JACVAF010000024.1:0-544 GCF_014851745.1 Achromobacter sp. ACM01
ACGAGAAGAGAAGGGGAGGGGGGGGGGGAAGGAGAAGGAGAAAAAAGAGAGAGAAAAAAGAGAGGGAGGAGGAAGAGGAAGAGGGGGAGAAGAGAAAGGAGAGGAGGGAAGAAGGAGGGAGAAAAGGAGGAGGAAAAAAAGAGAGGGGAAGAGAAAGGGGAGAAAAGGGGGGGAAAAGGAAGAGGGAAGGAAAGGGGAGGGGGGAAGAGGGAGAAGGAGGGAGAGGAAAAGGGGGGGGAAGGAAGAGGAGAGAAAGGAAAAGGGAAGGGAAGGAGGGAAAGGAGGAGGAAGAGGAGAAAAAAAGAGAAAAGAGAAAGGAAGGAAAGAGGGAAGGGAGAAAGAGAAAGAAAGAGGAGGGGAAGGGGAGAGGAAAGGAAGGGGGAGGAGAAAGGGAAGGAAAGGGAAGGGGAAGGAAAAAAGGGGAAAAGGAAAAGAAAAAAGGAAGAAAAAAGGAAAAGGGGGAGAGAAGGAAAAAAGAGAGAGAGGAGGAAAGAGAAAAAGGGAGGAAGAGGCGAACGCGCCAAGGTCATGAACGGCGTCAGGC
>NZ_JACVAF010000025.1:0-482 GCF_014851745.1 Achromobacter sp. ACM01
GTGCAGCAGGGTCTTTTTGTAGCCCGGCGGCGTGGCCTCAAAAAACTGCCACGCCTTCTTGTGCCGCCGGAACTCCCGCAGCTGCGCGGCAGGCAGCTCGGCGGGCGCCGCCTGCTCGTGCGAATAAATCGCAGACTTGCCGGCCTTGCGGTGCGCAAAAGCCTGCAGCCCCGCAGGGGTCATGCGGCCAGCGGCCTGCAGTTGCTCCATCTTGGCAATGTTCACCGCGCTCCAGATGGACGACGGCTTGCGCGGAGTGAAGCGGATCGAATACGTGTGCTCATCAATGCGCCGCCGCACACCGTCGATCCAGCCAAAACACAGGGCTTCGTCCACCGACTCGGACCATGTCATGCACGGCTGGCCGGAGCCGACTTTGTGGAAGCCTACGAGCAGTTCACGGCCATTCGCCGCGTGCGCTTGCAGCCAATGGCGGAAGGCTTCGGGGGTAGCGAAGAAAGTGGCGGAGGTCATGCGGGAGC
>NZ_JACVAF010000026.1:0-390 GCF_014851745.1 Achromobacter sp. ACM01
TGTTGTTCAGCTCGTAGGTGTAGGTGCCGTCGGCCTTGAGGACGATCTTGCCGTACTCGCCGTTGACGGCGGTGTTGACGTTGCCGGTGACGTTCTGGCCGGCGGGGACCGTGCCCTTGGCCACGCCGACGACGTTGGTGACGTCCGCGCCGAGGGTGTCGGCGCCGGTGCCGGTGATGACGTTGCCGGAGGCGGTCAGTGCGGTGTCTTCCGTGACGGAGGCGGTGTCGGGCTTGGCTTCCGGAGCGGTGTCGGTGATGAGCACGACCAGGTCGTCGGACTTGACCTGGTTGGCCGCATCGGTGACGGTGACGGTGAACTTGTCGGTGACGGAGTCGTCGCCGGCGGTGTGATCCTTCGAGGTACCGTCCTGCTGGTAGCTATAGGTGA
>NZ_JACVAF010000027.1:0-380 GCF_014851745.1 Achromobacter sp. ACM01
AAGTACGGAAGAGATAACCGCTGAAGGCATCTAAGCGGGAAACTCGTCTGAAGATAAGGTATCCCGGGGACTTGATCCCCCTGAAGGGTCGTTCGAGACCAGGACGTTGATAGGTCGGGTGTGGAAGTGCAGTAATGCGTTAAGCTAACCGATACTAATTGCCCGTGAGGCTTGATCCTATAACACTGATGGTTATGACCTGGTGATATAGCGTTCCAAGTGTCGTTCAATACAAAATCTGGCTGCACCGTCGGCAGCCAGCCAACACCAATTACACCCCACCGTGCGTGATCATCGAGTCTGACTCTGATCGCCACGCGTTGTGTTTCTTCCAAGATTGGAGCAGTTGCCTAACCGCAGCCGCTCAACCAGTTACGCTT
>NZ_JACVAF010000028.1:0-375 GCF_014851745.1 Achromobacter sp. ACM01
TGTTGTTCAGCTCGTAGGTGTAGGTGCCGTCGGCCTTGAGGACGATCTTGCCGTACTCGCCGTTGACGGCGGTGTTGACGTTGCCGGTGACGTTCTGGCCGGCGGGGACCGTGCCCTTGGCCACGCCCACGACGTTGGTGACGTCCGCGCCGAGGGTGTCGGCACCGGTGCCGGTGATGACGTTGCCGGAGGCGGTCAGTGCGGTGTCTTCCGTGACGGAAGCGGTGTCGGGCTTGGCTTCGGGCGCCGTGTCGGTGATGAGTACGACCAGGTCGTCGGACTTGACCTGGTTGGCCGCATCGGTGACGGTGACGGTGAACTTGTCGGTGACGGAGTCGTCGCCGGCGGTGTGGTTCTTGGCCGTCCCGTCCTGCT
>NZ_JACVAF010000029.1:0-346 GCF_014851745.1 Achromobacter sp. ACM01
GTCTACAGCTTTCCTGACTGCTGATCCGAAAAGGTTTTTGGGTCTGTAGCTCAGTCGGTTAGAGCACCGTCTTGATAAGGCGGGGGTCGTTGGTTCGAATCCAACCAGACCCACCAAGTATTCTGCGCATGCGGGATATGGGGGTGTAGCTCAGCTGGGAGAGCGCCTGCTTTGCAAGCAGGATGTCATCGGTTCGATCCCGTTCACCTCCACCAAGTACCTAATCACCTGGTGATGTAGAGGCTAACTCATAGTGTCGTTGAAACGGCCTTATGAGTTAGGTTTTACCTGACAGCTATATTCGTTCTTTAACAATCTGGAAGAAGCACAACGAAATGTGCTCATC